>NZ_LLYA01000179.1 GCF_001440415.1 Bradyrhizobium retamae
TCATGGCCGCCGACCCTCCGCCATGAAAAGATTCACAGCCTCGTAGGGTGGGCAACGGCGCACTTGCGCCGCCCACCATCCCGCTTGCAACATTGGACATAGTGGGCACGCTTCGCTTGGCCCACATACGGCGGCGTGCCTATGGATAGAGACCAATTCCTCACCGCCGCATTACAAAATCCCTTCAACGAGATCATCACCGAGGAATTGTCTCGGCTGTCGCTGCCGGACGCGTGGCTGGTCTCCGGCTGCCTCGTGCAGACGGTGTGGAACGTGCTGACTAAGCGCGCGGTCGATTACGGCATCAACGATTACGACGTGTTCTATTTCGATCCCGATACGTCCTGGGAAGCCGAAGATGCCGTCATCCGCACGCTGGCGCAGCGCTTTTCAAGCCGCGGCATCGCGGTCGAGGCGCGCAACCAGGCGCGCGTGCACCTCTGGTACCCGGAGAAACACGGCCTGCCCTACCCGCAGTTGCGTTGCTCGACCGATGGCATCGATCGCTTTCTGACCAAGAATACCCAAATCGGAGTCCGGCGGACGCAGGATGGGTACGAGGTTTACGCACCGAATGGTTTTGATGACGTCGTGGCGATAATCGCGCGGCCCAACCCGGGACCAAATTTCTCTGCAGCCAATTACGCGGCAAAGGCGGCGCGATGGAAGGCGCTGTGGCCGGAGCTCACGGTGTTGCCGGCGGAATGAAGTCGTAGCCGTCACCGTCGTCCCTGCGAACGCAAGGGACCCATAACCACCGATGTTTGTGATTACGAAGGCTGGGGCCACAGCGCGCACATCAATAGAGATTTGTGGTTATGGGTCCCCGCGTTCCGCGGGGACGACGGATGTGTACGCGGCCGCTATCTCACCACGCCCGAGGTAAACCCCGCCTTCCTTCGCGGCGGCTTGATGTCCTTCTTCAGGAAGCAGTGCGCTTCCTTGCCGGCATAGCCCGGCCGCGCGTAGGTCCAGGCGCGGCATTTGTTGTCGGCGGCGCAGGCTGCCTTGCAGGCATCATCGCCGTCGCCGTCCTTGAGGTCGAAATTCTTGTAATCGCCGCCGACGCGGTCGATTGAGGTTTCAACGCTGTCATTGCGGCGCTCGACCACGCCGGCGCCGCGCACGCCGGAAACGCAGCAATCGCCGCTCTTGACTCGAGGCGGCACGCTGCCCTTCAGCCAGCAGACCGCGCCCTTGATCAAGCCGGTCGGATAATTGAAGCTCCAGGCGCGGCAGCGCCGATCGCGCTCGCAGATCAGCGCGCATTCCGCCGGATCGCCCGAGGTCACGGGAGCGCTGAGATAATCGCCGCCGGGACGGTCGAAATTGGCCTGCGCCAGCGCCGGGCGCGCGCATACGGCCGCCGCCAAGAAGGCGAGCGCCACCATACACGCCCTGAGCAGGCGACCTGTCTCCATCTGCGGTTGCTTTCGAATGCGCGCGTTGTCAGCGCGGGGTGACTTTCCTCGAAAAGCCGTCCCGCCCTCAGCCCATTGATTCAGCATGATTTTTCCGAAAGACCGGCAGGCGGCCGTTCGGATCACGCTGGATCGGCTGTCATTTGAGCGCCATCAACCTGTACGGCGGATGAACGGCCCGAAGGCCAGGCAACCCGTTTAATCAGAACGCGTATTCCTGATAGACCGGCTCCACGGAGCCACCCCAATCGCCGTTGAATTTATCCAGCATCTCTTCCGCTGGAGTGCGGCCCGCTTCGAGGATGCGCTCGAGCGGTTCGAGGTGGCGGCTCTCGTCGCGGCCGGAATGGTCGACGCGGTTGCGCCGCCGCAAGCCCGCATGCGACAGCTTCAGGCATTCCTTAGCAATCTCGAACAGATAGCGGTCCTTGATCCTGGCCTTGAAGCCGAAGCGCGGGACGTCGTCGCGCAACGCCTGACGCTCCGCGGCGGTCCAGTGGCTGACCAGATTCCAGGCCGCGTCGAGGCTGTCATTGTCGTACAACAGGCCGACCCAGAACGCCGGGAGCGCCGGCAGGCGGCCCCACGGCACGCCATCGGCGCCGCGCATTTCAAGATAACGCTTCAGGCGGACTTCCGGGAAGATCGTCGACAGATGATTGGCCCAATCTGATATCGTCGGGCGCTCGCCGGGCAACGAATTGTTGCGGCCCTCGAAGAAGGCGCGGAACGACGAGCCGGCGACATCGATATAGGTCTCGCCGCGCTTGACGAAGTACATGGGCACATCGAGCGCGTAGTCGACCCAGCGCTCGAATCCCATGCCGTCCTCGAATACCCACGGCAACATGCCGGCGCGCGCGTTATCCGTGTCGCGCCAGATCTCGGAGCGAAACGACAGGAAGCCGTTGGGCTTGCCCTCGGTGAACGGCGAATTGGCGAACAAAGCGGTCGCCACCGGCTGCAGCGCCAGCGACACCCGCAGCTTCTTGACCATGTCGGCTTCCGAGGAGAAGTCGAGATTGGTCTGCACCGTACAGGTCCGGTACATCATGTCGATGCCGTACTGGCCGACCTTCGGCATGTAGTTGGTCATGATCTTGTAGCGGCCCTTGGGCATCACCGGGATCTGCGACCGCGACCAGGACGGCGTCATGCCAAGCCCGAGAAAGCCGATGCCCAACGGCGTCGCGATCTCGCGGACCTGCGCCAAGTGCGCCATCAGCTCGGACTGGGTCTGGTGCACGTTCTCAAGCGGGGCGCCCGACAATTCGAACTGTCCGCCCGGCTCTAGCGAGATCGCGCCGCCCCCGGTGACGTCATACAGCCCGATGATGTTGCCGTTCTCCATGATCGGCTCCCAGCCGAGCAAAAGCTGCATGCCTTCGAGCAGCGCGCCGATGCCGCGCGCGCCGTCATACGGCACGGGCTGGCGGCCCTCCAGCGTGAACGGGGTCTTCTCATGCTCGGTGCCGATCCGGAACTCGGACGGCGGCTTGATGCCGGCCTCGAACCACGCGACGAGTTCGTCACGCGATTGCAGCGGCGTCATATCGATCTGGTCACGCGCCATGAAAAAATCCGGATATCTGGCGATTCGACCGAACGCGCCGTGTGGCTGAAGGGGTGCGGACGGCGGCGTCCGCACCAACGAAACGTATCAAAGATGTCATCGCGCCGGCACGCCGTCGCGGGCAGCGGCCGCCTTGACGTCGGAGCACGAGCAGCCCAGCCGGTCGAGCAGACCGCAAAGCTTCGTGGCGTCGGCATCTGATAATTTGGAGCCGACGTGCTTTTCGATCGCCGCCGAATAGGCGCCCCACATCTTCTTCTGCAACTCGCGCCCGGCTTCGGTGATCTCTACGAACTGGCCGCGCTTGTCGATCTTGCATTCGCGCCGCGCCGCCAGGCCCTCGTCCACCAGGCGGTCAATCAGCCGCGAGGTGGAGTATTGCGGGATCAGCATCTGCTTTTCCAGCTCTACCGGGCGCATCTCACCGGACGGGGCACGCGACAGTTCCAATAGCGCATCGTACCAGGCCAGCGGCGGAAAGCCCGCTTTCTTCAAATCCTGTTCGACGGCATCGAGCACCCGGCTCTGCACCCGCATCAGGCGGATCCAGGCGGCGGTCGCCTCGGTCGATGGTTTGCGTTTCATGGTCCGGTCCGTATCTGTCAAGGATCAGTGTACCGCACTAAATGCATCTGCATCAATCTTGACTATTCCATGCAGATGCATTTAGTCATCCCGCCAATAATATCGAGGGAAGGAAAAAGCCAATGAAACTGTACTATTCCCCGGGCGCCTGTTCGCTGTCCCCCCATATCGCGCTTCTCGAGGCCGGTCTGCCCTACGATCTGGTGAAGGTCGACCTGCGCGCCAAGAAGCTTGAGAATGGTGACGACTTTTTGAAGGTCAACCCGAAGGGCCAGGTGCCGGTGCTGGCGCTTGATTCGGGCGAACTGGTCACCGAGGGGCCGGTCATCGTCCAGATGATCGCCGACAGGGCGGGCAAGAATCTGGTGCCGCCCCGCGATTCGGACGAGCGCTACAAGCTGCTGGAATGGCTGAACTACATCACGACCGAGCTGCACAAGAATCTCGGACCGATGTTCTCGCCGGCGCTGGCCGACGACGCCAAGGCGTTTTTCAAGGATCGCGCCATGGGCAAGTTCAAATACCTTGAAACGGCGCTGGCCGGGCGCGACTACCTGATGGGCAAGCAATTCACCGTGGCCGACGGCTATCTGTTCACCATGCTGATGTGGGCGACCGACCGCTTGAAGTTCGATCTCTCCGATATGCCGAACCTTCTTGCCTACAAGGCCCGCGTCGCTGCGCGCCCGACGGTGCAGGAGGCGATGACCAAGGAAGGGCTGCTGAAGGCGGCGTGAACGTTCGACAGAGACAAGAGACAAGGGCCGGATCGACGATCCGGCCCTTTTTGTTTTCGTCATTCCGGGGCGATGAAGCATCGAACTACGATGCGCAATTGCGCACCTGAGGTCTGGTCCTTCGGACCATCCCGGAATGACGAAGGAGAGCGTTACGCCGCCTGCTTCTTCGGCGGGAAGCGGCCGTAGAAGGTCTCGCCGCTCGCCGCCATGTCTTCGAGGAGCTTCGGCGGGGTGAAGCGGGAGCCGTACTTGGCTTCCAGCTTGTGACAGAGCTCGACAAACTTCCGCGTGCCCATGAAATCGATATAGGACAGCGTGCCGCCGGTGAACGGCGCGAAGCCGAAGCCCAAGATCGAGCCGACATCGGCCTCGCGCGGGTCGGTGATGACGTGGTCCTCCACCGTGCGCGCGGCCTCCACCGCCTGCACCACCAGGAAGCGCTGCTTCAATTCCTCGATATCAATCGTATCGGGGTCGAGCTGCTTGGGCTGCAGCGCGGAAAGTCCGGGCCACAGGCTCTTCTGACCCTTGCCCTTCTCGGGGTAATCGTAAAAGCCCTTGGCATTCTTGCGCCCCAGGCGGCCCTGCTTCTCGACCAGTTCCACCATCAGCTTCTTCTGGTCGGGGTTGATGGCGTTGGGGCCGAGATCAGCTTCGGTCGCCTTGATGACCTTCAGCCCGAGGTCGAGGGCGACTTCATCCGACAGCGACAGCGGACCGACCGGCATGCCGGCCATCTTGGCGCAGTTCTCGATCATCGCCGGCGGCACGCCTTCGAGGAACATCTCGTTGCCTTCGGCGATGTAACGGCCGACGCAACGGTTGGCGTAGAAGCCGCGGGAATCATTTACGACGATCGGCGTCTTGCCGATCACCCGCACATAGTCGAGCGCGGCGGCGAGCGCGACATCGCCGGTGTTCTTGCCGAGAATGATCTCGACCAGCATCATCTTCTCTACCGGCGAGAAGAAATGGATGCCGATGAACTTGCCCTGATCCTTGAAGCTTTCGGCCAGCGAAGTGATCGGCAGCGTCGAGGTGTTGGACGCGAAGATCGCATCCCCCTTCAGGTATTGCTGCGCCTTGGCGAAGGTTTCCGCCTTGACCTTGCGGTCCTCGAACACCGCCTCGATGACGAGGTCGCAATCCCCTAGCGCGGCGTAGTCCGCTGATGGCGTGATGCGCGCCAGCAGCGCGTCACGGTCGCCTGCTTTGGCGCGGCCCTTGGCGATCTGCTCGTCGATCACCCTCTGCGCATGGGCCTTGCCCTTGTCGGCGCTTTCCTGGTCGCGGTCGATCAGGACGACGTCGAGGCCGGCGCGGGCCGAGACGTAGCCGACGCTGGCGCCCATGAAGCCGGCGCCGATCACGGCGATCTTCTTCACCTTGGTCGGCGGCACGTTCGCAGGCCGCCGCGCGCCCTTGTTCAGTTCCTGCATCGACAGGAATAGGCTGCGGATCATCGCTGCGGCTTCCTTGGAGCGCAGCACTTGTGTGAAGTAGCGCGACTCGACGCGGAGCGCGGCGTCGATCGGCAACTGCAGACCCTCATAGACGCAGCTCATGATGGCGCGCGCCGCCGGATAATTGTCGTAGGTCTCGCGGCGGTAGATCGCATTCCCCGCCGGAAACATCATCATCCCGGCCTTGGAGAACACCGGTCCGCCCGGCAGCTTGAAGCCCTTCTCGTCCCAGGGCGCGACCGCCTTGCCGCCGCCCTTGATCCAGTCCTTCGCCGCCTTGATCAGGTCGGCTGCCGGCACGATGGCGTGGATCAGGTTCAGCGACTTGGCCTTCTCCACGGTGACCGGGTCGCCCTTGAGCAGGATCGTCATCGCATCCTGCGGTGGCACCAGGCGCGGCACGCGCTGGGTGCCGCCGGCACCAGGGAACAGACCGACCTTCACCTCGGGCAGGCCGAGCCGGGTCTTGGGATTTTCAGCCGCAACGCGGTAGTGGCAGGACAGCGTCACCTCAAAACCGCCGCCGAGCGCCAAGCCGTTGATCGCGGCCGCCCACGGCTTGCCGCAGGTTTCGATGCCGCGCAGCACCAGCGAGAAGCGCCGGCTCTGGTCGAACAGCATCTGGTTGGCGGCAACCTCGCCCTTTTCCTTGAAGACTTTCGCGTATTCCTTGTTCATGCCCTCGAGCATGGAAAGATCGGCACCGGCGCAGAACGCTTCCTTGGCGGAGGTGATGACGACGCCCTTTACCGCGGCGTCCGCCGTGGTCTGTTTCAGGATCTCCTCGAGTTCGGTGGTCGAGGTTTCATCGAGCACGTTCATCGAACGTCCGGGGATATCCCAGGTGACGAGCGCAATGCCGTCGGCGTCGGTGTCTAGTTTGAAATTCTTGAAGGCCATGTAGTTGCTCCCTCGGTGCCGGCAGCCGATATCAGGCGCGGCGGTTGACTTGGATTTCGTAGGGTGGGTTAGCGAAGCGTAACCCACCACTTCTCTCGCCGTGGCACGGGTGGGTTACGCCTTCGGCTAACCCACCCTACGGCAGCTAGACTCTTTCGATGATCGTAGCTGTCCCCATGCCGCCGCCGATGCACAACGTCACCAGCGCGGTCGATTTGTTGGTGCGCTCCAACTCGTCGAGTACGGTGCCGAGGATCATGGCGCCCGTTGCCCCTAGCGGATGACCGAGCGCGATCGCACCGCCATTGACGTTGATCTTCGAATTGTCAATCTCGAACGCCTGCATGTAACGCAGCACGACGGAAGCAAAGGCCTCGTTGAGTTCGAACAGGTCGATGTCCGACTTCTTCATGCCGGAACGCTCGAACAGCTTTTCGGTGACATCGACCGGACCGGTCAGCATCATTGCGGGCTCCGAGCCGATATTGGCGAAGGCACGGATTTTTGCGCGCGGCTTCAGGCCGTGCTTGGCGCCTGCTTCCTTGCTGCCGAGCAGCACCGCGCCGGCGCCATCGACGATGCCGGAAGAATTGCCGGCATGGTGGACGTAATTGACGCGCTCGATTTCGGGGTGCGACTGGATCGCGACCGCATCGAAGCCACCCATCTGCCCGACGACGGTGAACGACGGCTGCAGTTGCGCCAGCGACTGCATGGTCGTGGTCGGGCGCATGTGCTCATCCTTGGCGAGGATGGTGAGGCCGTTGACGTCCTTCACCGGAACCACGGACTTGTTGAAGCGACCCTCGTCCCAGGCCTTGGCGGCGCGCTGCTGGCTCTGCACGGCATAGGCGTCGACGTCGTCGCGCGAAAAACCGTATTTGGTGGCGATCAGATCGGCCGAGACGCCCTGCGGCATGAAATAGGACGGCACCGCCATCGACGGGTCCATCGGCCAGGCGCCGCCGGACGCGCCGATGCCGACACGGCTCATCGATTCGGCGCCCCCGCCGATCACGAGTTCATGCTGGCCGGCCATGATCTGGGCGGCGGCAAAATTCACGGCGTCGAGGCCGGAGGCGCAGAACCGGCTGATCTGCACGCCGGGGACACTTTCGCCGAGGCCCGCCTTCAGCGCCGCGAAGCGAGCGATGTCGCTGCCGGCTTCGCCGACCGGATCGACCACGCCGAGGATGACGTCGTCAATAACGTCTTCAGCGAGGTTGTTGCGTTCCTTCAGCGCCTGCAGCGGCACCGTGGCGAGCGCCAGCGCCGTGACCTCGTGGAGCGCGCCATCGGGCTTGCCGCGGCCGCGCGGGGTGCGAACGTGATCGTAGATATATGCCTCAGGCATGACGCCCTCCTGGTATGAGGATCATAATATTATAGGCAGATCGAACGGGAAACGGCGAAAAATCAGAAGGCTTCCGACGCCAGTTCCATGGTGGTCGCGCAACCGGACTGAATGCGCGCAAGATGGACGTGGGTTTCCGGCAGCATCCGCTCCATGAAGAAGCGGCCTGTCACCAGCTTGGTCGTCAGATAGGGCGTGGCGCCATCAGCCGCAATCTTGTCCTGCGCCACCTTCGCCATCCGCGCCCACATGTAGCCGAAGGCGACGAGGCCGAACAATTGCATGTAGTCGGTGGCGGCGGCGCCGGCGTTGTCGGGCTTGGTCAACGCGTTCTGCATCAGCCAACCGGTAGCCTGCTGCAGATGACCGAGCGCGGTCGAGAGCGGCGCGACGAACGGCTTCATCGCTTCGTCGCCGCCGTGCTCCTTGGCAAACGCTCCGACCTCGGCAAAGAATGCCATCACGGCGCGGCCACCATTCCGCGGCAGCTTGCGGCCGACCAGGTCGAGCGCCTGGATGCCGTTGGCACCCTCATAGAGCATGGCGATGCGCGCATCGCGCACGAACTGCTCCATGCCGTGCTCGGCGATATAGCCGTGGCCACCATACATCTGCTGCGCCAGCACCGCGTTGGAGAAGCCGACGTCGGTCATCACGCCCTTCATGACCGGAGTCATCAGGCCCATATGGTCGTCGGCGGCCTCTCGATCCTTCGGATCGGAGGAGCGGTGGGCGACGTCGCTCTTCAGCGCGGTCCACACCACCATGGCGCGCGCCGCCTCGTTGAAGGCGCGGATGGTGAGCAGCACGCGGCGAACATCCGGGTGCACGATGATCGGGTCGGCCGGTTTCTCAGGCTCCTTGGCGCCCGTGAGCGAGCGGCCCTGCAGGCGCTCGCGCGCATAGGCGACGGCGTTCTGATAGGCGACTTCGGACTGCGCCAGCCCCTGCACGGCGACGCCGAGGCGGGCCTCGTTCATCATCACGAACATGCCCTGCATGCCCTTGTTCTCTTCGCCGATCAGCCAGCCGGTGGCGTTGTCGTAGTTCATCACGCAGGTCGAATTGCCGTGGATGCCCATCTTGTGCTCGATCGAGCCGCAGGACACGCCGTTGCGCTGCCCCAGCGAGCCGTCGGCGTTGACGAGGAATTTCGGCACCACGAACAGCGACACGCCCTTGATGCCGGCGGGAGCGCCTTCGATGCGCGCCAGCACCAGATGGATGATGTTCTCGGCGAGGTCATGCTCGCCGGACGAGATGAATATCTTGGTGCCCGTGATCTTGTAGCTGCCGTCGGCCTGCTTCACCGCCTTGCTGCGCAACAGGCCGAGATCGGTGCCGCATTGCGGCTCGGTGAGGTTCATGGTGCCGGTCCACTGACCCGCCACCATCTTCGGCACGAACATGTTCTTCTGTTCAGGCTTGCCGTGCACCAGAAGCGCAGCCGTCGCGCCCATGGTCAGGCCGCCATACATCGAGAACGCCATGTTGGCCGCACTCTGGAATTCGGTGACAACCTGGCTCAACGTCACCGGCAGCCCCTGCCCGCCATATTCCGCCGGCGCCGACAGACCGAGCCAGCCGCCTTCGGTTACCTGCTTGAAGGCTTCCTTGAACCCCTTCGGCGTCGTCACCGAGCCATCGTCATGCCGCTTGCAGCCTTCGAGATCGCCGACACGATTGAGCGGCTGCAACACCTCTTCGGAAAGCTTTGCGGCCTCGCCCAAAATCGCCTCGCGCACATCGGCGGAGGCGTCGGTGAAACCGGGCAAATTGTCGTAGCGGTCGATCTGGAACACGTCGTTGAGTAGGAACGTGACGTCTTCCACGGGGGCTTTGTAGATCGGCATGATGTTCTCCCGGCAGGGGCAGGCTTGAAAACTGGCGGCGGCGCTTGACGTAAAACTGTGCGGCGTTCCGGAAAGCGACCTTATCCGGTTCGCGATGTCCTAGGGAGTGACCAGGCCAGCAAATATCCCGACAGCCATTGCGACATATAAAGACGCCGGGGATGGTGACGACCTTGATCTCTCGCCCCTCGTCACTGCTTGGCGAGTTGCTCCCCCATCAAGCGGTGTAGCAGATTGATTCCCTTCAGCGGACGCACCATCACCTTGAAGTGCGTGATCTTACCGTCATCGCTGAACGTGATGATGTCGACGCCGTTGATCTTGATGCCCTCGATCTCGTTTTCGAATTCGAGGACCGCACCGTTCGGGCTGCGCCATTCGCCTGTGTATTTGAAGCCGGGGCCGCCCAGCACCTTCTCGGCGCTCGCCAGATATTTGAAGGTGATGTCGCGCCCGCGCTGCGGCGTATGAACGACAGGGCTTTCAAACACCGAATCCGGGTGCAACAGATCCCATAACGCTGCCGTGTCATGGGACTTCATGTAGCCGTACCACTTGTCGAGGCCGCTCATGGTCATCATGTCTCCTATGCGGGCGATGACGGGCTGCGCCGGAGAATGGGCTTCTCCGGATCTTATGCGCGTTGACGCATATGCAACTTTATGCATAATGTCAAATTACAATGAAAAGCCGGAGGCCGGCGTTTTGGCGCTTGGTGACGCGATCCTTGCCTGCCTGACCGAACGTCCGATGACGGGCTACGAGCTCGCCAAGACGTTCGACAACTCGATCGGGTTTTTCTGGAAGGCGGACCACCAGCAGATCTACCGGGAACTCACAAAACTTCGCGACCGCGGCCACATCCAGGGCCGCGAGGTGGTGCAGTCCGGCAAGCCGAACAAGCTGGTCTATACCCTCACCCCCGAGGGGCGCGCCGCGCTCCGGCATTGGGCCGCACGGCCGAGCGTTCCGGCTTCGATCAAGGACGACCTCCTGGTGCGGCTCTACGCGCTCGACAGCGTCGACATCGAACCGTTGCGCACAGATCTGATGGCGCGGCTGGAACACCACCGCGACCGCTTCGCCCGCTACGAACGCCTGCTCAGCAAGCGCTTCCCTGACGGCACGGCACCGCCGGCCGATGTCGGAAAATTGCTGGGACTTCGCGTTGGCCTCGCCCACGAGCGCGCCGTGGCGGAATGGTGCGAAGAGGCGATCGAGGCATTGTCGGCCCTGTCTTCCGGCGCGGAGCGGACCAACGTCGTACCGATCGAGGACGTCAAGCGCGAAACCAATAGCTAACGCCGGCTGATTTGGCCGCCTGGTAACTTTTGGGGCCGTCCGTCCCATTCCTTAACCGCTTCTTTACCGTAACGCGAAAAAGTCAGTTCCGAGGCAGGCGACCCGCGCGAAAATACGATTGTCTCTTCAGTGGGACGCGCGGGGAGGCTGATGGCGCGGGTGGGGCGCCGTAGCGGAACCGGACGAGAGCATGAATTCGCGCGTATCGTGGAGTGTTGACGGCATCGATCCATCGGTGCGCGACAGGGCCGAGGCGGCTGCACGCCGCGCCGGCATGTCGCTGAACGAATGGCTGAATTCTACCGTCGGCGAACCGGCCCCGCCCGGTTTCGGCGCGCCCTCCGGTCAGCGGCCGGCGACGCCGGGCCGGCAGATCCCCGACGTGGCCGACATTCACCAGCGGCTGGATTCGATCACAAAGCAGATCGAGCAGATTTCGCGGCCTGCAGTCCGCGGCGAAGCCGCTCATGGCGAGCCGACGGTGGCGCGCCAGCTAAACGAGGCCATTTCGCGCCTCGACGCGCGGCTGTCGCAGATTTCGAATCCCGTGCCGGCGCGTCAGGCGCAGATGCTGGAAAGGCAGCGTCAGACCGATTTGGTCGAGCGTGCCGCGACCCAGGTCTATCGCCCGGCGCCGCCGCTTAGCCCGGCCTCGATGGATTTTGCGATCGCCGAAATCGCCGCGCGCCAGCACGAACTCGATACTCCGCCGCCGCGGCCGATGCCGCCGCGCAATGCCGCGCCGACCGCCCCTGCCGCCCAGCCCCATTCTGCGCAGCCCAAATCTGTGCAGCCAATGACGCAGGCCGCGCCTGCGGGGCCGGACTTTTCTTCGCTCGAACGGCACCTGATCAAGATCACGAGCCAGATCGAGGCGCTGCAGCGTCCCGATCATATCGAACAGTCGATTGCGGCGTTCCGCAGCGAGCTTGCCGAAATCCGTCAGGCCATCACCGAGGCGGTGCCACGCCGGGAGATCGAATCGCTCGAGAACGAAATCCGCTCGCTGTCCCGCCGCATCGACGATAGCCGCCATAACGGCACCGACGGCCAGATGCTGGCCAACATCGAGCGCGCCCTTGGCGAAATCCGCGAAGCGTTGCGCTCGCTGACGCCGGCCGAGCAGCTCACCGGCTATGACGAGGCGATCCACAATCTCGGCGCCAAGCTCGACCTGATCCTGCGCTCGAACGACGATCCGTCGACGGTGCAGCAGCTCGAAAGCGCGATCGCGGCGCTGCGCGGGATCGTCTCCAACGTCGCCTCCAACGACGCGCTGGCCCGCCTCGCCGACGACGTGCACACGCTGTCGGCCAAGGTCGACCAGCTTTCCCGCTTTGACGGCAACAGCGATGCCTTCGGTATTCTCGAACAGCGCCTGGCCGCGCTGACCTCGACGCTGGAGTCCCGGCAGCCGCCGGCCGCAAGCGAGAATTCGGAGTATGTCGAAAACGCGCTGCGCTCGCTGTCGGAGCGGCTCGACCGCATTCCGGCCGGCGACGACAATGCGTCGGCATTTGCCCATCTCGAACAGCGCGTCTCGTATCTCTTGGAGCGCCTGGAAGCCTCCAACGATCGTTCCGCAGCTCCGGCCATCGACCTCGGGCGGGTCGAGGAAGGCCTGCACGATATTCTGCGTTCTCTTGAACGCCAGCACGCCAGCCTGGTCGCACTCGCCGAATCCAACCGCAATTCCGGCAGTGCATCGCAGCCGACTGACTCGGGCATCGTCGACCTGGTCAAGCGCGAACTATCCGACATCCGCTTCAGCCAGTCGGAAACCGATCGCCGCACGCAGGACTCGCTGGAGACCGTTCACAATACGCTCGGCCATGTGGTCGATCGCCTGTCGATGATCGAAGGCGATCTGCGCGGGGTTCGCGGTGCGCCGGCCACGTCCGCCGCTCCGCTTGCAGCGACCGAAATGAGCGAGCAAGCGCCCCGCCCGACCACGCCGCTGATGACCTATCCGCAGCAATCGAAGCCGGAATTGCCGAACCCTGCCGCGCTGCAGGGGAATGCTCCGGAGCCCTTTGCCGCCGCCCCGCGCGAATTCCACGCCGTGCAGCCGGCCGCGCCGGTTGCGCCGCCACTCCCGCCGCGGGCGATCAGCGAAATCCTGGAGCCGCATGCGGCCGCGCCGCGCACCGCGATCGCGCCGGAATTGCCGCCGGATCACCCGCTCGAGCCCGGCACGCGGCCGCCGCCGCGCGTCGCTTCGCCATCCGAACGGATCGCCGCTTCCGAAAACGCGATCAACGAGATTGCTTCCGCACCGAAGGAGCCGGTCAGCTCATCGAGCTTCATTGCCGCTGCGCGCCGCGCCGCGCAGGCCGCAGCCGCCACGCCCCCGCCCGAGAAAGCCGGACGTTCGGCTGCGAAGGCCGCATCGAAGGACAAGGGCGGCGACAAGGCCAAGGCCGGCGACAAGAACGCGTCGAACATTTCCACCAAGATCCGCTCGCTGCTGGTGGGCGCGAGCGTGGTCGTGATCGTGCTCGGCACCTTCAAGATGGCGATGACGCTGCTCGATACCGGCAGCGTCCTGCAACTGCCGATGATGGAACAGTCCAGCGAACCGGCCGCACCGGCGCAGGCCCCCGCACCCTCGGAGAGCAGCGCAAGGCCCGCTCCTGCGATGCCCGCACCGCAGGCGCCCTCGATGATCTCGCCGACGCCGGTCGAGAAGCAATCGAACAATTCTTCGGCGCCGAACACGTTGGACAGCGCGCGGGTCGCAGCTCCGCCGCAGGCCACGGCATCCCCGGTTACGGCCAGCGATATCACCGGCGCGATTCACGCGATGCCGGCCAGCGGCGCCAAGCTTGCGATGATCGCGGTGCCGCCGAGCGAGCGGTTGCCCGATGGTATCGGCGGGCCGGTGCTGCGCGCCGCCGCGCTGAAGGGCGACCCGGCCGCGGCTTACGAGGTCGGTGTGCGCTTTGCCGAAGGCAAGGGCATCGCCCCGAACCTCGACGAGGCCGCCAAATGGTACGACCGCGCGGCACAGGCCGGCGTGGTGCCCGCACTGTTCCGGCTCGGCACCTTCTACGAGAAGGGCATGAGCGTGAAAAAGGACCTGGATATCGCGCGGCGTTACTACCTGCAGGCGGCCGAGCGCGGCAGCGCCAAGGCGATGCATAATCTGGCCGTGCTCGACGCCGATGGCGGCGGCAAGGGTGCCAATTACAAGAGCGCGTCGATCTGGTTCCGCAAAGCCGCCGATCGCGGCGTCGCCGACAGCCAGTTCAACCTCGGCATCCTCTATGCCCGCGGCATCGGCGTCGAACAGAACCTCGCCGAATCCTTCAAATGGTTCAGCCTCGCAGCCGCCCAAGGCGATACGGATGCCGGTCGCAAGCGCGACGATGTTGCCAAGCGCCTCGACGCCCAGTCGCTGGCAGCGGCCAAGCTTGCGATCCAGACCTTCACCGTGGAGCCGCAGCCGGACGATGCCGTTAACGTGGCGTCGCCCGCCGGCGGCTGGGATTCGGCCCCCGCACCTGCCACGGGCAAGCCCGCCGCCAAACCGGCTGCGACCAAGCGCACCGCCGCCGTTCACTAAGCGCTTACCGTCGGCATCGCCGCCATATCCTCGGCCATAAATTCGTATTAGTGCTCTGGCCAGCTTGATCCTGAACGGGTCCGGCTTGCAAAGAGGATCGATTGTCAGCCGGCGACAACCAGGACGGGGAAAATCGTTTACGCAGCTCGCCGACAGGCCCTGCGGTCGCACCACCGCGCCTCCCGGCCGGTCAGGCCCCGGCGCCGCCGCCCCAGCCACCCCGGCGCAAATGGCATTTTTGGACGGTGGCAATCTTCATCCTGCTGGTTGCCGGCGTGTGCATTCGCGCCTACCGGGAGCTGTCGCAGCCGGAGGCCTGGCACTACTGGAAGGACCAGTACGTCTCGCCAAGCCTGACATCGCAGGTGATCGATACGCTCCATCTCGACGGTTCGAGCCGGGGGCGCCGCGCCCTGTTCGTCAGTGGCACGATCGGCCCCGCTGCGGCGAGCTGGTTTCGCAGCAGGCTGGACCAGGCCAACCTCGCACCCGGTGACATCGTCTTGTTGGCCTCCCCCGGCGGTGATTTGAACCAGGCCGTGATCATGGGCGAGATCATCCGGTCGCGGGGGCTAGCGACAGCGGTCGGCAGCGCCGACGATGTGGGCCGCATCAAGCCCGGTTACTGCGCCAGCGCCTGCGTGCTGGCCTATGCCGGAGGCAAGGCTCGCTACGGCGTATTGGGCTCGGCATTGGGCGTTCATCGGTTTGTCACGACCAAACCCGTGAGCGATCCCGTCGCAGAGGCCCAGCGGATATCAGGCGCGGTGTTGGGCTACATGACCAAAATGGGGGTTTCATCCTCGATCGTGGAAGCGATGTCCGAGACCAGGGACATTCGCTGGCTCAGCCCCAAGCAGGCTCTTGCGATGAACCTCGTCACCGACCCGCTCGGAACGCCCTGAGCCTGCCGCTCGCCGAGCGCCGGCCACGTACGGCAAAAATTTGCCTTCCCGGGCATTTTTAGTCCCTCACGCTGCCGAATTCAGTTATGCAAAGGCGCGGGAACCGGCCCTGCGCACGCAAAGGTGCATGCGCGAACCGGATTTCCACTGCCGGCAAATACAAGAGAAACCATGCCCTGAACGGCCCCTCGGCCGTCTCTTGCGGCAAAGCTACAAAAGCAGACGCGCGTGCAGCTCTATCTCCCGATCGCCGACATTCCGGTCAATGTTTTCCTCATCCTGGCGATGGGCGCGGCGGTCGGGTTCGTCTCCGGCATGTTCGGGATCGGCGGCGGCTTTCTGATGACGCCGCTGTTGATCTTCGTCGGCATTGCGCCCGCGGTCGCGGTCGCCTCGGTCGCCAGCCACATCGCGGCGTCCTCGTTCTCCGGCGCGATCTCCTACTGGCGGCGGCGCGCCATCGATCCGGTCCTGGCGGTGGTGCTGCTGAGCGGCGGCAGTTTGGGCACGGCGCTGGGGGTCTGGACCTTCACGCTGCTGCGCTCGCTCGGTCAGCTCGATCTCATGATCGCGACGTCTTACGTGATCCTGCTGACCACCGTCGGCGGCCTGATGTTCTGGGAAGGCCTGCGGGCGCTGCTAAGGGCCCGCCGCGGCGGTCCGGTCACCACGCGCCGCCCGGGCAGCCATGTCTGGATTCATGGCCTGCCGTTGAAGATGCGCTTCAAGCGCTCGAAAATCTATCTGTCCGTCATTCCGGTCGTCGTGATCGGCCTGCTCATTGGCTTCATCGGTGCCGTGATGGGGATCGGCGGCGGTTTCATCCTGGTGCCGCTGTTGATCTATGTGCTGCGGGTGCCGACCTCGACCGTGATCGGCACCTCGATGGTGCTCACCCTGGTCACGATGGTGTTCGCCACCATGCTGCATGCCGTGACCAATCATCTGGTCGATGCGGTGCTGGCGCTGATCCTGATGGTCGGCGGCGTCACCGGCGCCCAGTTCGGTGCCCGCGCCGGGCAGAAAATCCGCGGCGAGCATTTGCGGCTGCTGCTCGGGCTACTGGTTCTCGCCGTGGGCATTCGTTTCGCCGTTGAACTGGTGATCCGGCCCGAGGATCTCTTCACCGTGCGGGAAACAGGAGTGACGGGATGACCGCACGCCTCGCCCGCACGCTCGGATGGCTTGCGCTGGCCGCGGTGCTCGCGGCGTCGCCGGTTCGCGCCGAACGGCTAATCGTTTCGGTGTCGAACCATCGCGTCACCGTGACGCCGAACTATTCCGGCGAGGAGCTGGTGCTGTTCGGTTCGGTCGAGAAGGACGCCAGCACGCCGGCCAATCGCACCTACGATCTCGTGGTGACGGTTGCCGGCCCGCGCGCCGACATGGTGACGCGCCGCAAGGAGCGCCGGTTCGGGATCTGGATCAACACCGACTCCCGGCAGTTCCTCCAGGTGCCGACCTATCTGGCGCTGTTTTCCAACCGCCCGTTCGACGCCATCGCCTCGCCCGAGGTGCAGCGGCGGCAGCAGCTCGGGCTGAACAACGTGCTGCTCACCCAGCGCGTCGGGCCCGACTACGCCGACGTCGTGCCGGACGATGCGTTCCGCAGCGCCTTCGTGCGGCTGCGCAAGCAGCATGGCCTTTATCGCGAGGAGACCTCGGCGGTGACATTCCTGACGCCGACGCTGTTCCGCACCGGCATTCCGCTGCCTGCGGAAGTGCCGATCGGTCTCTATAATGTCGAGATCAAGCTGTTCGCCGAAGGCGCGCTGGTGGCCAAGACCGACACTGCGTTTGAAATCGTGAAAGTCGGCTTTGAACAATTCGTCGCGACTACCGCGCGCCAGAACGGGTTTGTTTATGGGCTCGTCACTGCGTTCATGGCGCTGATGACGGGATGGATGGCGTCGATCGTGTTCCGGAAGGATTAGGCGTCAACGCGTAGGTTGGGTGGAGCGAAGCGATACCCAATATCGGATAGTCAACTCGGCGTGAACATGATGGGTTTCGCGGAGTTTATCATCGGGCCGGCCGAAGGCCGGACCCGCTGGCTCTACCCGTCCTACGATCTCCCGACAAAAAACCCGATTCCCATCGCGACGACGCTGAGCAGCATCGCCGCGGTGGACAGCCATCCGAGCCAATAGAGTGGGCCCTTGATGACGTAGCGGTCCATCACGTCCTTGCGGCGGACCATGAGCATCAGCAGCATCATCACCGGCACGGCGAGCACGCCGTTGATGACTGCGCTCCAGTACAGCGCCGAGATCGGGTTGATCGGCGTGAAGTTCAACGCGATGCCGATGCCGGCCGAAAGCGCCAGCACCGCGTAGAACGCGGCGGCGGCTTTGGGCTTGCGTGCGAGCCCGACCGGCCATCGCCGTCCCTCCCCGACGGCATAGGCGGCGGCGCCGGCGAGCACCGGAATTGCCAGCAGTCCTGTGCCGACGATGCCAAGCGCAAAAATCGTTTCAGCGAACGCGCCGGCTATCGGACGCAGGGCTTCCGCCGCGTCCGCCGAGCTCTGGATATCCGTCTTTCCGGCCGCATGCAGCGTCGCCGCGGCCATTACGATGATCGACAATGCGATCAGGTTGGAGAACGCCATCCCAACGATGGTGTCGGCGCGAATGCGATTGAATTCCTTCTGCGCGCCGTGGTGCTTTTCGACCAGCGGCCGCTTCGCCTTGTCGACGCGCTGATCTTCGGCTTCCTGCGAGGCCTGCCAGAAGAACAGATAGGGCGAGATCGTGGTGCCCAAGATGGCAACGATGGTGGTGAAATAATCGACACTCCAAGCCGGGCGCGGAATGAGAATGCCGGCGAGCGCCTCACCCCACGAAACCTTAGCAAAGGCGAGCGCGGCGACATAGGCGAACAGGCTGAGCGTCAGCCATTTCAGCACTAACACGTAACGCCTGTAATCGAGGAAGATCTGCGCCGCGACCGAGGTCACGCCGAACAGCAATACATAGAAGATGCTGTGGCCGCCGATTAGCAGTTTGGTGGCGTCCGCCATCGCGCCGAGATCGGCGCCAATATTGATGGTGTTGGCAATGAACAGCAGCGCCACCACCACATTGAGCAGCAATGGCGAATAATGCCGGCACACGTTGCCTGCGATACCATGCCCGGTGACGCGGCCGACGCGTGCGGAGATTTCCTGGATCGCAGCCATCAGCGGAAACGTCAGCAGCATGGTCCAGCCGATGCCGTAACCGAGCTGTGCGCCGGCCTGGCTGTAGGTGCCGATTCCCGACGGATCGTCGTCGGACGCGCCAGTGATCAGGCCGGGCCCGAGTGCTCTCAGCGCATCACGGAAGCGAAACGAACGATGTGCCTTGGCCTGCGCTGCCGGATTGTTATTGCCGGTGCCCGTATGCGCGTGGCGCTTCCGATGCGACTTGTTGCGAACTGACATGCCAAGGGTCCAGCCCCAGCGACAACGAACCTAACGGGCACAGGTTCCGGACCACGAGCTTGTCCGTTACCTCCTGGTGGTCCTTCACGCGGCGCATAGCGGCTCGATGATTGTGGCTACGCCCGGCTCCAGAATGCGTAAACGCGGTCCAAACCCCAGCGTATCGAAGGTAGCGCGCAGATCGTCCGCACTCTCGCGGAAATGCTTCCACCCTTCCGTATGCACGGGCACGATCACCGCGTCCGGGAATGCGCGCGCGGTTTCGATCGTATCATTGGTGTCCATCGTGATGTGGAAGGGGCCGCGGGTTTGCGCCGCGCCCGCGAACGGCAGCACCACACCGGCCTTGAACCGCCTCGCCACTTCGGCAACGCCATCGTACCAGACGGTGTCGCCGCTGATGTAGATCGGACGGCTGCCCAGCTTGCTCGACGAAACCACGAAGCCGATCACGTCGCCCGCGAGCGGTTCGATTCCCGCCGGGCCGTGACGCGCCGGCGTCGCGGAGATGATAAGCGAATGACCATTCTTGCCGGTCAGTTCGGTCGAGGCCCACGGCGCAAAGCCTTCGGCATGGCCGCCGAGCCGCTTTGCGCCAACCTCCGTCGTCAGCACTCGCTTGGCGGATTTGAGAAAATCGCGCCCCGAATGATCGAGATTGTCCGAGTGCTGGTCGTGGCTGAGCAGCACGGCATCGACCTCGCCGACATCATGCGCGCTGACGGCGGGACCGACCAGCTTTTCCAGTCTTACGTGCGGCAGTTGATAGGCGCCGGGCTCGTCGAAGGTCGGATCGGTCAGCAGCCGGAAGCCGTCGACTTCGATAAGCGCCGTCGGGCCGCCGATCAGGGTGATGGTAACTGTCATGACTTGCTCCTTCTACTATGGCGTTTTCGAACGAAGCGGATTCCGGTTCGTGTGAGGAATACGCGTCAAAAGCGAAAACTTAGAGCTTCGCTTCTGATTTAATCAGAACCGAAGCTCGGGATTGACCGGCCGCCGCAGCGGGACGTGTCACCAGATAAATGCCGAGGGCTACGGGAACGATGCCGAGCAGGTCGCGGAATTCGACGTGTTCGCCGAGCACGAGAAAGGCAAACAGCATGCCGAGCGGCGGCATCAGGAAGTGATAGGCGCTCGCCGCCGTCGCACCGCAGACCTTCAAGAGGTGAAACCAGAGCAGGTAAGCCAGGATCGATCCGCCGAGCACGAGGAAAGCGAACGCACCGGCGAGCCGGGCGCTCGGCACGATGTCGCCGACACTGGAAAGCGTGAACGCAAACGGCAGCAGCACGACACCCGCGGCGAGATTCTGCACGCCATTGCCGACCCAGAGACTTCCTTTCGGCGCCAGCACCTTGAACAGGATGGTGCCGACGACGATCGAGGCCAACGAGGCCAGCGTGAACAGGATGCCGTGAAAGCTATCCGTGCCGACCGACATGCGGTGCCAGACGATGAAGGCGACGCCGGAGATGCCGAGCAAAAGTCCCGCTACCTTGCGCCAGGTCAGCGCCTCGCCGAGAAACAATGCCGCAAGTACAGCAGTGAATATCGGATTGGCGCTGACAATCAGGCCACCGAGGCCGGCCGATACCGTCTGCAGCCCGGTGTAGCCGAGACCAAGATAGAGCGCGTTGTTGGCGACGCCGAGGATGGCGAAGATTCCGGCGTCGCGCCAGGTCAGCGAGGACCATGCCTCGCCGCGCAGCGCCGTGATGCCGAGGATCATGACTCCCGCGAGCGAAAATCGCGCCGTGAGCAGGATCAGCGGCGGGCAGTCGGTGACGCCGACCTTGCCGGCGACGAAGGCAAAGCTCCAGAGCAGACAGAACAGGCCGATATAAAGCGGTAGCAGATTGAGGCCGGCGCGGGGCACCGCGGCCGAAGGGGCGAGCGACATGGATAGTCTCCTTCACCCACGATCTAGGGCCGCGCCTTGATATTTGGAAATTAAATGATAAACTGACGTCCAGTGGATTTGTAAATGGAGCGTTCACATGCTCGATCTGGAGCTGCTGCGCAGTTTCGTGTCCGTCGTTGACGCCGGCGGCTTTACCCGGGCCAGCGAGCGCGTCCACCGCACGCAATCGACCGTCAGCCAGCAGATCAAGCGGCTGGAAGACGACATCGGCCAGCCGCTGTTGAACCGCAACGGCAAGGACGTGACGCCGACCGAGGCCGGCGAGCGGCTGCTTTCCTATGCGCGGCGGCTATTGTCGCTTGCCGAGGAAGCCCGCGACGTGGTGGCACGGCCGGAAAGCGAAGGGGCGATCAAGCTCGGCATTCCCGAGGACTTCGCCGCCTATCGTCTCGCCAAGTTGCTGGCGACGTTTTCGCGGTCGCGGCCGGGCCTGCGGCTCGACGTGCGCGCCGACCAGAGCACGTATCTGCGGCGCGACATCGAACGCGGCGATCTCGATCTGGCGCTGCTAAAGCGCGACGCCGGCGAGAAAGGCGCGATCGCGGTGTGGCCGGAGAAAGTGCATTGGGTCACCAGCAAAATCCATCCGGTCGATATCGACGCTGGCTCGGTGCCGCTGATCGGCTTTCCCGCCGGCTGCCTTTATCGTTCGCGCGCGATCCATGCGCTGGAAAGCGCCGGGCGCTTCTGGCACATGGCCTATACTTCTTCCGGCCTCGCCGGCATCCAGGCCGCGGTCGCCGCCGGATTGGGATTGAGCATTCTCTCCGACATCGCGATCCAGGCCGGCCATCGCGTGCTCACGGCGAAGGACGGTTTTGCGCCGATCGACAAGACCGAACTGGCGCTGGTGGCCTCGCCCGACGCCAGCCCCGCAACGCTGCGGCTCGCCGACCGCCTCGCCGAGTTCTGCGACAGCGTCGACGCGAAGGCGGCGTAGCGAGCGGCAACGACGGTGCACTCGCTCGCCCCGCCCTTCGCGGGGAGAGGTGAGGGCGCGTGCGCAGCCGGTTGGTCGCTCAATAACATTTTGACGCGGCAATCGCGTGCAGCCGGTTGTCGCCGAGCACATGCGCCATCAGGCCTGGCGTCGGAAAAATCTTCGCAAACGCGGGATCGCGGATGCTCAGGCCCCCGGTATAGGCGCCGAAGGCGGGCATCACGGCGCGCTCGCCGTCACTGGCAAAGCACCTCCGCTCCATCGATCGTCCCCGGGTGGCGACGCGCGCCTTGGGATGCAGATGGCCGGCGATTTCACCCGCCGCCCCCGTCGGCTCATGGCGGAACACGATCGGCCCGATCGCGACTTCGTTCGCCACCGTGCCGCCGAGGTCGCCCGGCAGGGCCGGATCGTGATTGCCCGATATCCAGATCCAGTCGCGCCGCGCCTGCATCGCTGACAGCGCGTCGCGATCCGGCGCGGACAGCCGCTGATGCGCGTCGCGATCGTGAAAACTGTCGCCGAGCGCAATCACCATGCGCGGGTCGTGCCGGGCAATGACGGCGGCGAGCCGGCTCAGCGTCGCCACGGTATCGTAAGGCGGCAGCAGCACGCCGCGCGAGGCGAAGCTGGAGCCTTTTTCCAGATGCAGGTCGGAGACGACGAGCAGGCGCTGCTCCTGCCAGAACAGCGCGCCGGAGAGGTCGGCGCGGAACGTCACGTCGGTAACCATGACCTTCGAGGCGCGCATCTGTTGATCGTCTCCCGAAGACTGCGCCCCTGCCGTCACGTGCCTTCCCGCTTATCCCATCGCCTCTTTGACGAGTTCGTCGGCGGCCTCCGCCAGCAACTCGTCGCCTGCTTCGCCATAAACTGACTCGCGGCCGATTTCCAGCATCACGGGAACGGCGAGCGGCGAAACGTGTTCGAGTTCCCGATGGCTGATTCGGCCGTGAATACGCGAGAGCATATCACCCAGGCGCTTGAGATCGAGCAGGCCTGTTGCGGCATCGGCGCGCGCGGCGCGCAACAGCACGTGGTCGGCCTGATGCTTGCGCAAGACGTCGTAGATCAGATCGGTCGAGAACAGCACCTGGCGGCGGGATTTTTCCTCGCCGGTAAAGCGCCGCGCGATCAGGCCGGAGATGATGGCGCAGGTGCGGAAGGTACGCTTCATCAATGCGGATTCGGCGAGCCACGCCTCGAGGTCGTCGCCCAGCATGTCCGGATCGAACAACGCGTTGAGATCGAGCTTGCCGTGCCGGATCATGAACGACATATCGCCGAGGCCCCATACGGCAAGTGCATACTCGTTGGCGACGAAGCCGAGCGGCCGCACCCGCGCCCGCTCCATCCGCCGTGTCAAGAGCATGCCGAGCGTCTGGTGCGCCAGCCGGCCCTCAAAGGGATAGCAGACGAGGTAATGCTTGTTGCCGCGGGGAAAGGTTTCGATCAACAGCTCACGCACTGCCGGCACGCGGGAAAAATCCCTCTGCAGCGACAGCCAGTCACGCACCTGATCGGGCAAGGCATTCCACGCGCGCCGGTCGTCGAGCAATTTGCGCACGCGCTCGGCGAGATAGGTCGAAAGCGGAAACTTGCCGCCCATATAGGACGGCACTTTCGCGTCCTTGTCGTTGGCGCGCGAGACATAGACCTGATCTTCGGCCAATGCCTCGTAACGGACAACTTCGCCGCCGAACACGAACGTGTCGCCGATGACGAGGCCTTCGATAAAGGCTTCCTCGATTTCGCCCAGCATCCGCCCGCCGCGGCCGAGCGCACCGGTCGAGCCGGACCCGCCGCTGCGCGAGCGCACCAGGCGAACCTTCAGCATGGTCTCTTCGACGATGGTGCCGACGTTGAGGCGATAGCTCTGCCGCACTTTTGGATTGGCGACGCGCCAGCGACCCTGCTTGTCCTGCTTGATGCGCGCAAAGCGTTCGTAGGTCTTCAGCGCATAGCCGCCGGTGGCGACGAAATCGACGACATCGTCGAAATCGGTTCGCGTCAGCAAGGAATAAGGCGCCGACGTCAGCACTTCCTCATAGAGTTCGTCAGAAAAAAACGGCTCGCCGCAAGCGCAGCCGAGCACGTGCTGCGCCAGCACATCGAGCGCGCCAGTGCGTAACGGTGGCGTATCCTGCGCATTCTCCGCAATGGCATCGATCGCGACGCGGCACTCCAGCACCTCGAAACGGTTGGCCGGGATCAGGACTGCGCGCGATGGTTCATCCAGTCGGTGATTGGCGCGCCCGATCCGCTGCATCAGCCGCGAGGCCCCCTTCGGCGCGCCGACATTGATGACGAGATCGATGTCGCCCCAGTCGATGCCGAGATCGAGCGAGGACGTGCAAACCACGCCGCGCAGCTTTCCCGCCGCCATCGCGTCCTCGACCTTGCGGCGCTGGGCGACGTCGAGCGAGCCGTGATGTAGCGCAATGGCAAGGCCGTCGTCGTTCATGCGCCAGAATTCCTGGAACAGCATTTCAGCCTGGCTGCGGGTGTTGACGAAGATCAGCGTGGTCTTGTTGCGCCGGATCAGATCATACATTTCGCCGAGCGCATGGCGCGCGGTATGGCCGGCCCACGGCAGCCGCTCCTGTGTGTCGAGCATCTCGACGATGGGCGCCGCCGCGCCACCGGCCACGACGATATCGGCTGACACGTCCTTGCCGTCGCGCTGCGGCATCAGAAACCGCGCCAGCGATTCCGGCTCGGCTACCGTCGCGGATAGTCCGATCGCGCGCATCTCCGGCGCCAGGCGCCACAACCGCGCCAGGCCAAGCGACAACAGATCGCCGCGTTTCGAGGTGACCAGAGCGTGGAGCTCGTCGAGCACGATGCGCTTGAGGGAGGAGAACAGAAACGGCGCATCGTCCGACGACAGCAGCAGCGCCAGTTGTTCCGGCGTGGTCAGCAGAACATCCGGCGGATAGCGCCGCTGCCGTTGCCGCCGCGACACCGGCGTATCGCCGGTGCGGGTCTCGACCTTGATCGGCAGCCCCATCTCGGCAATCGGCGTTTCCAGATTGCGCGCGATGTCGACCGCGAGCGCTTTCAGCGGCGAGATGTAGAGGGTGTGGAGACCGCCGGTGCGTTTCACGCTGCGGCCGGTGGAGACGATTTTGCCGCTTGCGATATGTGCCCCCTCCCCCACAAGGGGGGAGGGAGGAGCATGCACCGCCGTTGAGGATGCACTCAACTCCACCAATGTCGGCAGAAAGCCCGCCAGCGTCTTGCCGGCGCCGGTCGGCGCGATCAAGAGCGCCGAACGGTCGTCGCGGGCCTTTGCCAGCAGCGCCAATTGATGCTCGCGCGGCGACCAGCCGCGCGCGTCGAACCAGCGCCGGAAGCGGTCGGGCAGCAGCGCAGCCGTTTCAAGCGGCGCGAGGGGCAAGGGATCGGGCGACGGCACGGCAAAGAGGTAAGCCGTTGGAGCGGGTTCGTCGAGGGCCTCGGAAGTCACCTCGCCCCGCTCTTCGCGGCCCTCTCCCTCTCCCCGCGAAGGGCGGGGAGAGGGAGAGGTAGCCCTACTCCGTCACCGGCTTGTCGGAAATATCCCAGTCCTTGCCGTTGAAGATCGAGATGTAGAGCGTCTTCATCGGCGTGTAGTCCTCCGGCGTGTAGCTGTAGTTCACGCCGTCGAGGAAATAGGGCGAATGGAAGCCCGCCAGCGTCGTCGCCTGCTTGAGCACATTGGCGCGAGTGAGTTCATCGCCGCAACGGCGCAGGATCTCTGCCATCGACGCGACCTGGCCATAGCCGGCAAAGGCGATGGTGTTGTCAGGGTCGACATTGGGCAGATATTTCTTGCGCAACTCCTCGAACGCCATCACGTCGGGATCCTTCTCGAAGCGCGGCACGCCGACTTCCTTGGCGTAGCGGATGGCAACGATGCCGGTGGCATTCTCGAAACCGGCGGCACTGAGAATCGAACGGCCGGTCGATCCCGCCGACAACAGGTGCAGCGGCTTCCAGCCGAGTTCAGCCACTTTGCGGATCGACTGCGACGACGCCTTGCCGGTCGAGATATTGTAGAAGACGTCAGCGCCGGATTTAGAGAGATTGATGATCTGCGAATCGATCGTCGGCTCCGTCAGATCGTAGGTCTGCTCCATTATCACTTTGGCCGTGCCGCCGGCATCCGCCAGCACCTTCTTGAAGGGACCGAGAAAATCGCGGCCGAAATCGTCGTTCTGGTAGAGGATGCCGATTTTTGCGTTCGGCTTCACGCTCACGACATGCCGGGCGAGAATGCGCGCTTCGGTCGGATAGAGCGGCAGGCCCGCCATGGTCCACTTGAAGTTCTTCGGGTCGTTCCATTTCGACGCGCCGGTATTGAGCAGCAATTGCGGCACGCCCTTCGAATTGAGATATTTGTGCACGGCAGTCTGCGGCGCGGTGCCGAGCGAGCCGTACAGCGCCAGCACCTCCTCCTGCTCGACCAGCCGCCGCGTAGCCTCGACGCATTTCGGCGCGCTGTAACCATCGTCCATGGAGAAGAATTTCACCTTGCGTCCGTTGATGCCGCCCTTCTCGTTCAGCATCTCGAAATAGGCTTCGCCGACGCGGCCGAGCACACCGTAGAGCGAGCCGGGACCGGAATGCGGCACGGTCTGCCCGATCTTGATTTCGGTGTCGCTCGCACCCGGATCGTATTTTTTCTCGGCGGCCCAGACGAACGGGGCGGGCAGCGTTGATGCAAAAGCGGCAGCGAGCGCGGTCGCGCCGAATTCACGGCGAGTCTGTTTCTTGTTCATTGTGGTTTCTCCCTTATGGGAGCTTTGATCAGGCATTCCGGTGTCCCTGGCAATAGCTGACATGTCGCACGCAATCCCGCCATTCGCGGTGTGCGTAGCGCCTAGACTCAAGTTTTCGCGGCGACGACGACCAGGCCAGGAACCGGCGCATGATCCTCGTTGCGGGCAGATAATTCTTCGAGGCGGGATAACCGCAGGCCGCACCCCTCGACTGCCGCGCGCACGTAAGCCGCGGCGTGCGCGTAGCGGAGGCCGTGCCCGAGCCTGACCCCCTCACCGTCATGGGTTTCCGTGGTGAAGGCGATGAGACCGCCCGGCACCAACACGCGCGCTGCTTCAGCCAGCACGGGAGCGATGTCGGCGATATAAACCATGGCGTCCGCGGCAAGGATCAGGTCGGCGCTGGCCTCCCTCCTCGCGCGCAGGCCCTGCAGCATGTCCGCGACCTCCAGCTCCGCATAGAGGCCAGTGGCGCGCGCCCGCTCGACCATGCGCGGCGACAGATCGACGCCGATGAAATGATCGACTTCCCTGGCAAACGCCGACGCCGCCAGCCCGGTGCCGCAGCCGAGGTCGATCGCGCGCTTGAAGAATGCCGGCTTGCGCTCGGCTGATCGCACCGCCAGCACCACCTTGAACAGCAGGGCCGGGCCGCGATAGCCGAGATCGTCCACCAGCGAGGATTCAAACCGCGGCGCATACTGGTCGAACAGCGTTTGCACATAGGCTTGCGGCATGGCGGTCAATGGTTCGGCGCCGAGCCGCATCAATCGAAGTCCGGCGCCACGGCGGTCGCCGGGATCGCTGGCCTGGGCCTGGCGAAACGCCGAGATCGCCGCGTCATGCTCACCTAGTTGCTCGCGGATATCGGCGAGCGTGAACCAGGCGGAGGTGAAATTCGGCGCCAGTTCAATCGCCTGCATCAGCAGATCGGCGGCGGCCGCAAGATCGCCCTTCAATTGCAGATCGCGCGCGAATTCGAACCGGCGGTCGGCCATCAGATCGCCGGAAGACAGAAACAGGCGGGCAGGCATGGGTTCCGAAGCTTGTCATTGCCCGGGGCTTGACCCGGCAATCCATCATAAAAAGTAGACTGTTCAAAAGATGGATGCGCGGGTCAAGCCCCCGCATGACAGCTAAACATCACACGGCTGAACATCGCGGGGAGACGCCCTATATAAGCCGGATGCGTCCGCATGACATCCTGTTGCCAGTTGCCGCCGGCCTGTGCTGCAAGCCGGGCGGCTTCCATATCGATCCCGTTCGCCCGGTCGAGCGCGCCGTAATTACCCATGGCCATTCCGACCACGCCCGGCCGGGCCATGGCGCCGTGCTCGCCACGCAGGAAACGCTCGACATGATGCGGCTGCGCTATGGCGACAATTTTGCGGGCAGCACGCAGGCCATTCGCTATGGCGAAGAGGTCAGCCTCGGCAACGTCAAGATCAAGTTTCACCCGGCGGGCCACGTACTGGGCTCGGCGCAGATCGCCGTTTCCTACAAGGACCTCTGCATCGTTGCATCCGGCGACTACAAGGACGCGATCGATCCGACCTGTACGCCATTCGAAGTCGTGCCCTGCGACGTCTTCATCACCGAGGCCACCTTCGGCCTTCCGGTGTTCCGCCATGGCGATGCGGCGGACGAAGTGAAAAAGCTACTCGCGTCCGTGGCGCTGTTTCCGGAACGCGCGCATCTGGTCGGGGCCTATTCACTCGGCAAAGCGCAGCGCGTGATCGCGCTGTTGCGCAAGCAAGGCTATGACGCGCCGGTCTATCTGCATGGCGCGATGGAAGGGATCACGCGCTACTATGAGAGCCGCGGCGTTGCGCTCGGCGAGCTGCGGCTGGTGAAGGGCATGAAGAAGGCCGATCTCGCCGGCACCATCACGCTGGCGCCGCCGACGGCTACCTCTGACATTTGGACGCGGCGATTTCCCGATCCGGTCACGGCGTTTGCCTCGGGCTGGATGCGGGTGCGGGCCCGCGCCCGCCAGCGCGGCGTCGAACTGCCGCTGGTGATTTCCGACCACGCCGACTGGGACGGGCTGACCGCCACCATCGCGGCCACCGGGGCCGGCGAGGTCTGGGTCACGCACGGCCAGGAAGACGCGCTGGTGCATTGGTGCAGGGTGCGCGGGCTTGCCGCGCGGCCGCTCGATCTGGTCGGCTACGGTGACGAGGAGGAACACGAGTTGGTGGCGGCCGACGAGGCCGAGACATGAACCGCTTTGCCGAACTGCTTGACCGACTCGCCTACGAGCCCGGCCGCAACAACAAGCTGCGGCTGATCACCGCCTATTTCCGCGACACGCCCGATCCCGACCGCGGCTACGCGCTGGCGGCGCTGACCGGCGCGCTGTCGTTCAAACATGCGAAGCCGGGGCTTGTTCGCGACCTGATCATGGATCGTACCGATCCGGTGTTGTTCGGACTGTCTTACGATTATGTCGGCGACTTATCCGAGACGGTCGCGCTGATGTGGCCCAAGGGCGGAGAAAACTACCGCGAGTCTTTGCTGGGCCACCCCACTCCCCAGCCCTCCCGCGCAAGGGGGGAGGGAGCGCAGCTGCACGCTGGGCTGCCACCGCGAACAAAATCCAGAGCCACAATCGAGACTCTCGCCGTTCCCTCCCCCCTTGCGGGGGCCGAGGCGAGCGAAGCTCGCTCTCGAGGTCAGGGAGAGGGGTATCCCACGGGTGGTCTCAACGTTGACCCGCGACGCCACAACAACCCGCCTCCCCCCACCCTCTGCGAAGTCATCACGACGCTTCGCACGCTCGGCAAGACCGAACTGCCAAGCCAGCTCGCGCGCTGGCTCGATGAGCTCGACGAGACCGGCCGCTGGGCGCTGCTAAAGCTCGTCACCGGCGCGATGCGGATCGGGATTTCGGCGCGGCTGGCGAAGACGGCCGCAGCGGCTTTGGGCGACAAGGACCCCCACGAGATCGAGCTGATCTGGCCGGGGCTCGCCCCGCCCTATCTCGACCTGTTCGCCTGGCTGGAAGGCCACGGCGAAAAGCCGGTCAACCGCGATCCGGCGCCGTTCCGCCCGGTGATGCTGGCGCACGCGATCGAGGATACAGATTTCGCCAGTCTCGATCCGGCCGATTTCATCGCGGAATGGAAATGGGACGGCATTCGCGTGCAGGCAGTAAGCGGTCGCGATGAGCGCGGGCACACGCAGGCGCGGCTCTACTCGCGAACTGGCGAGGACATCACCAACAGCTTTCCCGACCTCCTGCCGTCGCTGCATCTGCCCGGCGCGATCGACGGCGAACTGCTGGTGCTGCGCGATGGCCGCGTGCAGACCTTCAACGTATTGCAGCAGCGGCTCAATCGAAAAGTCGTCTCGCCGAGATTGACCAAGGATTTTCCGATCCACCTGCGCGCCTACGACCTGCTCGGCGACGATGAGAACGACCTGCGCGAATTACCGTTTGTCGAGCGCCGGGCGCATCTCGAGGCGTTCGTCAGGAAGCTGAACGATCCACGCATCGATTTGTCGCCAACGATCGTCTTCGACAGTTGGGATGCGCTGATCGCCGCGCGTGCCGACCCCGCCAGCGCCGGAGCCGGCGAGGATGCCGATGCCGTCGAGGGCGTGATGCTCAAGCGCCGCGACGCGCCCTATCTGCCGGGCCGGCCCAAGGGCCAGTGGTGGAAATGGAAGCGCGATCCGCACATCATCGACGCCGTGCTGATGTATGCGCAGCGCGGCCACGGCAAGCGCTCGTCCTATTATTCGGATTACACGTTCGGCGTCTGGACCTCGGGGGAAGATGGCGAGCAACTGGTGCCGGTCGGCAAGGCCTATTTCGGGTTCACCGATGAAGAACTGTTGCAGATCGACCGTTTCGTCCGCCGCAACACAACCGAAAAGTTCGGCCCGGTCCGCCATGTCGTGCATGAGCCGGACCAGGGGCTGGTGCTGGAAGTGGCATTCGAGGGGTTGGCGCGCTCGCCGCGGCACAAATCCGGCGTTGCGATGCGGTTTCCGCGCATCAGCCGGCTGCGCTGGGACAAGCCGCCGCGCGAGGCCGACCGGCTGGAAACGCTGGAACGGATGTTGAAGGACGTGACGGCCAATTAACATTCCGCAGGCGCAGGGCCATTGACCGATATGAGCGGGTTCCCCATGTGCTCCGCGGTGCCTATAATGCGGACGACCCGCAAGGAGAAACCGATGCCCAACGACGTCCGAGACCTGCCGGCCAGCCATGACGGCCTGTATCGTTTTCTCGGCGGCTCGCCGCTGTCGGTGGCGTTCCGGCTGATCCTGTTGTCGATCCTGGTCGGCGTGGTGCTCGCCGCCATCGGGTTCGATCCCTGGAATATCCTGCACAGCATCCGCATGCTGTTCCAGCGGCTGTGGGATCTCGGGTTCGACGCCGTCAACTGGCTGTGGCGCTACTTCCTGCTCGGCGCTGTGATAGTGGTCCCGATCTGGCTGCTGTCGCGGCTGTTCGGCGCCCCGCGCGGGCGATAGTTACTCGTTGGGCGGTGGCGGCCGATGCAATTGCGATTTGTCGGCTGCGGCGATGCGCTCGGCTCCGGTGGCAGGTACAACACCTGCTTTCACGTCACGGGTAGCCGCGTCAATTTCCTGATCGATTGCGGCGCGTCGTCGCTGCCGGCGCTGAAGCGGCTCGGCATTGCGCGCGACGAGATCGATCTGATCCTGATCACGCATTTCCACGGCGACCATTTTGGCGGCCTGCCGTTCCTGCTGCTGGATGCGCAGTTCACACGACGTTCGCGCCCGCTCGTCATTGCCGGCCCGCAAGGGACCGAGACAAAACTCGCTAGCCTGATGGAAGCGCTGTTCGAGCATTCATCGAAGACAAGACAGCGTTTTGATCTCTCGGTTGTCGCGCTTGAACCGGAGCAAAGCCGCACGTTCGGCGACGTCAAAGTCACGCCCTATCCCGTCGTTCATGGCGAATCCGGTGGGCCATTCCTGGCGTATCGCGTCGAGGCGGAGGGCCGCGTCATCGCCTACAGCGCCGACACCGAGTGGACGGAGACGCTGATCCCGGCGGGGCGCGACGCCGACCTGTTCGTCGCCGAGGCATATTACTTTGACAAGATCGTCAAGAACCATCTGAGCCTGAAAACGCTCGCAGCGCATCTGCCCGAGATCAACCCGAAACGGCTGGTGCTCACGCATATGAGCGACGACATGCTCGGGCGGCTGGGCGAACTGCCCTATACCGCTGCCCATGACGGCATGGTCGTCGAGCTCTAGGTATGCATTCGCCCCTAGCTCCGTCGAAAGTCACCACGGCACAGGTGCTTGCGATCGCGGGTCCCGCGATGGTCGCAAACCTGACCACGCCGCTGATCGGTATCGTCTCGACCACGGCGATCGGGCGGCTCGGCGACGCCACGCTGCTCGGCGGCGTGGCCTTGGCCTCGGTACTGTTCGACTGCATGTTCTGGCTGTTCGGGTTCCTGCGCATGAGCACAGTCGCCTTTACGGCGCAATCGCTCGGCGCCGGCGAGACGACGGAGCTACGCGCCATCCTGGCACGCGGGCTGATCGTGGCGGCACTGGTCGGCGCGGCGCTGATCGCTCTGCAGATCCCGCTCGCCACCGTTCTGCTCAACACCATGGGCGGCAGTGAGAGCGTCACGCTCGCAGCGAAAACCTACTTCGTCATCCGGATCTGGTCGGCGCCGCTGGCGCTCGGCAATTATGTGGTGCTGGGATGGCTGGTCGGGCAGGCCCGGGCCAAGCTGGCGCTCGGCACGCAGATCACGATCAATCTCATCAACGTGGCGGCGACCGTCGTGCTGGTGCTGGCGCTCGACTTCGGAATTGCCGGTGCTGCAATCGCCGCGCTGATCGCGGAAGCCGCAGGCCTGATGCTCGGATTGCAGATCGCCCGCCGGCTTTCGAAAGGGCAATTCGGGGTTTCCCGCGCGATGCTGTTCGATCCGGCCAAGCTGATGCGCATGCTCTCGGTCAACCGCGACATCATGATCCGCACCGCGTCGCTGATCGCGGCGTTTTTGTTCTTCACCGCACAGGGGGCGCGCGCCGGCGACCTGACGCTCGCCGCCAATGCCGTGCTGAACAATTTTCTGCTGTTCGGCGCCTTTTTCCTCGATGGCCTCGCCAACGCCGCCGAGCAGCTCTGCGGCCGGGCCTATGGCGCCCGCAACAAGGCGGCCTTCGCAGGCGCCGTCAAGCTCGTCGTCATGTGGGGCTTTGGCTTCGCGCTCGCGGTCGCCGCCTTCTTCCTGCTGTTCGGGCCCGCGTTTGTCGACATGATGACGGCAAGCGTGGAGGTGCGGCGCATCGCGCGCGACTATTTGCCGTTCGTGATTTTTGCGCCGTTGCTCGGCGTGTTCGCCTTTGCCTTTGACGGGATCTACATCGGGGCCACCTGGGCGCGCGACATGCGCAATCTGATGGTGGCTTCGCTGGTGATCTTCCTCACCGCGTGGTTTGCGCTGCGCTCGTTTGGCAATGCCGGACTGTGGGGCGCGCTACTGGTTCATTACGCCGCGCGCGGTGGGTTAGAGGCGCTGCGGTATCCGGCGCTGTTGAGGAAGTCGTTTGGATGAGAAGCGCGACCTCGCCCGGCGCTTGCGGGGAGAAGGTCGGGCTGAGGGCCAGGGAGGCGCTTGCGCGAAGAGCCTACCTCACCGGCCAGTCCTCGGCGGTAATCGTCGCTGCATCCGCGCCCACGATCTCCGACAGCGAATCACGCCCCGTGCGCAGCAAGGTCGAGGCGAGATCGTTTTTGATGTCGTCGACGAGACCAAGTCCCTTGTAGACCAGCGACGAATAGATCTGGATCAGGCTGGCGCCGGCGCGGATTTTGGTCAGCGCCGCGCCGCCGGAGTCGATGCCGCCGACGCCGATCAACGGAAACGCGCCCTCGGTGCGGACATAGGTCTCCGCCACCATGCGGGTCGATAGTCGAAACAGCGGCCGTCCGGACAGTCCGCCCTGCTCTTTCGCACGGGCCTGTTCGCGCAGTATCGAAGGGCGCGCCAGCGTGGTGTTGGCGACGATCATGCCGTCGACGCGGCGCGAGCGCGCGATGTGCACGACGTCGTCGAGTTCGGCGAGGCTGAGATCGGGCGCGATCTTCAGCAGCACCGGCGAATCCCCGGCATTCTTCCGCACCCGTTCGCGCGCATCGATCACCTTGGCGAGCAGTTCGTCGAGCGCTGCCGCTTGCTGCAAATTGCGCAGGCCCGGCGTGTTCGGCGAGGAGACGTTGACGGTGAAATAGCTCGCGACCGGAGCAAAGGTCTCGATCAGCTTGACATAATCGGCCACACGGTCGGAGGAATCCTTGTTCGCCCCGACATTGACGCCGATAATGCCGCCATGGTGGGCGCGCGCCGCCAGCCGGCGCAATGCGGCTTCGGCGCCGTCATTGTTGAAGCCCATGCGGTTGATCACGGCTTCATCCCGCTCGAGCCGAAACAGCCGCGGCCGCGGATTGCCGCCCTGCGGCTTCGGGGTCACCGTGCCGATCTCGACAAAGCCGAAGCCGAGCCGCAACAGCGCGTCGGGCACTTCCGCGCTCTTGTCGAAGCCCGCGGCCATGCCGATCGGATTGGGAAAATTCAAGCCGAAGGCGCGTACCGCCAGTTTGTGGTCGTCGGCGCGCGGCCTGACCGACGGCAGTAGCCGCAGGCCCTGGATCGCCATGCGATGCGCGTCCTCCGGATCGAACCAGCGCAACAGCGGCAGCGAGAAGGCGTCGAAAGCGCGGATCACGGGAGTAGCTCCGGAATGTCGTGCGTGCCATCGGATCGCGCGCGCATGTTGAGAATGCCGGTCACCGCGCCGAGATCGAGTTCGCCGTAGAGATGCGGAAACAGCTCGTCGTTGCGCGAACGCTCCCAGCGCAACGCATCCCCCAGCGCGTCGGCGTCGACCGCGACCAGGAACAGTGCGGTCTGGCCGAAATAATGCTTGCGCGCGGTCTCGGCGACCTGGGACGCGGTCGAAAAATGAATGAAGCCGTCGCGCAGATCGTCGCTACTTCCCCGGTAGACGCCCTGCCGTTCGGCCTCGCGCCAAGCCGAGGCGGGAGTGATTTTATAGATCGTGGGCACGGCTTTCCGGACTTCCTGCTTGTCGTTGAGTCTCTTGGGATTTTCCCGGAAATGGCCGGGTTGGCGGCCGACCGTAAAGGCGGCTCGCGCCTAACTCAAGCGCTGCGGTTACAGACTTCGGCTGGAAGAATTTGCGCGAGCCGGCCAAATGAGGCAATAATTCCTAGATCGCTTCAGGGATTTTCGATGGCCAGACAGGCCAAGGCGCAACGCATTCTGACCCACAGCCAGATCTGGACCGCGCTCGACCGGCTGGCGGAACGTGCCGGCATGTCACCCTCGGGTCTTGCCAAGCGCGCCGGCCTCGATCCCACCACGTTCAACAAATCCAAACGCATCGCCGCCGATGGCCGCGAACGCTGGCCGTCAATGGAATCAGTTTCCAAAGCGCTGGCCGCGACCAATTCGTCGGTCGAGACCTTCGTGCAATTGATCGGCGATGGCACGCGCAGCCAACAGTCGGTGCCGCTGCTCGCCCTGGCGCAGGCCGGCGGCGGTCATTTCGACGATTCCGGCTTTCCCGCCGGCAAGGGCTGGGGCGAGGTGGCGCTGCCGTCGACGAGCGACGAGCATGCCTACGCGCTGGAAATCTCGGGCGACGCGATGAGGCCGACCTATCGCGACGGTGACATCATCGTGGTGTCGCCGGGCACGCCGATCCGGCGCGGCGATCGCGTGGTGCTCAAGACGTCAGACGGCGAACTGATGGTCAAGGAATTGAAGCGCCGGACCACCAAGACCCTGGAACTGCAGTCGCTCAATCCAGCGCATGCCGATCGCACGCTTGAGGCCGACGACGTCGCCTGGATCGCCAGGATCGTGTGGGCGAGCCAGTAGGGCGGTGTCATCCCTGCGAACGCATACGAACGCAGGGACGACGGAGAGCCGGGGCGCGTAACTTACGTCGCGTAATCAGGCTCTTTGCGGTCCAGCATCCGCTTCAAGGCATCGAAATGCCGCTGGGCGGGAGTCGGTCCCTTGTAGAGATGATCGTCCTTGTAGTCGCGCTTGGTCTTTTCCACCACAGGCGCAGGGAGCTGTTTCAGCTTCTGCCCGGTCCACATCGCATAGATCTGCACCTGGGCGGCGCGCTCGACGTAATACAGCATGTCGTATGCTTCGGCGACGGTCGCGCCGACGGTGGAGATGCCGTGATTGGCCATGAATAGCACGGTCTTGTCACCGATAACTTTAGCGAGCCGCGCGCCTTCGGCCGGATCGAGCGCCGGGCCGGTATATTCGTCGTCATAGGCGATGGCGCCCGACAGTCCGACCTCGGTCTGGCCGATTTCCTTGATGCGGGGGTCTTCCAGCCGCGTCAGGGCGCTGGCGTGCGGCATGTGGGTGTGAAACACCGCTTTCGCCTGCGGCAGCGCCTTGTGGATCGGCGCGTGGATGCAATAGCAGGACCGCTCCACCTCGCCTTCGCCGCTTTTGACCTCGCCGTCGTCGATGCCGACTTCCATGAAGCAGGAGGCCGTGACTTCGGACCAGTGCGTGCCGAACGGGATCTGGTAGTAGCGGTCGCTCTTACCCGGCACCACGAATGTCAGATGGTTGAAGATGCCTTCGGAAAATCCCTGGATGAAGGCCAGCCGGTGCGCGGCCGCGAGATCGACCCGCGCCTGCCATTCCTCGGCGCTGTACTCGCTGAGCGACTTCGGCGAAACCTGGAACTGCATGAGCTTTCTCCCTAATGCGCTTATTTGCTGGCCCCTCGGTGGAGCTTTGACGGCTGTTATGCGCAGTAGTGTAGCGCAATCCGGCGCCGCCATGGCTGAAATTGCGGCGGACCTGCCATCCCGGTTTGCGGGTCCGAGCCGCAGCCAGGCCCTCCGGTGCCGTCCCGGCCTTGAGCCTGCGTTCGCAGGGACGACCGAGACAGCTACGCACTCCTTGCGAGCGCGCCGTCGATCATCGCCACCGCATTCCCAGCGCCGTACACCGCGACGAACGAGCCGAAGCGCGGGCCCTTCTCCTGGCCGAGCAGCACCTGGTAGAGCATGTTGAACCAGTCGAGGGAGACACCGGGCCGGCCGTCCTTGCCCTTCTTGACAGGATCGAGGAACGGCTCGCGGCGGCCGATCTCATAGACCACGTTCTGGATGTCTTCGGCGCTCGATCCCGCCGGCATGTTCGACAGCGCGTCGCGCAGATCCTGCAGCGCGGCGCGCTCGCTGTCGGTCGGCTCGCGGAACTTCTTGGTCGGCGCCACGAAGTCGCGATAGTAGTTGATGGCGTAGCCGACCATCGCGTCCAGCTTCGGGTGCGTTTGCGGCGTGACGCCCGGACGATAGCGGCCGATAAAGCCCCATAGCGTTTCGGCGTTCTCCGCATTTGACGACGACACCAAGGTCAGCAGGAGCTGGAAGGTGACGGGCATGTCCGCCTTCGGCGGCTTGCCGGAATGGATGTGCCAGACCGGATTGGCGAGCTGCTGCTTGGCATCCTGCCGCGTGAAGCCGTCGAGGAACTGCTGATAGTCGTCGACATTGCGCGGGATGACGTCGAAATAGAGCCGCTTCGCCGCCTTCGGTTCGCGATACATGAACAGCGACAGCGATTCCGGCGAGGCGTAACGCAGCCATTCGTCGATGGTGAGCCCGTTGCCCTTCGACTTCGAAATCTTCTGGCCCTTTTCGTCGAGGAACAGCTCGTAGTTGAAGCCCTCCGGCGGCGTGCCGCCGAGCGCCGAGCAGATCTTGCCCGACAACTTCACGGAGTCGATCAGGTCCTTGCCGGCCATTTCGTAGTCGACGCCAAGCGCAAACCAGCGCATCGCCCAGTCAGGCTTCCATTGCAGCTTGCAATGCCCGCCGGTGACGGGGACCGTGACGCGCTCCTTGGTCGCGGGATCGTCATAGGAGACGGTGCCGGCCTTCACATCGTGCTCGATGATCGGGACATACAACACCATCCCGGTGCGCGGGCAGATCGGCAGGAACGGCGAATAAGTCGCCGCGCGTTCCTCGCGCAAGCTGGGCAGCATGATCTTCATGACGGCGTCGAGCCGTTCCAGCATGCGCAGCAGCGCGGCGTCGAACCTGCCCGACGTGTAGTAGTCGGTCGACGAGGCGAATTCATAGTCGAAGCCGAAGGTATCGAGGAACGCGCGCAGCCGCGCATTGTTGTGCGCGCCGAACGACGGGTACTCGTTGGAGAACGGATCTGGTATCCGCGACAACGGCTTGCCGAGATGTGACGCCAGCATCTCCTTGTTCGGCACATTGTCCGGCACCTTGCGCAGGCCGTCCATGTCGTCGGAGAATGCGAGCAGCCGGGTCTTGATCTTGTCCTCGGTCAGCACGCGAAAGGCGTGGCGGACCATAGTGGTGCGCGCGACCTCGCCGAAGGTGCCGATATGGGGCAGGCCCGAGGGACCGTAGCCGGTCTCGAACAGCACCTCGTCCTTCGGATTTTTCTTCAGCCGCGCGACAATGGTCTTGGCCTGCTCGAACGGCCAGGCGTTGGATTGTTCGGCGAGCGCACGCAAATCGCTCGGGCTAAAGGCATGGTCGATGACGGACATCAGAATGGCTCTCTCCGGGGGCCGGGAAACGGCTGGTTATAGCCGTCATTGCGAGCGAAGCGAAGCAATCCATAACGGCTTGCTGAGACATGGATTGCTTCGTCGCTTCGCTCCTCGCAATGACGGGAAGCGGTCAAAACGGACTGATCGAAAAATACCGCAGCCACAGATCGGTGAAGCGGCCTTTTTCCCAGATTCGGAACAGCGCCCAGTTCAGCGACGTCCGCAGCAGATCATTGCCCTTGCGCACCGCGATCCCGATGCCTTCGCCGAAATAGCGGCTCTCGACGAAGGGCCCGCCGGAAAAGGCGCAGCATTCCGCGGAATCGGTGCCGTTAATCCAGAACGCCAGCGAGATCGCATCGCCGAAGATGAAGTCGACCTCGCTCCGCCTGAGCGCCAGCCGCAGCGCGTCGTCGTTGGGATAGGATTTGATCTCGGCGTCGGTGAACATCGCCTTCAGATAGGCCTCGTGCGAAGTGCCGGCGATGACGCCGACCTTCTTGCCTTCGAGATATTCCGGGCGGATCTCCGGCATCACGGCGTCGCGCCGCGACACGAAGCGCGCCGGCGCGCGGTAATAGGGATCGGTGAAGTCGAGCCGGGCGCGCAGGGCCGGCGTCACAGCCATGGAAGCGATAATGGCGTCGCCGCGATTGCTAGTGATGGCGTCGACCAACGTCTCGAACCGGCGCATCTGGATGGTGCAGGAAATCTTGATCTCGTCGCACAGCGCGCGCGCTAGATCGACGTTGAAGCCGGCGGGATTGCCGTCGGGACCGGTAAAGTTGAACGGCGGGTAATCGGTCTCGGTCAGGAACCGGATCACCGTGAGGCGCGACATGTCGGGCCGGTCCGGGCGCCGCCGCGGGTCCCAGAAGCCGGGCACCGCCTGCGGGGCCGCCTCGACCGCGGTGCGGGGTTGGGTTTGCGCCTGCGCCGCATTACCGCCGACAGCCGTCAACGCGCACGCGATCGACAGCCCGACCAGCCACGTGCTGATGGTTCGATGCAGTCCTGCATTGGTTAACTGGACGTTAAGATATGACATCTTCGGCAATGGCTTTGCGGAATTTCACGGCCTTATAGACCATCCGGCCCGCGATGCGAGGCCGTTTTCGCTCCTCGGCCAGCTTGCCGCTCAGAGATACCGTTTCAAATCCTTCGCGGCTTCCTCGGGCGTCCGTTTCAGGTTGAAGGGCGCTACGAAATTGCCATCGCGATCCATCAGATAGACCAGCGCGGTGTGATCCATGGTGTAATCGCCGTCCTTGAGCGGGACTTTTTTTGCATAGACCCGGTAGGCCGAGAGCACCTTTGCGATCGCCTCCGGATTGCCGGTCAGCCCCTTCAAATGCGGGTCGAAGCTGGAGAGATAGTCCTTCATCGCGGCCGTCGTGTCGCGCTCGGGATCGACGGAGACGAACCAGGCGTTGACGCGATCGGCATCGCTGCCCATTGCCTTCAGCACTTCCGATATCTCGAACAGCGCGGTCGGACAGACATCTGGGCAATGGGTGAAGCCGAAGAAGATCAGTGTCGGCTTGCCCTTTAAATTCTGCTCGGTGACGGTCTGGCCGGCCTGGTCGGTCAGTTGAAACGGTCCGCCGATCGCGGCCGGCGCCGTGACGGTTCGCAAGCCGCCCATTGCCCACAGCATGATCGTCAGCCCGACCGCGAGGCTCGCGGCGAAGGCAGCGATAATCACCAGCGGGCGAATGGTCCGGTCCATGTCAGGAATTCCTTATTGCCCGGTCAGAAGCAGGCCGAGATGCCGGCGGCGATCATTTCGAAAAACACCGTGGTGCCGTAATGGAACCACAATGCAGCCGCGCCGAGCACGGCCACCGCACCGAGGCCGGCAGCGCTCCAGACGATGACGGACGCGACCCTGCCCTGACGCGGGGCTGCCGCCATCATTCGGACTTGCGTGGAAATCGGCTGAACCATGGGGTTCAGATAGGGCCAGTTCCCGATGCAGGCAAGCGGAATGGCCGCGCCCGACATCACGTCACGCGGAGGGCAAGTCGGGCGAGAGGTACACAAAAAAGCAAATGGCCGGAACAAGTCCGGCCACCGCGTTACTTTTGGCGAAACGCCCGCTCGGTTCAGCGCGAAGCGGGCTTGTTCGAGGACGCCTGGGCGTCGAGATAGCAGGGCCTGTACATCGCCTGAAGCTGCTTGCCACGCAGGAAGAGCATGCGCTGGGTCAGGCCGCCACGCGCCGCGATCCACCTCCGTACCGGCGGCGGATACATCGAATACAGCATCTGGGTTGCTTCAGGGTTGGTGATGGCACGGCCGTTGGCGCCGAAATCCCAGGCGGCATGGAAGCCGAGATTGGCGTGCGAGGTAACGCAGATCCGATCATGGGGAACCGCGCCGAGCACGATGGTGCAGGCCGAGGCGCACAGGCCGTCAATGATCACGGTTTCGCCCGAGGTGCGCAGGCCCTGGTATTTGTCGACATAGGTGCCGATCCGGCCGCCGCGATCGTCGGCTATCCGCACCACTGCCTGGCTCGCCCCCACTCCTGCCAGCAGCAGTACCGCGGCAAGCAACCCCGTCACCAGCTTCATATCCCGCCCCAGGTCCAAAAATGTCGAAACCGAATCTGATCGTCTTCGTGATGCAAGGCGTAGCGTCGTTTGAGATCGTGATTTTGTCTAGGCAGCCACAGCTAGTCAAAACAAATTCAAATTAAGTGTTGCTTGGCCGCTGCACCCGCCGCGCGCAAAGGTCCCAAACTGGAACAAACGACTCTTGCCGAGGTGGCGATGCGTTACAGCAGAGTCCGATTGCCGTTGACCGCGCGCGAGGACGCGGGCTTGAATCAAAACGGCACGGGGGAGGAAACGATGGCTGACGATGCAGACGTAATTGTGGTCGGCGGTGGCTTGGCGGGGCTGGTCGCGGCGACGGAGATCGCTGATGCCGGCAAGCGCGTCATTGTCGTCGACCAGGAAGGCGAACAAAGCCTTGGCGGACAAGCCTTTTGGTCGTTCGGTGGATTGTTTCTGGTCGACTCTCCCGAACAGCGCCGGCTCGGCATTAAGGATTCGTTTGATCTCGCATTGCAGGATTGGATGGGCACCGCGGGCTTCGACCGCGACGACGACCATTGGCCGAAGCGATGGGCGGAAGCCTATGTCGCGTTCGCGGCCGGCGAGAAGCGGGACTGGCTGCGTGCGATGGGCCACCGTATTTTTCCGGTGGTCGGCTGGGCCGAGCGCGGCGGCTATGACGCGATGGGCCACGGCAATTCGGTGCCGCGCTTTCACGTCACCTGGGGCACTGGCCCCGGTATCGTCGAGCCGTTCGAACGCCGCGCGCGCGAAGCGCAAAAAAATGGCCGGTTAACGTTCAAGTTCCGCCACCGCGTCGACACACTCATGATGACGAACGGCGCGGTCGAGGGAGTCGGCGGCTCGGTGCTCGAGCCCGATAGCGTCGAGCGCGGCAAGAGTTCCTCGCGCCAGGTCGTCGGCGATTTCACGCTGCGTGCGCAGGCCGTGATCGTCGCTTCCGGCGGCATTGGCGGCAATCACGACATGGTCCGGCAGAACTGGCCGAAGCGGCTGGGCGCGCCGCCGAAGTTCATGATCTCCGGCGTGCCCGAACATGTCGACGGCCGCATGATCGGCATCACCGAGGCCGCTGGCGCGCGGCTGATCAACCGCGACCGGATGTGGCACTATGTCGAGGGCATCCGGAACTGGAACCCGATCTGGCCGCGCCACGGCATCCGTATCCTGCCCGGCCCTTCCTCGATGTGGTTCGACGCCGCGGGCAAGCGTCTGCCCGCGCCGCTCTTCCCCGGCTCCGACACGCTCGGCCAGCTGCAATACATCATGTCGACCGGCTACGATTACTCCTGGTTCATCCTGACCCAGAGCATCATCAAAAAGGAGTTCGCGCTCTCCGGCTCCGAGCAGAATCCCGACCTCACGGGCAAGAGCTGGCGCATGACGATCAAGCGCGCCACCAACAAGGGGGCGCCGGCGCCGGTGGAAGCGTTCAAGCAGAACGGCGCCGATTTCATCGTGCGCGACAATCTCGGCGACCTCGTCAGCGCGATGAACGCCCTCGCCGGCAGCGACCTGCTCAAGCACGATCACATCAAGGCGCAGATCGAGGCGCGCGACCGCGAGATCACCAACCCCTACGTCAAGGACGCGCAGGTGATGAACCTGCACAATGCGCGCCGCTACATCGGCGACAAATTGATCCGCACCGCAAAGCCGCATCGGATTCTCGACCCCGAGCACGGCCCGCTGATCGCGGTCAAGCTCCACATATTGACGCGCAAGACGCTGGGCGGTTTCGAAACCGATCTTGACTCGCGCGTGTTCGGCACCAACGGCGAGATCATCAGGGGCCTGTACGCCGCCGGCGAAGCCGCCGGATTCGGTGGCGGCGGCATGCATGGCTACCGCTCGCTGGAAGGCACCTTCCTCGGCGGCTGTCTGTTCTCGGGGAGGAATGCGGGACGCGCGGCGGCAAAGGCGGCTTCCTGATTTCTCGCCGCGATGGCCGGGCTTGTCCCGGCATGGCGGCTCCAAGCTCAATGCAAATAACGCAGTGGCGCACAGGACACGAGCGCGCTAAGTAACCGCCGCCCCTATCAGGAGAACAATATGACTATCCAGCGCTTCGAAACCGGACCTCGCATGAGCCAGGCCGTCGTCCACGGCAACACCGTTTATCTCGCCGGCGTCGTTGCCGGCAAGGCCGCCGGCAAAAGCGTGACCGAGCAGACTCAGGACATTCTCTCGATCATCGACGGCCATCTCGCCAAGGCCGGCACCGACAAGTCGAAGCTCTTGTCGGCCACGATCTACATCACCGACATGAAGACCTTTCCCGAGATGAACGCCGTGTGGGACGGCTGGGTCTCGGCCGGCAACACGCCGGCGCGTGCCACCGTCGAGGCCAAGCTCGCCGCCCCGCAGTACAACGTCGAGATCATGGTCGTCGCGGCGAAGTAATGTCAGCCAGCCGCTAACCGTCTTGCTGCCCCGGATTGCAGGCGCAATCCGGGGCATTTTCATCTGCCTCTCACGCGCTGATCCGTGTGCCCGTGACATCGCCGATATCAGCCTGAAGCCACCGCGCGATCCGGCGCCAGGAATGGCGCAAGGCCCTGCGTCCCATGAAAAGGCCGAGGTGACCGCATGGCTCGGAGGCCCGTTCCAGCCATGCAGGCGGCGTGCCCAAAAGCCGCGCGGTTGCGAACGCCTGATCGGGCGGGACGACGATGTCGTTCTCCCCCGCCAGCAGGAAGACCGGCACGCGCACCTCGGCAGGATCGATCCTGCGGCCGAGCGCGACGAAACGCCCCTCAGCGATCTGGTTCTCGCGGAAAACCCGGCCGGTCACCTCGAGATAATAGGCTCCCGGCAGATCCAGCGTCTCGCGGTCCCAGCGCTTGAAGCGGTCCAGCAGCATGCGGGCCTCGTCCGATCCATCGCGAAGATTCCTTTGCAGCACGGCTTCGACGTCATGCTGGCTGAACGGCGGGTTCCAGAACTGCAGCATGTGCTCGCCGCTCACGATTCCCTCGCCCTGCTGCACCATCTGCTCGAAAGCCGCCTGCGGAAGTGCGGCGACCATCTTCGAGAGTTCGGACGGCGTGGAAACATCGACCGGCGCACCGGCGAGCACTAGCCGTCGCACCTTGCCGGGAAAGCGAACTGCATAGACCAGCGACAGCCATCCGCCCTGGCACAGGCCGACAAGATCGACCGGCGCGCCGATCTCGTCGATCGCCACATTGAGTTCGGCCAGATAATTATCGATCGACAGATGGCGCATTTCCAACGTGGCCGAGCGCCAGTCCGTGATATAGATGCGGTTCATGCCGTCGCGTTGCAGCGCCCCTACCAGACTGTGGCCCGGCGCGAAGTCCGTGACCAGTGCGCCGTGCAGCGCATAAGGCGCGCAAACCAGCACCGGCTGCCCCGCATTGCCTCGCGAAAACGCCCGCAGCCGCATCGAGGGAAGTTGCAGCGCCACAACGTTTGGCGTGGTCCAGGCGAGCGGCATCTGCTCCGGCGCGTGGGAAGGCGCAGGCTTGGGATCAGCGAACCATTGCGCGTAGCTGTCGAGCGCCAACCGCGTGGCCTCCAGCGGCCATAGCCACACCTGCTGCGCCCAATCGGCGCCCGCATGCTGCTCCGGCGTCTCCGGCTTCTTGGGTTTCTCTGCCACGCCCGTTCCCCGATTGATCGTCCCACCATGGTGAGGACGGCAAGAGCTGAGGTCGCATGCTTTTACGCCAGATCCAGCGCAGGCCCTAGCCCGATCGATCGTCGGAAATAGGTCAGCACCGCATCCGCAAGGCGCATGATTGCCAAAATCGAAATCCTTGACCTCTGAGGTAATCGATTGGCGCGTCGGATTTTTCGATAGTCGGTCAGCCGGCCTATTCGGCCGGAACGAAGGAGAGCATGATGACCGACATCAACAAAATCGCCCGCAGCTACATCGATCTGTGGAACGAGCGGACGCCAAGCCGCCGCCGCGAAATTCTCAGCCAGAACTGGACCAGCGACGCCCGGTATATCGACCCGCTGATGTCGGGCGATGGGCATGACGGCGTGGACGCGCTGATCGCGGGCGTGCAGCAAAAATTTCCGGATTTCAGGTTCAGGCTGATCGGCGAGCCCAGTGGCTTTGGCGACCACGTCCGCTTCTCCTGGGGCCTCGGCCCCGACGGTGGCGACAGCCCGATCAAGGGCACGGATTTCGCAGTCCTCAGCGACGGCCGCATCCGCAGCATCACCGGCTTCCTCGACCAGGTGCCGGCGGGGGCGTAGCCGACCGACCGTCATCTCACACAGCCCGCCACTTACGAAGCTGTCATCCCCGCGAAGGCGGGGATCCAGTACGCCGCGGCTTATCGGTTCAATCACTGCTGTCTCTGGAATACTGGGTCACCCGCCTTCGCGAGGGCTTTGCGGAAGTCGGTCATTTTGTTCTGGCTTCGGAATGGCGAGCCAGAGCAAGGATTCTGGTTATTTCCCCGAAGGGATTGGGGGACGTGGGCCGGTTCAGATGGCCTGGGATGTCATTCTTGCCCATCGTTGGAGGTTGATTGCCACGGCAGCGAGCTGGAATGCGGTGGCGTTACGGAGGAGGCCCCGATATCGGGCACGCGTAAAACCGTAGACACGCTTGATCAGGGCAAAGAGCGGCTCCACCGGAGCGCGACGATGCCTGAGGACCGCATTCCGACGCACGGCCCATGCTCCCAAACGATGCCAGCGGCCGTTCCTGCGCATGATGCCATCACGGATACCCATCGCCTTCAGTCGCGCTCGGCGAACCTGGCTGTCGTAAGCTTTATCGGCATAAACCGTGTCCTCGTCTCCGCAGATCAGGGCATCGGCTACCACGGTGTCGTTGACGTTGGCGGGCGTGAAGTCGAGGCGGCGAATGATGCGGCTGTCCTGGTCCATCGCCACATGCATCTTGTAGCCGAAGAAGTACTTGTTCTCTTTCCGCGTCCAAGTGGCGTCAGGGTCGTGCGGGCTTTTGACCAGTTTGCTGGCGGGCCGTCCGTCAGTATCCGGTGGCAATGCGCCATCCGGTGGTTCCGGCGGGTTGACGGCCGAGCGCACCAGCGAGGCATCGATCAGCGTGCCACGCTTCAAAACGAAGCCGGACTTCTCGATCTGCGCTGTGATCAGGCCAAAGGCGCGTTCAGCCAGACCGCTCTTGGCCAGTTGCTCCCGGAAGCGCCAGAGCGTGGAATGATCCGGCACCGGCTCGCTCAGCGACAGCCCCAGAAATCGCCGGAACGACAGCCGGTCCAGCAACGCCTCCTCAAGCCCGGGATCGGACAGCCCATACCATTGCTGCAGCAGCAATGCCTTGAACAGCGCAAGCGCTGGATAGCCTGGTGCCCCCATCGATCCGCTGCGCAAGCCACTCAGCAAGGCCTCGACCGCTGGCCAGTCCACCAATTCCGCCATCCGCTGCAACGCTGCGTTGGCCCGCGCGGCTTCGTTCACCAGACCGTCCGTAAAGCTCAACTGCCCGATCTGCCGCTCCGCCATTAGCCTCTCCCGCGAATCTCTCCCCTAAAGAGAATCATTCGCGCACGACTTATGCAAAGCCCTCGCCTTCGCGGGTGACGACAGTTGAATATGCGTTCGCGATCTCGCGACATTAGCTGCCCGAGGTTGGCCTAAGAATCTCCCGCCCCCTGGAAATACAGAGGGCGCAGGGAAGACCGGGTGCTGGCTGCACCCGCGGTCTCGTGTGCAAAGTGCGCATAAGGAAACGCACACGAGCATACAGGTACAGCGGGAGCGTCCCGGCCTTCCCTGCGCAATGGCTTTACGGCTTACTTCGTGCTCTTGTGTCCGC
>NZ_LLYA01000180.1 GCF_001440415.1 Bradyrhizobium retamae
GAATCATGGCCGCCGACCCTCCGCCATGAAAAGATTCACAGCCTCGTAGGGTGGGCAAAGCGAAGCGTGCCCACCTTTTTCGAGCAACGCGTGAGATGGTGGGCACGGCGCTGCGCGCCTTTTGCCCACCCTACCGGCCTCGCCCGCTATTTCGAGCGCTGCATCGCCGGTTTCTCGGTCGACTTCTTCGCCACGCTGAGGTTCTGCGCGGTGTTGATCAGCGCGATATGCGTCAGCGCCTGCGGGAAATTGCCGGTCTGGCGACGAGCCACCGTATCGTACTCTTCGGCCAAGAGGCCGAGGTCGTTGGCGACTGCGACGACGCGGGCGAACAACTCCTGCGCCTTGCCGAATTCGCCCGCCAGCACATACGCGTCCGCAAGCCAAAGCGTGCAGGCGAGGAACGCACCTTCGGCCGGCTGTTTCTCCGCCGGGACTTCCCGCGGGTCATGCCGCAGCACAAAACCGTCCTGCATCAGATGCTGTTCGACCGCGACAAGCGTACCGCGCACGCGGGGGTCCTCCGGCGGCAGAAATCCCACTGACGGCAGCAACAGGATGCTCGCGTCGAGCATTTTTGAGCCGTATGACTCGACGAACGCGTTCAGCTCAGCGTCAAAGCCCTTCGCGCAGACGTCGGCGTGAATGGCGTCGCGCAGCACCCGCCACTTCACAAGCGGCGCCTTGAAGCCGAACATCTCGGCGCTCTTGATACCGCGGTCGAACGCGACCCAGGTCATCACCTTCGACGAGACATAATGCCTGCCCGCGCCGCGGCGCTCCCAGATGCCGTGGTCCGGCTGATCCCACCGGCCGGCGAGGTGCTGCAGCACGGCGCATTCCAGCGCCCAGCTCGTTTCATCCATTTCGAGCTTGGCCACGCGCCACTGGTGAAAGGCGTCGATCAATTCACCGTAGACGTCGAGTTGCAGTTGCGCATGCGCGGCGTTGCCGACCCGCACGGGACGTGCGCCTTCATAGCCGGGCAACCACGTGGCCTCCCATTCCAGGAGACGCCGGTTGCCCATGATGCCGTACATGATCTGCATGTTGGCGGGAGAACCCGCCGCCGCCCGTAACAGCCAATGGTGCCAGGCGGAAGCTTCCTCGGTATAGCCCGAGTTCATCAGCGCCAGCAGCGTGAAGGTGGCGTCGCGCAGCCAGCAGAAGCGATAATCCCAATTCCTGGCGCCGCCGAGTTTTTCCGGCAGCGAGGTCGTCGGCGCAGCGACGATGCCGCCGGTCGGCGCATAGGTCTGCGCCTTCAGCGTGATCAGCGAGCGCATCACGAGAGCGCGGTATTCGCCCTCATAGGTGCAACGGTTGCTCCACTCGGTCCAGAACGCTTCGGTATCGTGCAAGGCATAGGCAGGATCGATCGGCTTGGGCACCGGCAGATGCGAAGGGCCGTAGGTGAGCACGAAGGGGACGGTATCGCCCTCGACGACCTCGAAATCGGCGACCGTCGTCAGGTCCTCCCCGCGCGTTTCCACCGGGGTACGCAACACCGTCATGTCCTGCCCGCAAATAGCGAGCAGGGCGGAGCCGTCCTCGGTCTTCTTGACCCAGGGAATATCGGTGCCGAAGCCGAAGCGGATGACAAGCTGCATGTGCATCCTGACCCGGCCGCGAAGGCCGCGCACCAACCGCACCACATCGGAGGCGTTGCCGCGCGGCGGCATGAAGTCGATCAGCTCGACCGCGCCGTCAGCGGTCTCGAACCGCGTCTGCAGGATCAGGGTGTCGCCCCAATAATTGCGCGAGGTGCCGGTGACTTCCTCCACCGGGCCGATCAGCCAGCGACCGTGCTTATGGGTGCCGAGAAGGGCTGCAAAGCAGGCGTCGGAATCGAAGGCCGGCCAGCATAGCCAGTCGATCGATCCGTCGCGGCCGACCAGTGCCGCGGTCTCGCAATCGCCGATCAAACCATAGTCTTCGATCCGGCACGACAAGGTGATTCACCGCCAGAACGGAGTGGCATTTCTTCCGACTGTCATCTCGCTCTGCCTTCCTCCTCGAACTCGTCAGATCGCGGCGCGCGACCGCTCATGAGTTGCCGCCTTGAGTGCGGCGACGTCGACCTTGGACGTCATCTCCTCGATCGACACCGGAAGCCGCCGCCGCCAGTTCGGATGCTCGTTGACGGTGCCGGGGATATTGGGCTGGTCGACCAACCCAAGCAGATCCTCCAGCGAGACCGCGAGCAGCCGCGATTTGGTCCGTGCCAGGAAATTTGCGACCGAATAGAGATCGTTGCGGTAGATGGCGTGATGCCGCAGCACGTTGTCCAGCATGGCAAGCGCGCGCCAGCGCGCATCGTCGCTCTCGCCCGGATCGATCCCGAGCGAGCGCTTCAGCTTGAGATCGCCGAACGAACGCCAGCCGGCATAGGTCGAGAGATCATGGGTGTTGAAGGTGACGAGCGCGTTGGTCAGGTAATGATCGATGCTGCGGAACGATCCGTGGTCGTCGCGCTCGAACATCATCACGAGATATGACCAGATGCCCCAATCGGCGATCTGGTCGCGAAACCCTTCCGGCACGGTGCCGAGGTCTTCGCCGATCACGACGCAGCGATGCGTGAGGCTTTCCAGCGCGGTTACCGCGAGCAGCGCCTCGAATGGCATCTGTACATAGACGCCGTCGCGTGCGGTGAAGCCTTGCGGCACCAGATAGAGCCGCTTCAGCCCGAGCACATGATCCAGCCGGATCGCGCCGGCGTGCCGCATCGAGGCGCGCAGCATGTCGCGATACGGCGCAAAGGACTGCCGCTCGAGCCCTGCCGCATTGAAGCCGGCAAGGCCCCAGGTCTGGCCGGCGGTGTTGAGCGGATCGGGTGGCGCGCCGACGCCGAGATGGCGAGAGATCGCGACCTGTTCGTTCCAGGCATCGAACCCGTCTGCCTGCACGCCGACCGCGACGTCGAGATAGAGCCCGACCTTCATGCCGAGCTTCTTCGCCAGATCGCTGGCCGCGCCGAGCTGCCGGTCCGCGGTCCATTGCACGAATTCGACGAATTCGATTTCACTGGCGTCCGCGCCCTCGCGCAAGGCAGCGCATCTGGCCTCGTCCGGGTGCCGCCACTCTTCCGGCCATTCCCACCACGGCTTGCCGAATTTGTGCCGGAGTACCTCGAAGCAGGCAAAATGCGACAGCAAGGTACCGCACTCGGAGCGGAACTTGTCGAAATCCTGTTGGCGGACCGGGTTGGCATTGGCCTTGAAGGCAGCAAAGGCGGAGCGAAGCGCGCGCCATTTCAAACCGGCGACGCTGACATAATCGACGACCGCGCGTGCCCGCAACGGCGCCAGCGCCTCGCTCGTTTCGGAATCGAGTTGAAATTCGGGAATCTTTTCAACGTCGATATAGAGCGCGTTGAGAAACAACCGGCTGTTTGGCGAATACGGACTGCAATCGCCCGGACGATCGTCGAACAGGGCGTGCAAGGGATTGAGGCCGACGCCGTCGGCCCCGAGATGGTCGGCGAGTTCGATCAGGCTTGCGAGGTCGGTGTAGTCGCCCATGCCCCAATTGCGCGCCGAGCGGACGCCGTAAAGCTGGGCCGCGAGCAGCCAGCAGCGGTCGAACTCGCCGCCAAACGCCCGTTCCGGCGCCGAAATCAGCGGCACATCCTCGACCCTCGCGGCATCGCTCACCTGCAGCCGGTAGATGCCGAGCGGCAGGTCCTTGGGCCAGTCGATGGCATGATCCGAGCTCTCGCCCTTGGCGATAACTCCTGAATCCGCAACGATTTTCCACTCCGCCGGAAGCGTGGCTGTGGGAAGTTCGGTTCGCGACGGCCGTCCGGACCGGACCACGACCGGATGGCCGACCAGCGGCCCCGGCGCCTGCCGCGGCAAGGCATCCAGGATAATTTTGAGGGCGGCCGCGTCTGTCACACGGCGATTACCCTGGCCATCCAGGAATTCGGTTTGAATTCCCAGAGCTTTAGCTTGAGCGAAAAGATCCATTCGGCACATACTTTGCACGCAAACATCAAACCGATGTCGCGAAATTGTCCAATTACGGGAAGGAGATAGACCGTGTCCAACGTTCGGGCTCGCCAACGGTTCCGCTGGAACCAAAGCAAGCCGAGCGGCTTTCTATCTATGTCCGGAACGTCTCCCTTTCTGCAAACGAAACGGGGACGTCATTTCCATGGCAATGGCATCACCGTGAACAAAAAAGCGCAAACCGCCGAGAGCTCCAACGCCGGCGTCTCCCTTCCTATCGACGGTACCTATCCGCTGAATCCGGATAGCAAGCTTGTGGTCGAAGCAAAGGAGGCGCCAGCCGCAGAGGTCGCCACCGACGAGCTCTGGTACAAGGATGCGATCATCTATCAGTTGCACGTCAAGGCCTTCGCCGACAGCAACAATGACGGCATCGGCGACTTTGCCGGGCTGACCGAGAAACTGGGGTACCTGCAGGACCTTGGCGTCACCACATTGTGGCTGTTGCCGTTCTATCCCTCCCCCGGCCGCGACGACGGCTACGACATCGCGGACTACGGCGACATCAACCCCGATTTCGGAACGATGAAGGATTTCAGGCGCTTCATCCAGGAAGCCAAGAAGCGCGGCCTGCGGGTCATCACCGAGCTCGTCATCAACCACACCTCCGATCAGCACGACTGGTTCAAGCGCGCCCGCCGTTCGGACCCGAATTCCTCTGCCCGCAACTGGTATGTCTGGAGCGATACCGACCAGAAATATCTGGGCACGCGGATCATCTTCACCGATACCGAGAAGTCGAACTGGACCTGGGACCCGGAAGCCGGCCAGTTCTACTGGCACCGCTTCTTCTCGCACCAGCCGGATCTCAATTTCGACAATCCGCGCGTGGTGAGCGCGCTGGTGCAGGTGATGAAGCGGTGGCTCGACACCGGGGTCGACGGCTTCCGGCTCGACGCCATTCCCTATCTCTGCGAGCGCGACGGCACCAACAACGAGAACCTGCCGGAGACGCATGCCATCATCAAGCGGCTGCGCAGCGAACTCGATGCCTACGCAAAAGGCAAGGTGCTGCTGGCCGAGGCCAATCAATGGCCGGAGGACGTACAGGAATATTTCGGCCGTGGCGACGAATGCCACATGGCCTATCACTTTCCGCTAATGCCGCGCATCTACATGGCAATCGCGCAGGAAGACCGTTTTCCGATCACCGACATCCTGCGCCAGACGCCGGATATTCCAAGCAATTGCCAGTGGGCGCTGTTCCTGCGCAACCACGACGAGCTGACGCTGGAAATGGTCACCGACGTCGAGCGCGATTACCTGTGGTCGACCTACGCCAACGATCCCCGCGCCCGCATCAATGTCGGCATCCGGCGGCGGCTGGCGCCGCTTATGGACAATGACCGGCGCAAGATCGAGCTGATGAATTCGCTGTTGTTCTCATTCCCGGGCACGCCGATCATCTATTACGGCGACGAGATCGGCATGGGCGACAACATCTATCTCGGCGACCGTAACGGCGTCCGCACCCCGATGCAGTGGACGCCGGATCGCAATGGCGGCTTCTCCCGTGCCGACCCCGCGCGGCTGTACGCGCCGACCATCATGGACCCGGTCTATGGCTATGAGTCCGTCAACGTCGAGGCGCAGTCGCGCAGCCTCTCCTCGCTGCTCTCTGCCACCAAGCGGCTGATCGCGGTTCGCAAATCCACGATCGCCTTCGGCCGCGGCAGCATGACCTTCATCCGCCCGGAAAACCGCTCGGTGCTGTGCTACGTGCGCCAGCACGGGGACGAGGTCATTCTGTGCGTCGCCAATCTGTCGCGATCGGCTCAGGCGACCGAACTGGACCTCTCCGCCTTCAAGGACCGCATCCCGCTGGAAATGCTCGGCCGCACGCGCTTCCCGGCGATCGGCGAGCTGCCCTACATGATCACGCTGTCGCCTTACGGCTTTTACTGGTTCGAACTGCAGGAGCGCGACAAATCGGCGCCGGTGCCGCAGCGCGCGGTCCCCGAGTTTGAAACGCTGGTGGTGCCGTTGAACGCGACCTGGGTATCGCTGGCGCGCGAGCGCGGCGTGTTCGAGCGCGACGTGCTTCCGGGACATCTGGCGCGCAGTCGCTGGTACCCGGAACGCTCGGCCAAGGCGATCCATCCGAAACTGACGTCGGCGATTCCGTTCTGCGACATCGGCGACAACCGTCCATGGCTCGCTTTCTTCGAAGCGACGCAGCGCGGCGTCACCACGCGCTACGTGCTGCCGATGCAGATCGAATGGGTGCGCTTCGACCGCGAGCGCTACAATCCGCATGCGCTGGCCGCCGTTCGCCAGGGCGCGCGTGAGGGAACGCTGCTCGACGTTGCCACCGACCAGATCTTCGTCGCGCTGTTTTTGCGCAATCTGCAGCAGTCGCTGATGGTCGACGAGAGCGAACAGGGCTTGCGGCTCGAATTTCGCCCGACCAGCCGCTTCGGCGACAAGTCGATCCGGCAGCCGGAGCACATCCGCACCATTGAATCCGAACTGCCGCGCAGCACCGCGCTGGTGGACAATGACTATGTCGTCAAGATGTACCGGACGCTTCAGGCCGGTCCCAATCCCGAAATCGAGATGGGACGCTTCCTGACTGATGTCGCCAACTTTCCCAATGCGCCGGCACTGCTCGGCAGCGCCGAGCTGGTCGAGGGCAACGAGAAGAGCGCGGTCGGCGTCGTTCACGCCTTCATCGCCAATCAGGGCGACCTCTGGACCATGAGTGCGGCCTATCTCGATCGCTTCGTCGAGGAGCAGAGCCTGCTCGCAACGAGCATCCATCCCGGCGAGCGCGAGGAAGAGATCCCTTATCTGCGCTACATCGCGCAAGCCGGACGGCGCGTGGCCGAGCTGCATGTTGCGCTCGCCAGCAACGGCGAGCTTGCCGAATTCGCGCCGGAGCCGACCAGCCGCGACGACGTGCAGCGCTGGGTCGACGATCTGATGCTCAGCGCCGGGCGCGTCTTCGATGCGCTTCGGCAGCGGCGAGAGGCGCTGAAGGACGCCGACCGAGCGTTGGCCGATCAGGTGCTGGCGTTGCAGCCGGCCCTGCCGGTTTGGCTGGAATCGCTGCTGCTGCGTGAGGTCGACGCCGCCAACATTCGCGGCCATGGCGACCTCGACCTCAGCCAGTTGCTGATCGTCAAGGACGATATCTTCATCATCGACTTCGAAGGCGCGCCGCGGCGCAGTATCGCCGAACGCCGGCGCAAGATGCCCGCAGCACGCGACATCGCAAGCCTGATCCGCTCGATCGATTATTCGGCAACCGCGGCCCTTGAGCGCGCGCTCAAAGTAGCCCACGATGACCACGGCAAGCTCGGCGCGGCGCTTGGCGAATGGCGGGACCGGGCGACGGCCGCATTTCTCGCCGCCTACCGCGAAGCGATGACCGACCAACGGCTTTGGCCGGCCGATCCGACAGCGGCAGACGGCTTGCTGACCTTCTTCCTGCTCGAGAAGGCCTTGAACGAGATCGAACACGAACTGTCATTCCGGCCGGAATGGCTGCGCGTGCCACTGAGCGGAATTATCAAGATGTTGTCACAACCATCCTTCGAGGCCTCATGACCAAGCTATCTGCAGAGGCCTACGCAATCATCGAAGGCAAGCATTCGGATCCGTTCCGATATCTGGGCTTGCACAACGAAGGCGGACACAGCGTGGTGCGCGCCTTCATCCCCGAAGCGTCCAACGTGGAGGCGATCGGCGAGCAAGGCGAGACGGCGCCGCTTGAGCGCATTCACGATGCCGGGCTGTTTGCAGGCGCGCTGCCGAACGGATCGAAACGCTACCAGCTCCGCGCCCGCTTCGGCGAGAACGTCGTCGATCTCGACGACCCCTACCGCTTTCCGCCCGTGCTCGGCGACTTCGACCTCTATCTCCTGGGCGAAGGCACCCACCGGCGGATCTACGACAAGCTCGGCGCGCATCCGATGATCCTCGATGGCGTCGACGGCGTGGCGTTCGTGGTGCTGGCGCCGAACGCCAAGGCGGTCAGCGTGGTCGGCGATTTTAATTTCTGGAATGCGAGGCGGCATCCGATGCGGGTGCGCGGCGTCGGCTATTGGGAACTGTTCGTGCCTCATGCCCGCGCCGGCGACCGGTACAAGTTCGATATTACCGGCTCCGACGGACGGCATCTGCCGCTGAAATCGGATCCGGTGGCCTTTGCGGCGGAAGTCCGGCCCTCAACGGCCTCGATCGTCGTCGACGAAAACAGAATTCCGCGTCCGCGCCCGGCGCCATCGGGCATCAACGCGCTGGAGGCGCCGATCTCGATCTACGAGGTTCATCTCGGCTCCTGGCGGCGCAAGAACGGCAACGAATGGCTGAGCTATCGCGACCTCGCCGAACAGCTTCCGGCCTATGCGAAGGATATGGGCTTTACCCATCTCGAGTTTCTGCCCGTCAGCGAACATCCGTTCGACGGCTCCTGGGGCTATCAGCCGACCGGCCTGTACGCACCGACCAGCCGGTTCGGCCCACCGGAAGATTTTTCCGCCCTCGTCGATGCCTGTCATCGCGAGAGGCTCGGCGTGTGGCTCGACTGGGTGCCCGGACATTTTCCCGACGATCCGCATGGGCTCGGCTATTTCGACGGCACCGCGCTCTACGAGCATGCCCACCCGATGCAGGGCCGCCATCTCGACTGGGGCACGCTGATCTACAATTACGGCCGCACCGAAGTGGTCAATTTCCTGGTCTCCAACGCGCTGTTCTGGCTCGATCGCTACGGCGTCGACGGCCTGCGCGTCGATGCCGTCGCCTCGATGCTCTACCTCGACTACAGCCGGCCCGCCGGCGAGTGGATTCCGAACCGGCTTGGCGGCCGGGAAAACCTCGAAGCCATCGAGTTCCTGCGCCGCTTCAACATCGAACTGTTCGAGCATTTTCCGGAAGCCACCACGGCTGCGGAAGAATCTACCGCATGGCCGCAGGTCTCGCGGCCGGTCGAATATGGCGGGCTCGGCTTCGGCTTCAAATGGAACATGGGCTGGATGCACGACACGCTGAAATATATCGGCAAGGATCCGATCTACCGGAAGCATCATCACGGCGACGTGCTGTTCGGCCTGCATTACGCATTTTCGGAAAATTTCATTTTGCCGCTGTCGCATGACGAAGTCGTGCACGGCAAGCGATCGATCCTCGGCCGCATGCCCGGCGACGAGTGGCAGCGCTTTGCGAACCTGCGTGCCTATTACAGCTTCATGTTCGGCCATCCCGGCAAGAAGCTCCTGTTCATGGGCTGCGAGTTCGGCCAGGAGCGCGAATGGAACCACGATCATTCGCTCGACTGGCACCTTTTGGCGCAGCACCGCCATAGCGGCATGCAGAACCTGATCCGCGACCTCAACCGGCTCTATCGCAGCGTGCCGGCGCTGCACCAGATGGATTGCAACCAGGCGGGATTTGAATGGGTCATCACCCACGATTCCGGCGGCAACGTCTTTGCCTGGCTGCGCAAGGGTTTCGATGCGCACGCGCGCTGCCTCGTGGTGGTGAACTTCTCGGCGAACGTCTATCACAATTACCGCGTCCGGGTGCCGTTCGCCGGCAAGTGGAGGGAAGCGCTCAATTCCGACTCCGCGCATTATGGCGGCAGCAATGTCGGCAACGTCGGCGAAGTCCAGACCCTGGAAGGCAGCATCCCCGAACTCAGCCTAACCATTCCGCCTCTGGCTGCGATCTTTCTCGTACCGGAAAGCTGACGCATGCGACTGTCCGCGGGAAGCCCCGCCCGCCTCGGAGCAAGCTGGGACGGCAGGGGCACCAACTTTGCGCTGTTCTCGGCCAATGCGGAGAAGGTCGAGCTTTGCCTGTTCGACGGCCAGGGCCGCCGCGAACTCGAGCGAATCGAACTGCCCGAGCGCAACGAGGACGTCTGGCACGGCTATCTCAACGACGTCTCGCCCGGACAGCTCTACGGCTATCGCGTTCACGGCCCCTACGCGCCGGAGCGGGGACACCGCTTCAACGCCAACAAGCTGTTGCTCGATCCCTATGCCAAGCGGCTCGCCGGCCGGCTGGTGTGGAGCGACGCGCATTTCGGCTATCGAACGGGGAGCGCGCGCGAGGATCTTTCGTTTGACCGCCGCGACAATGCCCGCGGCATGCCGAAGGCGGTCGTGGTCGACGAGAGCTTCAACTGGGGCCGCCGCGAGATACGGCCGACCGTCGCCTGGGAAGACACCGTCATCTATGAGGCCCACGTCAAAGGCCTGACGCAGAGGCGCGACGACGTGGCGCCGGGCTGGCGCGGCACCTATGGCGGGCTGTGCTCGCCGGCGATGATCGACCATCTCAAGCGGCTCGGCGTCACCACCATCGAACTGTTGCCGATCCACGGCCTGATCGACGACCGGGTGCTGGTGGAAAAGAAGCTCTCCAATTACTGGGGCTACAACACGCTGGCGTTCTTCGCGCCGGAGCCGCGCTATGCGCAGGACAATGCGCTCGATGCATTCCGCACCACGGTGGCGCGGCTGCACGATGCCGGCATCGAAGTGATGCTCGACGTAGTCTACAACCACACCGCCGAAGGCAATCATCTCGGCCCGACGCTATGTTTCCGCGGCATCGATAACGCGTCCTATTACTGGCTCAACAAAGAGCATCCGCGCTACTATGACGACTTCACCGGCTGCGGCAGCTCGGTCAATCTCACCCATCCGCGCGTGCTGCAGATGGTGATGGATTCGCTGCGCTACTGGGTCGAGGTCTGTCACGTCGACGGCTTCCGCTTCGACCTCGCCACCACGCTGGCGCGCGGGCCGAACGGTTTTGACCGCAATTCCTCGTTCCTCACGGCCGTGCGGCAGGACCCGGTGCTGGCAACCGTAAAACTCGTCGCCGAGCCGTGGGACCTCGGCTTGGGCGGCTATCAGGTCGGCGCGTTTCCCTCGCAATGGTCGGAATGGAACGACCGTTATCGCAGTGCGTTGCGGCGCTACTGGAGCGGCGAAGGCAGCCTGATCGGCGAGGTCTCGCGCCGCATGACCGCCTCATCCGACCTGTTCCATCACGACAATCGAGCAACGCGCGCCAGCATCAATCACATCACCGTCCATGACGGTTTCACGCTGACCGACCTGTTCAGCTACAACGAGAAGCACAACGAGGCGAACGGCGAGGACAATCGCGACGGCTCCAACGACAACCACAGTAACAATTGCGGCCATGAGGGCCCGACCACTGACACCGCGATCGTGGCGCTGCGCCGGCAACTCCGCAGGAACCAGCTCGCCTGCCTGTTCCTCGCGCAGGGGACGCCCTTGATGCTGGCCGGCGATGAAGTCGGCAATTCGCAGAATGGCAACAACAACGCCTATTGCCAGGACAATGAGATCGGCTGGGTCAACTGGGAAAATCTCGGCAAGCCAGGCGAGGACTTGACCGATTTCGTCGGCCACATGACCGCGCTGCGCCGGCGCTTCCCGCAACTGCGCTACCAGCGCTGGCTCTCCGGGCGGCGCAAGGACGGCTCTTACGGCGTGCTGTGGCTGACGCCGGCAGCCGAGGAGATGCAGGAAGCCGACTGGAATTTTCCGGAAGGACGGTTCCTCGCCTATGTACTGGGGCCTTTGGAACCAGGTCAGCCGCCGATCTTTATCGTGCTGAACGCTGCGCCCGAAGAGATTGCTTTCAAGTTGCCGCGGATGCCCGAATACAAGAGCTGGCAGCAGGTACTGAATACGACCGAGGCCGTACTGGCCGCCGCCGAATTCGCTTCGGGCGTCGAAACCAGCGCGCCGCCGCGATCGGTGCTTGTCTTTGCGGGCGCGGCATGAATGACCGGCAATTCGGCCCGCTTCTGACAAACTACGGCACGCGGTTCCGGCTGTGGGCGCCGGCGGCCAAACGCATCGAGGTGATGCTGGAGCAGCCTCACGCGATGAGGCGCGGCGAAGACGGCTGGTTCACGGCCGATATTGCCGGTGTCAAGGCCGGCGCACGCTACAAATTCCGCATCGATGGCGAACTCGATGTCCCCGATCCAGCTTCGCTGTTTCAGCCCGAGGACGTTTTCGGCCCGAGCGAAGTGATCGACCATGACGCGTATCGCTGGCGGGCCGCAAGCTGGCACGGACGGCCGTGGCAGGAGGCGGTGATCATCGAGGCGCATGTCGGCACCTTCACCGCGGAAGGCAGCTATCGCGCCATGATCGACAGGCTCGACCATCTCGTAGAGACCGGCATCACCGCATTGGAATTGATGCCGCTGGCGGATTTCGCCGGCGCCCGCAACTGGGGCTATGACGGCGTCTTGTGGTACGCACCCGACAGCTCCTATGGCCGTCCCGAAGATCTCAAGGAGCTGATCGACGAGGCGCACCTGCGCGGGCTGATGGTGATGCTTGACGTCGTCTACAACCATTTCGGCCCCGAAGGAAATTATCTCGGCCGCTATGCGCCCTCCTTCTTCACCGAAGCCCACACGCCATGGGGCAGTGCGATCGACTATCGCGTCAGGCAAGTCTGCGCCTTTACAATCGAGAACGCGCTCTCCTGGCTACGCGACTACCGCTTCGATGGACTGCGGCTCGATGCCGTCAACTCGATCGTTGAACCGGGCGGGCTGTCACTGCTGCACGATATCAGCGCCGCTGCCGGCCAATTGGCCGCAGAAACCGGCCGGCACATTCACCTCGTGCTGGAGAACGGCGACAACCGCGCCAGCATCCTGGATTCCGTCCAGGACCCACCACACGGCAAATACCGCGCGCAATGGAACGACGATTACCATCACGCCTGGCGTGTGCTGATGACCGGCGAGAAGCAGGGCTATTATGGCGATTACCAGCGCGCGCCGAGATCGGATATCGCCCGCTCGCTGTCATCGGGTTTCGTCTACCAGGGCGAGCCATCGGCTTTTCGCGGCGTCAGGCGTGGCGAGCCAAGCGGCCATCTCGCGCCGACCGCCTTCATCAACTTCCTGCAGAACCACGACCAGATCGGCAATCGTGCGCTGGGCGACCGGCTGGAAGGCAACGTCGACGCGCGGATGATCGAGGCGGCGCTTCAGGTCCTGCTGATCGCGCCTCACATCCCCATGCTGTTCATGGGCGAGGAATGGGGCTCAACGGTTCCCTTCCCGTTTTTCTGCGATTTCGGCGGCGAACTCGCCGACGCGGTTCGGAAGGGCCGCCGCATCGAATTGGCCTGGGCCTATGCGGAATATGGCGATGAAGTCCCCGACGCGCTCGCCGCTTCGACCCGCGATTCCGCCGTTCTCGACTGGGATGGCCGCGACGCTCCGGCGGGGCGGAAACGCCTGACCATGGTGCGAAAACTATTGCAGGTCCGGCGGCAGGAGATTGTGCCGCGGCTGGCTGGCACGGCTTTTGGGAAAGCAGAGGCGGAAAGCAACGGATTGCTGACAGCCGATTGGCGTATGGGCGATGGCGCCGCGCTTCGCCTCACCGCCAACCTGTCGGAAAAGGCCGTCAGCCACGGCGAAGCTGCAGGAACCCTGATCTGGGGTAGCGAGTTGGGCAATAGCGTCCCGCCATGGTCGGTGCACTGGCGCATCGGATAGGAAAATGCCCCCGGCGATCCCGATCGCGACCTACCGCCTGCAACTGTCGGCGGATTTCGATTTCGACGCCGCCGCTTCCGTGGTGCCCTACCTGAAGGCGCTCGGCATCACCCATCTCTATGCATCGCCCTTCATGCGCGCCCGCAAGGGCAGCGCGCATGGCTACGACGTTATCGACCACGCCCAGTTCAATCCCGAGCTCGGCGGCGAAGCCGGCTTCGAGCGGCTGAGCGCCATGCTGCGACAACACGATCTCGGGCTGATCCTCGATTTCGTCCCCAACCATGTCGGCGTGCACTTTGACGATAATCCATGGTGGCTCGACATGCTGGAGTGGGGGCCTACCTCGCCGCGCGCGGCATCCTTCGACATCGACTGGGAACAGTTGCCGTATCGCGCCCGCGGCGGGGTGTTGCTGCCGATCATCGGCTCGTCCTACGGTCAGGCGCTGGAAAACGGCGAGATCGAATTGCGCTATGACGCCTGCGAAGGCAATTTTTCGGCCTGGTACTTTGAGCATCGGCTGCCGATCGCGCCGGAGCGTTATGGCGAAATCCTGCGTATGATCGTCAAGGAAGCGGGCGCGGAGGAAAGTGCGACCGGCAGGGCCATGCTTGCGCTGGCCTCCCGCTATCAGGGACCGCGACGCCCCAACCGCAAGGAAGCACCTGCGTTCAAAGCCGAATTGAAGGGCATCACGGGCGCCGCCGAGATCATCGCGCATGGGCTTGCAGCCTATCGGGCCGGGCCGGATCGCGCCGCTGCAACGCTGGCGCTGCATCATCTGCTCGAACGCCAGCACTACAAGCTCGGCCACTGGCGGCTCGCTTCCAGTGACATCAATTACCGGCGCTTCTTCGATATCAACACGCTGGCGGGCCTGCGCGTCGAGGACACCGGCACCTTCGAGGTGATCCATCGCCAGGTCAAACGGCTGATCGCGGAGGAAAAGCTGCAGGGCCTGCGGCTCGACCACATCGACGGCCTGCGCGATCCCGTCCAGTATTTCCAGCGCCTGCGCCGGTTGATCCGCGATGGCTTTGGCGGGCGGAGCAGGCCCTTCTACGTTGTGGTCGAGAAAATTCTCGGCGAGCACGAAAAGCTGCCGCCGTTTGCCGGCGTTCACGGCACCACCGGCTATGAGTGGCTAAACGCAATCACCCATGTGCTGACCGACGGAAGCGGCCTGGAGCCGCTCGACGAGGTCTGGCGGCAGATCAGCAATCTTTCGCCGAAACTCGAACCGATCCTGCGGGAGGCCAAGCGTCGCGTGCTGGAAACGCTGCTGACCAGCGAGTTCACGGTGCTGACGCGCCTCCTGGCGCGGATCGCCAGCGGGCATTATTCCACCCGCGACTATTCCGCCGACAGCCTGCGGCAGGCACTCGAACTCTACGTGCTGCATTTTCCGGTTTACCGCACCTACCTGACAGCGTCGGGCCCATCCGCGCATGACCGCCAGTTGATAGCAGGGACGATCGAACGGGCGCGCGCCGACTGGTTTGCCGCCGATGACGGCATCTTCGATTTCCTGCGCGACGCCCTGACAATGGACCTGATCAAGCCTGGACGTACCCGCCATAGCGCGCCGCGGGTGCGCCGGTTTGCTTTGAAGATGCAGCAGTTCACCGGACCGATGATGGCAAAGTCGCTGGAGGACACGACGTTCTACCGCTACCACCGCCTGCTTGCCCTCAACGAGGTCGGCGGCGATCCCGCCGCACAGGCGCTTTCGGCCGGCGAATTTCATGGGATGATGCGGTCCCGCGCCGGCGCATCGCCGCACGGCATGACGGCGACGGCGACGCATGACACCAAGCGGGGCGAGGATGCCCGCGCTCGAATCCTGGCGCTTTCGGAAATTCCGGGCGAATGGACCGGCACGGTAGCCCGATGGAAACTGCTCAACGCGCCGCATCTTTCCGTCGATGGCGATCTGCGCGCGCCCTCGGCGGCGTTCGAATACATGCTGTATCAGGCGCTGGTGGGGGCATGGCAGCCGAACGACGCTTCGTTCGTGGACCGGATGCAGGAATATGCGCTGAAGGCGGCGCGCGAAGGCAAGCAGGAAACGAGTTGGCTCAATCCCCACGCGGCCTACGAGACGGGTGTCAAGAGCTTCATCGCGAAGATTCTCGATCCTTCGCGCTCAGGCGAATTCCTGAATTCCCTGCAGACGCTGGCGCTGCGGCTCTCGTTGCTGGGCGCCCTGAACTCGCTCAGCCAGACCACGCTGAAGTCGACGATACCGGGCGTGCCGGACTTCTATCAGGGGACGGAACTTTGGGATTTTTCGCTGGTCGATCCGGACAACCGGCGGCCCGTCGACTTTGCCGAACGCGCAGGCCGGCTGGTCGTGGTGGAGAATCCGGATTGGGATCGGCTGGTCGAGAAGTGGCCGAGCGGTCATCTGAAGCTGGCCTGGACACAGCATCTGCTCAAGCTTCGAACCGAGCTCGCCGATACGTTCACAAGCGGTGACTACGAGCCCCTGGAAGTTAGCGGGCCGCGGCGCGACCATTTCATCGCGTTCGCCCGCCGGCGAGGCCGCGAGGCCGCGATCGTCGTGGTCACACGATGGTTTGCGCCGTTTACCGACGGCGGCAGACATTGGCCCGGTCCGGAGAACTACGACGCCACGCTGAACGTCGGCGGCTACGCGATGGAAGGTTTTGCCGACGCCGATGCTGCGCAATTGCGCCTGTCAGACCTGCTGACGCTTCTGCCGGTCGCGGTGCTGAAAGCCAGGTACAATGGCGCGACAAAACCCACACCAGGGCGCCGTCGCGGCTGAACGTCAGCTTTTCTTGGTCAGCAGCAACTGGCCGCGGCTGCGGATCGCGGCCTGGGCCGCTTCGGCAAAGCGCTGCAACAACCATGGCAACACCACTTCCACCTGCACGTGATCGTCGGCGACATCGACATGGCCTGCTGCGCCTTGCCCGAGGGCGCGAACGTGGAAGATCATGCGGTTGTCTTCCCAGCGCTCCTCGTCGACAGTCAGCATCGGTACGCTGGAAGCGGCGCGCGACAGTCCTGTCTTGAGGCGGCGCATCGCCTCCTCGCGGCCGAGACTATGCGGGATGGAAACCACGAGCGGTTTGGTCATCGCTGAAAAATCCTCCCTGATCTGGCTACATGTAATTATACGCGGTTCGAAAGTAAGGGACGACCGTACGATCGCCTCCCAGACCGGAACTTTCGTGATTAACGCTTGTTACTCTCCACGAAGGCAGGATAGACACGCGCCCTGCTTCGGGCTGAGGAGAGATTCATGTCTATCGGCACAATCATTCTGATTATTCTCATCATCGCCCTGCTCGGCGGTTTCAGTGGCATCGGTGGCGGCCCGTTCTATGGCACCGGATATTACGGCGGCGGCGGACTCGGCCTGGTAATCGTGATCCTGTTGATCCTGCTGCTGCTCGGGAAGATCTGAGCCACGCGTCGAGAATCGCAGGGTGGGCAAAGGCGCACTTGCGCCGTGCCCACCTTTCTTGTTGAGATAAAAGATGGTGGGCACGCTGTCGCGTTGCCCGCCCTACATTGAGGCCAATTTCTTCATCGCCGGCTTGATCGACGCTGCGGCGTCATCGTAGCCCTCCCACGCTTTCGTCTTCGCCAGTAGCGACGGCACGGTGCGGATCGTATACTTCTTCGGATCGAGGTCGCCGCGCACCTGCGTCCAAGTCAATGGCATCGACACGGTAGCACCCTCGCGCGCACGGGGCGACAAGGCAGCGACCGCCGTCGACATCCGGTCGTTGCGAAGATAGTCGAGGAAGATTTTTCCCTTGCGCAGCTTCTTCGACATGTTGAGCAGATAGCGCTCGGGATCATCATTCGCCATCCACTGGCAGATGCCTTGCGCGAAGGCCTTGGCCTCCTTCCATGAAACCTTGTCTCTTGCGCCATGCAGCAGCGGCGTCACCACGTGCAGCCCCTTGCCGCCGGTGGTCTTGCAGAAGCTTTCGAGACCAACAGCGGTCAACCGCTGTCGCATCTCTTTTGCCGCCTCGATGACGTCGGAGAATTCAACATTGGGCGCGGGATCGAGATCAAAAACCAGACGTCCCGGCGTGTCGTAAGCGTCCGGCGCACAATTCCAGGGATGCAATTCGAGGCCGCCGATCTGCGCCACCGCAGCCAGTCCCTCGACCCGGTCGATCTGCAGATAGGGCTTGCGGTCGCCCGAAACCTTGGCCAGTTCGAAGAGGTTGGACGCGCCCTGCATGGCGTGGCGTTGAAAGAATTTCTCGCCATGGATGCCGTCGGGCGCGCGAACGATCGAGCATGGACGGCCCTTGAGGTGGCCGATCATCCATTCGCCAACAGCCTCGAAATATTGCGCGAGGTCGAGCTTTGTAACGCCCTCGCCGTCGCCGGCGTCGGGCCACAGCGCCTTGTCCGGCTTTGAGATCACCACGCCCATGACGTCGCCGGTTTTGTTCGTCGTTGCGGGCGTTGCCCGCACCACCGCACCCTTGGTCTTGCCCTTGGTCTCGCCCTTGCCCTTGCCAGGCTTCGGCTGCGCGACGCCTGCCTTGGACGGTGTTTCCGCCTCCACCTCCTCGGCCGGCTTATCCTGCCGCAGGCCCTTGAACGCGGCCTGACGAATGTTTCCATCCGCCGTGAAGCCCGCGAACTCGATCTCGGCAACCAGTTCGGGCTTCAGCCAATGCACATCGCGGGTCTTCTTCGGCGCGTTCTTGCCGCCGAACGGGTTCTTGTCGGAGGCTGCGGCCTTCAGCGCCGGCATGATGCGGCGGACCTTGTCCTGCCCGAAACCGGTACCGACCATACCGACAAAGGCGAGATGATCGCCGCGGTAGACGCCGGCCATCAGCGAACGGAACTTGCCGTTGGTGGTCTTCCAGCCGCCCAGCACCACCTCGTGCCCGGCGCGGCATTTCGCCTTGGTCCAGCTCTCGGTGCGGCCGGAGCGATAGGGCGCATCGAGTTTCTTGGAGACAACGCCCTCCAGTTCGAGCTTGCAGGCCGATTGCAGGACGGCATCGCCGCCGCTTTCAAAATGCTCGACATAGCGTATCTGCTTGTCCTTGCCCTTCTGCGCCTCCAGCAATTTCTTCAGCCGCGCCTTGCGGTCGCCGAGCGGGAGCTTGCGAAGATCTTCACCATTGGCGAACAGCAGGTCGAACGCATAGAAGATCAGGCTCTCGCTGTCGCCGTCCGACAGCGCCGCCTGCAGGGTCGAGAAGTTGGGCGCGCCGTGATGATCGAGTGCGACGATCTCGCCATCGATCAGCACGTCGGGAAGCGATTTCGCTTCCTCGGCGATTGCCCGGAATTTGTCGGTCCAGTCGAGGCCTTTTCGGGTGTTGAGCACCGCATCGCCGTCCTCGACCCGCAATTGCACCCGGTAGCCGTCGAACTTGATCTCGTGACACCAGCCCGCGCCGCCGGGCGGCCGCTCGACGACGGTGCAAAGCTGCGGCGCCACGAAATCCGGTATCGCCGTGACCTTCTTCGGCTTGGCCGTCGGGGCGGGGGCGCGCGTCTTGATCTCCGGCGCGGCCCGCAAAGCGGCTGTCTTCCGCAGGCTCCGCGCTTCGGCGGCATCGCCGCGGTTCGATTGCCAGACCGCGTCGGCCTTTGTCTTCGTGGCCAGCATGAACGGCTTTGGCGCCTTGCCCTTGCCTTGCGCGATCTGCTCCATCGTGCGCCCGGAGGCAACCGAACGGTCCTTGTCGAGAATGTCGTTATCCTCGCCTTCCCTAGCGAATTCGTCACGGTGCTTGATCAGGAGCCAGTTGGTGCGCTTGCCGCCGTAGCGGTCGCCGCGCATCCGCACCAGCACCCAGCTTCCATGCAGCTTGTCGCCATGCAGGGTGAATTTCAGGTCGCCCTTCTTGAAACCGCGATCGGGATCATCAGACTCCCAATAGCCCCGGTCCCACAGCATCACCGTGCCGCCGCCGTATTGGTCTTCCGGAATGGTGCCTTCGAAATCGCCGTAATCGAGCGGGTGGTCCTCGACCTCGACCGCGAGCCGCTTGTCGTGGGGGTCGAGTGACGGCCCCTTGGTGACCGCCCAGGATTTGAACACGCCGTCGAATTCCAGCCTGAGATCATAGTGCAGCCGGCTCGCATCGTGCTTCTGAATCACGAACCGCTGCTCTCGGGCGGGCGCGACCTCGACGTCGCCGGAGGGCTCCGCCGTTTTGCCGAAATCGCGCTTCTTGCGGTACGTGCTGAGCTTCTTCAACGCCACGGCCACACCTCGATCAAATCCGCCCCGCGGCAACGCCCGGAACGAAAACCCATACTAACCGTTGAAGTTCCCAAACCCAAACCGCGCCCGGAGATTGCAATGGCCCCCCGCGCCTACTGGAAAGGCTCGCTGAAGCTCTCTTTGGTGTCGTGTCCGGTCGTGCTGTATCCGGCGTCGACATCCGTCGAGAAAACCCGCTTTCACATGATCAACAAGGAGACCGGCAACCGGCTGAAGCAGCAAATGATCGATGCCGAGACCGGCGACGTCGTCGAGAGCGACCAGAAGGGCCGCGGCTATGAGCTGAAAAAGGGCCAGTATGTCGAGATCGAAAAGGAGGAACTCGAAGCCGTCCAGATCGAGAGCAATCATACGATCGAGATCGACAGTTTTGTGCCGCGGGACGAAATCGACAAGCGCTACTACAACCGCCCCTACTACATTGCCCCCGACGGCAAGGCCGCGGTGGACGCCTTCGCGGTGATCCGGGACGCCATGAAGGATGAGGAACGGGTGGCGCTGGCGCGCATCGTGCTGACCAACCGCGAGCACGTCATGGCGATCGAGCCGCTCGGCAAGGGCCTGCTCGGCACCACGCTGCGATATCCGTACGAGCTGCGCGACGAGGACGATTTCTTCGATGATATCAAGACACCGAAGATCACCAAGGACATGGTCGAACTTGCGGGGCATATCCTTCGGACCAAGGCCGCGCATTTCGATCCCTCGAAATTCAAGGACGAATATGAGGACGCGCTGAAGGCGCTGGTGCGGCGCAAGGCTTCCGGCAAGCCGGTCAAGGTCGCCGAGCCCGAGGAGAGAGCGGACAACGTCATCAACCTGATGGACGCGCTGAAGGCGAGCCTGAAGGGCAAGGCGGCGACGAAACGGCGCGCACAAGCCCCGGCCTCGCGGCGGGCGCCGGCACGCCGGAGGACAGCAAGGAAAGCACACCGGTCGTCGGCGAGGCACCGCAAGGCCGGCTGAGGCCCCATCCATCCGTCATTGTTAGGAGCGTCAGCGACGAAGCAATGACGGGGTTACTGCCGGATCCCCTTCCTAGCCTTCCATCTCCTCGGCCACGTTCTATCCCGCTTGCATTACCCGAATCTGGAAGGCATTTTCCCTTGGGAACTGGCGCCACCGAGGATAATGGCGCCGGGCCGGGGAGGAATGAATGGCACTGACGAAGTCGCACGTCGCAGGACCGACCACGCCTGCGGTACGGGAGATGACATTCGGCGATCTCTTGCGCAAGGCGGCTGAAGCCGCGCCCGATCGCCTCGCCCTGATCGCGGGCGTGCCTGACCCGGCGCAGCGGCGGCAATGGACCTACGCACAGTTCTATCGCGAAGCCCAGCGCACCGCCCGCGCGCTGCTGTCGCGCTTCAAGCCCGGCGAGCGCATTGCCGTCTGGGCGCAGAACATCCCGGAATGGATGATGCTCGAATTCGGTGCCGGCATGGCGGGCATGGTGCTCGTCACCGTCAACCCGGCCTTCCGCGCCCGGGAGGTTGAATATGTGCTGAAGCAGTCGCGCTCCGCCGGCATCTTCGTGGTCAACGGCTTCCGCGGCAATCCGATGCTGGAGACCGTGCAGGCGGTGGCCCCAAACTGCTCCGAGCTCCGCGAGATCATCTGCTTCGACGACTGGAATGACTTCATCACCGCAGGCGACGACGAGGGCATCAAGCTGCCGGCCGTCGGCCCCGACGATCCCGTCATGATCCAGTATACGTCGGGCACGACGGGCTTTCCGAAAGGCGCCCTGCTCCGGCATCGCGGGCTGCTCAACAATGGTGCCGATACCGCCGACCGGATGGGCGTCGACGACGGCGACGTCTTCGTCACCACGATGCCGTTGTTTCATACCGGCGGCTGCGTCTGCTGCGTGATCGGCGCGGTATCGAAAGCCGCAACCCAGGTGCTGGTCGAGGCCTTCGAGCCGGGCCTCGTGCTGGAAATGCTCGGGACCTATCGCGGCAACGCCATGCTCGGCGTGCCGACCATGCTGGTTGCGATGCTGGAGCACCCGACATTCGCGGCGACCGATCTGTCCTCCGTCAAGGCGATCTGCTCCGGCGGCTCGACAGTGCCGGCCTCGCTGGTGCGGCTCCTGGAGGAAAAGCTCGGCGCACCCTTTACGATTGTTTTCGGCCAGACGGAATGCTCTCCCGTCGCGGCGCAGACCCGCACCCATGACAGCGTCGAGGACAAGGCCAACACGATCGGCCTGCCGCTGCCCAATATGGAAACCAAGATCATCGATCCCAACACCGGCAAGACCGTTCCGATCGGCACGATCGGCGAATTCTGCACCCGCGGCTATCACGTCATGATCGGTTACTTCGAAATGCCTGATGCGACTGCGGCTGCGATCGATGCCGACGGCTGGCTGCACACCGGCGATCTCTGCGCGATGGACGCACGCGGCTACTGCACCGTGGAAGGCCGGCTGAAGGACATGATCATCCGCGGCGGCGAAAACATCTATCCGCGCGAGCTGGAAGAGCTGCTGTTCAAGCATCCCAAGGTCGGCGATGTCGCCGTCATCGGCCTGCCGCACGAGAAATGGGGCGAAGAGGTCGCAGCCTTCATCCGCCCGGCGCCCGGCGCCGCGATCGACAAGGAAGAATTGATCGCCTACATGCGCGCTTCCCTCGCTCCGCACAAGACGCCAAAACACTGGTACGTCGTGGACGCATTCCCGCTAACCGGATCGGGCAAGATCCAGAAATTCAAGCTGCGGGACGCCTGCACCAAGGGCGAAATGACGGCGATCTAGGCCAAGAGTGATTTTCGGTGCGGGCTGCAATCACCCCCTAACCCTTGAACGTCGGTTGCCGCGGGTGGATGCAGTCCTTGAAATCTGCAAAACCCTTCCACGCCGGCTCCGGCGCGTCCTGTCCGGCTTGAGGCACATAGATCGACGGCTCGATCGATCCCATCGTCGGAATATAGCGCGGACAGTTCGGGAAGATCGCACGCGCCGTCACGCGAACGATGAGCTGCGCGCCGACGGTCTCCGACAGCAGCGGGTCGCTGTCGCTCACGCTGGCGCTGCCGTTGACACGCAAACGCCGCGGCTTGTCGTGCATGGCGATGAACAGCAGGCCGACATCGGCATTGACGACAATGTTGCCGAGACTCTTGAACATGCCATTGCCGTCATAGTCCGGAAATGCGAGCTCGGACGGCCCGGTGATACGCACAAACCCCGGCGCCCCGCCCTTGAACGAGCAATCCGGACGGCCTTCGGCATCGGCGGTCGCCAGAAAGAAATAGGGCAGGCCTTCGATGAACTGCTTGTCGTCGGCCGAAAATTCCTTGCGCATCAGCTTCTCTTCCAGCCGATCCGAAATCCGGCGGCTGTCGAACCGGTCCTGCAATTGCCTGTTACCTTCGTGATACATGACGCTCTCAGCCATGGCGTTGCGTCCTCCTGCTCTGGATCACCTTGGACATACGAAGCGGCCCGGGTCAGATCACGGGGAAGCATATCACTTACCGATGACGAAGGTGAATGCCATTGCGCGCTGGGTGCGCCGCAGGACGCGAGCGCGGCACGAGCCGGGGTGCAGCGGCAGTTTCGCGTAGTAGTATAGCCCGGCGACATCCGGGACCTTATCAACACTGCCCCCGGATATCGCAGAGTTTGTCATCGGGCGCGCGTTCCCGCGACCCGGTGGCTCATTCGAGCTGAATGTTGGGAGCTCCTACTCCGCCGCAGACTGTAGCGCCAGCTTTTCGGCGCGCACGGCGCAGAACTTGAACTCGGGGATCTTGCCGAACGGATCAAGCGCTGGGTTGGTCAGCAAGTTCGCCGCCGCCTCCGCGTAGCAGAACGGCATGAAGATCATGTTCTCCGGCACGTCGCGGTCGGAGCGTACCTTGACCTCGACGGCACCGCGGCGGGTCATCAGCCGGATGAAATCACCGGGCCAGACGCTGAGCTTGCGCATATCCTTCGGCGACATGAACGCCACCGCCTCGGGTTCTAGCTGATCGAGCACGGACGCGCGGCGGGTCATCGAGCCGGTGTGCCAGTGCTCGAGCACACGCCCGGTCGAGAGCACCATCGGATATTCGGCGTCGGGCACCTCGTCCGGCGCGATCACCTTGGCCGGGACGATCTTGCCGCGGCCGCTCGCGGTCGGGAAACCCGTGGTGAAAATGATCTCGTTGCCGGGTTTGTTCGGATCGTCGACCGGATAGGTCACCGCACCCTCGCGCACCAGCCGCTCCCAAGTGATGTTCTTCAGCGACGGCATCACCTGTGTCATTTCGGTGAAGACGTCGGCGGGGCCGTCGTAGCTCCACGGCAGCCCCATGCGCTTGCCGATCTCCTGGATGATCCAGAGATCCTGCCGCGCATCGCCCGGTGGACGGATCACTTCGCGCGCAAGCTGCACGCGGCGGTCGGTATTGGTGAAGGTGCCGCTCTTTTCGGCAAACGCAGACGCCGGCAGGATTACGTCAGCGTGGAACGCGGTTTCAGTGACGAAGAGATCCTGCACCACCAGATGGTCGAGCTTGGCCAGCGCCTCGCGCGCGTGCTGCAGATCGGGATCCGACATCGCGGGGTTTTCACCCTCGATATACATGCCGTTGATCTGGCCAGCATGGATCGCATTCATGATCTCGACCACGGTGAGGCCGCGCACAGGGTCGAGGTCCTGATCCCAGAGCTTCTCGAAAGGCTCGCGCAGATCGGTGCGTCCGACCGGCTGATAATCCGGCAGGAACATCGGGATCAAACCGGCGTCGGAAGCGCCCTGCACGTTGTTCTGGCCGCGCAGCGGATGCAGCCCGGTGCCGGGACGGCCGACCTGGCCCGTCGTCAGCGCTAGCGCGATCAGGCAGCGCGCATTGTCGGTGCCATGGATGTGCTGGCTGATGCCCATGCCCCAGAAGATGATCGAGGCCTGCGAGCGCGCGTATGTTCGCGCCACTTCCTTCAGCGTCTCGGCAGGGATACCGCAGATCGCTTCCATCTTCTCCGGCGGGAATTCCTTGATACGCTCGGCGAGCTCGTCAAAGCCTTCGGTATAGCCGGCGACATATTGCTGGTCGGTTAGCCCTTCGGTGATGATGGTGTGAAGCATTGCGTTCAGCATGGCGACGTCACTGCCGGGCTTGAAGGCGAGATGCTTCCAGGCATGGCGCGACAGCGCCTGCCGGCGCGGATCCATCACGATCAGCTTGGCGCCGCGCTTGGCCGCGTTCTTGAGATAAGTCGCAGCAACCGGATGATTGATCGTCGGATTGGCGCCGATCACGATGATGACCTCGGCATCCATCGCCGCCGCAAACGGCGCCGACACAGCACCTGAATTCAACCCTTCCATCAGCGCCGCGACCGACGAGGCGTGACAGAGCCGCGTGCAGTGGTCGACATTGTTGGAGCCAAAACCGGTGCGCACCAGCTTCTGGAACAGATACGCCTCTTCGTTCGAACCCTTGGCGGAGCCGAAGCCGGCGAGCGCCTTGACGCCCTTCTCGTCGCGAACCTTGACGAGGCCTTTTGCGGCAATATCCAGCGCCTCTTCCCACGAAGCTTCGCGGAAATGCGTGAACGGGTTGGCCGGATCGACCTGGTCGTTGGCATCCTTTTTCGCGTTCGGCAGCCGCACCAGCGGCTTTGTCAGCCGATGCGGGTGGTGGATGTAGTCGAAGCCGAAGCGGCCCTTGACGCAGAGCCGGTTGTGGTTGGCCGGGCCGTCGCGGCCCTCGGCGTAAATAACCTTCTCGTCCTTGACCTGATAGGTGACCTGACAGCCGACGCCACAGAACGGGCAAAGCGAATCGACTTTCTTGTCAGCGTAAGTGACGCGGGTCTGGTTCTCGTCCAGCATCACCGACGGCATCAAGGCACCGGTCGGGCAGGCCTGCACGCACTCGCCGCAGGCGACGCAGGTCGATTCACCCATGGGGTCGTCGAAGTCGAACACGATCTTGGCGCCGGCATTGCGATAGGCCATGCCGATGACGTCGTTGACCTGGACCTCGCGGCAGGCACGCACGCACAGGCCGCACTGGATGCAGGCATCGAGATTGACGCTCATCGCGGGATGGCTGGTATCGCCCCGCCACCGCTCGGCCGCCGGGAAACGGCTCTCGGTCACCTCGACCTTTTCGGCCCAGTGCCAGAATTTCGAATCTGGATCGTGCGAGGTCTCGCGCGCCGGCTGGTCGGCGACCAGCAATTCCATCACCATCTTCTGCGCGGCCACGGCGCGGGCGCTTTCGGTCTTCACCTTCATGCCGACGCTCGGCGTGCGCTTGCAGGACGCCGCCAGCACGCGCTCGCCCTCGATCTCGACCATGCAGGCGCGGCAATTTCCGTCAGGCCGGTAGTCCGGCTCCGGCGAATAGCAGAGGTGCGGGATTTCCTTCTGGTGGCGTTTTGCCACCTGCCAGATGGTCTCGCCCGCGCTGGCCTCGACCTGTTGGCCGTCGAGTTCGAACTTGATCTTGGTCATTCCGCGGCCTCTTTCGGCACGAATTCTTCCGGAAAATATTTAATCACTGACGTCAGCGGGTTCGAGGCGGCTTGTCCAAGCCCGCAGATCGAGGCGTCGCGCATGGCCTGGCTCAATTGGTCCAGCAATTCGCGGTTCCAGACCGGCTGCTGCATCAAGAGCGCCGCCTTCTGGGTTCCGACACGGCACGGCGTGCACTGGCCGCAGCTTTCATCCTCGAAAAATTTCATCAGGTTCAACGCCGCGCCCTTCACACTGTCCTGCTCGGACAGGATGACGACAGCGGCGGAGCCGATGAAGCAGCCGTATTTTTCCAGTGTGCCGAAATCGAGCGGGATGTTGTCCATCGATGCCGGCAGGATGCCGCCCGATGCGCCGCCCGGCAGATAGGCGTGGAAGGTGTGGCCGTCGGCCATGCCGCCGCAGAACTCATCGATCAGTTCGCGCACGGTAACGCCGGCCGGCGCCAGCTTCATGCCGGGATTTTTCACGCGGCCCGAGACCGAATAGCTGCGCAGGCCGTGACGGTCGTTGCGGCCATGGCTCTTCCACCAGTCGGCGCCCTTCTCGACGATGTCGCGCACCCACCACAGCGTCTCGATATTGTTGATCAGCGTCGGCAGGCCGAACAGGCCGACCTGGAACGGGTAAGGCGGCTTGTGCCTGGGCAGACCACGCTTGCCCTCGATCGATTCGAGCAGTGAAGATTCCTCGCCGCAGATGTAGGCGCCGGCACCGCGGCGCATATGCAGCACGGGACCACCGGGCGGAAATTTTGCGATTTCACGCGTGAGGATTTCGCGCGACGCCGGATATTCGTCGCGCAGATAGATATAGACGTCGGTCGCTTCAACGATATGCGCGCCGATCAGCATGCCCTCGATGAAGCGATGCGGATCGGTTTCGAGATAGAAGCGGTCCTTGAACGTGCCGGGTTCGCCCTCGTCGCCGTTGATCGCCATCAGCCGCGGGCCGGGCTCACCCAGAACCGCGCGCCATTTGCGCCCGGTCGGAAAGCCCGCGCCGCCGAGCCCGCGCAGCGAAGCGTCGTCGAGCGCCTTCAGCAGATCGTCCCTGCTCAGTTCGCCCGAGCGCAGGCGATTGAGCAGCTTGTAGCCGCCGCCTGCGACGTAGGCGTCATAGCCGGTATATTTGGGCAGATGCGCGTGAGTGTCGCCGGCCTTGGCGGCGGCCAGCACATTCGTCACCGTGGCATGATCGACGAAGTGATGGCCGACTTCGGCGGCGGGCGCGGTGTCGCAGCGGCCAACGCAGGGCGCGCGCACCACGCGGATGCCGGGGCCGGCACTGTCCTGCAATTCGCTTAGCAGCTTCTCCGCGCCCATCATGGCGCAGGTCAGCGAATCGCAGACGCGTATGGTCAGCGGCGCGATATCGGGCGCGCCCTCCTTCACCACGTCGAAATGCGCGTAGAAGGTCGCGGTCTCGAACACTTCGGCAAACGACAGCTTCATCTCGTCGGCAAGCGCCGCCAGATGCGCCGCCGAGATCTGGTGATACTTGTCCTGGATGAGGTGCAGATGCTCGATCAGCAGGTCGCGGCGGCGCGGCCGGTCGCCGAGCAGGAGCTCGATCTCATGGGCGGCGGTGGGGTCGACCTGGCGGCCCTTCGGCGTCGCCTTGGCCCGCTTCCGTCCCGCGCCCGGATGATCGAACGAGCGGACTTTTTGTAGGTCGTGTACGTCGTGATCCATCGAAACGTCTCGTTCCTGCCAGTCTGCCAGCCAACTCTAGTCAGTGGCATGCCAGATGCCAAGAGATTTATCAGATATTTAGGGCAACACAGGCCGCGAGCTTTCGATCCTTCCGCGCCTGGAACAACTGCGCTTGCTTTGCCTGACCACTGAATGAGAACGCGAATTTGGTCAGGAGATCAATAAAGCCGTCTCATGCTGCGATTGCGAATGCGCATTGATCTGGATTTCCGATTACTCGATTTGAATTCGACATCGCGCCTGAGCCATCGCATCTGAAATGCCGTCGCGGAACGCTCGCCCCGCGACGGCCAGAAGAGTCAGAGGATCTTGACGGCGCTTTCCAGCGTCTTCCAGACGCCCCAGGCGAGCGGGATGCCGACGAACGCCCAGAACATCGCAGCCTTGGCGTCGAGCCCACCGAACCCGATGCCGTAGGATCCAGACGGCCGCGAGCTACCCGCGCTCGCCGTCGCTGCCTGCAGCTTGGCAACCTCGGCGTCGCTCATGTGCCACTTCGCGTCGACCGGCTTGATCAGGTAGTTGCAGATCAGGCCCGCGATCAGCATCGCGCACAGGATGTACATCGTCGTATTGTAGAGCTGGTCGCGCGGCACGCCGGCGGCAAGCTGGAACTCGCGGATGTAGTTCACGACTACGGGACCGATGATACCCGCGGTCGACCACGCCGTCAGCAGACGGCCATGGATGGCGCCGACGAACTGTGTGCCGAACATGTCGGCGAGATAGGCCGGCACGGTGGCGAAGCCGCCGCCGTACATCGACAGGATGATGCCGAAGCCGAGCACGAACAGAAGTTTTGAGCCCATCGCCGCGAATGTCGGCGCCAGCGCATAGAGCACGATGCCCAGGATGAAGAACGTATAATAGGTGTTCTTGCGGCCCATCTTGTCCGACAGCGAGGCCCAGAAGAACCGGCCGCCGATATTGAACAACGAGAGCAGCCCGGCGAAGCCGGCCGCAATCCCTGCAATGGTCGCCTTCTGCGTGGCGTCAAGCTGGTTGAAGCCGACGTCGGGCAATCCGATCAGCTTGCCGGCGAAGATTTCCTGCAGCATCGGCGAAGCCATGCCGATCACGCCGATGCCGGCGGACACGTTGAGGCACAGCACCCACCAGATCAGCCAGAACTGCGGTGTCTTGTGCGCGTCCTTCAGGTGGACGTGGTTCTGCGAAATCATCGCATTGGCTTTCGCCGTCGGCGTCCAACCCTCGGGCCGCCAGCCCGCCGGCGGAATACGATAGCGGAAGGCGCCGATCATCATGAACACGAAATAGATCGCGCCCATCGCGATGAAAGTTTCCCAGGCGCCGACCGAGGTCGGCGACTTGAAATGGTTCATCAACAGGTTCGCCAGCGGCGCGCCGATCATGGCGCCGCCGCCAAAACCCATGATGGCCATGCCGGTCGCCATGCCGCGGCGGTCCGGAAACCATTTCACCAGCGTCGACACCGGCGAGATGTAGCCGAGGCCGAGTCCGATGCCGCCGATGACGCCGCTTCCTAGCCACAACAGCCACAGTTGATGGGTGATGATGCCGATCGCGCCGAGCACGAGACCACCGCACCAGCACAGCGCCGACACAAAACCCGCCTTGCGCGGTCCGACGCGCTCCAGCCAGCCGCCCCAGATCGCGGCGGAGACGCCGAGCAACACGAAGAACAGCGTGTACATCCAGCCCATGCTGGCGACTTTCCAGTCGCAGGTGGTGGTGAACAATTCCTGCACCAGCGTCATGTCGGGGCAGGCCTTCGGCGCGGTCACGCCGATCGCGCGCGACAGCGGCAGCCAGAATACGCTGAAGCCATAGGCCATGCCGATGCACAGGTGAATGCAGAGTGCGGCCGGCGGCACCAGCCAGCGATTGAAGCCGGCGGTCGCAACCGTTCGCTCCTTGTCGAGAATCCCGAGCGCACCCGATGGTGCGAGCGTGGCATCGGCTGTCGTCATAGGCGTATTCTCCAGGTTCGCGGCCTTACCGGGCACGATTGTTGAGAGGTTGGGGTGTTGGATAGGGAGCCGCGCAGCGCCGACCGTATGCGCGGACGTGCGATGTCCGCGCGACAGATCGGAGTTCAAGTCGAAGCAAAATCGCTTTGAGGTTCGGCATGGGCACGTCATGAAGACGGCAAGCGCGCGCAGTCGCCCAGCTTGCGACCGAATATCCGATCATCGCGCCCTCCCCACTCCAACCCTTGAGTGAGAGGTCAGCAATCCGCGTGCCAAATCGCGCGATGCAGAAAATCAATCACTTAACTAAATGCCGCTGATGTATTGGACAAAATGTCCTGATAGCCGCTGGACAAAATGTCCGGTCAGCTCGCTTCCGGGAGCCACACCCGGAATGTACTCCCGGAGCCGATCTGGCTTTCCACCGTGATCTGGCCACGCTGGCGCTTCACCAGCGTCTGACTGATGGAAAGGCCGAGGCCCGTCCCGTCCCTGCGTTTCGTGGTGAAGAAGGGATCGAAGACCTTGTCCAGGACGTCAGTGCTCATGCCGATGCCGGTGTCGGCCACGTCGATTGAGATGCCCGGATTGTCGTCGCGATCGGCGTCGAACGAGCGCAGCGTCAACGTGCCGCCGTCCGGCATGGCGTGGATCGCGTTGACGATGAGGTTGATCACGACCTGCTGCAGTTCGGTGCGGTTCATCAGGACTAGGCGGCTCGCCCGATCTTCCCGCGCAACACTGATTTCGGTCTTGTTCAGGAGATGCTGCACCAGCGGCAGGCAGTCCGCCACAACGCTTCCGGGCGCATGACGCTCGACATAGCCGGCATACTCTTCCGGCCGCGCAAACTGCAAGAGCTTGGTGACAATCTGGCTGATGCGATAGATCTGTTCATCGACAAGCCGAAACTCGACCTTCGCTTTCTCGGTGTCAGCGCCGATCACGCTGCGGATGACGTCGAGGTTGCCCTGCATCACCGCGATCGGATTGTTGATCTCATGCGCAACGCCAGCGGTGATCTCGCCGATGGCGGCGAGCTTTTCGGACATGATGAGCTGCTTGGTGGTCGCCTCCAGCTTCAGATTGGCGAGTTCGAGATCGCGGGTTCGCTCGCGTACCCGCGCATTCAACTCCTCGTTCCACTCGCGCAATTGACGATCGCGCTCCTGAATCTGGTCCAGCAAGGTATCGAGATGAACCGCCACCCGGCCGATCTCGTCACCCGATGCCGGCAATTTGGTCCGCGCGGAGAGGTTACCGCTCTCGACTTCACCGATCGTCGCCGTGACGCGTTCGAGCGGCATGAAGATCGATTGCGCCCAGCGCAGGAAGATCGGTACGCTTGCCGCCGTGATCGCGATGAACGCGAGCGCAATGATGAGAATCGTCTCAAGCTTTGCGTCGTTGAACGGCTTCTGCAGAAATCCGACATAAAGCATGCCGACGCGCTTGCCGTAGGTGTCGACGAGCGGCTCGTAGGCCGAGATGTACCAGTCGTTGACGACGAAGGCGCTGTCCAGCCAGGTGCGCCCCTCTCCCATCACCGCAGAGCGCACCGCCGCGGACACCCGCGTTCCCAGCGCACGCCGTCCCTCGAACAGGCGGACATTGGTCGAGATCCGCACGTCGTCGAGAAACAGCGTCGCCGTTCCCTGACTGCCCTCTGGTAGGCTTGCCGCCCGATAGACGAGGTCGTTGATCGTGTCGATGAATTCCAGATTCTGGTTCAGCAGAATCCCGCCAACCAGGGCGGCTGGTCCGCCTCCGGGAGCCGTTGCGCGGCTGGCCGCATGCACCACCATGCCATGGGTTTCCGTGCTGCGATCGGTCGGCACCGCGTTTGGCGTCGGCACCAGGTCGAGACGCGCGCGCTGGGCAAGCGCCGGTGAAATCGTCGCAAGTTCATCGTTGGTGAAGATATCGATCCCCGTCGACGGGGATTCGCCTGACAATGCCGACGTAATGATCGGCCAATCGGCCCTTGGCGCTCCCTCAAGCGCAGGTGACGAGGCGATGATTTTTCCACCGGCATCCATCAAATAGAGGAAGTCGAGACCCATCTCCTTGCGGGATTGTTCGAGCAAAGTCTCCACCGCGGAGATCGTTTCCCGCTCTTCGACCTCCCGGAAGCGGAACGAAAGGCTCAGGCCGCGGATCTGAACGCCGGTCTTTTCCAGAATGCGGGCCAGGTATTGGTGGGCGATGGTGAGGTCGCCGTTCACCTTGGAGATCAGCGTAGCGTCAAACCGCGTATTCCAGCGATAGATGGCGACCCCAAGCAGAAGCGGCAGGATGACCAGCATCGGCAGCAGCGCAATCGCGAGCAGCCGGAAGCGGACGGATCGCCCGCGCACCGGCCCATCGATGCGGCCTGCCCCGTCAGCCATTCCATAACGCGAGCTTGCGGTCGATAGTCTTGCGCGAGATGCCGAGCCGCCGCGCCGCTTCCTCGCGGTTGCCGCCGGTTTCTTTCAGCACCGAAAGAATATGCCAGCGCTCCAGGTCCGCGAGACTGTCGGCGGTGGCGACCTGCCCGTCGTTCCGTGGGCCTGCGAAATCGTCCGGGAATGCGCCGAGGATCAAGGTGCGCTCGATCAAATTGCGCAGCTCGCGCACATTGCCGGGCCAGTCGTAACTCGCGAGCGCGGCCCGCACTGCGCTATCGATCGGGACCGGCGGCATGCCGAGCTGGATCGAGAGCTTGTTCATGAAGATGGTGGCGAGCTCCTGCACGTCGTCGCCTCGGTCCTTCAATAGCGGCAGATGTATCTGCATGACGTTCAGGCGGTAATAGAGATCGGCGCGAAAGCGTCCCTTCTCCACTTGCTTTTGGAGATCGGCATTGGTCGCAAAGATGAAACGAAGATCGACCGGCACTTCACGCTCGGAGCCGACGGGACGGACGCGGCGGTCCTCCAGAACACGCAGCAACTTGCTCTGCATCGGCAACGGCAGTTCGCCGATTTCATCGAGGAATAGCGTGCCGCCATGCGCATAGAGGAACAGGCCTTCCCGGCCGCTATCCGCGCCCGTAAAGGCACCCTTGATGTGCCCGAACAGCTCGGCCTCGATCATATCAGGCGGAATGGCGGCGCAGTTCACCGGCACAAAAGGCTTGTCGGCGCGATCGGAGAGGGAGTGAATCGAGCGCGCCGCGACTTCCTTGCCGGTGCCGGATTCCCCGGTGAGCAGGATCGATGTCGGCAGGCGGGCAACGCGGGCAATGGTTTCGCGCACGCTGCGGGCCGCGGGCGACTCCCCGATCAGGTTGTCGCGCAGGAAAGTGCGATCGGATGAAGCGCGCAGCGCATAACGCAAAACGTAGTTCTCGCGCTGCAGCCGGACCCGATCGAGGCAGCGTGCAACCGCATTGAGGATCTGGTTCGAGCGGAACGGCTTCAGCACGAAGTCGACTGCGCCGGCGCGCAGCGCCTGGATCGCTGTATCGAGATCGGCATAGGCTGTAATCAGGATGGCGTCGGCGAAGAAGCCGACGGTCCGCTGCTCCGCCAGCCAGTCGACGCCGTTCTTGCCCGGCATGATGTTGTCGAGAATGACGACATCGAACCGGCTCTTGTCGAGCTTGCGCGAGGCTTCGTCGGTGTCGGCGGCTTCTTCCACGTGCTTGCAATGCGGCCCCAGCGTGCGCACGAGAAAATTGCGCATCCCGGGCTCGTCATCGACGATCAGGATCGAGGCCTGCGCCAGCGCGCTGAACTCGGGACCGCCGGCCGGCTTGCCTGGTTTGGCCGCCGGTTCATTGACCGTTGCGGGGGATATCGCCGCGCTCGCCTTCGATGTCGGGACGTTCATGCCGGGATTTGTAGGACCGATTGTCGCACCCGGCAATCGGACGCTGTCGTGAACTCGTCTAATTAACGCGCGAGGGTTTTACCCGCGGGATCGCCCAAGCATTCGGCTTTTATATCGTCCCATTTGCTTTTTCTATCAGAAACACGATGCGGCTTGGGCTGCGCTCGGTGATTTCGACCTTGTCGCCGGTCTCCCGAATGAGGTTCGGAATGTCAATCACCGACAGCGGATCGGTGCAGAGCACTTCCAGCCTGTCGCCGGGCGGCAGCATCTTCAGCGCCTTGCGTGTCTTCAACGCCGGCAAGGGGCATTTCAGGCCAGCGAGATCGAGTTTTGTCGTCGTCATGCGCCGACCATGGCGAAGGGGGCCTGCATCGTCAACGGACATCAGTTGATCAGGCTTGCATAGGACAGGAACCCGACTGTCTGGCCGGGCGACACCTGCGTGACGTCTTCGCCGAGTTCGACGAGGCCGTCGGTGTCCGCCAGCGACGACAGCAGGCCCGCGCCTTCGCGCGGAAATTTTACCGCTTCGAGCACGCCATCGGCACCCTTGCGCAAGCTGACGCGGACATATTCGCGGCGCGAAATCTTCTTCTTGTAGCTGAAGGCGGCGCGAACCGGCATCGGCCGAAGCGGCTCCGGCCGGGCACCGGACAGCGCCAGAATGGTCGGCCGCACCACGTGAACGAAAGTGACAAAACTCGCCACCGGATTGCCCGGCAATCCGATGAAGGGCGTACCGTCGATGATGCCCATGGCGACGGGGCGTCCCGGCTTGATCGCCATCCGCCACAGCACAAGCCTGCCGACGCTTTCGACGCTCGCCTTGACGTGATCCTCCTCGCCGGTCGAAACGCCGCCCGTCGTGAGGATCAAATCATGACCGCCGGCGACCTCCTGCAGCGCGCGGGCCAGCGAGGCGCGATCATCCCGGATAATACCGAGATCGCTGACCTCGCAGCCGAGCCGCGACAACATCGCCATCAGCATGAAACGGTTGGAATCGAACAATTGCACCGCGGTGCGCGCTTCGCCCGGCGAGGCCAGTTCGTTGCCGGTGGAAAACACGGCGACGCGAATGCGCCTTGTGACATCGAGTTGTGTCAGGCCAAAGGCTGCGGCGAGCGCAACGTCCGGCGGCCGCAGCCGCTGGCCGGCCTGCAGCGCCGCAAAACCTGAAGCGATGTCTTCACCCGCGGGGCGTACATTGGCGCCCGGCTTGAGGCCTGCGGGAAGCACCACCTTATCGCCCTCGACGCGGACGTCCTCCTGCATGAACACGGTATCTGCGCCTTCGGGCATCGGCGCACCGGTGAAGATGCGCATTGCCTGCCCCGGCTTGAGCGGCGCAGATGCAGAACTGCCCGCCTGAACGCGGCCGGTGACCGGAAACGTTTGCTCTTTGTGCTGCGGGAGGTCGCGGCTCGCAACCGCATAGCCGTCGACGGCGGAATTGGTGAAGGGCGGCAGCGGCAGCGGCGCCAGGATCTCGTGCGCCAGAATGCGGCCATCGGCGCGGGCGAGCGTAACCGTCTCGATATCCACGACCGGCGTCACACGCGTGGCAATGAGGCCGACGGCCTCATCGACCGACATCATCGGGCCGCCAAAGGCAAAGCAATCGTCGGACAATTGCGCCATGTGCCTGATCAGCCCTCAGCTTCGCATTTCGCCAGCACGTCTTCGAGCGATATCGCCGACCGCAACATCATCGTCGCCACCGCCTCGATATCGTCGAGATGGGCAGTCGGCAACTTGGTTTCAACCGCCGTATCGGTCGCGATTCCGACGATGCCGGGATCGTCGGGGAACAGCAGCGGTTTTTCATTCGCGGCGCGATAGACCTCGATCTTGCGGTGCGGCTCGCGCTTGAAACCCTCGACGACGACGAGATCGACCGGCGAGATCTTGGCCAGCAGTTCCGGCAGACGCGGCTCATGCGCCCCGCGCAGCTCATGCATCAAGGCCCAGCGCCGCCCCGATGACACCAGAACTTCGGCCGCGCCGGCCTCGCGATGCCGCCAGGAATCCTTGCCGGGTACGTCGACGTCGAAGGCGTGATGGGCGTGCTTGATCACGGACACGCGCAGGCCATGTTTTGCGAACTGCGGGATCGCCCGCGTCAGCAAGGTGGTCTTGCCGGCGCCGCTCCATCCCGCGAGGCCTATCACTTTCATTTGCGTTCTCCGCTGCCTTGGCCAGGACCGGGCTAGGCATTCTCCAAGGGTGCTTTATATCGGCTGGAAGCCGTTGTCATGCTAACCTGCGTCCTATGATGAAGATGGAAAAAGCCCCCGCACCCCTGATCGTGCCGAACCCCGAGGATCCACGGCTGACCGAGCGCGTTGCCGGAACCGATCAGACGGGTGCGGCGGTCGAAATCCGGGTGCCGGTGGAGCGGCCGCTGACACTGTACCTGAACGCGCAGGAGATCGTCACCATGATGACGATCGGCGACTATCCGGAATATCTGGCGCTCGGCTATCTCCTGAACCAGAACATGCTGAAATATGACGACGTCGTCACCGAGGTCGAGTATCACGATGACCTTCAGGTCGTGGTGGTGCGCACCGAGCATCACACCAATTTCGAGGCCAAACTGAAGAAACGCACGCAGACGTCCGGCTGTGCCCAAGGCACCGCGTTCGGCGACCTGCTTGAAGCGGTGGAAAGCGTGGCGTTGCCCAAAGCCGAGTTGCGCACGTCGTGGCTCTACCAGATGACGCGCACGATCAACACCATGCCCTCGCTCTATCTGGAGGCCGGCGCAATCCATGGCTGCGTGCTGTGCAAGGAAGGCACGCCCGTCTGCTACACCGAGGACGTCGGCCGTCATAACGCCGTCGACAAGATTGCCGGCTGGATCTATCGCCACGGCGTCGATCCCGCCGACAAGATCCTCTACACCACGGGCCGGCTCACCTCGGAGATGGTGATCAAGACGGTGCGGATGGGCATTCCCATCCTGGTCTCGCGGTCCGGCTTCACCGCATGGGGCGTCGAACTGGCGCGGCAGGTCGGACTGACGCTGGTTGGCCGTACGCGCGGCAAGCGCTTCATTGCGCTGTCAGGACAGGAGCGGATCGTGTTCGACCAGGACCTCGACTATGTCGAGGAAGAATCCGCGCGGCACAAGCGCAAGGGCGAAGAGCGTGACGAGTAAAATTCCGGGCGTCCTCCTCGCCGGCGGATTGGCGCGGCGAATGGGTGGCGGCGACAAGCCGATGCGCACGATCGGTGGCCGCACCATTCTCGACCGCGTGATCGCGCGCCTTGCGCCACAATGCGACGGCCTGATCCTCAACGCCAATGGTGACCCAGCACGCTTCGCAGCGTTTGGCCTTCCCGTCATTGCCGACAGCGTCGCCGATTTTCCTGGCCCGCTCGCCGGGATTCTGGCCGCACTCGACTGGGCTGCGGTCAACCGGCCGGATGTAAAATTTGTTCTCAGCGCTGCCGCAGACTGCCCATTCCTGCCGCGCGATCTGGTCTCCAGGCTGTATGACGCGGTGGAAGCGGAGAATGCCGAGTTGGCCGTTGCCGCCTCCGATGGCCAATCGCATCCGGTGATCGGATTATGGAGCATCGGTTTGCGCGAACAACTTCGCCACGCGCTGGTCGTCGAGGACATCAGGAAGATCGATCGCTGGACCGCGCGCTACAGGCTCGCCACAGTGACATGGCCGGTCACGCCGCTCGATCCGTTCTTCAATGCCAACACCATGGACGATATTGCGGAAGCGGAACGGCTGGCTGCGCTGGATGGCGGCTGAGCAGCGCGCGTCGCGGCCAACTCATTTCTTTCCCTTCCGGGAAGTGACCGTCTTCGCATCCACGCTCTCCAGGAATTCCGGAACGCTACTGACCGATCCCGCATTAACCGCGACGTAACCGGGAAGCGTGGCAACGGCCTTGTGAAATTTGTTGCCTTTCATCACGCCGAGCAGCCGCTGCATCGGCTCGGTCTCCAGAAATGCCCGGCGGCAGAAAAGGAATAATCCTCCGTCAGAAGCCGGACGAAATCGAGCCCGAATTGCCGGGCGGCGGCCTCGACGAAAGACCCTCCTGACATAACAGGACGGGCTGCTTACGCCTCACCCGGGCTTCTGCGCCATGAAGCTTGCAGGTGGCGTCCAGGTTCCGGGAATGTGGACATTCGCCCAGTGACACATCTCGTGCAGGACGGGAAGCAAGGCCTCGCCCTTACGCGTCAATGTATATTCGAAACGCGTGGGCCGTTCCTGGTAGGCAGATTTTGTGACGAGGCCTGCCGACTCCATCTTAGCCAGCCGATCGGTCAGAATGTTAGTCGTAATTTTCTCGGGCGAGGAGAAGAACTGCGAGAAGCGGCTCTTGCCGTTGAGCAGGTCGCGCAGGATCACTAGAGTCCAGCGATCACCGACGATGTCGAGCGTCGATGCAATCGGGCAGCCAGATCGTGGCTCACGGTTCACGGGGTAATTCTCCATCTGAGTGACTTGCGTATTGCAAGTTGCAACTAACCACGCTGTCGTTGTGTCATCAGGAATGCAATTCGAATGGAGGATGCCATGTCGCAAGGGTTCACCGGGAGCTGCCTGTGCGGCGCCGTTCATTTCAAAAGCACGGCCGATGCCCAAATGGTCGGGCATTGCCATTGCATCGACTGTCGCAAGTCGAGTGGTACCGGCCACTGCACGCATCTCGTCGTACCCGAACAGGCATTCTACGTAACGGGCTCCGTCACGTTCTATGATCGTGCGGCGGATAGTGGCAATATCATCAGCCGAGGTTTCTGCGGGACATGCGGATCGCCGGTCTACTCGAAGAACTCTGGCATGTCTGGCGTCGTATTTCCGCGTGCCTCCGTGCTCGATGATCCCGAAATCGCCAAGCCACAGATGGTCGTCTATGCCAGCCAAGCGCCGTCCTGGGATCACGTGAACCCGGCATTGCCGGTTTTTGCCACCATGCCAGAAGGCGGACCGCAGAAGGTCGTTGCCACCAAATCCGCGAGTTGAGCCGTGGCTTATGATGGCGCGCTTGCCCAACGCTTCCGCGATGGTCTGCGCGGCATCAAAGGTGTTACCGAAAAACGCATGATGGGCGGGCTCTGTCTGCTCGTGAACGGAAACATGCTTGGCGGCGTCGACCGGACCAAGTCGGGCCGGGATCGGTTCATGTTCCGCGTCGGCAAGGACAATGAGGCCGAGCCCTTGCGGCGACCGGGCGCATCGATCGTCGACATGGGCGGCAAGCGCCTTGGCGGGCCTGTCTTTGTCGATGCCGACGAATGTGACGACGACGCCTTCAAGATATGGATTGCCATGGCAGTCGGATTTGTCGGGTGGCTTCCAAAGAAGTAATCCGGCAATGCCCGTCACGATCGGGTTGTCGACGATGATCGGGCCGATTTTACTTTGCCCGAACCGAGTCAGGCGGGCCGAAACCCCGCCTGCGCCAGCGCGGCACGTCCCCCGTCCGAGGCCAGCGCGTCGAGAAACGCTTGCACCGCCGGGCGTTGCTTGCGCGCCGTTACCAGCGCAAAATCATAATGCTCTTCGGCAAAGGGAATGAAACCCAGGTTTGACGCATGCGCGACCGGCGCAATGGTCATGCCCCAGTCGGCACGGTGCTGCGCGACGGCTGCAGCCACCGCATTGTGCGAGCGCGGCTGATTCCAGTAGCCGTCCGGGCGCGCACCGCCGAGCAGCCGGTCGACCAGGATGCGCGTGCCGGCGCCCTGGTTGCGATTGACCATGATGCAGGCGGGATCGGCCAGCGCGGCGCGCACCGCGTCCTGCGCGCTCAGGCCTTCGAAGCGCTTGTCGCCTTTGCGGAAGACGATGCCCTGCATGCGACGCCAACCCGGCACCAGTTCGAGCCCGTCGCTGAGATACGGCGTATTGTAGGTCTCGGTCTTCTCGTCGAACAAATGGATTGGGGCAAAGTCACATTCCCCGCGCTTGGCGGCCGAGAGGCCGCCGAGGCTGCCGACGGCGATCGAGCGCACGGTGAGCCCGGCATGCGCCAGCGGCGCCGTAACGAGATCGAGCCCGGTGCAGTGGCTGCCGACGATGACGAGATCGGGCACCCGCACATGCGGCGTGAACAGCGTCACCTCGGCCTCGCTGCCCGCCGGCATCTGGTCCGCCAGCGCATCGATGCGCAGAAAGCCATCGGCCTGGGCAAAGGAGGTGATGGCACCGGAGCCCTTGCCTGTGGGGTACGCGATCAGTCCATCCGCGCCTTCGACCAGCGACACCATGACGAATTCGGCGCGGCCGAGTTCGGACGCGATCCGCACGGGAACGCGCGCGGCTACCTTGGCGTCCGATCGCGGCGGCAGGCCGGCCATCCGCCGCAGCACCGGCACGATCATGTCGTGGAAGGTGAACATCGCCGAGGTCGGAAATCCCGGTAGGATGATCACGGGTTTGCTGTCGCATACCGCAAGGCACAGCGGCTTGCCTGGCTTCAGCGCCACGCCATGGGCGATGATGCCGGGCTTGCCGAGCCGGCCGATGATGCGGTGGGACACGTCGCCCGCGCCCTTGGAAGTGCCGCCTGATAGCACCAGCATGTCGCTGCTCGCGAGTGCGTCACGCATCGCGGATTCGAGTTGCGCCTCATCATCGGCGATGGCGCCGAGAAACTTAGCCTCGCCGCCATTCTCCATGATCGCCGCCGTGACAATCGCGCCATTGGTGTCGTAGATCGCGGCCGGCCGCAGGGAATGGCCGGGCTGCACCAGTTCATCGCCGGTAGAAATGATCGCAACGCGCGGCCGCCGCGCGACGGTCACCTCCGCGATGCCGCAGGCCGCCAGCATCCCGATCTCGCGCGAGCCGATGACGGTGCCGGCGCGCAGCAGCGCCTCACCACGGGCGATATCGGAGCCGGCATAGGATACGAATTGCCCGGGCGAAGCGGCGCGGCGGATGTCGATCGCACGATGCCCCGCCGGCTGCGTGTGCTCGACCATGACGACGGCGTCCGCGCCGCGCGGCACCGGACCGCCGGTCGCGATCGGCGTGGCTGTTCCTGACAACACCGGCCGCGTCGGGGCGATGCCGCACGCGATCACTTCGTCGTTCAGCATCACGCGCACCGGTGAAGCCTCGCCGGCGGAAGCAAGGTCGGCCGAACGCACCGCAAAGCCATCGACATTGGAGCGATCGAACGGCGGCACATCGATCGGCGCCACGACGTCCTCGGCGAGCGCGCAGCCGAGCGCGTCCGCAAGCGAGCGTTGCTCGCTCGCGACCGCACGCGGAAACAGCGCGGCTTCAAACCGCGCCAGCGCATCCTCACGCGACAGGATGGTCAGGAATTGATCCTGATCGATATTGTCGCGGCCTTTCGGCGAGGGCGTATTCGTCATTCCCGAACCCATATCACTCCCGCAGCATATAGGCATCGACCCGGGTGCCCGCCGCAAATCCTTCCGAGCCGGCGGGTACCGCGAGCCAGG
>NZ_LLYA01000181.1 GCF_001440415.1 Bradyrhizobium retamae
AGCTTGAATCACAACCAAGCCCGGATGAGAATCCTGAATCCCAACAGACCCTAGTACGTCGCGCGGCCGCCGGAGATATCGAACACTGCGCCCGTCGAGAACGCGCAATCCTCCGACGCCAGCCACGCCACCATCGCCGCGAGTTCTTCCACCAGCACAAACCGTCCCTTCGGAATCTTCGACAGCATGAAATCGATGTGTTGCTGCGTCAGTTGGTCGAAGATCGCGGTTTTCGCCGCCGCCGGCGTCACCGCGTTGACGAGGATGTCGTGCTGCGCGAGTTCCTTGCCGAGCGACTTGGTCAGCGCGATCAGGCCGGCCTTCGAGGCCGAATAATGCGCCGCGTTGGGATTGCCTTCCTTGCCGGCGATCGAGGCGATGTTGACGATGCGGCCGTATTTTTGCTGGAGCATCGCAGGCACTACCACCTTGCAGCAGATGAAGGGGCCGTCGAGATTGATGCGCAGTACCTTGCGCCATTCCTCAAGGTCGGTCTCCCAGACCGTCTTGTTGACGCCGGCGATGCCGGCATTGTTGACGAGGATGTCGATCCTGCCGAGCGCCTTCAGCGTTTCGTCGCGGGTCTTCTCGACAGCGGTGGGGTCGGAGACATCGACCTTGAAGGCGGATACGGCCGGGCCGATTTCCTTGGCGGTTCTTTCCGCGAGCGGCAGGTCAAAATCCCAGATCGCGACCTTCGCACCCGATGCGACGAAGCGTTCGGTGATCGCGCGCCCAAAACCCTGCGCCCCGCCGGTGACAACGGCGCAACGGCCGTTCAGATCGATCTTGTTCATGCTGGGAGCCTTTGACAGCGTGGACGTCAGAGCATGTAGCCGCCATCGACGACGAGGTCGACACCGGTGGTGAACGCGGCTTCGTCGCTCGCAAGATAGATCGCCATGGCCGCGATTTCCTCTGCGGTGCCCAGCCGCCCCATCTTCTGGCGAGCGATGAACATCTCTTTGCCCTGCGGGCCGACGGCCGCGGCGCGGTCGAGCATCGAGGGTGTCTCCACGGTGCCGGGGCAGATGCTGTTGCAGCGGATGCCCTGGGTGATGAAGTCGAGCGCAACCGCGCGCGTGAGCAACGAAACCGCCGCCTTGGACGCACTGTAGACATAACGGTTCGCCGGTGGCCTCAACGCCGCGCAAGACGAGATGTTGACGATGCTGCCGCCTCCGCCCGCCAGCATCGCCGGCAGAAACGCCTTGATGGTCCGGTGCATGGATTTGACGTTGAGGTCGAACGAGAAGTCCCAGTCCTCTTCCGAACAGTCCAGGATGGTTCCGTGGTGCACGAAGCCCGCCGCGTTGAGCAGGATGTCGACCTTTCCAATGCGCTTGGCGAAGGCGTCGACCTCGGCGGTGCTGCGAACGTCAAGTCGTGCCGTCTCGGCGACGCCTTCCTTGCCCAGGGTGGCGATGCCGCTTTCATTGATGTCGGTGGCGATTACCGTGGCGCCTTCGCGCGCGAATGCTATTGCGCATGCCCGGCCGATGCCCGCCGCTGCGGCGGTGACAACAGCGCGCTTTCCCTTCAGTCGATCTGACATGTTTTTCTTTTCCTCTTTTTCTTCATCATCATTGCGAGGAGCGATAGCGACGAAGCAATCCATTTTTTCCTGCGCGGAGGCATGGATTGCTTCGCTTCGCTCGCAATGACGGCGCTCACCTAATGATTGTCCCGCGCCACGCCGACCGTGCCGGCGATATTCTGATAACGCGTGGCGAGCTCCATGCAGGCGCCGGTAGCCTGCTGCCCGACGGTCGAGCGGTAGAGCTCCTGCCATGGCGTCTGGTGGGCCGGGTAGGGGAAGCCGCCCTTGTCCTTCAACTCGGCGCGGCGCTTCTTCAATTCATCGATCGAGATCAGGATGTTGGCATCGCCCGTGTTGAGGTCGATGCGAACCTTGTCGCCGGTTCGCAAGATCGCCAGTCCGCCATCGGCGGCGGCCTCGGGTGAGGCGTTGAGGATCGAGGGCGAACCCGAGGTGCCGGACTGCCTTCCGTCGCCGATGCAGGGCAGCGAAAGAATGCCGCGTTTGATCAGCGCCGCCGGCGGCTGCATGTTGACGACCTCGGCGCCGCCGGGATAGCCGATCGGCCCGGCGCCGCGGATGAACAGCACGCAGTGCTCGTCGATAGCGAGCGAGGGATCGTCGATCCGGTCGTGATAATCCTCCGGTCCCTCGAACACGATGGCGCGTCCCTCGAACGCATTCGGGTCTTTCGGATTGATCAAATAGCGGTCGCGGAATTCCTTTGAAATCACGCTCGTCTTCATGATTGCGGAATCGAACAGGTTGCCGCGCAGCACCAGGAAGCCCGCATCTTTCACCAGCGGCTTGTCGTAGCTCCAGATCACGTCGCCGTCGGGCTTTGGCGCCTCGCGGCAGTTCTCGCCGATAGTGCGGCCGTTGACCGTGACGGCGTCTTCGTGGATGCGCTTGTGCGCCATCAATTCGCGCACCACCGCCGGCACGCCGCCGGCGCGATGGTATTCCTCGCCGAGATAGAAGCCGGCCGGCTGCATGTTCACCAAGAGCGGGATGTCATGGCCATGTTTCTGCCAGTCGTCGATCGAGAGCTCGACGCCGATATGCCGCGCCAGCGCGTTGATGTGGATCGGCGCGTTGGTCGAGCCGCCGATCGCCGAATTCACCACGATGCAGTTCTCGAACGCCTTGCGGGTCAGGATGTCGGAGGGCTTGAGATCCTCCCAAACCATTTCGACGATTCGTTTGCCCGTCTCATAGGCGATCTGGCCCCGCTCGCGATGCGGCGCCGGGATCGCCGCGCAGCCGGGCAGCGACATGCCGAGCGCTTCCGCCAGCGAGTTCATGGTCGAGGCGGTGCCCATGGTGTTGCAATGGCCGACCGACGGCGTTGAGGACGCCACCAGTTCGATGAACCCGTTGTAGTCGATCTCGCCGGCGGCAAGCATCTCGCGGGCTTTCCAGACGATGGTGCCCGAGCCGGTGCGCTCGCCGTTGTGCCAGCCGTTCAGCATCGGACCGCCCGACAGCACGATCGCGGGTAGATTGACGGTCGCCGCCGCCATCAGGCAGGCCGGCGTGGTCTTGTCGCAGCCGGTGGTCAGCACCACGCCGTCGAGGGGATAGCCGAACAGGATTTCGACCAGGCCGAGATAGGCGAGGTTGCGGTCGAGCGCCGCCGTCGGCCGCTTGCCGGTCTCCTGGATCGGATGCGTTGGGAATTCCATGGCGATGCCGCCGGCCGCGCGAATGCCCTCGCGCACGCGATGCGCCAGTTCGAGATGGTGGCGGTTGCAGGGGGAGAGGTCATTGCCGGTCTGGGCGATGCCGATGATCGGCTTGCCGGATTGCAATTCCTCCCGGGTCAGGCCGTAATTGAGATAGCGCTCGAGATAGAGCGCCGTCATTCCCGGATTATGTGGATTATCGAACCACTCGAGGGAACGTAGTCTTCGGCCCTTGCCGTTGGTGGCAGTCTTGTTGTCGTTCTTTTTCATTGGTTCCTCCCGCACTGCAAGCTCATGGGCGGCTAAAATCACGGCGGCGATTGCACCATGCTGAAAATTTCATCCGCTGCAACGCGCCTTCGCCCGTGTGCTACTGAGCAACCGATCTTAGTTCGGGCCAAAAGATAGCGCTACCATTTTCTATCCGCGCTCAATCTATGCCCACAGACCCGGCCATTACGGTGCTTTGTCGCGTTGAGCTTTCACGGACCACCAACTGAAAGCCAAGGTCGAGCACCGGCGTCTGGGGACGACGGCCCTCGATCGCGTCGATCACCATGGTGACGGCGTGCCGTCCCATTTCATAGCGATTGGTTCGCACGCTGGTGATCGAGGGGACCGCGGCGGCGGTGAATTCCAGGTCGTTGAAGCCGACAATGGCCAAGTCACGGGGAATCGATATCTGCCGACGCTGGCATTCGAAGAGAACGCCGAGCGCGAGATCGTCGTTGACGCAGAAGACCGCGTCGATATCGGGCGTCTGGGCAAGGAGGTCGGCGAACAGCGTTCCGCCAAGCGTGACGGTCGTGGGTACGGAAGTCGTGACGATGAGGTTCGGGTCGAACAGCGAGGCCGCTTTCATGGCATCACGATACCCTTCGAACCGCCGCTGCACGCGGGGGTCCATTCGCGCACCGAGAAATCCGATGCGGCGGCGTCCCTGCTCGAGGATGTGCGAAATCGCCGCAGAAGCTGCATCGTAGTGCGAAAAGCCGACCATCATGTCGACAGGACTGTCGCCGATCTCCATGATCTGCGTGACCGGGCAATTCATCGACTCCAGGATCGTGCGCGATTCCGCGGTTTGATTGATGCCGGTGACGATCAATCCCGCGGGCTTCTGCGCCCGAAACAGGCGCAGCAGTTTTTCCTCCTGCAGGATGCTGTAGCGCGTATTGGCAAGTTGAATGGTGTAGCGGCTACCTTCGGAGGAATCGTAGATGCCGCGCAACACATCGGCGAATACGTTGTTGGTGAGAGAAGGAATGACAACGCCGATGACTTCAGTACGGTGCGAGGCGAGGGCGCGCGCGGCGAGATTGGGTACGTAACCCAGTTCCTTCACGGCACTGTCGACGCGTTCCCGCTTGCTAAGCGACAGCGCTTCGGGGTTCCTGAAAAAACGTGATGCCGTGATTGGGCTGACGCCAGCGAGCTTGGCGACCTCGGTGAGGCGGATTTTGCCAGACTTTGTCTGTTTTCGTCCCATCTTGCGCTCATATCACAACAAATTAGACGTTTGAACAATTATTGACAGCGCTACCATCGGATTGCTAAAAGCCGCCAAACTGCGGATGATAATGACCGTTGAATTCGACTTCCGGCATTAGAGTCGAAAAGACAGCATGGCGTCGTCGCCCGTCTGTGGCGCCACAAAGCAGAAATTGAGGGGAGAGAGTTCGATGTCGTCGGTACAGATTCGCGACGTGCGCAAGTCGTTCGGAAACTTTGAAGTTTTGCACGGCGTGTCGATTCCGATCGAGGATGGCGAGTTCGTCGTGCTCGTCGGCCCCTCCGGCTGTGGCAAGTCGACCCTGCTGCGGATGCTCGCAGGCCTCGAAAACATCACCTCCGGCACGATTTCGATCGGCGATCGCGTGGTCAACAATGTCCAGCCCAAAGAGCGCGACATTGCCATGGTGTTCCAGAACTACGCGCTCTATCCGCACATGACGGTCGCCGACAATATGGGCTTTTCGCTCAAGCTGCGCGGCGCCAAGCCCGAGGAAATCTCGACCGGCGTCAAGCGCGCCGCGGAAATCCTGGCGCTGACCCCGTTGCTCGATCGCTATCCCCGGCAATTGTCGGGCGGTCAGCGCCAGCGCGTCGCCATGGGCCGCGCCATCGTGCGCGACCCGCAAGTATTCCTGTTCGACGAGCCCTTGTCCAACCTCGACGCGAAGCTTCGCGTGGCGATGCGCACTGAGATCAAGGAACTGCACCAGCGGCTCAAAACCACGACGGTCTACGTTACCCACGACCAGATCGAGGCCATGACCATGGCCGACAAGATCGTGGTGATGCATGACGGTATCGTCGAGCAGATGGGCACACCGCTCGAACTCTACGACACCCCGGCCAACCAGTTCGTCGCGGGCTTCATCGGCTCGCCGGCAATGAATTTCCTTAAAGGCAAGGTGAAGTCGAACGGCGTCGCCGGCTTCGAAGGCCCGAACGGCGTCAAGCTGCCGCTGAAAACGGCGCCCGCCAATTCGGAAGGCCAGCCGGCGGTCTATGGCGTGCGGCCCGAGCATTTCACCATCGCCGATGACGGCGCCGAAGCCGAGATCGTCGTGGTCGAGCCGACCGGTTCGGAAACCCAGGTCTTCGCCAAGCTTGGCGGAGAGCAGATAGTCGCCGTGTTCCGCGAGCGGCATCAATTCAGTCCGGGCGACAAGGTCCGGCTCAAGCCGGATCCGGCGCTCGTGCACCTGTTCGACGAGACGACCGGCAAGCGACTGAATGGCTGAGCGATAACTAAAAGTGGCTGAGCAATAACCAAAAAATATTCAAAGGGAGGATGGACTATGCAAGACTTTACCCGCCGCTCTCTGCTGCAGGGTGGCACCGCGCTGGCGGCGGCCGGCGCGCTGACCGGACCCGCACTGCTCGATTTCGCCAAGGCCTGGGCGCAAGCTTCGCCGTGGAAGGCGGAGCAGGGCGCCAAGCTCACCGTGATGCGCTGGAAGCGCTTCGTGCCGGCGGAGGACGATGCATTCAACGCGATGGTCGCCGCGTTCAAGACTGCGACCGGCACCGAAATGAACGTGTTCTCGGAGTCATTCGAGGACGTGCAGCCGAAGGCGTCCGTTGCCGCCAACACCGGCTCGGGCCTCGACCTCGCCTGGGGTCTGCACACGCTGCCGCAACTGTTCCCGGCGCAGGTGCTGCAGATGAACGACGTTGCCGACTATCTCGGCAAGAAATATGGCGGCTGGACCGATGCGGCGGCGGTGACCTGCAAGCAAGGCAACAATTGGCTCGGCATTCCCGTCGCGACCATCGGCGGCTACATGACCTACCGCAAATCGTCGATGGAAAAGGCTGGTTTCAAGGAATTCCCGAAGGACTTCCCGGGTTTCCTCGAGATGTGCAAGGCACTGAAGAAGAACAACACGCCGGCCGGCTTCCCGCTCGGCCACGCCTCGGGCGACGCCAACGCCTGGCTGCACTGGATCCTCTGGGGTCACGGCGCCTACACCGTCGACAAGGACAACAAGGTCATCATCAACTCGCCCGAGACGGTGAAGGCGCTCGAATACTGCAAGGCGCTGTCCGAGACATTCATTCCGGGCGTCGCGTCTTGGAACGACTCGTCGAACAACAAGGCGTTCCTGGCCGGCGAACTGCATTGCACCGCCAACGGCATCTCGATCTATGTCGCGGCAAAGGACGATGCGAGCAAAAAGGAACTCACGGAAGACACCTATCATGCGCTGTGGCCGGTCGGTCCGATCGGGAAACCGACCGAACTGCAGCTCGTCGTTCCGATTCTGGCGTTCAAGTTCACCAAATATCCGAACGCGGCAAAAGCCTTCGTCGCCTTCATGCTGGAGAAGGAAAACTATGACAAGTGGCTGATGGGTGCGCGCGGGTATCTCACCCACACGCTCAATGCCTACGACAACTCGCCGGTCTGGACGGCCGACCCGAAGAACCAGGTGTTCAGCCAGGCCAGCAAGCGCGCGCTGCCCGCGTCCGGCATCGGCACGCCGGGCGAGAAGGCGGCGACTGCGATCGCCGACTTCCTGGTGGTCGACATGTTCGCCAACTACGCAACCGGCGCCAAGGATGCCAAGACGGCGATCGCGGAAGCCGAACGGCAATTGAAGCGCATCTATCGCTGATGAACCGGAGCGGACGGCGGGTGCCGCCGTCCGCTCCGTCAATACAGGCGTGATCCGGAAAGCGGGGGACGGCTTTCCGGCAAATCACGCGCAGCAAGAAGCAGTAATTGGGACATCAGGCATGGCTGACATCGCAATCGCGCCACGACGCGCCAAGACGGAGATCCGCGAGGCCAGCGCGTGGGACCAACTCAAGCACAACCGTAACTGGCTGGGCTTCTGGTTCATGGTGCCGGCGCTGGCCTTCCTGATCTTCTTTCTGGCCTATCCGCTTGGCCTCGGTATCTGGCTTTCATTCACGGATACCCGTATCGGCCGGGTCGGGCAGTATGTCGGGACCGAGAATTACGAATGGCTGTGGGATGACGCGATCTTCTGGCTGTCGGTATTCAACACGCTTCTCTACACGTTTGTCGCGAGCGCCATCAAATTCGGAATAGGGCTCTATCTGGCGCTGCTGTTGAACGAGAACATGCCGTTCAAGGCGATGCTGCGCGCGCTGGTGCTGATCCCCTTCATCGTGCCGACAGTGCTGTCGGCGCTGGCATTCTGGTGGATCTTTGATTCACAATTCTCGATCATCTCGTGGTCGCTGAAGCAGATGGGGCTGATCACCGAGAACATCAATTTCCTCGGCGACACGACCTGGGCCCGTATCTGCGTAATCTTCGCCAATATCTGGCGCGGCGTGCCGTTCGTCGCGATCACGCTGCTCGCCGGCCTGCAGACCGTGCAGCCGTCGCTCTATGAGGCCGCGACGCTCGATGGCGCGTCGCGCTGGCAGATGTTCCGCTTCATCACCTATCCGCTTTTGACGCCGATCATCGCCGTCGTGATGACATTCTCGGTGCTGTTCACCTTCACCGACTTCCAGTTGATCTGGGCGATGACGCGGGGCGGTCCGGTCAATGCCACGCATCTGATGGCGACCCTGTCGTATCAGCGCGCAATCATCGCGGGTCAGTTGGGCGAGGGCGCGGCGATCTCGAGCGCGATGATCCCGTTCCTCCTCGCCGCCATCATGGTATCTTGGTTCGGCCTGCAGCGCCGCAAGTGGCAGCAAGGGGAAAACAATGACTGATCTCCCCACCTCACGGATCGATCTCAAGGCCGTCCTGCATAGCTCGGCGCCAACCATCGCGAAGGACGATCACAGCGAAGGCATGAGCTATCTGCAGTCGGTGCCGCGCCGGCTGGTGACGCTCTATCTGCCGTTGTCGATCATCGTCATCGTGCTGCTGTTCCCGTTCTACTGGATGGGCCTGACGGCGATCAAACCGGACGAGCAGTTGCTCGATCTCGACAAGTACAATCCGTTCTGGACGTGGAATCCGACCTTCAAGCACTTCTACAAGCTCCTGTTCGAGAGCCACTATCCGATGTGGCTCTGGAACACGATGTATGTCGCGGTTTGCGCCACCATCCTGTCGATCATCGCCAGCGTGCTCGCGGCCTATGCCATCGTCCGGTTACGCTACAAGGGCGCCAATATGGTTGGCGGCCTGATCTTCCTGGCCTATCTGGTGCCGCCGTCGATCCTGTTCATTCCGCTGGCCACCGTCGTGTTCCAGTACGGCCTGTTCGACTCGCCGATGGCGTTGATCCTGACCTATCCGACCATCCTGATCCCGTTCTCGACCTGGCTGCTGATGGGCTACTTCAAAACCATCCCGTTCGAGCTGGAGGAATGCGCGCTGATCGACGGTGCCAGCCGTTGGCAGATCCTGATCAAAATCGTGCTGCCGCTGGCGATTCCCGGACTGATCTCGGCGTTCATCTTCTGCTTCACGCTGTGCTGGAACGAGTTCATCTATGCGCTGACGTTCCTGCAATCGACCTCCAACAAGACGGTGCCGGTCGCAATCGTCAACGAATTCGTCGATGGCGACATCTATCGCTGGGGCTCGCTGATGGCGGGTGCGCTGGCGGGCTCCTTGCCGCTGGTCATCCTTTACGCCTTCTTCGTCGAGCACTATGTGTCGGCCATGACGGGAGCCGTGAAAGAGTGAGCGCGTAAGGTCCGCATCAAGAAATAGCAAAACTATCGCTGTCGTCCCTGCGAAAGCAGGGACCCATAACCACCGGCAGCAATGGTTGAGTCGAAGCCGTCAACCATCCCATCTTGATTGCATCGGCCGCGGCGTATGGGTCCCGGCTCAAGGCCGGGACGACCAAGTATGAAGAGGGAGTAGGGGTCTTGCACATTTTGATTCTCGGCGCCGCCGGCATGGTGGGCCGCAAGCTGACCGAACGGTTGCTGCGCGACGGCCGCCTCGGCAAGCACGACATCACCCGAATGACGCTGCAGGACGTGGTGGCGCCCACCAAGCCCAACGCGTCGATTCCGATTCAAGTCGTGGCTTCCGATTTTGCCGATCCCGGAGCGGCGGAGCCGCTGATCGCGCATCGACCGGACGTGATCTTTCATCTCGCCGCGATCGTTTCCGGCGAGGCCGAGGCCGAATTCGACAAGGGCTACCGGATCAATCTCGACGGCACGCGATACCTGATCGATGCCATCCGCCACGCCGGCGGCGGCTACAAGCCGCGGCTGGTGTTCACGTCCTCGATCGCAGTGTTCGGCGCACCTTTCCCGGAAAAGATCGGCGATGAATTCTTCCATACCCCGCTAACGAGCTATGGCACGCAGAAGTCGATCTGCGAACTCCTGATCAACGATTACACCCGCAAGGGCCTGCTCGACGGCATCTCGATCCGCCTGCCGACGATCTGCGTGCGGCCGGGCAAACCGAACAAGGCGGCCTCCGGCTTCTTCTCCAACATCATTCGCGAGCCGCTCGCCGGCGAGGAGGCCGTGTTGCCGGTCTCCGAAGACGTGCGGCACTGGCACGCCTCGCCGAAATCAGCGGTGAACTTTCTGGTCCACGCCGGCACCATGGATCTCGACGCGATGGGGCCGCGGCGTAACCTCAGCATGCCCGGCATGTCGGTGACGGTCGGCGAACAAATCGCGGCGCTCGATCGCGTCGCCGGCAAGAACGTCACCGCGCGCATCAAGCGCGTGCCCGATCAGACCATCATCAGTATCGTCTCTGGCTGGCCGCGCGATTTTTCCACCGACCGCGCACTCAAGCTCGGCTTCACCACCGCGGAAAAGACGTTCGACGACATTATCCGGATCCATATCGAGGATGAGCTCGGCGGCAAGTTCGCGGCCTGAGTTGATTGCACGCCAGTTCACGCGAATGCGGTCATGAGCAAGGTAGCCTGCATCGGCGAGTGTATGGTCGAGCTGAAACAGGCCGAAGGGGCTGAGGCTGGCCTGTATTCGCGCGGCTACGGCGGCGATACGCTCAATACCGCCGTCTATCTCGCGCGCCTCGGCGCCGGCGCCGATTATATCACGGCGCTCGGCGACGATAGACTTAGCGATGAGATGATAGCAGGCTGGGCCGCGGAGGGTGTCGGGACGGCGCACGTGGTTCGGCTGCCCGCCAAACTGCCGGGTCTCTACATGATCGAGACCGACGACAAGGGCGAACGCCGGTTCTTTCACTGGCGCGATAGCGCCGCCGCGCGCAGTCTTATGGATTTGCCGGAGACGCCGGAGATCCTTGATGCGCTCGCCAGCTACGATGTCATCTATCTCTCGGCCATTACACTGTCGCTCTACAGCCCGGAGGGACGGGCGCGGCTGTTTGCGGCTCTCAACCGCGCGCGCGACAATGGGGCGCGCTTCGCGTTCGACACCAATTTTCGTGCACGCGGCTGGCCCGATCTGGATGTTGCGCGCTCCGTTTTTCAAGAGGCCTTCACGGCTGCCGATATCGTGCTGGCTTCCACGGAGGATTTGCTGCCGCTCTATCCGGGCGTTACCAACGAAGCCTTGCTGGCCCGGATTCCCGGCGCCGAGGTGGTGTTGAAGCTCTCGGAGCCGGCGAGCATCGTGCGTCTGGAAGGTGTTCCTTATCCGATCAAGGCCAAGCCGGTGGAGGCGCCCGTCGTCGATACCACGGCGGCCGGCGACAGTTTTGCCGCCGCCTATGTCGCCGCGCGTCTTGCCGGCGCGGATCCGCTTGAAGCTGCGCGGGCCGGGCATCGTCTGGCCGGCGTTGTGGTATGCCATCCCGGGGCAATCATCCCGCGTGCGGAGATGCCGTCCGGCCTCATCCCGAACCACGTTCATTCTCGCAAGGCATCGCCATGACTGCAGCCACAAGGCAGGAACAGCTCGCCACGATCTTCAAGTCCGCGACGGTGATCCCGGTGCTCACCATCGAGCGGCTGGAAGACGCGGTGCCGCTCGCTCGTGCGCTGGTGGCAGGTGGGGTGCGTGTGCTGGAAGTCACCTTGCGGACGCCGGCCGCCGCGGATGCCGCCAAGGCCATGATCGCCGAGGTGCCGGAGGCCATCGTCGGTATCGGCACGATCCTGAACGCCGACGACTTGGCGCGGGCGCGCGCGCTCGGGGCCAAATTCGGTATCAGTCCGGGCGCGACGCCGGGGCTGTTGAAAGCCGCCGCCGCGAGCGACCTGCCATTTGCCCCGGGGATCGCGACCGCTTCCGAACTGATGCAGGCGCTGGCGGCCGGCTTCAACATCGTTAAATTCTTCCCAGCGGAACAGTCCGGTGGGATCAAGGCACTTCGGGCCCTGGCCGGGCCGTTCCCGAATGTCAGGGTTTGCCCGACTGGCGGCATCGGGGAGGCCAATGCAGCCTCCTGGCTGGCCGAACCAAATGTCGTGGCGGTTGGCGGGTCCTGGCTCTGCCCCCCCGCCGATATCCGATCCGGGAACTGGCCCGGCATAACCGCCATGTCCGCGCGGGCGATGAAATCGCTGAAACCGGCGTGAAGTCTGTTCCCCGATAGGCTACAAAAGCCTTCAGAACCGGAATAGGGAGAACGACCATGACAGCCAGCATCGTCGGATGGGCACACACGCCGTTCGGCAAGTTCGACGCGGAAACCGTCGAGAGCCTCGTGGTCAAGGTTGCGACCGATGCGCTTGCCGACGCCGGCATGTCGGCCGAAGACGTCGACGAGATCGTGCTCGGGCATTTCAATGCCGGCTTCTCGCCACAAGATTTTACCGCCTCGCTTGTGCTGCAGGCCGACCCGAAACTGCGCTTCAAGCCGGCTACGCGGGTCGAAAATGCCTGCGCCACCGGCTCGGCGGCGGTGCACCAGGGTATCCGGGCTATCGCCTCGGGCGCCGCCAGGATCGTGCTGGTGGTCGGCGTCGAGCAAATGACGCGAACGCCATCGGCCGATATCGGACGCTACCTCCTGAAAGCGTCCTATCTGCCCGAGGATGGCGATACCGTTGGCGGCTTTGCCGGTGTGTTCGGCAAAATCGCGCAAAGCTATTTCCAGAAATACGGCGACCAGTCGGACGCGCTGGCGATGATCGCGGCCAAGAACCACAAGAACGGCGTCGCCAATCCCTATGCGCAGATGCGCAAGGATTTTGGCTTCGAGTTCTGCCGCGCCGAGAGCGAGAAGAACCCCTATGTCGCCGGCCCCCTGAAGCGCACCGACTGCTCGCTGGTGTCGGACGGCGCGGCAGCGTTGGTGCTGACGGATTCCGAAACTGCCAAGACGATGGGCAAGGCGGTGAACTTCCGCGCCACTGCGCACGCGCAGGATTTCCTGCCGATGTCCAAGCGCGACATCCTGCAGTTCGAAGGTTGCACGGTGGCTTGGCAGCGCGCGCTGGCGCAGGCCGGCGTTCAACTCTCGGATCTCTCGTTTGTCGAAACCCACGACTGCTTCACCGTCGCCGAACTGATCGAATATGAAGCGATGGGCCTGACGCCGCGCGGGCAGGGCGCCCGCGCCATCAAAGAGGGCTGGACCCAGAAGGACGGCAAGCTGCCGGTCAATCCGTCCGGCGGCCTGAAGGCCAAGGGTCACCCGATCGGCGCCACCGGTGTTTCCATGCATGTGATGACCGCGATGCAGCTCGTCGGCCAGGCGCCCGAGGGCATGCAGCTCAACAATCCAAAACTTGCCGGCATCTTCAATATGGGCGGCGCGGCGGTGGCGAACTACGTCTCCGTGCTGGAGCCCGCGAAGTAGGCGTTTGCATCATGCCGACACGGATTGGGCATCGGCAGCATTCCGCAGGGTGGGCAAAAGCGCGCTTGCGCGTTGCCCACCATGAGTGCCGAGAGATGAGGCTGGTGGGCACGCGGAGCCGGTCATCGGGCGCGCATTCGCGCGACCCAGTGGCTTTGCCCACCCTACAAAATCGTCCGGAGCGTGCATTATGAGCAACGAACGTTCGATGTCAGAGGCAGAACTGAACAACCGGATCAGGATTCTGGAAGACAACATCCGCCAGTTGATCGAACAGGCTGCCGCGGCCTCCGGCGAACGGAACGAAGCGCGCATCGCCGATCGGCTCAGTCAGCAGAATGAAGAGCTGGAACGGCTGACCCGGGAACGCGACGCCAGGGCCAAGAAGTAATTATCGAGTAGCCATCGAAGAAATAGCTGCTATCGCGCATACGCCCATACGCTGGGCGCGCCTTGATCTTCGTAAGCGCCTGCCGTTACTTGGTTCCCAGACAATAATGCGGGCCGGAAATGGCCGCATATCGGGAGCAAGCTGAGCCATGGGACCATTGGCGGGCATCAAGGTCATCGACATGACGACCGTGCTGATGGGGCCCTATGCCACCCAGATGCTCGGCGATTACGGCGCTGACGTCATCAAGGTGGAATCGCTCGACGGCGACGTGACGCGGCAGATCGGGCCGACCCGTCATCCCGGCATGGGGCCGGTGTTCCTCAACACCAACCGCAGCAAGCGCTCGATCTGCCTCGATTTGAAGAAGCCGGTGGGGCGTGACGCCGTGCTGCGGCTGATCAAATCCGCCGACGTGCTGGTTTACAATGTGCGGCCGCAGGCAATGGCGCGGCTAAACCTCGGCTACGACGTGGTCGCGAAAATCAATCCGCGCCTGATCTACGCCGGCGTATTCGGCTTCGGCCAGGATGGGCCCTATGCAGCAAAACCTGCCTATGACGATCTGATCCAGGGCGCGACTGCACTGCCGGCGCTGATGGCGCAGACCGCCGATGGCGTGCCGCGCTATGTCCCCAATGCGCTGGTCGACCGTATCGTCGGGCTCACCGCGGTGGGCGCGATTTGCGCCAGTATCGTCGATCGTAACCGGACCGGGCGCGGCCAGCGCGTCGATATTCCGATGTTCGAAACCATGGCCGGTTTCGTGATGGGCGACCACATGGGCGGACTCACCTATGAGCCGCCGCTCGACAAGGGCGGCTATGCCCGGCACCTGTCGCCGGACCGCCGGCCCTACAAGACCTCCGACGGCTATATCTGCGTCATCGTCTACAACGACAAGCAGTGGCAGAACTTCTTCGATGCAACCGGGCGCGACGACCTTCGCGTCCATCCGAAATTTGCGACCTTTGCCGGCCGCGCCTCCAATATCGACGCTGTCTATGCCGAGCTGGCGCGCATCCTCGAGACCAAAACCACCGCCGAATGGTCGGCTATCCTGGAGAAGGCCGACGTGCCGGTCATGCCGATGCATGATCTCGAGAGCCTGCTCGGCGATCCCCACATCGTGGCGACCGATTTCTTCCCGGTCGTCGATCATCCAACCGAGGGCCGCATCCGCAACATGAGGCCATCGGCGAGATTTTCCGAAACGCCGATTGAGACGAAGCGGCTGGCGCCGCGCCTCAGCGAGCACAGCGCCGAAATTCTCGGCGAAGCGGGTTTTTCAGCGGACGAAATTACCGCTTTGGTGCGCGATGGTGTCACCAAGGCCGTGCCAAACCCATAGGACGGACACATGGATTTCGCGCTATCCGCCAATCAGGAATCGATCCGCGACGCGGTCGGCAAAATCTGTTCGCGCTTCGACGATGCCTATTGGCTGAAGAAGGACAAGGAGGGCGGCTACCCCGCCGACTTCCACCGCGCGCTGGCGGATGCCGGCTGGCTCGGCATCTGCATCCCTGAGGAATATGGCGGGTCGGGGTTAGGCATCACTGACGCAGCAATCATGATGCGGACGATTGCGGAATCCGGGGCCGGCATGTCGGGTGCGTCCGCCGTGCACATGAACGTGTTCGGGCTCAATCCCGTCGTCGTGTTCGGCACCAAGGAGCAATGTACGCGCATGCTGCCGCCGATCATAGACGGCCGCGACAAATCCTGCTTTGCGGTGACCGAGCCCAACACCGGGCTCAACACCACGCAGTTGAAAACCCGAGCGGTGCGCAAGGGCGACAAATATGTCGTCAATGGCCAGAAGGTTTGGATTTCAACGGCACAAGTCGCCAACAGGATCCTGCTGCTGGCGCGCACCACGCCGCTGGAAGAGGTGAAGAACCCGACCCACGGTTTGAGCCTGTTCTATACGGATTTCGACAAGCAGCGCGTCACCGTGCACGAGATCGAGAAGATGGGCCGCAAGCCCGTCGATTCCAATGAACTGTTCTTCGAGAATTTTGAAATTCCGGTCGATGACCGCCTCGGCGAAGAGGGTCGTGGCTTCGAATATATCCTGCACGGCATGAACCCCGAGCGCATCCTGATCGCGGCGGAAGCGGTGGGTCTCGGCCAAGTCGCGCTGTCGCGGGCCGCGGCCTATGCGAAGAACCGTATCGTGTTCAATCGTCCGATTGGCATGAACCAGGGCATCCAGCACCCCTTAGCGAAGAACTGGATGGAACTGGAAGCTGCGTGGCTGATGGTGCTCTCGGCCGGCTGGCAATACGATCAGGGCATGCAGTGCGGTCCGGCCGCCAACGCCGCGAAATATCTCGCCGCCGAAGCCGGCTTCCACGCTTGCGAGCAGGCGGTGATGACGCACGGCGGTTTCGGCTACGCCAAGGAATATCATGTCGAGCGCTATTTGCGGGAATCCCTGATCCCGCGCATCGCGCCAATCAGCCCGCAGCTCATTCTCAGTTTTATTGCCGAGAAGGTGCTGGGGCTGCCGAAGTCGTATTGATGATGGAACAATTATGAGCTTCATCACCGGTGTCGGACTGACCTCCTATGGTAAGCACGAAGGCTCGTCCTCGCTCGATCTCATGAGCCAGGCGGCCGAGCTTGCCATCACCGACGCCGGGCTGAAGCGATCCGAGATCGACGGCGTTCTTTGCAGCTACTCGACAGTCTCGCCGCACATCATGCTCGCAACCGTGTTCGCCGAGCATTTTGGAATCCAGCCGTCCTACGCACATGCCGTCCAGGTCGGCGGCGCCACCGGGCTCGCCATGACGATGCTGGCGCATCATCTGGTCGACGCCGGCGTCGCGAGGCATATGCTTGTGGTCGGCGGCGAAAACCGGCTCACCGGCCAGAGCCGGGATGCCTCGATCCAGGCGCTGGCGCAGGTCGGCCACCCCAATTACGAGGTGCCGCTGGGGCCGACGATCCCCGCCTATTACGGCCTCGTCGCCTCGCGCTACATGCACGAATACGGCGTCACCGAGGAAGATCTCGCCGAGTTCGCGGTTCTGATGCGCGCCCACGCCCTGACCCATCCCGGTGCGCAGTTCCACGAACCAATCACCGTCGCCGACGTAATGGCCTCAAAGCCGGTGGCGATGCCGCTGAAGCTGCTGGATTGCTGCCCGGTGTCGGATGGCGGCGCGGCGTTCGTCGTCAGCCGCGAGCGCACCGGCTCGACCGGCATTCGCGTGCGTGGCTGCGCGCAGGCGCATACCCATCAGCACGTTACGGCCATGCCCGCTCTAAGCGAACTCGGTGCCGAGATCGCGGTCGCCAAGGCCAAGGCCGCATCCGGTCTCGCGATCTCGGACGTGCGTTACGCCGCCGTCTACGACAGTTTCACCATCACCCTGGCGATGCTGCTGGAAGATCTCGGCCTTGCCCGGCGCGGCGAGGCGGCCGCGCGCGTGCGGGCAGGGCATTTTGGCCGCAACGGCGCCATGCCACTCAACACCCATGGCGGGCTACTGAGCTACGGCCATTGCGGCGTCGGTGGCGCGATGGCGCATCTCGTCGAGACGTATCTGCAGATGACCGGGCGTGCCGGCCCCCGGCAGGTCCGCGATGCCTCGATCGCGCTGTTGCATGGCGATGGCGGCGTGCTGTCGTCACACGTCAGCATGTTCCTGGAGCGGGTGCGATGAACGAAAAACTCGCCGACTGGACCAAGGGCGCCGAGGCTATCGTCTATCAATCCTGCGGCGCCTGCGGGAAGGCGCAGTATTTTCACCGCAGCTTCTGCTCCGCCTGTGGCGCACCTGATCCGGTCGAGAAGCGCGCCAGCGGGAGAGCGATGGTCTATGCGACGTCGCTGGTCTGCCGCGCCGCGACGCCGGAAACCCGCGCCCACGTTCCCTACAATATCGTGCTGGTCGATGCGGCCGAGGGCTTTCGCATGATGGCCCATGGCGCCAATGATCTCGCGATCGGCGACAAAGTTACGGCGAGCTATCGGCTGTTTGCCGGAAGGTTGGTCCCGTATTTCGAGAAGACGAGGTGAGTGTCAGGCGCAATGCTCACGCAACGAAGCAACCCAGAATTACGCGGAACGGGTGAAAAATCTGAGTGCTTCGACGCGTCAACATTCAGTGCCAGTAGAACACAACGCTGGCGATGACGAGCATCGCTGTTACCGCCAGCATCTGCGCAAGCGCTTCCGAGGCCGCCTTCCTGGTGGCTTCCTTCATGCCTAACTCCCTAGACTCGGGCATGAGTCATCCTTGCCCGTGAAGGCTTGATGAGCTCAGTTTGGTTTTACTCGGAACACCCCGCGACGAGTATTCGCTCCTTTGAGTCCCCACTCAGCGAATATCGACAGTGCTGAGAATCGACCAGCATTGAGGCGGCAATTTGGCTCGCTCGCAGCCGGTTTGTGCACGAGAAAGGGAGTTTTTTGGAGTGTGTTTGACGGCTTGAGCGTAGGCCCAACCTGCGACCGTAACGTTTCGACGGTTGATCGGCTCCCTGCTGCGGTGCATGATCTCTCTGTCAGCAAATCAGAAAATCCAAAGCCCAAGGTGACGAATGGCCCGCATCGAATATAGCGATCCTGCCAAGCACAACGATCGCACCCGCGAACTGCTCGGCAAAAACCGCAATGCGAACATCTTCCGGATGATGGCGCACTCGCCGAGCTACCTCGAACAATACTGCCGGTTGGGCGGGGCCATCAGGCACAAGGGCGAACTGGACCCGATCGTGCGCGAGCTCGCCATCACCCGCACCGGCATCTTGTGCGAGGCGCCTTACGAGATCGTCGCCCATAAGCGTATTGGCAAGAACGTCGGCGTGACAGACGAGCAGAACGAGGCGCTGGAAAACTGGGAAGCGGCGACCTGCTTCAACGACGTGCAGCGCGCCGCGCTCGCCTTCACCGACGAGATCGTCAGGCGTCACAAGCCGACGGACGCAACTTTCCACGCGATTGCCACCAAGCTGACGCCGGCCGCATTGGTCGAACTGCAGCTTTCGGTCGGCTTCTACATCATGACGTCGAAATTTCTGGAAACCTTTGCCATCGACATGCAGCCGGTGACGGAAGTGGTGGGGTGAGCGGCGGCTGGATCCGCGAACCGCTGGTCTCAATTCGCAGGGCCGTATCGCCGCAGCGCCTCCAGCGTCAGTCCCTTGCCGACGGCGCCGAAGATGTCGCCTTCGACGACGCGGGCCGACGGCACGGCCTGGATGATCGCCTTGTGGACATGGGCGAGTTTTACCGAGCCGCCGGTCAGGAACACGGAGTCGATATCTTCCGCGGCTAGTCCCGCCTGAACGAGGCAGTTCCTGATACGTGCCGCGATGCGATCGGCCAACTGCCTGGTATGGTTGACGAGATCGGGGCGGCCGATGTTGGCGCTGAGACCGGGGACAACCCACTCCAGCGGAATGTCCGCCCCCCGCTTCTCGGACAGGGCGATCTTGGCATCCTCGACTTCCATTGCCAGCGTATGGCCGCGCTGCTCGTAGACCACGCGGATCAGCCGGTCGAGAAGTTCCGGCTCGGCCGCCTGCTGCCGTACCTGGCGGATATCGGCCATCACGCGCGGCTCATACATGCGGTTGATGTTCGACCAGGTGGCGAGGTCGTGAAAATAACTCGAGGGCACGTCGAGCCCGGCGCGCTTCATGGCGCTGCGGAATCCGAACAGCGGCATCACCACGCCGAGACTGAGCTGGCGGTCGAAATCGGTGCCACCGATGCGGACGCCATCATTGGCGAGAATATCGGCTGTACGATCGGCCTTGCCGTGGCGTTCGGGACCCAGCCGCACGATCGAAAAGTCCGATGTGCCGCCGCCGATATCGGCGATCAATGCCAGTTCCTCGGAGGTGATTTGCCGCTCAGAGTCCAGCGCCGCCGCAATCGGTTCGAATTGAAACGTGACCTCCTCGAAACCGATCCCCTGCGCAATCGATCGCAAGGTTTGCTCCGCCCCGCGATCGGCGTCCGGCGCATTATCGACGAAATGCACGGGACGGCCATGGACGACATGGCGCAGTTGGCGGCCGGTAGCCTGTTCCGCGCGTCGTTTGACTGCGCCGAGGTAATAGGCAATCACATCGCGGAAGCTGACCCGCGCTCGGCCCAGCCGGGTGGTTTCCTCGATCAGCGAGGTACCGAGCACCGATTTGAGGCTCCGCATCAGGCGGCCGGCCGTGCCTTCGACATAGGCTTCGATGGCCCTGCGGCCGATCAGCACGCCGCCATCCGCCTCATAGAAGATCGCGCTGGGAATCGTGCTGTGCGCCGCTTCCAACGCCACCAGAACCGGCGCCCGGCCTTCCATGGTGCCGAGCGTCGTGTTCGACGTTCCGAAATCAAGACCGCAGATCGACATGGGAGCTCCGGGAGGGAGCGCCCGTTTACACATTACAAGGCCATCAATCCACCCCTATCTCGGCGTGTTTTCCCTTGCGAATCCCGCGTGCGCGTTGGTGACCGATGGCCGATCCACAGATCAATTTCTTTCGTGCGGCGGGTTGAAAAATCGATCCGAGATGGTCCATAAGCGGCGTCCCCGCGGCCGGTCCTCCCGCCGCAATCGGCTTTGGAAAGAGGTCGCGTGGCAAATATCAATCGACAGATTGCGCAAGAGCTTGGCGTTCGCGAGGAGCAGATCGCGGCGACGGTCGAACTGCTGGACGGCGGCGCCACGGTGCCGTTCGTGGCGCGCTACCGCAAGGAAATCACCGGCGGGCTCGATGACGCGCAGTTGCGCACCCTGGAAGAGCGCCTGACTTACTTGCGCGAGCTCGAAGCCCGCCGGGTGGCTATCCTTGATTCGATCCGCGAGCAGGGCAAGCTCGATGCCGCGCTGGAAGCACAGATTATGGCGGCCGACACCAAGGGCCGCCTGGAAGACATCTACCTGCCGTTCAAGCCGAAGCGCCGCACCAAGGCCGAGGTTGCCAAGGAAGCCGGCCTCGAGCCGCTGTCCGAGCTGTTGCTGACCCAGCCGCAGAACGATCCGCAGGTCGTCGCTGCCGGCTTTGTCGACGCCGAAAAGCAGGTGGCGGACGTCGCAGCCGCCCTCGAAGGCGCCCGCGCCATTCTGGTGGAGCGATTCGCCGAAGACGCCGACCTGATCGGACGGCTGCGCGAGGAGATGTGGACCAGCGCTCTGATGATCTCCACGGTGCGCAAGGGCAAGAAGCTCGAAGGCGAGAAGTTCAAGGACTATTTCGATTTCAACCAGTCGCTGCAGAAGCTGCCTTCACACCGGATACTTGCGCTGTTCCGCGGCGAGAAGGAAGAAATTCTGGAGCTGCAGATACAGCCCGAGGCCAATGTGCCCGAGGCCGGCGTTCCCAGCGCCTATGAACTGAAGATCATGCAACGCTTTGGCATCACCGATCAGAAGCGCCCGGGTGATCGCTGGCTGGTGGACACCGCGCGCTGGGCGTGGCGGACCAAGATCCAGGTGCATCTCAACATCGACCTGCGGATGCGGTTGTGGACGGCCGCCGAGACCGAGGGCGTAAGGGTCTTTGCCTCGAACCTGCGAGACCTGCTGCTGGCGGCGCCGGCCGGCGCCCGTGTCACCATGGGGCTCGATCCCGGCTACCGCTCCGGCGTCAAGACCGCGATCGTCGATGCGACGGGCAAGGTGGTGGCGACCACAACGATCTATCCGCACGAGCCGCAGCGGCAATGGGATGCGGCACTGGCGACGCTCGGAAAACTCGCGGTCGCGCACCGCGTCGAGCTGATCGCGATCGGCAACGGCACCGCCTCGCGCGAGACCGACAAGCTGGCGACCGAGCTCGTCAAACTGCTGCCGGATCTCAAGATGTCGAAGATCGTGGTGTCGGAGGCCGGCGCGTCGGTCTACTCCGCCTCGGCCTTTGCATCGGAGGAGTTGCCGGAGCTCGACGTCACCTTGCGCGGTGCAGTGTCGATCGCGCGGCGCCTGCAGGACCCACTCGCCGAACTCGTCAAGATCGATCCGAAGGCGATCGGCGTCGGCCAATACCAGCACGACCTCGGCGAAGCCAAGCTGGCGCGTTCGCTCGATGCCGTGGTCGAAGATTGCGTCAACGCCGTTGGCGTCGATGCCAATACCGCTTCCGCGCCGTTGCTCGCGCGGGTGTCGGGCATCGGTGCGGGGCTCGCGCAAAGCATCGTGCAGCATCGCGACGCCAACGGACCGTTCAAGTCGCGCAAGCAGCTCAAGGAAGTGCCGCGGCTCGGACCCAAGGCGTTCGAGCAATGCGCCGGCTTCCTGCGCATCAACGATGGCGAAGACCCGCTGGATTCCTCCGGCGTGCATCCCGAAGCCTATCCGGTGGTGCGCCGGATTCTCGCCGCGACCAAGAGCGACATCAAGGCGCTGATCGGCAATGCCGATGTCGTGCGCCAGTTGAAGCCGCAGGCCTTTGTCGACGAAACCTTTGGCCTGCCGACGGTGACTGACATTCTGCGCGAACTGGAAAAGCCCGGCCGCGACCCGCGCCCGGCGTTCAAGGCCGCGGTGTTCAAGGAGGGTGTCGAGGAGATCAAGGATCTCAAGCGCGGCATGATCCTGGAAGGCACCGTTACCAACGTGGCGGCGTTCGGCGCTTTCGTCGATATCGGCGTCCACCAGGACGGGTTGGTGCACATCTCGGCGATGTCGAAAAATTTCATCAAGGATCCGCGCGAGGTGGTGAAGCCCGGCGACATCGTCAAGGTCAAGGTGCTGGAGGTCGAGGTCGCCCGCAAGCGCATTGCGTTGACGCTGCGGCTCGACGACGAAGTCGGCGCCAAGAATCCCAAACTGTCGGACAGCAAGATGCGTGAATATTCCAAGGCGTCGATGACGTCGTCCGCGCCGCGCAAGCCGCAGGAGCAGGGCGGCGCGCTCGCCGAGGCGCTGCGCCGCGCTGCGGAAAAGAACGGGCGGGGCAAAGCGGGGGCGTAGAATAGGCCGCATGCCGGGCTTCATCCTTCGAGACGCATCGCGTCGCGACGCTTCTCAGGATGAGGTCTGGCAGTGTCGAATCCGGGATACGAATCTATGACCCTCATGGTGAGGAGCCCGGCAGCGTCGGGCGTCTCGACCATGCGGCCCGTAACCGTGCCCCAAATCTAATCTACCCCGACGTCAGCAGCTCCAGCTTGGCGTTGGCGAGGATCAGCCGATCGGCCAGCAACTGCGCAAGGTTGCGCATGATGCGCTCGCCGGCGCGCGGATGCTGTTTCCGGAAGCGCTCGAAATCACTGAGTGAAACTTCATACGCGGTCGCGGCCATGTCGGCCAGCACGTCGGCGGAACGCTGCGGCTCCAGCAGCGCCATTTCGCCAAAGGGCATTCCCGCCGTCAATGTCGCCAGCCTCACTCCGTCGGGCAGGGTGACGTGGACTGCGCCGCTCCGCAAGAAGAACAGCGATGCGGCGGGGTCGCCGGCGGAGATGATCTTCTCGCCGGTTTTATAGGTCCGGATTGACGCGTGCGAGGCGAGATCGGTCAGTTCCTCGTCCGTCAGTCCCGCCAGCAGCGATTGCTCGGAGAGTTCGGTCGCCTCGAAGAAGTCGATGGCGCCGCCGTAGCGATAGACGAGCTGGTCTTCCGCCCATTCGATGGCGGCGTCGAGCAGATAATAGTTGCGGATATTGGTGAGACCTTCGGTCCATTCCGCGATCGCTTTCCAGTCCGGCGACGAGCGCCTGATGCCGGACAGAACCACCGTGACGTGGTGCGCGGCGAGCTCGCGGAATTCCTCGGCGAGCAGGCGGGCGCCGGCGCGGGTCATGGCGGTGACGCGGCGCAGGTCGAAAATGACCAATTGCGGGCGGGGCCTGGCCGCAAGCTGGCGCGAGACGTAATCGACGTTGGAAAATGACAGCGTCCCGACCAGCTCGATCACGCGGACATCCTGGTGGTGGGCGGCGAGGATGTTCTGCTCCTGCGCGCGCCGCACGCGCCGCGAGGGGCTGTTGCCGATGTCGTAATCGGCGATAATGCTGGTCCGCGCGTCGTCGCTGCGGTTAAGCATGTGAAGATCGTAATGTGACGATAGCGCCTCGCAGACCTTGATGCCGCGCACGCTGTTGCCGTGCTTGTCGAGTTTTGGCGAATAGCTGCCGAGCCCGAGCCGCGCCGGGAGTGCCGCGAGGATGCCGCCGCCAACCCCGCTCTTGGCGGGGATGCCGATACGGTAGATCCACTCTCCCGCATAGTCATACATGCCGGAGCTCGTCATCACGGAAAGCGTGCGCGAGATGGCATACGGCGTCATCACCTGCTCGCCGGTCACGGGATTGATGCCGCGGTTGGCGAGCGTCGCCGCCATCACCGCGATATCACGCGCCGTCACCAGGATGGCGCACTGCCGGAAATAGACCTCCAGCACGGCGGCCACGTTCTCCTTGATCACGGCGTTGGTGCGCAGGAGATAGCCGATCGCCCGGTTGCGGTCGCCGGTTGCGCTTTCGGAAGCATAGACGGCATCGTCGACGTCGAGCTCGCGCCCGGCAAACCGGCCCAGCGCCTGCCTGATGTATTCGAACGCCGCGTCTCCCTTGGCTTCGTGGATCAGACCGGAGCAGGAGATCGCGCCGGCATTGACCATCGGGTTGAAGGGATGGTTCTCGGCGTTGAGGCGGATCGAGTTGAAGGGATCGCCCGACGGCTCGACGCCGATGACGCTTTCGACCCGTGCTGCCCCCAGCGTGTCGAGCGCCAGCGCGAACACGAAGGGCTTTGACATCGACTGAATGGTGAAGGGGACCTGCGTGTCGCCGACTTCGTAGACATGGCCGTCGAGGGTGGCGAGGCTGATGCCGAAATGGGCAGGGTCGGCCTTGCCCAGTTCAGGGATGTAGTCGGCGACCGCGCCACCGGTCTCGGAGGTGAATTCGGCGTGGCAGGCTTTCAGGAACCGCAGCAAAGGCGGTTTCGAACTGGTCCAAGTTGCGGGACCGGCCGTGAACGGAGGAGGCGATTGTTTCATCGCCTCCTCTTGTGCAACGCAATCAGGGTGCGTGCAACCCGTTCGGCGGCGCCAGCGTCTGGCGCCGCACCAGCAGCAGCGCGACCAGCGCCGTGGGAATGAGAATGGCCAGACCGAGCAGGGTCACCTGCATCTGCGACAGCGGCATGATCCCGCCGCCCGGCGTCGCCACCACGAAGCCACCAACTACGAACAAGACCCGCAGCGGCCATTCCAATGTGCCGGCGGCTCTGAGGTCTCCGACAAAGACCTGATAGCCCTGAATGCCGCCGCAAATGAACAGGGTGCCGAACGCGGCCAGCCCCATCAACCCCAAGGCTGCGAGATACGGGTCTGGTCCTTGCAGCACCAGCGCCGGGTTCAACACGAAGAAGAACGGAATGAAGTAGATGATGCAGCCGACCCACATCGATTCCCACCCGGTCTTCATCGCCGGCGAGCCGGCGATGCCGGCCGCGGCAAAGGAAGCGATGGCGACCGGTGGCGTTATCGAGGACAGCATGCCCCAGTAAAAAATGAACATGTGCACGGCCATGCGGTTGAGGCCGAGCTTCTCCAGCGCAGGCGCCACCAGGATGGCGAGGAAGATATAGCAGGCGGTCGTCGTCAGCCCGAGCCCGAGAATGAGGCTGGTGACGGCGCACATGCCAAGCAAGAGAAACGCATTGTCACCGGCGATCCGCAACAGATCGTTGGCGAGGCTCGAGACCACGCCAGTCATCGAGAATGCGCCGATCAGAAGCCCGCAGCCGGCGAGAATGCCGACCAACTCGACGAAGGTGCGTCCGTTGACCTCCAGGAACTTGCTGATGGTCGTCGGCGTCCAGCGCGTATCCTTGGAGAAAAGCTGATTTAGCACCAGCAGCAGCGCGGTGGCGTAGAACGGCGCATGGCTCTCGCGCTTGAAGTACAAGAGCATCACGACCAGCAGCGCGATCACGAAGACGTAATACCAGCCGTCCTTGATCGTATCCCAGACCCTGGGCAGTTCGGCGCGCGGAATGCCCTTCAGGCCGTGGCGGGCCGCATAAGAGTCCACCTGCATGAACAGGCCGATGTAGTAGAGGGTCGCCGGAATGATCGCAGCAAGCGCGACGTCGGCGTAGCTGACGTTGAGGAATTGCGCGATGACGAACGCGGTCGCGCCCATCACCGGCGGCGCCAGCACCGCTCCCGTCGAGGCGCAGGCTTCGATGGCGCCGGCATAGGAGGCGCGGAAACCGCTCTTCTTCATGACGGGAATGGTCATGGTACCGGCGGTCAGCACGTTCGAGATGATCGAGCCCGACATCATGCCGAGCAGGCCGGACGCAAAGATGCAGACTTTTGCAGCGCCGCCACGGAAAGTACCACACAGGGCGAATGCCAGGTTGATAAAGAATTTTCCGGCGCCCGTCATCATCAGCGCGGTGCCGAAAACCAGGAAGCCGATCACGGTATCGGCGAAGGCCTGGATCGGGATCCCGAGCAGGCTTTCGCCCGACAGCACGTGATAGGACGTCGCCTGTTCCAGCGTCGATTGGGTGCCGCGAAACGGTCCCAGCCACTTCGCATCGGCGAACAGGGGATAGACCGTAAACGGCAGCACGCTCAGCAGCAGGCTCCAGCCGCCGGTGCGCCGCAACGCCTCCATCAGCACGACCCACATGATGACGCCGGCAACGATCACGTGGATCGGCGCGCCGCCGAATTCCCAGCCGGCTTCTGCCGCCTTGCGGACGCTGCGCATCAGGAGGATTGCGCAGGCGAAACTGGCGACAAACAGCAGGATGTCATACCAGGGAATTCGATCGAGCGGCGCGCCGCCGGTTCCCGGAAAGATCAGGAACGTGAACGGCAGCATCAGCGCGATCAGGAGATAGAAGTACTCGGTGTTGAGCTGGGTGTAGCCGAGGAAGAAGCGCAGGGAGAATTGCTGGTTGATGCACAGCAGGATGGTTACCGCGGTTGCAACCACCAGCGCCCAGCGCCACGCTCCGCGCAATGTCCGCACCCGCGTGACTTCGGCTTCCTGCATGTTGGCATGCGGGTCGTCGAACTCAATTCGTTTTGCAGGCGCGGCTACGCTATCACTCGCAGCAGGTGACATCATTCCCCCTAGACGGTATTCGCCTTAGGCCCCAGGCGAGTTAAGCAGCGCTATTCAAAGCCGTTGGGCATGTTCGCCTTTGCCAGCGCCGCGGCGCGCGCCTTCATCCAGCCTTCGAGAAACGCCTTGTCGTCCGATGGCGGGCTGGACTTGCCGTAGTCCGTCCATGCGGCGGCCAGCACTTGCTGGCGCTTCAGCAATTCCTTGTTGTAGGCTTCCTGCGCGTCGGTCCATTGACCGGTTTCCTTCAGCGCCCTGGCGGCGCCCGGATGCACCGGGACCACCCAGTTCTTGGTCTGGCGGTCGGCCGCAAGACCGGCTGCGCCCGGCGCGGAATCCTTGTAGGCGTCGTAGCCCGTGATCATCGCCTTGGTGATGGCATAGACTTCGTCGGCGGGCAGCGTCCCGTATGCCATGAAAATCGGGTAGGGATAGTTGCCGAGCTCGATCGGCTTGTCCTTGGAGATGCCGGCGCCGCAGGTCGCGACGTGCGGGAAGAAGAACGAACCGACCTTTTTCACGCGCTCCCAGCCGGCCTTGTCGTTGTGAGGCAAGGGCGGCCAGATGATGCCGCGCGGTGATGTCTCGAGTTCCTTCGCCGGGCCGGTGATGGTGGTGGCGAAGGCCGCGTCGACGTCGTTGTTGATCATACCCTTCCACATCGCGCCGTAGCTCGAGAACTCGACGACCTTGACGTCGCTTTGCTTGAGGTCGCCGAAAGCCAGGATGGCGAGCGCGTTCTGATTCAGCGCCGGCGAACCGACCACAAAGCCCACGCGCTTGCCCTTGAGCTGCTTGATCTCGGTCACACCGGTATCCTTGGCGACGCCGAGCGTGGCGGCGTTGCAATCGACCGAGGACAGCACGAGCTGCAGCGGCTGCGGACCCCATTCCTTGGTGCCGAACTCGAACACGCCTTCCTGGGCGAAATAGGTGCCGGAGCCCATCGCGGACATGGCCGCGCGCTTGGCGCGCAGCGGCGCCAGTCGCGCCACGTCATTGCCGGCCGGCAGCACGCGAACATCGGTGCCGTATTTGTCCTTCATCATCTTGCCGACGCCGACGGCGATGTTGAAGCCCGCGGTGCCGGTGTCATAGGCAGTGACCACCATGGTCGGCGGCAGCTTGACGTCTTCCGCATAAGCCGCCGGCAAGGTCAGCCATGAGATGCCTGCAAGGGCGAGTGGCGCGAGCGCCTTCAAGCGGTAGGTCATAGTTTTTCCCCTCAGATTGTTTCGCTATGCGAAAATTCTCTCGTTAGCATTGATCATGTCATCGGCGGCTGGCGATGGCAACGTCACGTGCGTACACGTCAATACCAGAGCCGGACAGATTGTCGCGGAACTCGTTCCAAAAAAGTTTATGCCGTGATCCGGTTAAGCTTCGATGATCGCGACAACCTGTCCTTCGGCGATAACGTCGTCGAGTTTGACCAGGATGGCCTTGATCTTTCCGGCCGTCGTCGACGTGACCGGAATTTCCATCTTCATGGCTTCGACGAAAGCGATCTCGTCGCCGTCGCCGACGTTGCCACCAGTTGCGACGGGAAGCGCGCACACGCGTCCGGCGACTTCGGTGACAATCTTGATCTCTGGCATTTCCGTTCTCCCGGGGACCGTCTGACGGACTGACTGTCCTCGTGAACGGCTTTTTGTTGTGGCCGCAGATTGCCTGAGGTAGTTTGTTCTGCAAGTGGAATTTTATTCCGCAGGGCGGAATGGAGCCATAACAATGGGAAGACGCTCGGAACGGCTTAGCAAACAGGGAATGCTCGCCAGCGATCTGGCAGGCGAGGGCGATGTGATCCAGGTGGTGTCGCGGGCGTTCGACGTCTTGCGCTGCTTCGAGGGTCATGAAGCGAGACTAGGCAATCTGGAGATTTCCAGCCGCTGTGGCCTGCCGCGGTCGACGGTATCGCGGCTCACCCACACGCTGACGCGGATGGGCCAACTCGTCTATCTGCCGCGCGACCAGAAATACCGCATCGGTCCAAGCGCGGTGGCGATGAGCACCTCGATGATGAAGGGGTTGCAGCTTCGCAATCTGATCAGGCTGCGTCTGCAGGACGTCGCCGATCAATTGCCAGGCACCGTCGGCTTCGTGATTCCCGATCGCTATCACCTCGTCTATCTCGAATTCGCGCGCGCGGCGAACGCGCTCGGCCTGCACGAAGGCACCGGCAGCCGCATCTCCATGACGAGTACCGCGGCCGGCTTTGCCTACACCGCAGCGCTCGACACCGATGTCGGCGACGCTTTGATCGCCGAAATGGAGCGCGAGATCCCGGCAGACGCGGCGCTGTTGAAGGCGCGCATCGAAGACAACCGGCGCCATTTGCGCGAACACGGCTATGTCGTGGGCTGCGGCACCTGGAGCCCGCATATCAACGGATGCGCGGTGCCGGTGTGGTCGCCGCAATATCAAACCTTTGTCGTCGTGACGATCGGCCTTCTCGCCGCGATGTTCGACGAGGAGCGGTTGCACCGGGAAGTGGCGCCGCAGATGCTCGAACTCGGCGCTGCGATCGGCGGCCTGCTGGAAGGCGCCGAGGGCGACATCTTCGCCAACCGGATTGAAAGAAAGCCGCTTCCGGTGCCGGCCCATAATAACAACAAGATCATCAAGACGGAGGATACGGATGAACTGGAAGCCGGAGCTCGACGAGCTCGCTCGGCGCGAAGCGTTCGCGCGCGAGATGGGAGGCGTTGACAAGGTCAAGCGCCAGCATGACCAGGGCCGGCTCACGGTTCGTGAGCGCATCGACAAACTGATCGACAAGAATTCCTTCCACGAGATCGGCGCGATTTCCGGCATCGCCGAATACGACGAAAACAGTGAACTCAAGCACCTGACGCCGGCCAACTGCGTGTTCGGCCGCGGCAGGATCGACGGCCGCACCGTGGTTGTCGTCGGCGACGATTTCACCGTGCGCGGCGGCTCGGCCGACGCCTCGATCTCGGCCAAGCCGCTGATGGCCGAGGAGATGGCGCATGATTTTCGCCTGCCGATCATCCGCGTCATCGAAGGCTCGGGCGGCGGCGGCTCGGTAAAGACGATCGAGACGCGCGGCGCTGCGAATCTGCCCGGTGGGGTCGGCGGCACGCGCTGGTATTGGTTCACGACGGCGAACATGGCGCGCGTGCCTGTGGTCGCGCTCGGGCTCGGTTCGGTCGCAGGCCTTGGCGCGGCGCGGCTTGCCGCTAGCCATTATTCCGTCATGACCCGAAATTCCGCGATGTTCGTCGCCGGCCCGCCGGTCGTAAAACGCCTCGGCCAGGACCTGACGAAACAGGAACTCGGTGGCGCCGAGATCCAGACCCGCGCCGGCGGCGTCGATGATGCCGTCGATACCGAGGAGGAGGCGTTCGAACGCGCCAGGCGTTTTCTGTCCTATCTGCCGTCCTCGGTATACGACCTGCCGCCGACCACGGCCTGCAGCGACGATCCCGAACGCGCGGAAGAATCGCTTTTGAACGCGGTGCCGCGCAATCGCCGCCAGGTCTACAAGATGCGCCCGATCATCAACGCCGTCGTCGACAAGGGCTCGTTCTTCGAAGTGAACGCCAATTTCGGTCGCCCGATCATCACGGGCCTTGCCCGGTTCGAGGGCCGTGCGGTGCTGCTGCTCGCCAGCGATCCTTTCCACTATGGCGGGTCGTGGACGGCGGAAGCCTGCCAGAAGGTGATGCGCTGGGTCGATTTCGCCGAGACCTTCCATCTTCCGGTGGTTTACCTAATGGATTGTCCCGGCTTCATGATCGGGCTCGAGGCCGAGAAGTCGGCGACCATCCGGCACGGCGTGCGGGCGATGGCGGCGGTCAACCAGTCGACCGTGCCCTGGTGCACCATCATCGTGCGCAACGCGTTCGGCGTCGCCGGCGTCGTGCACCAGCCGGCCAACCGCTACTCGATGCGCTATGCCTGGCCGTCGGGCTATTGGGGCTCGCTGCCGCTCGAAGGCGGCATCGAGGCCGCCTACCGCGCCGATATCGACGGGTCGGATGATCCGGCCGCGAAATTGAACGAGATCGAGGACCGCCTCAACAAGCTGCGCTCGCCGTTCCGCTCCGCCGAGAAATTCTGGGTCGAGGAGGTGATCGACCCGCGCAAGACGCGTTCGCTGCTGTGCGAGTTCGCGCGGCTCGCCGAACCGATCCGCACCGTCGGTCCGCCAAGCAACATGTCGACGCGGCCGTAGGCTGCGAGGGGCGCAGGAATCGTAGGTAGGCAAAGCGCAGCGTGCCCACCATTCAGGTGTGGTGATCGCGGATGGATGGTGGGCACGGCGCAAGCGCCTTCGCCCACCCTCCAGAAGTTCTGGATCCTGTTCGCCACCTTCTTCATCTGCGGGGCCTTCCCTCATTTCAGGACATGACGACGCCAGCGGCGATCCGCGCAAGCCGGATATTGAATTATGAATATAATATTATACGCAACAGTATCGCAACCAAGCGATCCGATCAAAAATCTCACCGTCTGCATGAGAGAAATTGATGGGCCGGCAGGGTGCGAGCCGCCGCCACCGCAGCCCGTCGAGGGCGGCAGGCCTCATGCGTCCCCTCCGTCTATTTCTTGCGGTCGAGAAATCCCTGCATCAGCCGCTGCGGCTCGCCCGTCAGAAAGGACTTTCCGAATGTGCCGACGCTCAAGTTGATGGATACGGTCAACGGCAGTTCCTCCCATTGCCGCAACAAGTCCTTCTGCGAACGCAGCGCTTCGGGCCCGCATTCGAGCAGCGCCTTCACCGTATGCTCGACCGCGGCATCGAGCCCGCCTTCCTTGGCGACCACGTTGACCAGGCCCCAGGCGAGCGCGGTGGGCGCGTCGATATTTTCTGCCGTCATGACCAGCCAGCGGGCGCGGCCCCAGCCGATCAGCCGCGGCAGCAGCGCGGCATGGATCACCGAGGGGATGCCGACGCGCACTTCCGGCATCCCGAATTTGGCATTGTGGGCCGCAATCCGGAAATCGCAGGCGGCGGCGACTTCCAGTCCACCACCGAGGCACCAGCCGGGAAGCCGCGCGATCACCGGCGCCGGAAAGTGGCGCACGGCCTCGCAGAGGTCGCGCAGCCGCATGATGAAGGCTTCCGCCGACTTTTGGTCGAGCTTCGCCATCTCCTTGATGTCGGCGCCGCCGATCATGCTCTTCTCGCTCTGGCCGGCGAGGATGACCGCTCGAATGGCGTTGTCGCCAGCGAGCCGCTCGAACCCTTCGCGCACGCCGTCGGTGACGGCGGAGGAGAGGATGTTGAGAGGCCCCGCATTGCAGATCGCGAGGCGAACGACGCCTCTGTCGTCGCGGTCGATGCCGCAGTGAGGGTTGAGCATTTCCATTCTGTTTTCCGGGCTTGTTCTGGTCGGTGATCTCACTTCCGGGAGACTGCGCCGACTTGTCAAGGGCGGGCGAGGGGCATTGCGCGACCGCTCGCACCGATATAGAATTATGATCATCATCTAAAGGGGCCGCCATGACTATGACCGAGACTGTCGATCTGTTTTCGTTCGATATGCGCAGGCATCGGGTGGTGGAATGGCAGGCGCCCGGGCCGATTGCCCGGGCGGCATCCGGAATGTCCGGGCTCGAGACCATGTGCGCGATCCGCGACGGCATCCTGCCACCGCCGCCGATGGCGCGGCTGATCGGTTTCGAGATGCGCATCGCCGAGCCCGGCCGGATTGTGATGGAACTGGATCCGGATGAAAGCCTCGAAAACACCATCGGACTGCTCCACGGCGCGACGGCCGCGGCGCTCCTGGATACTGCCATGGGTTGTGCCATCACCACCATGCAGCCGGCGGGGCAGACCTCGGTTACGCTGGACCTCAAGCTGACCTATCTGCGGCCGTTGTCGGTGCGGTCGGGCGCGATCTCGGCGGAAGGCAAGGTGATAAAATTCGGCCGCCAAACCAGCTATGCCGAAGGCTTCGTCCGCGACCGTGTGGGCAATCTTGCAGTGCACGCAACCGGAACGTTCACGATGATCGGCGTTGAAAAGGCGAATTAGATGCAGCTTTTCCTGCTCATAACTGTTATTATATGACCAGGGACATTTAATGGGATGCGTTGATGCGTTATTCGAGAGAGCACAAGCAGGAGACCCACGCACGGATCGTGAAAAAAGCCTCGGTGCGGCTTCGCGAAAAGGGTGCGCATGGCATCGGCGTCGCCGACCTGATGAAGGAAGCGGGCCTGACCCATGGCGGCTTCTACGCGCATTTCGATTCCCGCGAGGCGCTCGTGATCGAGGCTTTTGCCTATGCGATGGACCGCTCGGTCGAGCACTGGCGAAAAATCGCCGCTGAAACGCCGCCGGAGAAGCGGCTGTCGACGATCATCGATTCCTACGTCTCGACGGTTCATCGCGACGATCCCGGCCGCGGTTGCGCCGTTACGACGTTAGGTGCCGAGATCGCCCGGGAAAGCGCGAAGACGCGCAAGGCCTTTGCCGCCAAGCTGGAGCAGTTGATCGATGTGATCGCCGACCAGGTTCCCGACGTGCCGCGCAAGACGGCTCGCCGGCAGGCGATGGGCACGCTGGCGACGATGATGGGTACGCTGGTGATGTCGCGCGTGGCCGGCAGCGGCGAGCTGTCCGACGAAATTCTCCTCGCCGGCCGCGAGGCGGCGCTGACGCGCGCCGAGGCGAAGCCGGCCGCGAAGAAGACGCGGAAGGTGAATTAGGCGGAGAATGGTAGGGTGGGCAAAGCCCAGCGTGCCCACCATTCCAGCCGACGCGCGAGAAGATGGTGGACACGCTTCGCTTTGCCCACCCTACAGCTCACTCGAGCTCACCGCCCGCCAAACAGCGCGCGCTCGCTTTCCACCGTCTCGTGGATGTAGTCGGCCACCGCCCTGATCCGCGCCAGGTCCTTGCTGTCGGCGTGCATCAGCATCCAGAACGTACGCGAGATCCTGACCTCGTCGGGCAGCACCGCGCGCAGTTCGGCATGCGCCTTCGCCATGAAATGCGGCAGCACCGCAATGCCGAAGCCGGCAATGGTGGCGTTGAGCTGCGCGATCAGATTGGCGCTGCGGAATTTGGCCGAGATCTTCGGCGAAACTTGGGGCAGGTAATCCAGCTCGGGCGTGAACAGCAGTTCCTCGATGTAGCCGACGAAGCGATGCCCTGGCAGGTCGCCGCGCGATACGATTTTCGGTGCCCGGTCGAGATAGGACGGCGCGGCATAGAGCCCGAGGCTGTAGTCAAGGAGCTTGCGCCCGACGATCCGGCCCTCCTTGGGCATGGAGAGGCTGATCGCGATGTCGGCCTCGCGCTTCGACAGGCTGAACAGGCGCGCGGTGGCGACGAGCTGCAGGTCGAGATCGGGATACCGCTCGGTGAATTTCAGAAGCCGCGCCGCCAGGAAATGGCTGCCGAACCCGTCGGGGGCGCCGATCCGGACCGTGCCGGTGAGCTGGGCGCGCGAGCCGCCGACCGCCTCCTGGTTGGCGACGATGGTGGATTCCATCGCTTCGGCACTGTCGGCGACGCGCTGGCCGGCTTCGGTCAGGAGGTAGCCGGTCTTGCGGCGGTTGAACAGTTTTGCGGAGAGGTGCCGTTCCAGCCGGTCGACACGGCGAATTACGGTGGCATGATCAACCGACAGCTGCTTGGCGGCAGCGGAAACCGAGCCGCCGCGGACGATCGCCAGCACGAAACGGAAGTCATCCCAGTCGATCGTCTTGATGCCTTGATCCAGCATTTCCGCACATCTATGGTGCAATATATCGGACTTGTATCCCAAGAAATGCAGGTCAAAAAGGGGCTCGAAAGCGATCCCAGACGGGACCTTAGGGAGATCATTCATGCGTTCAATCGGACACTTTATCGGCGGCAAAGAGGTCAAGGGAACGTCCGGCCGGGCGGCCGACGTGTTTGAGCCGATGACCGGCGACGTCCAGGCCAAGGTGGCGCTGGCCTCAAGAGCGGAAGTCCGCGCGGCCGTCGAGAACGCCGCGCTTGCCCAGCCCGAATGGGCCAACACCAATCCGCAGCGCCGCGCGCGGGTGATGATGAAGTTCGTCGAACTGGTGCAGCGCGACTATGACAAGCTCGCCGAGCTGTTGGCGCGCGAGCACGGCAAGACCGTTCCCGACGCCAAGGGCGACATCCAGCGCGGCCTCGAAGTCGCGGAATTCGCCTGCGGCATTCCGCATTTGATGAAGGGCGAATACACTGAAGGCGCCGGCCCCGGCATCGACATCTACTCCCTGCGCCAGCCGCTGGGCGTCGTCGCCGGCATCACGCCGTTCAATTTCCCGGCGATGATCCCGATGTGGAAGTTCGCGCCCGCGATCGCCTGCGGCAACGCCTTTATCCTCAAGCCTTCGGAGCGCGATCCCGGCGTGCCGATGCGGCTGGCCGAATTGATGATGGAAGCGGGGCTGCCGCCCGGCATCCTCAACGTCGTCAACGGCGACAAGGAAGCCGTCGACGCCATTCTCGACGACCCCGATATCAAGGCGATCGGCTTCGTCGGCTCGACGCCGATCGCGCAATACATCTATGAGCGCGCCGCCCAGACCGGCAAGCGCTGCCAGTGTTTTGGCGGGGCCAAGAACCACGCCATCGTGATGCCCGACGCCGACATGGATCAGACCGTCGACGCGCTGATCGGGGCCGGTTACGGCTCGGCCGGCGAGCGCTGCATGGCGGTCTCCGTCGCCGTTCCCGTCGGCAAGACCACCGCCGACCGCCTGATGGAAAAGCTGATCCCGCGCGTGGAGTCGCTCAAGATCGGAACCTCGGTCGATCCGTCCGCCGATTACGGCCCGCTGGTCACCCGCGAAGCGGTCGAGAAGGTGAAGAACTACATCGATATCGGCATCAAGGAAGGGGCCACGCTCGCCGTCGACGGCCGCGGCTTCAAGATGCAGGGTTACGAGAAGGGTTTTTATCTCGGCGGCTCGCTGTTCGACAACGTCACCAAGGACATGCGGATCTACAAGGAAGAGATTTTTGGCCCGGTGCTCTCGGTGGTGCGCGCCCATGACTACAAGGAAGCCCTCGCGCTGCCGTCCGAACATGATTACGGCAACGGCGTTGCGATCTTCACCCGCGATGGCGACGCGGCGCGTGACTTTGCGGCCCGCGTCAATGTCGGCATGGTTGGCATCAACGTGCCGATCCCGGTGCCGATCGCCTACTACACCTTCGGCGGCTGGAAGAAGTCGGGGTTCGGCGACCTCAACCAGCACGGTCCGGACTCGGTCCGCTTCTACACCAAGACCAAGACGGTGACCTCGCGCTGGCCGTCCGGCGTCAAGGAAGGCGCGGAGTTCTCGATTCCGTTGATGAAGTAAGCCCGTTAGCGCGAGCGCAAGATGCAGTTCGCCCTCAACGAGGATCAAATCGCGGTTCGCGACATGGCGCGAGCGTTTGCGGCCGAGAAAATCGCGCCGCACGCGCTGCGCTGGGACGAAGAGAAACATTTTCCTGTTGACGTGATGCGCGAGGCCGCGGGCCTCGGCATGGGCGGCATCTACATCAAGGACGACGTCGGCGGTTCCGCGATGACACGCTTCGACGCGGCGCTGATCTTCGAGGCGCTGGCGACCGGCTGTCCGACGGTGTCGGCCTTCATCTCGATCCACAACATGGCGTCCTGGATGATCGATGCCTATGGCAATTACAGCCAGCGGCAAAAGTGGTTGCCGAAGCTCTGCACCATGGAGCTGCTGGCAAGCTATTGCCTGACCGAACCGGGCTCCGGCTCGGACGCCGCGGCACTCCGCACCCGCGCCGTGCGCGACGGCGATCATTACGTGCTCAACGGCCAGAAACAGTTCATCTCGGGTGCTGGCGGCGGCGATCTCTACGTCGTGATGGTGCGGACCGGCGGCGACGGGCCCGGCGGCATCTCGACGCTGATCATTCCGGCCGAAACGCCCGGTGTCTCGCTCGGCGCCAACGAGCGCAAGATGGGCTGGAACGCGCAGCCCACGCGCGCGGTGATGTTTGAGAACGCCCGCGTGCCGGTCGAGAACCGGCTGGGTGAGGAGGGCATCGGCTTCAAGATCGCGATGGCCGGGCTCGACGGCGGCCGCCTCAATATCGCGGCGTGCTCGCTCGGCGGCGCGCAGAGCGCGCTCGACAAGTCGCTCGCTTACATGAAGGAGCGAAAAGCCTTCGGCAAACGTCTCGATGAATTCCAGGCGCTGCAGTTCCGCCTCGCCGACATGGCGACCGAGCTGGAAGCGGCGCGGACCTTTGTCTGGCGCGCGGCCGCTGCGCTCGACCGCAAGGATCCCGACGCCACCATGCTGTGCGCGATGGCAAAACGTTTTGGCACCGATGTCGGCTTCGAGGTCGCCAACCAGGCGCTGCAACTGCATGGCGGCTACGGCTACTTGAGCGAATACGGCATCGAGAAGATCGTGCGCGACCTGCGCGTGCACCAGATCCTGGAAGGCACCAACGAAATCATGCGGCTGATCGTGTCGCGCAAGCTGATCGAGGGCGCGCGATGACGGATGCGGCCATTGCAGACGGCGACGTGATCGCGCGCAAGGAAGGCACGGCCGGCATCATCCGCCTGAACCGGCCGAAGGCGATCAATGCCGTGACGCTGGAGATGTTCCACGACATCGACAAGGCGCTCGATGTCTTCGAGGCGGATCCTGATATTGCGGTGATCGTGCTGGAGGGTGCCGGCGAACGCGGCCTTTGCGCTGGCGGCGACATCCGCGCGCTCTGGGAAAGCTCCAAGGTCAAGGGCGATCTCGGCAAGATCCTGTGGCGGGACGAATACATCCTCAACGCCCGCATCAAGAAGTTCCCAAAACCCTATGTCGCCTTCATGGATGGCATCGTGATGGGCGGCGGCGTCGGGCTCTCCGCGCACTCGAGTCATCGCGTCGTCACCGAGAAGACGAAGCTCGCGATGCCCGAGGTCGGCCTCGGCTTCTTCCCTGACGTCGGCGGTACCTGGCTGTTGTCGCATTCGCCGGGCGAGATCGGCACCTATTTTGGATTGACCGGGCAGACCATGAACGGTCCGGATGCCATTCATGCAAGGTTTGCCGATGCGGTGGTGCCGTCATCAAAACTGCCGGCCTTGCGCGAGGCATTGACGAAGGTTCAATCCGGCACGACATCGGCTGACATCAGGAAGCTGATCGACGGCTTCTCGACTGGAGAGACGGCCGGGCCGGTCGCCGCGCAGCAGGTGAAGATCGATGCGTTGTTCTCCCACGACCGCATGGAAGACATTATCGCGGCGCTGCAGCGCGATGGTTCTGATTTCGCGCAGGCGACGCTGAAGACGCTGAACGAAAAGTCGCCGCGCGGCATGGTCGTGACGCTCAAGCTGCTGCGGCTGGCGCGCAGCGCGCGCTCGCTGGAGGAATGCCTGGTGCGGGAATATCGCGCCGCGCTGGAAGTGTTCGCGAGCGACGATTTTCGCGAGGGCGTGCGCGCCGCCGTCATCGACAAAGACCGCAATCCGAAATGGTCGCCGCCGAGAATCGAAGACGTGACGCCGGAAATGGTCGCGGCTTATTTCGCCGAGGTCGGCGCTGACGAACTCAGATTTCCCTGATCAGAACAAGAAAGTTTAGCGGAGGATTCGAGATGGCAAATATCGCATTCATTGGCCTCGGCAATATGGGCGGTCCGATGGCGGCCAATCTGGTCAAGACCGGCCACAAGGTGACCGCGTTCGATCTGGTCGAAGCCTCGCGCGACCAGGCCAAGGCCGACGGCGCCGCGATCGCCGAGAGTTCGGTCGCTGCCGTCAAGGGCGTCGATGTCGTCATCACCATGCTGCCGGCGGGCAAGCACGTGCTGTCGGTCTGGAACGAAGTGGTCCCTGTGATGACCAAGGGCACGCTGATCATCGATTGCTCGACCATCGACGTCGAAAGCGCCAAGCAGGCGCACGCGCTGGCGGCAAAGCACGGCATGCTCTCGGTCGATGCGCCGGTCTCAGGCGGAACCGGCGGTGCCAAGGGCGCGACGCTGACCTTCATGTGTGGCGGCGAGGAAAAGGCGTTTGCTGCAGCGAAACCGGTGTTGGAGAACATGGGCAAGAAGATCGTCCACTGCGGCGGCGCCGGCGCGGGGCAGGCGGCCAAGATCTGCAACAACATGATCTTGGGGATTTCCATGATCGGCGTCGGCGAGGCCTTTGCGCTCGCCGAAAAGCTGGGCCTGTCGCATCAGGCGCTGTTCGATGTCGCCTCGACCTCATCGGGGCAATGCTGGGCGCTGACGTCCTATTGCCCGGTGCCCGGCCCGGTGCCGACTTCGCCCGCTAACAACGGTTATAAGCCGGGATTCGCGTCGGCCCTGATGGTGAAGGATCTGACACTGGCGCAGGATGCGGCCAATGCCGCGGGCGCGGTGACGCCGCTCGGCAAGCACGCGCAGGAGATCTATAAGGCCTTCGATGCCGCGGGGCACGGCGGGGTGGATTTTTCCGGGATTATCCAGCACGTTAGGAGTCTCGCTGCGAAATAACGGAGACCTGATGACGACCTTCCAGGAAGCGCGCGCCTTTCTGCTCAAGCATCGCACCGATTACGATGCAGCAGTGAACGGATTTCGCTGGCCGGATCCGGTTCCATTCAACTGGGCGCTCGACTGGTTCGACGCGGAGCTCGCGCGCAATCCTGACAGCCGGGATCGCCCGGCGCTCTGGATCGTCGATCCCGGCGACAAGGACACAAGGCTCACGTTCGCCACGCTGTCGCGCCGCTCCAATCAGGTCGCAGAGTTCCTGCGGGCGCAGGGGTTGAGGCGCGGCGATCATTTGTTGTTGCTGCTCGGCAATGTCGTGCCGCTGTGGGAGACCATGCTGGCGGCGATGAAGCTCGGTGTGGTCGTTATCCCCGCCACCACGCTGCTCACCCCGGACGAACTGCGCGATCGGCTCGAGCGGGGCAGGGCGCGGGCGGTGGTTGCCTCGCAGGATCAGGTCGCGAAATTTGCGGGCCTCGGCGGCGACGGACTGGTGCGCATCGTGGTCGGCGCGACATCGAACCACGATGGCTGGCTGCCCTTTGAACAGGCTGCCAGCGCCTCGGACGACTTTACACCTGAAGGCCCGACCAATGTCGACGATCCGATGCTGCTTTATTTCACCTCGGGCACCACGGCGAAACCAAAGCTGGTGCGGCATAGCCAGCGTAGCTATCCCGTCGGCCACCTGTCGACGATGTTCTGGCTCGGTCTGCAGCCGGGCGATGTCCATCTCAACATTTCTTCGCCGGGCTGGGCCAAGCATGCCTGGAGTTGCTTCTTCGCGCCGTGGAATGCGGGAGCCACCGTGTTCGTGGTCAACCAGCCGCGCTTCGACGCCAAAGCCCTGCTCACCACGATCGGCCGCTGCGGCGTCACCACGCTGTGCGCGCCGCCGACGGTGTGGCGGCTGTTCATTCAGGAGAAGCTCGCGGATTTCAAGGTAAGCCTGCGCGAAGTCTGCGGCGCCGGCGAGCCGCTCAATCCCGAAGTGATCGACCAAGTGAAGGCGGCGTGGGGTCTCACCATCCGCGACGGCTATGGCCAGACCGAGACTGCGGCGCTCGCCGGCAATTCGCCGGGCCAGAAGGTGAAGATCGGCTCGATGGGCCGTCCGTTGCCAGGCTACCGGGTGCGGATCACCGACAATGACGGCCTCGTCACCAAGGAGGGCGAGGTGACGCTGGTGCTCGGCGCCGACCGTCCCGCAGGCCTGATGCAGGGCTATCAGGGCGAGGACGGCAAATTGAGCGGCGCGGACGGCGATCTCTACCGCTCAGGCGACGTGGTGTTTGCCGACGACGAGGGCTATCTCACCTTTGTCGGCCGCTCCGACGACGTCTTCAAATCTTCCGACTATCGCATCAGTCCATTCGAGCTGGAGAGTGTGCTGCTGGAGCATGAATGGGTAGCTGAAGCCGCGGTTGTCCCAAGTCCCGATCCGATCCGGCTCGCAATTCCAAAAGCCTACGTGCTGCTGGTATCAGGCGTGGAGCGTTCGCCGGAAACGGCGCTGTCAATCTTCAAACATCTGCACACCCGGCTCGCGCCGTTCAAGCGCATCCGCAAGGTCGAGCTGGTGACGGAACTGCCGAAGACGATTTCCGGAAAGATCCGCCGCGTCCAGTTGCGTCGGCTCGAACATGATAATAATCGCAGCGATGCGCTGCGCGGCGCCGAGTTTCGCGAAGAAGAATTCCCGGAGCTGCAGAAAGTGCGGACCGCCGGGTTGGAGAGCTAATCAATGAATGAAGTCTGGAAGAAACCACCGGTCTCGTTTGAGGCCTATCAGGCCATGGTCGGCAAGGAGATCGGCGTGTCGTCGTGGCATCTGATCGACCAGAGCCGGATCGATATCTATGCCGACGTGATCGAGGACCATCAGTTCATTCATGTCGACCCGGAACGGGCAAAGAAGGAAACCGCGTTCGGCAATACCATCGCGCATGGCTTTCTCACCATGTCCTTGATGAGCATCATGTCCTATGAGGTGATGCCGGTCATCGAAGGCACGGCGATGGGCGTCAACTATGGGTTCGATAAGCTGCGCTTTCTCTCGCCGGTCCGCGCCGGCTCGCGGGTCCGCGGCCGCTTCACGCTGATGGAAGCCAAGCTGCGCAAGCCGAAGGAATTGCAGTCGCGCACCAACGTCACCGTCGAAATCGAGGGCGAGGACAAGCCGGCGTTGGTCGCCGATTGGATCGGGCTGATCTATTTCAACTAGGTTTTGCCCGTCATGGCCGGGCAAAACCGCGAAGCGCGTCTTCAAACCAGTTGACCCGGCAATCCATCGCTGATCAAAAACTCTTCAATTTTAATGGATGCCCGGGGTCACCCCCGATCAAGTCGGGGGCAGGCGCCCGGGCATGACGGGCAGGAACAATCGGGATCAGTACTCATGGCAATCAGGTTTGACGGACGCGTCGCAATCGTCACGGGCGCGGGCAATGGTCTGGGACGGGCGCATGCGCTGGGGCTGGCGAGCCGCGGCGCCAAAGTGGTGGTCAACGATTTCGGCGGCGCGCGGGACGGCACCGGCGGCTCGCTGACGCCGGCCGAATCCGTGGTCGAGGAAATCCGTAAAGCCGGCGGCACGGCGATGGCCGACGGCGCCGACGTTTCGAAGTTCGGACAGGTCACGGCCATGGTCGAGCGAGCCACCAAGGAGTGGGGCAGTGTCGATCTGCTCTGCGCCAATGCCGGCATTCTCCGCGACAAGTCGTTTGGAAAAATGGACGTCGCCGACTTTGCCAAGGTGCTCGACGTCCATCTCGTCGGCACGTTTTACTGCTGCAAGGCGGTGTGGGATGGCATGCGCGAGCGCAATTACGGCCGGATCGTGCTGACCACCTCGTCGTCGGGCCTGTTCGGAAATTTCGGCCAGGCCAATTACGGCGCGGCGAAAGCCGGCATGGTCGGTCTGATGAACGTGCTGGCCGAGGAGGGCCGCAAGAACAATGTCCGCGTCAACACGATCTCGCCGACCGCGGCCACCCGAATGACGGAAGAGCTGCTGCCGCCGCAGGCGCTGGCGCTGATGAAACCCGAAGCGATCACGCCCGCGGTGGAATATCTGCTGAGCGAAGACGCGCCGACCCGCACCATCATGGGCGCGGGCGCGGGTTCGTTTGCGGTGATCAAGATCATCGAGACCGAAGGCGTCAACTTAGCCCAGTCCGACTGGACGCCCGATGCTATTGCCGCGCACTTTACCGAGATCGACGACGTGTCGGAAGCCAGGGCGCTGCAGGGCGCATTCGAGCAGACGCAGAAGTACGTCGCCCAGGCCGCGGCGAGGGCGGGGATCAAGCTGTAGCTTACCGTCCCTCCGCCGTCATGGCCGGGCTTGACCCGGCCATCCACGCCTTTGTTGCCGCATCAAGATCAAGGCGTGGATGCCCGGGACAGGCCCGGGCATGACGACTGTTATTGTGGCAGCCAATCTGGCCTACACTCTAGCCATGTCATCGCCTTCCAAAAACGCCGCGATCATCGGCGCCGGCCCCGCCGGGCTGATGGCCGCCGAAGTGCTTGCGCAAGGCGGCGCTGCGGTCACCGTCTATGACGCCATGCCATCGGCGGGGCGTAAATTCCTGATGGCGGGGCGCGGAGGGCTCAACCTCACGCACAGCGAGCCGTTGCCGCAATTCCTTACCCGCTATCGCGAGGCGATGCCGCATCTGCAAGCCGCAATCGATGTGTTTCCGCCGCAGGCTTTGCGCGACTGGAGCGAGGCACTGGGGCAGGAGACTTTTGTCGGCTCCAGCGGCCGGGTGTTTCCGAAAGTCTTCAAGGCCTCTCCATTGCTACGGGCATGGCTGCGGCGGCTGGACTCGATGGGCGTCAAACTGGCGCTACGCCATCGCTGGGTCGGCCGGGACGAGCAGAGCCGCCTGCGCTTTGAAACGCCTGGTGGACCCCTCGTCGTCGATCCCTGCGCAACCGTGCTGGCGCTCGGCGGCGCGAGTTGGCCGCGGCTCGGATCGGATGGCGCGTGGACGGAGATTCTGGCGGCAGGAGGCGTGAAGATATCTCCGCTCCAGCCCGCCAATTCCGGCTTCACCGTCGCCTGGTCGGAGATTTTTCGTGACCGTTTTGAGGGGCAACCGCTCAAGGGTGTGGCACTGACATTTGGCAAACACAGCATACGCGGCGAAGCCATCATCACCCGCACTGGCATCGAAGGCGGGGCGATCTATGCGCTATCTACCGCATTGCGCGAGGCCATTGTGATTTCAGGGCAAGCGACCCTGTACATCGCGCTGCGGCCTGATCTTGAGCAAAAAGAGCTGATCGCGCGGCTGTCGGGATCAAGGGGCAAGCAATCCCTGTCCAACTTCCTGCGCAAGGCCGTGGGTTTGTCGCCGGTTGCGATCGGCTTGCTGCAGGAAGCAGCCAAGGCATCCGGCGCTTCGCTGGCGTCGATGTCGCCGGCCGATCTCGCTCACCTCATCAACGCCATGCCGATCGAACTCACCGGCACAGCCCCGATCGCGCGCGCGATTTCGACGGCGGGCGGCGTACCCTTCGACGAACTCGATGCCGATTTCATGCTCCGCCGCTTGCCCGGCGTATTCGCGGCGGGCGAAATGCTCGACTGGGAAGCGCCGACGGGAGGGTATCTGCTGCAAGCTTCGTTCGCCACCGGCGTAGCGGCGGGCCGGGGTGCGCTGAGGTGGCTTAATTCGTAGAGCGAGCGACACCCATCACTTCGCTGCCCGGCAAGTCCCGATGGGTTTCGCTGCGCTCTACCCATCCACGGGGGCCTTCCTACCGCAGCTTCCCCCTTGCCGCGACCGGCAGCGTGCCGACGATCTCGTCGCCGCGCACCATCACTACTTCGTCCATCATGTTGACGACGACGCAGACATGGTTCGGCACGATCCGGACGACGTCGCCGACATTCGGCCGCGTGTTGCTGCGGGCCAGGTCGAGAAAGCCGTGCTCTTCCGCAAAGCGCGCGATCTTCGCTTCCGGGTGCTCCAGGATCAGCCCGTAGCCGTCGAGGCCGCCGCCGGGATCCGATGTCAGCGTCTTCGAACCGGCGTCCAGAATGCCGCGGTCCGGTCCGGCGCGGCTCACGACGGTGGAATAGATGTTCAGCGCGCAATCATCCCATTCGGCGACGCCGGCCGCGACCTGCATGCGGTCGTTGTAGATATAGGTGCCGGGCCGATGCTCGGTCGCGCCCTTCAGCTTGCCGAGATTTTTCAGATTGGGCGAGCCGCCGGTCGAAACCATCGTCGCATCAAGCCCGTGCGCGCGGACACCGGCCAGCGCCTCGTCGAAGAACTTTTGCGCTTCCGCCCAGCCGGTTTCGGTCGGGTACAGCATGAAGCCCGCAAATTGCAGCCCCTTCGAGCCAGCGATCTCGCGCGCCAGCGCTATCGCTTCGGCCGGTGTTTCGACGCCGGCGCGCTTGCGCCCCGTATCGCACTCGATCACGACCGACAGCGGCCGGCCCGAAGCTGCGGCGGCCTGCGGCAGGCCGGCGATCACAGTCGAATTGTCGGCGGCGACCGTCATGTTGGCCTTGGCCTGCAGCGCCGCGAGGCGGGCCATCTTTTCCTCGCCGATCAGATTGTAGCTGATCAGGATGTCGTCGATGCCGGCTTCCGCCATCACCTCGGCCTCGCCGAGCTTCTGGCAGGTGATACCCTTGGCGCCGGCTGCGATCTGCATCTGTGCGAGCAGCGGGCTTTTGTGGGTCTTGATATGCGGCCGGTTGGCGACGCCGGCGGTATCGCAGGCGACCTGGATGCGGGCGATGTTGCGCTCGACGCGGTCCATGTCGATGACCGCACAGGGCGTGCCGTATTCGCGGGCGATTTTTGCGGCGAGGGGCGTTGTCATGCTCTTCTCTCTGTTTGAAACCGTAGTCAGTCCTACGCTTGCTCGATCTCTTCCCGCAAAACTTCCAGCTCCAGCCACCGGTCTTCGGCGGCGGCCAGCTCTTCCTGCGTTTTTGCAATCGCCGATGACGCCGCGTCGAATTTTTTGCGATCCTTGGCGTAGAGGTCGGGATCGTCAAGCAGCTTCTGCTGCTTTGCGATCTCGGCCTGCAATTTCGCGATCGTTTTCGGCAGCGTTTCCAGCGCATGCTTCTCGTTGAAGTTCAGCCGGCGCTTTGGGGCAGCGGAAGGGGCGGTAGCTCTGGTCTCCTTCTTTTCCGCAATCGGCGCCGGTCCATTGACAGATTCCCGTGACAAGTCCTCGCCGCGCTGAACCAGCATGTCGGTGTAGCCGCCGGCATACTCGATCCAGCGACCATTGGCTTCCGGCACGATCACCGACGTCACCACGCGATCGAGGAAATCGCGGTCGTGGCTGATCAGGATCACGGTACCCTCGTAGTCACCGAGCATCTCCTCGAGCACGTCGAGCATTTCGAGATCGAGGTCGTTGGTCGGCTCGTCCAGTACCAAGAGGTTCGACGGCTTTGCCAGCGCTCGCGCCAGCATCAACCGGCCGCGCTCGCCGCCGGAAAGCACCTCCAGCGGCGTGCGCATCTGTTCTTGCGCGAAGAGAAAGTCCTTCATGTAGCTGACCACGTGTTTCGGCTTGCCGCCGACCATGACATGGTCGCCGCGGCCGCCGGTCAGCGCTTCCGCCAGCGTCGATTTCGGATCGAGGCTTTCGCGGTGCTGGTCCAGCGTCGCCATTTCCAGATTGGCGCCGAGCCGGATCGTGCCGCTATCAGGCGGATCGTTGCCGATCAAAAGATGAACCAGCGTGGTCTTGCCGGCGCCATTCGGGCCGACGATGCCGATGCGGTCACCGCGCTGGATTCGGGTCGAAAAACTCTCTACGATCTTGCGCTCGCCGTAGGCCTTGCTGATGTTTTTCGCCTCGATGACAAGCCTGCCGGATTTTTCCGCCTCCGCGGCCGCGAGGTTGGCGCTGCCCGTCGCGCCGCGATAATTGCGCCGCTGGTCGCGCAGCGCGTGCAGGTTACCAAGCCGCTTGACGTTGCGCTTGCGGCGGCCGGAGACGCCATAGCGCAGCCAGTGTTCCTCGTTGACGATCTTGCGGTCGAGCTTGTGCTGCTCGCGCTCTTCTTCCGCCAGCACCTCGTCGCGCCAGGCTTCGAATGCGGAGAAGCCGCGGTCGATCTGCCGGATCTGGCCGCGGTCGAGCCAGGCGGTCGAGTGCGACAGGTTGGAAAGGAACCGGCGATCGTGACTGATGAGGACGAGAGCGCAGCGGCGGCTTTCCAGTTCACCTTCCAGCCATTCGATGGTGGGAAGGTCGAGATGGTTGGTCGGCTCGTCGAGCAGCAGGATATCGGGCGAGGGCGCCAGTACCCGCGCCAGCGCCGCGCGGCGGGCTTCGCCGCCCGAGATATGCGCGGGGTCCTCGTCACCGGAGAGCCCGAGCTGTTCGACCAGATAGCGTGCCTGGTAGTGATCGTCGCCGGGGCCGAGGCCTGCCTCGACATAGGCCAGCGTGGTCTTGTGGTCGCCGAAATCAGGCTCCTGCGGCAGATAGCGGATGGTGGCGCCGGGCTGCACGAAGCGGCTGCCGCTGTCGGGCTCGACCAGGCCGGCCGCGATCTTGAGCAATGTCGACTTGCCGGAGCCGTTCCGCCCGATCAGGCAGACGCGCTCGCCCGACGACACCGACAATTCCACGCCTGATAGCAGCGGCGTGCCGCCAAACGTCAACCTTATATCTTTCAGCTGGATCAGCGGCGGCGCCATCGTTCAACCCTGGTTCGGCGCAGGCTGCTGCGCCCGCTGGCGCTGGATACGGCGGATGGTCTGGTCGAGCGCCGACAGAAACGTCGAGCGGTCGCGCGGCGCAAAGGACTTTGGGCCACCGGTCACTTCGCCTGATGAGCGCAGGTCGGTCATCAGATTGCGCACCGCGAGCGTCATGCCGATCGATGCTTCCGTAAACGGCTTGCCGTTCGGCGCGATCACCTCGGCGCCGGCCTTCACGCAGCGGCTGGCGAGCGGGATATCCGATGTGATGACGATGTCGCCGCGGCCGGCGCGCTCCGCGATCCAGTCGTCGGCGGCGTCCATGCCGGAACCGGCGGCGATGCGCTCGATCAGCGGATCCGGCGGCACGCGGATGAAATTTCCCGCAACGACGCTGACCGGCAGGCCGTGGCGGATCGCGACGCGATAGATCTCGTCCTTCACCGGGCAGGCGTCGGCATCGACATAGATGCGGGTTTGGTTCACGTCAGGCATATCGGTTCGACAGCGGTTCTCTTGCCCGCGCGTGGTAACCTATTCGATGCCGGAATGCGAGGGAAACGGGGGCCGGGAACACGCTTGCCACCGCACATTCTTTGCGTACCATAACCGGCGGAAAAACAACCAAAAACAACAGGAAACGGGCATGCCCATCGAGCCGTATCGCGTCCAGGCCTACAACACCGCCAAACAATCCGAAAACAAGATGCATGACGACACCGTGGCAAAGCGGTTCGGGTTCTCAGGTGGGCTGGTCCCCGGCGTCGACGTGATGGCCTACATGATGCACCAACCGGTGACGAAATGGGGCCGAGCATTTCTGGAACGCGGATTGATCGAGGCGCGTTTCGTCAAGCCGGTCTATGACGGCGAACTCGCTGAGCTGAGGGCGGAAGAAGACAACGGCGTGCTGTCGATCGAGGTGCAGAGCCGTGGCCAGCTTTGCGCCAGCGGCACGGCGTCGTTGCCGGTCTCCGCGCCGGCTGTTTCGCTCGCAGACTACCAGGAAGTTGCGGCGGTCGCGGAACGCAAGCCGGTTAACGCATCTTCCTATGATGTCGGCAAATGGCTCGGCACCATCCCGCGCGACTGGGCGGGCGAAGAGGCTGTGGGATATCTCGCCGACATCAGGGAAACGGATACGATCTACGCCAGGGAAGGCCTGGGTCATCCCGGCCTACTGCAGCGGGTGATGAATCGCGTGCTGGTCGATAATGCCATCCTGGGCCCGTGGATTCATGTCGGCAGCCGCATGCAGCTTTTGTCGGCCGCGAGAGCCGGCGATGTCATCACCGCGCGTGCGAAGGTGGTCGGCAATTACGACAAGAAGGGCCATCGTTTCGTCGAGCTCGACGCGCTGGTCGTCGGCAACGGCAACACGCCGCTGGCGCATTGCCACCACATCGCGATCTACCAGCCGCGCGAACAGGCGGCGGCGTAGTGGGGTAAGGCGCGCGCCAATCTCACCTGTCATTCCCCGCGAAGGCGGGGAATCCAGTACGCCGCAGCTTCTCGGCTCTATTACTGGCGTCTCTGGAATACTGGATCGCCCGGTCATCAAGCCGGACGATGACAGTTGTGTGTGTGTGTGTGACGAGTAGCGTAGCCTCACGCCGCCGCCTTCGCCTTCGCGTCCTGGATCGCCCGCCACACCCGTTCCGGCGTCAGCGGCATGTCGATATGGGTGATGCCATAATCCGACAGCGCGTCGACCACCGCGTTGACGATGCAGACGAGGCTGCCGGCGCAGCCGGCTTCGCCGCAACCCTTGGTGCCCAGCGGATTGGATTTTGCCGGCGAGGGATGGTCGCCGATCTCCATCGGCGGAATGTCCCCGGCCCGCGGCAGCGCGTAATCCATGAACGAGCCGGTGATCGGCTGGCCGCTGGCATCGTAGCTGACCTGCTCCATCAGCGCCTGCCCGATGCCCTGCGCGACGCCGCCATGCAACTGGCCGGCGACGATCATTGGATTGACCACGGTGCCGAAATCATTGACCGCAAAATAGCGCACGATTTGCACGACGCCGGTTTCGGGATCGATTTCCACCTCCGCGACATGACAGCCGTTGGGGAAGGTGGACGGCGTGTCCTTGGTGGCATGGTCGACGTCGAGCGACAGCGGCACGCCTTCGGGCATCTTGCCTTCGCGCAGGCGCTTCGCCAAATCCATGATGCCGATCGAGCGATCGGTGCCGGCGATGGTGAAGCGGCCATTGGAAAATTCGATGTCGCCTTCGGACGCTTCCATCAGATGCGCGGCCGCCTGCTTGCCCTTTGCGATCACGAGTGCGGAGGCTTCCACGATCGCCTGGCCGGTCGCCGTGATCGAGCGCGAGCCGCCGGTGCCGTTGCCGAAGCGGACGAGGTCGCTGTCGTTCTGCTCGATGGTGATCTTCTCGAAGGGAACGCCGAGCTGCGCCGACAGCACCTGGGCGAACGGCGTGGCGTGGCCCTGGCCGTAATCGAGCGTTCCGGTGGTCAGCTTCACTGAACCGTCCGGCTCGAAGGTGATCTTGCCGAGTTCGCCGCTAGGCGGCGCGGTGACTTCCAGATACGACCCAACGGCGATGCCGCGCAGCTTGCCGCTCTTCTTGCTCTCCTTCTTGCGCTTGGCAAAATTGGCGTGGTCGGAAACCTCCAGCGCCTTGTTGAAGACGCCTGCAAAGTCGCCGCTGTCATAGGTGACGCCAGAAGCCGCCGCGAACGGCAGTTGCGACGGCTTGATGAAGTTGCGCTTGCGCAGCGTCAGCCGATTGATGCCCATCTCGTCGGCGGCGCGGTCGATCAGCCGCTCCATGTAGTAGTTCGCCTCGGGCCGGCCGGCGCCGCGATAGGCGCCCATCAGCGTGGTGTTGGTCAAAACCGTCTTGATGTCGACGCCAAGCAGCGGCGTGCGGTAGACGCTGGCGAGGTTCTTGCCGGTGTTGAGCGACAGCGGCCCCGGCGCGACGCCCGTGATATAGGCGCCGAGATTGCCGTAGCCCGAGAGCCGTACCGCGAGAAACTTGCCGTCGGTATCGAGCGCCAGTTCGGCGTGGATGAGCTGCGCGCGGCCGTGGCTGTCTGAGAGAAAGCTGGTCGAGCGCTCGTCGGTCCATTTTACCGGACGGCCCAGCGCCTTCGCCGCATGCAGGATGCAGGTGTATTCGGGATAGCTCACGTTCTTCATGCCGAAGGAGCCGCCGACATTGGCGGTGAGGATACGGACCTTGTCGTTCGGCACATTGAGGATTTTTGCCAGCGTCACCTTGTTGCCGGAGACGCCTTGCGTCGGCACCTGCAGCGTGAAGCGCTCGGCCGCCTTGTCGTAGGCTGCCAGCGCCACGCGCGGCTCCATCGACACCACGGCGACGCGGGTGTTGACGATGTCGAGCCTGGTTACATGGGCGGCGGCAGCGAACGCGGCGTCGATCTTGGCAGCATCGCCGTAGTGATAATCCAGCGCGACGTTGTTCGGGATGTGGTCGTAAAGCTGCGGCGCGCCGGGCTTTGCGGCTTCCGCCGCATCGGTCACGGCGGGCAGCGGCTCGATGCCGAGCTCTATGGCCTCCGCCGCATCGCGCGCCTGCGCCAGCGTTTCCGCGACCACGAAGGCCACGGGGTCGCCGACGAAGCGCACCTTGTCGGTCGCCAGCGCCGGACGGTTGGTCTGCAACAGCGGCGTGCCATCCCGGCTCTTCAACGGCAGGCCGCAGGTGAAGGGGCCGTAGCCGGCGGCCTCGAGGTCCTTGCCGGTCCAGACGCCGAGCACCCCCGGCATCGCCTTGGCGGCGACCGTGCCGATTCCCCTGATGATTCCGTGGGCATGGCTGGAGCGCACCATCCAGCAATAGGCCTGGCCGGGCAGGGTGAAATCGTCGGTGTATTTGCCCCTGCCGCGCACCAGCGTGTCGTCTTCGTTGCGGCGCACCGGCTGCCCCACACCATGCTTTTGCAGTGCGATAGCGTTGTCCAGAGAGGGGGCCGACGTGTGATCTTGCATCGAGAACACCTGAAATATTTGGGATTCTCTCGGATTTCTTGTTGGATTCTTGGTTCCGAGAGTCCCCGCCCAGATAACGCACCGCGTCATGCACGACAACGGCCGATTGGGCATAGTCCTATGTGATGGGTTGTTGCGTAGCCCCTTGGCGCTGTTAAAGTTTCCGTGAACGGTAATTTTCTTCGGCGGCCCGACGGGTCTGCGGAAAGACAGTTTTGATGAACCACGATACGCGGCTGCGCGAAGCCATTGAGGCCCGCGCCAGCCCGTCAGGGGCGGTTGCGGCGGCCACGGCAAACGGTGTCTATGCCGCGCTGGACCTTGGCACCAACAATTGCCGGCTTTTGATCGCCAGCCCGGCCGGCGACGGTTTTCGCGTGGTGGATTCGTTTTCACGGATCATCCGGCTTGGCGAGGGCATTTCCGCAACCGGTTCCATCAGCGAAGCGGCGATCGAGCGCGCCATCGCGGCGCTCAGCATCTGCAGCGACAAGATCCGCTACCGCAAGGCCAAGCGCCTGCGGCTGATCGCAACCGAAGCCTGCCGAGCCGCCGCCAATGCCGACAGCTTTCGTGCCCGCGTCGCGAGCGAGACCGGCATCCGGCTCGAGGTGATCGATCGCGAGACCGAAGCAACCCTGGCCGTGATCGGCTGCTCGCCGCTGCTTGACGCCAAAGGGCGGGGCGCGATCCTGTTCGACATTGGCGGCGGCTCGACCGAGCTGGTGCGGATCGAGCGCGATCCGGAAGAGCAGAACGCGGTGCCGCGCATCAAGGCGTGGATGTCAGTCCCGCTCGGCGTCGTCACGCTGGCCGAGCATTTCGGCGGACGTGACGTCACGGCGGAATCCTATGCGCGGATGGTGCGCGAAGTCGCGCAATATGTGGCGCCGTTTGCGGCCGAGCACGGCAACGATCTGCGCGACATGCATATGCTGGGCACCTCGGGCACCGTGACGACGCTTGCCGGCATCCATCTCAATCTGGCGCGCTACGACCGCCGGCGCATCGATGGCATCTGGATGAACGGTTCCGACGTCACGGCGGTGATCCAGCGGCTGCTCGGCATGAGCTATCAGGAGCGGGCCAATAATAACTGCGTCAGCGTCGAGCGCGCCGATCTGGTGCTGGCCGGCTGCGCCATTCTCGACGCGATCCGCGACGCCTTCCCATTGCCTCGGATCAGGGTGGCCGACCGGGGCTTACGCGAAGGCATGCTGGTGGAGATGATGCGCGAGGACGGCGCGCTGCGGCCGTGCTGATGTGCGGGTCCCGGGCTATGCCCGCAGACTGGAAGAGCGGCTGAAACCCAGCCGCTCTTCCCTCAAAGCTAAGCCATAGTGCCCGCACTAGGCGGCACGCCGTATCTCTTCCATATTTTGCTTAATCTGCTTTCCGGCATCGTCGGCCAATCTGAGCGACATGTCGGCTATCCGACGGCTGCTCTCCAGAACAGATCCCACGGTCTCACGTACCAAGTCCGTCTGAACGGCTGCAACCTCCTGAGGAGTTCGGCAGGCCCACAGTTCATTCATGCGGTCCATGCTCGTCTCGACCTGATGCCGAACCAACTGCAGGTATTCCTGCGAAATGCCACCCATCACTTTGGCAGCAGTCGTGCCGGTGTAAAGGATGGTTTGCGCGTTGCGGGCCGATCGTTCGGTTGCCTGTTGCACTCCGTCTCCTGATAGGCCGAGCGTGCGACCAAGTTGCTCCGTGGACCGCCCCATAACGGTCGTCGCCATATCCAGGCCGAAGCGCCAGGTGTTCTGTAACGTCTCGGCGTTTTGCTGGAATAGGGTAGCACTGGCCCGGGCCACTTGCTCGCCGGCTTCGGCCGCCACTTGTCCGGCGCGCGTCGTCTGTTCGGCTGCAGCTTGTCCGAACCGGCTGGCCTGTTCAGCAGTCCTCTCGCCGGCGCGGCGTGCTGCGTCTTCCATGCCTTGGGTAGACTTTTCCTCCTGGCGTGGGTTTGCCATCTTAGTTCTCCGCTGATTGCAGGTTGATGACTCCCCCAGCTCCGACCCGAGCAACGCAATCGCTGTGCGACCGTTCCAAGTCTTCCGATCTTTTCCGCGCTTCTCGTTTAGTTCGCAACGACCGCTTAGGAACGTCGGCAACATGTCGCGGTTATGCCGCAGACTGGCTCTTCACTCGCCGCAATTCGGCTGGCTACGCACATCACGAGGCTCAGCGAATGTCCACTGCCGAAGCCATCTTTGTCGTCGTCATCTGTGTCCTACTTGTTCTGGTGATCGGGAATATACTGTTCTCGTTCCTGGCCGAGCGAAAGAACCCACCGATCGGCCGTTTCATCGACTGCGATGGTGTGCGGCTGCATTACCTCGAACGGGGTGACCCGGCAGCTCGGTGCGTCGTGCTGTTCCATGGCAACGGCACGATGATCCAGGATCTCATCATCAGCGGACTTGTGGATCGTCTAGCCAGCCGCAGCCGGGTCATATGCTTTGATCGGCCGGGCTTCGGATACAGCCAGCGGCCGCGCGCGCGGATCTGGACTGCAACGTCCCAGGCGGCGCTGTTTGTAAAGGCTCTTGATCAGCTCGGCGTGCGCGATCCCGTCGTGCTTGGCCACTCCTGGGGTGCGCTGGTCGCTGCCGCGATCGGATTTCAAAATGACTACCCGTACCCGATCCGCGGTCTTGTGCTTGCTTCCGGGTACTACTTCCCCACACCGCGGTTGGACTTCTGGATGCTATCAGGTCCAGCGATACCGGTCTTAGGGGACCTGGTCCGTTACACGGTTGCGCCGATGATCTCATGGGCCATTTTGCCGGCCCTCATTCGCAAGCTCTTTGCGCCACGCTCTGTCCCGGAAAACTTCAAGCATGGCTTTCCGGCGTCCCTGACGCTCAGGCCAAAGCAGCTAAGGGCGGCCGCTGAGGAAAGCGCGTTCCTCATTCCGGAAGCAGCGCGGTTCCAGTCTCGTTATCCGAGCATTCGGTGCCCGGTCCATATCTTCCATGGAACGGCGGACCAGATTATCGAGCCCGAACAGGCTAGCCGTCTAAATGAGGTGCTGGGTCATTCCGACCTGCATCTCGTCCGGGGTGCCGGACACATGGTGACCTATGCAGACAGCACCTCTATTGCGCAGGCCGTCGAGTCCCTGGAAATCGCGACGGTCAAATAGGAACGTTAGGATGATGGGTCCGGCGGTCTCATTATACTCGCTTCAATGCGCATCCACTTCCGTGCTACTGATTCCAGGCTCCGGGTCCGGGCTGGCATTTTCAAGACAAGTATCGATATGGCGAAAGACACCACCGGACGGTTGCACGTCACGGTCAAGAGCGCGGGCAAGCGCAAGCTGTCGTCAAAGCTCTGGCTGGAGCGGCAGCTCAACGATCCCTACGTGGCGAAGGCCAAGCGGGAGGGCTATCGCTCGCGGGCGGCCTACAAGCTGATCGAAATCGACGACAAGTATCGGTTTCTCAAGCCCGGCAACGCCGTGGTTGATCTCGGTGCTGCCCCTGGCGGCTGGAGCCAGATCGCGGCCAAGCGCGTCGGCGCGATCAATGGCAAGGGCAAAGTGGTCGCGATCGATCTGCTGGAAATGCCGGAAATTCCCGGCGTCGATTTCGCACAGCTCGACTTTCTGGCCGAGGACGCACCCGAAAAGCTGATCGCAATGATGGGCGGGCGAGCCGACGTTGTGATGTCCGACATGGCGGCCAACACCACCGGCCACCGCAAGACCGATCAGCTCCGCATCATCGGCCTCGTCGAGACGGCCGCGGCCTTTGCCGCCGAGGTGCTCAATCCCGGCGGGACGTTCCTGGCAAAAGTCTTTCAAAGCGGCGCCGATGCCGAACTCGTCGGCCAATTGAAGCGCGACTTTTCCAGCGTGCGTCACGTCAAGCCGGCCTCGAGCCGGCAGGACTCCTCGGAGCGCTACGTGCTGGCGATGGGGTTCCGAGGGCACCGCAACTAGAGCGTTTTCCAGCGAAGTGGATACCGGTTCGCGTCAAGAAAACGCGTCAAAACAACAATCTAAGGCCCTGTTCTGATTCAATCAGAACCGGGCTCTGCCTAAGCGCAACCTGGACGGCGCGAGATTGGACAGCGTCTCCAACGGTTGCAGTCCTGGGCTGGATCACGCATCGAATCCCTGGAACTTTCTCCCGTAGCGGCGTATTTCAGTATTCAGCATTTCAGTACTCAGGCGCGGTCTGTTTTGTCGCATGCAGCCCCAACGCCACCGGGAATTCTCTGCAAGCGAGCCGCGCCTCCGTCTGGGAAGGAGTATTCCCGTGATGGAGCAGAGGGCCAGAGTTGGCAATCGATTGTTAGCTGCGTTGCCACCGGCAGATCTCGATTTGCTTGTGCGTCATTTCCGACTGGTTACCCTCGAACGTGACGCCGTGCTGGTACGGTCGGGCGATCCAATAGAACGGATTCATTTCCCGCTTAGCGGCCTGATCGCTTTCGTGATGGATATGCCGAGCGGACAAACCGTTGCGACCGCCGTCGTTGGCAATGAAGGAGCCGTGGGCGTTCTGACGACGCTGGGGCCTTCCCGCTCTCCGATGACGGCGGTGGTGCGGATGGCGGGGACCGCATTGCAGATTTCGCCGGCACAGTTTCAGGCGGCGCTTGAACGCAGCAGCGCCTTGAGGGGAACGGTTCAAATCCACACCAGGGCGCTAATGGTCCAATTCCAGCACGTCGCAGCCTGCAATGCGCTGCACTCGGTGACGGCGCGCTTGGCAAGATGGTTGCTGCAACTCCACGATCGTGCCGACGGCGACATCCTGCCGCTGACGCAACAGACGCTTTCGGAATTGCTCGGTGTGCGCCGCCCGACGGTGACGCATGTCGTATGCAAGCTGCGCGCGTCTGGTGGAATCCGATCCAATCGGCGGAGCTCGATTGAGATTGACAGGCCGCGGCTCGAAGCGGCGACATGCGAGTGCTACCAACTCATGCGCCGTAGAATCGCTCGCATCGTCCTGACGGAAGACATGAAAGTGCCGCCGCTTGGCGCCGAAGCTTCCCTGTCTGCCAACGCGGACAAAGTGCGGCAGCGCACTCCGACGCGGGGAACAACCGGACAACGGCCAAGGGGTCATTGAGAGGTCGTTGACCGGATGCTGGGCCTCAAATCGGCTCGACGGGGGCAGGATGTTCAGTGCGGCACAGAAACGGGAAAATCCGGCATTTGAGCGTGATAATGCGCCGCGAGTTACCCGAGCCGCTGATCCCGCGCGTCCTCGGTGCCTTCGCTGGCGGCCTTCTTGGTCGCTGCTTTTTCCGCACCCTTGCGGCTGGAGATCTCGACGACCTTGCGCCCTGAAATTTCGTGGCCGGCGTCGTCAGGCATCTGCCAGAAGAAGTATGCTGACGCCGCCGAGATGATCGCAACCACGAGGAATGCGGGCGGGAATACGCCGGCACTCAGCTCTGTGACATGCTGGTACAGCATGGTCGATTCGACCGAGAACGCGCCCACGGCGACGCCTGCCGATATCGCCAATTGCTGGTTGACGCTGACGAGCGTGGTGGCTCGGCTCATCTGCGCCGGCTCGACCTCGGCATAGGCGACGGTGTTGATCGCGGTGAACTGCAGCGAGCGGAAGAAGCCGCCGACCACCAGGATGATGAAGATCAGCAACAGCGGCGTCGTCATCGTGAACAATGCGCAGGCCGCAAGAAAGACTGCGCTGATGACGGCGTTGATCGTCATCATGTAGCGGAAGCCGAAAGCGCGGATGATGCGTGCGGCCAGCGTCTTCATCCCCATGGCGCCGACGGCCGAGGCAAACGTCACCAGGCCGGACTGGAACGGCGTCAGCCCAAAACCTTCCTGCATCAACAGCGGCAGCAGGAACGGCAGCGCGCCGATGCCGAGCCGGAACAGGAAGCCGCCGATAATGCTGGCGCGCATGGTGGACAGTCGCAGTAGCGAGAAATCCAGCACCGGCGAGCCGGTTCGTTTCGCATGCATGACATAGAGCGTCATCGAGATGGTGCCGATCGCGACGAGGCCCGCGACAATCGGCCATGGCAACAAATTGAGACCCGCGACCGAGAGACCGAAGGCGATGCCGGCTAGCCCGATCCCGGCCAGCACCAGCCCATAGAGATCGAAGCGCTCGGGATCCTCGCTCTTGATCGGGTCGATGTACTTCATCGCCATGAAGATGCCGAGCAGCCCGATCGGGATGTTGATCAGAAAGATCCAGTGCCAGGAGAAGTAGGTGGTGATGAAGCCGCCGAGCGGCGGACCGATCACCGGCCCGACCAGCGCCGGCACTGTCACCCATGTCATCGCATTGACCAGCGAGCTTTTGTCGATCGAGCGCAACAGCACCAGCCGCCCGACCGGCGTCATCATCGCCCCGCCCATGCCCTGCAGGATGCGGGCAATGACGAAATGGGTGACGTTCTGCGACAGCGCGCACCCGATCGACCCGATCATGAACACGCCAATGGCGATCGAGAACACCATGCGCGCACCGAAACGATCGGCGGTCCAGCCGCTGGCCGGAATGAACACCGCGAGCGAGAGCAAATAGGACGTGATCGCCAGCTTCAGCGTCAGCGGGCTGGTGCCGATGTCAGCCGCGATCGCCGGCAGCGAGGTCGCAATCACCGTCGAGTCCATGTTCTCCATGAACAGCGCGGTGGCGACGATCAGCGGGATCAGGCGTTGCTTGTCCATCGGGATCGGGGGACTGGAGAGTGAGGCAGGCGAGGGCGCTGTATCATCCCGCCGTCACACAAGCCATTGCGAAACCGGGCAAACCACCTAAATCCTGCGTGACGCTGGTATGCACCGCGCCAGCCGCTGGAGGTCATGATGATCTACGTTCTCGCCGCGCTGTTGCCGCCGCTCGGGCTGCTCCTGAACGGGCAGCCGTTTTCGGCGATCTTCAACCTGGTCCTGATCGTGTTTTGCCTGATTTTCGGGCTGATCTTCCACGTCCTGTTCTTGGTGCCGTCGGCGCATGCGTTGATCGCGGTTCACATGAAGCGGGAGGATCGCCGGCACCGCGAGGTGGTGGAGGCGATCCGTCAGCACGGGCCGCCGCCAGGCTACCGGTCGTAAGGCCTTCCCCGTAAACTCTTCCCCTAAGTCCTTGGGATTGCGGCGTTTCCCGAAAAGTCTGTGCATGGCCGTCAAACGCTTTGATTCGGCGTGCTGCCATGCTATCGACCACCGTCAACCCCACCGATGGGCTTCGATTCGACGGCGATGCCGGTAGCATCGCCGAAGGCGGCGTTCATCCATAGAACTGATCGCGGCGGCGAGCCGCCGAAAGGAGTTGGCAATGGCGCAGGGACTTCAGGGTATCCGTGAAGCCTTCACGTTCGACGACGTGCTTCTGAAGCCCGGTCTCTCGGATATCTTGCCCTCGGAGGCTGATATCCGCTCCTACGTGACCCGCGCAATTCCGCTGAACATTCCGATTATCGCGTCGGCGATGGACACGGTCACCGAAGCGCGCATGGCGATCGCGATGGCGCAATCAGGCGGCGTCGGCGTCATCCACCGCAACTTCGATCCCGAGGGGCAGGCCGCCCAGGTGCGGCAGGTCAAGAAGTATGAATCCGGAATGGTGGTCAATCCGCTGACCATCGGTCCCGATGCGATGCTGTCGGACGCGCTGGCGCTGATGAAGGACCACGGCTTTTCCGGCATTCCCGTCGTCACCGGCGCCGGCAAGAATTCGCCCGGCAAGCTGATCGGCATTCTTACCAACCGCGACGTCCGCTTTGCGACCAATCCCAAGCAAAAAGTCTCGGAGCTGATGACGCACGAGAACCTCGTCACGGTTCGCGAAGACGTCAGCCAGGACGAGGCGAAGCGGATGCTGCACACGCACCGCATCGAGAAATTGCTCGTTGTCGACGACCAGTACCGCTGCGTCGGGCTGATCACCGTCAAGGACATGGAAAAGGCGGTCGCGCATCCGCTCGCCTGCAAGGACGAGCATGGCCGTTTGCGTGTCGCAGCGGCGACCACCGTGGGCGAGGGTGGCTTTGAGCGCACCGAGCGGCTGATCGATGCCGGCGTCGACCTGATCGTGGTCGATACCGCACACGGCCATTCTTCGCGGGTGCTCGAAGCGGTCAACCGCATCAAGCGGCTTTCCAACTCGGTGCAGGTGATTGCCGGCAATATCGCAACGAAAGAGGGCGCACAGGCGCTGATTGACGCGGGCGCCGACGCGATCAAGGTCGGCATCGGCCCGGGCTCGATCTGCACCACGCGCATCGTCGCCGGCGTTGGGGTGCCGCAGCTCACCGCGATCATGGATGCGGTGGAAGCGGCGAAGAAGGCCGACGTTCCCGTGATTGCCGATGGCGGCATCAAATATTCCGGCGATCTGGCCAAAGCACTCGCCGCCGGTGCCGACATCGCCATGGTCGGCTCGTTGCTCGCCGGCACCGACGAGACGCCCGGCGAAGTGTTTCTGTGGCAGGGCCGCTCCTACAAGGCCTACCGCGGCATGGGGTCGGTCGGCGCGATGGCGCGCGGCTCGGCCGACCGCTACTTCCAGCAGGACATCAAGGACACGCTGAAACTGGTGCCCGAAGGCATCGAGGGCCAGGTGCCGTACAAGGGCCCGGTCGCCAACGTTATGCACCAGCTCGCCGGCGGCCTGCGTGCCGCGATGGGCTATGTCGGCGCACGCAACCTTGCCGAATTCCACGCCAAGGCTCAGTTCGTCCGCATCACCGGCGCGGGCCTGCGCGAAAGCCACGTCCACGACGTGACGATCACGCGGGAGAGCCCGAATTATCCGGGCGGGGCATAATCCGGCAGACGGAATTATTCCACCGTCATTCCGGGGCACCATAGTTCGATGCTTCGCATCACCCGGAATGACGGTCTTTGCTTGACGAAGATGGATTGCTTCGCGCAGCCTGTCATCCGGCGGCGCTTCGCGCCGACCGGGTGGCTCGCAACGACGAAGAACCAAACCGGAGGAAACACCCATGTCCCAAGGCAAACGCATCGTTCTCGCCTCGCGCCCCGTCGGCGAACCAAAACCCTCCGACTTCCGCCTTGAGGATTGCCCCATCCCCACGCCGGGCGCTGGCGATGTGCTCCTTCGCACCATCTGGCTGTCGCTCGATCCCTACATGCGCGGGCGCATGAGTGAGGGGCCGTCCTACGCCCAGCCGGTGCCGATCGGCGGCGTGATGGAAGCAGGCACCGTCAGCGAAGTGATCGCCTCCAACAATCCCGGATTCGCCAAGGGCGACATCGTGCTGTCGCGCGCGGGCTGGCAGACGCATGCGATCTCCGACGGCAAGGGTCTTGCAAAAATCGATCCTGACATCGCGCCGATCTCGACCGCGGTCGGCGTGCTCGGCATGCCCGGCATGACGGCGTATACGGGCCTGCTCGACATCGGCAAGCCGCAGGCGGGCGAGACCGTCGTTGTCGCGGCCGCTTCCGGCGCGGTCGGCTCGGCGGTCGGCCAGATCGCGAAGATCAAGGGCGCCCGCGCGGTCGGCATTGCCGGCGGCAAGGACAAGTGCGCTTACGTCAAGAATGAACTCGGCTTCGACGATTGCCTTGATCACCGCGACCCTGATCTGGCGGCCAAGCTGAAGGATGCTTGCCCAAAAGGCATCGACGTCTATTTCGAAAATGTCGGCGGCACGGTGTTCGAAGCGGTGTTCCCGCTGCTCAATGCGTTTGCGCGCATTCCGGTCTGCGGCCTGATTGCGCATTATAACGATACGCAGGCGGTGGCGCCGAAATGGGCGCCGTCCCTGATGCGCGCGGTATTGACCAAGCGCCTGACCATCCGCGGTTTCATCGTCAGCGATTTCGCTGCGCGCCATGGCGACTTCCTGCGCGACATGTCGGGGTGGGTGCGCGAGGGCAAGGTCAAGCACAAGGAGTTCGTCACCGAGGGCCTTGAGAGCGCGCCGGCTGCGTTCATGGGCCTTCTGAAGGGCGCCAATTTCGGCAAGCAACTCGTACGCGTCGGGCCCGACAAGACTTGAGGTCGGCGCGCCCCGAGTTCCAGGAACCATCAGGGAAGAAGCTCACGGCTACTTGAGGCGCGCGGCGGAACGTCCCTTCGAAAGTGTCGTTTGGCTTTGACATCTGATGGAGAAGCCAAATGACGAACTGCAAGAAACTATCGCTCGGCCTGGTTGCCGCTACGATGCTGGCCACTCCTGCGATGGCTCAAGTGGTCTATCAGGAGCCCGGCGTGACAGGCTATAGCCACCCGAACTCAGCTTACGTCACAGGAGGCTATGGCGTCAGAACCACCACGCCCCCGGGCTATTACTACGGTAACCGGTTTCACCCGGCTCCACGTGTGGGCGCATTTGCGTCACAGCCTTGGGACGATGGCTCCTACTACATTGAGCGGGAGTACTGAGGTCTAAGCGTTCCTGCCGATCAGTGAATCCAGATCAATATCGGTTTGTCCCGGCGCCTTGACGTGCCGGACTTCAAGGGCGTCGGGCTGGAAACGATACTCTACCAGCCCGACTTCCTTGATGCCGATGACCGGCTGAATTCGTTCGGGAAGGATGAAGCCCGTCGACGGCGCCCAGATGTGGCGCGTGTGACGATAGGTGAAGTCGCGACGCTGGTGGACGTGGCCTGAGGCGACCAGCCGCAGATCGACCTTCGAAAACATTTCGATCAAGCTTCTGCGCCGCGGTTGCGGCACATAGCGGATCGCCGTGTCGAGAGTCTCTGGGTCATCAGGTGCGTTCAAAAACAGCGGCTTGTGCAGGAACAGCGCGATCGGCTTGCCATTCACACGCCCGAGTTCTGAAGCTAACCAGCCGAACTGCTCCGCCTCGCTCTCGATCCCGGTATTGATGATCAGCGAGTTCAATCCGATGAAGCACCAGCCGGCCGCATCGAAGCGCCAGCGGTCTTCGCCGATCACGGAAAGATAGTTCTGCCGTTCGTTCTCGGTCGCCAGATCCTTCGGCGCGGGGGCGACTTCCGTCGGGTTGTCGCCGACGTCGTGATTGCCCGGCAAATGCCGGCACGGCACCGGCAGCGAGTCGTGCAGCTCCTTCGCGAAGTTGAGATCGTCCGGGCTGGTCGGCGCGTCGAAGGCAAGATCGCCGGTATTGACGACGAGATCGGGACGCGTCGCGTCGATATGCTCGCTGACGCGGTGAAAATTGTCGGTGAGTTTTTGCAGACGGCGGGCGAGGTGGGTATCGGAAATTTGCGTCAGGCGAAATTCGTGCATGCAGTAGTCCTTTTAGCCCGATCCTAGCCGAGCCTCACGTCGGAAGGATGACGATATCTTGGTCGCCGTCGCCGCCCCACCTTCCGTTGTCGTGCCCCCGCCACCGGGTCTCGCCTTCGGTGAGCCCGATGACAGGCTCCGGCGGGGTACCCAGCACGCCGCGGCTTATCGATTCGATCACCAGCGTCTCTGGAATACTGGATCGCCCGCTTTCGCGGATGATGACGACTATTTGTATGGTGGATCTCAGGCGTCACCCCAACGTCCGCCGCCAGAACGCCAGCATGTCCGCCCTGAACAGCTCAGCATCGCCGTCGCGGCTTCCGATCTTCGCGCCCTTGCGGCCATAGCCGGCCTTCAGCGCATAGATCATCAGGTCGCGGTCGGTGAGCTTGCTCTCCGCGACGCCCTGAAGCGGATGGATGAAGGCGCCGTCATTGGCGATATAGGCCGTCGGCGCGGCGGGCGAAACGGACGCTTCCGCGACGTTCTCGATCCCGGTGCCGCGATCAAAACTGTGCTGCGCGCCGCCGATCAGCCGCATCGTCGCCTTGCCGCCGGAGAGGCGGATGGCCTGGCAATGGCCCTGCACCTGCATCGGCGAGCACCATTCATCGGCATCGCCCATGATGACGCGGATTTCGGTTTCATCGACGGACGGATCGAGGAACTGATGACCGCTCCAGGGATAGGCGGCGAGCACGCTTCGAAAACCGGCGCCGGCGCCGACCACCGCATCGGCAAAGCGACGCGCCGCAGCCGTCAGCACGGCCGAGCCGCCGCGGCTGTGGCCCTGCGCGCCGATCCGGGATGCGTCGATCTCCGGATGGGCTGACAGCACCATCCAGGCCGCCAGCACGTCATAGGCGCTGGCGGCAAAGGAGAACTGCGTCTGGTTGGCAACCGTCGAGGTCACGTCGCGCGCGCCGAAACTGTCGAGGACAAACGCCGCAAAGCCGTCGCCGACCATCGTTTCGGCATGCGCCAGGTGCGAGGGCGCAACGCCAAGACTGCCTGGCACCACCATCACCAGCGGGAGTTTCCCGTTACGTTTGCGAGTGTCCGAGGCCGGCAGGAACAGCTTGCCGTCGATCACAAGTCTGGGCAGCTCGGCCGAATTGCTGATGACGTGGAAGTAGTTGACCGGATTGGCGGTGAGAATGTCGATATTCTGCCCTTTGGCGCCGGTGGCGAAGACGATGTCCTGGTCGCGAAATCGCAAGTTGCAATCCTCCCGCGGCTGCTCTCTTTCGGCGACCGTCAGGGATACAGTAGAGCGCTGGTTGTGGGCGTCAAAGCAAATGTGCCCAGCGGTCCGCCATCTTCGTATCTCAATGGCGTCAGAGCACGCGGTAGCGGATCGCGAAGGCGTCATGAATCTCCGATGTCACCGTGCCGCCATTGGCGGGGACGATGCCGTCGGCCAGATGCCACGGCCCGAACTGCTCCGAATGCGACGGGCTTGCCGGCAGCCGCAGGCGGAACGTGCTTTGGGCCCGGCCGGGCAGGTTCAGCACCATCATGCGCTCGGTGGTGCGGTAATCGAGCGTCACGGTTCCGCGCAAGATGCTGCGGCCGTCGGGCGCGGTGGCCAGCGCCTCCTGGACCTTCGCCAGTTTCTGGTTCCGGTCAGTGAGCAGCTCGATCTGGACGTCCGCCGCGGTTATCAACGCCGCCTTCGGCAGACGGATCTCAAATTCCACCGCGGGCTTTGCCGGATTGAGGCCGAGATAGGCCTGCGCCGCGTGCCTGATGTCCGAGATCGCGAAGGCGAGCAGCACCAGCACCGCGGAAGCTGCAAGCCCGTGTTTGAGCAGATCGTGGCGACTGCGGTGGCCGCTGTGGAAATAGACGGAGAGCATGATCGCGACCGCCAGCGCCGCGGCGATGCCGGCCAAGGCCGACATGACGATGCCAAGGCCGCCGTCGGGGCCGTCGCTGAATCCGACGGCCCGGAGCAGGGAGGTCACGGAATCGCCGGGCAACTCGGCAGCGCGGCCGGCGCCGGTCAGGATCGGGGAGGTGATGTTCATCGCCTGCTCGCGGATTGCTTTCCAAGGCCGGTTCGAGACCAGAACCATCGGAATTCTCGCTAGTTGGTCGTCTGGGTTCTCCTTGTGGTTCAAGCGAGCCCGGTTAAGGGCATTTGTCAGGTGAGGGGCGTCTCGTTATTGCTTTAGGACCTCAGGCAGGCTTCGGGGGAGATCTTCATGTCGGTTCAAATGGTTTTGCTGCCGGTCTTTGTTTTGATCGGGCTCACTTTCTTCTTGCTGCTATGGATGGTGACGGCCCGCACCAAGGCGGTGAAGGCCCGCGAAACCAGCCTGAAGGACATCGCGCTGGGACAGCCGAAATATCCGGCCCGCGTCGCCCAGATCGGCAATTGCTTCTCGAATCAGTTCGAAGTACCCCTGCTGTTCTACCTCCTGATCGCGCTGGCGCTGCCGTTGCGCCGGGCCGACCTTTTCATTGTGCTGATGTCCTGGGTGTTCGTGGTGACACGATTTGCCCATGCCGGCATTTTCGTCACCTCGAACAACATCCAGCAGCGCAGCCTGGCGTGGTTTGCCGGCGCGCTGGTGCTGCTCGTGATGTGGATCTACTTCGCGCTGAAGCTTCTGCTTCTGATCTAATCTTTGTTTGACGCGTTTTCTTTACGCGAACCGGTTCCCACTTCGCTTGAAAACGCTATGGAAAGCCCTGAATGACCCCCGCTGCCCGCCTTTCCGCTGCCATCGAACTGATCGACACCATCGACGCGCAACGCGTTCCGGCGGCAAAGGCGCTGAAGGAGTGGGGCACCGCGCATCGTTATGCCGGCTCGGGCGATCGCGCAGCGATTTCGGGCCTGATCTGGGACGTGCTGCGGCGGCAGGCATCGAGCGCTTGGCTGATGGCCGCCGACACGCCGCGGGCGCGCGTGCTCGGCATGATGAAGCTCGAGCGCAAGCTTGATGTCGAGGCGATATCGGCTCTCTGCGACGGCGGGCGTTTTGCGCCGGAACCGCTGACCGAAGCCGAACGATCAGCGCTCACGTCGCGGACCCTCGACGACGCGCCGCCGCACATCGCCGGCGACTATCCGGAATGGCTGGATGCGCATCTGGCCGCCGTGTTCGGCGACGACCGCGTGGCGGAGGCGACCGCGATGGCGAGCCGCGCGCCGCTCGATCTGCGCGTCAATACGCTCAAGGCCAAGCGCGAAAAAGTCCTGGCGTCGCTCGGCTATCTCGGAGCAAAGCCAACGCCCTGGTCGCCGATCGGGCTTCGCATCGAACTTGGCTCCGACGCTCGCAATCCCGGCATTCATGCGGAAGAGGATTTCATCAAGGGCGCGGTCGAAGTGCAGGACGAGGGCTCGCAGCTTGCGGCGATGTTCACCGCTGCAAAGCCCGGCGAGCAGGTGATCGATCTCTGCGCCGGCGCCGGCGGCAAGACGCTGGTGCTGGCCGCGATGATGCAAGGCAAGGGGCGATTGATCGCAACGGATCGCGACAAGCGCCAGCTCGCCCCGATCTACGAGCGCCTCTCACGCGCCGGCGTCCACAACGCCGAAATTCGCGCGCCGAAGGGCGACACTGATCCATTGGCCGACATCAATGCATCCGCCGATCTCGTGCTGATCGACGCGCCCTGCACCGGCACCGGCACCTGGCGCCGCAACCCCGACGCCAAATGGCGCATGCGCCCCGGCGCGCTGGAAGTTCGCTTGAAGGACCAGGCCGAAGCGCTTGATCGCGCAAGCCGCCTGGTCAAGCCCGGCGGCCGCATCGCCTATGTTACCTGCTCGGTGCTGGCAAGCGAAAACGGCGAACAAGTCCGCGCCTTCGTGGCACGTCATCCCGAGTTTTCGATTCAGCCATTGAACGAGACGGCGAGCGTGCTGGGGGACAGAGCCGAGGATTTTGCGAAGGCCGCGCTGCGATCGCCGGAGGGTTGGCTGATGACGCCGCGAAGGACGGGCACGGATGGATTTTTTGTGTCGGTGCTGAAGAAGGGGTGACGCAGTAAGGTGGGCAAAGCGAAGCGTGCCCACCATCTCTGCGGTTCTCGACAAGAATGGCGGGCACGCTGCGCGTGCCCACGCTACAATTCCGCAAATTAGGTCAATAATACTTACCTAATATCGATTTGTCCATGCCCGAGAAAGAATGTGGGTCAGCCCGTTGCCGCGGTTGCGAGGCCGCGTCCCGTCGCGTAATTCCTGTCCATGACAGCAGCACAGAAAGCCCGCGAGTCGACGCCCTCGGTGGCCTCGGCGCATGACAAGATTCTGATTGTCGACTTCGGCAGTCAGGTGACGCAACTGATCGCCCGCCGGGTGCGCGAGGAAGGCGTCTATTCCGAAATCGTGCCGTTCCAGAAGGCCGAATTAGCCTTCGACGAGATGAAGCCGAAAGCGGTGATCCTCTCCGGCGGCCCGGAATCGGTGCATGAAAAAGGCTCGCCGCGCGCGCCGCAGAAAATCTTCGATTCCGGCGTCCCCGTACTCGGCATCTGCTACGGCCAGATGACGCTGGCCGCCCAGCTCGGCGGCGAGGTCGAAGGCGGCCACCACCGCGAATTCGGCCGCGCCGATGTCGAGGTGAAGACGGCGAGCAAGCTGTTCGACGACACCTGGTCGATGGGCGAGCGCCATCCGGTGTGGATGAGCCATGGCGACCGCATCACCAAAATGCCGCCGGGTTTTACCGTCGCCGCCGTCTCGCCGAACGCGCCGTTTGCGGTGATCCAGGACGAGAAGCGCAAATATTACGGCCTGATGTTCCACCCCGAAGTGGTGCACACGCCCGACGGCGCCAAACTGCTGCGCAATTTCGTCCGCAAGGTCGCAGGATTCACCGGCGACTGGACCATGCGCGCCTTCCGCGAGGAGGCGATCGAAAAAATCCGCGCCCAGGTCGGCAAGGGCAGGGTGATCTGCGGCCTCTCCGGCGGCGTCGATTCCGCGGTCGCCGCGGTGCTGCTCCACGAGGCGATCGGCGACCAGCTCACCTGCGTGTTCGTCGATCACGGCCTGCTGCGGCTGAACGAAGCCGAGACGGTGGTCGACTTGTTCCGTCATCACTACAATATCCCGCTGGTGCATGTTGATGCCTCAAAGCTTTTCCTCGGCGAGCTCAAGGGCGTCAGTGATCCCGAGGCAAAGCGCAAGACCATCGGCCGCCTGTTCATCGACGTGTTCGAGCAGGAGGCGAAGAAGATCGGCGGTGCGGAATTTCTGGCGCAGGGCACGCTCTATCCCGACGTGATCGAAAGCGTCTCCTTCACCGGCGGCCCGTCGGTGACGATCAAGTCGCACCACAACGTCGGCGGCTTGCCTGATCGCATGAACATGAAGCTGGTCGAACCCTTGCGCGAACTGTTCAAGGACGAAGTCCGCGTGCTCGGGCGCGAACTCGGCCTGCCCGAAATCTTTGTCGGCCGCCACCCGTTCCCGGGGCCGGGTCTCGCCATCCGCTGCCCCGGTGACATCACCAAGGAAAAGCTCGACATCCTCCGCAACGCCGACGCGGTTTACATCGACCAGATCCGCAAAGCCGGCCTCTACGACAAGATCTGGCAGGCCTTTGCCGTGCTGTTGCCAGTGAAAACGGTCGGCGTGATGGGCGATGGCCGCACCTACGAGTACGTCGTGGGCTTGCGCGCAGTGACCTCCACCGACGGCATGACCGCCGACTTCTATCCCTTCGACATGAGCTTCCTCGGCGCCACCGCGACGCGGATCATCAACGAGGTGAAGGGGGTCAATAGGGTGGTGTACGACGTGACGAGCAAGCCGCCGGGGACGATTGAGTGGGAGTAGGGGGTCGTCAGGGTGCGGAGGGCGGAAGTTCGGCCCAACGATAACCTTTCTCGCCAGTCGCATCACCCTGCCATGGAACGGGGTTGCCATTAGGCCTGAATTGGTCGATTCCGAACGCGGTCTTGGCAACTTGACCTTCAACATATTCCTTTTGCCTGGGAGACTTGCGCCAACCCCGAATTTCACCTTGAAGATATGATTGCTCAGACTTGCTGATGTGCAAAGCGACAAGAGAGCCATGAGTTTGGGCGTCGATCGCGTTCTCTTCCGCGACCACCCAAGTACCTGTCCACATCATGCCGTCGGCATCCCGAGTTACGCCTTGCTCCTTAGGGCAGACAAAGTGAAACTCAGAGACGTACTGTCCCTCTCTGCGCTCGCTTCCGTCACCTCCCGGCTTTGCTCGGATAGGCTTCCGATTTTTAAGTTCGACGTCGCACATCGCGACAATGTCACTGCGGTTACGCTTCGCGGCGTTTTCCCTGATGGTCTTCACATCATCTGTATTTCGTTTTGCGAGTTCTTCAGGCGTCCAGACGGTCATGCGTTAGCTCAGCCTTGCGACCCGATAAGTTGTCCTGACAATCTATGACACAATCAAAGACCCGTCTACCGAGTGCCTATAGTAGTGCCCTTTTTGGGTGATCGCTCCCTCGTTTTGGCGGCCGGAGGAAAAACTCACGGTCAATGTGAGCTTCTACCGACATGTGTTTCCGCACAAATTCGAGTTCCCGATCGTCGAGATTCCAAACGTACTTCTGTGCTCTCCGCACCACATGGCGGTTGGCCATCTTGACTAGCTCGCGCTGCGGGATTGAGCGCAGCTTGTTTTCCTCTTCCTCGGTGTTGGTCGCAGCGAATAGACGCGTCGGGCTGATTGGCATTACCAAGTGTGAGTTGGGGTAGCCAAGCCCATTGGTTATGATTATTGGACGATCTGATGTAAAGAGTGGTCGGCTTGCCCGTGTGGTGTCTAACGTGAACCAGTTCATCTGGTTGAAGTGCTTCCCTAAGCGCTCGCTGTCGATCTGGTTCATCACAAAGTGCAGCGTCCCGCGCTCGGTTTGGTGGATGATGAATTCGATGAACTCAGGATCACCCGGCGCCTTCAGAGAGTTGTATTCGGCCAAGCGCTCATCGTATTTCTCAAGCCAATGGTCTTCGATTGCTCGTTGTGCCTCTGCGACTCGTTCGGGGACACGAAACAGAAACCCATTCACGAACCGCGACCAAGCGCTACGGGTCTTGAGGGTCCATTCCGCGTGGACGTTACCAAGAAGGATGTCGAGCGCGTCCTTGGCGAGGTTATCAACCTGCGCCATGAATTTCCGCTCAACCATCTCGGCAGCCTCTCCAGAGACTCCCTTTAGTCGATACAGTCCTCGTCGAAAGCCCGTGCCCTTTGGACCTGTGCCTCGAGGCTCCACTACCGAGCGTCCAGGTGGGCGGCTGAATTCCGTGAAGCGTCCACCGGCCTTTGCCCACTGCTTTAGGTAAAGGACGGGAATGTAGTGATGCTTGGGGAGCTTCTGCTCCTCCTCGCTGTCCATAGCCGACTCATTTTTAGAGACGGTAGAGATTAGTTGCTGAATTTAACGGCACAACCTCTGACGCGCCTGTCTCATGCAAGCTATAAGCAAGCGTAGCCCGGGTGAGGGCAGCGACACCCGGGACCGCTCCCCCGCATATCGCTTCGCTCATGCGGGCTACAACTCTGCTCGCGGCGCCGATCTCCCCTGCTGAAAACGCCGCCTGCGTATTGCGCGCCAGCATGTTACGACTTCGCAATCATCCCTCCGGAGTCAGCCTTCATGTCCGTCGCGACCGCCTCCAGCCAGCCCACCCTGACCGCCGCCGAAACCGATCCGGAAACGTTCGGCTGGATGCAAGGCTTTCCCCCGCCGCCGGACAAGACCATCACCTTCCAGAACGGCTCGTTCCGCAGCTTTCCCGAACTCCGCTGGGCGTGGAGCAATATCCGCCAACTAGTGCCGACCGTGAATGTCTGGCGCGGGGCAGGGCCCGCGTCGGTGCTGCCGCGCGAGGAGCATGATATCGGCGCGTCCGCTTCGGTCACCATGGACGGACGTCCCATGACGTTTGCGCGCATGCTCGAGGAAACCTATGCCGACGGCATCGCCGTGCTGCACCGGGGCAAATTGATCTACGACCGCTATTTCGGTGCGCTGAAGCCGCACAAGCCGCACATCGCGATGTCGGTCACCAAATCCTTCACCGGCACGCTCGCCGGCATTCTGGTCGCGGAGGGCAAGATCGATCCGCAGGCGCCGATCACGGATTATGTGCCGGAGCTTAAGGCAAGCGCGTTCGGCGATGCGCGCGTGCATGAGGCGATGGATATGACCACGGGCCTCGAATACACCGAGGTCTATACCGACAAGAATTCCGGCGTGTTTGGGTTGCGGCGGGCGAACGGCATGGCGCCGATCGAGCCGGGCTACGAGGGCGCGACCAATATTTTCGATTTCCTGTGCGTGCAGCGCAAGCAGGGCGAGCACGGCAAGGCTTTCGCCTACAAGACCGTCAATTCCGACGTGCTGGCCTGGATTTGCCGGCGGGCGAGCGGAATGACGCTGTCCGATCTCCTATCGGAGCGGATCTGGATTCCGATGGGTGCGGAAGAGGACGCGCATTATCACGTCGACCGCATCGGCACCGAAAGCGGCGGCGGCGGGCTTTCGACCACCCTGCGCGATCTCGCCCGCTTCGGCGAGACGATCCGCAATCACGGCCGCTTCAACGGCCGCCAGATCGTGCCGTCTCAAGTCATCGAGGACATCGCGCGCGGCGGCGATCCCGAAAAATTCAAGCCGGCCGGCTACACCACATTGCCCGGCGCCTCGTACCGGAACCAGTGGTGGGTGACGCATAACGCGCACGGTGCCTTCATGGCGCGCGGCGTTCACGGGCAGGGCATCTATATCGATCCGAAAGCCGAGATGGTGATCGCCCGCTATGCCTCACACCCGGCCGCCGGCAACGCCGCCAACGACCCGGTGACGCTGCCGGCTTACATGGCGTTGGCGAAGCATTTGATGGCGGGAGGCTGACGCCGTTGGCACTCACGTCGATCCGCGCGCAGAGCGCGCTCTGCGGTGCCTTCAATCGCTTCATTGACATCCTGCAATGCGATATCGAGCAGGACGCTGCGGAAGCTCGTAGGCGCGACCCGATAACACGCTCCGGCGTAATCCGGCGCATTCAGCAATTACGTGACGCGGTAAATGCGGTACTCGATCTGGTTTTCCGGTGAGACGGCCCTCGGCCAAAAATAGATGTTGGTTGAGCCAAGCGTACTTCGGTGCGCCGGCGTCGAAGCGCATCGCCATCCGCATGTAGTGATCTTCAAAGCGCGTGGCGTTGGCCGCCTCGGCGGCCTTGGTAAATGCGTCATTCATCTGCACGAGGCCGGTGTAGTGCAGCAGAATAACCGCGTCGTCATCTGTGATGAATTGGACGCGGACATCGGGCCGGCCAAAGCCATCCGCGCCCGGCCGGTACCAGTCACCGCCCGGCATCGCGATACGCGCATTGACACGCGGACCTTCCAGTGTGCCCTCGCTCATCTCCCAGTAGATGTGCTCGCCGACGGGCGAGCCTTGCGTCGCCGGCATCGGACCGCGCACGCGCAGGCGATAGGTCATCTCGAATTCAAGACCAGCCATTGGATCGGCCTTCGTATTCGGCAACATCGGTCAACGGCGGCGCAGGCGCGCCGTTCCCGGCGAAGGGCTGCCTGGCTGGCCAGGATCACCGAGGATTTCCGGTTCCAGACATGCCCGTGATCAAGACGCGCTTCATGCACTTCTTTGCATTACGCCCGATCGGCACGGATCCATCTTTCGACATCGGCTTTCCAGTCCTATCTGCTCCTCGTTGCGAAGGGGGAGTGCGATAGCCGAATGCGCTAGACATCACGGTGACAGCCGAAAAGGAGCAACGCATGAGCGCGACAGCACTGGCCGTCCAAGGGCACCGGCTGATTCAGATCGGCGTGGCCCTGTTCCTCTTCACGAGCTTCCAGGGATTTGCGGTGCCGTATTTCGCCGCACCCAATCTCGGCCGTTCGGTTCACACGCTCAGCGGATTCACTGGTGTGTTGCTTGTGGCCGTGGGTCTGGTCTGGCCGAAGCTGAAACTCACATCGATGCCGTCACGGCTGGCATTCTGGTTTCTCATCTATTCCGCACTTGCAACGATCGCCGGTTTCGTGATCGCGGCTCTCCTGGGAGCCGGCGGTTCGATCATTCCGATCGCGGCGGCCGGCGCTCGTGGGAGCGACTCTCAGGAGATGCTGATCCAACTCGTCATGTACCCAGCCGCCCCGACGGGAATCATATCCTTTGCGCTGATCCTCTGGGGGCTTCGCGGCAGCGCGGTTCATGAGAACGCCGCTCGAAGGGCGGATGAGCCCAACGGGTCCGCGCAAGGCGCGGCCCGATGACAGGCTCCGGCGTAATCCACCGCATTGTCACATCGTGACGAACGCGTGAACGGCGGGTTACGCTTTCGCGAACCCGCTCCTCGCGGGCCCGCGCTGCCGTTAGCATTTCCATTTTCCTCACATATGCTAGAAGTCGCCGCGCAGGGGGAGCCGCCATGTTTCGTGTTGCAAATGATGCTCAGTTCTGGGATCGCGCTGCGCGCAAATATGCCGCCGACCCGATCGCCGACATGGCGGGCTATGAGCGCACGCTCGAGCGGACGCGACATTACCTCAAGGGGGACGAAGCGGCATTCGAGTTCGGATGCGGAACGGGAACGACGGCGCTAAAGCTCGCGCCATCAGTCGGACGCATTGTGGCGACCGACTTATCGGGCGAAATGATCGCGATCGCGCGCGAGAAGGCGAAGGCCGCGGGCTGCAGCAACGCCACGTTCGAAGTGGTGCGGCCTGAGGCGGCGCCGTGGCCGGACGGGACCTTCGATATCGCTTTCGGCTTCAATGTTCTGCATCTGGTGGCGGAGCGCGAAGCGGCGCTCCGAGGCGTCCATCGGCTGCTGCGGCCCGGCGGGATCTTCATTTCCAAGACGCCGTGCCTGAAGGAAATGAATCCGCTGCTGCGCATCGCGCTGCCCTTGATGCAGCTTGTTGGCAAGGCGCCCTATGTGGCGTACCTGTCAGCGGAAGATCTGGAGCACGAGATTTCGGCGGCGGGATTCAAGATCATCGAGCGCGCCCGCCATGCCTCACATGGCAAGGACGCGCGGCCGTTCGTTGTGGCAAGGAAATAATTATCGATAGCCGCTTGGTGTTCTCATCGTGACGGACTGGTGAACAGTGCGCAGGGGCGTACGTGACGATAGATGGTGGGCACGGCGTAAGAGCGCCTTTGCCCACCCTCCGGCTGCAAACTGATTTGTCTGTCCTGCAAGCGCGATCTCGCTTGCGCGCGTGCGACAAACTGGCACGACGGGCAAACCACCAAAAGTCTGTCCAGCCCTTTGCGCAAAAATATTCTGCTTTCGTTCTCACCCAAGTCAGTCGCATAACTCCGCCCGTCTCACGGCAGATGAGGGGCGTTGGCCATCGTCACGAACGTGCAGTGAGATGCGGTGGACGCTGAATGCGCGTTCGACGTACGCGCAGGAAGCGTACGGCGAAGTCGTGTGGTTCGGGCGCCGCGGTGCTGGCGCTAAGTCCCAGAGAAGCGAAGCTTTCTCAGGGGTGACGGAGGCAAAAGAGCCGTTCTCCGGGAAGAAAGTAAGCCGTAAGCCACTGCGCAGGGAAGGCCGGAGTGTTTCCGCTGTACCTGTATGCTCGTGTGCGCTTGTTGCTATGCGCAACCGCACACGAGACCACGGGTGCAGCAAGCACCCGGTCTTCTCTGCGCCCTCTATTGATTGAGAGGGTCCTTAGATGACGCAAAGCTCGGGCGCTTCTCGCCGCGAGAATGCGGACGCATATCCTCATGCTGTTTGAAATGTAGATCAGACACAAGCGGAATGGGCATTCCGCCAGGTCGGATGTCGCCGTCGCAACAGCCTTCGCTATGCGGCCGACGAGCTCGAAAAACTACTGCCGAGGCGTGTTAAACTGCGGACATCGATGGACGTAATCCCAGGGAATATCGTACACGCACGTGAAGCGGATATCGTCCGATGTTTTGAGTGGCGGAGTCTCCACGACGACCGGTCGGTCGACCTCATTCGACAGACCATAGACAACGCCGCCGGTCGGCCAGAAACCACCTACTCCCCGGTGATGATGGTGATGGTGCCCCGATTTGGGGAATGCCGGGAAAGCCGGACGCGACGGCGCAACGCCTGCGCCGCGCGCCACGCCGGGATCGGCAAATGCCTCGCCCGCGGCAAGGACAAGCGCGACTGCACTGAGAGACGCGATAAACGTCGATCTATAGGTCATGGCACTCACCCATCGTAGGTTACTGAGCAGCATTGCCAAAACGCTAAGCTGAGCCTTTCGTGCCCGCAAAGCCATAATTAATTATTGGTTAAGGCGTAAGCTTAATGCGGGGGACGCTCGCTTCGCCGGTGGCGTGGATGCCCGGGCGCTACCGGCGCTCTCCGAGCTAGCTACCTCCCATAAAGCCTCTCATCCCACCACACCGGCTCGGGCAGGGTGTGCGTGATGTTCTTGGTTTCCGGATGAGCCGGGTTGATCAGAAAGTTGCGCTCCAGCCGCGCCGGGATTGAGGGGACGATCAGGAGCGCCGAACGCTTCGCCTCGCACCATTTCTGGCCGAAGCTCTTGCAGATGGTTTCGTTGCGTGAATCCCAGCCGGGATGCGCCGCAGCTTGGAAAACTTCATACGACACGCCGTTTGGTATCGTGATCTCGATGAAGTGCTGGTTGGCGGGCATCACCAGATTGGCATGCACCAGCTTCTCGAGCATGGCGGTGGAATAGTGCTCGGATGCGTAGATCATCGGGCTGGTACGCGTATTCCACCGGCCCGGGTAGAGGCGCGATCCCTCGGCATCGTACACGGGGTAGGCGCCGTCCGGGTCCCCGATGCGATAGCATGTCAGGACACGATCGCTCTTCGGCACGCCTAGACGCCGCCGCTATACGCTGTACGTCCCAGCAGGTTGACGACGGCGTCCGCCCCGGGGCCTGTTGCCAAGGCCAGCTCGAGCGGGGTCTTGTCTTCAAGCATCGGATGCGGCCGGTTGAGAAAATCGCGCACCTTGGCCTCGTCGCGAAACACCTCGACGCCGAAGGCGAACACTTTTGCGACACGCGCGAGCCGGTCGCTCTCTTCGGTCGTCAGATGCTGCTTTTCCTTGCGGCGCCGTTCCAGCGTCGGCTTCGGCACCACACGATAGGTGAAGTGACGAACGTCCTGCGGCGATACGCGGCCGGCGAATTTATCCAACGCCGATACCGGCAGGCCCTTCTCCACGGAACGGGCGAGGGTAAGCGTCGTCTCTGTGTTCTTCGGCTTGACGCCGAGCAGACCGGCCAGGATTGCGGCTTGATGGCTCACGGGAACCTCTAAATCAGATGAGACAAAAGTATGCCTCAGATGAGACTCCGTCAAGGGCGATATCGCACGTGGTCGATCAGCGCGCGCAGTTTTGGCGGCAGATTTCGTCGGTCCGCGAAATAGAGGAAAAAGCCCTGAAAGGGCGGGCAATACTGCTCCAGCAGCGGCACCAGCTCGCCGCGCTGGATGTAGGGGCGGAACGTCTCGTCCATGCCGAACGTCAGGCCGCCGCCGGCGCAAGCGGTCCGCACCATGACCCACATGTCATTCGTCGTGATCCTGGGATTGACGGCGACGTCGAACTCGCGGCCGTCTTCCTCGAACTCCCAGCGATAGGGCGCCACGTCAGGCGCAGGACGCCAACCGATGCAACAGTGCTGCGCAAGCTCGGTCGGGTGCGTTGGCGTGCCGAAGCGCGCCAGATACGACGGCGCAGCCACGACCATCTGGCGCTGGTCGCCCGAAACCGGCACCGCGATCATGTCCTGCTCGATCACTTCGCCAAGGCGAACGCCAGCATCGTAGCCCTCGGCGACGATATCGAACTCCTCGTCGGTGACTGTGATGTCGATCCGCACGGCTGGATAAGCGTGCGTAAAGCTCGCAAGCAGCGGCCCGCAGATGAAGCGCTCGGCGATCGAGGATACCGCGAGCCGTAGCTGTCCTGTCGGCTTGGCGTCGCGATCCTGCGCGGTGTCGAGGGCGAGTTCGACTTCTGCAATGGCTGGCGCGACGCGCTGGTGCAGTCGCACGCCGGCCTCGGTCAGGCTCACGCTGCGCGTTGTCCGCTGCACGAGCGCCACGCCCATCCGGTCTTCCATTCGCCGGATCGCCTGGCTCACCGCCGAGCGGGTCACGCCCAGCCGCTCGGCCGCGCCGCGAAAGCTTTTCGCGTCGGCGACCGCCAGGAAAACGGAAACGAGGTTCAGGTCGATCGTCATTGGTTAGGCACACTTACCAAGCTGGTCATGATTGAGCAAATTGTTTCACCGATTGTCTCGTCGTATGTGCGTCTCGATAGAAGTTGGAGGCACCGACAATGACGTCTCTGGATCATTACCGTCTGCTCGGACGGTCCGGACTGCGGGTATCCCCAATCGCGCTCGGCACGATGACCTTTGGTCCGGACTGGGGCTGGGGCGCCGACGCGGGCGAGGCGCGTCGGATCTTCGATCTTTACGTCGATCGCGGGGGCAACTTCGTCGATATCGCCGTGAACTACACCGACGGCGCCTCCGAGCGCATTGTCGGCGAGTTCATCAAGGACACGCGCGAACGTATCGTGCTCGCGACCAAGTTCACCATGGCGCGCGAGCCGGGCAACCCGAACTCGGGAGGCAACCACCGACTCAATATGGTGCGGTCGGTGGAGCAGAGCCTGCGGCAACTCAACACCGTCCGCATCGACCTATTCTACCTGCACGGCTGGGACATGACCACGCAGTGCGACGAGGTGATGCGGGGGCTCGACGATCTGGCGCGATCAGGCAAGGTCCACTACGTCGGCATCTGCAATACGCCGGCCTGGCGCATCTCCCAGATGCAGACGATCGCCGATCTCCGCGGCTGGTCAGCTTTCGTGGTGCTGCAGATCGAATACAGCCTGGTCGAGCGCACGGTCGAGCATGAGCTCATTCCGATGGCGGAAGCGCTCGGCATGGGCGTGCTGCCCTGGTCGCCGCTCGGCGGCGGCGTATTGACCGGCAAGTACGCGCCGTCGGATATTGCGGACTCGCGCGACGCAAGCATCTCACCGACACGCAAGGGCGTCATTGCGTCGTCCGGCCATCTCAATGAGCGGTCCATCGAAATCGCCGATGTAGTGCTGTGGCCGAGGAAGTCGGCGCGAGCCCGTCCCAGGTGGCGATCGCCTGGACGCTTGCGAACCCTGCCGTCACGTCGCCTGTCATGGTGTGCGCACATTTGCCCAGGCAGAGGACAATCTCGGTGCCCTCGGGGTCGCACGGTCGCCTGATCATCTCGATCGGCTCAATCAGGCGAGCGCGCCCGACCCGATCTTTTCCCATCCGCTTCGTCGGCCGTCCCATGGTTCAGCAGCTCATCTTCGGCGGCGCGTCCGTCGCCCCGCGGGATTGAAGAAGAAGTACAGCAGCAAAGGAGAAATTCATGAGAGCCCTGGCAACTCGCGCGCTCGCATGGTGCCTGTGCGCCGCAATGTTCACCGCTTCCAGCCTGACCACGGCTGCCCCTTGCGGTCAGCCAAGCACGGCGGAAGGTGACAACAAGCGAGTGGTCGCCGAAGCCTTTCATCGCTGGGTGGCGGGCGGAACGTCCTTCTTCAACGACGTGCTCGCCGAGAATGTCGTCTGGAGGATCAAAGGATCGAGTCCAGCCGCCGGGGAGTTCGAGGGACGTGAGGCCTTTCTGGAGCGAGCCGTCCGCCCATTCGCGGCGAGATTGTCCACGCCCGTCCGTCCAACAGCCGTGCGGGTCTTTGCCGATGGCGATCATGTGATCGCTCACTGGGAGGGGAGTGGGGTCGCCCGCGACGGCCGGGGCTACAGCAACAGTTATGCCTGGATCTTTCGCATGCACGACGGAAAGGCAACAGAGGTGACGGCCTATCTCGACCTCGCGCCGTACGAAGATGTCGTGCGGCGCATTCCCGCGCCTCAGCAGTAAGACGGCCGATCATTTGAGGGAAAACGAGATGACCTGTCGTCTGGCCATAGTAGGTGCGCTGATCGTGGAATCCCTTTGTGTCCTCGGACTATCGGTGGCTGTCGCTTCCGGTGAGGCCGCAACAACCAGTAAACCCGAACAGCGATCGATGGAGAAAGCAATGACGCAGCATCCCTATGTTGGCATGTGGGTGACCGATGGCGGCCACATTCGCCATGAGCTTCTTCCGAACGGCCGCTACGACGAAGCCCGCGGCACGCGCAAGAGCGCCTATCAAGGCCGCTACGAGATCAAGGGCAATCACATCGATTATTGGGACGACACCGGTTTTACCGCTGACGGCAACTTCGTCGACAAGGATACCCTCCATCACGGCGGGATGATCTTTCGACGCCAGTAATATCGCTTGCCTCGAATAGAGTCGCTGCAGCCCTAAGTCTTTCTCGGCAGCAGTTGGTCAAGCGTGATCTTCGAAAGAGACTGCTCAAAACGGGCCGCGGCTTCGGACAATGCAAGCGACAAAGCGCGGTTGGCGGCGCGCTCGACGACGCATTTCGGATGATCATCGCTGGTTGCGATGGTGAAGGGCGAGCCCGGGTCGAATGCCCTGTAGATGTTCAAAAACGTGATCTCACGGAGCGGCCGTTCCAGCCGCCATCCGCCGTTCGGCCCACGCTCCGATGACACATAGCCACCTTCGCGCAGCGCTCCCATGATGCGCCTGACGACGACCGGGTTGGTATCGAGCATCGCCGCGATCGTCTCGGATGTTGCTGTGCCCTCGTTGAAGCTCATGTGAACCAGGACATGCGCAACACGGGCGAGCCTTGTGTCCTTGCTCACGGCGGAACCTCGCTTGACGTCATCGCAATTTAGACCGCTTCCATCGGTTCCGCAACTGACACAGTGACAAATTTCGTTGATGCCTACAATATCGTACTAGTAATAGTTACGATTAGGATGGGAGATCACCATGAACTTCGATGTCATTGTTGTCGGCGGCAGTTTCGCCGGCCTCTCGGCGGCGCTTCAACTGGGGCGGGCGCGGCGGACCGTACTCGTCATTGATGCGGGTCAGCGACGCAACCGCTTTGCATCGGCCTCTCATGGCTTTCTCGGGAGAGACGGCGCTGCGCCGGGTGAGATCATCGCTGAGGCAGCAAGCCAGTTGGCGCGCTATGTCACCGTCGCGACGCTGAAGGGATCTGCGTCAAAGGTGGGACGCACGGAGGCGGGATTTTACGTCGAGACGCATAACGACACCTTCCACGGCAAGCGGCTGATTCTCGCCGGTGGTGTCGTCGATGTCCTGCCTGATATCCCTGGTCTCGCCGAGCGGTGGGGCAGTTCGATTTTCCACTGCCCTTATTGTCATGGTTACGAACTCGAACGAGGCCCGATCGGCGTCTTGGCGGTCGGTGCGATCTCCATGCATCATGCCATGATGCTGCCCGACTGGGGGCCAACCACGCTGCTGATCAACGACAGCTTTGTACCCGACGAAGCGCAACTGTCCGCTTTGGCCAGGCGTGGAGCCTCGGTGGAGGAGGAGCGCGTTCAGCGGATATTCGGAGAGCGTCCGACCGTTGAACTCGCAAATGGCCGCATGATTGAGTTCGCCGGCATCTTTACAGCTAGCCGGACGATAGGAGGGCCGTTGACCGAACAGCTTGGCTGCGACTTGAAGGACGGGCCGGTCGGAAAATTCATCGGGGTTGACGAGCAGCAGCAAACTTCAGTTCCCGGCGTATTTGCCTGCGGTGATGTTGCGCGCGCCGCCGGATCGATCGCGCTCGCCGTATCAGACGGAAGCATGGCCGGCGTGGCCGCCCATCGATCCCTCATCTTCTAGTCTCAGGACGGAGGGCGAGGCGCCGAGCGGGACCAAATCGCGCGCCTGTGCGTTAGCCGGTAGACCCGGATAACGCCATGACCGCCATGTTTGCCAAAGGCTTTGCTGATCTCGACCGCGAGGTTGCGGTCGAGAGCCTTCCCGTCATCGGCACCGGACCGACATGGCTGTCGGGCGCGTTGCTCCGGACAGCGCCGGCCAAATTCGACCTCGACAAGCAAACCGTGAACCACTGGTTCGACGGTCTCGCCATGCTGCACCGGTTTGCCTTCGTCGACGGCAAGGTCTCCTATGCGAACCGGTTCATCCGTTCGGCGAACTATCGGGAACAGCGGCGATCCGGACGCTTGAGCCGCGGCGAGTTCGCAAGCGACCCCTGTCGGACGCTGTTCGGCAGAGTGCTCTCCAGATTTTTCGATAAGCCGACCGACAATTGCAACGTCAGCGTCAACGCTCTTGGTGGATCGTTGGTGGCGCTCACGGAAACGACCCTGCCAGTGCGGTTCGATTCCGAAACTCTCCAAACATGGGGACATTACGAATACGGCAAGCAGCTTGGCGGCCAGATCTCGATTGCTCATCCGCACCATGACGCCACCCGCCGCTGCCAGTTCAGCTATGTGGTGGAATTCGGCCGGCGAAGTCGGTACCGGCTGTTTCGCGTGGCCGACGAGGACGGCGCTGAAACCACGATCGCCGATTTACCCGTGGATCGGCCGGCGTACATGCATAGTTTCGCGATGACCAGGCGCTATCTCGTCCTGGCGGAGTTCCCGCTGGTGGTCAGCCCGCTGCGGTTGCTCCTAAGCGGCGAACCCTTCATCAAGAATTATCGGTGGCAACCGGAGCGCGGGCTGCGCTTCCAGGTCGTCGAGAAGGATACTGGCCGACGGATCGCCACTGCGGAAGCCGAAGCAATCTTCGCGTTTCATCATGTCAATGCCTATGAGCGAGGCGGCGAGCTCGTGCTCGACCTCGTCACTTACCCCGACGCCGGTATCATCGATCAGCTCTACCTCTCGCGTTTGCGCGCCGGTAAGCCGGTCGACGCGGTGGGCTCGCTTTCTCGCTATGTCGTTCCGCTCGGCACGGCAAATTGCGCCGCGCAGAAACGTCAGATCACCACCACGGCAATCGAACTGCCTCGGGTCGACTATGGCAGGGTCGCGGGAGAGTCCTACCGTGTGGTCTGGGGCACGGGAAATCGACAGCCGGGCAACTTCCTCGACAGCCTTGTCCGGATCGACGTGGAGACGGGCGAGTGCTCCGTCTGGGCAGAGCCTGGATGCTATCCGGGAGAGCCCGTGTTCGTCGCCGCGCCGGATGCTGGCAACGAAGCTGAGGGCGTGTTGCTTTCGGTCGTTCTGGACGGGCGGAACGACAGGTCGTTTCTCCTCGTTCTCGATGCAACTCGCATGACCGAGATCGCTCGGGCGGAATGCCCCCATAAAATCCCTTTTGGCTTCCACGGCAATTTCTTCCCGACCAGCAATGGTGGATTGAGCTTGCAAAATGCTCACCGTTGAGAAAGCTTGGGTCACGGATACACGGGGCGGCCTGGCACATACTCCGATCGCGTAGTTCCTACCTATCAGCGGCTGCAACGGGTGCGAGTGCCTGCGTCAGCATAGCAATGAGGCTGCCAAATGCGGCGGTCTCATCAGGTGCGTGATCTGGATTCAACTCGGCTATGGTAAGTGCACGCCAGTTCGGTGCTGCCAGGAGGATATCGAGTATCTTACCAAGCTCCTCCAATTCGAGCCCGGTGCCGCGCGCTCCGTAGCGGACGTTCTCGGCAATCGGAAACGACGTGAACGCAAGCACATCAATGTCGATATGGACAAGCAGACGATCAAACCGGCGTCCCCACGCCCTTGCTTGTTCGGCTGCAGACGCCGGGTCTGCTTTGATCTCCGCCAAAGCGATGTGTCTAACGTTATTGCTCGCGATCGTTCTTGACTCGGGCGCTGTGATTTCATGAGCGCCGAATAGCAGCACCTCGGAGGGACGAAGCATTGGCCGTCTCGATGCGAGACCGCTCAGATCAGGAAGCGCGCCGGGTAGGTCAAGCATGTGGGCGATACCAGTCCAGTCAAGTGAACCTTCGGCGGTTTCTGGCACGTTGAGATCTGCGTCACCATCGATATAGATCAACCCAACCGAAGCATTGTCGATCAGCGTGCCGGCAACGACTCCTAGTTCGATGGTGCAGTCGCCGCCAAGGACGAGTGCCGCCTCGCTATCCGCCATAGCGCGCGCGACGCGCTGGGAGACGGCTCCCGCGGCGTCGCGCACAGCTCCCAGGTTCATCGCCTTCGGATTGCCGGGGTCCGGACGCCAACGAAAATAAGGAATGTCGCCCATATCGCGAACTTGCCATCCGACCCGCTCCAAGGCGGGAATCATCCATGGCGTCGAAATGTTTCGGGTGCTTTCTCCTGTCCAGGGGCATATGCCCCGGCGCTTGTCGGCGCTCCAATGACGGTTAGGCGGTTGCTCGTAGCTCGCACGCTGCCTTCTCCGGACGTTTTGAGCTTGGGCGTAGCCCCGTCGCAGATAATAAAGCCTTATCCTCGCGCAAGAAAAACGTCCGTGATGTTCCGCAGGGCTCGCTGGCAAGCGGTAAGATATGGAAGGCCAGATGTGTCAGCAGAACGAATCCACCTCGCTCGCAAAAAAGTGAGCTGCGGCGGCCCTCGGCCTGTCGGCTCCGGCACGTTCCGTTCGTCTTTCAGCCGAAGAGGCTGTCAGGAGATCAGAATGACCAATTCGCGCTATCGCTGGGTGATTGTCGCGGCCGGGGGCCTGCTTGGCTGTGTCGCGATCGGGGGCATGTTTTCGCTGCCGGTGTTTTTGCAGCCGATCGCGCGGGATACCGGCTGGTCGGTAACCGGCGTATCCAGCGCGATGACGATCGGCTTTCTCGCGATGGCCTTCACCAGCATGATCTGGGGCAACCTGTCCGACCGGCTGGGGCCGCTGCCGGTGGTGCTGACCGGTTCGGTCGTGCTCGCGGCTAGCCTGGGGCTAGCGAGCCTTGCGACCTCGCTCGTCGTATTTCAGTTCGTCTTCGGGCTGATGGTCGGCGGCGCCACCGCCGCGATCTTCGCGCCGATGATGGCTTGCGTGACCGGCTGGTTCGATACCCACCGCAGCCTGGCAGTGTCGCTGGTCTCCGCCGGCATGGGGATGGCGCCGATGACAATGTCGCCGCTCGCCGCCTGGCTGGTCTCGAATCATGACTGGCGCACCTCGATGCAGATCGTGGCGCTCGTCGTCGCAGTGATCATGATCCCGGTTTCATTGCTGGTGCGCCGCGCGCCGACGCTCGAGAGCGGAGCGTCCGCGCCATCAAGCGCGGCGGCGGAACCGGAGATGACGCTGGCGCAGGCGCTGCGCTCGCCGCAATTCATCATTCTGTTGCTGACGAATTTCTTCTGCTGCGCCACGCATTCGGGCCCGATCATCCATACCGTAAGCTACGCCATCAGTTGCGGCATCCCGATGATCGCCGCCGTCACCATCTACAGCATTGAAGGCCTGGCGGGGATGGGTGGCCGTATCGCCTTCGGCCTACTCGGCGATCGCTTTGGCGCCAAGCGCGTGCTCGTCTTTGGCTTGCTGGCGCAGGCGTTCGGCGCACTCGGTTATGTCTTCGTGCGCGATCTCGCGGCGTTCTACGCGGTCGCCGCGCTGTTCGGCTTCCTCTATGCCGGCACCATGCCGCTCTATGCCGTGCTCGTGCGCGAAAACTTTCCATTGCGGATGATGGGCACCGTGATCGGCGGCACCGCGATGGCCGGCAGCCTCGGCATGGCGACTGGACCCTTGGCCGGCGGTTTGATCTACGACACGTTCGCCAGCTACGCCTGGCTCTATATCGGCTCGTGGATCATGGGACTCGGCGCATTCCTGATCATGATGACGTTCAGGCCGATGATGGTGGCGCGGCCCGTGCCGATGCCAGCGTAGAGGCAGGGCAGGGCGTAATAGCAGAGCATATTCCGCCCGATCTTCAGCCCCGCGAGATCTTCTCGAAACGCTTGATCAACCGCTCGCGCTTCAGGCGGGACAGGCGCTGAATCCAGAACAGGCCATTGAGCTGATCGATCTCATGCTGGTGGCAGACGGCGCGGAGCCCATCGGATTCTTCGGTGTGTGAATTGCCGTCGATGTCGTGATAGCTGATCCGAATGCGCGCGTGACGCCGCACTTCGTCATTAACCCCCGGCATCGAGACGCTGCCTTCCTGATGCACGATCATTTCGGGCGAGGCCCAAATGATCTCGGGATTGACGTAGATGCGTGCACCGTCGATGGGGTCGAGGTCGAGCACCACGACCCGCAGGGATACGCCGATATGCGGTGCAGTGATCCCGATGCCGGGCGCGGCGTGCATCGTCTCGAGCAGATCGCTGGCCAGCTCGCGCAGCGCGTCGTCAAACACCGTCACTGGCAGCGCTGCGAGCGCAAGCCGAGGGTCGGGATATCGGACAATCGGACGGATGGTCATGATTGGTTGTTGGGCAACGGAACCAAGATTCAGACTATCCCGCTTCACGCATACGCAATCCAGCCGCGCCAGGTAAAGGCGGCGTAGAACAACTCCACGTCCCGGAACCCGGCCTCACGCAGAATTTGTGCATCCTGCTCTGGACTGAGCACGGGCAAGCGCGCCTCGACCGCCGCACGCGCCGTGTTGGCCTGGTTCGGATCGGCGCCGGAGGCGATCGCATAGGCGGCATAGCGCGATAGCCATCGCGTCCGCTCGCTGCCCTGCTGCGGAAAACTGGAATGGGCGGCCACAAACGGCGCTCCGGATCTGAGACGGCGGTGGATTTCTCTGGCCGTCCGCCGCCGTTCGTCGACATCGAGGAAATGCAGCGTGAGCAGACAGGTGGCGGCATCGAACGGTCCATCGGGCGCATCGTCGATATAGCCCTGCTGCAACTGCACGCGCGCATTGAAGGCCCCAAGCGTCTGCTCGGCCAGCTTCAGCATCTCGGAGGCGGGATCGACGCCAACGAACCTCCAGCGCGGCTCTGCCTCGGCCAATGCCTTCAACTCCAGGCCGCCACCCGCGCCGAGCACCAGCACCCGCGCGTCTGGCGCGGCCTGCTCCGTCAGCAGGATACGGGTCATGCGATGAAGGTCCGCAAAGCCGGGCACGAATCGCGGCGGCCCATCCGCATATCGCGTGACCGCCTCTGGATCGGAGAAGTGAGCCAACATGGCGTTGGCGACCGCGTCATGATGCATGGGCGATCTCCAGACGATGACGGTTGCGCCGGTCGCCCAGGCGCTTCTGAAAATCGGCGCTCAACATTGCAAGCGTCACGGCAGTCAGGCGCGAAAGCAACAGCGCCTCCGCCTCGTCGAACGCCCGGTCGAGCGCAGCATTCACGGCCTGCTCGACAAGACAGCCGGGCGCTTCCGTTCTGTTCCCGATGGCGAACAGCGAAGGCTGGCCGAGCGCCTGATAGACATCCCGCAGCGATATCGTCGCGAGGTCGCGGGCGAGGGTCCATCCGCCGCCGTGGCCTTTCTCCGATCGCACATAGCCCTGATCGCGCAGGCCGGACATGATCCGCCGGATTACAACGGGATTGGTGTCCATTGCCCGTGCGAGCGCTTCGGAAGTCACCGGCTCCCTCCGCTCGGCCATGTGTAGCAGCACGTGGAGTACGCCTGAAAGTCTACTGTCTCGTTTCATGTAACAATTGATATTGCATGAGGACTGACAGGTCAAGTCACGGGTTGCCACGTCTCCACAGGCTGCGGCCCCGTACGCCCGCGCTGTTTTGACAGCTGAATCAGAAGTCGCGGCACCGCACGCGCGGTCGCGTTCATCCGAACGTAAAGGTGTACGCGCTCAGGCCAGGCTTGGGCGCTTTCAGCCGCAACACGTGCTCGCCACCGGGGCCGGCGTAGAGGGGATAAAGCCTGCTTCCATCGACGGTGACTGGCGGCTGGGGCGTTCCGTCGACAGTCACGGACAATGTCTGCGGCGAGACGCTGCCAGCGACCAGATTGACTTTGGGCGCGTTGAAGCGAAGCAGGATTTCGTCGCCGTCTGCCGAGGAGGTGGCGCGATCGCCCGTCACGTTCCAGAGGCCGGAGAGGGCGAACCGGTTCGGCGGCACGTTGTCCGGCAGCGTGTAGGCCCGTTCGCCGCGCGTAGCGTCTTGCGACTCGACGATGGCGCCATCGTTCTTCTCGGAACCGAAATACAGCTCAGGCGTCGCGACCGCGCTCAAATCCGGATCGGTTGTTTGCGCCGTGGGCATGGCTTCGCCGACAAGACGCGCGATGGCGTCTTCCATTTGCTGATAGCCGCCCTCGCCGAACTGCGTCGCAACGATCGTTCCGGACCCGTCGATCAGATACGCGGCTGGCCAGTACTGATTTCCGAAGGCGCGCCAAGTGCGATACTGATTGTCTTGCGCCACAGGATAATGAATGCCCAGGCGCTTGATGGCAGTCTCGACATTCGCGCGTTCCTTCTCGAATGCGAATTCGGGCGTGTGCACGCCGACTACGACAAGGCCTTTGTCCTTGTATTGCTCATGCCATTTGGTGACGTAGGGCAACGTGCGAAGGCAGTTGATGCAGGAGTAGGTCCAGAACTGAACCAGCACGACCTTGCCGCGGAGGCTCTCCACCGTCAGCGGCGGCGAATTCAGCCAGGCGGAAATCCCGGAAAACTCCGGCGCGGGCCGGGAGTCCTGCCGCGTGGTTTCGCTGCTGAGCAGCGCGGAGGGGCCAAATTGTGCGATGGCAAGAACGGCAACAAAAGCGAGGACGATCAGGCTGAGAAGCTTGCGCATTGTCATAATCCCAGTTGAAGATTCGGATAGAGCACCGAAAACCAGACAGCGATGATGCTGTCGTATTGCGTGTAGAATGCCAGCGCGACCAAGAGCACCGCCGCACCAAATGCTCGCTGCAAGGCGACAGTGTGGGGCGCAAGCCTACGCACTTGCGTAGTCGCGTATTGTCCGCCGTAGGCGATCAGCAGAATCGGAATGCCGGCTCCAACAGCGTAGATGACAAGCAGCAGCGCGGCGCGGGCCAGGTTTTCCGCTGTTGCGATCAGCGTGAGAATGGAGCCGAGCACCGGCCCGGCGCACGGCGTCCAGAGCACGCCGAGCGCCAGTCCAACAACGAGGCCCCCTGCATTCCCTGATCCGGCGCGCGCGACGATGTTGTCGGCGAACGAGAGCAGGCCGTGAAACCTCGTCATGAGTTGCTCGTATGGCTGCGGCCACAACAGCAATACGCCGAAGCTGCCAAGCAGGATGACGGAGACGGTCCGCAGCGTGTCGTGCGACAAGCCAAGCACGGTCGAGAAAGAGCCGAACAGGATCGCGAAACCGGAGAAGGCGATGATGAACCCGACCGCGAGAAAGAGCGGCCGCCACCGGTCCTCCCGGCCGATGGAGGCGCCCAGCAAGACCGGAAGCAGTGGCAGGATGCAGGGGGCCGCCGCTGTCAGGAGGCCAGCCGCAAATGCCAACGCAATCTCGATCATGTCGGGCTCTCCTCGTAGGTGCAGGCTGCTACGGTCACTTCAGCATCGTGAGCAACGGCTTGCCTTTTTCGACGATGTAGGTGGCGAGCTCGCTGCCGGTGACGCTGCCGGGATTCCTGGCTGAATGGGGTGTGCCGGCTGGAATGAACAGGACGTCGCCGGATTTGAGTGTGACCGGCGGTTTGTCCCCGACCTGATACTCGAGCTGGCCCTCAAGGACATAGATGATCTCCTCGCCGGGATGCGTGTGCTTGCCGAACGCCACGCCGGGGGCGAGGTCGACGCGGACCTGAATGGCCTCGCGTCCGGATGCGCTGAGATCGTGCCGCTGCAGATCGGTACGCGTGACCCCCGCCTGCTGCGCCTGAGCGCCAAACGGCGTCAGTACGGCTCCGGCAACGATCGCCGCCATCGCCATGAGTTGCATCTTATTCATCCTAGTCATGTTGATCTCCTTTGGTTTTGGGAATTCATCGAACTTGCGTGCAATGATCGCTTCGCCTGCTCATGCCGCCTGATCCCGGCCGCTCTGCTCGCGCACGATGTATTCGGCGTACCAGTCCGGCCAGTTCTCATCGTGCTGGCCGCCGTTGCGCTTCTCGTATTCGCCATGGGCAGCCGCCGCACTGCGCAGTGCGCTCGCGAGATCAGCCGACGAATTGAAGGCCGTCGCGTTAGCGTCGACGCGCCCGGGCAATCGCGTAGTGACTTCCTGCAGCAGCCAGCCATTGCCGTCGGGATCGCTGAACGAGGCATAGGAGCGGTAGCTGCCGCGTTCCGGATCCGGGCCGCTTAGCCGGACCCGTCCGAACAGATAGGGCTCATCCGAACCGACATGCACGTTGCCGCCGGCGTGAAACGCTTCACTGACCGCAACACCGCGGCCGAGCAACTCGTTGCGAGCGGCCTCGATGTCGGAGACGATCAGATAGAGGCCCTGCGCGGAGCCGGGCGCGGCAGGGGTGACGTTCTTGCCGAAGATGACCGAGGCGTTGGAGCCGGGCGGCGTGAACTGGATCACGCGATAATCGTCAGGGCCGGCGAAATCGGCATCGAGCCGCCAGCCGAGGTTTGCATAAAACTGCTTGGCGCGTTCAACGTCGGAAACCGGGATGACGATGACTTCGAGCTTCAGGTCGACCGCCGAAGCGGCCTTCGAAGTGGTGGCGGTGCGTTCCTTGAGGTCTGACATGGTTCTCTCCTCGATGTTGTGGTGGCGGGAAATGTTCCGGCGCACCGTATTTGTATCGTGTACGAAAAGATCGTATGCGATATAAAGCGCCCGGGGCCCGTCGTGTCAACCCTTCCGATTTAATCGGATGCGATATATATGGATACGAGACTTCACATGTTCGTGTCGGAAAGGACGACTTCCCATGAAACTGAACGACGGTCCCCGGACCGGCTCCAGGGACGATTCGAGAGATAATTCAAAGGCCAGCCAGAAGCCGAGGCCGTTGGCAGGCGAGCGGCGGCTTGGCGACTTCCTGTGTTTTGCGATCTATTCGGCCAACCTTGCCTTCGGGCGGGCCTACAAAAAGGGCCTCGATGAACTCGGCCTGACCTACCCGCAATGGATCGCGATCGTGGCGTTGTGGGAGCAGGACGGCCAGACCGTGAGTGAGCTTGGCGAGAAGATGTTCCTGGAATCCAACACGCTGACGCCGATCCTTAAAAAGCTGGAGCAGATGGGCTATCTGCGCCGCCAGCGCGATCCCGCGGACGAGCGGCAGGTGCGCATCAGCCTGACCGAGGCTGGCCGCCGGCTGCGCGAGAAGGGCATGCACATGAAACTCGTGGCCTCTACCGGACTGAAGCCCGACGAGTTCGCGCGGCTGCAGGAAAACGTCGTCACGCTCCGCGACAATCTTATCAAGGCGACGGCAGAGAAAGCGGGATGATGCGCGCAGGCGCTTCGATGCAATCGGACTGCATCGGCGCGTGAAGGAGAGGGGAGGATGAGCATGGTCTCACATGAAGGCGCGCTTGCCGGACGTGTCGCCGTGGTGGCGGGCGCGACGCGCGGCGCCGGCCGCGGCATTGCCGCCGCGCTGGGAGAGGCGGGCGCGACGGTGATCTGCACGGGGCGTAGCAGCGCTCGCGCCGGTGCTCCAACGCGATCCGATTATGACCGGCCGGAGACGATCGAGGAGACGGCCGAGCTCGTGACCAGCCTCGGCGGCAAAGGCGTCGCCATCGCCGTTGATCATCTCGAACCTTTGCAGGTCGCGACGCTGGCCGAGCGTATTCGCGCCGAGCATGGCCACATCGACGTGCTGGTGAACGACATCTGGGGCGCCGAACGGCTGAAGGGCGGGCCCGCCGAATGGAATACGCCGATCTGGAAGCTCGACCTGCAAAAGGGATTGCGGATTCTGCGGCTCGGCATCGAGACGCATCTGGTGACATCGCATTATCTGCTGCCGCTGCTGATCGCGAAAGCAGGCGGCCTGCTTGTCGAAGTCACCGACGGCACCGCCGACTACAATGCGCAACATTACCGGATCTCGGTGTTCTACGACCTCGTCAAGCAGAGCGTGAACCGTCTCGCCTTCTCGCAAGGTCACGAACTCGCACCGCACGGGGCCACGGCGGTTGCGATCACGCCTGGATGGCTGCGCTCCGAGATGATGCTGGAGAATTTCGGCGTCACCGAAACGAACTGGCGCGATGCGCTGGTAGAGCGGGGAGGCGGCAGGCACCGGGCGCCGCCCGATTTCGCGCTGTCGGAGTCGCCGCGTTATATCGGCCGCGCCGTGGCTACACTCGCCGCCGATCCCGATCGCGGCAGGTGGAAGCAGAGATCGGTCAGCTCCGGCGAACTCGCCCGTCACTATGGCTTTACGGATATCGACGGCTCGCGACCGGACATCTGGCGCTACACCGCCGAGGTCCGGGAGGGCGGCAAGGTGGCCGACGTTAGTGATTACCGCTAAAGTTGTCGTGCCATTGAGTGAGAACGAAGGTAGTCTGATGTCCGTTCACGACAGCTCCAGCCACCCCCTCGACTATCCGATCTGGACGGCGCTCACGACCACGCAGCAGGCATTGGCCGAAGGCGATGCCCGCGCGCGCCGCTATCCGACCGAGATCACGCCCTTCGCAGCGACGGCGGACATGTCGCCTGAAAGCTTTGCAGCGCTCGCCGGGCTGATGTCGTCGCAGGACATCGCCGTGCTGTTCACGCCGGATCCCGTGAACCCGCCCGCCGAATTCAAGATCGCGCTGGCGGACACCGGTGAACAGATGATTGGAACGCCGGTTGAAACATCAGCCAATGGCGTCGATATCGTCACGCTCGGTGTCGAAGACGTTCCAGCGATGATCGAACTGACCGCGCTCACCAAGCCGGGACCGTTCGGCATGCGGACCCATGAGCTCGGCACCTTTCTCGGCATCCGCGTCGACGGCCAGCTTGTCGCGATGGCCGGCGAGCGGATGAAGCCGGCTCAATACACCGAGATCACCGCCGTCTGCGTGCATCCATGCCATCGCGGCCGCGGCTACGGACAGATGCTGCTATCCGCCATCTCGCGCCAGATTGTGTCTCGCGGCGAAATTCCGTTCCTGCACGTCTTCACCAACAATCAATCGGCCATCGCGCTCTACCGGCGACAGGGGATGGAAATCCGGCGCCGTCTCCACGTGACGGTGTTGAAGAAACAGGACTGATCATCCAGCAATGCACGCCTTTACCGACGCCATCCTTACGCGTTGCGTGTGCCACTCGGTCCGCGGTCCGGTCCAGGGTCCTGGCCGGCGGCTACCTTGGTCAGCCTGTGGAGATAATGCGCCCAACCCTTGGAATGGGCGTCGCGGGTTGCCTCGGTGGGCAGGCCGCTATGGGTCATGCGCAACAGCGTGCCGCCGTCCCGTTCGATCAGATCGATCTCGATCAGGCCCGATCCCGGCGGCACCTCCTCATTGCCTTCCCAGCCAAAGCTGTAGGCGAGACGGTGAACCGGCACGACTTCGCGGAATGCGCCGCGCGCCGTGGCGCTGCCGACGCCTTTCAGGAGGTACATGCCGCCCGGATGCATCTCCGTCACTGCCTCGCTGCCCATCCATTGCACGATCTTCTCAGGGTCCGTCAGGAAAGCGAACACGCTGGCGCGGGGTGCGGCGATGTGGGTCTCGCGCTGGAGCACAAACGATTCAGTCATCGAAAGCCTCGTGGGTCGTTGGCAGGACACGCTGATGCAACCAGCGAGTGCCTAAGGTAAGTGCCGTGGGTGACAATGCAACGTCGCTGCCGCATGATCAATCCATGCAACTAAGTCCGACGCTGACATGGCTGGTCGATGAAGCCAGCGCTTCGCCGGGCGCCGACCGGTTCCTCGCCGAACTCGGCACGCGCCTGATCGAGGACGGCGTGCCGCTCGCCGGCGGAGCGCTGACGCTCGCCGTGCCGCATCCGCTCGTCGCCCGCCGGACCTGGTTATGGCGCGCCGAGAATGGGGCGGTGATCGAGGCCGTGGGGTTCGCTCCGGCGGGATTCGGCACGGCGGGAGATTTGTCCGGCGACGCTGGCCGGAGCTGGTTGGCCGGGCTCGCAGGCGGAGCGGTGCATGAAGATAAAGTGAGCCCGGCATCTGACGGGCCGATGCTTGGCTGGATTGGACCGCGGCCGTTCACGCAATCGGAGTCTGATCGCCTGCGCGATGCCGCCCGCTTCGCTGCAGCGCCGCTCGCCGCGCTTTCGGCGCGCGCGACCGTGACCGCTGCACTCGAAGCTTATCTCGGCAAGCGGAGCGCTGCGCGCGTGCTGACGGGGCCGCTGCGGCGTGAGGTCGGCGAGACGATCCGGGCCGCGCTGCTGTTTGCCGATCTGCGCGGCTTCACGGCACTGTCCGAGGCCGAGCCTCCCGCGGCGGTGATTGCCGCGCTCGGCGCCTGGTTCGATTGCATTGCCGGCGCTGTCCATGCCTTCGGCGGCGAGGTGTTGAAATTCATCGGTGACGGCGTGCTGGCGATCTTTCCGGTCACCGGCCTATCTCCCCGCGATGCCTGCGACGCTGCGCTCCGGGCCGTCGCTTCCGCGCAGGCCGGAATGGCGCATCTCGGCGACGCACGGAGAGAGCAGGGGCTGCCGCCGCTGTCGTTCGGCGTGGCATTGCATCTCGGTGAAATTCTGTGGGGCAATGTCGGTGCGGCCGACCGGCTGGATTTCACGGCGATAGGTCCCGCGGTCAATCTGGTGAGCCGGCTGGAAGGGCTTTGTCGGCCGCTCGGCCGAACGGTGCTGATATCAGGCGCACTCGCCGCCGAAACCACCGCAAATCTGATCCCGCTGGGAACGCACGTGCTGCGCGGCATTGCGTCTCCCTGCGCCGTGTACACCGTGCCGGACGGCTAGCCCTAACCTGATCACGAAAACGTTAAACCGATTGGTTGACAATTAGCGTTGCGCGACTATGTTAAACCACATGGTTGAACGTAGTGCCCATCTCGACGCCGTTTTTCACGCCCTCGCGGATCCAACGCGGAGGGCGATGCTTGGTCGTCTGGCAGAACGGGAACTGACGATCGGGGAACTGGCGACGCCGTTTCACATGAGCTTCGCCGGCGCCTCGAAACACGTGCGGGTGCTGGAAAACGCCGGCCTCGTCAAACGCACGATTCGTGGCCGCTCCCATCTGTGCCGCCTCGAGGCGGCGCGGCTCGCCGAAGCCGATGCATGGCTGAAGCGCTACGAACGTTTCTGGACCGCAAAGCTCGACAGGCTGGAAGCTCTGCTGCGCGAAGAGGACCGGGCGCAAGCAAAATCCAAATCAAAATCGGTGACGGAGTAGAGCGATGAATTCAACGACAAAGCCCGACGCGTACGGCAGCCTGCCCGAGCCCACGACGCTGAAAATCCAGCGGCTGCTGCCCGGCCCGATCGAGCGCATCTGGGCCTATCTCACCGACAGCGAGTTGCGCCGCAAATGGATGGCGGCAGGCGACATGGACACGAAGGTCGGCGCGCCCTTCGAACTCGTCTGGCGAAACGACGAATTGACGGATCCGCCCGGCAAGGCCCCGGCCGGCTTTGGCGGCGAGCATCGCATGCAGAGCCGGATTACCGAATTCGATCCACCCCGAAAATTGTCGATCACCTGGAACAGTACCGGTGACGTCACGTTCGAACTGGAGCCCAAAGGCAAGGGCGTGCTGCTCACGGTCATCCATCGGCGCTTCCCCGACCGCGCCACGCTGCTCAAGCACATGGCCGGTTGGCACATGCATCTCGATGTTCTGGTCGCCCGTGCGAGCGGAGAGGAGCCGGCGCCGTTCTGGGATGGCTGGAGCGGCCTCATGAAGGAATACGACGCGCGTCTGCCGGCCTGACGCTGCAAGTCGAAGCTCAAGTAACAAACGCCCAACAAACAGGAGGTTAGCCATGCAGATTCACACCGTTTCGGCACAGGAATGGGAAGCGGCCCGCCAGCAATTGCTCGTGAAGGAAAAGGCCACGACCCGCGCCCGTGACGCGCTCGCCGCCGAGCGCAGGCGGATGCCGTGGCTGGCCGTAGAGAAGGAGTACAGGTTCGAGGGGCCCAACGGCCAGGCGAGCTTGCGCGACTTGTTCGAAGGCCGTCATCAGTTGATCCTCTACCGCGCCTTCTTCGAGCCCGGCGTGTTCGGCTGGCCCGACCATGCCTGCCGCGGCTGTTCGATGGTGGCCGATCAGGTCGCCCATGTCGCTCATCTCAACGCCCGCGATACCACGCTCGTGTTTGCCTCGCGCGCGCCGCAGCCGGACATCGCGCGCCTGAAGAAGCGAATGGGATGGGAGCTGATCCCCTGGTACACCATCACCGACAGCTTCGACGCCGACTTCGATGTCGGCGAATGGCACGGCACCAACGTGTTTTTCCGCGACGGCAACAAGATCTACCGCACCTACTTCATCAACAACCGCGGTGACGAGCAGATGGGAGGCACCTGGAACTACCTCGACATCACACCGCTCGGTCGCCAGGAGGTCTGGGAGGATTCGCCGGAGGGCTATCCGCAGACCCCTACCTACAAGTGGTGGAATTGGCACGACAGCTACGTCGAAGGCGCAGCACCCGACAAGAGATGGGTCGAGGTGTCGGACGCCGGAGAGGCCGCGTTCCGCAAGCAGAGCGCAGGCACGAAGGGATGAGCGAGGCCTCTCACAGCAACCTGAGAGGCGCTGCGAGCTGTGACCAAGACGGCGCCGCGGCCGCGCTTGCCATCGTCAGGTGGCTATCGCTTGCGGCCGCGCCGACCTTCGCAATCATGGCGCTGCTTACCGCAGTGGTTGGCGGTGGCCCGCTGGATCCGCTTTGCTCGGCTGCAAACGCATCGCCGGTGGGCGGCATGGTACCGATGTACTTGCTGATGAGTGCCTTCCATTCGGCGCCCTGGCTGAAGCTGATCTCGCGTCGATGAAGCCCGGCAGCGCGACATCGTCATCGGTGTGCGAAATTAGTCAGCTCGGCATGGGTGGCTTTTTAGTCAGCGATTTATCGCAATGCCTTCGTCAGACAGGTGTCACGCGTTCGAAAAGGTGCTGATAGCGAAGTACCAGACCCCGATCATCCACCTCGAGCTCCGCCTCAAAGCCTGCCGAGACCCCGAGATCCACGTAACGCACCCGATCCGGACCGAGACGGTCGTATCGTTGACGGGAGCGCTGTATCGTCATGGCCGCACCGTCCACGAAACAGGTATCGAGTGTGAGACTCTGCCGGGCTCCGGCAGGTGTCCGGCGGATAGGGAAGGTGTTGCAGAAGGGAGTGACCGAAAGGTCGGGCTCTTCCGCACCGTCGAGATCAGGACGTTGTTGGCCGTTAACGCACCACCCGCCATCCGTCCGCTCAAGGGTGAGGTGAGTATGACCGGCCGGGCCCCATCGGTCTACGTCCAGCGATTGAGCTCGCCAGTCAGGCGTCAGTCTCCATCGGTGGTCGAGGCGAAAACCGCCGTCCTCCAGGCAGGTCACGGTCGATTCTGCCAAAACCGCGTCAGCGGAAATATGGAGCATCAATCGCTCCAGGCCGATGACGTCCGTTCGGCGCCAGAATAGAATTTCGGAGTCGCCTTGCAAGATTGATCCTCGAATTGGACGCAGACCGAAAACGATTTTAGCCGATATCGGTTCCTGCACGCACCTATCTGTGCGGGCTGCGTTCAGATTAATCTTACCTCGTCTGTCGCTCGCGTGAATCGTCGACGGCTGATATGTCTCTCACTCGAACGAAAATAAGATAGGAAATGCCATGGCACGCGTGCGCTGTATCACCGAAATGGGCATGGGCGTCGACGTTCACGGACGCGATGCGACCAAAGCCGCCAAGCGCGCCGTCTCGGACGCCATCCGCCACTCCAGCCTCGGCTTCTTCCGGATGCTGGGAAAGACCGCCAACGATATGTTCGTCGACGTCACGATCGCCGTACCGGACCCGAGCGGGGTGGATACGGCAGCGGTAGCCAAGGAGCTGCCGTACGGGACGGTGTACGTGACGGCCGTCACTGGCGGGCTGGAAATTCCTGCCGAGAGCGGAAGCGACTCTATCATCATCGCCAATGCTGCTGTGATCGTCAGTTTTGACGACGGCAAGACGGGCTAATTCGTTCAGTGTCAATCAGGCCGGACGCCAACGTCCGTGCAGTCAATCAGAAGACCTGGAGCGCCCCGATGACAACGCAGGACAGCAGCACTTATTGGAAGCGATCGCGTGTCGAACTGCGCGCCGCCGGATTTGATCCGGATCGTGCTGCGGAGACTAGTGCGGTGGTAACCATCGCCAGCGCCTGGACCAACGCCCATCGCTGCAACAACCGCGTGCGCGCCATTACCGATCTCCTGGTGGAAATGCTTGCCGAGCGCGGCGGGCAGGGGCTGGTCGTCGGCGCGCCGGCGGTGTCGGATGCGTTGACGCAGGGCACGCCGACGGCGGGCTACAGCCTCGCCTCACGCGATGTCGTCGCCGACTGTTTTGAGATCGGTCATTACGCGCATCACGGCGATGCAATGATCGTGATCTCCGGCTGCGACAAGACCGGCGCTGCCGCGCTGATGCCGCTGGCGCGGACGAATGCTTTTGGCCTCGTGCTCTATCCCGGCACCAGCACGCCGGGCCGCGTTTCGTTCGGCGTATGGGCGAGCAAGGGTAACAATCTGACGATCATGGATTACGCCGAGGCGCGCGCCGCCAATGAGTCCGGCCGGCTCTCCGGCGAGGAACTGCTGGAAGTCGAGCGCAACGTCATGCCGGGCAGCGGTACCTGTGGCGCGATGTTTACGGCCAACACCATGAGCACGATCGCAGAATCGATCGGCATGATGCTGCCGCGCGGCGCCTCGCATCCCGCTGACTATAATGCCGGCAGCGATATTCACGCCGATGTCCGCGCGCAGGCCCGCGCCTCGGTCGACGCGCTGTACCGGCTGATGCAGGCGGGCATCCGGCCACGCGACATCATGACCGCGCGCGCCTTCGAAAATGCGATCACGACCGTCTATGCGATGGGCGGCTCGACCAACATGTACCTGCATCTGCTCGCGGTCGCGCGCGAGGCCCAGGTGCCGATCACGATCGAGCGCATCCAGGAAGTCGGCGAGCGCGTCCCGCTGCTCGCCAATTTGCAGCCGCACGGTCCGTTCGCGATGGGCAGCCTGCACGCGATCGGCGGCGTTCCAGTCGTCATGAAGGAGCTGCATCGCGCGGGCCTTTTGCATGGCGACGTCATGACGGTGACCGGCAAGACGCTTGCAGAAAATCTCGCCGATGTTCCGACGCTGGAGCAGATGCCGCCGCAGGAGATCGTTGCCCCGGTGTCGAAACCGATCGCGCCGGCGAACAATCACATCAGCGTCTTGAAGGGCAATCTCGCACCGGAGAGCTGCCTGCTCAAATTATCGGGCAAGATCCTCGAGAAGGAGCAATTTCGCGGCGCCGCGCGCGTATTCGAGTCCGAGGCCGATACGATGGCCGCGATCCGCGCCGGCGAGATCGTGCCGGGCAACGTCATTGTCGTGCGCAATGTCGGCCCGGTGGGCGGGCCCGGTATGCCGGAAATGGTAATGCTGACCATTCAGTTGCAGGGACAGGGTCTCGGTGAGGATGTCGCGCTGATCACCGACGGCCGCTTTTCCGGCGTCTCGCACGGCATCCTGATCGGCCACGTCTCGCCGGAAGCCGCGCGGGGCGGCCCGATCGCTGCGGTGCGCGACGGTGACACCATTGTCATCGACCCAGGCGCCCGCACCGTGAATCTCGAAGTGTCAGCGGACGAGATCGCCCGCCGCATGGCCGACTGGCGCGCGCCGGCCTCGTTGGCCGCGGTGCGACCGGGATCGGTGCACGACAAATACATCCGGCTGGTGTCGTCGGCGCATTACGGGTGTGTGTTGTAAGGCTGCGGGAACCTGCCGAAGAGTTGTGTTAAGGTCTTGCCACAATCTTATGTCCATGATTTGTTCTGCGTTGTCATGGGCGGATTTGCAAGTTCTAGTAGTGGCCGATTATTCCTCGCGGCTCTCCCCGACGCGGGCACAGCAGAGCGAATTCACCGGCTGGCGGGCGTGCTCAAGCGCGCCCATTGCTTCAACGGCAAGCTCACCGCGCCGGACCGGCTGCACGTTTCGCTGTTTTCGCTGGGTGGGCTGCCGGACCGCCAGCTTTGCGCCGCCTGCGAGGCGGCCACGGAATTGCGGACCGAACCGTTCGAGGTCTCGTTCGATCGAACAGCAAGCTTTCGCGGGCGGAGGGGCAATCGTCCGTTTGTCCTGATTGGCGAGAAGGGATTGCGCCGGCTGCAGTCGTTTCGGCAAATGCTTGGTGTCGCGATGGCGCGCAGAGGATTAAGGCGGCTCGCCAACACAAATTTCACGCCGCATGTAACGTTGCTGTATGACGCGCGTAGCGTGGATGAGTATCCGATCGAACCGGTGGCCTGGACCGTGACGGAGTTCGTGCTCGTGCACAGCCAGAGGGGCCATCAGCATCTCGCGCGATGGTGCCTGTGCCGATGATGGCCACCGGCAGCGAAAAAGCAGCGGAAGCTCCCAGCGGCGTTATTTCGCCGCCGCAAGCCTCTGCGTCATTTCCTCGATCGAGTTGAACAGGATCGTTGGTCCCGCTGCTTGCAGTGCGGCGGGGGTGGCATAGCCCCACGCCACCGCGCCCGAATCCATGCCGGCCGCCTTGGCGGCTTCGATGTCGCGGATCTCGTCGCCGATGCAGATCGTTTCCGCGGGCCTTGCGTCCAGCCGTCCCGCGACCCGTCGAAACTTCCAGTGCTTTCCAAACACTGCGGCGCCACAGTCAAAGCGGCGGATCAGTGCGGTGGCGGGACCGAGCACCAGCCGGACGGACGCTTCGCTGTCGGAGCTGACGATCGCGGTCTTGACACCAATGCGCTGAAGGTCGGCGAGCATCTCCGGGATGCCGGCAAACAGTGATGTCTCGTTCGCTGCCGTAAGCTTGCGCTTTCGCATGTCGTTCACAATGGCCGGAAGCTGCCACGTTGACACGCCAAGCCGGGCCATGATTTCCCGCGCGGACAGCCCGCGCATTCCTTCCAGTTCCTCCGGGGTGACCGGCTTGAGATTGAAACGCGCGGTCACGTCCTGAAAGGAGGCGCGAAACCAGTCGATCGTATCGGCAAGCGTGCCGTCAAAGTCGAAGATGGCGAGGCGATAGCGTGTCATAAGAATCCGGCTTTCAGCGCGTCACTTGTCGTCGCCGCCGAAATACGCCGGCTTGCCGGTGGTCCAGGTTTCGCCCCAGAGCTGACCGCCGCCGTCCACGGTCAGCGTTTCGCCGGTGACGAATTTGGCCGAAGGACCAGCGAGAAAGACAGTGGCTTCAGCGACGTCCCAAGGCGAGCCGACGCGCATCATCGGGTTCGAGCGCGGGTAGGCGGCGCGAGCCTCCGGCGAATACACGTTCCAGCCTTCGGTTTCAATCGCGCCAGGTGCCACGCAATTGACCCGGATGTTCAGCGGTGCCCATTCGACTGCGACGGCGCGCGAGAGCCCGATGACGCCGCTGCGCGCGGCAATCGTGTGCGCGATGCCGTACAGGCCATGCGTCGTCACGACCACGATGTTCACGATGCTGCCGGGATGCTCGTGGTCGCGCCAGCGTTGCGCGGCGGCCTGCATCATGTACCAGGTGCCGGTCAGATTGGTGTTGATGACGGCGTTCCAGCCCTTCACCGAAAAATCGATCGCAGCTTGGGGAAATTGCCCGCCGGCGCTGTTGATGAGGCAGTCGAGGCGGCCTTGCGCGGCCCAGATCGTATCGAACAGGGCGTTGACCTGGTCGGGCTCCCTGATGTCGGCGACATGCGCGGATGCCTTGAGACCTCGGCCCGTCAATTGGGCGACGAGCGCGTCGAGCTTGCTGCCGTCGCGCCCGACCACGGCGACATGCGTGCCCAGCCGCGCGAACAGCCAGGCGATCGCCCGCCCGATGCCGCCGGCGCCGCCCGTTACGACGACGACCTGATCCTTCAGTGCATCGGCCGCGAACAGGGTCGGGCGAGCCGCAAGCTCCTCATCAGTGAGGCCGAGCTTCGCCGGAGACGGTTGATCGGTCATGAACGGCGCGAACCCTTGTTATGTGCGGCATTGGCCGTACATTAGCCACGCAACAACAACCATGCAAAACGAGTTTTGATGTCCGATCTTTCCGCTTTCCCGATCACCAAACGCTGGCCCGCCAAACATCCCGACCGCCTTCAGCTCTATTCGCTGCCGACGCCAAACGGCGTGAAGGTTTCGATCATGCTCGAAGAGATTGGCTTGCCCTACGAGGTGCATCTGGTCGACTTCGACAAGGATGACCAGAAGACGCCGGAATTCATGTCGCTGAATCCGAACGGCAAGATACCGGCCATACTTGATCCGGATGGTCCCGGCGGCAGACCGCTGCCGCTGTTCGAATCCGGTGCGATCCTGCAATATCTCGCCGAGAAGGCCGGCAAGCTTCTGCCGGCCGATCCGGCGCGACGATACCAGACCATCCAGTGGCTGCATTTCCAGATGGGTGGGATCGGACCGATGTTCGGGCAGGTCGGCTTCTTCCACAAATTCGCCGGCAAGGACTTTGCCGACCAGCGGCCGCTCGAGCGTTATGTCGCCGAGTCGAAGCGCCTGCTCGAAGTGGCGGAAACGCGGCTCGCCGGACGGCAATGGATCATGGACGACGAATATACCATCGCCGACATTTCCATGCTCGGCTGGGTGCGCAACTTGATCGGCTTCTACGGTGCGCGCGATCTCGTCGCGTTCGATACGCTGAAGCAGGTGCCGGCATGGTTGGAACGCGGGCTCGCCCGGCCGGCGGTGCAGCGCGGGCTCGACATACCCAAGCGGCCTTAAGCGGCGTGCTTGAGCAGTTCGTACACCACCGGGTTATCGGCGCAGGCGCCGAAGCCGCATTCGAGCAGCGTGGTCACTACATTGGCCGCCGTGAGTGCGATCACGAGCCATACCGCGGTTTGCGCGAAGGCGCCGCCGGTGGCCGGCAGCACGGCGCGGTCTTCCTCGAACTGGCGGTCGAACAGCAGGATCGCCGCAAGCAGGACGATGGCCGTAATGAAGCCGATCAGCGCCCAGGTATAATAGTGATAGCCGAGCAACGCGGAACCATAGCCGGCGTCGCCGGGCAGGATATGCAGCAGTACCTGGCGGGTCGACGCGACGGCGCCTGCCACTGCCGCCAGCAGCGACATCGCATAATGGCTGGGACGGGGACCGAAGCGGATATTGAGGATCGGGCCGACGGCGAGAGCCGCGAACAGAATGCGCTGCAGCAGGCAGAGCGGGCAGGGCAGCTCATGAAGAATGAACTGCGCCGCATAGGCCGCCGCCAGCACCAGCGCCACCGCGTAGAGGCTGAGTGCATTTAATGTAATGGCACGCGCCTGGGTCATGCGTCCCTCAGAACGACAGTTTCAGCGTATCGGTCGCGTGATGCAGATAGGTGCCGATGCACGCGATCAGCAGGGCCCCGAACAGGCCGAGCGCCAGCGGACGCCGACCGCGCCAGGCGATCAGCATCACGATGACTATGGCCAGAAACAATACGGTGAATTCCATCGGATGGTCCGGGCACGAATGATGTATCAATCTATGATAGATTCGCCGATCTGCTTAACTCTAATTCTGTCCGGCGGCACCAATAACGACATTTCGGAATGCAACGACAATGCCCATCACCATCTACGGCATCAAGAACTGCGATACGATGAAGAAGGCGCGCGCCTGGCTCGACGATCACGGCGTGGCCTACGACTTTCACGACTACAAGCTTGCCGGCATCGGCAAGGACAAGCTCAAGCAATGGTCCGACGATGTCGGCTGGGAAACGCTGCTCAACCGCGCCGGCACGACGTTCAAGAAGCTGCCCGACGGCGACAAGGAAGGCCTCAACGAGCGCAAGGCGTTGGCGCTGATGCTGGCGCAGCCCTCGATGATCAAGCGGCCGGTGCTCGATCTCGGTGGCAAACTGCTGGTCGGGTTCAAGCCGGATATCTATGCGAGCGAGGTCGCGTCGAAGCCGCGCGGGCGAAAGGCCTAATCGGACTCGATTTCATCGCCGGATGGAATGCGGCCGGGCGCGCGATGGAAGAGATCGCGGTCGATGATGGTGCGAAGCTTCGGCACCGGCAGTTGGTCGTTTCCGCGCATCAGATTCTTGATCTCGAAGCCGCCATCCTCGCTGATGGTTTTCAGCGAAGCGATGATATGGGTGACGCTGCCGTCATCCGAGAACGGCAACAACAGCCGCTCATAGGCGACGATTCGCCCGTAGATGTCGTCGATATTGGCGATGGTATAGGCCGGCAGGCGGCGCGCGATGCATTCGTGATAGACGGGCATCACGATCGGAGCGAGCCTTGCGCCAAGATACTCGTCGAGATAGCGGCCCTTGCCGGTATTCCCATAAGCCGTCGACATCCGCGTGCCGTCGCTCTGGATGATCAGGCGTGGCGGCTGGGTGCTGGCATCGACCGCGTAGAGGACCAGGTCGGGAAGTTCGTCCTCGATCCGCGCCGGCTGGTATTCCGCCGTGCGCGGTATCGATTGGTCGCGGGCGTATAGCCGCAGCCAAGTGTTCAGCAGGTCGCGCTGCTTGATAGATTTGATGACTGACGGTCCGGCGCTTTCAAATTTCAAGGCGGCAGTTCCTACGCGATCTAAATCGCAAAATGATGCGCCCCGAGGGGGAAACATTGTGTGAAAGCGTGCCCGATTGCAGCAGAACACCGTTAACGATGGCTTGCCGGCGCGAGGTTACGGTTGAGCGTGGCTCGTGGCTTGGCCGAGCCGCGCCGGCGCACCATTCGACTTATGGCGCATCCGGAACCGCAAGCGCGCGGTCGGGCGTGGCAGCATTCCGCCTTGCCTAATCCATCGCGTTGACGGCATATTCCGGCCGGAGGCGGCGGGCTCGGGACGGTTTCCAGGACGTCCAGGAGAGCCTGCCCGAACAGGGAAAAATTGGCCGCGCGCGGGCGAACTCGCGGAGACGGTTGAGGGGGAAATTTGTTTGGCTGATGAGTTCATTCTCGAAACCCACGGATTGACCAAGGAATTCGCGGGTTTCTTCGCCGTTCGCGATGTCGCCCTCAAGGTACGGCGCGGCAGCATTCATGCGTTGATCGGGCCGAATGGCGCCGGCAAGACGACGTGCTTCAACTTGTTGACCAAGTTTCTGAGGCCGTCTGCAGGGCAGATCCTGTACAAGGGGCAGGACATCACCGCGATGGCGCCGGCCGATGTGGCCCGCCTCGGGCTGGTGCGCTCGTTCCAGATTTCGGCGGTGTTTCCGCACCTGACGGCGCTGGAAAACGTTCGTGTCGCGCTACAGCGCCAGCATGGAAGCTCGTTCGATTTCTGGCGCTCCAAGCGCGTGCTTGACCGATTCAACGGCCGCGCCCTCGACTTGCTGAACGACGTGGGCTTGAGCGAGTTCGCCAATACACCAGCGGTCGAGATGCCCTATGGACGCAAGCGCGCGCTGGAGATTGCGACGACGCTGGCGCTCGACCCCGAGATGATGCTGCTCGACGAGCCGATGGCGGGCATGGGTCATGAAGACATCGACAAGATCGCGGCGCTGATCAAGCGCATCTCGGCGAGGCACACCATCCTGATGGTCGAACATAATCTCTCCGTGGTCGCCAACCTGTCCGACATCATCACGGTGCTGACGCGCGGCCAGGTGCTGGCGCAAGGCAATTATGCCGAATTGTCCAAGGATGAGCGCGTCAAGGAAGCCTATCTGGGGGCCGGTCATGCCTGAGTTGAAAATGGCCGAAGCCGCCGCCAAACCGGCGGGCGCGGAGATCCTTTCCGTTTCCGACCTGCAGGCCTGGTACGGCGAATCCCACATCCTTCACGGCATCAACTTCAATGTGAAGGCGGGCGAGGTGGTCACGCTGCTCGGCCGCAACGGCGCCGGCAAGACCACGACGCTGAAGTCGGTGATGGGAATTATCGGCAAGCGTACTGGTTCGATCCGTTTTAACGGTCAGGACATCACGCGTGCCTCGTCCGACAGGATCGCGCGCCTCGGCATCGCATTCTGTCCCGAGGAGCGGGGCATTTTCGCAAGCCTAGACGTGCGCGAAAACCTGCTGCTGCCGCCGATCGTGCGCAGTGGCGGGCTATCGCTCGACCAGATCTTCGACTTGTTTCCGAACCTGAAGGAGCGCCTCAACAGCCAGGGCACCAAGCTTTCGGGCGGCGAGCAGCAGATGCTCGCGATCGCCAGAATCCTGCGCACCGGCGCGCGGTTTCTGATGCTGGACGAGCCGACCGAAGGCCTGGCGCCCGTCATCATCCAGCAGATCGGTCACACCATCGCGCGGCTGAAGTCGGAAGGCTTTACCATCCTGCTCGTCGAGCAGAATTTCCGCTTCGCCTCCACGGTGGCCGACCGCTACTACATCGTCGAGCACGGCAAGGTCATCGACGGTTTTGCGAATTCGGAGTTGTCGGCCAATATGGACAAGCTCCACACCTATCTCGGCGTTTAATCGGTACTTTGCTGCACTCTGGATTAATGGAGATACTATGAAACATCGGATTTCAGCTCTCTTTCTCGGCACCGCTCTGGCGCTGGCCGCAGGCGGCGGCGCCATGGCGCAAGACAAGACCGTCAAGGTCGGCGTGCTCACCGACAATTCCGGACTTTACTCCGACCTCGGCGGCGCCGGCTCCACGCTCGCCGCCCAGATGGCGATGGAGGATTCGGGCCTCGCGGCCAAGGGTTGGAAGATCGACATCGTTTCCGCCGACCACCAGAACAAGCCCGACATCGCCACCACCATCGCGCGGCAGTGGATCGACGTCGAGAAGGTCGACATCTTCATGGATGTGCTGAACTCCGGCGTTGCGCTGGCGGTCAACAATCTGGTGAAGGAAAAGAACGCCGTCATGATCAATACCGGCGCGGCGACGTCGGATCTCACCAATGCGCAGTGCTCGCCGAATACGATTCACTGGGTCTACGACACCTACATGCTTGCCAACTCTACCGGGCAGGCGCTGGTGAAGGCCGGTGGCGACACCTGGTATTTCCTGACCGCGGACTATGCCTTCGGCCACGCGTTGGAGCGCGACACCACGGCGGTCGTGGTGAAGTCGGGCGGCAAGGTCATCGGCGGTGTCAAGCATCCGCTGAATTCGTCGGACTTCTCGTCCTTCCTGCTGCAGGCACAGGCGTCCAAGGCCAAGATCATCGGCATGGCCAATGCTGGCGGCGACACCACGAACACGATCAAGCAGGCGTCGGAGTTCGGCATTGTCGCCGGTGGACAGAAGCTCGCCGGCCTTCTGCTGTTCATTACTGACGTGCATTCGCTCGGCCTGAAGGTGGCGCAGGGCCTGAATTTCACGGAGACCTTCTACTGGGATCTGAATGACGGCACCCGCGCGTTCTCCAAGCGTTTCTCCGAGCGCATGAAGAACAAGGCGATGCCTTCGATGGTGCAGGCCGGCGTGTATTCGGGCCTGGTTCATTATTTCAAGACGCTCGACGCCATGGGCGGCAATCCGCATGACGGCGTGAAGGTGGTGGCGAAAATGAAGGAAGCGCCGACCGACGATCCGCTGTTCGGCAAAGGCACGATCCGCGCCGACGGCCGCAAAATCCATCCGGCCTACCTGTTCGAGGTCAAGAAGCCCTCCGAATCCAAGGGACCGTGGGACTATTACAAGCTGATTGGAACCACCCCGGGCGACCAAGCCTTCCGGCCGCTTTCGGAAAGCGCCTGCCCGCTGGTAAAGAAGTAACAACGATGGCCCGTCGGCCTCATGCCGGCGGGCCTCCCTCTCGCGGCCCAAGCTAACCCGCATCATAACGAGATTGAGTGCGAAACCGATGCAAGCTCTCTACGCCCAGCTTTTGGTGGGATTGATCAACGGATCGTTCTACGCGCTGCTCAGTCTCGGGCTGGCGGTGATCTTCGGCATGCTCAATATCATCAATTTCGCCCATGGCGCGCTCTACATGATGGGCGCGTTCTGCGCGTATTTTCTGTTGAACATCGCCGGCATCGGCTATTGGCCGGCGCTGATCATCGCGCCCATCGCGGTCGGCATTTTCGGCATGATCCTGGAACGGACCATGCTGCAATGGCTCGCCGGCCTCGATCATCTCTATGGATTGCTGCTGACATTCGGATTGGCGCTGATTATCCAGGGCGTCTTTCAGAATTATTTCGGTTCGTCGGGGCTGCCCTATGCGATTCCCAGTGAACTGCAGGGCGGCATGAACCTCGGCTTCATGTTCCTGCCGATTTACCGCGGCTGGGTTGTCGTCTTCTCGCTCGTGGTCTGCCTTGCCACGTGGTTCCTGATTGAGAAAACCCGGCTCGGCGCCAATCTGCGTGCGGCGACTGAAAATCCGACCCTGGTGCGCGCGTTCGGCATCAATGTGCCCAGAATGATCACGCTGACCTACGGACTTGGCGTTGGCCTCGCGGCGCTGGCCGGCGTGTTGTCGGCTCCGATCAACCAGGTGCGGCCGTTGATGGGCGCGGACCTGATCATTGTCGTGTTCGCAGTGGTGGTGATCGGCGGCATGGGATCGATCATGGGATCGATCATCACCGGATTTGCGCTCGGCGTGATCGAGGGACTGACCAAGTATTTTTATCCCGAAGCTTCCAACACCGTGGTGTTCGTCCTGATGGTGCTGGTGTTGCTGTTGAAGCCGGCGGGACTGACGGGACGGGCAGCCTGACATGAGCGCATTGACTGACGATACACTGCCGGTAACGCCGCGTGCGATGCGCGACGAGATGCTTATGTTCGCGGCGATGGCGGTGCTGCTGGGTGTTGTGCCGCTGACGGGCATCTACCCGTTCTTCGTGATGCAGGCGCTGTGCTTCGCACTGCTCGCCTGCGCGTTCAACCTCCTGATCGGCTATGGCGGCCTGCTGTCGTTCGGCCATGCGATGTTCCTGGGAACCGCGGGCTACTGCTCGGCGCATGCGCTCAAGGTCTGGGGCGTTACGCCCGAGCTCGGCATTGTGATCGGCACCGCCGGCGCTGCCGCGCTCTCCGTCGTCACCGGCTTCATCTCCATTCGGCGGCAGGGTATCTACTTTGCGATGATCACACTGGCGCTGTCGCAGCTTCTCTATTTCATCTATCTGCAGGCGCCGTTCACGCATGGCGAGGACGGCATCCAGGGCATTCCGCAGGGCTACCTGTTCGGAATATTCAATCTCTCCAAGCCCACGGTGCTTTACTACGTGGTGCTCGCCGGATTCCTCGGCGGCTTCCTCCTGATCTACCGCACCATCAACTCGCCGTTCGGCGAGGTCTTGAAAGCCATTCGCGAAAACGAGCCGCGCGCGATCTCGCTGGGCTACAAGACTGACCAGTACAAGCTGCTCGCTTTCATCCTCTCCGGAACGATTGCGGGCTTTGCCGGCTCGCTGAAGGTGTTCGTGGCGCAGAACGCTTCGCTCACCGACGTGCACTGGACGATGTCGGGTGAAATCGTGCTAATGACGCTGGTCGGCGGCCTCGGCACGGTGTTCGGTCCGGTCGTGGGGGCCTTCGTTATCATCGCCATGCAGCAATATCTGGCCGGCTTCGGCCAATGGGTGACGGTGATCCAGGGCGTCATCTTCGTGGCCTGCGTGTTGACGTTCCGCCGTGGCATCATCGGCGAGATCGCGCATTATTTCCGCCGATCCCTCTAAAACGGCGGTTTGGCGCAGTTTTTAGGCTCCACAAAGCGGTGGATGACCCGGTTCCCGGGACCCGACGTCGCGCCCTTTTCCCTCGAATGATCTATGACAGTTTTGTGACAGATCGCTCCGCGGCTGTTTCTGAACGACGGAAAATACCCATGCTGCGCTGGTTTCGTGCCTTTTTGCCCAAGGAGGAGCGGTTTTTTGATTTATTTGCCCGCCACGCCCAGACGGTCGTGCAGGGCGCGCTGGCGTTGCAGGACATGATGCGCGGCGGCGACGAGACGCCGGTATTCTGCCAACGAGTCAATCAGTTCGAACACGACGCCGACGGCATCACCCGCGAGGTCCTGACCGCGGTCCGCCGCACCTTCATTACCCCGTTCGACCGCGGCGACATCAAGAATCTGATCACGTCGATGGACGACGCGATTGACCAGATGCAGCAGACCGCGAAGGCGGTGGTACTGTTCGAGGTCCGAACGTTCGAACCTCCGATGCGCGAAATAGCCACGCTGTTGGTCGAGTGCGCCAATCTGGTCAGCCGCGCGCTTCCGCTGATGCAGTCGATCGGCAACAACGTCGCGATGCTGACCGCCATTACTGAGGAAATCGGAAAACTGGAGGGTCGTATCGACGATCTCCACGACATCGGGTTGAAGGAGCTGTTTCTCAAGCACCGCAACGGCAATTCGATGGATTTCGTGGTCGGCGCCGAGATCTACAAGCATCTCGAAAAAGTGTCCGACCGCTTCGACGACGTCGCCAACGAGATCAACTCGATCGTGATCGAACAGGTATAGGGCAGGGCCAATTCAGTGGACGCCACCCTGGCTTTTCCAATTCTGGTCTTCTTAATTGGCGTCGCGCTGTTGTTCGATTTCCTCAACGGCCTGCATGACGCCGCCAATTCGATCGCCACGATCGTATCGACCCGCGTGCTGCGCCCGCATTACGCGGTGTTCTGGGCGGCCTTCTTCAATTTTATCGCCTTCCTCTTCTTTGGGCTGCACGTCGCCAACACGATCGGCAAGGGAATCATCGAACCCGACGTCGTCGATGCCGCCGTGATCTTCGCTGCGCTAATCGGCGCGATCGTCTGGAACCTGATCACCTGGGGGCTCGGCATTCCATCTTCGAGTTCGCACGCGTTGATCGGAGGACTGGTTGGCGCGGGCATGGCCAAGGCTGGAATTTCCGCGGCGGTCTGGAGCGGCCTGTCGAAGACGCTGCTGGCGATTGTGCTGTCGCCGCTGGTCGGGTTTCTGCTCGCGCTGGTTCTGGTCGCGATCGTGTCCTGGCTGTCGGTGCGCTCGACACCGTTTGCGGTCGATCGCGCCTTCCGCATTCTGCAATTCGTCTCGGCATCGCTCTATTCGCTCGGCCATGGCGGCAACGACGCGCAAAAGACCATGGGCATCATCGCGGTGCTTTTGTACTCGCAGGGCCATCTCGGGGCGGATTTTGCCATCCCGTTCTGGGTCGTGATTTCCTGTCAGGCGGCGATGGGGCTCGGCACGTTGATGGGGGGCTGGCGGATCGTCCGCACGATGGGATTGCGGATCACGAAATTGACGCCGATGCAGGGCTTTTGCGCCGAAACCGGTGGAGCTGCGACCCTGTTCATGGCGACCTATCTCGGGGTTCCCGTGTCCACGACCCACACCATTACCGGCTCGATCGTCGGCGTCGGCGCGGCGCGGCGGGTCTCGGCGGTGCGCTGGAACGTCGCGAGCTCGATCGTCTATGCTTGGGTGATCACCATTCCGGCGTCGGCGTTCGTGGCGGCACTGACCTACTGGGCCGTGCTGTTGCTACGCTGATCCGGTGACGAGTTTAAGCCCGACGATGCCGGCCACGATCAGTCCAATGCAGGCGAGGCGGGCGGCCGTCGCAGGCTCGCCGAACAGTGCGATGCCTAGGATGGCGGTTCCGACCGCGCCAATGCCGGTCCATACCGCGTAGGCGGTTCCGATCGGCAGCGCTTTCAAGGCAAGGCCAAGCAGGAGGATACTGCCTGCCATGCAGGCAAGCGTCAGGACGGATGGGATAAGCCGTGTGAAACCCTCGGTATATTTCAGGCCGATCGCCCAGCCCACTTCCATAAGACCGGCGACGAACAACACGATCCAGGCCATGACAACCCTCCGAACCCCGGCAGGGTCGTCCCCGCGGATGAGCTGCAAAATTGGAAGGCCGTCCTTCCGCTGCCGATATGGGACTGGCCAGGAGCCCTCGCAACCACCAAATGAGGCTTGATCAGCCTGGTTTTCCCTGCCAAACGCTCGAGCCTCATGTCCGACATTGCCGTTACAGCCGAATCGCCGTCCCGCTCGCCGCTATCAGATGAAGTGGCGCGGCGGCGCACATTTGCGATCATCTCCCATCCGGACGCCGGCAAGACCACGCTGACCGAGAAGCTCCTGCTGTTCGGCGGCGCCATCAATCTGGCAGGGCAGGTCAAGGCCAAGGGCGAGCGGCGCAATACCCGTTCCGACTGGATGAAGATCGAGCGCGAGCGCGGCATTTCGGTCGTGACCTCGGTGATGACGTTCGAGTTCCAGGACCTCGTCTTCAACCTCTTGGACACGCCCGGTCACGAAGACTTCTCGGAAGATACCTACCGGACGCTGACCGCGGTCGATTCCGCCGTCATGGTGATCGACGCCGCCAAGGGCATCGAGGCGCGGACGCGAAAGCTGTTCGAGGTGTGCCGGCTGCGCGACATTCCGATCATTACCTTCATCAACAAGATGGACCGCGAGAGCCGCGACACGTTCGAACTGCTGGACGAGATCGAAAAGACGCTGGCGCTCGACACCACGCCGATGACCTGGCCGGTCGGCCGCGGCCGCGACTTCCTCGGCACCTACGACGTCGTCAACGGCGGCGTGCGCCTGCTCGAAGGCGGCGGCGCCAAGACCGGCGCGACCGAGCAGATCGATATCGCCGATCTTGCCGGCCGCAACCCCAATCTCGACGTCGCCGAGATCAAGGACGAACTCGCGCTGGTGTCGGAAGCCTGCAAGCCGTTCGAGCTGGACGCGTTTCGCGAGGGCCACCTGACGCCGGTCTATTTCGGCAGCGCGCTGCGCAATTTCGGTGTCGGCGACTTGCTGGAAGGTCTTGGCAAGTTCGCGCCGGCGCCGCGGGCGCAGGACAGCAATTTGCGCAAGGTTGAAGCAGCCGAGCCGCGCATGAGCGCCTTCGTGTTCAAGATCCAGGCCAATATGGATCCGAACCACCGCGACCGCATCGCGTTCGCGCGGCTGTGCTCCGGCAAGCTCAGCCGCGGCATGAAAGCGAAGCTGGTGCGGACCGGCAAGAACATGTCGCTGTCGTCGCCGCAGTTCTTCTTCGCGCAGGATCGCTCGGTGGCCGATGAGGCGTTTGCCGGCGACGTCGTCGGCATTCCGAACCACGGTACCTTGCGGATCGGCGATACGTTGACGGAAGGCGAGGACATCACCTTCGTCGGCGTCCCCAGTTTTGCGCCGGAAATCGTCCGCCGCGTGCGGTTGACGGATGCGATGAAGGCCAAGAAGCTGAAAGAGGCGCTGCAGCAGATGTCGGAAGAGGGCGTGGTGCAAGTGTTTCGGCCCCGCGACGGCGCACCAGCGCTGGTCGGCGTTGTCGGTCCGCTGCAGCTCGACGTGCTGAAGGCACGGCTCGACGCGGAATATTCGCTGCCGGTGGAATTCGAGGTTTCGGAATTCCAGCTCGCCCGCTGGGTCTCGTCCGACGACCGCAAGAGGCTCGACGCCTTCATCGCGGCCAACGGCTCGGGCATCGCCGACGACGTCGACGGCGATCCCGTGTTCATGGCCAGGAACGAGTTTTACCTGGGCTATACCAGGGAGCGCGCCGAAGGGATCACCTTCTCCAACGTCAAGGACGTGAAGAAGAAGGCGTAGGCGGCCTCGCTTTTGCGCCGGCCTCCGCTGTTGTCCTCTGCGAAGGCGGGGGACACAGTACGCCGCGGCCTCTCCGTCCATCTATCCGTCTCTGGAATACTGGATCGTCCGGTCGAGCCGGACGATGACAGTTGGGGTGAGGCTGGTTGCTCACCTAAACTTATGCATCCGGTGGATGCCTGCATGCATTCCAAGCCCGAATAAATCTCTTGCGTCACCCCGCGCTTCCGTAAAAGTATCCATCGGATGCTTTTGAAACAAAAAAGGGAGACCGCCCATGACTGATCTCGCAACCTATTCCCGTTCCGGCCCGGTCGGCACCATCGTGATCGACGATGGCAAGGCCAATGTGATGTCGCTTGCCATGCTCAACGCCCTGCATGCGGCATTCGACCAGGCGGAAAAGGACAAGACGGTGGTGATCCTGAAAGCGCGAGGAAAGCATTTTTCAGGAGGATTCGACCTTAACGTATTCGCCAAGGGCAGCGCCCAGGACCAATATCTGATGGTGAAAGCGGGCGCGGAACTGGCCTTGCGCATCCTCTCGTTCCCGACGCCGGTAGTGGCGGCCTGCCATGGTAACGCCTACCCGATGGGGGCTTTCCTCATCATGTCCAGCGACCACCGGATTGCCGCCGAGGGCGACTACCGGATCGGCATGAACGAGGTCGCGATCGGGCTCACCGTGCCGCGTTTTGCGATCGAGATCGCACGGCAGCGGCTGACGCCGGCCTACTTCAGCAGGGCAGTGATGACCGGGGAGATGTTCGGCCCCATGGAGGCCGTCACCGCCGGCTTCTTTGACCGCCTCGTCCCGGCGGATGCGCTGGAGCGCAGCGCCGAGGAGACCGCACAGGCGCTTGCCGCGCTCAACATGGCCGCCCATGCCGCCACCAAGGCGCGGGCGCGCGGGGCGCTGATCAAGATGATCCGCGCCATGATCGACGAGGACATTACGCCGCAGTACGGCGAGGACCGCGTTGCCAAACGGGCATCGGCCTGACGGAAAGCTTCGGCCGCCCGGCAGTGGCGTTGCGTCTCATGCCTTTGTATGAAGGCGACATGACCGCAAAGCCGCGCCGGGCGACCTATCGCCATGGCAATCTGAAATCCGAAGCGCTGAAGGCCGCCACCCGTTTGGTGGCCGCGGCCGGCCATGAGCAACTGAGCCTGCGCGAGGTCGCGGAGGCCGTCGGCGTCGCGCATCGCTCGCTGTACAATCATTTCGCTGACCGCGAAGCGCTGCTCGACGCGGTCGCGGCCGAGGCCTACACGAGGCTCGCCGCCATCCTCGTCAAGGCAGAGACGCCACAGGACTACACCGCGAAATATGTCCGCTTCGCGCTCGCCAACCGCGCGCTGTACGCCCTGATGACCAGCCGCCCGCACGCCACGATGAAGCACAATCCGCCGCTGCAGGCCGCGGTTCATAAGGTCATCGCCCAGGCCATGCGGATATTCTGCCAGGATATCGAGAGCCCGGCCGAGCGTCGCCGCGCGGTGATGAAGGTCTACATTACGCTCTATGGCGGCATCTCGCTCTATACCGCCGGCGTCCTCGACCAGCCCAGCGAGAAGGCCCTGATTGCGGAACTGTCCGCCATGAACGCAGGGATGTGAACACCGTCCGCCTTGATGCGGGACGAACCGCGCATCAGCTTAGTTGGGTCGCCTCTTAGGACTTAGGGCCGCATGTTCCGGTGCATCATCCTATGCCTGATTACCACATTCGTCGGGATGAGCGCCGCCGACGCCCAGTCGCGGCGCCAGATCGACGCCACGCCATTTTCGCACGCGCCCTGCAGCGTGCTCGACGGCCAGCCGTGCACGCCGTCATTTTGCAGCGTGTTCAACGAAGGTCCCTGTATTCCCGAGATCGATTATCCGTACGGCCAGAATCTGCAACTCACGATCGAAAGCGTGCCTCCACAGGATCAGGCCGCGAAATACCGGAAGCCGGATCATGATCTCGATACGATCGGCGACCTCTTTGCGGCGTTGCGCTCCTGTTGGTCGCCACCACCTTCCGACATCGCGCGCCAGGGCATGCAGATGTCGGTTCGGTTCAGCTTCAAGCGCTCGGGCGAGATCATCGCTACGCCCCGCGTGACCTATGCCACGGCAGGCGTTCCGGCCGACACCCGCGCTATTTATCTCAACGCGATCAATGCGTCGCTGGCGGCCTGTACGCCGTTGAAGTTTACCGGCGGGCTTGGCGGCGCGCTTGCCGGGCGGCCGATCGCGATCCGCTACGTCGACAACCGCGATCTGCGCAAGCAGGCGGAGAGGCCGTAACGGCCGCGTGGCGCATTGCGCACCAAGCCCTTAAAATGATACCCGGATAATCCGGAAAACCAGCCGCGCAACGGGAGGCACGTCATGGGACTGCTGGTGTTGATCCTGGGCCTGATCCTGTTCTTCGGCGTCCACACGCTCACCACGCAGCGCAAGCTGCGCGCGCGGGTGATCTCCGCGACGGGCGAGAGCGGCTACAAGATCGGCTATGCGCTGGCTTCGATCGCTGGTCTGGCGCTGATCATCTGGGGCTTTGCGCTTTATCGCCAAACGGGCTGGATCGCCCTCTGGAACCCGCCAGTGGCGCTCAAGCACGTCACTACGGCGCTGATGCTGCCCGCGGTCATCATGGTTGTCGCATCCTACATCCGCGGCCGGATCTATACGACGCTGAAACATCCGATGCTGACGGGCATCAAGCTGTGGGCGGCGGCGCATCTGCTCGCCAATGGCGATCTCGGCTCGATCATCCTGTTCGGCTCGTTTCTCGCATGGGCGGTGTATGATCGCATTTCGCTGAAATATCGTTCCGACGCTGGCGCCCCACCGATTCCCGTCGGCGGTCCCGGCAACGATTTGATCGCGATTGCGGTCGGTCTCGTCGCCTATCTAGCGCTCGCCTTCGCGTTCCATCCGGTCGTGATCGGCGTCCCCGTGGTTGGAGCCTAATATGTCTGTGCAATCTGCCATCAAGCGCAAAACGGCGCCGGATATCCGTGCGCGCAAGAACGGCGAGCCAATCGTGATGCTGACGTCCTACCATGCGCATACCGCGGCGCTGGTGGATCGACACTGCGACGTCATCCTGGTCGGCGATTCCCTCGGTAACGTCATGCACGGTTTCGAGACCACGGTGCCGGTGACGCTCGATATGATGATCCTGCAGGGCCATGCGGTGATGCGCGGCTCGAAGCATGCCCTCGTCGTGGTCGACATGCCGTTCGGCTCCTATGAGGCCTCGAAGGAGCAGGCGTTTCATTCCGCGGTGCGGATATTGAAGGAGACCCATTGCGGCGCGGTAAAGCTCGAAGGCGGCGTGCGCATGGCGGAAACCGTCGCGTTCCTGTCCGAGCGCGGCGTGCCGGTCATGGGTCACATCGGACTGACGCCGCAATCGATCAACACGCTCGGCTCGTTTCGCGCGCAGGGCCGCGACGAGGGCAGTTGGGATCCGATCCTGAAGGACGCCCAGGCGATCTCGGATGCCGGTGCGTTTTCGGTCGTGGTCGAAGCGGTCGCCGAGCCGCTGGCGCGCAAGATCACGGAAACCATCGCCATTCCGACCATCGGAATCGGCGCCAGCGCGGCCTGCGACGGCCAGGTACTGGTGCTCGAGGACATGCTGGGTTTATCGCCGCGGACGCCGAAATTCGTGCGCCGCTATGGCGATCTCGGCCCCGCGATCGAAGCGGCGATCCAGGGCTACGCCAGCGACGTGCGCTCGCGCGCTTTCCCGGGACCCGAGCACGTCTACGAGATGAAGAAGAGCTGACGGGGCGCGCCATCCATGGACTGGTCGCAGCACACTATCCCGGCGATGCGGCTCGAGCCGCGCTTTGGCGACCGAATCGTTCCGGTCTTTTGTGAACGGCCAAAGAGCATTCCGGCGATGGTGGCCGAAGCGGTTGCGACCAACCCGGACGGCGAGGCGCTGCTCTGCGGCGCCACGCGAATGACATGGCGCGAGGTCGCGCAGCAATTGGCGCAAATCGCAGCAGGATTTCAAAAACTCGGCCTGCAGCGCGGCGACCGCGTCGCGCTACTGCTCGGCAATAGAATCGAATTCGTGCTGACGATGCTGGGTGCGGCCCATGCCGGGCTGGTGACAGTGCTGCTTTCGATCCGCCAGCAAAAGCCCGAGATCGCCTATGTGCTCACCGATTGCGGCGCAAAGCTCCTGATCCACGAGGCGGCCTTGGCCGATCGTGTGCCCGATGCCGGCGACATTCCCGATGTGATGCGCCGGATTGTTGTCGACGACGACCCGCGAGTTTCGCGTTTTTCCGAACTCGCTGACAACGCGCCGCTGGCCGCACCAATCGAGGTCGGCGAAGAGGACACTGCCATGATCCTCTATACGTCGGGCACCACGGGGCGGCCAAAGGGCGCGATGCTCGCCCATTGCACCATCATTCATTCGGCCATGGTGTTCGTCTCGTGCCTGAAGCTCACTGCCGCGGATCGCTCGATCGCCGCGGTGCCGCTCGGGCATGTCACCGGCGTGGTCGCCAACCTCATGACCATGGTCCGTTGCGCAGGCGCGCTGATCATCATGGCGGAGTTCAAGGCGGCGGAATATTTGAAGCTGGCCGCGCGCGAGCGAGTCACCTACACCGTGATGGTGCCGGCGATGTACAATCTCTGCCTGCTGCAGCCGGATTTCGACAGCTACGATCTGTCGAGCTGGCGGATCGGCGGCTTTGGCGGCGCGCCGATGCCGATCGCCACCATTGAGAAACTCGATGCCAAGATTCCCGGCCTGAAGCTGATGAATTGCTACGGCGCGACTGAGACCACGTCGCCCTCGACCATGATGCCGGGCGAATTGACCGCGAGCCACATCGACAGCGTCGGCTTGCCCTGTCCCGGCGCGCAGATCGCGGTGATGGATGCCGAGGGCCGCGAACTGCCGCGCGGCCAGATCGGCGAAATCTGGATTCACGGTGGGTCTGTCATCAAGGGCTACTGGAACAATCCGAAGGCGACGGCGGAGAGTTTTACGGCCGGCTTCTGGCATTCCGGCGATCTCGGCTCGATCGACGAAGAGAATTTCGTGCGCGTGTTCGATCGTCAGAAGGACATGATCAACCGCGGCGGGCTCAAGATCTATTCCGCCGAGGTCGAGTCGGTGCTTTCAGGCCATTCCGACGTGGTCGAGAGCGCGATCATCGCGAAACCGTGCCCGGTGCTCGGCGAGCGCGTGCATGCTGTCGTCGTGACGCGGAATGCCGTCAGCGGCGAGGCGCTGCGCGCCTGGTGCGCCGAACGGCTGTCGGACTACAAAGTGCCGGAAACCATCGATCTGCGGACGGACCCGTTGCCGCGCAACGCCAACGGCAAAGTGATGAAGCGGCAGCTCCGCGAGGCTTTCACGGCGGCTTAGAGCTTCGGCGCGCTGCCTTTGGGCATCGCGCTCTCGCTTGGCCCGGCGGCGAGCGCGGCACTGTCGATCGCGGCGGCGCTGACGAGCTGCTTGACGTCCAGCAGGGTGAATTGGGCGATACCGACGCGGTCGGCCAGCGTGCCCGGAACGAGCTGCACACTCAACACGCCGTCGCAGTTCGCGCCCTTGGCCTCGGTGAGCATGGCGCCCAGTTGCTTGGCTTTGGTCTGGGCGCGCTTGACGACCGCCACGCAACTGCCGCGCACGGTGTCGCCGTTGAGCTTGACGGCGACCCTTGGGTCGAGCGGCTTGCCGATCGCTTCGAGCGCAGTCGCTTCCTTGTACTTGCCGCCGACCGACATGATCGAGCCCTTGCGATAGATGTAGTACAGATGCTGGTCGCCGACGATGGTCGGCACGCCGTATTTGCCCATGATCTCCTTGATCATGTCGGCCTTCGACGGCTGCTGGTCCGGTGCGAAGGTCAGGTTGCGGGCGACGAAATAGGCGCGGTTGGCGCTCGCGGGTGAGGAGAAGCTGGTCGAGAGCATCTCGCCGTTCTGTTTCGAGCCGGCAGGAAGGCTGAAATTCAAGGCGGCGACGTAGCCGGCACCGCCGAACTTGTGCTGCTGGATGTCGGTCTTGGTGTCGGTCCGGCCCTTGAACAGTGAATCAAAGATGGCGCGCGCGGATTCGGCGTTCGATTCGGTCGAGATACCCAAAATGTCGGGGCGCAGCTTGCCCGAGAAGGCCGTCTCGGGCGCCTTCGGTTTGAAGTCGTCGGCCAGAGACGCTCCGGCCAGGGGTACCAGGCCAATGGCAAGCAGCATCGAAACCAGCGCGTGGCGAGGCATGAAACACCTGAAAAATCGGGTAGGGATCGACAATGGAAGCGGCCGGGATTACGCCAAACTTTGAACCGCGATGTCAACATTGCCAGCCGATTTCGAAGGCGATTGCGGCCCACTGTTAACGCTTTGATCCGTCTCGCTTTGCCTTGCCACCGCCATATCGATAGGCTACGCCCCGGCCATGCGGGATCGGGCGTGCGATACTGCCGCCGAAGTTGCGGTTCCCCGGGATGGGATATCTTTAAGTGTCTGAATTATTTGATGAAGTAGACGAGGAGGTCCGTCGCGAGCAGCTCAAAAGGCTGTGGGACCGGTATTCGCTTCTGATCATCGCCGGCCTGATTTTGATCATCGCCGCCGTGGGTGGCTGGCGCGGCTATCAATATCTGGAGTCCAAGAAGGCGGCCGAGGCAGGGGCGGCGTTCGACAAGGCGGTCGAGCTTTCGGAAGCCAACAAGCACGCCGAGGCCGAAGCGGCGTTTGCCGATCTCGTTGCGAAGGCGCCGTTCGGCTACCGCGTGCTGGCACGGTTACGCCTGGCGGCGGAAGTCGCCAACCGCGATCCGCAGGCCGCGGCAAAGCTGTTCGACGAGATTGCCGCTGACCGCAGCGTCGGTGTCGCCGAGCAGGACCTTGCGCGGATTCGCGCGGCCCAGCTGCTGTTGGACAGCACCAGCTATCCCAACATGAAAGAGCGCCTCGAAGCCGCTGCTGCGCCGGGCGCCACCTTCCGCCATACCGCGCGCGAATTGCTGGCGCTATCGGCCTGGCGTGCCAATGATGCCGCGGCGACACGGCAATGGCTGGATATGATCGCCAATGACGGCGAAACGCCGCCGAGCATGCGCTCGCGTGCCGAAGCGCTTCAGGCCTTGCTGCCGCCGGTCGCCAAGAGCTGACGCCAGCAAAACGAGTTGGGAAACCGCTATGCGCCGCCCGCAACGTTTGATCGCAACCGCCGTCCTTATCGCCCTTTCAGGCGCGCTGGCAGGCTGTGGCAGCATGGGCAATTTCGATCCGTCCGATCTGCTCGACTTCCTCGACACCAAGAAGAAGCTGCCCGGTGAGCGCAAACCGGTGTTCCCCGAGGGGGTGCCGGGCCTTGAGCAGGGCGTGCCGAAGGATCTCTACAAGGGTGCCAATCAGCAAGTTGATGATCCTAACGCGGTAGCGGCTGCAGCCCCTCCGCCCGAAGAGCCCAAGTCGAAGCGTGGCGCGAAATCCAGTGGCAAGCAGGCTGCCGCACCCGCCGCTGCAGACCTCGACGCCGTGCCCGAGGAGGAAGGCAGCACCGCCGCTGCGCCGCCTGCGCCCAAGCCGGCCAGGATCGTGCGCAAGCGCACCACGGCTCCACCGCCCGACCAATCGGCCGCACCCGCGCAATCCTCGCAACAATCGGCTTTCCCGGCTCCGATGCCGAGCGGCAGTTTCTCGCGCTGATTTGTTGTTTTCGTTCGATTGACACGCCCTTCAGAAACGGGCGTTTGGATCATTTATGTCCTTTACGATCGCCATCATCGGCCGACCCAACGTCGGCAAGTCGACGCTGTTCAACCGGCTGGTCGGGCAGAAGCTTGCGCTGGTGGACGACGAGCCCGGTGTCACCCGCGATCGCCGTGAGGGAAGCGCGCGTCTCGGCGATCTCGAATTCACCGTGATCGACACCGCAGGCCTCGACGAGGGCGCCAAGGGCTCGCTCACGGCACGAATGCAGGAGCAGACCGAGGCCGCGATCGGTCTGGCCGATGCGCTGATGTTCGTGATCGACGCCCGTGCGGGCCTGACGCCGAACGATCGCGCCTTTGCCGATTTCGCACGCCGCGCCAACAAGCCGGTGGTGCTGGTCGCCAACAAGAGCGAGGGCAAGCACGGCGAAATCGGCGCGATGGAATCCTACGCGCTGGGGCTCGGCGATCCCGTGCAGATTTCGGCCGAGCATGGCGAGGGCATGAGCGATCTCTACGACGCGCTCGCCGCACTGATACCGGAGCCGGCTGAAGAGCGGGAGGAGTTCGACGACGACGATATCGTATCGGACGAGGATCTCGCTCAGCGTCCGATCCGCGTCGCCATCGTCGGCCGTCCCAATGCCGGCAAGTCTACGCTGATCAATCATCTGCTCGGCGAGGAGCGGCTGTTGACCAGCGCCGAGGCGGGCACCACGCGCGATTCCATTTCGGTGGAGATCACCTGGCAGGGGCGCGACTTTCGCGTGTTCGATACAGCGGGCTTAAGGCGGCGATCGCGGATCGAGGAGAAGCTGGAAAAATTGTCGGTGGCGGACGCGCTGCGCGCCGTGCGCTTTGCCGAAGTCGTCGTGATGATGATGGATGCGCAGAACCGGTTCGAGGAACAGGATTTGCGAATCGCCGATCTGATCGAGCGCGAGGGGCGGGCGATCGTGCTGGCGGTCAACAAATGGGATTTGATGGAGCGCAAGCCGCATCTGATTTCGGCGCTGCGCAGCGATGCCGATCACTGGTTGCCGCAGGTGAAAGGTGCCCCCATCGTCGCCGTGTCCGGCTTGCTGGGCGAGGGCATCGATCGCCTGATGACCGCAATCCAGGATGCCTACGCAGTCTGGAACAAGCGCGTGCCCACGGCCACGCTTAATCGCTGGTTCGAGCAGGCAGTCGATGCCAACCCGCCGCCCGCAGTGTCGGGCCGCCGGCTGAAGCTGAACTACATCACGCAGACCAAGGGACGCCCGCCGAGCTTCGTGCTGTTCTGCTCGCGTGCGGACGCCGTGCCGCAATCTTACTTGCGCTATCTCACCAACAGCCTGCGCGAGGCTTTTGACCTGCCGGGCACGCCGATCCGCATCACGCTGCGCGAAAAAGCCAATCCGTTCGCGCACAAGCGCAAGCGGCCGTCATGAGCGAACGGGCGTCCACCGCTGCTGCCGACGATAGGCCGCCGGTACGCAGCGGCGCGGCTGCCTTCATCTTCGTCACCATCCTGCTCGACATGCTCGCGCTCGGCCTGATCCTGCCGATCCTGCCCAAGATCGTGGAGAGTTTTGTCGACAACGACACCGCGACGGCGGCGCGGATCTTCGGCCTGTTCGGCACCGCCTGGGCGCTGATGCAGTTCCTGTTCTCGCCGATCCTTGGCGCGCTCTCGGACCGCTTCGGCCGCCGGCCGGTGGTGTTGCTATCGAATTTCGGGCTGGCGCTGGATTACGTGTTGATGGCGCTGGCGCCGTCGCTGACCTGGCTGTTTATCGGGCGGGTGATCTCAGGCATCACCTCGGCCAGCATCTCCACGGCCTTTGCCTATATTGCAGATGTTACGCCGCCGGAACGGCGCGCCGCGGTGTTCGGCAAGATCGGCGCGGCCTTTGGCGCCGGATTCATTCTCGGCCCCGCCGTCGGCGGCCTGCTCGGCGGTATGGATCCGCGTCTGCCGTTCTGGGTCGCGGCGGGCCTGAGCTTTGCGAACGCGCTCTACGGCTGGCTGATCCTCCCGGAGTCGCTGCCACAGGACCGGCGCGCGCCGTTCCACTGGAAGAGCGCCAGTCCGCTCGGCGCATTGCATCTGTTGCGCTCGAACCGGATTCTCGCTGGCCTGTCGTTGGCGAATTTCTTTGGCCAGGTCGCGCATGTGGTGCTGCCTTCCACCTTCGTGCTCTATGCCACCTATCGGTATGGCTGGGACACGACAACGGTGGGGCTCACGCTGGCTCTGGTGGGCGTGTGCGCCATGGTGGTGCAGGGCGCGGGCGTCGGGCCGATAGTTACGCGTCTTGGCGAGCGCCGGGCGCTATTGCTCGGGCTTGCCTGTGGTGCGCTCGGCTTCTTCATCTATGGTACGGCACCGACCGGACCGCTGTTCTGGATCGGCATTCCCGTGATGGCGCTGTGGGGCGTGGCGGGCGCCGCAATCCAGGCGCTGACCACGCAGCTCGTTGCGCCGGATCAGCAGGGCCAATTGCAGGGAGCGACCAACAGCGTCAACAGCATCGCGCAGATGGCAGGTCCGTTCCTGTTCACCCTGACCTTCGCCCATTTCATCAGCGATCAGGCGCCGGTGAAATTGCCAGGCGCGCCGTTCCTGCTGGCGGCGGCACTGTTGGGGCTCGCGCTGTTGATTGCGTGGCGCACGCTGAAAAAGTAGGGTGGGTTAGCCGAAGGCGTAACCCACCGCTCGCTTTGCCTGAAAAGAGGTGGGTTACGCTTCGCTAACCCACCCTACAATTCTTACTTCTTCACCAGCGGACACTCGCTGGCTTCGAGCGGCTTGGCGGCATCTTCCGCCGAGATCGTGGCGATCTGCTTGTAGTAGTCCCACGGTCCCTTCGACTCTTCCGGCTTTTTCACCTCGAACAGATAGGCCGGAATGAGACGGCGGCCGTCGGCACGCAGCGGGCCTTTGCCGAACAGCGGATCGTCGGTCGGCAATTCCTTCATCTTGGCGACGACCTTGGCGCCGTCATGCGGATTGCCGCCGAGCGCTTCCATCGCCTTCAGATAATGCAGCACCATGGCGTAGTTGCCGGCTTGGGTCATCGACGGCATCGCGTTCTTGTTGGCCTGTGCAGAGAAGCGTTTCGACCAGGCGCGCGTCTGCTCGTTCATGTCCCAGTAGAAGGATTCCGTGAACGTCAGACCCTGCGCGGTCTTCAGTCCCAGCGAATGCACGTCGTTGATGAACAGGAGCAGCGCGGCGAGCTTCTGGCCGGCCGCGACGATGCCGAATTCGGAAGCCTGCTTGATCGAGTTGGTGGTGTCGCCACCGGCGTTGGCAAGGCCGACGACCTTGGCCTTGGATGCCTGCGCCTGCAGCAGGAAGGATGAGAAGTCCGACGTGTTCAGCGGATGCCTCACGCCGCCGAGCACCTTGCCGCCGTTGGCGGTCACGACCGCCGACGTGTCGCGTTCGAGCGCGTGGCCGAAGGCATAGTCGGCGGTCAGGAAGAACCAGCTATCGCCGCCCGCCTTGGTCAGCGCCTTGCCGGTGCCGGTCGCGAGCATGTAGGTGTCATAGGTAAAGGAAATCGTATTCGGTGTGCAGGCTTTCCCTGTGAGGTCGGCCGTGGCCGCACCCGAGTTGAGCAGCACCGCGTTCTTTTCCTTAACGAGGTTGCTGATGGCGAGCGCGACGCCGGAGTTCGGCGTATCCGCGATTGCATCGACTTTGTCGTTGTCGATCCACTGCCTTGCGATGTTGACGCCGACGTCCGGCTTGTTTTGGTGGTCGCCGCTCACCACCTCGATCTTCCAGCCCTTCTTCGTGAGGCCGGAATCTTCTACAGCCATCTTGACCGCAACCACCGAGTTTGGTCCGCCAATGTCGGCATAGAGGCTCGACATGTCATTCAGCACGCCGATCTTGACGGTCTTGTCCTGGGCCAGTGCTGGCGTCGCGAGGGCGAGTGCGGCAAGCGCCACGGAAGCGGCGAAGTGCCGCGCAATTCCAGTCGTCATGGGTATTCCTCCAGAAATGTTGTTCGCCGGCTCTCTTTTCGGAACCTGCCAGCAGTCCTGCGATAGTCCTTCTCGGAGCCGCGGGCAATGCACCTATCGTCGCGCGCCCGACGTCGGGCCAGATCGCGATGTCCCACACCGCACCGTTGGCCCCAGGGTATTCTTTTCGCAAAACCATTCCTTAACGAAGGTTCCATCTTTTCTGAGCACGCGGTTGTTGATGCGATCGCAGACATAGAGCAACCCGTCATTGGCGAGCTTCACGCAATGCACGGGGATGGCGAATTCATGTCTCAACAAGCGGCGAAATGGATTGCTTTCCCCCTTCGCTAAAGCTTCGGCGGACAACTCGCTCCGCTTAAAATGAAAATGAGAGAGCTCGTAAGATGCTCATGCCGGCGGATGAAAACTCATCAGCGTACGTGTCTTGTAGTCATAGAGCTTGCCGGTCTCGGTCCATTCCGGCGCGCACATCGGCACGATCAATTCCGCGGCCTGTTCCGGCGTATCCAGCGTCATCGGATCTTCGCCGGGAAAGACGCTGGCGCGCATGCGGGTGCGGATCGGGCCGGGGCTGAACAGGTTGACGCGCAGCTTCGTGCTTACGGTCTCGTTGGCCCATGAGCGTACCAGCGTATCCAGCGCCGCCTTCGATGCAGCGTAGGGGCCCTGATACGCGTTCGCCTTGCTGGCGGCGCCCGAAGTGACGAACACGGCGCGGCCGGCGTCTGACACCTTGAGCAGCGGGTCCATGCAGCGGATGAGCTGGAAGTTCGCGGTGACGTTTACGGCGAACACGTCGTTCCACGGCTTCAGCTCGATATGTCCGAGTGGCGAGGAGGGACCGGCGACCCCGGCATTGCCGACGAGAATGTCGAGCTTGCCATGGCGTTCATGCAGCGCCGCGCCGAGCCGCGCGATGCCGTCGAAATCGGTGAGATTGAGTGGCACCAGCGTGGCGCTGCCGCCGTTCTTGCTGATCTCGTCATCGAGTTCCTCAAGGCCGCCTTGCGTGCGAGCGACGGCAATAATGTGCGCGCCGGCGCGGGCGAGCGCGCGCGCCGTGGCATAGCCGATGCCGCGGGAGGCGCCTGTCACGAGCGCGATGCGAGAGGCGAGGGGTTTGGTCATGTCGTGCCACTTTCGTCATGCCCGAGCTTGTCCCGGGCATCCACGTCTTCGCGGCGGGTTTTACAGACGTGGATGGCCGGGACAAGCCCGGATGCAATGAAAAGCATCGTCATTCCGGGATGGCCCGAAGGGCCAGACCCGGAATCTGGAGCTTAGGAAATGTGGTAGTGCCACATCGAGATTCTCAGGTGCGCAATTGCGCGCCATAGTTTGATGCTGCGCATCGCCACGGAATGACGCTTCGCGTCAGCTCGCTTCCGCTAGCAGCGACAATTGTCGGGGCTGCGGTTCGACCTGAGTCTGGTCGGTGAGGTGCGTCGGATAGGCACCCGTGAAGCAATGATCGGAGAATTTGGGATTGGCGGGATCGCGCCCAGGTTCGCCCATCGCGCGGTACAGGCCGTCGATCGACAGGAATGCCAGCGAGTCCGCCCCGATGATGTCGCGCATCTCTTCCAGCGTATGGGTGGCCGCGAGAAGTCCGCCGCGGTCCGGCAGGTCGATGCCGTAATAATCGGGATAGAGGATCGGGGGCGAGGCGAGCCGGAAATGCACCTCGCGCGCGCCGGCGTCGCGCATCATGCGCACGATCTTCTTCGACGTGGTACCGCGCACCAGCGAGTCGTCGATCAGGATGATCCGCTTGCCCTCGATCGCGGCGCGATTGGCCGAGTGCTTCATGCGCACGCCGAGCTCGCGCACGCTCTGCGTCGGCTGGATGAAGGTGCGGCCGACATAGTGGTTGCGGATGATGCCGAGTTCGAACGGCACGCCGGAATGCTGGCTGTAGCCGACCGCCGCCGGCACGCCGGAATCCGGCACCGGCACGACGACGTCGACCTCGACATGGCTTTCGCGGGCAAGCTGCGCGCCGAAGGCCTTTCGGACCTCATAGACCGAACGGCCGCCGACGATCGAATCCGGCCGTGAGAAGTAGATGTATTCGAAAATGCAGGGCCGCGGCGGTTTCGGCGGAAACGGCTTGTGGCTGTGGGCGCCCTCTTCGTCGAACACGACAATTTCGCCGGGCTCGACGTCGCGCACATATTTCGCGCCGATCATGTCAAGCGCGCAGGTCTCCGAAGTCAGGATCGGACAGCCGTCAAGATCACCAAGCACCAGCGGACGGATACCGAGCGGATCGCGAGCGCCGACCAGCTTCTTGTTGGTCAGCGATACCAGCGAATAGGCGCCTTCGATGGCGCGCAGCGCCTCGATAAAGCGATCGATGAAGCGGCTGCGTTTGGACTGTGCGACCAGGTGCAGGATCACTTCGGTGTCCGTGGTCGACTGCATCATGGCGCCGTTCCTCACCAGCTCGCGGCGCAGCGTCAGCCCGTTGGTGAGATTGCCATTATGGCCGACCGCAAAACCGCCGGCATTGAGCTCGGCGAACAGCGGCTGCACGTTGCGCAGGATGGTCGCGCCGGTCGTGGAATAGCGGACATGGCCGACCGCCACGATGCCGGGCAGGCGCTCGATCACCTCGCGGCGGGAGAAGGTATCGCCGACGAGGCCAAGGCGGCGTTCGGAATGGAAACGGCTACCGTCGAAGGAGACAATGCCGGCGGCTTCCTGGCCGCGATGCTGGAGGGCATGTAGTCCGAGCGCCGTGATGGCAGCGGCTTCGGGGTGGCCGAAGATGCCGAACACGCCGCACTCTTCGCGTAGCGCGTCGCCCTCGAGATCGTCCTGCAACTCGATGCCAGGATTTAGATCGAGTTGCCCGGCGGGATCGGAAGGGTTTTGCATCGCGTCCATCGCCTCTCTATTTTGGCCAGAATTAGCGGCCCGCGGGTTTTTCGATCAGCTTTTTAAGACTGTCGCGGGCAGGTTTGCTGTAGCCATCGCCGGATGCAGGGGCTGCCTGGTCGGCGTCAGTTTGATCGTCTTCCGGTTTATTCTTCTTGAATCTCTTTAAAATGGTGTTCTCAGGGTCATCAGGCAAGAGCGACATTAACCAATCGCCGGTTCCCTGCAGCACCACCCGGGATTTTGCACCGGTGATCCAGTCCGGCCGCTGCTTGTCCGGGACCAGCCAGCTAAAGAACAGAAAGGCCACCACCACGATCAGCAGCCCGCGGCCGAGCCCAAACAGGAAGCCGAGCGTGCGATCCAGCGCGCCGATCCGGGAATCCAGGATCATGTCCGAAATCCGCACCGTGATCACGGAGACCACAATCAGGGTGCCGATGAAGGTGCCGGCCACGACCGCGACGGCTGCGACCGTGTCGTTGTTGAAATAGGCTTTGGCGGTCGGCAGCAGCTTCGAGAAGGCGTAGAGCGTCACCAGCGCCGCCGCGCCCCAGGCCGCAATCGACAGAATCTCGCGCATGAAGCCGCGCACCATAGCGAGCAGCCCCGAAATCAGCATCACTCCGAGCAGGACGAGATCGAGTATCGTTATCGGCATCGGCTGGTCAGGTCCGCTCGTAAGTCCTTTAGGCAGCGAATCGGCGGCTCAGGGTCACCCCAAGTGAGGGGCAGACGGCGTATCCCGCAAGGCCGGAAATCGTGCCATCCCGTCCGCCTTTCGCGCGCGTTGTATAGCGGCGAGGGGCGGTCGCGTCACGCCGCTTTAGCTGTTTTCACGACGGAATCGCGCTGGTGTGGCATTTTTCTCTGCCGCGCCCTCGCGACCGGTGTCGCGGTTGCCTCTCGGACTGCCGCGCGCCGCGATTTCGGCCACCAGACTGGTTAGTCCGCCGATGCTGTTCAGCGCAAGCCCTCCATCGCCGCCGACCTCGCCGCGCGCCGATTCGGGTAGAACGGCGCGGCCAAAGCCCAGTTTCGCGGCCTCCTTCAATCGGGCGGAGGTCTGCGCCACCGGCCGGACCGCGCCCGAGAGCGAAATCTCGCCGAAATAGACCGCGTCCGTCGGTAACGGCGCATTTACCAACGACGACACCAGGGCGGCGGCCGCCGCGAGATCGGCCGCAGGCTCCTGGATTCTCAGGCCGCCAGCCACGTTTAGATAGACGTCGTAGCCGGACAGTTTGACCCCGCAATGGGCCTCGAGCACCGCCAGCACCATCGACAGCCGGCTCGGATCCCAACCCACCACGGCCCGCCGGGGGGTACCGAGCGTGGTCGGCGCCACCAACGCCTGCAATTCCACCAGTACCGGGCGGGTGCCTTCGATCCCGGCGAAAACCGCGGTTCCCGGGCTGCCCAGATCGCGTTCAGAGAGGAACAATTCCGAGGGGTTGGAGACCTCGCGAAGGCCGAGCCCCGTCATCTCGAACACGCCGATTTCATCGGTCGGGCCAAAACGATTCTTCATCGCGCGCAAAATGCGGAAATGCTGCGAGCCTTCGCCTTCGAACGACAGCACCGCGTCGACCATGTGCTCGACCACGCGGGGGCCGGCGATCTGGCCGTCCTTGGTGACGTGCCCGACCAGAATGATCGCCGCGCCGGTTTTCTTGGCGAAACGGATGAGCGCCTGCGCCGAGGCGCGGACCTGCGTCACCGTTCCCGGCGCCGACTCCACCGTGTCGGTCCACATGGTCTGGATCGAATCGATCACAATTAACCGCGGCACCGCACCTTCCGACAGCGTCGAGACGATGTCTTCCACCGAGGTTTCGGCGGCGAGCTGCACCGGCGCGTCCGCCAATCCGAGCCGTTCGGCACGCAGCCGCACCTGCGCCACGGCCTCTTCGCCCGAAATATAGACCGCGCGGTGGCCTGCGCGCGCCAGCATGCTGGTAGCCTGCGTGAGCAGCGTCGATTTTCCGATGCCGGGATCGCCGCCGACCAACAGCACCGAGCCGCGGACAAAACCGCCGCCGGTCACGCGGTCGAGCTCAGTCATGCCGGACGGCAGGCGGGGGGCGTCGTTGCTTTTTCCTGTCAGCGATTCCAGCGCAAACGTCCGGCCCTTGCGCCGCGAGCGGACCGAGACCGGCATCGAGGTCGCGCCGGTCGTGTCTTCCTCGGCAAGCGTGTTCCACTCGCCGCAGGAATCGCACTTGCCCTGCCAGCGGTTATACGCCGCCCCGCAGTTCTGGCAGACGAAGGAGAGGGTGGATTTGGCCATGAGGGGGAATTGCAGTCTCGGTGGAACGGGCAGGGACTTCCTAGCACGAAAAGAAGCCATGGGGGCGCGATGCATTCATCGAATGCTCAGGGCATCAGGAAGCGACGTTGGCACATGTCCAGATGGCAACCGGTTGCTCGAGACCACGAATGATCTGTGCCGGCTGCTCGACAAGCAATGCGAAGTCGGCGCTCGACTGCTTCGATTCGGCTCGCGCCTGCCGCACCAGCAAGTCGCTGACGACGATGGCGCATCCGAATTCGCGGGTGAGTGCCTCGAGGCGGCTCGCCGCATTGACGGTGGTGCCGATCACGGCGAATTCGAGCTGGTTGAGGCCGATATCTCCCAGCACGACTTGGCCATAGTGCAATCCGACGCTGACCTGGATCGGCGGCTCGTTGCGGGCCTTCCGTTCGCTATTCAACTCGGCAATCGAGCCGATCATACCCCTCGCGCAACGCAAGGCGTTCAACGCGTCGGAATCGCCGGCGAATGGCGTACCGAACGTCGCCATCAGGCCATCGCCGAGGTATTTGTCGAGCGTTCCGCCGTGCTGGAATACTTCGCGTTCCATTCGTTCATGGAATTGCCGCAGCGTGTCGATGACCTCTTTCGGGTCTCGTCCGTCGGCGTAGGCGGTGAAACCCACGATATCGGCGAACAACACCGCGACGTCTTGCGTGCGAACGCGCGTGAGCGGCTCGTCATTGCCTGACAATTCATTGACGACATTGGGCGAAAAATAACGCGCCAAATTGGCGCGCTCGCGTTCGATGCCGGCGTGGCTGATCAGAAGCGCATTCGAACGGCGGACCGCCAGCGCCAGGATCCCGGCCACGATGATGAACACCGTCACTTGCTGGAAACGAGCGCCGAAACCGATCGACGAAGGATCGATGATCTCGAACAAGCGAATATCGGCGCCGACAGCTTCCCTGACGCGCTCCGACAGCGCGGCATGGGTTTCGGGCTGCAGATACGCCCAACCGACGGCAATGGCCCACAGGGCAGCAGTCCATCCGCCCATCGCGACGACCGTTCGCCACGAATAGGCGAGAGTGGCGGTAGAAAGGAAGATGAAGAAATAGATGAAACTGTCGAACCGGAATTGCATTCCGATTGGCCAGTGAACGTCACTCCACGGATTGGGGACGACGCTGAGGAAGGTCAGCAGCCCGAGATCGCAAATGATCAGGAAAACCTCGAGCGGCGAACGGCCGACCTTGCCGACTTTGAGTTGGGCCCAGCCGATCAGGGCAAAGAAGCCGAGCATCAGGACGTAATAGATCACGTCCCAGTTCGGATTGATGACCGGCAGGGTAACGGCAGTGACGGCCAGCGCGACCCAGCGTGCCCGGACGGCGAGCAGCAGACCTTCACGCTTGCTGTCGACAAGGGCGGCTTCCGCGAATTTCAGGGTATCTTGTCGGGCTTCGGTTCGTCCGGTTCGCTGATCTCCCAGATAGGGGACATCAGCCGCTTCTGCCACCATGCTCAAGACGCATTCTCCCGAATCGAGAACCAGGCCGTGCAACCTGCACGGTATGGTCGGTCAAGGTGACACGTCTGAGAACCTGCGGTCACCGATCGATGGCGTCATAGCGGATAATAGTTGCGCCAGTCAGGCCATCGAGCAAATTTGAACATCAGCCTGCGGCGCGGTCCGGATCGGAACGGCGAAGTGCGATACCGCTTCCGCGCGGTATCGCCCTCCACACTATTCGGCGGTCACTTCACCGACACGAACGGCACAGACGAGCCCGGCACCATCGTGGTCGGCAGGACGCCGTTCCAGCGTTCGGCCTGCACCAGCGTCACCAGATTCGGATTGGTGCCGAGCGCCTTGGCGCGGGCTTCGATGGCGGTGGCTTCGGCCTCGCCGGTGATCCTGATATTGGTGGCGCGGGCTTCGCCGTTCAGCCGCAGCGCGTCGGCCGCGGCTTGCGCCTCGGCGCGGACGGCGTTGGCCTTGGCGGTCGCCTGCGTGACGGTGATCTGCGCCTGCACCTTCTCGCGCTCGGCGTTCTGTTGCAGCTTCTGCACCTCGACCTCGGCCAGCATGCGCTGCTCGATCGAATGCAGATAGTTTGCGCTGAACTCGATGTTTTCGAGTTGGACGCTTTCGATCGTGATCATCGGATCGTCCTTCAGCGAAGCGGTGATGGCGTCCTTGATCGCGGAGTTCAGCGGCCCGCGCTCCTGGATCGCTTTCACGGCCGTGTAGCGGCCGAACACGATTTTGACCTGCTGATTGACGGCCGGGCTGACCACTTGTTTGACCGCTGTGTCCAGCCCGCCAAACTTGGCATAGAGATCGGCCACCTTGTCCGGCGAGGCTCGCAAGGTGACGCTGATCTTGAGGTCGGCCGGCTGCTGGTCGTATGAATACGAATTCATCTTGTCCCAGGTATAGGTGAAGGTCTTCACGCTGACCTTTTCGACGCTGTCGATCAGCGGGACCTTGAAGCCAAGGCCCGGCTGCGCGGTGCCGATGACCGCACCGTAGCGCAGCTTCACGCCGCGCTCGGTTTGATCGACGGTGTACCAGCTTCCTGCGGCGATGATGGCGACGACAATGACGGCGACGATGGCGCCGATGATTCCCCTGGGCATTTCAGTCTCTCCAGACGTGTGTGATGCAATTCCATGCCCGGCACTGATCTATGGTCACCTGCCGAATGGATGTGACACGCGTCACTTGGTCGGCCGCTGATGGGGAATGGTTCAGGCGGTGCGCGCCGACTCCTCATGAAAATGCCGTCCACAGCAGGGTGAGACCAGCGGCCAGCATGATGCCATCCATCAACAGCCGAAAGACGTCGGGCGTAAGCCGCAGCACAAAGCTTTTGGCGATGAAGGCGCCGAACATGAGGGAGGAGCCCGCAATCAGGCCTTTCAACGCGATATCAGGCGTCAGCGCGCCGAAGCGTTCGAACGTGACCGACTTGCTCAGGTAAAGCCCGAGCGAGCTTGCGGCTTCGGTGGCGAGGAAAGCGCCTTTGGTCAACCCGTAGAACAGAAACAGCGGCACGCTGAGCGGCCCGGTCGAAACCACGATGCCGGTCAGAAAGCCGATAACGGCGCCGCCCACTGCAAGGTGCCAAAGTTGCGCCTTGAACTGGTGGCGGGCGAGCCAGTGCCGCGCCGGCACCATCGCGATGAGAAACAGGCCGATCGCGATATCCACCGCGTGCGAGGGCAGGGCGAGCAACGTCCGCGCGCCAAGCGCAGCAGCCGGAATCCCAGTTGCCGAATAAGCGAGGCAGGCGCGCCAGTCAACCTCGCGCCACCAGGCGAGAATGCGCGACAAGTTCGCCATCACGGCGGCGACCGCCATGATCGGCACCGCTTCCTTCGGGCCATATTGATAGACCAGTACCGGCATCAGCATGATCGACGAGCCCGTGCCGACAATGCCTGAGATGGTGCCGGCGAGCAGGCCGACAATGAGGACAAAAAGGAAGCCCACGCTGCAATCTTTCGCGATTCCCTGACGCCGACATCATGGTGTCAGCAGGCTCGGGTTACGAGGCCTAAATATCACTCGGAACGGAGCCGAGCGTACCGATCAAGCGAAGCGGCAATTACGGTGATTGCAGCGCCACCAGCTCACCTTAGGCGACGTAAAGCTCTATCGGGACGTCAAATCCCTTGAGCTGGAATGCCCTTGATTGGCTGTCTTTCATATCCGGCTGGAAGCGCTCGAAGACGGCCTTTGTCACGAGTATCTGGTCGGCTTCGGCGACCGACTGGGCCCGGGAGGCGGTGTTGACGACGGTACCGATCGCCGTCAGGTCGCGATGCGAGTGACCGAACTCGCCAAAGCTGAGTTCGCCGGAATGGATGCCGATGCCGATCCCCAGTTTGTCCGCGGTGAGGCCATGCGCTTCAACAAGAGTTTCACGCCGCTCGCGCCAGTTCGTCTGAATTTGCCGCGCCGACAGCACGGCGTTTTTGGCATGCTCCTCCCGCTGCAGGGGAAAGTTGAAGACGGCCATGACGGCGTCGCCGATCGTCTTGTTGAGGAGCCCGTCATGCTCCCAGATCGCGTTGGCGCATTCATCGTAGAATGCATCGAGCAGACCTGACACAACATCCGGCGATTGCGACTGCGACAGGCTGGTGTAGCCGCGCAGATCGGCAAACATGATGGTTGCGTCGATGGTGATCTTGCGGGCCCGCATCACCTTCGTGAACATCAGCTCGCAGATGGTGCAGGTATTGGGATTCATCCGGCTCGGACGAATGCCGAACGCGCGAAATGGCGCCGAGATCACGCCGCGAAGCGGCACCGGAACATGCATCTGCTCCCAGCACCCCTTGCAGATTCTTGCCTGTTGCAGAGCCGCCATTGTCCATCCGTACATTGCGCGTTTGGCTGGCGGGTCGATCCTACAGTTGGCCGCAGGTGCGGGCAAGGACACCGCAGCGCACATCTGCCGGCTGGCGGCGAGAGGTAAAGCTGCTAGGATCGCGTCAAAACAAGCAGAACGGAGGATTGCCATGGACGCTGCGACGCCGGCGAATGCGCAGACTGCAGGCACGCATTCCCATCTGGTTCGACCCGACAGCATGGAATGGCAGAAGACCCGCTTTCCCGGCTGCGAGGCCAAGACGCTGCTGTTCGATCGCAAAACCGGTTTGATGACCGCGCTGATGCGGTTCGCGCCCGGCGCGGTGCTCCCCGACCACGAACACGTCAACATCGAGCAGACCTACGTGCTTGAGGGGTCGCTCGTCGACAAGGAAGGTCCGGCGCAGGGCATCGAATGCAAGGCCGGTGAGTTCATCTGGCGCGAAGAGGGCAGCCGCCACGTCGCGTGGTGTCCGCAAGGCGGGCTGATGCTCGCAATCTTCCAGGTGCCGAACAAGTTCTTCGAGGCTGACGGCCGCGTCATCGATGCTGCGGGCGAAGACTGGGACGCGGCGTGGGGTCACACGCGAAAGGGCTGAGCGGGTCCCTCCTGCCCGGATCAAGGTGACGTGTAGTCCGCCATTTCCGGCCATCTTTTAAGCCTTGTTTAGGGGCGGCTCGATACTGTGCAGGCAATTGCCGGTGCCGGAGATATCGATGTCGCTCTTCCAAGCTTCGGACCGGGTATCGTTCGCCCTCGATCGGCAGGCTGCCAGCGTCCGGCTCATACCGTTGCTCTACGGCCTGACGCTGTTCGTTTCGGCGCTGCTTCTCTTCTCGATCCAGCCGATGTTTGCAAAGATGGTGCTGCCGAAGCTCGGCGGCGCTCCGGCCGTGTGGTCGGTTGCGATGGTGTTCTTTCAAACCGTGCTGCTGGCGGGATATGCCTACGCCCATTTCCTGAACCGCCTGCTGCGGCCCGGCCGTGCGGCGATGGTCCATCTGCTGCTGGTCGGGATAACGGCGATGACCCTGCCGATCGCCATCGCGCCAGGATGGATAGCTCCGCCATCGTACAGCTTCCCGGGACCCTGGAATTGCCATTTCAACTCCTGCTCGCGCTATTGGTGGCGGCGATGCTGTTTCAACGGCAGCAGCCGATGCGCCTTTTCGGGCTTGTCGTCCTGAGTTTTGCCGTTACCGCTTTTTGGCGGCCGGGAATTGCGCCGATCGAGACGGCGCGCAGTTTCTTCGGCGTTCACAGGGTGGTTGAAATCGCCGACGGCAAGGCGCGCGCTCAATCACGGCACCACGATCCATGGCGCTCAACGCTTGCGCAATGAGGACGGCACAGCGGTCGACCGGGTGCCGACGCCATTGACTTACTATTATCCGGAAGGCGCGTTGGCAGAAGCGATCCGAGCCGCGCGCGCCGCCCATGGCGATTTCGAGCACGTCGCCATCGTCGGGCTCGGCACGGGATCGTTGGCCTGCCACCGCAAGGCCGGAGAGCGCTGGGCGTTTTTCGAGATCGACCCGGGAGTGATCCGCATAGCACGGGATCCAAATCTCTTCACGTTCCTGTCGAAATGCGCGCCGGACGCACCCGTCGTTGCCGGAGACGCGCGCCTGACGCTGGAAGCATCACCCGATCGCTATGACTTGATCGTTCTGGACGCCTTTTCGTCTGACATCATTCCGGTGCATCTGCTGACGCGCGAGGCGCTCGCGGGTTATCTCTCGAAGCTGTCCGACCGCGGCGTGATCATTGCGCATATTTCCAACCGCCACCTCGATCTCGCGCCAGTGGTGGCCAATGTCGCCCGGTCGCAGGGGCTGGTTACCTTTCTTCGCGAGGATGACCGCGCCGGCGATTTCATGACGACTTTCGCGGCCAATGCCCGGGTCGTCGTGACGGCGCGCGATGCCGGCGATACTGGACGTGTCGCGGATAGCTGGACGCCGTTATCCCCTGACCAGACAAGCGCGCGATGGACCGACGACTATTCCAACATTCTCGGCATCATGTTGCGCAGGAAGTTTGGCGGGTAGAAGACCTGCGGCCGCGCTAGCGCAGCACGATCCACGCCGGCGCATGATCGCTGGCGCCTTCTTCCCCGCGGATCTTTCGATCGACGCCGGCCTTGAGCAGACGCGGCGCTATCGACGGGCTCAGCAGCAGATGATCGAGCCGCAATCCGGCATCGCGTGGCCAGCGGTTGCGCTTGTAGTCCCAGAACGTGAACATCGGTTTAGATGGATGAATCGTCCGGATCGCATCGGTCCAGCCTTGATCCACCAGCGCCTTGAACGCGGCGCGGCTCTTCGGCTGGATCAGCGCGTCCTTGTCCCAGGACTTTGTCGGGTAGATATCGAACTCAGTCGGCGCGACGTTGTAGTCGCCGGCCAACACCACGGGGATGTCCTGCTTGAGCAGCTTGCCGGCGTGGGATCGCAGTCGCTTGAACCAGTCGAGCTTGTAGTCGAATTTCGGTCCCGGCTGCGGATTGCCGTTCGGGAGATAGATGCTGGTGACGAGGATGCCGTTAATGGCGGCTTCGATATAGCGGGCCTCGACATCCCCTTCGCCGGGGAGCCCGGTCCGGGTCAATACCGGCTCGGCGTTCCGCGCCAGGATGGCGACGCCATTCCAAGTTTTTTGTCCGTGCCACACCGCGCCGTAGCCGGCTTTCTCGATTGCCAGAATCGGGAACTCGGCGTCGGTCGATTTCAATTCCTGTAAGGCAACGACGTCGGGCTTCGCCGCGCGCAGCCAGCGCAGCAGGTTGGGCAGCCGGCGGTTGACATTATTAATGTTGAAGGTCGCGATCTTCATGTAGAGCTGGCTGGCATCACTGTGCTTCGCCCGACACTTGGAGAATCCATGTCGAAACTACGCTTCGCCTTTCTCGTGCTTGCCATCGGATACTCCGGATCCGCAGCCGCTCAAGCCACCGACCAGCGCGGCGCCTGCAAGGCCGACTATGACAAATATTGCGCCGGCACGCTGCCCGGCGGCGGCCGTGTCGTCGCATGTCTGAACAAGCAGCAACACCAACTCAGCGACGCCTGCAAGCAAGTGCTGGCTAGCCGGAAGAAATAGTAGGACCGGACAACGCTCAAGCGTCGGATTTCGCCGTTATTGATGGTCGCGTCCTCGGCAACTTGCGGCCTCCAAGCCTGACTTCGACAAATAGTTCGGCGGCCCGGTGCTGTCCGCCGAACGTGTGAACTATCGGATAAGCGACGCCTGAAAAGGGACCGCGGACGGCGTCGACAGGAAACGCCGCGAAGGAACATTCGGAACGAAGGCTTAAGTGGGTGTGGCGACCGGCTCCGCTGGAGGCGGAGCAGGGGGCGCTGGAGTGGCATTGCCGCCCTTGTAAACCCGCGCGTAGCGCTTGCCGAGGCTAGTCAGCACTTCGTAGCCGATGGTGCCGAAATGATGGGCAAGTTCGTCGGCCGTGATGCCTTCGCCCACCAGCGTCACCCAATGGCCGCGCCGCACCGCATTCTTGTCGAGATCGGTGACATCGACCGCCGTCAGGTCCATCGAAATCCGTCCCGCGATCGGGCAGCGCTTGCCGGCGACTATCACCTCGGCGCCTCGGGTGCCGTCATTGGCGCTGGCCGCGCGGAAATAGCCATCGGCATAGCCGGCGGAAACGACCGCTATTCTGGTTGGACGCCGCGCCGTCCAGGTGCCGCCATAGCCGACGGTATCGCCGCGCTCGACGTTGCGGATCTGCACGATGCGCGCCTTCAGCTCGACGACCGGCTGCATCGGGTTGTCGGCTTCGGGCGTCGGGTTGATGCCATAGAGGGCGCAGCCCGGTCGCACCAGATCGAACTGGAAGTGGGCGCCCAGGAAGATGCCGGACGAATTTGCCAGCGAGGCCGGGACGCCGGAGAACAGGCTCGCGATCTCGCGGAAGGCCGCGAGCTGCCTGGCGTTGGCGGGATTGTTGAGCATTTCCGCGGAGGCAAGATGGCTCATCACGAGCGTGATGCCGTGATCTCCGGCATTGATGCGTGGGATGATGCCCTGCGCCTCGGTGACGGTGAGGCCGAGCCGGTTCATGCCAGTGTCGATGTGAATGGCGGCGCCGCCGGACCAACCGGAACGACGACAGAACACGTCCCATTCGGCGAGCTCGTTGAGATCGCCGATGACGGGCTTGCAGTCAAACTTGGCGTAGGCGTTGCCGGTGTTCTGGAAGAAGCCGCCGAGCACGTAGATCGCGGCCGCAGGCGCCGCGGCGCGAACCACGCGGGCCTCGTCTAGGGTAGCGACGAAGAACGTCTTGCAGCCGGCGCCCGCGAGGGCGCGCGCGACCTGCTCGGCGCCGCAGCCATAGGCGTCCGCCTTGACCACGGCTGCGCATTCGGCCGGCACCGCCGTCTTCTCGAGCTTGCGCCAGTTGGCGACAATGGCGTCGAGATCGACCGTCAGCACGCCGGTTGCGGTCGCGAGCGCGGCAGCCTGGTTCGCCTCGGGCGAGAGCAGGGTGCCTTGCGGCATGGACTTGGGATCAGGGGCCACGTTCATGCCACAGTTCTACGCGGCGGAACGCTGCGGTTCAACCGTGGCCGCGCCTTAATAGCCGCCGGTCGGCAGGTTGCCGTCCTGCGCCAGATCGCTGAACCGGGTGAACTGGCCCTCGAACTGGACTTCCACCGTTCCGGTGGGGCCGTGGCGCTGTTTGCCGATGATGATTTCGGCCTTACCGTGCACCAGCGACATATCGAGCTGCCATTTTTCGTATTCGGGGGTGCCGATCCGCGGCTCCTTGTTGGCGAGGTAATACTCCTCGCGGTACACGAAGATCACGACGTCGGCGTCTTGCTCGATCGAACCGGATTCACGCAAGTCGGCCAGTTGCGGGCGCTTGTCGTCGCGGTTTTCCACCTGACGCGAGAGCTGCGACAAGGCGATGATCGGAACGTTGAGTTCCTTGGCGAGCGCCTTGAGACCCGTGGTGATTTCAGTCACTTCCTGCACGCGATTGTCCGAGCGCTTGCCCGAGCCCTGCAGCAACTGGATGTAATCGATCACGATCAGGTCGAGGCCCCTCTGTCGCTTCAGCCGGCGCGCACGGGCCGTGAGTTGCGAGATCGACAGACCGCCGGTCTCGTCGACATAGAGCGGCAGCGACTGCAGCTCGATCGAATAATCGCGGATCTTCTCGAAGTCGGCCTCGGTAATGCCGCCGCGTCGGATCATGCTGGAGGCGATGCTGGTCTGTTCGGCCAGAATACGGGTGGCGAGCTGTTCGCCGGACATTTCGCAGGAGAAGAAGCCCACGATACCGCCATTGACGGTCTTCATCGTGCCATCGGCCTGAACCTCGGCGCGGTGCGCCTTGGCGATGTTGTAGGCGATGTTGGTGGCAAGCGACGTCTTGCCCATGCCGGGGCGGCCGGCGACGATGATCAAGTCGGACGCCTGCAGCCCGCCCATCTTGCTGTCGAGGTCGCGCAAGCCAGTCGCGATGCCTGACAGATTTCCGTCACGCTGGAAGGCTTTGGCCGCCATGTCGACGGCGGTCGTCAGCGCCTGCGAGAAGCGCTGGAAACCGCCGTCATAACGGCCGGATTCGGCGAGCTCATAGAGCTGGCGCTCGGCATCCTCGATCTGCGCGCGCGGGGCAAAATCCACCGGCGCATCGAAGGCAACGTTGACCATGTCCTCGCCGATCCGGATCAGGTCGCGGCGCAGCGACATGTCGTAGACCGTGCGGCCATAGTCCTGCGCGTTGATGATCGTGGTGGCCTCGGCCGCAAGACGCGCGAGGTACTGACCAACCGTCATCCCGCCGATATCGGTATCGGCCGGCAGGAAGGTCTTCAACGTCACGGGCGTCGCAACCTTGCCCATCCGGATCAGGCTGCCGGCAGTCTCGAAAATGGTCTGGTGGATCGGCTCGAAGAAGTGTTTCGGTTCCAGAAAATCGGAAACCCGGTAGAACGCGTCATTGTTGACCAGAATGGCGCCCAGCAAACTCTGTTCCGCCTCGATATTGTGCGGCGCGCTCCGGTAGGCCGGAGTTCCCGCGTCCGGGGCGAGCTTGAGGACGTTCGAATCAGTTAGAGCCATAGTTTGTAAATGTTCTTTAGGTTTTTGGTTTTTGTCAGATCGCTTGCGGAAGTGGGGCCGCGATAAAGCGCCACGTGCAGGCGATCCGAAAGTCCGAGTAGGCCTTATGCCCGATTCACACAATGCCATGTGTGAATCCCGAGTTGGCCCCTTGACGGATTTGGACCAAAAAGCAGCCCGCCGTCCGACGGTACCGTAGTGGCTTTTGTGAAAAAGCCAGACAAGAACTTAGGGGAATCTGAACCTTGCCGCGACTTGGGCCGACATATCCGAAGGCAGGAGGCGTTTTGCGCCCTGATCTTAAGCGTTGATCAAATCAGGATCAGATAGACGAACGCGAACAGGGCGGCAGCTACGCCGATTGCGATCAAGGCGTAGTCGATCCTGATGTCGGAATCGAACGGGGCTGGGTAGGTCTGCCGGCTCATGGGCGGAGATGTACGACGGACCGCCGAGCGGCTCTGTGAAGTAGATCACATCGGATGTGATTTTCTTCGCTCAGGATGGATTGGTTACCAAATCGGGAACGGGCCGGCGATTTTCGAGTTGCCAGTTGCACCGACCAAAAGGGACAGGCGATGGGTCAGCAACTCCAGGGATGGCGATCGGCAAGCGCCCAGCGTTTGTGGCTGTCTATGCTGATCGACGCCATGGAAGAGATTTCGCGCCCGGAGCGGCGTGACGAACCCTGTGATGCTCAGGTGCTTGCCGCGTTGCGAGCCCAGCTCGCCCGCCCGGCCTGCACGCCTTACGCCTCGGCCTACAGCCTGAGAAACTGACTCCACCGCCTTTGCGGCCTATTCGCCGGCCAACTGCAGTCGCGGCTGCTTTCCGATTTCCATCCCGCGCAGCCTTGCTTCTTCCCGGGCGATGTAGTCGCGCGTCATCGGCACAATTCCTTGCCGCCTAGTGAGCTGGATCTGGAAATTCATCAGGTTCTGTTTCCGGAACGACATTTCCGACGCCGCCAGATAAAATTCCCACATCCGGGCGAAACGCTCGTCATAGAGACGCACCGCCTCTTCGCGCCGCGCCATGAAGCGCTCCCGCCAGGCCTTCAGGGTTTCCGCATAGTGCAGCCGCAGGATTTCGATGTCGCAGACCAGAAGGCCGGCTTTCTCGATCGCGGGGATGACCTCTGACAGGGCGGGGATATAGCCGCCCGGGAAGATGTATTTCGTGATCCATGGGCTCGTCACATCGGGTCCCGTGGAGCGGCCGATCGAGTGCAGCACCATGATGCCGTCGTCGCTGAGAAGTTCGGCGCAGCGCCGGAAGTAGGTTTCATAGAAGTCGATGCCGACATGCTCGAACATCCCGACGGACACGATCCGGTCGAACGGGCCGGCAACATCGCGGTAGTCGTTCAGCAGGAATCTTGCCGACCCCGTCAGGTTCTTCTCGGTAGCGCGGGCATTCGAGGCCTGCAATTGTTCCGACGACAGCGTGATTCCGGTGACGTGGGCGCCCGTCATTTCGGCCAGGTAGAGGCCAAGGCCACCCCAGCCCGAGCCGATGTCGAGCACGCGGTCGCCAGCCCTAACGAGAAGCTTGGCAGCAAGGTGACGCTTTTTGGCGAGTTGGGCGTCGTCGAGCGTCATATCCGGCGCTTCGAAATACGCGCAGCTATATTGCCGGTCGGCGTCGAGGAAGAGGGAATAGAGCCGACCGTCCAGATCATAGTGGTGGGCGACATTGTTTTTCGCCCGGCCCCGCCAATTGAACTGTCTCGCGTGCCTGCTGAAGTAGCGCAGCCACCATTGCAGCTTGGCCCAGCGTGGCAGCATTTCGGGCTGGCCAAGCAGGATTTCCAGCGTGTCGGCGATCGAGCCGTCCTCGACCACGAACGAGCCGTCCATATAGGCTTCGCCAAGCGCCAGTTCGGGATTGAGGAGAATCCGGAGTTGCGTCCGCTTACTCAGGAACCGCGCTGACACCGGACGGCCGGTTCCATCCCCGCAGGTAAATCTCGCGCCACTCGCGGATGTGAAATTCATCGTGCCGCGGCGAATGAATTGACCCAGGAAATAACGCAACAAACGATCCATCGAAGCACCAATGGAACGACCAGCCCGTTACACCAATGCACCATGGAACGGACGGTTCCATGTACACCAGGAACATCATAAGTATGATGATGCCGCAGCACTACTGCGCTGGTGTCAGAGCGGATATTCTCAAATGCCACAGTCACGCACAGTCACGCACATCCGCAATAAGCGCGCTTCCATTCGCGTCATAATCGGCTAAAAGGTGACCCGCCGTTGGCCCGCGTTGTGCGACGCAGGCAGCGATTCCACGTCGGAGAAGCAAGGAATGTTGAGCCGAGCGCTCAGTTTAGCGACGGTGACGCTCCTGTTCGGCTGCCTCACAGCAGACGTGGTATGGGCCGTAGAAAATCTTGACGCCGGCAAGAGCCCTTCCCAGATATTTTCGGGCACCTGCAGCGCCTGCCACAGGAGCCCGCGTGGCCTGTTGAAGAACACGTCGGCTTCATCGTTGCCGGGCTTTCTGCGCCAGCACTATACCACCGGCTCCAACATGGCCTCGGTGCTTTCTTCCTACTTGATATCCAACGGGGCCGCAGATCCCCGGTATCAAGCTAAGGATCAGTCCAAGCAGAAGGACGCCAAGCAGGATGGAAGGTCGGATCCGCCCGACCGCCTTGGTCGCCGGCAGCCGTCCGCCGCACCGGCCCAGGAGGCCGCCCGGCCGGGTGCCGACGGAGCGCCGCCGCAGGGCGAAGGCGCGCGCCCGGGCCGCGACGCGAAGCGGCTTGCACGGCCGCAAACGGCGCCCGAGGCTGCTAAGCCCGCAGATGATGGGCAGACCGCCACCGACAGCAAATCGGGCGTCAGGCAGAAGCAGGGCAGGCGTGGCAAGCCCGCTGCCGAAGAACCGCCGAAACCCGACCAAGCCGCCCGCGGCGACGCCGCAAAGGAAGATGCGTCTCGGGATGCCGCCAAATCCGAAACTGCGAAGCCCGGAACAGCCGAGCAGCCTGATTCTGCCAAGCCTGATTCTGCCAAGCCTGATTCTGCCAAGACCGATTCTGGCGGGCCCTATCCTGCCAAGCCTGATACCGACAGGACCGACTCCGCCAAGGGTGAGGCCGACAAGCCAGCCACCACGGAGGCCGCGAAGCCGGTCGGCGAGCCGGAAAAGCCGGCCAGCGAGGGCGGATCCGAGACCTCCAAGGTCAGTCCTCCCAAGGAGAGCGCCGACAGCGAGCCGACCGCGCCCCGGCCCGACCCGGTGACGCCTGCGCCGCCGGCTCCCGCCGCGACTACCCCTGAGCCGGCCGCGAGCCCCCAGGCGGCAGGACCTGCGACGTCACCGCCAGTGACAGCTACTGCGGCGCCCGTAACGCCGCCGGCCGGGCACGTAGGTCCCCCCACGCCTCCCATCTCGCGATAGGATACAGATTTCCAAATGCCCTGCCGGTGACCCGCTTGACCATTTCTAGAGTGTCACTCTAGAGTAGCGGTCTAACGGGCGAAAGGCTGCGCAGGTGGCTACGGCACGGGACGATCTGCTGGCGGCGGGGTTGGCGGTGTTCGACCGCGACGGTTTCGAGGGCGCCACGGTGGCCGCCATCAGAACTCGCGCGCGAGCGTCCAACGGCAGCTTCTTCCATTTCTTCGGATCGAAGAAGGAGCTCGCCGGCACGCTGTTCCTGGAAATCCTCGCCCGTTATCACGCTGCCATCGTAGCGGCGGTCGATGAATCCTGCGGCGCGCGGGAAGGCGTGGCGCGGCTGATCCGCGCACATCTGGACTGGGTCGTCAATTCCCGGCGTGAGGCGCGCTATCTCTTCGAGATTTCCCGCAGCGAATGGACCGAGAAGGTCCGCGGCGCGCAGCGCACGCAGAATTCGCGGCTTGCGGAAGCCGTTGAACGATGGCGCGCGCCGCTGGTTGAGCGCGGCGAATTGCTGCCGATGACTTCATCGGTTTTCTTCAGCCAGATCATCGGACCGGCGCAGATTTTTTGCCGCGCATGGTTGTCGGGCCGCGACCGCACCGATCCGCGAGAGCAGGCCGAAATCCTGATCGCCTGCGCTATCCGCGCGGTGGTCGCGCCCGATGCGATCCAGAAAACCGGAGAAACTGCATGAATGCGAATGCCGACCCAGACTTCGCTCCGATCGCCACACGCATTCGCGACAACGTCGGCCTCCAGGGCTTCATGACCCATGTCGGGGCCGAATTGTCCGAGCTGACGCGCGGCACCTGCACGCTTGCGGTCGACCGCCGACCCGAGTTGTTGCAGCAGCACGGCCTGTTCCATGGCGGCGTTACGGCCTTCCTGGTCGACAACGCCACCACGATCGCGGCCGCGACATCGCGCGGGCAACCGGCGCTGACGGCGGAATACAAACTGAATCTGCTGTCGCCGGCGATCGGCGATCGGTTGATTTGTCGGGCGCGCGTGATCAAGCCCGGACGTCAGGTCGCCGTGGTTGCGGCCGACGTGTTTTGCGTAACCGATGGGGTCGAGAAGCATACCGCAACGGCGCTGGCCTCGATCGCAATGCTCGACGAGAAGACGGCCGCCAGAATCCCAAGCCCGGCCTGATCGGGGCCGGGCTTGAAGGTCGTCAAAACGTTTGGAGCGAAGCGCGTTACTTCTCGGTCGCGGCCGGCGCCGGCGCGGCTTCCTCATGCTGGGCGTCCGGATCGAAGAACTCGCCGGCGGCGGCGATTGCCTCGGCGGCGGCATCCTGGTCTTCCTGGCGGGTCGAGATGTCTTCGCCGCGGTTGATGCGCTCGGCTTCATCGGCGCTGCGCGCGACCGTGACGCTGACGCTGACTTCGACTTCCGGGTGCACGGCGATGTTGATCTCGTGCTTGCCGATGGTCTTGATCGGCGCGTCCAGCATGACCTGGCTGCGGCTGATGGTGACGCCATCGGCTTCGAACGAGGCAATGATATCGCGCACGCTCACCGATCCGAACAACTGTCCGGATTCCGACGCCTGGCGCAGCACGATCACGTTGCGGCCGTTGATCTTCTCCGCGACCTTCGTTGCTTCGCCCTTGGCCTTGAGGTTGTTGGCCTCGAGCTCGGCCTTCATGCCGTCGAACTTGGCGCGGTTGTCGGCGGTGGCGCGCAGTGCCTTGCCGCGCTTGAGCAGAAAGTTGCGGGCATACCCGTCCCTGACGCGGACGACTTCGCCCATCTGACCAAGCTTGGCGACGCGTTCCAGCAAGATGACTTCCATTTTCGTTCTCCTTATTCGTGTTCGATCTCGGGTTTAGGTGAATGGTTGGATTTCAGGCTGTGGGCAAAGGCGGAGGCTTTCCGCCCAGATAACGTTGGCGCAATCCGAAAATTGCGTCCGTAAGACCCAAGGCGATCATCAGAGCGACCGTCCATGGCAACAGCACCAGCATCCCGTAGGTGCAACTCAGCACAAACGCGCGGCTCTTCAACGCCAGCGTGAGCGTGTGAACGGCGGCAAGGCCGACGAGCGCGTAAGCCATGAAGAGCGCGGCTGTCATGATCTGCGCCGCTATCGAAAACGCTCCACCGGCAAAGCAAAATGCCAGTGTCGCGCAGAGTGCTACGAGCGTCATCGGCGGCAACGCTGTGCTCTTCAAGTCTGGCCAGGGGCGGCGCAGCCGGCCCGACATCGCTGAAATCTTCGCGGCAAGCCAGAGGTTGAGCGTAAGCGTCGTCACGACGAGCATTGCCGACAAGCCGCGAAATATCGTTACAAGCGCGTCAGCCAACCGCTCGATGTCGCCAGACGATAACCCTTCACGGTCAGAAAGAACTTTCGTCAGCCCGCTTCGCAGGGCCGCAGCGATGGCATCGGCATCCTTGCCGAAGACCAGCCACGACGCGAAGGAGGACAGGATGGCAAAGCCGGCGATCCAAAGCAGGATCCGCCCGGTCGGATACCACTCGAGATTCTCTGCCTTAGGACTCGTGCTGTTGTCGGTTTCGACCGCAGCCGTTGGCCGTCCCAGCAACGCGAGATGGCCAAGCCACCAGGCCGGCAGCGCCACGGCAACCGCAAAGGCGAGGCAGAAGCGCAGACCGAAAATTGCACCGAAGGCGGAAGCCGCCGCGATGCCGCCGATGGTTGCGCTGAGTGGTCCCCAGCTGAGCGCCGTCACCATCAGCGGTAGCGGCGCCAGCAAAGAGAGCAGCAACGAGACCGGCGCGCCCGAGACGACCGAGACGAACATCAGCGCCGACGCGCAGCCGGCCGCAAGACCAATGAGGATAATCGCGATCATAAGCTGTCCCGCCCCTTTCGAGCGGTTAGATAGAGGTCAGCAAAAACGCCGCCTTTACCAACTAGTTAGAGGTCCGAGGGCTTATCGGTACCTCGGTACCGAGCGCAGTTGGGCCCGCAAACGTTTACGGGCCCCGCCGGGGGCCGTGATTGGCGGCCTTTTAGATCAGGAGCCTTACCCGATCAAGGGTGTTGGCCGAACCTGCCAGCACAAGTTCCCGGCGTTCCATGCCAGGGCGCGATGTGACGCCCCGCCTGGCTTAGGCGTAGATACGCAAAACACCGAAAGCCACGGTGCCGACGAGGAGGGCGGCTGCGATAAGCGTCAGTGCGGCGAACTGTGTGCGGGTCACGTGCTGGTTTCCGGCGCTATCGTTGGTCGTGTCGTCCGTACCTTCTGCACCAACAAACCGATGGCGAGCAGGCCCAAGCCGATGACATCGGTGATGGCATTGGGGTCGATCAGCAGCATTGCGGCCACAAAGAAAAGCCCCCGCTCGAACCAGTTGGCGACGCGCAGGAAGTAGCCCTCGAGACTGGCTGCGAGCGCAATCACGCCAATCGTGCCGGTCAGCACCGCACGAAGGATTTCGGGCCACGGTCCCTCGAACAGGAGTGCCGGGTTGTAGATGAAGAAAAACGGCACGATGAAGCCGGCGGCAGCGAACTTCATCGCCTGCACGCCCGAGGCCCACAAGCCGGCCCCGCCGATCGACGCCGCAGCATACACGGCCAGCGCCACGGGCGGCGTCACGGCCGACAGGCAGGAGAAGTAGAACGCGAACATGTGCGCCGCCATGGGCTCCACACCGAGCTTCATGATCGCGGGCACGAGCAGCGCCGCCTGCATGATGTAGGCGGGAGTGGTCGGCATGCCCATGCCGAGAATGACGCCGGCGACCATCGTGATGAGCAGTGCAGGCAGCAGAGAGCCGTATGTGAAGTCGATGAGAAAAGCCGTGAACCGCAGCGCCAGCCCGGTTTGCAGCACGATTCCGATCACGATACCGGCGGACGCACAGGCCATCGCCACCGGCACGGTTTGCACCGCCCCGTCGCGCAAGCCCTCAAGGCACGCGCGCCAACCCAACGCCGTGGAAGGACGAAGCCACGAGATAGCGACCAGTGCGAAAGTGGCGATGATCGCGCCATAGGTCGGCGTGAAGCCGAATAGAAGCAGCGCCAGAAGCACGATGACCGGCAGGAACAGGTGCCCTTGGCGCAGCATGATGTGGCCCAGGACGGGTAATTCTTCGCGCGGCAAGCCCTTGAGCCCCGAGCGCACGGCGTTAAAATGGATCGCAGCAAACAGCGCCCCATAGTAGAAGAGCGCAGGTATCGCCGCCGCGATCATCACCTGCGTGTAGCTGACGCCCTGAAACTCGGCCATCACGAACGCCGCCGCGCCCATGATCGGCGGCATGATCTGCCCGCCCGTGGAGGCGACCGCCTCGATGGCGGCTGCCGCCTCCGGCTTGAAGCCGCTCTTCTTCATCATCGGAATGGTCAGCCAGCCGTCGACCATGACGTTGGCGACCGCGGAGCCGGAGATCGTGCCGAACAGGCTGGAGGAGACGACCGAAACCTTGCCGGGACCGCCGCGGGCGCCGCCGGCGATCGCGTTTGCGAAGTTCATGAAGAACTGACCTGCCCCGGATTTCTCGAGGAACGTGCCGAAGATGATGAAAAGAATGACGTAGGTCGCGGCCACCGTCATCGGCACCCCGAAAATGCCCTCCGTGGTGAAATAGGTCTGATCGATGGTGAGCTCGAGGCTGAGACCTCTATGGTAAAGCCAGCCATACAGCCAGGGGCCCGTGAACCCGTAGAGCAGGAAGACGATTGCCACGATCGGCAGCGAGGCGCCGATTGTGCGTCGCGTCGCCTCCAGAACCAGCAGGGTGGCGGTAATTCCAACCGCCATGTCCATTCGGGTGAGGGACTCGGCGGTGGGAAAACGGTTCACGATGTAGTCGTAGTTCGCGAACATGTAGCCAATGCACGCGAGCGAAAGACCTGCCAAAGCGAGATCCTCCCACGGCACGCGACCCAGTGTTGCGTTCTTGCTGCGAGGCCACAGCAGGAACGACAGCACCAGGCTGAAGGCCAGCGTTATGTAGAGCAGGGCCTGCTGATCGGGAGCGTATACCGTCAGTCGCGCGTAAACGTGGTACACGGACATTGCGACCGCAACCACTCCGACGACCAGGCCCGCGTAGCCGGAGAGTTTGCGCACGGCACGCCTCTACTGCTTGAGCAATCCAGCTTCGCGGTAGTATTTCTCCGCGCCGGGGTGATACGGCATGCCCAGGCTCTCAGCCATGTCGGACGCCTTCACGCCCTTCATTTCGCTGGTGACGTTACCGAACTCGTCCCGCCCTTCGACAATGGCCTTGGTGATCTTGTAGATCACCTCGGGAGACGTGTTGGACGATGCAATCAGCACGGTCGGCGACTGGAAGGTTTGAACAGCGTCGGTCACGCCCTGGTCCTTGTAGGTGCCGGCCTTGATGGTGTAGCGCACAAAGCCCGAATTGAGCTTGCGGAGTGCGGCGAACTCCTCGTCGCTGACCGGAAGCACGCGCAGCGGCATCGCCGAGCCAAGGTCCAGGACGAAGGATGCCGGCACCACGGTGAACCATCCGGCCGCCATCGCCTGCCGGTTCTTCACGGCCTCCGCATTGGACGACACCGGGCCGTAACTCTTCGCGCCCAAGTCGTTCAGCGTCATGCCGTTCACCTTGAGCAGGTACTCCCAGCCGGCCGCCAGGCTGGTGTTGCCACGTGCCGGCAGCGCCACTGGCTGGCCCTTCAGATCCTTGACGCTTTTGATGTCGCTGTTCGCGGGCACCACCAACTGCCAGACGTTGGGATAGAAATTGGCCACGAACAGGCCCTTGTCGGTCGCCTTGCCGGCGAACTGACCTTCGCCCTTTTGCGCATCGGCCATGACGGTCGTCATCGACCAGCCGATATCGGCCTTGTCGTTGCGAATTTTCTCCATGTTGACGAGGGCGGCACCCGGCTCGACCTGCACGTTCAGCTCGGGATATCGCTTGTTCACTACCTGCGACGCTGCTGCCGCCATTGGTGTCCAACTGCCGCCCGTCGGGCCGGCGCTGAAGATGACATCGGTTTTCTGTTGAGCTTGTGCAGCGCCTGCTGCAGCCACGGTCAGTGTGAAAATAGCGGCCAAGCGTACGACTGGCCGCAGACCACGGATGTGGACGGACATCGTTTGCACTCCCTTTGGCGATTGCGCTCGTTGGCGCCGCTTATTGGGGCTCGTGTTCGCACGTGATCGGCGGCAACTTCGACACCCGTAGCACGCGGGAATTTGGCATCCGCTCTGCTGTCGGCAGCGTACGTGCCCGCCGCAGCGATTGTCAACGAGGTGTGCTTCCGGCTACCGCACCGCGGCTGGCGGAGCGCGGGCATTCAGACCCGACGCCACAGCCGGCGTAGGATGCACTGCAAGACGAGGAAAATTTACGAGTTTGACGAGCGGTCGGAGGTCGCTTCGACCAACCATCGGCGGTCGGACCGCCTGGAAATGCAGAGCCGCGACCGGCGGCGCGGACGCCGCCGGTCGAAGATATTAGCGTATGACGTAGGGCAGCAGGCCGAGGAAACGCGAGCGCTTGATGGCGCGGGCGAGCTCACGCTGCTTCTTGGCGGAGACGGCGGTGATGCGGCTCGGCACGATCTTGCCGCGCTCGGAGACGTAACGCATCAACAGCTTGGAATCCTTGTAGTCGATCTTCGGCGCATTTGGACCCGTGAACGGGCAGGTCTTGCGGCGACGGAAAAACGGACGGCGTGCACCAGCTTCAGCCATAATTCTTACTCCTCTACCGCTGCAGCTTCGTCTTCACGCGGACGGCGCGGGCCACGGTCGCCGCGGAAGCCACCGCCTTCACGATCGCCACGGAAGCCGCCTTCGCGGTCGCCGCGGAAACCGCCGCCGCGATCGTCGCGCTCGCGGTCACGATCGGCCTTGCGCATCATCGCCGAGGGACCTTCCTCGTGCTCTTCGACGCGGACGGTGAGATAGCGGATGACGTCTTCAGAGATCCGCTCCTGCCGCTCGATCTCGGTGACCGCGGCAGACGGCGCATCGATGTTCATCAGCACGAAATGTGCTTTGCGATTCTTGTTCATGCGATAGGTGAGGGAGCGTACGCCCCAGTTCTCGGTCTTGGTGACCTTGCCGCCGAGCCCTTCGACGATGCCCGTCATCTGGGTGGTCAGCTCTTCGACCTGCTGGGTGCTCGCATCCTGGCGCGCGAGAAAAACATGCTCGTAAAGAGGCATGGGTGTCCTTTCCTAGTGTTGGCGCGGTTCCCGGCGGCAAGCCCTTCGAGGCCTTCGGAAAGGACTCGGGGATAAGCTCAGAAGGCGGAAGCACGGGACGACGGGCCGACTGGCCCTGCCACATCAATAACGCCTGCAAAGGTGAGATTGCTGAGACCGTCCGTTCAGCTCCCGGCCGGGATCCACGGATGCGCGGTTTATAAGGATTTTCAGCGTGCTGGCAAGGCTTCTTGAGCAGGCCTGAAAGGGTCCTGGCGTCAGCACGCGCGGCGGTAGGCCCAATGGAGGATGGTTGACGTATTTGTTTGTATAGCATACAAATAACGATCGGAGGGCAAGCGATGGCTCCAAAGTCCGTCCAGACAGCGCCAAAAGCCAGCGATCCCAAGCACGCCGCCCGCGCCACGCGTACGGCCGGGCGCCAGATGCGGTCGCGGCTGCTCGATGGCGCCAGCCGGCTGTTCAAGGAGCGGGGCCTCGCCGGAGCGTCAATCTCGGACATCGCGGCGGCGGCCGACGCCTTTCCGAGTCAGATCACCTACTACTTCCGCACCAAGGAAGCCCTGTTCGTCGAAGCTGCCTGCCGCGACATGCTGTACGTGGCGCGCGCGGCCGAGGAGGCCGCGTTGCAGGCCTGTACGCCGCGCGACTACACGCGCGCGCTGGTCGAGACCGTCACGGCAACGGATTCGGTCGCCTTCTTTACCGAAGCCCTGACGCTCACCCGCCGCCGCCAGGATCTCGCGCCGCTGGTCGAACGCACCATCGAGCGGCTGCACGGCGAGGGGATGCGCGCCTATGCCGGTCAGATTGAGCGGCACGGCTGGAAAAGCCTCCGCGATCCCGACGCCAGCTCACGGCGATTCTGGGCGCTGGCCATCGGCGTGATGGTGGAGGGCTACGCCATGGGTCGTTCGGCCGAGGAATTGTGCAGCGAGATGCTGCGCGTGCTGGGCGATCAGGCCACGACAACATCCGCGGCCGACAGCGCCAGGTTGCGCCTGGTTGGCGACAACGATGAACCCGACAGGGAGACATCAGCATGACCGCGCTTCGCATGCGTGCCCGCGACTTTCTGACCGAAGATCAACTGGTCGCCGTACGCCAGCGCGTGACATGGAAGGGTGCAGCCCTGATCGCACATGCGTGGGCGCTGATATTGGGATCGATTGCGCTGGTAGCGTGGTGGCCCAATCCGCTGACCTTTCTGCTCGCGGTCGGCATCATCGGCTCGCGCCAGCTCGGGCTTGCGATCCTGATGCATGACGGGGCGCATGGATGCCTGTCGGCAGATGAGAAAATCAACCTGACGCTCAGCCAGTGGTTCTGCGCCTATCCGATCTTCGCCGAGACCCGCGCCTATCGGCGCTACCATCTCCAGCATCATGCGCGCACCCAGCAGGACGACGATCCCGATCTGATTTTGTCGGCGCCGTTCCCGATCACCAAGATGAGCTACCGCCGCAAATTCTTCCGCGATATCACTGGGCAGACCGGCTATCAGCAGCGCAAGGCGCAATTGTTGAATGCGCTTGGCCCAAAGGAATGGCCGCTTGCGCGGCGCGCCGCGCATTTCTGGGAAAAGCTCGGCCCGCAATTTGCAGCCAACGCGGTGTTGTTTGCTGGCCTCACCGCCGCCGGCATATGGTGGGCCTATCCGCTATTGTGGCTATTGCCGCTGCTCACCTGGCAGATGGTCATCACCCGCATTCGCAACATCGCCGAACACGCCGTCGTTCCCGATTCGAGCGATCCCTTGCGCAACACCCGCACCACGCGCGCGGGCTTTTTCGAGCGGTTGTTCATTGCACCGTATTACGTCAACTACCATCTCGAGCATCATCTGTTGTTCTACGTGCCCTGCTACAACCTGCCGCGCGTCCACCGCATCCTTTCTGAAAGCCGATATGCGGACCGGATGGAGGTACAGCCGGGCTATGCCGCCGTGCTGCGGCTTGCGACCGCCAAGCCCGACCACAAGGACCGGCCCGGCAAGCTTGTAAGCAGCGTACGCCGCGCGCGGGCCGGCGCCGAAGTTGGTGGCGACCAGGCGGCGGGCGGCTTCTAGTGCGGTGATTGACGGTGGTGTAGCTTCCGTCGGCGACCAAGCGGAGCCAACGCATGATTGATCCGGCCACATTGATTACGTATGTCGCGGTTGTGCTTGGCTTTGTGTTCATTCCAGGCCCCGCGACGCTTCTCACGGTTGCGCGGGCAACGACTTCAGGCACCCCGGTTGGCATCGCCACGGGCGCCGGAATCGCGGCCGGCGACATGATTCACACCTTTATGGCGATCGTCGGTATCTCGGCGATCATTGCCGCTTCGGCCATGCTGTTCAGCATCATCAAGTACCTCGGCGCGGCCTATCTGGTTTACTTCGGCATTCGTGCCGTCCTCGAAAGGACGCCAGCAAATCTCGCGGCCGGCGCAATGCCGATTTCAGCAGGAAAGGCATTTCGGCAAGCGATTTTGGCCGAGGTGCTAAACCCGAAGACGGCGCTTTTCTTCCTCGCGTTTCTCCCCCAGTTCGTACGGCCCGAGAATGGTTCGGTCATGCTCCAGCTCACGATTCTGGGGATCATCTTTGTTTTATTGGGGTTCGTCAGTACGACGGTTTTTGCAGTAGGCGCCGGAGGTCTCGGGACCTTCCTCCGCCGCAATCCTACGGTGCTGAAATGGCAGGGGAAGGCAATCGGCGGTCTCTACTGCGCTCTGGGTATCCGGCTGGCGCTACAAGAACGCTGATCTGATCCGGCCCATTGATGACCCGGAAACGGCCCGGCGATACCGCACCGCGGCTTGACATCCCGGCCCGCGTCAGTGTCTTACGGCCCCAATCTTACGAGGGAGCACCGGATGACGGCTGCATTTACATTTCCGGGGCAGGGGTCCCAGGCGGTCGGCATGGGCAAGGCCCTGGCGGAAGCCTTTCCGGCCGCGCGGGCTGTGTTCGACGAGGTTGATTCGGCGCTCGGCGAAAGGCTGACCGCAATCATCTGGGATGGCCCGGCCGAAACCCTCCAGCTCACTGAAAATGCCCAGCCGGCTCTGATGGCGGTTTCGATCGCCACGCTGCGCGTGCTGGAGACCGATGCGGGCTTTTCCGTCGGACGGGATGCGGCTTTTGTCGCCGGCCATTCGCTCGGCGAATATTCCGCGCTGTCCGCGGCCGGCAGCCTCAGCATCAGCGATACCGCCCGCCTGCTGCGCACCCGTGGTCTTGCAATGCAAAAGGCGGTGCCGGTCGGCGCCGGCGCGATGGCGGCACTGCTTGGGCTCGACTATGAGGCGGCGATGGCCGTCGCCAAAGAAGCCGCGCAAGGGCAGGTCTGTCAGGCCGCCAACGACAATGGCGGCGGGCAGGTGGTGGTGTCCGGCGACAAGGCGGCTGTCGACCGCGCCGTGGAAATCGCCAAAACCAAAGGCGCCAAGCGTGCAATGCTGCTGCCGGTGTCCGCGCCATTCCATTGCAAGCTGATGCAGCCCGCCGCCGATGCGATGGCAGAGGCGCTTGCAGGTGTAACGATCAAGACGCCGGCCTCGCCGCTGGTGGCGAACGTGCTGGCGGCGCCGATCACCGATCCCGACGAGATTCGCCGCCGCCTGATCGAGCAGGTCACCGGCACCGTGCGCTGGCGCGAGTCGGTGGCCTATATGGCAGCACATGGCGTCACGCGGTTCTTCGAAATCGGTGCCGGCAAGGTGCTGAGCGGGCTGGTCAAGCGGATCGCCGACGGCGCGGTCGGCGTGGCGATCGGGGGACCCAACGATATTGCCGCCGCGAAGGACGCATTGGCGGCGTCGGCCTAAAAGCTCCCGGAAGGAGACATTGATGTTCGATTTAACTGGCAGGACGGCGCTGGTGACCGGCGCGACCGGCGGCATCGGCGGTGCGATCGCGCAGGCGTTGCATGGTCAAGGCGCGACGGTGGCGATCTCCGGCACGCGTCGCGAGGTGCTGGATTCGTTTGCCGCCAAGCTTGGCGAACGCGTCCACGTGCTGCCGTGCAACCTTTCCGACAGCGCGGAGGTCGAGGCGCTGGTGCCCGCGGCGGAAGCTGCGATGGGGCAGGTCGATATCCTGATCGCCAATGCTGGTATCACGCGCGACAATCTGTTTGTTCAGTTGCGTGACGAGGATTGGGACGACGTCATCAACGTCAACCTGACTGCGACCTTCCGTCTTGCCCGCGCTGCAACCAAGCTGATGATGCGCAAGCGCTTCGGCCGGATCATAGCGATCACCTCGATCGTCGGCGTGACCGGCAACCCCGGCCAGGCCAACTACACTGCGTCGAAGGCCGGAATCATCGGCCTGATCAAGACGCTGGGTGCGGAGTACGCCAAGCGCAACGTGACCGCCAATTGCATCGCGCCGGGATTCATCAAGACGCCGATGACCGACGCGCTCAACGACAAGCAGCGCGAGACCATCCTGGCGAAGGTTCCTGCGGCGCGGCTGGGGACACCGGAGGACATCGCGGCGGCAGCCGTCTATCTCGCCTCCAACGAGGCGGCCTACGTCACCGGCCAGACGATTCACGTCAACGGCGGAATGGCCATGATTTGAGCGAGTTGTTGCCCTGATCTATGCGGCCAAAGGCCGTGGTCCGGGGCTGGTGAGGCTTGTAGTCAAGGCTAGGGAAGTATGGTAACCGAACCCCCGACGGATGGGCAACAAGGCCATTGCAGGATTTTGAAACCCTGTATATTGGCGTGGCGACGCCTGCCGTTCGCCGGGGCTTTGTCGGCTACCACCGGGCCGAATCAAGACTATGCGCGATAGCGAAGGAAGTTTAACGACCACGATAGCTCGTAGCGTCTCTGTAGCGTCTTGGGGTCGGGTCCAATGGAACAAGCACGAGGTTAAAGATGAGTGAGATTGGCGAGCGGGTTAAGAAGATTGTGGTCGAGCACCTCGGTGTTGAACCCGATAAGGTTGTCGACAACGCAAGTTTCATCGACGACCTCGGCGCCGACAGCCTCGACACCGTCGAGCTTGTGATGGCATTTGAAGAAGAGTTCGGCTGTGAAATCCCCGATGACGCCGCCGAGACGATTTTGACCGTCGGCGACGCGACGAAGTTTCTCGAGAAGAACGCTAAGAGCTGACGTCCCGGGCGGGTAGAGACAGAGCCGGACGGGCCGTCATCAAACGGTCCCCCGGTTTCTTGTTTTGGGCCATCGGTTTCGGGCTGGAGTTTTGACATGAGGCGGGTTGTCGTCACGGGGCTGGGCATGGTTACGCCGCTCGGCTGCGGCGTTGACACAACGTGGACGCGTATCCTCAACGGCCAGAGCGGCGCCAAGAAGATCGACACGTTCGAAGTCGCCGACCTCGCCAGCCAGATCGCCTGCGTGATTCCGCGTGGCGACGGCTCTGATGGTACTTTCAATCCCGATCAGTGGATGGAGCCGAAGGAACAGCGCAAGGTCGACGACTTCATCATCTTTGCGATGGCTGCGGCGCGCCAGGCGCTCGACGACGCCAACTGGCATCCGGCGACCGAAGAAGACAAATGCGCCAGCGGCACCCTGATCGGTTCGGGGATCGGCGGCCTGTCCGGCATCGCCGAGACGTCGCTGCTGTTAAAGGAACGCGGGCCGCGCAGGGTTTCGCCGTTCTTCATTCCGGGGCGGCTGATCAATCTCGCTTCCGGTTATGTATCGATCGAGCACGGCCTCAAGGGCCCCAATCATTCCGTGGTCACGGCCTGTTCGACCGGCGCGCATGCGATCGGCGATGGTGCCCGCCTCATTGCGCTCGGCGATGCCGACGTGATGGTCGCGGGCGGCACGGAATCGCCGATCTGCCGGCTGGGGATGGCCGGATTCTGCGCGGCGCGCGCGCTCTCGACCGGCTTCAACGACGCCCCGCAAAAGGCCTCGCGGCCCTACGACAAGGACCGCGACGGATTCGTCATGGGCGAGGGCGCCGGCGTCGTGGTGCTCGAGGAATATGAGCACGCGAAAAAGCGCGGTGCGCGAATCTATTGCGAAGTGATCGGCTATGGCCTGTCGGGCGACGCCTATCACATCACCTCGCCGTCGCCGGATGGCGATGGTGGCTTCCGCAGCATGAGCGCGGCGATCAAGCGCGCCGGCATAGCCGTATCGGATATCGACTACATCAACGCCCACGGAACTTCGACGCAGATCGGCGACGAGATCGAACTCGGCGCGGTGGAGCGTCTGCTCGGCAACGCCGCCTCCAAGGTGTCGATGTCATCGACCAAGTCGTCGACCGGGCATCTGCTCGGCGCTGCCGGTGCGATCGAGGCCATTTTCAGTATCCTTGCGATTCGCGATAACATTGCTCCACCGACCATCAATTTGGAAAATCCGTCGGTGCAAACGGCGATCGATCTGGTGCCGCAGACCGCGCGCAAGCGCGAGATTAACGTCGCGCTGTCGAATTCCTTCGGTTTCGGGGGGACCAACGCCTCCGTGATCATTCGGCGCGTGGCCGACTAGCAAAGTGTTTAGAGCGACTCCACCGTTTTGCCGTATTCGGCGATGACTTCTACATGCGGGCGTATGCTATCGGCTGGGCAGGGATTGCCGAGTCGCGATTGAACCGACAGGATTCAGGTTGCATCGATGAGTGAGAGGCCGCCCATTTCACCACGAAGCCCGCGCGCTGCGTTGGAGCCCGAGCAGGTGCCGCCGCCGCCGAAGCGGTCGGAGCGTGCCCGCAATCCATTCGTGGTGGTCGGCAATGCCATCTTCACTCTCCTGATCATTCTGATGATTGGGGTGGGAGCGGTGTACTATTACGGCAGACAAATCCTGGAAACGCCCGGCCCGCTGAAGGAAGACAAGATCGTCAACATTCCCTCGCGTGCCGGAAAGCGCGACATCGCCGACGCGCTGCTGCGCGAAGGCGTGATCAACGTCAATCCCTGGGTATTCATCGGCGGCGTGTTTGCGCTGAAGGCGAGCTCCGACCTCAAGCCCGGCGAATATTCCTTCCAGAAGAACGCCAGCCTGCGCGACGTCATCGCCACCATCGTCGAAGGCAAGGTGGTGCAGCATGCCGTCACCATTCCGGAAGGTCTGACCTCCGAACAGATCGTGACGCGGCTCCTCGACAACGACATCTTCGCCGGCTCCGTTCGGGAAATACCCCGCGAAGGCACGTTGCTGCCCGAAACCTACAAGTTTCCGCGCGGCACCACGCGCGAGCAGGTGATCCAGCGCATGCAGCAGACCCAGAAGCGGGTGCTCACGGAAATCTGGGAGCGCCGCAACCCGGACGTTCCGGTCAGGTCGCTGGATCAACTCATCACGCTGGCCTCGATCATCGAGAAGGAAACCGGCCGGGCCGACGAGCGCAGCCGCGTGGCGGCGGTATTCGCCAATCGCCTGCGGCAAAGGATCAAGCTGCAGTCGGATCCGACGATCATCTATGGCCTCGTCGGCGGTAAGGGAACGCTGGGCCGGCCGATCAAGCGCTCCGAGATTACGCAGCCGTCGCCCTACAACACCTATGTGATTGACGGTTTGCCGCCCGGGCCGATCGCCAATCCGGGCCGCGCCTCGCTCGAAGCCGCCGCCAACCCGGCACGCACGCGCGACCTGTTCTTCGTGGCTGATGGAACGGGTGGGCACGCCTTTACCGAGACCTACGACCAGCACCAGAAGAACGTTGCCAAGCTGCGGTCGCTGGAAAAGCAGATTCAGAACGACACTGTCGAACCATCGGAGGACGCGCCGCCGCCGACGGCGGCCGGAGCACCGGCCGATACCAATCCAACAGCGACGACGCCGCGGCCGGCAGCGCCGGCTAAAAAGCCGCCCGCTCGTCCTCCGGCACCTGCAACCGCGCCGGCCCGCCAGGGCGCCGCGCAATCGACCACGACGCCGCCGGTGGTTCAGCGCTGACGCCCGCCAGTCGCGAAGGCGTTCCAGGCCGCAGCCGAAACGCAATTCCACTTTGGCGGAAATCGGCTTATGGTCCCGCCATTCATTTCGAGTCTCGAAATCCCTGTCTTTTGGAAAGTGTTACGCGATGGCGCTATCGAGCATGACCGGTTTTGCCCGGAGCCACGGCGCCAGCGGCCCCTATACGTTCGAATGGGAACTGAAGTCCGTCAACGCCAAGGGCTTTGATTTGCGCCTGCGCCTGCCGCCCGGCTGGGACGAACTGGAGGCCTTTGCCAAGAAACGCGCCGGCGAGGTGCTGTCGCGGGGCACGGTGTATGCCAACCTCAACGTCAAGCGCGCCAACGCGGTTTCGACCGTGCGCATCAATGAAGACGTGCTCGCCTCGATCGTGAAGGTCGCAGGCGTGCTCGCCGGCAAGATCGACGCGGTGGCGCCCAGCATCGACGGACTGCTCGGCATCAAGGGTGTCATCGAGGTGGTCGAACCCGAAAGCGATGAGGCGGAGGACAAGGCGGCAAAGGATGCGGCGGCGGCCGCCTTCGAGCAGGCGCTTGGCCATCTCGTCGAGATGCGCCGCCGCGAGGGCGTGACGCTCGGGAAAATCCTGATCCAGCGCATGGATGAAATCGAAAGATTGGCGAAAAAGGCCGAGGCTGCGCCCGGCCGCAAGCCGGAGGCGATCAGGGCCCGCCTGGCCGAGCAGGTGGCGGCGCTGCTGGAGACTTCCGAACGCTTCGATCCTGACCGGCTCAATCAGGAAGCGATCCTGATTGCGACCAAGGCCGACATTCGCGAAGAGCTCGACCGCATTGCCTCGCACGTCGCGCAGGCCCGCGAGATGATCGGCAAGGGTGGCCCGGTCGGGCGGCGGCTCGATTTCCTCGCCCAGGAATTCAATCGCGAGGTCAACACCTGCTGCTCCAAATCGAACGATCTGGAATTGACCCAGACCGGGCTCGAGATGAAAAACGTGGTCGAGCAATTCCGCGAGCAGGTCCAGAATCTGGAGTGACCGATGACGGCTGGTGGTTTCGACGGAGTTGAACGGCGCGGGCTGATGTTCGTGCTCTCCTCGCCCTCGGGCGCGGGCAAGACCACGCTGTCGCGCCTCCTGATCGAGCGGATGCCGGGTTTGAAGATGTCGGTATCCGCCACCACGCGGCCGATGCGGCCGGGCGAAGTCGATGGCCGCGACTATTTCTTCGTCGACAAGCTCAGGTTCGAAGCGATGGTCGCGCAGGGCGAATTGCTCGAGTGGGCGACCGTGTTCGACAACCGCTATGGCACGCCGCGTGCGCCGGTCGAGACCGCCTTGTCGGCCGGGCAGGACGTGCTGTTCGACATCGACTGGCAGGGTACGCAGCAATTGCGGGAAAAGGCCCGCGCCGACGTCGTCAGCGTATTCATCCTGCCGCCCTCGGCAGCCGACCTCGAGAAACGGCTGCACACGCGGGCGCAGGATTCCGACGAGGTCATTCGCGGTCGCATGAGCCGCGCCACCCATGAACTCAGTCACTGGGCGGAATACGACTATATCGTCGTCAACCAGAACGTCGATGACGCCTTCGCCGAAGTGCAGTCGATCCTCAAGGCCGAGCGGCTCAAGCGCGAGCGCCGCACCGGCCTGACCGAGTTCGTTCGCAAACTGCAGCGCCAGTTGGAAAAATAACTGCCGCTTGGACTTCGGTTACGTCTGCGCGCTGCGGGCGAGCCGGGCCAGCATTTCCGTAACCTGCTGATCACGCTCTCGCTCCTGAGGGACGCGCGCTCGTTCCTGCGGTGCCCGCACTCGCTCCTGAGGTATGCGCGCTCGTTCTTGCGGTACGCGTACTCGTTCCTGGGGTGCGCGGGCGCGCTCCTGCGGCACGCGGGGCCGCTCCTTGGGCACGCGGGTATGCTGCACAGCGCCGGTGCGCCGCAGCCGGGCGTCTTCATCGTGGAACACCGGCGGCGCGGGACGTTTGGTGCGGGCGGCATCCCACATCGCATGTCGCTTGCGGCGCATGGCGCGGCGCGCCCGCATGCGCCCGATCCTGACGATCGCGCTGACCGTGAGGCCGGCGAGCGCCAGTGCTGCCGCCATCACCAAAAGCAGCTTCTGCAGTGAGGCGGTTGGCTTTGCCGGTTCTGCCGCGAGAGGCGCAGTCTGATCCGCAGCGGGCTGTTGCACTTCCTCCGCCTGCACCGGCTGGTTTGCGGGCGTGGCGGCGGCAGCGACTTGGAGATTGGTAGGATTTGTCGAAGCGCTCGCGGCGGGCGCGTCGTTCCACCGCATCGTCGCCAGCGGCGCCGGCGCCAGCACGTTCGGCATGTTTGCGCGTGGGCCGTTTTGATCGGTGGGCGCAGCGCCAGCCGTTTGCGGCTCGGCTTTGGCGGGCGGATTTTGCTCGGCGCGGGCTTGCTGGGCAACCCATTCGGCGCGCGCGTCGTCGAACGACTTGCGCGTCTCCATTTGCGGCGGCACTTCGGCCGAAGACGCCGCCGGCACCGACTGCGGCGGCGCGGCACGCGCGAACTTGTCGTCGGCCTTCTCGTTCTCCTCGCGCAGATACCAGCATTGACGTCTCGTCGTGCGGTCGATGCGATAATACCAATGGCTGCCCGAGGGTGTGGCCCCCTTCGGCGCGGACAGGCAGTTGTCGGCTGCGGCCTGGCTCGCTCGCGTTCTGGCTTCCGCTACCTGCTGCTCGGCCGACTGCGCCCGGAGATCCGTCACGGTGGCCAGATTTGTACCTGCCACAATGCAGGCAAGGAGAGCCGGGACGAATTTCATGGAACGGTACGACATCTACATCCCCGGCAACGCTACGCTACACGACGCTTGATGCGCCCAATCTGGTCAGAGACTTGGGTCGCAATGAGCCGCAATTTCGGAGCGGATGGGGTATAATTGCGGCTCGCGCGCCGCCTCATATGTGGCGGGCTAAGCTCATGAAAAAGCGGTGGAAAACAGCGGCCTTTCTTTGGGTTGAAAGCGCTACTGTTTAGAAGCGGTCCAGCGTCCGGTGCATCCATCGGATCGCACGAATGAGCCGGTGCGGGGGGGGGGCAGCCTTATGCCGGTGCTCTGATACGCATGGTTGTTTCAACAGATGTGGCCGGCGCCGGATAGGACATTGCGATCTCGCGGCGCGGGGTGCGCCCGAAGTTGTGCATCGACGAAGCCCTCAGGAAACGAGGGCGCAGGGAAAGCCGGGTGCCCATCGCACCCGCAGCCGTGCGCAAGAATGCACACGGTGGACCGCAGGTGCGCCGGAACACCCGGCTTTCCTTGCGCAGTGGTTTTAACGGCTTATGCCGCGTTCTCCCCGGAGCCGAATTCCTCTGGCCTCCGTCGCCGACGGATTGGCGATTGATCGAAGTCCCGGTTGGGCCCGACAATCTCCATCGGCTTGACACCAGCAACGGGTGCCAGGACCGCGCGGTTTTGCCGTCCGCAGCTTCCCCGGACGGAAGCACTTCGACCGGCCCGTATGCTGCCGGAAGAAGTTCCTCGCCGAGGCGTTTAAGCGCCGGTCGTCTGCGTAGGTCGTGCCCGCTCACGGAAAGACCGCCCTGCGAACACTTCTCGCACCTGACGCTGCCGCGTCCACCGCAACCCGTCCCAACGTTAGTGACGCTGGCCAACGCCCCTCTGGCGGGACGGGCAGCGGGAGTTGTAGGATTGATTTGGGTGTCGCGTTAAGCGAAAAATTTTCACGAGGCGTGAAATAAGCTTCTTGTCATGTCGGGCAAATCAGTGCTGAGGCCGCTCAGCGAAAATCGCGCGAGCGCGAAGCGGCTGGTGAGTGCACTGGCACGCAACAAACTGGTGACCCATGGACAGCGATCCCTCACAGATACCGGTTTTGCCGATCCCCTTCGTGCACGGGCTGACCCACTTTGCGCAGAGGCTCACCATAGGACGGGCCAAGATCGTCGCGATTGGCTCGTCGTCGACGGTGGGCCACGGCAATATCAAGCCCTATCCGGAACGGTTGCTGCCGTTTCTCCAGGCCGTATATCCGAACGCCAGGATCATAATGGTCAACCAGGGAATCGGCGGCCAGGAAGCGCCGATCGAGCTTCAGCGATTCGATACCGACGTCATCGCCGAGAAGCCCGATCTGGTAATCTGGCAGGTCGGAACGAATGCAATCTGGCAAAGGCCGGACCTGAATCCTCCACCTCCCTCCTTCGACGAAACCACCAGCGCCATCCGCGATGGATTAGTCAAACTGCGCAAACAGACGCAGGCCGACGTCATCCTGATGGACCCCCAATATGTGCCGGCGGTGCTGACCCCGGCCAAGAAGGACAAAGCGATCGCGATGGTCGAGGCGATCAGCGAACTGGCGCGGAAGGCTGGCGTCAATGTGTTCCGCCGATTCGCATTCATGAAGAGCTTGTATGAAGTCGAACAGGTCTCGTTCGATCGGATAGTTGACCGGACGGATGAGCACAGGCTGCACGACAGCGACTGGACCACGCATCGTGTGGCGTGGGCGATGAAGCTCGCGATCGTCGACGGCGTCGACAAGGCACGGTCATCGGTAACTGTGCCTTCGCGACCACCACCGATAAATTAAGTGCACGGAAAACACGCAAGTGATTTGCCTGTCGGGCAAATTGGTAGCATTAGCTCGGCGTTGAAACGTGCCGATGAAGGCCATAGCCACGTTGACCTCATCTGGGCTTGGCGCCGAGCAGGATCGGCACCGTGTCGCGAAGCTTGAGTGACTTCACGATGTCCTGAGTGGTGCCCTTGTATTTCTTGAAATGATCAGTTTCGAGGTGTGCTTTGTACGCTTCCACATCGGCGTACATCTCGAAGACAAAGACGCGAGCTGGATTCTCCTTGTCGGTCACAGCATACAAAGCCAGCACTCCGGGTTCGAGCCGGAGAGCCGCTTCAATCTGCTCTTTCACTGCCGCCTTGTAGGCCTCGAGTCGAGCCGGATCGATCTCGATTTCCGCCACTCGCACGTAAGGTTCTTTGCTATCCCGAGCGATAGCTGGCGCACATCCCATCGCCAGTATGGTGGCACCGAGGACGAGAAGCTGCCTGATCTCCATTTCACTCTCCTTCGCCCGCGCGCCCCGAGCGCGAAAAATGATCTTTACTGTCGCCGACCTTGCGCGTTCGCTGATCATGGGAGCGAAATATGGGAGCGCGTTCCGCGCCAACGGCTCATCAGTGTGCCATCCACGCTGACGGCCATTGATAGTTGACATACGGCTCGTGCGACCTCGGCATCACTTGCGGTACTGCTCGTCCGCAACCTTCTCCATCCAGTCGACGTTCTTGCCGTCAAGCGACTCCTGAATGGCAATGTGTGTCATTGCCGTCGTCGGCGTCGCGCCATGCCAATGCTTGAGGCCTGCCGGAAACCACACGACATCGCCCGGGCGCACCTCCTCGATCGGTCCGCCTTCACGCTGGACCCATCCCAGCCCCGCGGTGATGATCAAAGTCTGGCCGAGCGGGTGGGTGTGCCAGTTGGTGCGAGCGCCCGGCTCGAACGTGACTTGGCCGGCGCCGGCCCGCGCCGGATCGGGTGCCTGAAACAATGGGTCCACGCGGACGGACCCGGTGAACCAATCCGGCGAACCCTTGGCCGAGGGACGCGAGCCGTTTCGCTTGATGTCTATATCCATGTCCCTGTTCCTTGGCTCAGCCGACGTTTGCGCCGCAAGCCGGCGCGGCGTTGTCAAGGCGGCAATACCACACGCGACAGCGGCAACTACTCCCCGGCGCGAGTACATCCAAGTCTCCTATCGGAGCCGCTTGTCGATCACGTCCTTGACGACGGGAGCGGCGGAGAACGCGTTAGGCCAGCCGGTATAGAAGGCGAGATGGCCGAGCAGCTCTCCCGCTTCTTCCCGTTTCAATCCGTTATCCATCGCCCGGTTCAAGTGATACGTGATTTGAGCCACCTGTCCCGTTGCGACGAGGGCGCTGACAGTGACCAGGCTGCGGTCCCGCGGAGCCAGGCCCGGCCTCAGCCAGAGATCCCGAAACAGCACGTCGGTCGTGTATTGGACGAGGCTTGGAGTGATCTGGCCGAATTGCTGTTCGACGCGCGACGCGCGCTGCGACTCCGCCGCCTCGTCCAGAGGAAGGTTTGGTCCTGATGCCTGTGGGATTTGGTCCGCCCCGATGTTGCGGCTCCTGAAGACCTCGCTGGCGGCCGGAATCGCATTCATTGCGTTCGCCCAGCCGGTATAGAACGCCAGGTGTGTGATGATCTCCGATATCTCCGCCGGCTTTACGCCGTTGTCGATCGCAAGGTTGAGATAGTACGGCAGCTCGATCGTCTGGTCGCGGGCAATGAGCGCGGCGAGGGTGACGATACTACGATCCCGGGGAGAAAGACCGGGCCGCTTCCAGAGATCGCCAAGCATGACACCTTGCGCGTACCTTTCGAGGGCCGGCGCGATCGCCCGGATGTCCTGGGATGTGAGCATCGGCTTTGCTCCTTCAGGGGTTGTCGGTGCCTGCGCATTCGCTTGAGCTAACAGGCAGAATGAGAAGGCGGCGGCGGCAAGCACTCTCATGGAGACTCTCCTCGTTAGTGGGCGCGCCCCAGAGACTCGGGCGATACGAACGCGTTCACAGCTCCTGGCGCGCAGGCGGATTGAGGATTTCAGTGAAGTCCAGATTGATCCTGTCTGCTTGCCGAGGCGTGCCGCGCCTCGATTGCTGATCCGAACCTAAGCCTTTCGCCGTCCGATGATTAGGTGATAGAAGCTACTTGTAATCATTAGGCAGGCTTATCAATGAAACGCGAAGACGCGAGCGACCTCCTCGCCTTCCTTGCAGTGGCGCGGGAGCGCAGTTTCACCCGGGCTGCCGCGAAGCTCGGAATGACTCAGTCGGCGCTCAGCCAGATCATCCGCAGCCTGGAGGACCGGATTGGCCTCAGGCTGTTGAACCGGACGACGCGCAGCGTGACACCAACGCAGGCCGGAGAACGGCTGTTCCTAAGTATCGGTCCCAAGTTCAACGAGATGGACGCAGAGCTTGCTGCACTGAGCGAACTCCGCGAAAGGCCGGCCGGGACCATCCGCTTCACCGCGACAGAGTATGCTGCCACGGAAATCTTGTTGCCTGCCTTGCGCAAGATCCTACCGCAGTACCCTGAGATTCACGTCGAGGTGATTATTGACTACGGGCTCACCAACATCGTGGCGCAGCAGGTAGATGCAGGTATCCGGCCAGGCGAACTTGTTGCAAAGGATATGATCGCTGTTCGGGTCAGTCCCGACTTGCGAATGGCCGTCATCGGCTCGCCGTCTTATTTCGCTGGTCGCAAGCGGCCCCGGACACCACAGGACCTGACAGACCACAACTGCCTCAACCTTCGCCTGCCGACCCACGGCGGCAGCCTTTACGCTTGGGAATTCGAAAAGAACGGGCGAGAGGTCAACGTTCGTGTTGAAGGCCAGCTTGTGTTCAACAGCGCGGGCCTCCTCCTGGAAGGAGCTCTGCGGGGCTTCGGACTAGCCTACCTCACCGAAGGCCACGTGCAGCCGTACGTTTCGAGGGGGCAACTTGTCCGCGTTCTTTCGGATTGGTGCCCACCATTCTCCGGGTATCACCTGTACTATCCCAGCCGGCGACAAGTTTCCCCGGCGTTCTCATTGATTGTGGATGCGCTTCGCTTCCGAGGCCAAGTCGGATAGGACGAAAGACGTTGGAGCGCTCCTTGGACTGGACCGAGATGGTCTACAGGCCGGACGTCATCGCCAAGGCCGACCTTCATCATAGAGACAAACGTGGCACAGAATATCTACGACAATCCCGATTTCTTCGCTAGCTACAGCCAATTGCCTCGCCAAGTGCATGGGCTGGACGGTGCGCCCGAATGGCCGGCTGTCCAGGCCATGCTGCCCGCGCTAACTGGCAAGCGCGTGGCCGATCTGGGCTGCGGCTTCGGCTGGGCCGCGCGCTGGATGCGCGCACAGGGCGCGGCCTCGGTGCTTGGCCTCGATCTGTCGCAGAACATGATCGCGCGCGCCAAGCTCGATACCTCGGACCCGGCCATCGAATATCTGCTCGCCGATCTCGAGACACTGGAACTGCCCGAAGCGGCATTCGACCTCGTCTACAGCGCCTTGACCTTTCACTATGTCGAGGATTTTCGGCACCTCGCGCGCATGATCCACGAGGCGCTGGTCCCAGGCGGAGATCTGGTCTTCACGATTGAGCATCCGATCTTCATGGCCGCGGCGCATCCGCGCTGGATCGCCGATGAAGACGGCCGCAAGACCTGGCCGATCAACGGTTACTCGGTCGAGGGCGAGCGCCGCACGGACTGGTTCGCCAAGGGCGTGATGAAGTATCACCGGACCCTCGGCACGACGCTCAACACGCTGATTGATGCCGGGTTGAGGAGTTCGCCCCGACGCTCGAACAGATCGAGCACTTGCCCGAACTGGCCGAAGAGCTGGAGCGGCCGATGATGCTCCTGATCTCAGCGCGAAAGACAGAACGGCGCTGACCCGGTGCCGTGGCCTTCAATTGCAGTCCAGCACTGGCACCGTAATTCCGAAGGCCCAAATAGCGCACATGGGTCGAAGTTTTGTGTAAGCCAATGACAGTGGAGTCCCTCCGTCACGTTAGCGTGACGTCCCAGTGTGAACCAGTTCATACACGCTAAAGTTTAGCTAGTGCAGAGAAGATCTCACGCGATATCTCTGGTCAATGGAGGGTTTGATGAAGCAGCTTTCTTTCTCGCTTCCGGCATTACTGTTCGGCATCATTCTCTACGCGCCCCAAGCTTACGCCCAGGCGAAATGCACTCAAGGTTATGTTTGGAGGGAGGCTGCTCGCGGCGATTACGTGTGCGTCACGCCCCAAACCCGCCGGCAGGCCTGGAACGACAATGCGCGGCAGGACGCTCGGCGGGCAGGGCGCGGACAATACGGATACGAGACTTGCAAGCAAGGTTACGTATGGCGCGAAGCAACGACGGACGACAAGGTCTGCGTCACGCCGGCGACGCGCGACCAGGCGCGCTACGACAATTCACGGGCGCGGCAGCGCGTCCACGCGCAGCGAATTGATTGATTACCCCGACTGGCAGCATCCAAGAAACGCGAGAAGGGCTCCAGCGGCGCTGATGCCCTTCCTTTGCGGGAACGGTGTCGCAGGGGAGGTGCGACATCGCACCAATTTCTGACCTACCGATCGGCCCAGCGTCCCAGCCGGACCCCGATCTGATCGTCGCTAACCGTCGATCGCGTGTTTAGTCGCAGATGCGCTCGCGGATCCTGACGCGTTCACCAAAGCGGTTGGTGCGTTCGCGGATAACGATCCGGCAGTCATCTCTGTAATCACGGTAATAGGGGCGATCATAGCCGGGACCAACGTAGACGCCGCCCGGGCCGACGCCGAACTCGATAGCGTTGGCCGAAGCGATGCTTCCGACCGTAAGCAGTGTCGCAATCGCCAAGACAGATAGCCTCATAGTTACCTCCTCTTGTCGATCAAAACCAAAGGCTTCGGAAGCCATTCGTTCCGCTCTGCGGCGATTTTGATAGCGCGCTCATCCTGGGTTCCGCCAAGGAACATCGCAGCGAGCCATCTCGTCATTATGGTGGCAGTGCACGCAATTGACGTTGTGCACAAGGCTTCGCTAGCAAGTTAATGCACTGTGATTTCGCACTTCTGGCTTCAGAATCCGGATTACGGTGACAGTGGTGGACTGCACCCCTTAAGTGAGACACGATAATTCCTGTGACAGGCATTCGAGGATGACCTGTGGCAGCAAGAGGAAAGAACCGTCAGTTTCCGACGGCGTACAAATTGAAAGCGATCAAGCGCGTTGAGCGAGGCGAAGGCGTTCTGCCTGTGGCTCGCGAGCTCGGGATATCGCGCAAGATTGTTCACGACTGGATCAAGGCGTGGAAGGCGCATGGGCCGGAGGGGCTGAATCGCAAGCCTGGACCCAAGCCAGGTGCCCGTAAGCTCAAACCTCTGGCTACGTATGACGACAAGCGTTCTGCGCTCACGCGCGCGAATGCCCGCATCGCCGAGCTCGAACGGCTGGTCGGCCGCCAGCAGATGGACATCGATTTTTTTCGCAAAGCCTTGCGCGCATTGGAGCGGCCGGCAGCGCAAGGCAAACCCGCATCCGCATCATCGAAGTCATCCAAGCCATGACATCGGAGGCATCCGAGGCTCATGCCGACGTGCAACGACTTTGCGATTTGGCGGGCCTGCCGCGCGCGACCTATTACCGGCATCTCAACAGGCGCAGTCGTGAGACGGCCGAGTGCGAGCTGCGCGACCAGATCCAGCGCACTTGCCTCAAGCATCCCTTCTACGGCTATCGACGTGTGGCAGCCACCCTCCGGCGCCAAGGCATGGTCGTAAATGCGAAGAAAATCCTGAGGCTTATGCGCGAAGACAATCTTCTTGCGCAGCGCAAGGCGCCGTTCCTGAAGCCACCTGCGGAGCGACCAACGGGCGTTCTCGTTGTCCCCAATCTGGTGCGCGGCCTGGTGCCGTCCGCCCCGGATCAAATCTGGGTCGCCGACATCACCTATGTCCATCTCGCCAGGACTTTTGCTTATCTCGCTGTCATACTCGACGCCTTCTCGCGCAAGGCCGTCGGCTGGGCCTTTGAGAACACACTCGATGCCTCACTCGCCATCGCCGCGCTCGATAAGGCCCTCGACGTCAGAAGGCCGCAACCGGGCAGCCTGATCCACCACTCCGATCGCGGCGTGCAATACGCATCCATTGCCTATCGCCAGCGGTTGGCCGATCGCGACATCACCATCAGCATGAGCCGGCCCGGCAATCCCTTCGACAACGCCAAGGCCGAAAGCTTCATGAAGACGCTCAAGGCCGAAGAGGTCAACGGCAAGGCATTTACCGACCTCAACGACGCCCGTCGCCGCATCGACAGCTTCATCGCGGACGTCTACAACAAAGAGCGTCGGCACTCGGCGCTCGGATATCAGTCGCCCCTTGAGTTCGAAACTGCGTTCGCGCAAAACAAGGTCCGGTAACGTATCGTGGCAACCGCACTGTCACAGGAATTATCGTGTCTCACTTAAGGGGTGCAGTCCAGTACATTTAACTCATCGGGACGAGAGGATTGAGTACACCGTAATTCCACTGTCCCAATTCCTCATTCTGAGGGAAGCCAGCGTTGCTGGCGGTTGACTGCTTAGCCCCAGCACCGTGATGCGCTCAATGTGAGCCAGTGGCCAAGGCAGGGAAGTCGGCTCATCGGGCGAAGCGGATTTCGCAGGCATCAGCCGAGTCCGGAAATGACGCGCAAGGGGACACGGGTAACGCGGTGCTGCAGTCCTTGACGTTCCCCCAGTTTGTGTCCATATGCGAGGGAATCGACACTTGGCCGAACGACTGGGCCCGCTTTGCCTCGCTGCTGACAGGCACGCACGTTTCAGACTCTTCTCCAAAAATCGATCAACGGACGTAGGAGCCGATCCATCGGTGCCTCGATCTTACGTGTACTGTCAGAAGGGGATATCCGTGCATCAGAGAACTGTGCAGGGGTCTAATGGGCAAAAAGACTTTGGCCTCATTAAGACTCCCAATGGCAGCGATGACGTCCCCGACGCACGGCGTTGGAAGCGCATTTTGGGCAACTACAGCACCCCAAGTCGGCCGCGGAGCCTGGCCGAGTTGGCGATCACGGCTTTGCCGCTCGTGATGCTGTGGACCGCGGCTTGGTTCACGTTCTCCCTTGGCTATGCCTGGGCTTCATTGCTTATAGCGGTCCCGGCCGCTGGCTTTCTCTTACGCCTGTTCATGATCCAGCACGACTGCGGCCATGGCACCTTTTTTGCCGGTCGCCTGGCGAATGACTGGGTCGGCCGCGTCATTGGCGTGCTCACACTCACGCCTTACGACTATTGGCGCCGCACGCATGCGATTCATCATGCCACCACCGGCAACATTGATCGCCGCGGCATCGGCGACGTCGATACGCTGACCGTGCGCGAATACCGGGCCCTTCCCTGGTGGGGTCGTCTGAGATACCGTCTTTATCGCCACCCGCTGATCATGTTCGGCCTCGGGCCGGCCTATCTGTTTCTCTTGCAACAGAGGATTCCGGTCGGGCTGATGCGCAATGGCTGGCAGCCTTGGGCCAGTACAATGGCAACCAATCTCGCGATTGCCGTCATCGTCGCTGCGCTCACATGGTTTATCGGGATCAAGGCGTTCCTGCTCGTGCATCTTCCGATTACGCTCCTGGCCGCCACGGCCGGCGTATGGCTGTTCTACGTGCAGCATCAATTTGAGCACACGACGTGGGATCGCGACGAGAGCTGGAACCTGCATCAAGCCGCTCTGCACGGCAGCTCACATTACGAGCTGCCGGCGCTGCTGCGCTGGTTCACAGCCAACATCGGTATTCACCACGTGCATCACCTCTCCAGTCGGATTCCCTATTACCGGCTGCCGCACGTGCTGCGTGACCACCCGGAGCTGCGGGATGTCGGCCACATAACGCTCCTTGAGAGCTTTCGGTGTGTACGACTTGTGTTGTGGGACGAGGCGCAGCGCCGTTTGGTGTCGTTCCGGGAAATCAGAGCCCGGGACTCTTAGGCATTACGGTGACAGTGGAGGCCCAGTTCGCCCTCGCGGCGCGGCGCGTTTCGGCAGATCGGCGATGCGTGCTTTGAGGCGTGGCAGCGCGAAGTCCAGGAAGGCGCGCAACTTGACCGGCATGAAGCGATTGGGCGGATAGACGAGGCTGACGGGTATCGGCGGCGGCTCGAAATCCTGCAGCAGCAGCGCAAGCTCTCCGGATTTGACCGATTCTGCCACTTGATAGGAGAACACCGTTGCGATGCCCATGCCGCTGCGCGCGGCATCGCACGTCGATTCAAGATGGTTCAACACGAGCCGCGACCGCACCGGCACGACATAATCGGTCTGGTCTTTCTTGAACGTCCATTCGGCTGGTGACTGCAACGGCACGAAACTGATGCAGTCGTGCTTGGAGAGGTCGTCAAGGGATCTCGGCGTCCCGCGCCATTTCAGATAGGCCGGGCTCGCGCACAGCATGCGGCGGATTTCGCCGATCCGGATCGCGATCAGGCTGCTGTCGGCCAGCGTTCCGATCCGAAGCGCGACATCGACATGCTCCTCCAGAAGGTTGACCGGCCGGTCCAGCAGATCGAGGCGAATATCCACCTCCGGAAACGTCGCCACGAATTCCGCCAGCACCGGCACTAGGTGTAGCCGGCCGAACGCAAAGGGCGCCGACACGCTCAGCTCGCCGCGCGGCGTCGCGTACTCGCCGGATGCGGCGCGTTCGGCCTCAGTCACGTCGGCGATGATCCTTTTTGCCGCGGCGATGTAGGAGCGGCCTGCCTCCGTTGGGACGAGCGCGCGGCTCGAGCGGTTGAACAGCTTGGTGCGCAGGTGGGCTTCGAGCTCGGATACTTTTCGGCTCACGGTGGCCAGCGGCATTTTGTGCCGGCGCGCCGCAGCCGACAGGCTTCCGGCCTCCGCGACCGCCAACACAATCGACATGCCCTCGAGACGGTCCATCGGATGCTTCCATTTTTTGGAAGGATATATCTCGATTTTGCCAGATACCCATCAATTCCGGAAGGGCCTATCCATCAGCGCGAAGCAGCGAACCCAACCAACGGAGATGGACATGACCCAGACCAAAGGCACTGCTCTAATTACCGGCGCATCAACTGGCATCGGCGCGATCTACGCCGATCGTCTGGCGAAGCGCGGCCACGACCTCATTCTCGTTGCGCGCAACAAGCAGCGGCTTGCATCGCTGGCGCGCCCGCTCGCCAACGAGACGGGCCGGAACGTGGAGACGGTTGAGGCCGATCTCACGTCCCCGGCGGACCTGCAGCGCGTCGAGGACCTCCTCAAGACCAATGCGGGTATCTCCCTGCTGGTCAACAACGCCGGCGTCGGCGCGGCAGCCCCGCTGCTCGCTTCCGACGTCGACAAGATGGAGGACATGATCCGCCTGAACGTCACTGCGCTGACGCGGCTGACCTTTGCGGCGGTCCCGGGATTTGTTGCCCGCGGCAACGGCACGATCATCAACATTTCGTCGGTCGTCGCGATCGCGCCGGAGGTGCTGAATGGCGTCTATGGCGGCACCAAAGCGTTCGTGCTCGCATTCAGCCGCTCGCTCGTTCACGAGCTCGCCGACAAGGGCATCCGCGTGCAGGCGGTGCTGCCGGGCGCCACCGCCACCGAATTCTGGGACGTCGCCGGCACGCCGGTTCATCAGCTTCCGGCGCAGATCGTGATGTCGGCCGACGACTTGGTCGACGCCGCGCTGGCCGGTCTCGACCTCGACGAGACCGTGACCATCCCGTCGCTGCCGGACAAGGCAGAGTGGGACCGTCATGAGACGGCGCGCCTCGCCATGTCGGACAGGCTTTCGAGTGCCATCCCGGCCCCTCGCTACAATTTGCGCAAGCGCGTGAATGCGTGAGCACCCGGCCGGCGCACGACAAGTCGTGCAGCCGGATATCGGATTGAACCTTGACCCATGAAAACGGAGGTTACCATGTCACGCATTATCACCCAGCTCCCGGCGCCGATCCTCGCACCGGGCTCTATCGTCCGATGGCGCGATCAAGCCGAACGCCTGATCGCCTACGCTGAGCCGATCAGCCGAGCCGGTCTCTATTTGTCGCTCGGGATCATCTACGCCTGGTTCGGCGGGATGAAGTTCACCGATTATGAGGCCCAGGGACTGGTGCCGCTGGTGGAGAACAGTCCGCTCGTGAGCTGGTTCTATGCTCTGCTTTCGGTCCGCGGCTTCTCCAATTTCCTCGGCTTCGTCGAACTCGGCATCGGACTGCTGATCGTCCTCAGACTGGCAAGCCCGATCTTTTCTGCAGCAGGCGGCCTTCTCTCGGCCGGACTCTTCGTCACGACAATAAGCTTCATGATCTCGACGCCAGGCGTCGTGGTGCCGGAGCTCGGGCTGCCCGCGATCACCGTCGCGCCGGGTCAGTTCCTCCTGAAGGATGTCGGCCTGTTCGCCGCTTCGTTCTGGGTATTCGTCGACTCTCTGAAGGCGGTGGTTCGCAGGTGAGCGCCCGCTCGGCGCCCCGAGAAAAGAAAGTGACTACTTCCATTCAGCAAGAACAGTCATCAAGGAGCAACAAAATGAGCAAGCGTCTCGACTATAACCAGATCGCGCCGGCAGGCTTGAAAGCACTGGGCGGCGTCTACGGCTACGTCATGCAGAGCGGACTTCCTCCTGCGCTGGTCGAACTGGTTTACCTGCGAATTTCCCAGATCAACAATTGCGCCTATTGCCTCGACATGCACGCGCGCGACCTGCTCAAGAAGGGAGAGAAGATCGAAAAACTCGCGCTGGTGCAGGCGTGGGCGGAAGCCGGCAATCTCTTCGACGAGCGTGAACGCGCCGCGCTCGCATGGGCCGAGACGGTGACGCGCGTCGCCGATACCGGCGTGCCGGATCAAGCATATCAGGCCGCCCGCGCCGTGTTCGAGGAGCGCGAGCTCGTGGACCTCACGATCGCGATCGGCCTGATGAACGCCTACAACCGCATGGCAATCAGCTTTCGCAACACGCCGCAGGCGGCGCTCGGGAAATAGGCATTAGGCATACCATCAGATGGCCGTGATCGTCCCGGGAAGTTTGCAAGGAGGCGACACGTCGCCTCTCGGCGAGGTGCCATCCGCTATTCCCGCTTTTTCCCGAAAGTGCTATTATTCAATGATCGTTGTACTCGCAAGGGATGTCGGTTGGCTTTGTTCACCCCGGGGAGGTGACGTCGTGGCTAAATTGGATGACCGCACGATTGCAAACATGGAAGTTGCGTTGGAAAAAGCCTGCAGCCATTTTCCCAACGGCGGCGATCATGAAAGCCGCAAATACGTCGCCCGAAAGCTGATGCAGAGTGCAGAGGATGGAAATACCACCTTGGGCGGACTGGACGTTGTCGCGCACCGGGCCGTTCAAGAACTGTCGAAGCCGAAATCGGCATAACGGTCGCCCGCCTCAGTTCTTCAGCACGATACGTCCCACGACCTTGCCGGCGCGCAGCTCGTCGATCCATTTCTGGACGTCGGCCATCGGCTCTTCCTTCATCGGCGTCGGCTTGATCTTGCCGACGCGGGCGAGGGCCATCAATTCCTTGGCCTCGGCGAGGGTGCCGACCATGAAACCTTCGATGGTCATGCGCTTGTAGACCCACTGCACCATCGGCAGGCTGAAATTGCCGCCCATCAAGCCGGACACCACGATCTTGCCGCCGCGTGCGACCGTCGCAACGGCGAACGCCATCGACTTCTCATTGCCGGCAAAATCGACGACGCCGTCGAAGCCGCCCTCGGTTTCTTTCAGGATGCGCCTTATGACCTCGGGCTCGGCCGGATCGTAGGCCACCGCTGCGCCGTTCTGCAGCGCGGTCTCGCGCGCGGCAGGAGAGAGGTCGGCGACCGTGATGTTCTGCTTGAACATCGCCTGCGCGAATGAAAGCCCCATCATGCCGACGCCGCCGAGCCCGATCAGCAAAAGGTTGCGCTGCCGCGGGCGGTCGACCAGCCGCTTCAGCGCGCCATAGGCGGTGACGCCCGAGCACATCAGCGTCGCCGCCTGGTTGACCGGAAGCGGATCGTAATCCAGCAGATATTTGGCGTCGGGCACCAGCACGTGAGTGGCGAAGCCGCCGTCGATGGAGACGCCGAGGAAGCGCTGCTTGACGCAGAGGTTCTCGTCGCCATTGGCGCAGTCGCGGCATTGGCCGCAGCCGATCCAGGGGAATACCGCCTGCTTCTTTCCGATCAGGTCCGTCGAAACATCTGGACCGACTTCATCGACGATGCCGGCAATCTCGTGCCCGAGCGTGAACGGCAGCGTCATGCCGCGCGTGGTGTCGAGCCGCTTGCCACCGCCGAGATCGGCATAGCCGTCCTGGATGTGCAGGTCGGAATGGCAGAGACCGCAGCGCTCGATGCGGACGAGGACTTCGCTGCCTTTCGGCTTTGGCGTGTCGACGATGGTTTCGCACAACGGCGCATCGAACTTGACCAGGGACTGGCGACGCATCAGCGCCATGGCATCATCTCCTCGAGCAGTTTCTTCAGGGCGTTAACGCTTTTATGCTTCGTATATCGGTCAATTCGCGGGCCATGGCAACAAAGCCGGAGATTGGAATGGTTTCGGCGCGCCTGGTCGCGTCGATATGCGCGGCCTCGGCCAGCCGGGCGGGATCGACCGAGAGCGATTTCAGGCTCTGCCGCAGCATTTTGCGGCGCTGACCGAAGGCCGCGGCCGCCACCTGTTCGAGAGCCCGGCGGTCACACGGCTCGGGTGCCTCACGCGGCACCAGCCGCACTACCGAGGAGGTCACTTTCGGCTGCGGCACGAACGCCGCAGGGGAAATGTCGAACAGGATTTTGGTCTCCGAGCGCCAGTTGGCGAGCACCGCGAGCCGGCCGTAGGCCTCGTCGTTCTCCTTGGCGACGATCCGCTCGGCGACCTCGCGCTGAAACATCAGGACCATCATGTCGTACCAGGGTGGCCATGGCTCGATCGAGAGCCAGTCGACGAGAAGCGCGGTTGCGATATTGTAGGGCAGGTTGGCGACGATTTTTGCCTGCTCGCCACCCAGCATCGGACGGGGATCGAAGCGCTGTGCGTCAGTGTGCACGATCTCAAGCCGGCCAGGATAGCGCCTGGAAATGTAATCGAGTGGAGCCAGCGCACGCTCGTCGCGCTCGACCGCGATGACGCGTTTGGCGCCGAGCGCCAGCAGCGCGCGCGTCAGGCCGCCTGGGCCGGGACCGACCTCGATGATCGTTGCGCCTTCGAGCGGGCCGGCGGCGCGCGCAATCCGCGCGGTGAGGTTGAGGTCGAGCAGAAAATTCTGGCCGAGCGATTTGCGGGCCGACAGGGAATGTTCGCGGATGACCTCGCGCAGCGGCGGCAGATCGTCGATCGCGCTCATGAAGGCCGTGCCCTTGGCTTTACGAAGTTCGTCATGGCCCGCGGCACCCTCTGTGCGAACTTCGTAAAGCCAAGGGCACCAAGGGAGTCAACATTTCAGTGCCGCTTGTCGATCTGAAGTTCCTGGGACGAACTCGCCGCATGCCGTGCAGGAACTTCAGATCGGCGGCACTGATGTTGCCGCCATGCGCGCGGCGAGCCGCAGTGCCGCGGCGAGACTCGACGGGTTGGCCTTGCCGGTGCCGGCAATGTCGAAGGCGGTGCCGTGGTCCGGCGAGGTGCGGATGAACGGCAATCCGAGCGTGACGTTGACGGCGTCCTCGAACGCAATGGTCTTGATCGGGATCAGCGCCTGGTCGTGATACATGCAGATGGCGCAGTCATAGGTCCTGCGCGCCGCCGCGTGGAACATGGTGTCCGCGGGCAGCGGGCCCCTGGCGTCGATGCCTTTTGCGCGCAGCGCTTCGACGGCGGGTGCTACGATGTCGATGTCTTCGCTGCCGAGCGAGCCGTCTTCGCCAGCATGCGGGTTGAGGCCCGATATTGCAAGGCGTGGCTGGGCAAGGCCGAAATGGGCTTTCAGATCCGCAACCGCAATCCGGGCAGTCGTGACGATCAGCTCGGCCGAGAGCTGGGCCAGCGCCTCGCGCAGCGAAAGATGGATGGTCACGGGAACGACGGCGAGCGCCGGCGACCACAGCATCATCACGGGCTGCGGCACGCGGCCGCCATCGGAGGCAAGCTCGGCGAGAAACTCGGTATGGCCGGGATGACGGAATCCGGCGCGGTAGAGCACGCTCTTGGCGATCGGGTTGGTGACGATGGCGCCCGCGCGTCCGGCCCTGACATGGTCGACCGCATGGCGAATCGAGGTAAGTGCCGCGGTCGCGCTGGTCTGGTCGGGCTGTCCGGGGCGCGCGGTTGCGATTTCGCCGGTTGCGACCACGGGCAGGGCTCTCGCAAATGCCGCGCTCGCTTCCTCGGGCACAGCGTCGGCGAGGTCGATCGTCAATCCCAGGATTTTCGCCCGCTCGGCGAAGAAGGCGCGGTCGCCGAGCAGGTAGAACGGCGGGAGGTCCAGTTCACCGCGCCGCCGCCACGCTTCAAGGGCGATGTCGGGGCCGATGCCCGCAGGTTCGCCGGATGTCAGCGCAAGGGGCTTTGCCATGCATCAACGATATTCGATCATCGCAGCTTTGCGGATGTCGGCCAGGTAAGCCTTCGACTTTGCCTCGTACTTCTGCGTGTACATCTTTTCCCGGATTTCCCGCTTCTTCGGCGTATCGATCTTGGTCGGCTTGCGGTCGCACAACGCCACCATCTCCACGCCCTGTTTGGTGATTTCGGGCGGGGTCAGGCGACCGATCGGCGTCTTGTCCAGGAGCTCGCGAAGCGGGCCGGGTATGTCGGCCGAAGTCTTGGTGACGATGCCGCGGATCGCGGCATTCTGCATCGACTTGAAGTAAGAGTTGGCCTGCTCGCAGCTCTGCACGCGCTCGCGCAAGGATTCTGCCTCCTTGCGCCGCAAGTCGATCGCGCTTGGCGCCGAACCGCGCGGCACGATCAGCACGATTGGCTGTAGCCTGTATTCGAACGCGTCGGCCTGGGTCGGTTCACCGCTTTGCTGGGCGGCATCGGCAACGTCCTTCTCGCCGACCTGGAGGCTCTCCTTGAAACGGCCGCGCACCAGACTGCCCCAGACCATCTCGGCCTTGAGGCGGGCCTTCAGCGTTTCCGGCCGGACCCCCTGGCTCTCCAGGGACTTGGTCAACTGTTCGGGCGTGATACGCATCCGCTGGCTCATCCCGGCAAAGGCCTGGTCGATATCGCTCGCCGAAGGGTCGACGCCGAACCGCTTGGCTTCCTTGATCTTCACCTTTTCGTCGATCAGTTCCTCGATCACCTCCTTCCGCGGCATCTGCTTCCGCGTCGTCAGGAAGTTGAGCTTGGTGCGCTGCTCGATATCGAGAGTGGTGATGGGCTCACCGTTCACCATCACCGCCACGGACTGCGCTTGCAGCGGTGAAGCGCCGCCGGCCAGAACGGCAAGCGCAACGGCGCCGCCGGCGATCAGGGACCAAAATCGGCGAGGAAGGAGCGTAATGGTCGTCATGGTCATATCAGTCGTTTCAACCAATTCGTACCGCGCGGCGCTGGGTATTCTCCGGCAAGGTCGGGCCTCACGCTACTGAAGGCCGCTGGTGCCGGACGACGAGGACGAATTCGCAATGGTCCGTAGGCCGATCTGCACCATGAAAGCGTGATTGAGCACCGGCGGCGTCGTCCCGACGGAGTAGCTATAGGACGTGACGTAGTTGGCGGCCAGCACGAAGCAGTCATCCACATAGCCGGCGCCGATGATGTACTGGTTCAGCTTGTTGGCTTCAAGATCCCAGCGAGCGGCTCCCGAAACCACCCAGTTCGAGGCCAGCTTGATGGATGCGCTGCCGAGCAGGCCTTCGCGCCGGGTCAGATACCCGAGTTCCGGCTGGGCGGCATAGTTGCCGTACATCATGCTGACCGACCAGCGGTCGAACGAGGCGCGTCCTTCGGCTTCGAAGCGATTGACGTTCATCGTCGCTTCATCCATGCGCGAGCGCACGCTGAACGTATAGGTCCGGTTCGGCGAATAGTTGACGCGGGCGACGTAGTCGGAGCGGGTGTTCTGCAGGCCGGATTCTAGGCCGGTGTTAGTCGGGTCCTGCACCGCATACGAATTCAGGCCGAACAACTGGTAGGATTGGCCGAACAGCACATTGACGCTGCCGCCGCGGTCGAACTGCGTGGTCGCCTGCACGCCGACATTGGCGCGGCCGCCGCCCTCGACGCGGTCGTAGCCGGAGAACTTGTCGATCGCGAACAGGTTGCTGGCGTCGAACACCATGCTCTGCGCGTCTTCGTTCGGCAGCCGGCCGGCGAAGGTCTCGTTCGGACGAGCGATGATCTGCGCAATCGGCTCGATCGTGGTGGTGCCCCACGGCTGAACGTTGATGAAGGGGTAGCGATATTCGAGGCCGACCGTCGGCATCAGCCGGACCGCCTGCGTGTCGCCCACGGGCAGGAAGTTCGAAACGCCCGGCTGGTTCGAGATCGAGGCGTTGATGGCGTCTGCGCGCAGGATTGCAAAAGGTGTCCAGATCTGACCGATCGGATCGGTGTACGAGCGCCGCCACTGCGCTTCGGCCGTCAGCCGCGTGTAGGTGCCGGGCATGCCGCGCAGCAGGCACTGCGAGGGAATCCGGGCCAGCGGATCGGCCGATGCGGTGAGGCACAGGCCGTTGGTGTTTGCCAGCGTCGTGATCGGGTCGAACGCCGCGGTCGTGCGCGACAGGCTGGTGAAGTTCGTCTTGTAGCTGACCTCACCGCCGAGGATCGGGTGGTTGATCACGTTGGAATAGTCGACGACCGGATGGATCACCGGCACCTTGTCTTGGTTTCCGGAGAAGGAGAGGTAATGGATGGTGCGCGCATCGAAGAAGCTGCGATTGCCAACACCGGTCAGATAGAGCTGCGAAATCGCTTCCGTCGGCAGGGTCAGGAACGAGCCCAGCGGATCCCTGTATTGGGCCAGCCGGTAGTCAGAGAAGAAGTAGTAGTCCGACAGCAGCACGCCGTCCCAACCCCAGACCCATTTGTCGTTGATGGCGAACTGGCCCTTGGTGTCGACGCCGCCGCGGAAGTCACGATCGCCGGGCTGACCGGCGAACGCGCCGGGATCGAGCTGATTGATGCCGTAGGCGCGGATCTGATACGAGCCGTTGATCAGGCGCTGGCGGAATTCACCCTGGAACAGCACGCCTTGCCGCGTCGTGAAGCGCGGATTGAACGTCGCGTCATAGTCCGGCGCGATCGCCCAGTAGAACGGGGTCTCGACAGCGTAGCCATAGGTCGAGTTGCTGCTGTAGGCGGGCATCAGGAAGCCCGTCTTGCGCTTGACGGTCGGATCGGGCGTCGAAAAATACGGCAGATACGCCATCGGCACGCCGAAGAATTCGAGCTGCGCATTCTCGAAGTACAGCATCTTGTCGGTCTGGTCGTGGATGATGCGCGCACCCTTGACCTGCCATAGCGGCGGCTTCTTCGGATTGTCCTTGCACGGCGCGCAGGCGGTATAGACGCCGTTTTCGAACACCGTGTAATTGCCGGCGGAACGGTCGGCGCGCGTCGCCGCCATGCGCGTATCGTCAGCCGTATCGACGCGCAGCGAATCGACGAAACCGTCACGGTAGTCGTCGCTCAGATCCATGATGTTGGCGTAAGTGACTTTGCCTTCCGCATCCGTCAGGCGGATGTTGCCTTCTGCATGCAGCCGCTTGGTCTTCTGGTCGTAGATGACCTTGTCGGCCTCCACGCTGGTGCCGTTGTAGAACATCTGCACGTTGCCGACCGCCGACACGCGCTGGTTGTTATAGTCGTAGTCTACCTCGACGGCTTGCACGAGCATCCTGCCGTCGTTGTTGGCAGGGCGTGGCGGCGGCTTCGGCGGACGCGGATTGTAGGTGAAGCTCTGCGCCGCGGCGGGGCCCGTCAGGACAAGCTCAATCGTGCCGCCGAAAACCAGTCCGGCAAGTAGGGCAAACATAGGTACGCCAACGGCGGCCAAGCGGGCTCGATAGCGGCGCACGGTGGTGCGCCGCCTGAACGCAGGCGACCTCAACTGGCGGGCGGCGACAACGGCCACTACCCGTCCTCCTGGTACAGCAAGGCTAAGAAGCCGGTGAGGCCGCCCACACAGACAGGCAACCACGCCGCAGCGATGGGATGCATCAACTCAGCCTTGCTCAAATCCTCAGTAACTTTCGATAGAACGTAGAGCAGAAACCCTGCGCCCACGCCACTTAAAACCATCTTTTGCACGCCGCCCATCCGGAAGAAGCGAAGGCTGACAGAAGCCGCCAACATCACCATTGCAGCCAGCAAAAATGGCTGTGCGATGAGCTTATGATACTGCAGACGGTAGCCCGCGGTCGCGAAGCCGGAGCTTTCGGACGAGCGGATATAGCCGGGAAGTTGCCAAAAAGACACGGTTTCCGGGGTCGAGAAACTGTTGCGAACCTGGGCCGGGGTCAGGGTCGTTGAGAGGTAATAGGTCTCCTGATCAACCGGAGGTTTATCCAGGGAGTATCTGCGTACCGATCTGAAGGCCCAGCGGCCCTCTTCGAGGGAAGCTTCGCGCGCCTCGATTCGCTCCTTGAACTGGAGATCGGTATCGAATCGGAACACGGTCAGGCCCGTCAGCCGGACACCCTGCTGCTCACTGCGGGCCGCATTGATGATCGACTGGCCGTCGCTGTTGATCTGGTTGAGCCAGAAGCCGGATGCATCCTGAATGCCGCCGCCGGGCGCCGAGCCGAACAGTTCGGCTTCCATCCGCTTGGACAGTTCGCGCAGGTTCGCCGACATCGGGTTGTAGGCAACCGTCGCCAGGGTGCCGAGAATGATCGAGCTTGCCAGCGCCGGCGAAATGAACTGCCAGGCGGATACGCCGGCAGCACGCGCCACCACCAGCTCCAGCCGCCGCGACAGCGCGAGATAGCAGGTCATCGCGCCGATCAGCACACAGAACGGCATCAGCTTTTCGAGCAGTTGCGGTACCCGGTACAGCGACGTCTGCGCCACCGTTATCGCCGATGCCGATATCAGCCCGGAGGTCTTGCGGACCATTTCGATGTAATCGACCAGCACGAGCAGCACGAAAATGCTCGCAAACACGCCCACCGCCGAGATCAGGAAGCGGCCGGCAAAATATCGCCCGAGCGTGTTGGTCATCATGCTCATGCGGTGGCGGGCCGTCCAAAGAGCCGAGCGAGGCGTGCGTTCGACCTGTTGATGGCCTCCATCAGCGCGGCCGGCGGCTCCACCACGATGCCGCCGATGATCATCCACAGCCCGACGGCGATCGCGCCGAACAGCATCGAATACTGCACGAGAGCCATGCTTGGCGTCTTCACCGTCATTACCGAGCAGGCGAATCCCGCCATGCGCAGGCCAAACACCGCCACAATGGAGCCGCCGATCGAGAAATTGCGGCTCTGGCGCGTGGTGCGCGGCGTGCCGAGGAACGCAAAGGTCAGCACTGCGAAGGCGAAGGGATAGACCGGCGCCAGGAAACGGTCATGCAGCTCGGCGTGAAACTGTCCGGACAATTGCTTGAAAACCGGATCGTTCTCCGAGGGCGAGATCAGCTCCCAGAGATAGCGTTCGCGAATCCCCAGTGCGACGTCGCGGCCGCGATTGGAAAATTTCGACATGTCGAAAGCGTAACGAACGAACGCCACAAAGGCCGGATCGCGCTTTCCCGCCTCGAAACGTTCGAGATTGCCGTCCTCCAGCACCAGATAGGAGCCGTTCTCGTTCTTCAGCACCGTGCCGTGGTCGGCGATGATGGTGACGCGCTCCTTGGGATCGCGGCGGTCGTCGACGAAAATGCCGGCGAGCACGCCGCCCGGCTGGCGTTCGCGGATCCGAATCGTCAGGTTCTGGTCGAGCTGGGCGAAGCGGCCGGGCTGCAGGATATTGGTCAGCACGTCGGCCGTGATTTCGGCATCCCATTGCTTGATCCGGCGCATGCCGTCGGGGGCGAGATAGGAGCCGATGAAGGCAACCATCAGCGCCACCACGCAGGTGGCATAGAAAAATGGGCGGAACAGCCGGAAAGGCGAGAAGCCGGCGGCGTTCATCACGATGATTTCAGAATCGGTGGCGAGCTTGTTCAGCGTGTGGGAGATCGCGATCATCAACGCGATCGGGGCGATGATCAAAACCAGCGCCGGAATCACCAGGCTGGTGATGCCGAGAAAGGTGATGATGGTCTGGCCCTGGCTGGTCATCAGGTCGATGCCGCGCAACGCCTGCGTAATCCAGATCACGCCGGTGAGGCTGACCAGGACCAGCGCAAACGACGCGAGCGTCGTGCGGAAAATGTACCTGTCGATCGACCCCATCGCTACCGCACGATCCCACTCTTGCACGCCCAAAGGGCAGCTTCCGACCAATCCCTGTTTGAGGGTTCCCCATGGTCGGGCCGCCAATCGTCAGCCATCTACATTCTCACTACCATCCCTTTGATCCGTCAACAAAATGGCCGGGCCGTGGCGCCCCCTCGATACGGTTAAGAATTCATCTCATGTGGCGTTCCAGCCACTGCGGCGCTTGGCAGTGGTGCGGCAGACAGGCCATAGTGCCGAAAACATCAGGTCCTGAACGATTTGGGCCGTTACCGAAGAGAACATTCCATAATGCGGACCGATTCCGGCCGCGCAAGACAGCCCTGAATTCTGGAGGATTTACCTATGACCGACGCCGTCAAGGTCGGCTTTGTCGCTTTTTCCGCTGTCCCCCGCGCCGTTCTCGTGGTGTTTTGCGACGAGGCATTGAAGTTCGGAGAGGTGACGCGGAAGGCGCTGGGGAAGGCGGCCGATACGGTCAAGCGGGCGGCGGCGGCCAATCAGTTCAAGGGCAAGAGCGGATCGACGCTCGACATTCCGGCGCCGGATGGAATCAAGGCAGAGCGCCTGATCGTTGTCGGTGTCGGCAAGACGGCGGATATCAAGGAGAAGGATTTTCTCAAGTTCGGCGGGGTGACGGCGGGCCAGCTCAACACCGCCAGCACAGCGGTCACCGTGATCGCCGAATTGCCGGAGGGGGCGATGCAGCCCGATTCGGTCGCCGCGATCGCGTCGGGCATTCGGTTGCGCGCCTATAAGTTCGATCGTTACAAGACCAAGAAGAAGGACGGCGAGAACGGTGCGCTGCGCGCCGACGTTTCGATTGCCGTTGACGATGTCGCCGCCGCGCGAAAGGCGCTTGCGCCCGCGTCCCATGTCGTCGACGGCGTGATCATTGCGCGCGAACTCGTCAACGAGCCGCCGAACGTACTCTACCCCGTGGAATTCGCGCGCCGTGCGAGCCAGCTCAAGAAGCTTGGTGTCGATGTCGAAGTGCTCGACGTCAAGGCGATGAAGAAGCTCGGCATGGGCGCCTTGCTCGGCGTCGCACAGGGCTCGGCCCAGCCCGGCCGCACCGTGATCATGCGCTGGAACGGCGGCAAGAAGGGCGATCAGCCCGTTGCTTTCGTCGGCAAGGGCGTCTGCTTCGATACCGGCGGCATCTCCATCAAGGGCGCCGCCAGCATGGAGGACATGAAGGGCGACATGGGAGGCGCGGCCTGCGTGGTCGGGCTGATGCATGCGCTCGCGGCGCGCAAAGCGAAGGTCAACGCGGTCGGTGCCATCGGCCTCGTCGAGAACATGCCCGACGGTAACGCCCAGCGTCCCGGCGATATCGTCACCTCGATGTCGGGGCAGACCATCGAAATCATCAACACTGATGCCGAAGGCCGACTCGTGCTGGCCGACGTGCTCTGGCACGTGGCGAAGAAGTTCAAACCCAAATTCATGGTCGATCTCGCAACGCTCACCGGCGCGATCATGGTCGCGCTCGGAACCGAGTATTCCGGCATGTTTTCCAACAATGACGAACTGGCTGATAGGCTGAGCAAGATCGGAAATGAAACCGGCGAGCGGGTCTGGCGCATGCCGCTCGGTCCTGAATACGACAAGCTGATCGATTCGCAGTTTGCCGACATGAAGAACACCGGCGGGCGCCACGGCGGCTCGATCACCGCCGCACAGTTCCTGCAGCGATTCGTCGACAACACGCCGTGGGCGCATCTCGACGTTGCGGGGACCGCGATGGGCGCGCCGAAAACCGACATCAACCACAGTTGGGGATCCGGCTACGGCGTTCGTCTGCTGGACCGGCTGGTCGCGGAATATTACGAAGCCACCAAATAGTTCGGTTGCAGGCGATGACGGAAGTCCTGTTCTACCATTTGCAGGCCATGTCGCTCGAAAGCGTATTGCCGCCGCTGTTGGAAAAATCGCTCGAGCGCGGCTGGCGCGTGGTCGTGCAATCGACTTCGCCGGAGCGGACCGAGGCGCTCGATGCGCATTTGTGGACCTACAGCGACGATTCGTTCCTGCCGCATGCCACATGGCGCGCCGGCGATGCCCAGGACCAGCCCATCATTCTCTCGATCGAGGAGAGCAATCCGAACGGGGCCAATGTCAGGTTCCTGATCGACAACGCGGCGTTGCCGGCCGACTGCGACAGCTACGAGCGGGTGGTGCTGGTCTTCAACGGTGACGATGCCGATGCGCTGACGGCTGCGCGTGGGGCCTGGGCCGATTGCAAGGCGCGGGGATTCGAGGTGACCTACTGGCAGGCCGACGAGCGGGGCCGGTGGCAGCGGCGGCAATAGCGATCCACAGGAATTAATGATAATCAGCGGTTTCTGCGCTGGACCTTGCGGGTAGCCATGGTCGTGCCGCAAAGTGATGGTCGGACAAATGGTTACAGTAAGGGTGGGGGCCTGGGGTTTAGCGTGCGACGCGGAACAATTGATCGAAAGCCACTGCTGACGTTATTGCTGCTCGGACCTGCGCTTGCGGGCTGCTCGGGTACAGACCTGCTGTCGAAGGATGCGGACTGGTTTTCGCGGTCCGGACGCGTGTTCATCCGCAACGTCTCGATCGAAACGCCTCCGCTCACCCCGACCAAACCGGTCACGCCGGATGAACTCGTCAGTGCCGACGGCGCTTGTCCGGGCATGGCGGGACCGGGCACCGACGCCAATGCGCTGGCGAATGGCGCTGCAGGTAACCCGCCTCCATCGACGACTGGAACGGTGGCGCTGGGCCATACCGAATGCGACGTCGTGCGCGGCATCGGTGCGCCCGACAATGTCAGCCTTTCCAACAACCCGCGCGGCGACCGCGTGGCGGTCGTCAACTATTCGCGCGGCCAGCGGGCCGGCATCTACACCTTCACCGCCGGACGCCTGACGTCAATCGAGCGTGCACCGGAGCCGGCGGCGCCGGCAAGAGGCGCAAAGCCGAAGAAGAAGCCGGCTGCGTAAATTCGCCGACGACGATCCGTTTTAGCTAGCCTGCCGCTTCGTCAAATTCCGAACTGGCCTCCAGCCAATCTTCCTCGGCCCGCCGCAGCGCGCTTTCGGCACCGGCGCGCGCCTTGCTGAGCTGGGCGGCCTGCTTGGGATCGCGCGTGAACAGATCCGGCAGGGCAAGCGCAGCGTCGATCTTGGCGATGATGCCGCTGATGCGCTCGATTTCGGCCTCGGCTTCGACGATCCGCTGCTTCAGCGGCGTTCGCCTTTCGCTCCTGGCGCGCTCGGGCTTCACGCTTTCCTTGACACGCTCGCTGCCGCGCTCGCGCTTATCCCCGATCGACAATACCATTCGCCTGTAATCGTCGAGGTCGCCGTCATAGGTTGTCACCGTCTGATTGGCGACGACCCACAATTGATCGGCGCAGGATTCGATCAAATAGCGGTCGTGCGAGACCATGATGACGGCGCCGGGAAAATCGTTGATCGCTTCGGCCAGCGCCGCGCGGCTATCGATGTCGAGGTGGTTGGTCGGCTCGTCGAGGATGATCATGTTCGGGCCGAAGAAGGTGGCGAGCCCGAGCAACAGCCGCGCCTTCTCGCCGCCCGAAAGGCTCTTGACCAAGGTGTCGCCGGCCTTTCCGGAAAATCCGATCGCGCCGGTGCGCGCGCGCACCTTGGTTTCCGGCGCATCGGGCATCAGCCTGCGGACATGATCGTAGGGCGACGCATCAAGGTTGAGCTCGTCGACCTGATGCTGCGCGAAATAACCGACCGAGAGCTTTTCCGCCCGTGTGATCCGGCCGGAGAAGGGTTGCAGCTTGCCCGCCAATAGCTTGACCAGCGTCGACTTGCCATTGCCGTTGGAGCCGAGCAGGGCGATGCGGTCATCGGTGTCGATGCGCAGCGTGACGCGGCTGAGCACCGGCTTTTTCGGGTCGTAGCCGACCGAGACTTCGTCGACGGCGATGATCGGCGGCGACAGCATCTTCTCCGGCGTCGGGAACGTGATTTCGCGCACATCCTGGGTCACCAGCGCGGTAACCGGCTTCATCCGTTCCAGCATCTTGACGCGGGATTGCGCCTGTCGGGCTTTCGAGGCTTTTGCCTTGAAGCGATCGACGAAGGCCTGCAGCCGCTTGCGCTCGTCGGCCTGGCGCTTGGCGTGCTTGGCATCCAGCATTTCGCGCATGGCGCGCTGTTCCTCGAAGGAGGAATAGGTCCCCTTGTAGAGGGTCAGTTTGCCGCGATCGAGGTGCAGGATCTGGTCGACCGAGGTGTCGAGCAGGTCACGGTCGTGGCTGATGACGATGACGGTGCGTGGATAGTTCGCAAGATGGTCTTCTAGCCACAGCGTTCCTTCGAGGTCGAGATAGTTGGTCGGTTCGTCCAACAGCAGCAAATCCGGCGCCGAGAACAGCGTCGCCGCCAACGCCACCCGCATGCGCCAGCCCCCGGAGAATTCCGAGCACGGCCGCGCCTGGTCCGCGGCGGAAAATCCGAGGCCGCTCAGGATTGCCGCGGCGCGCGCCGGCGCGGAGTGCGCGTCGATGTCGACCAGCCGGGTCTGGATTTCGGCGATGCGATGCGGATTGGTGGCGGTTTCGGCCTCACGGAGCAGCGCGTCACGCTCCAGATCGGCCCTCAGTACGACATTGATGAGACTCTCCGGGCCGTCCGGCGCCTCCTGCGCCAGGCTGCCGACGCGCCAGCGCGGCGGTAGCTTAATGCTGCCGGACTCGGTCGGCAGGTCGCCCCGGATCGCATGAAACAGCGTCGATTTGCCGACGCCGTTGCGCCCGACGAAGCCGACGCGAGCACCGGGCACGATCTGCACCGTGCTGTTGTCGATCAGGAGCCGCCCGGCAATCCGGATCGAAATGTCTGTGATGGAAAGCATGCGGCGTTGTCACCGGAGCCGGTGTCAAACGCAACCCATTTATCGGTAAAATCAGCTATCCAGCGGCCCTCAATGCAGCTCGCTGTCGCGGCGGCGCAACTCGTCGACGAGTTCTCGTAGACGCGGTGGCAGTTCAGTTTCAGGACGGAAGTTTTGCTGAAGCCGTTCGCCGATGGCGTCGCAGATCGACACACATGTCCTATGATCGAGTTGTTCGAAATCTCTGATGGTTCGGCCATCCATCGGCGGTCTCTTCGCGAGTTCCACCTCGCGGCGTTCGCAAGGCTTGGGTGATAACATTCATGAAGGATCAAGTCACAACCGCGAAATTTGTTTCCCGTGCAGAGCCCCATGCCTTCGCGTGCAGGTGGTCGAATCGCGGCTGGCTGTTCGCTTCCGCACAAAAAGCCCCGGCGCGGCGGCCGGGGCGTCAGTCAGGGAGAAGCTCAATCAGCTCAGTAGCAGCGGTTCACCAGCCGCCAGCGCGGGCCCCAAGGAGTCGGAACCAGACGCCGCACGTAACAGCCGCCATAGCCACCGAAATAGGCCGGGCCGCCGATGACGACGCGCGGGCCCCAGCCGTGATGGCGGTGATGCCAGCCGTGATGGTGATGATGATGGTGCCAGCCGTGACGCCAGCCGCCGGCCGAGGCCGATGTCGGCGCCAGCGCGGCCGCGCCCAGCGAAGCCGCGGCCACTGCAACGAGCGAGAGTTTACGTAACATGATCGTCTCCTCAAGATTCAGGCGCGAAAATGCGCGCCATCGGTGAGATCGCCTCCCGTAACGCCCCGGGCCTCGCGGATGTGCGCCCGGTGTCCGATCGTCGGAAAATCTACGACTGCGAAGCTGAATGGCGGCGTGACGCAGGTTACAGAGTGGGTTCACCTCCCTGAAATTGCGGTAATCTTCGCCCCTAAGGGGTGACGTGCCGCACAAAAGGATGCTCAAAAGGGGTGGCAGGCGCGTCACGGGTCGCTTGCCGTCGCGAGGTGACGCCGATATAAGCCCCCGCAACCCTCCAATCAGCGTGTTTTGCAAGGACGTAAACAATGGCGATTGAACGCACTTTCTCGATCATCAAGCCGGACGCGACCGCGCGCAATTTGACCGGCGCCGTCAACGCGTTGATCGAGAAGGCCGGCTTGCGGATCGTCGCCCAGAAACGCATTCGCATGACCCGCGAACAGGCGGAAACCTTCTATGCCGTTCACAAGGCGCGTCCATTCTTCGGCGAACTGGTCGACTTCATGACCTCCGGCCCGGTCGTCGTGCAGGTGCTGGAAGGCGAGGGCGCTATTGCCAAATACCGCGACGTCATGGGGGCCACCGATCCGTCGAAGGCGGCGGAGGGTACGATCCGCAAGGTCCATGCGAAGTCGATCGGCGAGAACTCGGTGCATGGTTCGGACGCGCCGGAGACCGCCGCGATCGAAATCGCGCAGTTCTTTTCCGGTAACGAAATCGTCGGATAATCGATTGGAAGAGCGGCCGTGGTAGCCGTGCGCAACGGCTGAAGAGGCCTGGCGGGAAACGCTGTGCACTGGCTCCTGCAAATCTTCGATCCTGCGACGATCTCGGCATTCTTCACCCAGTTCCAGGCCGAGATGCAGCAACCCGCCTTCTGGGTCGCGCTCGGCAAGATCATGTGGATCAACATCCCGCTGTCGGGTGACAACGCGCTTGTCATCGCGATGGCGTGCCGCGGGCTGCCGCCGCGCTAGCGGTTCTGGGGCATGATCCTTGCCGCCGGCGTCGCCGTGCTGCTGCGCATCATCTTCACCGGCATCGTCGTGACGCTGATGGGGCTGCCATTCCTCAAGCTGGTTGGCGGTCTGGCGCTGCTCTTTATCGCGGCGATGCTTCTGGTGCCCGAACACGAAGACGAGGGCGACGTCGACGCGGCTGCGCATCTATGGGCAGCGGTGCAGATCGTGGCGATCGCCGACATCGTCATGAGCCTCGACAACGTCATCGCGGTCGCCGCGGCCGCCAATGGCAGCATCCCGCTGCTCGTCATCGGGCTTGCCATCAGCGTTCCCCTGATCATCGCAGGCGCTGCGCTGATCCGCGTTGCTGACGCGTTTTCCCGCTCTGGTGTGGGCCGGCGCAGGCTTGCTGGGCTGGGTCGCAGGCGAGGTGATGGCAACCGACCCGGCGCTGCAACCGTCTCTGCACGCATTCTTCAACGGTCCGGTCGGTGTCGGCCTCGATGGGGTCCTCAAATCGATCGGCATGGCGCCGCAGTTCGCCAATGGCGGCCATGGCGGCGAGGTGATCCTTACTCATCGGCATCGCCGTGGTGCTTTTGGTGGGCTCGGTCTGGCGCAAGCGCAGGCTGCAGGGCGCGGAGCACTCGGCGACGGCGTAAGGCGACGATCTGCGATCTCGTGGCGCACGTTGCGCCGCGGCGGCTTCTCGTCCGATAGGTCATTTGCACAGTTCCAGCTCATGTAACGCCGTCGAGGTCGCGCTGGTTATGGCTTAGGAATTTTCATCTCTCTGCCATTGCCGTACCGCCTCGTTGACCTTGTCACGATCGCGCCGCTCGTCCGGCGCGAGCCGCATGATGGGCTCGTGGATCGCAGCCGGGATTGTGAGCTTGCTGTCAGGTGGTTTCTCGACCCACTCCCACCATTGATCGAAGGCGTCCTTGGGCATCACAGGTCCTCGCGCAGGCCCTTGAAGAATGGATGCCGGACTTTGCCCTCGGCCGATTTGGCTCGGTATTCGATCTCCACCAGCAGCTCTGGTTCTACCCAGATGCCCTTATGCGCGATCCTCTTGGTGTAGGGCTGGCGCTCGCGGATCAGCGGCGTCAGACGCTTGCGCAATTCGCCGGCCGACGCCTTGTCGAACCCGCGGTCGCACTTGCCGGCATAAATCAGGTCGCTACCGGTGCGGCGGCCGAGATAGATGCCGTCCCAATCCTTGCCGTCAAGCGCAAAACCCGCAATGGTCAGCGTCTCGCGTTGCGCGCAGGTCTTCTTGACCCAATCCCTGATGCGCCCGGAGACATAGCGGCTGTCGCGCACCTTGGAGACGACGCCTTCGAGCCCGACTTTGCAGGCGTGCGCGTACATCTCGCTGCCGTCGATCTCAAAACTTTCGCTGAACTGGACGTCGGTGCCGTCGATGGTCTTTCTCAGCAGCGCCTTGCGCTCGTGCAGCGGCAGCGTCCGCAGATCGTTGCCGTTCAGATAAAGCAGGTCGAAGGCAACCAGCACAATCCGGTCGGATTTCCCCTTCAGTTCGTTCTGCAGCACGGAAAAATCGGTCGTGCCGTCCTTGGAGGGAACGACGACCTCGCCGTCGAGGATCGCACTGCCGGCGACGACATGCCAGGCGTCGTCGGCGATCTTGCGCAATCGCCGGGTCCAGTCGTTGCCGCGGCGGGTGAAAATTTTGACGGTGCCGTTGGCGAGATGAACCTGTACCCTGTAACCGTCGAACTTGATCTCGTGAATCCAGCGATCGCCGCCCGGCACTCTCTCGATCGAAGCGGCTAGCGCGGGTTCGATGAAACCCGGATAGGGCGCCTTGGTCCCCGCCGCCGGCTTCTTACGCTGAAACGCCACAATAAAACTCCACGCCGCAATGAATTCAAATCGATCTAGAACTGTTGGTTCATTTCAAATTGCTACTTTTTCCTTCTAGTTCCAGAGCCGCAACAAATCTCATTGGCAATAAACGGAAAGCTATCTGCGTGGGCAGGCAGCTGAAAAAGCTGCGCGTCGATGCGGAGGATTTCGCGTCGAAGCGACGCGCGCATGACGGCCGCCGTCATCTGGAAACTTGAGGAGCAAAAGAATGCGCTTCGTCCGGAACGGCGGGACTAAGGGCAGACGAATTGCGCAAGAACCAAAGTCTCGGTTCCGGAACCTTCTCGTTCCTTCGTCTGTTTATGCAGGTTAGAAGGAGGAGGAGATCATGCCAGTACTACTGCTCTGGGCCGTCCCCACCGTCATCGTAGTCGGTGGTCTCGGCTATTATTTTCTTCGTGTAGTACAGTAGCGGATTGCGGCGGCCTGCGCCGGGAAACCGGCCGGGCCTTTTCGCTATGTAGGAGGCGTTTCTAATGAAATGCGCTATCGCGGGCAATGGCTGTGCTCGCGACGTTGGTCGGGCCGGCTCTTGCAGATCCATGGAAAGACGAGAGCGGCAATGGCCGCTGGAGGCATGATCGTGCCGGTTACCGCGCCTACAATTACGACCGCGATTACAAACAGGAGTTCTACCGAGGCCCCTGCAAGATCGAGCGCAAGTGGGAGCGCAACGGCGAATACAAAGAAGAAGTGAAGTGCAGGGGCTATCGCTAGATTAGTTGAACAGGCCCTTTAGGGTCGTTCTGATTTGTGCCTCGACATTGGGGCGGCTTCAGCCGCACCCCTGCTCGTAGACCGCAGCGCGAGAAATCTCACTTTGAATCAGAAGCGGTCAGTTAAGGGCCACGGTTCTCCCGCGCGTAAAGGTCTTTCGTTGCCTGTTCGGTGATCTGTTTTTCAGCGCGAGTCCTGCGTCTGTTGCGCATGATGCCGTAGGCCAGCACCAGACCAAGCACACCCGCACCGATGAACCACAGTGCCACTGGAAGATGGGAGGCAGTTTCGACAGGCTGTCCTTGCGCCGCGAGTTCGCCCGGGAAGAGGGCGAGGGCGGCCAGCGTGGCTGCGAGTTTAGCAGTCGTTCGTTCGCCAGATGAAATCGAGAACATCTCATGATCCTCCGCGTGGAGAAGGATCAATTTCGGCCAACAGCCAATGTTCCTGAAATCCCGGATTCGATCTCGGAACACGGATCCAATCACCTTGAAACCGATGATTTAGCACTTTGCCGTTTTTTCCTGACCGGTTTCACGGCCGGACCTAAGCTCCACTCGGCAATAAACGGGGAGCCGCCATGCCCCCACAGCTGGAAAAGCTGCGCGTCGAGGCGGAGGATTGCGCGTTGATCAACAAACTTGCCGGTAATCCACGCAAGCGCGAGCTATTCGAAAAGATTGCAGCTCATCTCAACGTGCTCGCCAGCGAGGTCGAACGCGCGATTGCCGAGAGCGCTCGAGAGGCGAGGCATAAGCAAGGTCTTCGACGGCCGCTGCTCCGAGTCGCTCGGCGTGCACAACAACCTAAGTGGGACCCGTCTGTTCCAGGTTGATCTGCTCAATCTAGGCGTTCTTCCGGCTTAGGTTGGCGGTCGCAGTCCTGCCGATGTAAGCCACTCCTGAATGTGTACGGCTGTTTCAGCCTGCCTGGCTCTCCGGATTAGTCGCTCCCGCGCGAGCCCCGGCGGGGAGCTTCGCGCTTCCTTTCGAAGGCGTTTCGCCTCTTCGGTCAATCGCTCGGCCAGTGATGTCGTTTGTTTGAATCGGCGGCGCCGTTGCATGCGCTGTTCCTTTCCTTGCAGGGAAGGCGGGAGCGCAACCGGCGTTCTCGTCATCGATAACTGCCTAGTACCTTGCGGTGATGTGCAACAGCTTACGCTTCCTTACCGCCGCTGTCGGTGCACTAGTGCACAATTGGCAAATAGGAATGAGCTTGCCTACAGGCCGTTAGCAGTCTGTGTCGACCAGAGCCGCCGGTCGGTACGGTTTCGAGAACGGCCCCAGGGTGGGGTCATCCTCATGGTGCGACATCTCCGCGCTATCGCCGCGCAACAGTTTCTCACCCATACCCGCTCGCAGTCGGTGCAAGATCCTTCCATGGTGACGCATCAGACATCGCCATCTTTGCCCGTTGGACTGCCTAACCTGCGGCGGCAATTTTCCGATTGCGAACGAGCAGCGCAGGAACGAAGTTCATCCTCCCGGTTTGAGTCGGCGCTCGCTGAGGCGCATAACATGAACACCCCGGATGAAGACGTCGTACTGAGGGCAACTGAAGATGCCCGGCGCATCCTTGGAGGATACATCGCGCCGGAGTCGCCCTCGGACGCAACGAGTACGATACAGCGGCTGCTAGCCGTTCTCGATCGAGATGAGGTTGTGCATGCTCTCGATCGTATGACAAGGCGCCGACCACATCGGCTCGTGGAACGCAACGGCCCCAGCGCCCGGGGGAGAGCGTCTATGCCACATTCCATGCTTCCGATGACGGGGGATAAACCGGAAGCATATCTGACGCGTGAGGGGACCGCCGGTTCCTGTGGTACGGTGCCGCGCCCTCAATTGCTTGCATTGGGCCGTGGCTGATCAGACTTAAGTTCAGCTCCGAGCTCCTGTAGGAACCGAAACCGATTGCGCGTTCTTAGTCCTGCTTAGCGCCCCAACGGCGTGTGGCGCGCGGGAGACGGGCGTGAGGAACGAACCGATCGTGGTCCTGGTCGTCGAGGACGATCAGTCGATCCAAGGTGTAATCGAGGAGGCTCTTTCGGACGGTGGTTTTGATGTGGCGATTGCGGCCACCGGCGAGGAGGCGGTCACGCTTCTGCAAGATCGACAGGACGAGTACCGCGCCTTGGTGACAGATATCAATCTCACAGGCCGGTTCAACGGCTGGGAAGTGGCCAAGCGCGCCAGAGAGGTGCATCCGCAGATGCCGGTTATCTACATCACCGGCGCGGCCGCCGATCAGTGGGCATCAAACGGGGTGCCTGACAGCATCCTCTTGAACAAGCCCTTTGCTCCCGCGCAGATCGCGACCGCCGTCGCCCAGCTTTTGAACCAAGCCCCTCCTGCCGCGCAGCAATAAATCGATCATCTCATGACTTTTGTTATGGCGACTTGGCTGCATCAGCCGCACGCTTTGAGTGTCACCGTCATTCCACGGCAGGTATCGGTGATGAGAACGCCAGTTGCGCTTTTGCCAATCCTCTAACGAGAGTGCCTGGTGCGAAAAGTCCGTCAAATCGAAGCTGCGTCCCGTGTGATCGAATGGCTTGGTCGCCGGTTGCGAGCGCCGTAAGCCCGCTTCGAGGGGAGGAATCACGTCATGAATGACATGGAGGCGCAACTCGAAAGGCTGCGCACCGATGCGGAGGATTGCGCATTGATCAGCAAGCTGGCGACCAATCCTCATAAACGTGAGTTGTTCGCAAGATTGGCCGATCACCTGGCCGTTCTGGCCGGCGAGGTCGAGCGCGCGATTGGTGAGCGAGGTCGCAAACGCGAAGCTCAGGGAAGACGGACAGCATTGATGTCAAAGTCGACCGGGCGATTGTGCGAGTAGAATCCGTCGAATGATGTACAGGATGATCAAGCTGGATCAGCGAAACGGCCGCAAACGGACGTCGTCTTGGAAGAGGTGTGCCGCCTGGCGGACCACGCTCTGGCAAGCACATCGCCAGTCGACTCATTAAAGCTGCCAGACGGGGCAACGATACCCTGGACGGATTGAAATCCGTTGCCCAGCGTGCGCTGCAGGAGTTGTCGCGCTGCAAGTCTGCCTAGTGCCGGCGAGCTGCATAGGCGGGCACCCAGTGCACGTGCAATCCGCGGTAGATGCGGGTTCTGTCGCGGGCTAGCGATTGCCTTTTCCGTCGACCGGTTCCATACAGCTCCCCATGACCGAACCGTTATTGGGGCGTAGCCTCGACCGCCTTGAAGACGCGCGCTTCGTGCAGGGGCGCGGGCGCTACGTCGCCGATCTCGCGGCGCCAGACGCGCTTCATGGCGTCGTCGTTCGCTCGCCGCACGCGCATGCACGCATCACCGCGATCGGCATCGAGGCGGCGCGCAGGATGCCCGGCGTCGCGGCCGTGCTCACGGGGGCCGAATTGGCATCCGACGACATCGGCCCGTTGCCGTGCGCGGTGACCAGTATCCCGATGACCACGCCGCTCGTGGTGCCGCTCTATCACGCGCTGGCGCGCGGCGTGGTGCGCCATGTCGGCGAGCCGGTCGCGTTCGTGGTCGCGGAAACAGTCGAAGCCGCGCGCGATGCCGCCGAGGCCGTCGTCGTCGACTATGAGCCGCTGCCACCGGTGGTCTCGATCGCAGCGGCGATTCTGCCTGATGCCCCCTCGATCTGGCCGGAGGCTACCGGCAACATCGCGTTCCAGTTCAACCGCGGCGAGGTCGGCCCGGTGGAAGCGGCGATCCGCGACGCCGCGCACGTCGTGCAATGCGAGCTGGTCAACAACCGCGTCGTCGCCGCGCCGCTGGAGACACGCGGCGCGATAGGGCAGCTCGATGCGGCGAGCGGCCGCCTGCACCTGATCGCCTCGGCCGCCGGCGCCCACGCCATCCGCGACCTGCTCGCCGACGGCGTCTTTTGTATCGGCCGGGAAAAACTCCGCGTCAGCATTCCCGATGTCGGCGGCGGCTTCGGGATGAAGAACGTGCTCTATCCGGAATGGGTGCTGGTGCTGTGGGCGGCGCGCCGCCTCGGCCGTCCCGTCACGTGGATCGGCGATCGCAGCGAGGACTTTACCGGCTCCGCGCATGGCCGCGACAGCATCATTAGGGCACGCCTGGCGCTCGATCGCGATGGCCGCTTCCTCGCGCTCGACACCAGGGTGTTCGCCAATCTCGGCGCCTATGTCTCGACGGTGGCGCCGGCCGTGCCCACCATGGCGATGGCAAGCGCGATGGGCGGCGTCTACGACATTCCGCTGATCGCATTCGAGACCAAGGGCGTGTTCACCAATACGACGCCGGTCGATGCCTATCGCGGCGCCGGCAAGCCGGAGGCGAACTATCTGATCGAGCGCTGCATCGATATTGCAGCCCACCAGCTCGGAATGGATGCGCTGAAGCTGCGGCGCAAGAACATCATGCGTCGCTTCCCTTACAGCAGCGCGATGGGGCTTTCGGTCGAGCAGGGCAGCTTTGCCCACGCGATCGATCACGCCGCCGCTTCCGCTGAGGGTTTCAAGGCGCGCCAGAAAAGATCACGCAAGCTGGGCCGGCTGCGCGGCCTCGGGCTTGCCTGCTTTCTCGAGACAGCGCGCGGCCAGCCCAACGAAGTGGCGGAAGTGCAGTTCGGTGACGATGGCCTGATCGACCTGAAGGTCGGCACGCACTCCAACGGCCAGGGCCATGAGACCACCTACGCCCGGATCGCAGCCGACGCGCTCGGCCTGCCGCTGGAGCGCTTCCGGTTTCGGCAGGGCGATACGGACGATCTCGATTCCGGCGGCGGCCATGGCGGCGCGCGCTCCATGCACCAGGGCGGCACCGCGCTGTTGATGGCGGCGGAAGGTCTGATCGAAAATGCGCGGCGGCTCGCTGCTCGCCTGCTGCAGGCCGGCGTGGATGCGGTTCAGTACGAAGCAGGCATGCTGCGCGTGGCTGCGACCGGGCAGGAGATCGGCCTCGATGAGGTGGCGCGCGCTTCCTATCAGCTAGCCGGCGAGGATCTCGCACCCGGCCTGGCGCACAGGGCGACCCATCTGTGCGACCGCTATACGTTTCCCAACGGCTGCCATGTCGCGGAAGTCGAGATCGACCCTGAGACGGGCGAGGTGAGGCTCGACCGCTACGTCATCTTTGATGATTACGGCCGCCTGCTCGATCGCCGACAGACGCTGGGGCAGGTGCATGGCGGCGTGGCGCAAGGCATTGGGCAGGCGTTGTTCGAGCACGCACTGTTCGACGCGGAGACAGGACAGATTCTCTCGGGCTCGCTGATGGATTATGCGCTGCCCCGCGCAGGCGATCTTCCCGCGTTCGAGGGCGATCTCACGCCTGATTTTCCAAGCCGTGCCAACCGGCTCGGCGTCAAGGGAAGCGGTCAGGCCGGCGCCATCGCAGCACCCGCCACCATCATGAACGCCGTGATGAACGCGCTGGCGCCGCTCGGCGTGCGTCATCTCGACATGCCCGCAACGCCTTCGCGCATCTGGCGCGCGATCCAGGCGGCAGAAGCGCGATCGCGTCAGCGCACGGACACCACGTCCGCCGATCAATAGTTCTGATCGTCCTTCCCTAATCACAGCAAGGTGACGAATGAGTTGATGACGGGTTTGCCTCTTGCTTGACATGCAGGTATTTACCTGCATATTATGTTCTTCATAGAGTGAGATCGATGCAGGCCGACAAGGTTTTCAAAGCGCTGGGCGACCCGACACGCAGAAAGCTGCTTGATCTTCTCTGTGAAAAGAACGGGCAGACGCTCGGCCAGCTTTGCGAAAACCTGGACATGGCCCGGCAATCCGCCACGCAGCACCTCGAAATCCTGGAGGCGGCCAATCTGGTGAGCACGGTCAGGCGCGGCCGGGAAAAGTTGCACTTCATCAACCCGGTGCCGCTTCATGAGGTCTACGAGCGGTGGGTGCGGAAATTCGAACGACAGCGGCTCAGCCTGCTGCACGATCTGAAGAAAGAACTCGAAGGAGAATGACAATGACCAAAGAGACGACCAGCTTTGTCTACGTGACCTATATTCGCTCGACGCCGGAAAAGGTGTTCGAGGCCATCACGAAACCGGACATCGCAAGGCGATACTGGGGCCACGAGAACGTCTCTGACTGGAATCCCGGATCGAAATGGGAGCACGTCCGCGCCAATGATCAACGGACCGTCGAACTGGTCGGCAAGGTCGTTGAGGTCTCGCCACCAACCCGTCTCGTCATCACCTGGGCGAATGCGTCGCAGGCCTCCGATCCTTCCGCCTACAGCCGGGTGACGTTCGAGACCGAGGAATACGAGGACATGGTCCGGCTGACGGTCACACATGACGAACTCGCAGCCGGCAGCGGGATGGCGAACGGCATCAAGAAAGGTTGGCCGGTCGTGCTCGCCAGCCTGAAATCCTTGCTGGAAACCGGCCACGGCCTCGACGTCTTCGCCAAGCCGAAATCGGCCTGATCTCTTGCAGGTCAATCAGAAGGAGAATGCCATGACCAAGCCCTTTATCGGCGGGTGTGCGTGCGGCGCGATCCGTTTTGAGACGAGCAGCGCACCTCTCGTCGAGAGCCACTGCCAATGCCGCGATTGCCAGAAACGAAGCGGCACGGGCCATGGATCCTACCTGGTCTTCCCCCGGCGAGCCGATGTGACAATTACCGGCGAAGCGAAAGAATGGCGGGTGGCGGACGACAATGGGAATGAAAAGGTCCACGCCTTCTGCCCGACCTGTGGAACGCCGGTTTACCTGACATTCGTCGCCAAGCCGGAGCCGATAGCGGTCCACGCGACCAGCCTGGACGACCCAAGCCAATTCAATCCGCAACTGATCACGTACGGCATCCGCGGCCATGCCTGGGACATAATGGATTCCTCGTTGCAGAAGTTCGAGCGAATGCCGCCCGGATAATTTCGCGGGGAGAGGTATACGAAATTGCCTGAACCTAAGCATGATGATTTTTGGTTAGATCGATTGCCGCAGACGCGCTTCACCTCTCCCGCTTGCGAGGGAGGTCGGCGCGAAACGCCGGGTGGGGCTCTCTCCACTCGGGCAGTATCGCCCGCGGAGGCACCCCCGCCCATAGCCGATGCTCCGCATCGGCGTTCTTAAACTAAGGACGGCGGGCATGGGCCGCCTATGCCTCCCCCGGGCGGGAGAGGGAGCGCACCTTCTTCGTGGTCGCGATTCAACTAATCATCATGCTCTAGTCGCGATGCGACCGGAATCCGCGAGCGGCTTCCGCCCATACGGGTGACGATCGCTCTCGCAGAGAGAGCAGTTGCCGTGTACAGGTAGGTGCGCGGCGGCGTGTGCTGTAAGCTCGCGAATCCGCGAACGACAAGAAAAAGGAGACGGCATGAGCCCCAAGCCCACCGGCCACGTTCGTGGCAACGATCTGATCCTCACGCGCACGTTCCGCGCACCCATCGATGACGTCTGGACGAGCGTGACGAAGTCCGAGAACACCGCGCTCTGGTTCGGCAGTTGGGAAGGCGACGCCGGCCCGGGCAAGATCGTGCGGCTGCAACTGGTCCATGAGAAGGGCCAGCCGTGGACCAACGTGACGATCGAAGAATGCGAGGCGCCGCGCCGCCTAGTCGTCACGATGAAGGATGACTACGGCGAGTGGCGCATCGAGCTGACGTTGACGCAGACGGACGACACGACCGAGCTGCGCTTTGTGCAGCACCTGAGCGACCGGAAACTCGCGGGCGACGTAGGGCCTGGCTGGGAGTACTACCTCGACATGCTGGTCGCCGCGCGTGAAGGCAAGGCGCTGCCGTCCTTCGAAGATTACTACCCGTCGCAGAAGGCACACTACCTGGAAGGCGGATAGACGATCGGCACGTCGCAAGCTGGACAAAAACGTGTGTGTGGAGGCGCTGGCCAGCGTGTACTTGACCCGGTTGCGTGGACACCTTTTCCGTTGAGGGAGGAGTTCCATGCCTCGGCGTCGATCGCCGTAGCAGGCGGAGTTTCGCAGTCAGATGGTTAATCTGGTCCGATCCGGTCGGACATCCATCTCGCCGCCACCGTCATCGCATCACCATGAATCCCAACAGGCCTTAGTACAGCCGCATCGGCAGCGGCAACTGGATGTCCTGATAGCGACCCTCGTAGCGATCGACAAAATCCTGCAGGAAAAACGGAATGTCGCGTAGCTGGAGGTCGCAGCGTCGCCGCAGCTCGTGCGCGACTTCCACCGAAGCGTCACGACACCACCCCGCGGCGATGTTGAAAGCAACCACCCGGATCGGATTGGTGTACTGGCCGGTGAGCAGGTACATTACAACCGGCTCGAATCCCGGGCTCTCGGAACTGACTTCTGCCCAGACCCGGCCGTGCTCGCGGGAGTCATGCTCGACGATATAGACGTTGTGCTCGTCACCGTGTGGCACAATCGACGGACCCGAGCCGGCGGTACGCATCAACAACTCCCGGACTGCAGAACGGGGAATCAAGCCCGCTTTTTTCGATTCGTTCCATATCGGGCCGATAGGCGGACGGCCGCACAGCGCACCGCTGTTCTTGCCATCGCAAGCACGCGCCGCGGCTGCGTTCCGGCACAGGAACATTTAGCAGGGTCGTGACTTCACTACTGTGTCATGCAGCCGACGTAGAAGACGGACATGGCGGTGAGGAAGCCAGCCCGAAAAAAGCGACCGCGAAGCTCAAAGGCGTACGGATCGAGCGAAAGGCGGCCCAACATTAAGGAACAGTCCTCATGCCGCGTTACTTCTTCAACGTGTATCACGACAGGGCAGAACTCGATAAAGAAGGCGAGGAACTGCCCGATCTGCAAGCCGCCTGGCGGGAGGCGATCGTGACGGCGGGGCAGATCATCCAGGATCTCGATGGGAGGCTGCGTCCGGGCAAGGACTGGCGGATGGAGGTCACCGACGAATTCGCAAATCCGCTGTACGTCATTCACGTCTGCGCCGACAAATCCAGATAGGCCGGAAGACCGCAGCGCTATTTCGGGCGCTGCAATCCAGGCGACGTCAGCCAGCGTTCGATGACCGCTGCCGACTCGGTCGCGACCGCCGCCCGTATCAAGCGATCACGCTCCTGTCCTGGCGGTGAGCTCTCGGCCTTTTCGCGGGCGCGAAAGGCAAGTTGCTTGAGGCGCTCCTGAAGCGGAAGTGCCGGGCGGCTGCGATTACGCTTTTTCTTCATGGACGGATCTCCTTGCTGGCTTCGACCCTCCCACGTCTCGGCAATCCTATCCTTAACCTTTGTTTGGAACCGGCATCGGGCAGGTTTCGTTCGTCTCAGAGGCAGGAGATCATTCAATCGAACAGGACAGGCGCGTGGATCGGGATTCGGTAGTGGCAAGCTTGTTGCGGCGGCTCGAAACCGTCTCGAAACTCGATCCGGCCGACATTGCCGCGATCCGTTCGCTTCCGATTGCAGTTCGTCACTGGGCAGGCGCAAGAGCAATCGTATCTGACGGCGAACGTCCGTCGGAATGCTGTCTGATCATCGAGGGCTTCTGTATCCGCTCCAAATCGACGGAGGCCGGCCAGCGGCAAATTCTCTCGATCCATATCCCCGGCGATATTCCCGACCTTCAGAGCTTGCACCTGCACAGGATGGATCATGATCTCTCCACGCTGGTCCCCTCGACGCTGGGGTTCATCAGCCATGCTTCGCTGCGAACCCTGACGCATGCGAGACCCAATGTCGCGGATGCGCTCTGGCGCGACACCTTGATCGATGCCGCGATATTTCGGGAGTGGATCGTCAATGTCGGCCAGCGGCCGGCGCCGGCCCGACTTGTCCATATCGCGCTCGAACTTCGCAGGCGCCTTCTTTCAGTCAGGGGAGGCACGGAGCCTGCCACGTTCGAATTCCCGCTTACCCAGGAGCAGATTGGCGAGGCGCTGGGCATCACGCCAGTGCATGCGAACCGCATCATCAGGCAACTGCGCGAGGACGGGATCGTCGACGTCAGCCGGGGGCAAGTGCACGTGCTCGACGAAACAAGGCTTGCGGAATTGGCGCAGTTTGACGACCGTTACCTGCACCAGGATCCAGCCGCCTGAAGCGTCCGATCGTGCGGTGGCGGTGGTCCAGCCGCTGGTCCAGCCGCGCTTGGGTCGATCGACGCAGCGATTTTGTTCGCGTCATTGGAACGATTTAAACTCGGGAAAATTATGCAATCTGTGTCAGGGATAGACACATGAACTCGAGCGGCTGCCGATGCAGTCCCGTTACAGGGCGCATCGGCGACCGCTTTCTTTTAGCCGCAGGCCATGAAGGATTTTGCAAACGCGTCGTTCCCGCCCGAGGTCATCTCGGTGATGGAGCAGGCGCTTGACGCCGCCGTCGCTACGCTCCCGGAGCCCGTCCATTCCCACCACGTTCAATTGATCGCGGAGGCGATCCTGCGCGCCGCTCACAGCGGAGAGCGTGACCCGGTTGTCCTGCAACGGCTCGCTTTGCTGGAACTGCAGCTTCATCCTCGATGATAGCTATAGCGTTTTTCAGCGAAAGCCTGCCCCGGACTTGATCCGGGGTGGGACACCGGTTCGTGTCAGGAAAACGCGTCAGAACAAGAATCTAGAGCCCGGTTCTGATTCAATCAGAACCGAAAAGGCGCGAGCCGCCTTCGCTTGCTCAAGCGCTCTTTGATTTCTTCCGAGCGCTGGCGGGACGCTTCGACGTATTCAGTGCCACGGCCTCGCGAATGAGCGCCTTCAATGCCTTTTCGTCGATCTTGTCGCCTTCATGGAAATCGATGGCGCGCCGGGTATTGCCCTCCAGGCTGGAGTTGAAGAGGCCTGACGGATCCTCCAGCGAGGCGCCCTTGGCGAAGGTCATCTTCACGGCCGCCTTGTAGGTCTCTCCGGTACAGATGATGCCGTCGTGTTCCCACACCGGAACGCCGCGCCACTTCCACTCCTCGACCACTTCGGGATCGGCCTGCTTGATGATGCTTCGGATCCGCGCAAGCATCTCGCCGCGCCAATCGCCCAACTCCTTGATCCGCGCATCGATGTGCTGAGAGGGAGAGCTTCCACCTTTTGCTTCGCTCGCGCCGCTCTTCTTCATTGTGGCTTTCTTCTTGGCTGTTGTCATACGCTCACAATCGTTCGCCGGGCAATTGGCTCGCCTGCTTCACCCAGGCAACAAGCTGCGCTTCGTCAAGGCCGTCCTCATAGATGTCGAGATAGCGCACTTCCTTGTGCTTGGACTCGCCGGGCGGAAGAGGGTGGAGCGACGTGCCGCGGAAGAAGGTCACTTTGACGTACTTGGTGAAGCAATGGAAGGCGATGAACCAGCCGCCCTGGTCCTCGACGCCATAAAAGGGCGTGTTCCATTTGACCGCCTTGTGCACGCCGGGGACGGTGCGGACGATCAGCGCGTCGAGGTGGCGCCCGACGTCGCGTTTCCAACCCGGCATGGCCGCGATGTAGGCCTGCACGGGGGCATCGCCGTATCCCTTTGCGATCTGAGGATTGCCGCCTGAGAGGAGGGTAGGCTTTGTTGCTGCGGGCCGCTTGGCCGCGGCCTTCTTCGCGGCCTTCGCCGGCCTTCTCGATGTCGTTTGCGCCATCGCGTTGATCCCTGTCGCCGCTGCGTCAGCCGCTGCGCCATTTGGCGGCATAGGGTAGCACGAACATGTACAGACCCGTGAACAGGAGCAAAAACAGCGGGAGCAGCGGCGAGTAGACAACCAAGGTCGGAGGTTCCCCCAATCCCATGGTGACGAAGTTGGCGATGACGGTCGCCGTAAAGGCGATCGACAGCCAGCGGTGGATTTGCCGAACCCAGTTATTCCAATTCAATGCGACCTCCTTTGAAAGCGAGTGGAAGCGTAACGCTGCGGATTTCAGTCCGTCCGCGCGACGAGCTCTTCCAGCTTCGCGAAGAATTGCTGCCATCCGGCGTGGGCGCCGCCATAGGCCTGCTTCTGATCCGGCCGGAAACCCGACTGCTCCATGCGCAGGAGGGTCCCCGTGCGCGTTGGCGTGAGCGTAAACGTCACCACGCTCTGCAGATCGTAGGCCGCATCGTCGTGCTTGAAATTCCAGGTGTAGGAGAGCGTCTTGTTCGGCTCGATGGCGAGGACCTCGCAGTCGAGCACGCCGCCCCATTCGCCGCGAAGATTGAAGCGATGGCCAACAGTCGGCTTGAAGTCGTTCTTCATCAGCCACTCCTCGATCAGGTGCGGTTGCGTCAGCGCGCGCCACAGCTTTTCCGGCGGATGAGCTATTTCGCGTTCGACAACGACGGAACGCGTTTCGGTCGCACGATTGGTCATTGGTCCATCCGTTTGAGTAGGTCTTCGAGATCGTCGAACCGCCTCTGCCAGAAGCCGGCCATCTCGCTTGTCCAGTCGATCAGCGGGGCAAGGGCGCCGAGCTGCGCGCTATAATGCGTCTGGCGGCCTTCGTGGCGATCGCGCACCAGTCCCGCCTGTTTCAGAACGCCAAGATGCTTCGAGACCGCCGGCTGCGAGATCCCGGCCCGGGCCGTCAGGGCCCCGACCGTCTGCTCCCCTTCGCGGCACAGCCGCTCGAAGATCGCCCGACGGGTAGGGTCGGCGAGGGTTCGAAACAGCATATCGTGGGCGTTCGGCATCTGGAATCGATAACCTCTTGGTTATGGATTAATGCATAACCGCTGAGATATGAATTGGTCAAGCGGGAACTTGAGCCTCAATACGGCACGAAAGCGCGGCGCCTGCTTGTGAAATTATGAGACCCATTGGTTATGCGTCATCGCTACCTGTGGCCCGGGGCTGCGGGTACAAACGCGCCGACGACCTGACCATCGGCTCATTGTCGAGGACGGGACCCATGGCCACTTATGAGCGAGGAGGTGAGGGCTCATGAAAGACGCCGGCCGCCAGGCCCATTGGGAGAACGTTTACACGACAAAGGGCGAGAACGAGGTTAGCTGGTTTCAGCAAAGCCCGGCTCCTTCGCTCGACCTGATCGTGCGGGCGGGGGTGACGCACAAGTCGGCCATCATCGACATCGGCGGCGGCGCCTCGCGGCTGGTCGACAGTCTCGTCGAGCAGGGATTTGAGGATGTCACCGTGCTCGATCTTTCCGCCGCGGCGTTGGCCGCTGCCAAGCGCCGCCTGGAGAGCCACCTTGGCGCCAGCGCCGAGCGGGTTAGCTGGATCGTCGCGGACGCAACGACCTGGGAGCCGGGGAGGCCCTACGACATCTGGCACGATCGGGCAGCGTTCCACTTTCTCACCGACCCAGCCGATCGCGCCGCCTACATTGAGCGCCTCAAGCGGGGCCTGAAGATCGGCGGGCACGCCATCATCGCCACTTTTGCGCTCGACGGCCCTGAAAAGTGCAGCGGCCTCCCGGTCGCGCGCTACGACAGCGAGAGTCTCGGACGGACGCTCGGCGCCGCGTTCAAGCTGGTCCATACGCAGCGGCACGAGCACGCTACCCCTTGGGAGTCCCGGCAGGCTTTTCAGTTCAGCGTGTTCCGGCGCGAGGGCTGATCGCCGCGCTAGTGCGCCATGCCGCGTGAGACCTCCTGGCAAGCTTCCATGCAGCGGCGGCAGCTTTCCGCGCAGATGCGGCAATGTTCGTGCATGGCTGCGTGCCGCTGGCATTCCTCCGCGCATAGCCGGCAGGCGGCGGCGCAGACGCTGAGCATGCGGCGCATCACTTCGTCGTCGAAACCCGTTCGGCGGGTCATGATGCGGCCGGTGATATTGCAGATATCGGCGCAATCCTGGTCGAGCCGGATGCACTGGGTAAGGTCCTGTACCATGCGCTCCGACAGGCAGGCGTCGGCGCAGGAGGTGCAGGTCTGGGCGCAGGAGTAGCATTCCTCGATGCAACGGATCAGGGCGTCGCTGATCTGGCCTTGGACGGCCGGGTGGGTGCCAATCATTTCACGGGCGTACATGGCTGGGCTCCTTGCTGAGGACAGACCACCGCCGGGGGCGGTCGCTGGCTCAAGTCGCAGCGTTGAAAAATGTTCTGGGCAGCCGGCCAATATGAATTGGGGGGCAGGGGCTTTGATTCATCGCAATGCGATCTTCGTCCGCTGGCATACGTTAACGAAACCCGCGGTTTCGTGATGGAACTCCGCTTCCCATCATGGGCCGGGATGTGCGAAACTGGATCCGTGAAATACTCAATTCACCTTTGCCAGCTGCTGGCGATTTTTGTGATCATCAGCCTCGTCATCGCCCCGCTCACGGCGCGGGCGAATACGGGCGCCATGGCACCAATGGCCATGACGGCGACGTCCGATGACGCGGCCATGTCAGACGACATGCCGTGCTGCCCGGAGAAGTCGGCGCCGGTCGATTGCGACCAGTGCCCGTTGATGGCGCTTTGCGTATCGACGACGTTGCAGGCGCCGCTGCAGGCCGGCATTGCCGGAATCCAACCCGTGACTCTTCGCACGCTGCTGCCTGGCAGCGATCCGGAAGTGGAAAGCCTCGGGTACTCACCTCCGCCAAAACCTCCCCGGTTCCTGGTCCTTTCGGCGTAACGCCGGAATCTCGCGGCGCTTCGTGGCGTCCGCGCCATGCCGCCATAGCGGCTGACCAGTAGATCGAGGATACCATGATGAAGGCTAATCAGTTTTCGCGCGGCCTGCGGGTTGCGCTGACCGGCGCTGCCCTGACATGCGCCGCGACCGTCGCGCTCGCCGATATCAAAAACTACGAGTTCAAGCTCGTCGAACCGACGGTGAAGACCGGTCGCGACAGGACGTTCGCCGTCAAGCTCGTCGACAAGACAACCGGCAAGGCCGTTCCGGACGCGGTGATCTTTGCGACGCGTCTCGATATGGCGCCGGATGCGATGCAAGAGATGGTGACCGAGCTTACGCCGCTGCCGGGATCGGAGCCGGGCACCTACCGCTTCAAGGCCGATTTCAGCATGGCCGGGCGCTGGCAATTGTCGCTCGGCGCAAAAGTGCAGGGCGAAACCGGCACGGTCGACAACAAGCTCGTCATTCAGGCCGACAAATGAACCGGTCAGCTCAGATAGCGCTCGCTGCTGCCGTCACCGCTGCCGTGATCGCTGGCGTTTTCGCGCGTCCCTATCTCTGGCCGCGCGGCGAGACCGAGCATGCCCACGTCATGGCCCAGGCGAGCGAACCGGCGGGCGCCGCGATCTACTATCAGGATCCGGACGGCAAGCCGTTCTACTCGCTGACGCCGAAGAAGACGGCCGATGGCCGCGACTACCGCGCCGTCCCGCGGGGCGCCGACATCAGTTTTGACGATCCGCCGCTGGAAAGCGCCGCGGCTCCGCCCACCGACCGCAAGGTCAAGTATTACCGTAACCCGATGGGGCTGCCGGATGTTTCGCCGACGCCCAAGAAGGATTCGATGGGGATGGACTACATCCCCGTCTATGAGGGCGAGGACAGCGATGACGGATCGGTCAAGGTCTCGCCGGGAAAGATTCAGCGCACCGGCGTCAAATCGGAGCCGGCGGCCACTCGCCCGATCCGGACGGTCGTGCGGGCGCCAGGCACGATCCAACTCGACGAGCGTCGAGTCTCAGTCATCGCGATGCGCGCGGAAACCTACCTGCAAACAGTTGCCGACGTCACGACTGGCACCTTTGTCAAGAAGGGGCAGCCGCTGATGCAGGTCTACAGTCCGGCTGTTTCCAGTGCGGCCGCAGAGTATGTGACGACATTGACGTCCAAGACGACGGCGGGCGAACCCTCCTACGGACGCGGTTCACGGCAGCGGTTGATGAACCTTGACGTGCCCGAAGCGGTAATCAGCGAGGTCGAGAAAACGCGGGTCGTCCCGGTGACTGTCGCCTGGTCGGCCCCACGGGACGGCATCGTGCTGGAACGCAACGCCGTCCAGGGTATGCGAGCTCAACCGGGCGACGTGCTCTTCCGCGTTGCGGATACGTCGGTGGTCTGGGCGATAATTGACATAGCCGAGCGTGATCTCGGCTCGCTTGCGGTCGGACAAGGCGTAACCGTGCGCGCGCGCAGCTTCCCGGGGCGGGACTTCTCCGGAAAGATCTCGGTCATTTATCCCCAGGTCAACCGCGAGACACGGACAGCCCGTGTTCGCATCGAACTCGCAAATTCGGACCTCGCATTGCTGCCGGACATGTATGTGGACGCGGACGTCGAGATTGGCGGCGCGGAGCCTGTTTTGGCCGTTCCCGACAGCTCGGTGCTAGATACGGGGGCGCGCCAGGTCGTTCTAGTTGACAAGGGTGAGGGACGATTCGAGCCCCGCGAGGTCAAGATCGGCCGTCGGGGAGACGGACTCGTCGAAATCCGCAGCGGGCTAAAAGACGGAGAGCCCGTCGTCATCTCGGCCAATTTTCTAATCGATGCAGAAAGCAACCTGAAGGCGGCACTCAAGGGCTTCGCCGAGGGAGCTCAGCCATGATTGCCCGCTTGATCGCTTGGTCGGCTCGTAACCTCCTGCTGGTGCTATTCGGCAGCGGCTTCGCCGCTGCGGCCGGCATCTACGCTCTCGTCCATCTGCCATTGGATGCCATTCCGGACCTCTCCGACACTCAGGTGATCGTCTACACGGAGTATCCGGGGCAGGCGCCTCAGGTGATCGAAGACCAGGTCACCTATCCGCTCACCACCGCGATGTTGACGGTGCCGAAATCGAAGGTGGTGCGCGGCTTTTCCTTCTTCGGCGTCTCCTTCGTCTACGTCATCTTCGAGGATGGTACCGACATCTACTGGGCGCGCTCGCGTGTGCTGGAGTTTCTCAACAGCGCCGCTTCGCGATTGCCGTCCGGAGTCACGCCGAGCATCGGTCCCGACGCGACCGGAGTGGGGTGGGTGTACCAATATGCGGTGATATCCAAGGAACTGAATCTCGCGGATACTCGCGCGATCCAGGACTGGAACCTGAAATTCGCGCTAGCGAAGGCCGAGGGTGTGGCCGAGATCGCAAGCGTCGGCGGATTCGTCAAGCAGTACAACGTGATACTCGACCCGCAGCGGATGCGCGATCGCGGCATCACCATGCAGAAGATGCGCGAGGCGATCCGCGCCTCCAATGCCGATGTGGGCGGCCGCACTGTCGAGCTCTCGGAATTCGAATACGTAATCCGCGGGAAGGGGTACCTGAAGAGCATCAATGATCTCGGCAACATCGTGCTGAAGACCGACAACGGAACGCCGGTGCTGGTGCGCGACGTTGCGCGCGTCGAGCTTGGTCCGGACGAAAGGCGCGGCATCGCCGACCTCAACGGCGAGGGCGAGGTGGCGAGCGGCATCGTGCTGCAGCGCTTCGGCGTGAATGCGCTCGATGTCATCGAGAACGTCAAGAAGCGGTTCAAGGAGATCGCGACCAGCCTGCCGAAATCGGTCGAGATCGTGCCGGTCTACGACCGCTCGAACCTGATTTACGCTGCGATCGATACGTTGAAGCACACGCTGGTCGAGGAAAGCATCGTCGTCGCGTTGGTGTGCATTGTGTTCCTGCTGCATGTCCGTAGCGCGCTGGTCGCGATCCTGATGCTCCCGGTCGGCGTGCTGATGGCGTTCGGCGCCATGAAGCTCCTAGGCTTAGGCTCCAACATCATGAGCCTCGGCGGCATCGCGATCGCAATCGGCGCCATGGTCGACGCGGCGATCGTCATGATCGAGAACGCGCACAAGCATCTCGAGCGCGCCGAGCCGGGCAAATCGCGCGTCACAATCCTGATCGAGGCGGCCGCCGAGGTCGGCCCCGCGCTGTTCTTCAGCCTTTTGATCATCACCGTGTCCTTCATGCCGATCTTCACGCTGGAATCGCAGGAAGGCCGGCTGTTCAGTCCGCTCGCCTTCACCAAGACCTTTGCGATGGCGGCGGCAGCATTGCTATCGATCACGCTGGTGCCGGCACTGATGGTGATCTTTGTTCGCGGCAAGATCGTCCCCGAGCACAAGAACCCGATCAACCGTTTTCTGATCTGGGTCTATAGACCCGTGATCAAGACCGTGCTGCGGGCCAAGACGCTGGTAGTCCTGCTTGCACTTGGCGTGCTCGCTGCCTCTATCTGGCCGGCGCGCCAGCTCGGCACCGAGTTCATGCCAAATCTCAACGAGGGCACGCTGCTCTACATGCCGACAACCCTGCCGGGGATCTCGGTGACGAAAGCGTCCGAACTGATGCAGACGCAAGACCGGATCATCCGATCGTTTCCCGAGGTCGCCTCGGTCTACGGAAAGGCTGGACGGGCGGCGACCGCGACCGATCCGGCGCCGTCCGAAATGTTCGAGACGGTGGTCAATCTCAAGCCGAAGGAGCAGTGGCGCAATGGCATGACGATCGACGGCCTGATCGCCGAAATGGACAAGGCGCTGCAGTTTCCCGGCGTTTCCAACGCCTGGACCATGCCCATCAAGGCGCGCATCGACATGCTCTCGACCGGCATCCGCACGCCGATTGGCGTTAAGGTCATGGGGACCGATCTCGCCGGGATCGAGACGCTCGCCAAGCAGATCGAACAGGTGCTCAAAGCCGTCCCGGGCACGTCCTCGGCCTATGCCGAGCGCGGCCTCGGAGGCTACTACCTCGAGATCACGCCGAACCGCGAGGCGCTGGCGCGCTACGGCATCATGGTGCAGGACGTGCAGGACACCATCGCTACCGCACTCGGCGGCCAGACCGTGACCACGACCGTGGAGGGCCGCCAGCGCTTCTCCGTAAATATGCGCTACCCACGCGATCTCCGCGACAATCCGAAGGCGATCGCAAGCGACATCCTGGTGCCGATGCCGGCCGGCGGGGCGGTCCCGCTCGGCGAGGTCGCCAGCGTTGCACCGGCGCGTGGGCCGAGCTCGATCCGGACCGAGAACGGACAACTGGCGACCTACATCTATGTCGATATTCGCGACCGCGACCTTGGCGGCTACGTCGCCGAGGCGCAACGCGCGGTGCAGGCGAGCATTCAGTTTCCTGCTGGCTATTACGTGGTCTGGAGCGGCCAGTATGAATATCTGGAGCGTGCGATCGCGCGGCTCAAGATCGTCGTACCGGTGACGCTTCTCATCATTTTCCTCCTGCTCTATCTCAATTTCCGCTCGGTAACCGAGACCATGATCGTCATGCTGTCGCTGCCGTTCGCGCTGGTCGGCGGGCTGTGGCTGATGTGGTGGCTCGGCTTCAACCTCTCGGTCGCGGTTGCAGTCGGGTTCATCGCACTCGCCGGCGTCGCCGCCGAGACCGGCGTCGTCATGCTGATCTATCTCAATCAGGCGTTGGCCGAGATCACGAAGCGACGTCAGGTCCAAGGCCAGGCGCTGACGCGAAGCGATCTCTATGACGCCATCATGGAGGGCGCGGTCGAACGCGTGCGGCCAAAGATGATGACGGTGGTGGCCATCATGGCAGGCCTGCTCCCGATCATGTGGAGCACCGGCACCGGCTCGGAGATCATGCAGCGCATTGCGGTGCCGATGATCGGCGGCATGATCTCCTCGACATTGCTGACGCTGATCGTGATCCCGGCGGTATTCGGCATCATCAAGGGCTTTGGACTGCCTGGCGATCCCGAAAGCGGCAAGTCAGTCGCGGCGATTGCAACGAAAAAAGTCTCACGTGTTGTGGAGCCAGCCGAATGAGGTGAGCCATGATTTGCGCAGCGATCTCCCGTACGATGCCGAGCTTCAGGTTGGCGGCTGCTTCGGCCCTTATGGCTGTTCTCAGCTTCTCTTCTCTCCATGCGCAACAAGGCAATGCTGCTCGCGGCGAACGTAATTTCAGGGCCTGCGCAGCATGCCATTCGCTGGAGCGCGATCGCAACATGACGGGACCGAGCCTTGCCGATCTATGGGGGCGCAGGGCCGGTACGCTGCCAAGCTTCGATCGCTTTTCCGATGCGTTGAAATCGTCCGGGTTGACGTGGGATGATCGAACGCTCGATCAATGGCTGACCGATCCGAAGCATCTCGTTCCGGGCAACGAGATGACGTTTGAGGGCATCAAGGAAGATCCCGCCCGAGCAGACCTCCTGGCATTCCTGAAGGAAGCCACTAAACCCAGCGCGGCGCCGAGCCAAAGTGCGCAACAGGGCCAGAGGGGCGGCATGGGAGGGATGATGGGTGGCATGATGGGTGGCGCCGATCCAAATCTCAAGGCGCTCGAACCGGGCATTCATGTCAAAACCATCAGTTATTGCCGCGACACCTATCGTGTCACCACAGCCGACGGAAAAACACGCGCCTTCTGGGAGCGTAACCTCCGCTTCAGGACCGATACCAGCAAGGATGGGCCCGGGAAGGACGCGCCGGCTCTCTTGGGCGCTGGAATGATGGGTGATCGGGCTGCCGTGATCTTTTCGGCGCCGGAGGAAATCATGAAGTTCGTTGAACGCCGCTGCTAGACTTCCGGACAGACCACTGTACCGTTCGGCCGCGGCTTTCCTTAGTCGATTGCGAACAAAAGCGTTCGTGGCAGTAACCGAGCGGGTGGCACGATCGGGTTACGCACGTTGGCAGGCGCGGTGTTTGGGCGGCGACTGTTGCGCTGGTAACTTACAGCACTTCAGCCTCAATGGGAGCGAAGATATTTGACCGCCGCAGCGATCCCAAGAATCAGAAAAACAACGACGAGAAGCCAGATCAGGCCCATGCCTATCATCATTCCGCCGGACATCAGATCCATCATGACCGGACTCCAAATGCGGTGAATGTCGCAGCTGCGAGCAAGCCGAGTGACCCAGCCCTTTCCGATAAATAACAGCGTCTAACGAGCACCCGAGAAAAAGGTTCCTCTTTGGTACCTCCGCGGTGTTGGACGGGCGCAGGGGCGCGTCGGGCTTTATCGCGCCGCACTTTCACGTCGCTGTGAACCTGTAACCGGCAGCCGAGCTTTTCCGAGGCTGCCGCCTGTCTGAGTGAGGACGGACACTTTGCACGCCGCATTTCTACGCTGGCTGAGCCTTCAATTCACCAGCGGATTGGCGCACCACCACGAATGCGCCTTGAAGCGCAAGTCCGGCCATGCAGGAAGCGACAATCACATCCGGCCAACCGGTACCGGTGCCAAACACGCCGAGCGCGGCCAGCAGTACCGCGAGATTGCCCAGAACGTCGTTACGCGTACAAATCCAGGCCGAGCGCATATTGGCGTCGCCGTTGCGATAGGCCCATAGGAGTCCGAATGACGCAGCATTGGCGGCAAGGGCAATGACACCGATCGCACCCATGGTGAGTGCACTCGGCAGCGTCCCTTGTGCGGCGTGCCAGATGGCCATGGCAATCACCCACAAGCCGAAGGCTCCCATGGTAGCGCCCTTGGCAAGCGCTGCTGATGCGCGATAGCGTAGTGCCATCCCAACCACAAAGAGGCTAATCACGTAGTTTCCCGCGTCGCCGAGAAAATCGAGCGCGTCGGCCTGGAGCGAAGCCGATCCCGCCGCCAAGCCTGCGACGACCTCTGCGAGGAACATGGCGGCATTAATGCCAAGGACCACCCAAAGAACCCGGCGATAAGCCGGATTGCCGCGGTTCCGGTCCAAGTTCAGGGGCGGAGGTGTGCAACAAGCATCGGCCATCCAAGGAAGGTAGTACGCAAGTTCGTGTTACACAATTGCGCGACCAGGAGAGCGACAGTTGACCCTGGAGCAGTGCGAGAGTTGCGTTGCATATTCATTGGCCAATCACGATCCTGACAAGCTCCGTGAAATCCATCATCGGGGTTACGCGCCGGCCTGATGGGACGCGCGAGCAGAACTGATGGAGACGAGTTATGGGCTTCTACAACGACATCATCCTGCCGCGGGTTTGCGATCTTGCGATGCGCAACAAGCAGCTTCGGCCATATCGCGAGCGGGTGATCGGCGCGGCCGAAGGTCGAGTGCTCGAGATCGGGATCGGTTCGGGCCGCAACTTGCCGTTCTATCGGCCGCCGGTGAGGGAGCTCTTGGCGCTGGAGCCGGCCCCGAAGCTCATCGCAATGGCCCGCGATGCTCTGCATCCGGGTACGCCGGTCAACTTCATCGAGGCTTCGGCGGAAGCCATTCCGCTCGATGACCGCAGCGTCGATACGGTGGTGACGACCTGGACCTTGTGCAGCATTCCGGATGCCGCCATGGCGCTCACCGAAATGCGGCGCGTGCTTCGCCCTGGCGGCAAGCTCTTGTTCGTGGAGCACGGCATGGCGCCGGACAAGAATGTGAGGCGATGGCAGGACTGGCTGACGCCGGCCTGGAAATGCATCAGCGGCGGTTGTCACCTCAATCGACCGATCAGCACGATGATCGAAGCTGCAGGCTTCAGGATTGATCGGGTGGAGACCGGCTATATGCCAGGACCGAAGGCGATGACCTTCATGTATGAAGGCAGCGCCCGGCCGAACTAGCCAGCCTATGCCGCGCGCACCTGATCAAGAAACGCGTCGACCTGCTCGCGCAGTTGCTGCGACTGCCGCGACAGATTGCCGGCGGCGGTCTCGACCTGGCTTGCCGCTGCGCCAGTGGCTGCCGCGCCCTCGGTGACGCCGCCGACATTGGCGGACACTTCCTGGGTGCCGGCCGCAGCCTGTTGCACATTGCGCGCGATCTCCTGGGTTGCCGCGCCCTGTTGCTCGATCGCAGAGGCGATGGTTGTTGCGATCTCGCTGATTTCGCCGATGGTCTTGCCGATCGCCTCGATCGAGACGACGGATTTCTGCGTGGCTCCCTGGATCGCCGATATCTGGGAGGCGATCTCCTCGGTGGCTTTTGACGTCTGCTCGGCGAGGCTCTTGACCTCAGCCGCGACCACGGCAAAGCCCCTGCCACTGTCGCCGGCACGCGCCGCTTCGATGGTGGCATTGAGCGCCAGCAGATTGGTCTGCGAAGCGATGTTGTTGATCAGCTTAACGATGTCGCCGATCCGCTGGGCCATCGCTGCAAGGCCCTGAATTTCGGCGTTGGTGCCCTGTGCTTCCTGCACGGCTTTTGCCGCGATCACCGCCGACTGGCTGACTTGCCGGCTGATCTCGGTGACGGACGCGGACAATTCCTCCGTGGCGGTGGCTACCGTCTGCACGTTGCTCGACGTTTCCTGCGCGCCCGACGCCACGGCCGAGGCCTTGTTGGTATTTTCGGTTGCGACCGCCGCCATTCTCTCGGCGGTGTCACGCATTTCGATGATCGATGTCGCGACGGCATCGAGCACGCGGCTGGCGCTCTGGTCGAAGCCTGAAGTCAGCGTCTCCATCACCTGTTGACGTTGCTCTTTCTTCTGTTGCTCCGCTCGCTGTTCGGAAGCCAGTGCGTTCGCCCTGACGGCATTGTCGCGGAAGACTGCGACTGATCGCGCCATCTCGCCAACTTCATCAGCCCGCGCCAGCGCAGGAATGTCGATCGACAGGTCGCCGCCGGCAAGGCGCTGCATGGCGGCCGTCATGGCGGTCAGGGGACGGATCACGCGCCGGGACAGTATCCAGATCGACCCCATGCCGACAACGATACCGAGCAGCGTGACGAGGGCGACGAGAATGAGCTGGGTTCTTGCCGCCGCAGCCTTGGCCGCCGCGTGGACATTGGTGACGTCGACCGCGGCATCCTTGATCCGGACGATGGATTCCAGCGCAGGGTTCGACGCGTCGTACCATTGCTGGACCGTCATCGGATAACCGGCGCCCGCGATGCCTGCCTTGTAGATCGTATCGGTTTGAGCCTTGAAATTGCCGAGGAAGTTTTGCTCGGCGGCGGCAACGGCAGAGACAAGCGGCGACGCCGCACCGGCGGTTAGATCGCGTATCGTCTGCCAGTTCGACTGCACCTGCCCGCGCCAATTGGCGATGTCACGCTGCTGCTCGGCCGATAGCGCGCGGCCGGCCGAGATATTGCCGGCGTGAACGGCGCGTTCGCGGCCGGCATATTCGCGCATCAAGAAAGCGCTCTGCTTGACCATCGTAAGCTCGCCGACGATGGCGTCTTCCCTGCTGATTTCGCGCGAGGCAATGGTCCAGAGCGATTGAATCCGGGTCAGGAGGTCGGAGACGGCCGGGTACCAGGATTTGAGCAGTTCGGCATCGCGCTGCTCCTTCGGAATTTGAAGGGCGGAATCTGCGCTGCGGCGGAGCTGCTTGACACGTTCATAGGTCTGCTCGACGTCGGCAATCAGCTTCTTGCCTTCCGGCGTCGCGGTGGCGGCAATCTGCCGGAGCGCCGGGGCCAGCACGGCATCGCCCTGCGAACGGCGCTTCTGGATCACTTCGCCGGTCTGAGCATTTGCCGGGGCAGGCGCCTGCAAGGCCGTGTTGGTCTGACCGCGTTCAAGCTGAATGTTCTCTAATCCCTTGAGCAGGTGATCGGCGTTTGCATTCACCTCGGCAACGCGGACGGCGGCCGTGTAGCTGCGCCAGGCATCTGCGCCGTTAATGGCGCAGGAGATCAGGACCAGTACCGCGAGCACCCCGACGATCACGGCGAGGGTGGTCTTGACGGTGAGTGTGCCCGAAAGGGCCTCGCGCTTCGAATGCATGGGGATACCTTCCGGCTGGCGGCCCCTTGATGACGGCCTCTTTCGTTACTACCAGCCCGCCGTTACCAAGCCGCTAATTGGAGCGCTGGGTTGTAACGCCAAAGTACTGTCTTGAAAGCCTTTTCGACATTTTCTGATACGCGTTCGGACGAGCCACGTCCCTCAAGTTGCAGGCGCGGACAGGGTCGGCAGCATGCCGCGCGAGGATGAAGCTCCGACGATCGATCCGGTGCATCCGACGAGATCAGACTCGCCGCGCGGAAGGCGACTGGGAAGTAGTTGCCACGATCCTTGTCCCAGGCGGCTGCTGTTCCCCAAAGTGGCCAGTTGGTGCGCAGGCAAGCGAAGCGGTGCGATGACCCAAAGAGTCGCTTCTTGGTGGCGGGCTGCCACCCCAAACTTGTGACGCCTTTCACTATTGCCCCAAAAAGGATCAGATAAGCTTGGTCGGTCCGAGCAACTGCGTCGGGCGTACGTGACCTTTTGAATTTTTTCCGATCACATTGACGTACTCCTTTCCAGGAGGAACACGTGTCAGATTTTACGATGCCCTCTGCCGCTTCAATCCAGTGTTCGGCCAGGGTATGAGCGTGGCAGCGCAGGAAGCCGTGATCCTGGACCGGTTGTTGACGGAAGATGCCCCATGGAGCGCCTGGCACGTGACTTCTTCGCTGCCATCCAGGACACCATCGCGACGCCATGGGGCGTTGCCGTCAACGATTTTGTCTATCCCGCCACGCGCGGCGTGCGGCCCGCCGATCTCGCGCAGCGCCTGCAATATGGTATGGCTTTGACCAAATTCGCCGCGCAGGATCCCGAGGTGCACCGGCTGACCGTAGAAGTCTCGCAGCTCCTCAAGCCGCAGGCTGCGCTGCGTGAGCCAGCGCTCGCGGCGCGCGTGATGTCGCTAATATGACGGGCAATGTGGGGGACCGCGATGGACTTTGTCACCGTGACGAACGGAGCGATCAAGCTCAACGTGGCCGTCAGCGGCTCGGGCCCGCTGATTGTCTGCGTACATGGATTCCCGGAGCTCGGGTACTCCTGGCGGCACCAGATCGCGCACTTTGCGGCAGGAGGTTTTCGGGTAGCCGCGCTTGACGTGCGCGGCTACGGACAGAGCTCTAAGCCGAGAGAGATCACGGCATACACGCTACGTCATCTCGCCTCGGACGTCGTTGCTGTGATCGAGCATATGGGAGATGGCCCGGCCGTTCTGTTCGGCCACGACTGGGGCGCGCCCATCGTATGGCACACGGCGCTGTTTCACCCCGACAAAATCAGGGCGGTGGCTGGTTTGAGCGTGCCGTTCCGTCCGCGCGGACCCGTGCCCTTCATCGAACTTGCGCGATCCATCTACAAGGGACGCTTCTTCTACCAGATCTATTTCCAGCAAGAGGGCGTGGCGGAGGCCGAACTGGAGACGGACATCGCCGGTGCCCTGCGCAAGGTGTATTTTGCACTGTCCGGGGCGGCGCCTCACAACAAGTGGCTCGAGCCGAAGCTGGCGGAGGCACGGCTGCTGGATGGGCTCGTCGATCCGCAGCCCTTTCCAGGCTGGATGGGTGAGACCGATCTGGCGGTCTATGTCGAAGCGTTTCGGGCCGGCGGCTTTCGCGGTCCACTCAACCGATACCGCGCACAGACACTCGACTTTGCCGAGCTGGCCGAATTGAGCGGACGCAGTATTGAGCAGCCATCGGCCTTCATCGCCGGCGAGCGTGACCCCGTGCGCGCCTTCGTCCCGGGCGTGGATCTTTATGCCGACCCCGGAGTAGCTTGCTCCGCTTTCCGCGGATCCACCATCATCCCCGGTATCGGACATTGGGTGCAGCAGGAGGCGCCAGAGGAGACTAACGCGGCGCTCGAGGCGTTCGTGCGGGGGCTGTAGCGCGGTCGGCGCCTCGCGCGACAAGACATTGGATCGTCTACGTGGTGCTGGCGGCCGGTGCAGCATCGAGAGCCGGCCACTCCGCCGGGCGGCGGCAGAGACATATCGTCCAAGTCCTTTTGTTCAAGTTGTTTTCCAAGGCCTTTCGCCGCACGCTCTACGACTGACGTAGGCAGGAAAATCGTGCGGTGCAACAAGCAGCGGTGAAATCCATCAGCGCGACTCCGCGCAAACGCACAGCCACGCTGCAGCAGTCTGCCGGCGCATGCTGCGGTCAGAAAGCAAGATGACAACCTGAGGCGATGGTGGCAGAATGGTGGCAGACGTGGTTTCAAGCTTGGCGACTAACAAGAAACAAAGAGAAGCGATCGCCAAGGTCACGTCGTCCAAGGGAGGAGATTGCTCATGAAACGCTTGTTTCTGGGATTAGTCGCCGTTGCCCTTATCGCATCGGCGTTCGTCGGATCCACCACTGCAGTCATGGCGCAGACGAAGGTGCTGAAGATGCAGGCCACATGGCCGGCGTCGCTTACGCTCTATGATAACTTCACCTATTTCGCAGAGCGGGTGAACAAGCTATCGGCCGGCGCGCTGAAGATCGAAGCAATGCCCGCCGGCCAGGTCGTGCCGGCGTTCGAGGTACTGGATGCGACCCACAAGAAGGTGCTCGACGGAGCGCATGCGTGGGCCGGCTACTGGACCGGCAAGAACAAGACCGCAATCCTTTTCACCGGCGGTCCCGGCGGCACGTTCGGCATGGACTTCATGGACGTGATGGGCTGGCTCTATCACGGCGGCGGCCTCGAGCTTTACAACGAGTTCTATCAGAAGGAGCTCAACCTCAACGTCGTCGTGTTCCCCATCCTGCCTGCAGGGCCGCAGGCGTTCGGCTGGTTCAACAGGCCGATCCAGACGGTCGAGGACATGAAGGGCATGAAATGCCGCCAGACCGGCATGGCCGGCGAAGTGTGGCAGGCGCTCGGCTTCACGGTGGTCAACATGCCGGGCGGCGAAATCATTCCCTCCGCGCAGCGCGGCGTGATCGATTGCGCGGAATGGGTCGGCGGCATCGAGGACATGCGGCTCGGCTTCCACAACGTCTGGAAGTACCACTATTCGCCCGGCCTGCACGAGAACGTGACGGTCGGCGAAATCGTGATCAACGGCGATGTGTGGAAGGAGCTCAGCGCTCAGCACCAGGAGATCATCAAGTCGGCGGCCAACGAGACGTTCCTCGTCTGGTGGACCAAGTGGCAGCGCCAAAACGCCGATGCGCTGACTGAGATGCAGCAGAAGCACGGCGTGCAGATCCTGCGCACGCCGCCCGAGATCCTGCTGACCTTTATCAAGAAGTGGGACGAGATCGCGGCGGCCGAGAGCGCCAAGAACCCGTTCTTCAAGAAGGTGCACGACTCGCAGAAGGCCTATGCCAGCGCTGTGGTGCCGTACAAGCGGTCCTATTTCCCGCCATACTCTTTCATGGCAAACTACTACTTCCCCGTCGAGAAATAGGGCTTCATCCGAGGGCGGCCGGTTCGGCCGCCCTCCATTCGCGCGCGGGCGGCCTGCGTCACGCCGCAAGGCGATCGGTCGGCGGTGGGGTGAGGGATGGCTGAGACGACAGACAGGCAGTCGCCGGCGCTGCTGGCTGCAATCCGGGTCATCGACGGCTTCACGGATCGGACTGGCACGATCATCTCGTGGCTGTCGGTGCCGCTTGTTCTGGCCGTCGCCTACGAGGTTGGGGCGCGCTATTTGTTCAACGCGCCGACCATTTGGGCCTACGACGCAACCTACATGCTCTACGGCTCGCTGTTCATGCTCGGCGCCGCTTACGCGCTGCACAAGGGCGCTCACATCCGCACCGACTTCTTCTGGGAGAAGTTCTCCATCCGCAGGAAGGGCTTGATCGACACGATCTCCTATATCGTTTTCTTCTTCCCGAGCATGCTTATGCTGTTGCTGATCAGCTGGAACGAGTTTCACTACTCCTGGCAGATCAACGAGATGTCGGACCAGACGCCGTGGCGGCCCTTGCTGTGGCCGTTCAAGTTCGTCGTGCCGCTCGCCTGCCTCTTGCTGCTGATCCAGGGCGTGTCCGAGTTGATCAAGAGCATCTACATGGTGCGCACCGGCGTCGAGCTCGAGCACAAGGAGAAGGTCGAGATATGACCGCAGAAGCGCTCATCGGCCTCATCATGCTTCTGGTCCTGCTTGGAGCGATCTTCATCGGCGTGCCAATCTCGTTCACCTTGCTGTTTCTCGCCTTTTCGTTCGGCTACGTGGGCATGGGCGAGACAGTCTTCAACCTTGCCTACTTCCAGACCATCGGCCTGATGAAGGAGGAGATACTGGCCGCCGTGCCGCTGTTCATTTTCATGGGCTTCATCACCGAGCAGGCTGGACTCATGGAGCGCCTTTTTACGGCGTTCCGCATGCTGCTTGCGCCAGTGCGCGGCGCACTCTTCCTCGTCGTCATCCTGACCTCGGCCGTATTCGCGATGGCGACGGGCATCGTCGGGGCAGCCGTCACTGTTCTTGGCATCATGGCCTCGCCGATCATGATGAAGGCCGGTTATGACGCCAAGCTTTCAGCGGGCACCATCACTGCGGGCGGCACGCTCGGCATTCTCATTCCCCCGTCGGTGATGCTGATCGTGATGGGGCCGGTGCTCGGGGTGTCGGTCGCCGATCTCTATGCGGCAGCCTTCGGGCCGGGCTTGCTGCTGGCCTGCCTCTACATCGCCTATCTGATGGGCCGCGCCTTCCTGAACCCCAAACTGGGGCCGCCGGTGCCAATGGACGAGCGGATCTACTCGGTGGGGTACATTGCGCGCGAGGTGGTCATCGGCATACTGCCCCTGCTCGGGCTCATCACGGCGACGCTCGGCTCGATCATCGGCGGGCTTGCGACGCCGACGGAGGCTGCCGGCATCGGCAGCGCCGGCGCGCTGATCCTGTCCATCGCATATCGCAGGTTCTCGCTCGGCGGACTGCAACGGGCGCTGATCTCGACGATGGCGACGTCGAGCATGGTCCTGCTACTGGCGGTCACGTCGAACATTTTCGGTGCGGTGTTCGCCCGCCTCGGCTCGGCGAACTGGATCACCGAGACGATGCTCGGCTTCCAGTTGCCGCCCAGCCTCATGCTGATCGTCGTGCTGTTGCTCATTTTCCTGCTGGGTTGGCCGTTTGAGTGGCCAGCCATCATCCTGGTGTTCCTGCCGATCTTCTACCCCGTCGTGAAGGGCATGGGCATCGACCTCATATGGTTCGGAGCATTGGTTGCGGTGGTGCTGCAGACTGCTTTCCTGTCGCCGCCGGTCGCCATGTCGGCGTACTATCTCAAGCAGGTGGTCAAGGGCTGGAGTCTAGCGACGATTTACGCCGGCATGCTCCAGTTCATGATCCTGCAAGTGATCTGCATAGGGCTGATGATCGCCTTCCCCGGCATCGCGACCTGGTTCCCGCAGACGCTGAACGAGGCATCCCGCAGTCAGGTGATCCCCGAGGAGTACAAGAAAATCCTGGAACAGCAGAGGCGGGCACCGTCCCTGGAAGACGAAGACTGGTCGACACCAAAAAAGAAGTAGCCGGGTGTTGTTGCGTCCGTCTTACTTTCGCACGATCGATCCAGCGCGCCCGACGAGCCGCGCCAGTTGCTTGAAGCGGCTACCGACGCGGTCGGCTACGAGATCGACCATGCGATGCTCGAACACCAGCATCAGCTTGCGGCCCTGCGTGCGGAAATGCGTCGCGGGCAACACACCGGTGCGCGCCGCCGATATCAGGTGCGCGACGCGGAACGCTGCGCCGAGAAGGCGGGCGCGCTCGTCCATCGCCGGCGGCACCAGCCCGAGAACGCGTTCCGGCGGCTCGTTCTCTTCGCTTAAGCCCGCATAGCGGTAGAACACCGACAGTGCGACAAAGGCGCGGCCTTGATGGCTGATCGAGCCGAAATTACCGTTGGTGATCAGGCTCAGCGTTTCCTCGCCGCGGTGGTCGGGGTGCACGCGCCATCCGATATCGGAAAGCAGGCAGGCGGCGTGGCGCAGGCGGCGGTCCTCCTCGGTCTCGCGCAGCTTCACGACCCGCACCAGCCGATCGGTCCATGCGACCAGTTCCTCGGCGTGGCGTGCGGAGCGCGACAACAGTCCGTTCAAGGTTTGGGCTGCGCAGATGAATCCGTCCTTGGCGCGCTCCTGCGGTGGCAGCATCTCGTAGAGCAGGCCCTCGCGGACACCGAAGGTGGAAAACACGATCGTCTTCGGCCGGCCGACGCGGATGATGTATTCGAGCACCAGTGCCGCATAGGTCAGGAGCGGGCGCCGGGCGTCCGCAACCACTTCGATGTCCGCGAGCATGTTGGCGGCCGCCAGCCGGCGCAGGCGCCGGGCGAAATCGAGCGCGTCGGCGGCAGGTAACGAATAGCCATGCATCACGCGCAGCGGATAGCCGCTTTGGACGATGTGAATACGTGCCAGCGCGCGCCAGGTGCCGCCGACCGCATAGAAGGTGCGGCCTTGGCCGGCCTTGAGCTGGGCGACGCCGGACAGATCGTCGCGAACGATGCGCTCGGCGCGCTTCAAGGATTTCTCCGAGAGATCTTGCAGCGCCAGGCTTCCCAGCGGCAGCGTGACGCCGCTGTGGACCCGGCTTTTCTTCACATCGATCAGTTCGAGCGAACCGCCGCCGAGATCGCCGACGATGCCATCGGGATTGTGGATGCCGGAGATGACGCCGAGCGCGGACAGTTTTGCCTCGCGCGGACCGGACAGGATCTGAATCGGCGCGCCGCAGATGCGCTCCGCTTTGGCGATGAAGTCGGGACCGTTCTTGGCGTCGCGGCAGGCGGCGGTGGCGATGGCGAAGATGCGCTCCACCTGCTGGATACGACACAGCGCGCGAAATCGCCGTAGCGCCGTCAGCGCCTTGGTAACCGCATCCTCGGCCAACAGGCCGGTGCTCTGCACCTCGCGGCCGAGCCCACACAGCGCCTTTTCGTTGAAGATGGTGACGAGGCTGCGCGCCATCGTCTCATAGACGACGAGACGAACCGAGTTCGAGCCGATGTCGATGACGGCGACGCTGGAAGCGCGCTTGCGCGGCCGCTTCACAGCGGCGCTCCCTTATGATGATTGCTGACGTTCGGTACGGCGCGTGAGGCGGCGCGGCGAAGATTCCTTGAGAGACTTTCCACGTCCAGACAGGCTCGGATTCGTCATGAAATAGTTGTGCAGGTTGAACGGCTCTTCGCCTTTCGCGGCCTTCATACGCGTTGAGGACCCATCCGGCAACAATTGCCAGCTCTGCTCGTTATCCTTCAGGTTCGCGACCATGATCTGTTCGAGAACCTGCTGATGTACCGTGGGATTTTGCAATGGACAGAGGACTTCGACGCGGCGGTCGAGGTTTCGCGGCATCATGTCGGCGGACGAGATATACACAGCCGCTTTCGGGCCAGGCAGGCCTTGCCCCATACCAAAGCAGTAGATTCGGCCGTGCTCCAGGAAGCGGCCGATGATCGACTTGACCCGGATGTTCTCGGAAAGCCCTGGAATGCCTGGCCGCAGGCAGCAGATGCCGCGTACCACCAGTTCGATCGACACGCCGGCCTGTGACGCCTCGTACAGCGCGTCGATGACATCGGGATCGACCAGCGAATTCATCTTCATCCAGATCGCTCCCGGCTTGCCGTGCCGGGTGTGGTTGATCTCACCCTTGATGTGTTCGAGGATGCGCTTGCGCAGCGTCAACGGCGACACCGCCATCCGCTCGATGTCGCTCGGCTCCGCATAGCCGGTGATGTAGTTGAATACCCGCGCCGCGTCGCGGCCGATGATCGGGTCCGACGTGAAATAGGAAAGGTCGGTATAGATGCGCGCGGTGACCGGATGATAATTGCCGGTGCCGGTATGCACATAAGTCGTCAGGTTACCGCCCTCGCGCCGCACCACCATCGACAGCTTGGCGTGCGTCTTCAGTTCGAGAAAGCCGTACACGACCTGCACGCCGGCGCGTTCGAGATCGCGCGCCCAGCGGATGTTGGCTTCCTCGTCGAACCGCGCTTTCAGCTCGATCAGTGCGGTCACCGATTTGCCGGCTTCCGCGGCCTCGGCGAGCGCCCGCACAATCGGCGAATTGCTCGAGGTGCGGTAGAGCGTCTGCTTGATGGCAACGACGTCGGGGTCGCGGAGGGCTTGCTGCAGGAATTGCACGACGACGTCGAAGGATTCGTAAGGATGATGGACGATGAGGTCCTTTTGCCGGATCGCCGCGAAGATGTCCCCGGCGTGGTCGCGCACCCGCTCGGGATGGCGCGGCACATAAGGCACGAATTCGAGATCGGGACGGTCGAGCCGGGTGAGCTGCGACAGCTCGTTCATCGCCAGCACGCCGTCGACCAGAAACACTTCGTCGTCGGCCGCCGAAAGCGCCTGCCGCACGAAGCCGCACAGCGCTTCCGGCATCTTGGCTTCCATCTCGAGGCGGATCACCGAACCCCGCCGCCGCCGCTTCAGCGCGGTCTCGAACAGGCGAACCAGATCTTCGGCCTCTTCCTCGATTTCGAGTTCGGAGTCCCTGATAATGCGGAAGGCGCCCTGGCCCTTGACGGTGTAGCCGGGGAAGAGGCGGCCGATGAACATCCCGGTGGCTTGCTCCAGCGGGATCAGGTGCACCGCGCCGTCCTTGGTCGCCGGCATCCGGATGAAGCGATCGATCTTGCCAGGCATGCGGATCAGCGCGTTCATCGCCTTGCCGTCGGACGTTCGCAACAATTGCAGCGCGATGGTGAAGCCGAGGCTCGGGATGAACGGGAACGGGTGCGCGGGATCGATCGCCAGCGGCGTCAGCAGCGGGAAAATGTTGCGGAGGAAGTGATCCTCAAGCCAGCCGCGCTCCGCCTTGGTGAAGTCGTGACCATCGACGAGCTTGATGCCGGCATCCGACAGGGCGGTGCGCAGATCGCGCCAGATTGCCTGCTGGTCGGAAGCGAGTTCCGAAACCGTCCTGTTGATGAGAGTGAGCTGCTCGGACGGCGTCAGGCCATCGGGGCTGCGTTCGGCGATGCCTTCACGGACCTGCGCCTTGATGCCGGCGACGCGAACCATGAAGAATTCATCAAGGTTATTGGCGGAAATCGACAGGAATCGCACCCGTTCCAGCAACGGATGGCCCAGATTGACCGATTCCTCGAGCACCCGGCGGTTGAAATGCAGCCAGGAGAGTTCCCGATTGATGAATCGCTCCGGGCTCGCGGCAATCGTGGGCGGCGCCTCGGTAATCGGCTCTTTTTCTTTTATTTCAACAGCTTGTACCAATTCCATAAGGCTTATCCATCGCGAGCGAGGCAGGGCCGACTTTAAGGGAATGCGGCCCACAGCATGTGATACGCCGATGACGTTTCGATGACATTGATGTTCCGCGCAGAGCCGGCGTCAAGGCGGCAGGACGCAGCAGGAGAGCTGCCCGATCAGGCGTTGCGCAAGAGTTCCGCGGCCAGGGCCCGGGTGACAGGCCGGCCGAGCCGCAGCGCCTCGGTATCCAGGAGCTCGACCGCCTGGCGGGCAGCGGCATAGGAGCGCTCGATTCGGGTGGCGAGGTAGCTCACGACCGTCTCGTCGATGCTCAATTGGCGGTCCGCGCAGAATTTGACGATCAGGCCACGAAACAACAGGTCATCCGGCGGCAGTAGCGACACGAGGGGTGCGGCGCGCAGCCGCGACCGGAGATCGCGCAGTTCGATCTCGAACGCCGCCGGTGGAACGCGTCCCGTGATCAAGACGAAGGCCCCGTCCTCGCGCGCCAGGTTCAGGAGGTGAAACAAGGCGCGTTCGTCGAAGTCGGCGGGCCTCAGATCCTCGACCACCAGTGCCCCGGTGGCGAGTGCGCCGGGGACGGCAGCGGCGCTAAGCGCGTGCGCCGAGATCGAGCGCGCGCCGGCCTGTTCGGCCCAGATCGCAGCGAGATGGCTCTTGCCCGAGCCCTCTGGCCCCACCAGCAGCATGATGCGGTTCGGCCAGTCCGGCCAGCTTTCGATCAGCGAGAGTGCGGCTTCATTGGCCGGACCCTCGAGGAAATTGTCGCGGGTCAGGCTCTCCGCATGCGGCAGCGCAAGGGCAAGCTGACGAGGATGAACGCGAACTACCACGCAAATCTCCAGGCCGGGATCTTCGGGCCTTCATGGCGCTTTCGAGCGAAAGCCTGTCCGGGGCAGGCACGGCTTTGCGAGAAGAAAACGCGTAAAAACAAAAGATCAACCTAGCGCGCTTCGATCGTGCTCATGTGCCGCACCCATTCGACGAGATAGAGCGAGACGGAAACCAAAGTAAAGACCGTAACAAAACCCATCAGGATCACGTCATAGGGCGCCGGCTGGAAGTTGAAACCGAGCGACGCCAGCACCAGTGCAGCGAACGCCACCTGCGCCACCGTGTTGAGCTTCGATACCATCAGGGGCTTCATCGGGATCGGCTTGTCGAACAGCCATGACACGATCACGGCCGTGACGATCATGATGTCGCGCGACACCACGAGGATGACGAGCCAGCGCGGCACCGCACCCCAGATGCCGAGCGCCACGAAGATCGAAACCAAAAGTGCCTTGTCGGCAAGCGGGTCGAGCAGGGCGCCCAGTTCACTCGACATGTTGAAGCGCTTGGCGAGAAAGCCATCGACAGCGTCGCTGACCCCGGCAATGACGAAAATCGCAAACGCGATTTCCATCTGGCTGGAAACGATCGCCCAGACGATAACCGGCACCAGAATGATGCGCCCCAGCGTAATGATGTTTGGAATGCTCAACTCGGTCGCTTCCCGGCTTCCGGCCTAAATCCGGCCCCTGGCGGGTACAGCCGGCTCTTATCTACATAGTATATGCGCCAAGCGCTTGCGAGCCATTGCAGGATCGCGGAATTCCTCGTAACCAGCCGTCATCATACTGGAATTTGGGCATGAACGACCGCAAAAACGGGCTGACTTACGCGGATTCGGGCGTCGATATCGATGCGGGCAACCGCCTGGTCGATCTCATCAAGCCGATGGTGCGCGCCACCGCCCGGGCCGGCGCCGACGCCGAAATCGGCGGTTTTGGCGGCTTGTTCGACCTCAAGGCGGCGGGTTTCAAGGACCCGGTGCTGGTGGCGGCGACCGACGGCGTCGGCACCAAGGTCAAGATCGCGATCGAGACCGGCCTGCATGGCGGTATCGGCATCGACCTGGTGGCGATGTCGGTCAATGACCTCGTTGTGCAGGGCGCGGAACCGTTGTTCTTCCTCGACTATTTCGCCTGCGGCAAGTTGGACCCCGACGCCGCGGCGGCCATCGTGGCAGGCGTCGCCGAGGGCTGCCGGGAGTCCGGCTGCGCCCTGATCGGCGGCGAGACCGCCGAGATGCCGGGGCTCTACAAGGACGGCGACTACGATCTGGCGGGCTTTGCGGTGGGGGCTGCCGAGCGCGGCACGCTGTTGCCGAGCGCGGACATTGCCGTGGGCGACGCCGTGATCGGATTGGCCTCATCCGGTGTTCATTCCAACGGCTTTTCGCTGGTCCGCAAGATCGTCGCACAATCCCGCGTGGCTTTCGATGCGCCGGCGCCGTTCTCGCCGGTCATGACACTGGGCGGCGCGCTGCTGACGCCGACGCGGCTCTATGTGAAATCCTGCCTGCGCGCCATCCGCGAAACCGGCGCGATCAAGGGGCTCGCTCACATCACCGGCGGCGGCTTCACCGACAACATCCCACGCGTACTGCCAAAGCACCTCGGCGTCGGCATCGATCTGGCGCGGCTGCCGGTGCTGCCGGTGTTCAAGTGGCTGGCGGAGCAGGGGGGCATCGCCGAACTCGAATTGCTGCGCACCTTCAACTGCGGCATTGGCATGGTCGCGATCGTCAAGCCGGATGCGGTCGAGAAGGTGACGCAGATCCTGACTGAAAGCGGCGAGACCGTCGCCTTGCTCGGCGAAGTGATCCAGGCTGCGAGCGAACATCGCGTGGCCTACAACGGCCATCTCGATCTCGCGCAATGAAGAGCCGGGTCGCCATCCTGATCTCGGGGCGCGGCTCGAATATGGCCGCGCTGATCGATGCGGCGAAGGCTGCGGATTTTCCGGCCGAAATCGTCGCCGTCATTTCCAACCGGGCCGATGCGCCTGGGCTGGAGAAGGCAGCCGCGAGTGGCATCCCGACACTGGTCGTCGAGAGCAAGCCGTTCGGCAAGGACCGCGCCGGCTTTGAGGCCGTCCTGCAGCGGGCGCTGGATGAAAAGCAGGTCGAACTGATCTGCCTCGGCGGATTCATGCGGCTGTTCACCGCCGAATTCGTGCAGCGCTGGTACGGAAAAATGCTCAACATCCATCCCTCGCTGCTGCCATCCTTTCCAGGTCTCGATCCGCACGGTCAGGCGCTGCAGGCCGGGGTCAAGATCTCGGGCGCGACCGTGCACTTCGTGATTCCCGAAACCGACGCCGGCCCGATCGTGATGCAGGGCGCGGTGACAGTGGCCGACGACGATACGGCAGAGACGCTGTCGCAGCGCATTCTCGGCATCGAGCATCGCATCTACCCCGAGGCGCTGCGCTTGCTCGCGAGCGGAAAGCTCCGCCTCGAAGGCGACATCTGCAAGGTCGCCCATGGGGCCGACCGCAATGGCACCCTGATTTCGCCGCGGACGATCTGATATTATCCGCAAGGTGTGCACGAACGAGCGCGGCGACCGCGCTCCGCAAAATCCATCGAGGTTTCCATGATCACGCTCTATGGCTCCGGGCCCAATTTCGGCCTTCCCGACGCAAGCCCGTTCGTGACCAAGGCCGAGACCTTGCTACGAATGTCGAAACTGCCGTTCAGAAAAGCGCCGATGAGCTTTTCGAAGGCGCCCAAGGGCAAAATTCCCTACATCGAGGACGACGGCCAATTGCTCGGCGACTCCACGCTGATCCGCTGGCATCTCGAAAAGAAATACGGCATCGATTTCGATGAGGGACTCACCGCCGAGCAACTCGCCATCTCCTGGGCGTTCGAGAAGATGGCAGAGGACAATCTCTACTGGGCCAGCGTCTACTTCCGCTGGATGATCGATGACAATTTCCGCAAAGGTCCCATGAATTTCTTCAAGGGCGTGCCGGCGCCGGTCCGGCCGGTCGTCGTTTCGATGATCCGCCGCCGCCTGCGCAAGACGTTGCACGGCCAGGGAATCGGCCGTCACTCCAAAGACGAGATCACCGCGATCGGGATCCGCTCGATCGACGCGATGGCGGCCTATCTCGGCGACAAGCCGTTTTTCATGGGCAGGGAGCCGGCGGGCATCGACGCCACGATGTTCGCCTTCGCGGTCAGTGCGATTTGTCCGCTGTTCGAGTCGGATTTGCAGCGGGCGGCCGCAAGCCATGCCAACCTGCGGCGCTATGTCGGCCGGATGACCGCGCGATTCTATCCGGAACTCAGCGAGATCGCCGGCTGCGAGGCGGCGGCCTGAATTCCAGGGCAGGGCAAACAAAATCCCCCGGCGAGGCCGGGGGCAATTTGCGTGGACGAAGTCTACGTGACCTTGAGGTTTTCCGCGGACGTCTTGCCGCGGTTTTCGACAAGGTCGTACTCGACGTGCTGGTTCTCGTTGAGAGTGGTGAGCCCCGCACGCTCGACGGCCGAGATGTGGACGAACACGTCCTTCTCGCCGACCGCCGGCTTGATGAACCCATACCCCTTGGTGGGGTTGAACCACTTGACGCTGCCCTTGTGCATCGCCATCGCCTGTCTCCAAGTTTGGTCTAGATATAAAAAAGACGCGGCCACGTTTTCCACGTGCCACGCCACAAACGGGCTTTCCGGTAGCTGCTAGATTTCCTGCTCGCGAAACGCACAGTCGAACGGCCTGAATCCGATTGCGCTTGGGATTGCAACACGAAATTTGGGCGTTCGCAAGGTTCTGGCGCGCTCCCCGCAATTCGTTCTGGTGTCGCCGGCTGTGGCAGCCGAACCACAATAGCGCGTATTCGGCAGCGCGCCGATTGACCGTTTGCGCGAACTAGGGGCAAATCGTTACGGTTTATCGGCATTTGCGCATTTTTCGGGCTCGCACTTTCGCCCTCTGGAATGGACTGCATGCGCGGCTCACGGCGGCCTTCGCGAGCATGGAAAATCGGAACCGGGCACGCGCTTGCATGTCTGGCCGCCCTTGCGTTCGCTCTCATCAGCGCCGTGCCCGCCGCCCACGCGCAATCGCCGACGCCCACGCCCACCCCGACACCCACACCTTCGCCGACGCCCAGCCCGACCCCGACCGTGATCAATTCGACGGTCTCATCGGGCGCGACACTGACCAATCTCGGCAGCAATTTCCTGGAACGGCTGGGCAGCCAGTCGAGCAATGGCTTCAACCGCCTGCAGCGGACCAATCCGGGCGGCGGCGGCGCCTCCGAGAGCACGGAAGCGCCGCGCTACCGGACCTGGTTCGAAGGCTACGGCAACTGGACCAAGAACGGCGCCGTCGGCGATTTCGTCGGCGACAGCAGAAAGACCTCGGGCGGCGTGGCCGGCATCGGCGCGCGGGTGATGCCGGGCGTCAATATCGGCTTCTCGGTCGACCAGAGCCGTTCGGCGATCGACATTCCGTTGGCGCTGCAGTCGGCTACGATCGACCTCACGCAAATCGGCTTCACGGCCTCCGTCGACAGCGGGCCGTGGACCTGGGCCAGCGCGGTCGTGCACGGCTTTGGCAACATCAATTCGCGCCGAGACACGGGGCTCGGGATTGCGAGCGCCGGATACAATGCGCGGCTCGACGGCGTGTTGAGCGAGATCAGCTATTACTGGTCCAAGGACCAGGGCCGCATCGTGCCCAAGGCCGCGTTCGAATATGTCCGCGCCCGGACCGGATCACTGCAGGAGATTGGTGGCCTCGATCCCGTGGCGGCAACGGGCGCCACCGTGGAGCGCGCGCGGCTGCTGATCGGCGCGGAGATCGGCCATTACTGGATCTTCGACGGCAAGATTTTCGACCTGTCGGGTTACGGCAAGTTCGTCGACAATGTCGTGCAGAATTTCTCCGACATCACCGTCAGCCAGGGCGTGCAGAGCATTACGTTCCAGGGCATCGGCGAGAGCCGGTATGGCGCCGACGCCGGCGCCTCGGCCTCGCTGAGCCTGACCAATACCGCACGGCTCTACGTCAACTACGACGCCAAACTCCGCGCCGCGATGCAGTCGCATCAGGGCACGGTGGGCATTGAGTTGAAGTGGTAACGAACGGTACTAGTTCGTACTAGTTCGGCCCCACCGCGCCATGCACGGCCGGGCCCGCCACTCTGGGGGCGGCTCGGATATTTCGCGCTCGTTCAAGTGATGACGATTATGGCTTATCGATTGCCTCGCCGCTCTCGGCCCAGTCCTTGAACGCGCCGAGATTGTAGACGTTGGGGTACCCCATATCCTTGAGCACCTTGCCGCCAAGTGCGGATCGTCCGCCGGATGCGCAATAGAGGATGACGGTCTTGTCCTTGGCAAAATTCTTGTCGTGGTAGGGCGTCTCACGATCGGCGCGGAACTCCAGCATGCCGCGGGAGACATGGATGGCTCCTGCGACCTTGCCGCTCTTCTCCACTTCTGGCGCGTCACGCACGTCGACGACGAGGGTGTTTCCTTTCGCAATCATTTCCTTGGCCTGCGCGGGCGTGATGCGCGGCACCGCTGCGTTGGCGGCTTCCATCATCTGTTTGACGCTGGCGACCATAGTCATCTCCTCTTATGCTCGGTTGAAAGTCCTGGGTTGAAGAAATCTCTTCATCAGATCGCTCGGCCGACCGTCATCGCCTTGCGAAAATCGGCGTCTGCGTCGATGAAGGTCGGCTCCGGGCCGGCGCCGACCGCATCGAAGAACCGCGCGACGAAACAGCGGAACGCGGCGCAGAGCGCGATGTCGCAGATCTGGACGTCGGTGAAGCCCACCGCCCGCAGCCGCTCGATGTCTTTCGCCGTCACGCGGGACGCGTCGCTTGCGATCGTTTCGGCATAGCGCAGCATTTCGACGTCCCGTTCGCTTAGTCGCGCCGAGGCGAAGTTGCATCGCACGGCAATAACCGCTTCCTTCGAGCCGAGATCAGCGAGAAGCTGCTTGCCGTACACGTGCGAGCAGTAGGTGGACGGCACCTGCTTTGCGGCGACGAATGTGATCAGCCGCCAGTCGCGCGGACTTAGCGAGAAGCCGGTGCGGATCTTGTCGGCGAACTCCTGGTAGATCGGCAGAAGATCCGGCCGCGCGGTCCAGCAGCGCGTCGCGGACATTACGAAGCCGCTTTGGGCTTTCTGCGCCGCGTAGAGCTCGGCGATGCGGCCTGTCGCCTCAGTTTCGTCAACCGTCTTGAGAAACATCCAAAATCTCCGTTCGTGAAACAATTTCCGCGGCCAGTGCCGTAATAAACCCGGCCGGTTCTGCCGCGACGGACCGGCTATGGCCTGGTCGACCGCATCGGGCGGGCCGGGAAAGCTCGCTTCAACCGAACCGGACGGTGAACTAAAGCCGGGCCAGCGTTGACACAATGATCGGGGCGCTCAGATTCTTTGCCGAGACGCTACGCACCGTTTAGTGATCCAGCCCTGGAGGCCAAATGGACGTTTTGTCCGAGGTTCTGCGCGTCATCCGTGTGTCGGGCGCCGTTCATTTCAATGCCGGATTTACGCGGCCATGGTCGGTCGTGACCTCCCCACCGGACTTGCTGGCTTCGCGGTTGATGCCGGGCGCGGAAGCGATCACGCTGTTTCATCTGGCAATGAACGCCGGCTGCTGGGTCACATGCGGCAAGCTCGAACCGATCAGGATTGAGGCCGGCGACGTTCTGGTGTTTCCGCGCGGCGATCAGCACGTCATGACCAGCGACCCGGGGCTTTCTCCCGTCACGATTGCCAGCATCTTCCCTAAGGCGTCGGCCGAGCAGATCACCTGGGTGAAGCATGGCGGGGGCGGGGAGGAGACGCGCTTTGTTTGCGGCTACCTGCATTCCGACCAACGGTTCGGGCCGCTGCTCGATGCGATGCCGGCATTCATTTGCGTCCGCCTGCGCAACGGCAAGGTCATCCTCGACGCATTTTCTGATACCGCGCGTTATGCGGAGCCGGTCACGCTCGATCAGGAGGCCGGCTGGTGGCAGGCTGCGACCGGTCAGCTCATCGCCGAAGCGATGCGGCCAGGTCCCGGAAACCGCGCCATGCTCGCGCGCCTGTCCGAGCTGCTCTTCATGGAAGTCGTGCGCTGGCAGCTGATCCATGTCGCCGAGGGGCGTCGCGGCTGGCTGGCGGGCCTCAACGATCCCCATGTCGGCCGGGCGCTGACGCTGCTTCACGCCGAGCCGGCGCGGCCCTGGACCGTCGAGGAGTTGGCAGACTGCGCGGCGATCTCGCGCGCCGCGCTGGGCAAACGCTTCGTCGAGCTGGTCGGCGAGGCGCCGATGACGTATCTGGCCGGATGGCGGATGCACCTCGCCAGGCGACTGCTTCGTGATAGCAGCCTCAATCTTGCCGAGATCGCTTCCCGTGTCGGCTACGAATCCGAAGCCGCCTTCAACCGCGCCTTCAGCCGCCTCGTCGGCGCGCCTCCCGGCACATGGCGGCAGAGCAAGGGGCTGTCGCAGGCCAGTGCATGAGGTAGGCGTTCGGCGACGATCGAAGGATGGCGCGGTGCGCAGCCGCAGAAGTGCGGTCTCGGAATCTCGATGCCGATCGTGCCGCCGATTGACGCTTTGAGTCGGAAGCCGCCCACCTGGCGGCTTACGTGAGCAGCATCCGGCGAACGTTCTCGGAAGTCGTTACTTACGTCCGATCGACCCGGACGACCCTGCCTTTTTCGATCGCGAGCGCCAGCCTGCCGTGCTTCAGCGCCAGCGCCGCTTCGCCGAATAATTCGCGGCGCCAGCCGTGCAGGGCAGCGACGTCGGCGTGGTCGTCGGCGGCGATCTGGTCGAGATCGTCGACGGTCGCGATCACCTTGCTGGCGACGGCGTGGCGCTCCGACGTCATCCGCAGCAGCACTTTCAGGAGCTCGACGGTCGCGGCGCCATTCGAACCGCCGCGCGGCTTTTCGATCTTCGGCAGCGTGGCGTGATCGCGGGCGAGGCCGCGCTGCACGGCCGCGATGATGTCGCTGCCCCATTTGGAGCGGTCAAAGCCCTTCGGCAACGAGCGCAGGCTGGCGAGTCGCTCGAGCGAGGTCGGGGCGTGGGTGGCGATGTCGCCGACTGCGTCGTCCTTCAGCACGCGTGACCGCGGCACGTCGCGGCTTTGCGCTTCCTGCTCGCGCCAGGCCGCGACTTCCATCAGCACGGCAAGCTCCTTCGGCTTGCGGACCCTACTCTTGAGCCGCTCCCAGGCGCGCTCGGGGTGGAAATCGTAGGTCCTTGGCGAGGTCAGGACTTCCATCTCCTCGCTGACCCAGTCGCTGCGTCCGCGCTTCTTCAGGTCGGCATCGAGGGCGGCAAAGACGTCGCGCAAATGGGTGACGTCGGAGATCGCGTAATGCATCTGCTCCGGCGTCAGCGGCCGGCGCGACCAGTCGGTGAAGCGGTGGGTCTTGTCCGGTCGGTGGCCGGTGACGCGCTCGACGAGCTGGTCATAGGCGATGCTGTCGCCATAGCCCAGCACCATCGCCGCGACCTGCGTATCGAAGATCGGGTGCGGAATGGTGCCGGACTGGTGCCAGACGATTTCGATGTCCTGGCGGGCGGCGTGGAATACTTTCAGCACCGCCTCGTTCCCCATCAGGCCGAAGAACGGCTTGAGGTCGATGCCGGGCGCCAGCGTATCGATCACGACGGCTTCGTCTGCGCTTGCCATCTGCACGACGCAGAGCAGGGGGTAGTACGTCGTTTCCCGCAGGAACTCGGTATCGACTGTGATGACCTTGTGTTGGGCGAGCCGGGAGCAGGCGGCGGCGAGGTCGGAAGTGGTGGTAATCAGATCCATGAACAATCCATGACGCGTCGGACAGGCGTTCTGCCGAAAACGCTGATATGTCAAGGGTGTCGCGGAGGATTTGAGCCCTGCATTTGAGCCTGAGCACGGCTTTTTTGCGTCGGCTTGGGGGCTGGACCCGGAACGTCATCGCCTGGCTCGACGGGGCGACCCAGTATTCCAGAGGCGCTGGTGATTAATCGAGAGGCCGCGACGTGCTGGATACCCGCCTTCGCGGTATGACGGTGCTGCCTGGAAGTCGATCACTCGTAGCGCACGTGCCGCGGCCGGCGCCGGCCGGACGGGATCGCGAGCACGACGAGGCAGAGCGCAATCATCACCATTCCCATAAGTTCGAAAGCAAAGGCGTCCACAGCAATTCTCCCCCGATAAACCGATAGAATTGTGGGGAGTGCATTGAGCTTTTCTTAATTCCTGGAACCTGGGGCAAAGTGCGTCGGCGGATGGTGGATGGGCTCTTAAGGATCGGGGTTAACGGCAATAGCCGTCGTGCGAAGCCGCGACTGATCCTCATCGAAGTCTAGGCCGCTTTTGTGCGAATTGGCCCGATTTTCGCGAGGTCCCTGCCGATCTGTCGCTTCGCGATCTGAACGTCGTAATCGGTCTGAAGATTCAGCCAGAGTTCGGGCGAGGTGCCGAAGACCTTCGACAGGCGTAGTGCGGTGTCTGCCGTTACGCCAGCTTCCTCATTCGACAATCGCTCGATGCGCGTCCGTGGAACGCCGCATGCCTTTGCCACCGCGCCGGGCGACAGCCCGAGCGGCAACAAGAACAAGAACTCCTCACGAAGAACTTCTCCCGGATGCATGGGGGAAAGCTTCTTAGCCATGATAAGGTTCTCCTTTGGCGCGAAGGCCATGCCTGACTTCACGAGTGATAGTCAGTCAACTATGCGCTTCGCTTGCAATGACGTGGAAAGATCAGCGCCTCACGTCCCGCAAAACGTCCGCAGCACGCGCTGGTCGGGGAGCGGCGGCTCTGTGTAGGCCGCGAACTCCGGCTGATCATCGTACGGCTTTGACAGCACCGTCAGCAATTCCTCGAATGGCGCGTAGTCGTTATTCACGGCCGCTGCGATCACGGCTTCGACGCGGTGGTTGCGCGGGATGAAGGCGGGATTGACCGCGCGCATCGCGGCCTGACGCTCGGCGGCGGATTGCGGTTCGTCGGCGAGGCGCTGGCGCCAGCGTGCGGCCCACTCGTCGTAAGCGGCGGGATCGGTGAACTGATCGCGCGTCTTGTTCTCGGCGGGATCGCCGGCGGCATCGGTGAGGCGGCGGAACGTGAGGGTGAAGTCGGCCGTGTTCTTCGCCATGGAGTCGAGCAGATCCTGGATCAAGGCTTCGTCGCCGTCGCGCTCGGTGAACAGGCCGATCTTTTTGCGCAGGCCTGACTGATAGGCGGCGGTGAATTTGTCGGCAAATTCGCTGAGGATGGGTTGCGCCTGTTCGATCGCCTTGTCCTGGTCGTCGGAAAACAGCCGCAGCAGGCATTCGGCGAGCCGCGTCAGATTCCACAGCGCGATGCGCGGCTGGTTGGCATAGGCGTAGCGGCCCATCTCGTCGATCGACGAGAACACCTGCGCGGGGTTGTATTCGTCCATGAACGCGCAGGGGCCGTAGTCGATGGTCTCGCCGGAGATCGAGGTGTTGTCGGTGTTCATCACGCCATGGATGAAGCCGACCAGAAGCCAGCGCGCGACGAGGTCGGCCTGGCGGGCGACGACGGCTTCGAGCAACGCGTGATAGGGACGCTCGGCTTTCGCGACATCGGGATAGTGTCGCGCGATGACGTGGTCGGCGAGCGCTCGCACGCCGTCAGTGTCGCCGCGCGCAGCGAAAAACTGGAAGGTGCCGACACGGACATGGCTTGCGGCGACACGCGTGAGCACCGCGCCGGGCAGCATGGTCTCGCGCATCACGTCCTCACCTGACATCACGGCGGCGAGCGAGCGGGTGGTGGGGATGCCGAGCGCAAACATCGCCTCGCTGACGATATATTCGCGCAAGACCGGCCCAAGCGCGGCGCGGCCGTCACCCCGGCGCGAGAATGGCGTAGGCCCGCTACCCTTGAGCTGGATGTCGCGGCGGACGCCGTCCTTGTCGATGACCTCGCCGAGCAGGATCGCCCGGCCGTCGCCGAGCTGGGGCACGAACTGGCCGAACTGGTGGCCGGCATAGGCCATCGCAATCGGATCGGCGCCCTCAGGCAGGCGCTTTCCGGCGAGGATTTCCGCGCCTTCGGGGGTCTCCAGCACATCGGGATCGAGGCCGAGCTGGATGGCCAGGGCCCGGTTCAGCTTGATCAGCCGCGGGGCAGCGACCGGGGTAGGGGCGACGCGTGCGAAAAAGTTCGCCGGCAGGGCCGAATAGGTGTTCTGGAACGGGAAATGAATGGTCATGACCTAAAGATAGGCGCAGCCCCGGAATAGGCAAACGCTCCAGACGCCGGCCTGCCGAAATGGCCGTTTTTCAGCCGAAAACAGCCCCGCCATTGGTTGCCGCCCCCGGCTGCGTCGGGTAAACCCTCCGCAACTTCGGACTGGCTTTGGCCCCCCGATTCTCAACCTCCGACATCTGTTTTTTGGGACTTCCATGCATCGCTACCGGTCACATACATGCGGCGCGCTCCGTGAGAGCGACATCGGGCAGATCGCCCGTCTTTCCGGCTGGTGCCATCGCATCCGCGACCATGGCGGCGTGCTGTTCATCGATTTACGCGACCACTACGGCATCACCCAATGCGTCGCCGACCCGGACTCGCCGGCGTTCAAGGAAGTGGAAAAGTTCCGCTCGGAATGGGTGGTGCGGATCGATGGCAAGGTGCGCCGCCGTCCCGAGGGCACCGACAATCCGGAACTGCCGACCGGCAGGGTCGAGGTTTACGTCAGCGAGATCGAGGTACTGGGACCGGCCGGCGAACTGCCGCTGCCGGTGTTCGGCGAGCAGGAATATCCCGAAGACATCAGGCTCAAGTACCGCTTCCTCGACCTTCGTCGCGAGAAGCTGCACCAGAACATCATGACCCGCGGCGCGATCGTCGATTCCATGCGCCGGCGGATGAAGGAGCAGGGGTTCTTCGAGTTCCAGACCCCGATCCTGACCGCGTCCTCGCCGGAAGGCGCGCGCGACTTCCTGGTGCCGTCGCGCATTCATCCGGGCAAGTTCTATGCGCTGCCGCAGGCGCCGCAGCAGTATAAGCAGCTCCTCATGATGAGCGGCTTCGACCGCTACTTCCAGATCGCGCCGTGCTTCCGCGACGAGGACCCGCGCGCCGATCGCCTGCCGGGCGAGTTTTATCAGCTCGATGTCGAGATGAGCTTCGTCACGCAGGAGGACGTGTTTGCGGCGATGGAGCCGGTTGTCACCGGCGTGTTCGAGGAGTTTGCCAAGGGCAAGCCGGTCACCAAAGGCTGGCCGCGGATTCCGTTTGCGGAAGCCTTACGCAAATACGGCACCGACAAGCCGGACCTGCGCAACCCGATTGTGATGCAGGATGTGTCCGAGCATTTCCGCGGCTCCGGCTTCAAGGTGTTCGCGCGGATGCTGGAAGATCCCAAAAACCAGGTCTGGGCGATCCCCGGCGTGGGCGGCGGATCACGCGCGTTCTGCGATCGCATGAACTCGTGGGCGCAGGGTGAAGGCCAGCCCGGCCTCGGCTACATCATGTGGCGCGAGGGCGGCGAGGGCGCGGGTCCGCTCGCCAACAACATCGGCGCGGAGCGCACCGCGGCGATCCGCGCGCAGTTGGGATTGAAGGAAGGCGATGCTGCCTTCTTCGTCGCCGGCGACCCGGAAAAATTCTGGAAGTTCTCAGGCCTGGCCCGCACGAAGGTGGCCGAGGAATTGAACCTGATCGACAAGGACCGGTTCGAGCTCGCCTGGATCGTCGACTTCCCGATGTACGAGTACAACGAGGAAGACAAGAAGGTCGACTTCTCGCATAACCCGTTCTCGATGCCGCAAGGTGGACTGGACGCGCTCAACGGGCAGGACCCGCTGACCATCAAGGCGTTCCAGTACGACATCACCTGCAACGGCTACGAGATTGCCTCCGGCGGCATCCGCAACCACAAGCCGGAAGCCATGGTGAAGGCGTTCGAGATCGCGGGCTATGGCGAGAAGGACGTCGTCGAGCGTTTCGGCGGCATGTATCGCGCATTCCAGTACGGCGCGCCGCCGCATGGCGGCATGGCGGCCGGCGTCGACCGCATCGTGATGCTGCTGTGCGGCACCACGAACCTGCGCGAAATCTCGCTGTTCCCGATGAACCAGCAGGCCGTCGACCTCTTGATGGGCGCGCCGTCGGAAGTCACGACCAAGCAGCTCCGCGAGCTCCACATCCGGCTCAACCTGCCGGACAAGGGGTAGGCACGCGACGGCTCAAAGCGCCGTCGCGGCCTCCAGCCGAAACTGCGACAAGGCAATGAGCGGATCGGTCTGAAGCAGATGGAATAGCTGAATAGCCGGTACCTTGCCGAGCGGCGTAAGCTTGATCGTGAGGGTTGTCCCCGGCGTCTCGATGAAGCGCGCCAGCGAATCCACCACCGCCTCTGCATCGGGATTACTGGCCGCTGTTTTGGCGCCGCTGTCCCTGACGTCCTTGACGATCGCCAGCCGCGCCGCGTCGCGGCTGATATTCTGCATCCGGGCATAGTGGGCGACCGCGCGATCAACGACACCGAGATCGCGCACCGTGAGCTCGATTCCGCCGGCCTCGATTTGCGTCGCCATGGCGGCTGCCTGAAGCGGATTGATCGAGAAAACCTCGCGCGGCACGTTTGCGAGCGAAATTCTTGCCGACGCTTTCAGCATGCCGCCAAGCTCGACCGTTGCCGGCTCCACCACGAATGAGCGTGATGCTTCGGTCCACACCGTGCCGAGATCGAGATCGAGCGCCAACTTGTCGAGGCCCGTGGCAATCAGCATTCGCTGTCCGGGATGCGTCGTGTCGAGGGGACCGGACATCTTCGCGATCAGCCGTGCCTTGCTCGGAATCGGTCCGACGAACTGCCCCCAATCCAAGCGGACGAGGTCAACGTTGATCGGCTTGCCGGTGTTCTTGTAAGGAGCAGCGAAGCCCTTGAGTTCGGCACCCTCGAGCAGGGCGATCATGCCGAGCGCCTGGTCGGGCGGCGGCGGTTGCGCCGGATTTGAGAACAGCGCGGTCATGCGCAACAGGCCGGCGACATCCACCCCCTTGAGAGCAAAGCGGTCGAGCTTGATCGGACCCTGCGGCGAACGGCCGTCAAAACCCTCGACTGCGAATTCGCCCGTCTTTCCGTTCTCCAGATTGAAGCGCAGCGACGCGAGCTTGAAGCCGCCCTCCGGCATATCCATCGAAAGGCCACGTATCTCGGCGTTTCCGATGCGCACGCCCTCGTAGATTTTGGCGGCCCGTTCCATCATTTCGCGCGCCTGCGCCGGCGTGGGCTGGGCCGTGCCGGACGGTATCGTTGCCAGCAGCGCAGCCAACTGCAGCCGCGAGGGCCGCGCCCCGATATCGTCGGCCGTCAGTCCCTCGATACGCACCACCGGACCTTGCCCCGACGTGATCGTATAGGCGCCGGCGCTAATCTGCCGGTAGACGCGGTAGTACTGGTCGTCATTGGCGCGCTGTGGATCGAGGATGACTGCGGCGGCTAGCGTATCGACGTCCTGCGCAGCGAGATTGGCCAGGTCTCCGGTCACCTTCTCGGGCTTGCCCTTCGGTTGCGAGGTCGCTGTGAACGTCATTCGATCGATCGTAGCAGCGGCGATCTTGCCGGCCTTGATGTCGCGCAGCGCAAGATTGGAATAGGCGAATTCTCCGTTCCCCAGCGCCAGGTTTCCGGAGTTCATGGTGCCGGCAATACTGGGTGCGGTGATCGAGGAGGCGGTGAGTGCACCAAACTGTTCGATAAGCAATCGATACAGGTCTATCGTCGACGAGGACGCCGGTGGCCGCGGCAGGCTTGCCGGACCGGAAAAATCCTTCGCCGCGATCCGCGGCACCTTGTAGGTGACTTGCCAATCTGCTCCTGCCGGCATGCTGGCATTGATTTCGAGGTCGATCGCCTCGATCGCATCGGCCGAGAAGCGCGTCGCATCCGGCTGACCGACGCCGGAGGCTGTGATGCCGGCAACCTTCACGCGAACTGGGGGCTGCGATGCCGACTCGGTGGCGATATCGTCAATCCTGAGCGTTCGGCTCTTCAGGTCGAACGAGACCTTGCCGTGGGTGGCTTTGCCGCCGCTGGCTCTGATCTGCTCGAACGCGGCCTCGACCTCGCCCTTGATTCGATGCTGGGTGTAGTACTCGAAGCCGAAGAAGCCGCCCACCGCGATCACGACCGCGGCGACCAGACCCAGCAATATCTTTACCATTAGTTGTGCTCCGGACACCGACGTTGCAGGAGGCAAATTTGCCATATTGTCGGCTAGGGGGGATGGGGTAGGGAGACGAATATGCTACCGGATTTGCCGCTCTTCGTCGATGAGCCCCTGTTGACGGCGGCGTTCTCGGATGTTGCATCCAAGTGGTCGCCCGTGCTTCACATCCCCCTCATTTTGCCGGCAAACTGACCCTGATCTGGAAGTATCAATAAGACAAGAGTTCGGGACCGGAAACGCGGGAGCCTACATGTCGTCCTATTCTGAAGATCTGCGTTCTGCGGCGCTGGCGTATCATCGGCTGCCGCGGCCCGGTAAACTCGAGATCCAGGCGACCAAGCCGCTCGCCAACCAGCGCGACCTAGCGCTGGCCTATTCGCCGGGCGTGGCGGCGGCCTGTACCGAAATCGCCAACAATCCGGCCGAAGCCGCGTCGCTGACCTCCCGCGCCAATCTGGTCGCGGTGGTCTCCAACGGTACCGCGGTGTTGGGGCTCGGCAACATCGGTCCCTTGGCTTCCAAGCCCGTGATGGAAGGCAAGGCGGTCCTGTTTAAGAAATTCGCCGGGATCGACGTGTTCGACATCGAGATCGCCGCCGACACCATCGAGCGCGTGGTCGAGACGGTGGCGGCGCTGGAGCCGACTTTCGGCGGCATCAATCTCGAGGACATCAAGGGACCGGAATGTTTTGAGATCGAGGCGCAGCTCAAGGAGCGCATGAAGATCCCGGTGTTTCACGACGATCAGCATGGCACGGCCATCATTGTGGGAGCCGCCATCGTCAATGGGTTGCTGCTGAACGGCAAGAAATTGCCCGATGTGAAGATCGTCTGCTCCGGCGCCGGTGCTGCGGCGATCGCGTGCCTCAATCTGTTGGTGTCGATGGGCGCACAGCGCAAGAACATCTGGGTCTGCGACATCGATGGCGTCGTGCATGAGGGGCGCAACACGCTAATGGACCGCTGGAAGGCGGTCTATGCGCAAAAAACGAGTGCGCGCGTGCTGGCGGACGTGATCGGCGGCGCGGATATTTTCTTAGGTTTATCCGCGCCCAACGTGCTGACATCGGACATGGTCAAGTCGATGGCGGACCAGCCGCTGGTGATGGCGCTGGCCAATCCGACTCCGGAGATCATGCCGGACGAAGCCCGGAAAGCGCGCCCCGACGCGATGATCTGCACCGGACGTTCCGACTTTCCGAACCAGGTCAACAACGTCCTGTGCTTTCCGTTCATCTTCCGCGGGGCGCTCGACGTCGGCGCCACCGGGATCAACGAGGAAATGAAACATGCCGCCGTCGACGCTATCGCGCAGCTCGCGCGCGATCCGCCGTCGGATGCGGTGGCGCAGGGTTTTGACAGCGGCGAGACGCAGGGTTTTGGGCCGGGGTCGCTGATCCCGAGCCCATTCGATCCGCGGCTGATCCTGCGCATCGCGCCGGCAGTGGCGCGAGCCGCGATGGAATCCGGCGTGGCGACGCGCCCGATCACGAATTTCGAGGAATACACCGCGCTTCTGGAACGCTTCGCCTTCCGCTCCGGCCTCGTCATGAAGCCGGTATTCGCCAAGGCCAAGACCCAGCCGGTCCGCGTGATCTATGCCGAGGGCGAGGACCAGCGCGTGCTGCGCGCGACGCAGGTCGTGCTGGAAGAGAAGCTGGCGCGGCCGATCCTGGTCGGGCGGCCTTCCGTGGTCGAGGCCAGGATCAAGCGGTTCGGCCTCTCGATCAAGGCCGGGCAGGATTTTGACCTCGTCAACCCGGAAGACGATCCGCGCTACCGCTCCTACGTGCAGACCTATATCGACGTGGCTGGAAGGCGCGGCGTGACGCCCGAGGCCGCGCGCACCGTGGTTCGCACCAACAACACCGTGATTGCCGCGCTGGCAGTGGTGCGCGGCGAGGCTGACGCCATGATCTGCGGCGTCGAAGGCCGCTATATGAGCCATCTGCGCCATGTTCGCGAGATCATCGGCTTCCTGCCCGGCGTCAGCGATTTCGCGGCGCTGGCGATGATGATCACCAGCAAGGGTTCCTATTTTATTGCCGATACCCAGGTGCGTCCGAATCCGAGCGCCGAGGAGCTGGCGGAGGTGGCGTCGCTGGCGGCAATCCACGTCCAGCGGTTCAACATGAAGCCACGCGTCGCCTTCGTGTCACATTCCGACTTCGGCAGTTATGATACGGAATCTTCGCGCAAGATGCGCCGTGCCACCACGCTGTTGAAGGAAAAGCATCCGGAGCTCGAGGCTGACGGCGAGATGCAGGGCGATACCGCGCTCTCGGCTGCCGCGCGAAAACTCGTGCTGCCGCATTCCAACCTGGAAGGCGATGCCAACATCCTGATCATGCCGAACCTCGACACCGCCAACGTCGCCTACCAGATGATCAAGACGCTGGCGGATGCGCTTCCCGTTGGTCCGATCCTGATCGGCCCGGCGCGCCCGGCGCACATCCTCACCCCGGGAGTAACGGCGCGCGGCGTCCTCAACATGACGGCGGTCGCCGCCGTCGAAGCCCAAGAACGCGCCGGCCGCCAGCAGCCGACCTTGTTCGGATAGATCCGCCTTCAGACGATTCAAAACCGGAATCCAGCCTTTTGTTCTGACGCGCTTTCTTCACACGGGCACTACCGGCCCCCGGATCAGGCCGGGGGCATGCTTCGCTTGAAAAGCTATGATCAAGAAAGCGCCTTGGTTCTGCTTCTATCGGAAGGTCTGGTTGGGGCGCGCGCAGGCCGCTGCGCGGATGGTTTCGATTTGAGCGTTTGAAAAGCGGAGACGAAACGCCCATAATCGTTTCGCGCCGCCTGCTATCTTTGCATGCCATTCAGTGAGGCCGATCCCATGCCAGCGTTAGTTACCTTCGGGCGAGTCCTGTTCGCCGTGCTCTTCATGTACACGGGAGCGACCAAGCTTTTCGCGATACAGCAGACGGCAGACTTCATCGCATCCAAGGTGACGATTCCGACGCTGCTTGCGCCCTATACCTCGCAGCTCGAAACCATGGCGGGCATGCCGCTGCCGCAGTTGCTGGCGGTCGGCGTTGGCGGTTTCGAAATCCTCGCCGGCCTGATGATCGCGGTCAATTTCGGCGCGCGCTTCTTCGCGATCCTCTTGATCTTTTTCGTGCTCGCCACGACCTTCTATTTCCACGATTTCTGGAATCAGCCGGCGCCCGAAAATGCCAAGACGTTGATCGAGGCTCTGAAGAACCTGTCGATCATCGGTGCCCTGTTCATGATCGCGGGCTATGGCAAGGGTCCGCGGCCGAATGAGCCGGCCTACGGGGACATCTAACCGCGGTCAGAAATTCCGGATCGCAACGCGTGGGCCATCGAGTGCTGCGGCCGCATTCTGCGGCGGCGCGACATATTCGATCTGTGCGGTTCGTGCCGCCAGCCTGCGCGCCTGCAACCATTGCGGGAACCACATCGCGATCGCAGGGAAGGCCAGCACCAGGACCACGCAGACGCACTGGATAACCATGAAGTCGGCCATGCCGCGGTAGATCATTCTCAGGTTCCATTCCTTGACGACCTGCTTGAGATAATAGGCTGACATCGCGACCGGCGGAGACAGGAAAGCGGTTTGCAGCACGATCGCGACGAGGCAACCGAACCAGACCATGTCGTAGCCCAGCCCCTTGGCCACTGGTGCCAGCATCGGCAGGAAGATGAACACGATGGCCGGCCATTCGAATGGCCAGCCGAGCAGGAATACCAGTCCCAGGAGCAGGGACATCGTGCCCCACGCAGGCAACGGCGAGGCCAGAAGAGCATTGGTCATCCAGGTTGCCGTGCCGAGCCATGAGAAAACCGAACCGAACACGTTGGAGGCTACCGCGAGGAGGAGCACCATGCTGGTCGTTGCAAGTGTGCCGTAGCAGGCATCCAGCAACCCGCGCCACGAGAACCGGCCGTAGGCAATGACGAGGACGATTGACCCCAGTGCGCCGAACGCCGCTGCTTCTGCGGCCGTTGTGATTCCGGCGAGGATGGCACCGAGCGTAACTATCGTCAGCACTGTAACCGGCACAAGACCGACCAGACATTCCCACAGCACGATCCGCATCGAATCGGGCCGGTCCTCGATCGGCACGGGCGGGCCGAGCTTCGGATTGAAGTGAGAGCGTATCAGGGTGTAGGCAATGAACATGGCGGACAGCAGGAAGCCCGGGCCGATGGCGGCCGCATAGAGATCGATAATCGAGATATCCAGCACGGGCGCCATGACGACCAGCATCACCGACGGCGGGATCAGGATGCCGAGCGTGCCGCCGGCCGCGATGGCGCCGGCCGACATGCGCACGTCATAACCCGCCCGGATCATCATCGGCCCAGCCATGATGCCGAGGAGTGTAACCGTCGCGCCGACGGTTCCGGCGGCGATGCCGAACAGCGTGGCCGTGAGGATGACGACCACGTAGAGCGCACCATTGATAGGTGCAAACAGGTCGCGGAACGCCTTGAACAGTCGCGCCATCAGTCCGGCCTGATCGCAGATGAACCCCATCAGAATGAACATGGGTACCGCGACGAGCTCATCCTGCTTCATGAGGCCAATGGTCTGGAGGTAGGCGAGATTGAAGACCCGCTCGCCCATGCCGACGTAGCCGAACATCAGCGCCAGAAATAGCAGCGTGAAGCTGATCGGCAGGCCGATGAAGATCGCTCCTAGCATCACAAGGAGCATGACAAGTCCGAGAAGTTCGAGTCCCGTCATATCTCGATCTTTTCTCTGTGCACGAACTCGCGCCCGAACTGGACCTGGTACCAGCACTTCAGTACCTCGGACACGCCCTGGATCATGAGAAGAAGGGCTGCCAGGGGGATCGTGGCCCGGAAAGGCCACATGATCGCGCGCCAAACGCTTTCCTGCGATCGTTCGCCGGTGTCATAGGAGTGCAAGGCGTCGTCAATGCTGATCAGCATGAACGTGATCATGGCCGGATAGAAAAACAGCAGATAGGAGATCAGGTCGACGACGCCCTTTTTTCGCTCCGAGTAGTTCTCCCAATAGATGTCGGTGCGAACGTGTGCGCCTTTCAACAGCGCATATGCGGCTCCGAGCATGAAGGCCGAACCATTGGCCATGAAGCTCGACTCATAAACCCAAACGGTCGGCGCGTTGAAGCCGTAGCGCATGACGACCTCGTACGAAATCGTCACCATCAAAAACAGCATCGTAAGAGCGATGAGCTTGCCGGTCACATCGGTGAAGCGGTCGATCGCCCGAATGATCCCGTAAAAAGCGCGCGGGAATTCGCCGCCCGGATCGCCCGGCACCGAAGCGCTGCTGGTGTCCGCCGACATGATCACTCCTCTTTAGACCATGCTGGCGTCCGGCGGTGCGGACGCCAGCAACTCCGCTTCATGCGGCAAGAGAGATCATTTCTTCGTCAGGTAGATCTTGTTCTTCCAGTAATACTCGCCGGCAAAGTTGTACGGCGGGAACCAGGAGAGCTTGAACGGCACGATCTGTTCGGCGTAGGCCTTCTGACTGTCGATTACTTTCTTGTAGAAGGGGTTCTTTGCCGCGTGTTCGGCCTGGATCTTCTCCCACTCGTCGAGGAAGTTCTTCAGGATCTCGTCGGGCGTACGATGCATCTGGACGCCCATCTTGATCAGTTCCTGGCAAGCATGCGCCGTCTCGCGGTTGAAGGCGAAGTTGCGCTGCGTCGTGGCGTAAACGCTCGCCACCTTGATGATCTCCTGCAAGTCCGGCGTGAGCTTCTTCCAGACGTCACTATTGATCATCAACTGGCCGCCGGTGACCGGCTCGTGCATGCCCGGCGTGTAGTAATGCTTGGCGACCTGGTGCAGTCCGAGTTTCTTGTCTTCTTCGCAATTGATCCATTCGGCGCCCTCGATCACGCCGCGCTCCATGGCGGGCACGATCTCGCCGCCGGGAATGGTGACGACCGACACGCCGAGCCTGCCGTAGGTTTCCGCACCGATGCCGTAGATCCGGTACTTCAGGCCCTTGAGATCGCCGAGGCTGTTGATCTCCTTCTTGAACCAGCCCATTCCCTGCGGGTAATCGGTCGGGATCGGGAAGCCGACGACGTTGAGCTTGAGGACGTCGCGATAAAATTCGTCGAGCAGCTTCATGCCGCCGCCGTCATAGTACCAGGCCCAGTAGTCCGAGCCGTCCATGCCGTACAGCGGACCATGCGACATCGGAATCGTCGCGGTGTTGCGGCCGAGGATGTAGCCGAACGGTCCCATGCCGACATCGAGAACGTTTTTGGAAGTGGCGTCGAATACCTCGAACGGCGGCACGATCGCTCCCGCCGGCAGCGTCTCGATCTTGAGGCGTCCGGCCGTCATCTTTTCGACGGTCTCGGCCCACAATTTGAAGATGAGATGGAAGTTCGAGGATGCGGGGTGGGTCGATTGACCCTTCAGCACTAGTGGCTTTTCGGTGGTTTGGGCCTGAGCCGGCCCGGTCAAAGCAGTGACGAACCCAAGAGTCACCGCTGCAAGCATAGTTGAAGCGCGCCTCAACATGTTGTGGTCCTCCCGATGATGATGTTTGCTTTTTTCTTTTCAGGTTGGAACCGCGCCCGCGTGCTGTCAAGCGATCTCTGGCCACGGGCTGGCTTACGGCGAGATCGATTGGACGAAAGGATGACGCCCTACGCCCCGCGCCGCCACGGTGTGACGGTGACCTCGTGCGCTGCATCAAGCATCTGCGGCTTGCCGGCGCGCAGTCCGTGCGCGGCAAGGATTTCCTGCGGCGAACGGGTAGGGACTCCGGGGAAGCAGGGTTCGCCGCCGGGTAGCCGGACATGCGGCGCTTGCGAGAGCCAGAACACGTCGTAGCGGTCCATGAACATGCCGAACACGCCGGGGCCGCCGATTATGGCGACGGTCCCGGTATCCACGCCTGCATGATGGCAGGCGGCTTCGAACGAAGCGCCCGCGGGATTCCACAGCCTAGCTTTCGGATGGGACGGGTCGGGCGCAATCGCCTCGACCTTGCGCGTCAGGATGACCCGCTTGCGCCGCGGCGAATTCGGGTGATCCTCATAGGAATTGCGGCCGTGCAGGATCAGGTCGGCGCGGTCGAGGGCTGCGGTGAAAAACGCCTTGTCGCCCTCGAACTTCAATTCGTCCGGCATGACGTTGCGGGCATCCGCCAGCATGCCGTCCGCCGAGACGATGACATAGCCTTCGATGCGGAGCGCCGGCACGGGCCTGCGTCGCGCCGCTATTATTCAGAGATCGTCTGGACGACGCTGGAAACCGGGCGCGAGCTCACGGTCGGCAGCTTCAGATCCTTGACGATGTCCTCGTCATACTGGGCGATGGTCTGCACCGGTGTCTTGGCGCGCATCGCAACGACCTTGTAGCCGCCGGCCTTCAGCTTCTTCAGAAGCTCGGGTAGGGCTTCGGCGGTGTGCTTCTGGAAGTCGTGCATCAGGATGATCCCCTTGCCGTTCTTCTCGACCTTGCGCATCACGGTGTCGATGATCGTCTGCGCCTTGCTCGCCTTGAAGTCGAAGGAATCGAGGTCGCAGGAGAAAATCCCGATGTTGCGGTCGCCAAGATAGGTTACCATCTCCGGCGGGTGCTGCAGCGCGGGGAAGCGGAAGAACGGCGCCGGCGCCTTGCCGAGTGCCCATTTCACGGCGCTGAAGCCTTTTTCGATTTCGTCCTTGCGCTGCTGCTCGTTCAGCTTCTTGTTGACGAGGGCGGCATGCGACCAGGTGTGCGATCCGATCGAATGGCCGGCGGCCATCACCTGCCTGAGGATTTCGGGATAGTAGGTGGCGTGCTTGCCGATCGGGAAGAAAATGCCGGTGGTGCATTCCTCCGCGAGCGTCTTCAGTACCGCAGGCGTATTCACCGGCCACGGGCCATCGTCGAAGGTCAGCACCACCTCCTTGTCGCGAAGGAAGTCGAGCTCCTTGAAATGCTCGAAACCGAAGCCGGGTCCGCCGGTCGTGTCGATCTCGACCGTGCGGCCGATGCCAAGCGCGTTCGGATTGTTGCAAGGCGGACGAACCGAGACAGGCGCTGGCGGCGGAGCGGGAACTGGTGCCGCTGCTGCCTGAGGCGCGGTCACGCCTTTGGCGGGTGGAACCTGCGACCACGCAACGCTTGATGCCAACAGCGAAACCGCGCCGGCAAAGATCACCCCCGCCCCAATACGCATCTTGCTTTCCCCAAATTCCAATCCCGCGCCCGGTCGGCGGCGTTGCCGTCGTCCGGTCTGCCTCCATCCCCGACGCACAGTAGCCTAGTTGGAGCAGGCGCGCCAATGCAACCGTTGCGATCACGCGCAGCGGATTTGTCCCCGAACCGGTTAATTCAGGAAGCGGCCAATGCCCGCGCGATCGCGGTTTTCACCCGTGTATCTACGGGTTCGACGGATTCCGGAAAGACATCGGCGATGTAGCCGTCGCGGCCGATCAGGTATTTGTGGAAGTTCCAGCGCGGAACTTCCTTCGGTCGCGCCTCAGCCGCCCATCTGTAGAACGGATGCGCGTTCGGTCCCTTGACAACGGCTTTCGCGGCGATCGGAAACGTGACGTGGTGGTTCTGCGCCGTCGCTGTGATTTCGGTCGCGCCGCCCGGCTCCTGACCGCCGAAATCATTGGAGGGAACACCGACGATCATCAGGCCGCGGCTGCCGAACTCGGTCCACAATTCCTGCAGGCCGCCATATTGCGGCGTGAAGCCACAGAGCGAAGCGGTGTTGACGATCAGGATCGGTCGGCCGGCAAATTCGGAAAGCTTGATGTCGCCACTGGCCAATCCCGGAAACGAAAACGCGTAAGCCGTGATCCGGCTCATGGCGGCCTGCGCCAGGGATTGCCTGCTCGAGGCCATGCCTGCGATCGCGGCCAACGCCGCGGTCATCACGCTCCTGCGGTCCATCATGAAAAGCCTCGGGCTGCGGTCCAACCGTGCCAAGCATAGCGCAACGAACGGGCCTTCGCCGCTCAACAAGCCGTTATGGCTGGACCATGCGCAGCGGGACGATGAAGTCGGTGCCTTCGCCGGTTTCGCCGCCCGTGTTGATGCCGTGATCGGACACCACGATCGAGCTACCAGTGGTCAGCATCTCGGCGATCCGCGCAATCGCCTCGGGAGCGACGGCGATGCGGTCCAGCGCCTCGGCCGGACTGTTCGCCGCCAGCAGCAGCTTTGCCTCGACGGGCGCTGCGCCGGGCATCCTGCCGCGCCGCGCAGCGGGGGTAGTGTTATCGATCCGCGCAGCGTTGCGGGCCGTGACCGGCAGCGAGACTACCGACCAGCGCAACAGGTTGGGATCGTTCTTATCGGCCTCGACGGTGAACACATGGGTGCCAAGCGGCCGGTCGCTTGGCGCAATCGTCACCGGCAAATCGAACTGCGGCTTGAAGCTCTCGCGGACGTACAGCTTGGAATCCTTGCGGCTGACGAACACCGCGATCTGGCCGGGACGCCTGGGCGGTTCGACCCTGGCAGCCTTGTCCGCGCCGGGCAGGCGCGCGGTATCCTTCTTGACCTCAGGCGCAACAACCGAGGCAGCCGGTGTATCAGCGATCGCCTTCGTGGGCTCACCGGCTGCCGGGATAGTTGGCTCGGATTTCGGCGCGTCGGCCTTTGCCTCCGCGCTCGACGTGTCACTGACAGGCGTTGCGTCGGACATGGTAACGACGGCGCTCGTCGGCAGAGCGCTGCCGGCATCCGCCGTGTGGGTCTGTTCGCGCAACGGCGCCGCGTGGCCGACGGTCGATCGGAGTTCGAGGCTTGGGCCCGCGCCGCCCGCGTCCGCGCCCTTGTCGCCCTTCGCCGCGGGCGCATCGGTCGTGGGATCGTCGGCGATGAGCGGCTGCGGGACTTTCTGCGCCACCAGCAAGGGGTGCGAGAAACTGGCAGGCGTGATCTGGCCGGGCGTGATGATGACGCGCGCCCCCATCCTGGTCCAGTTCCACATCTTCACGGCGAAGGCGGTTGGCATACGAATGCAGCCATGCGACGCCGGATACCCCGGCAGCACGCCGGCATGCAGCGCAATCCCCGACCAGGTGATGCGCTGCATGTAAGGCATCGGCGCGCCGCTATAGATGTTGGAGCGGTGCATCTTGTGCTTCTGGATGATGCTGAATACCCCCATTGGGGTCGGATGATCCTTCGTGCCCGTCGACACCGGGCTTTCGGCGAACAACCCGTTGGCGTCGTAGACGCGGACTTTCTGCTGCTCGATCGAGACGGCGATGATCAGCGGCCCCTGCGGTTTGGCGTTGGTTTCCTTGATGGCCGCCTCGGTCTTGGCTGACGGCCGGCGCACCTTCGGCTTGCGCGGCTGCGCCGGCGGCATCGGCCGGTAATAATAGCCGGCGTCGGAATCGTGCCAGTAGAACATGGCGGCGGCATCCGCCTGGGAAGCGGCCGCTAAGGAACCGGCCGCGGTCATTATCGCAATCTGCCAAAATCGCAGTTTTGAAATCGTCGCGCCCGCAATCCTCGCACTGAACGCTCGATGCCTGCTCACGCGCATAATCCTCAAATCCGGGTACTCGAATCCACTGTCTTGTCTACTCGTTTGTTGTCGCTAAGGCGAAAAGCGTTCACCAGCATAGGCCTTCTAATTGCAGCGCTTTTCGACCCAATCGTAGCAAAAAAGCCTCACATTCCGTTAAACCGCGCCTGCTTGATCTGACGCCATCGATAAGGCGGTACTGCGGCCGTCCAAAGCCTCCAGCAGCCTTCCTGTGCGGTTTTCTGCCACTACATAAGCGGCGAGCCCTTCAGCGGAGATATCAATGACATCCAAGGCCATCGTTAAGCGTGACAAGAAGTGGAGAAGTCTGGCCTTGGTGGTGCTCGCGCTGACATTGTGGCAGGCGGGCCCGGCATCGGCCGCAGAAGAGCCCGACTTGATCTTCCGTCGCTCGACGGTCTTCAAATGGCTGAGCCCCAACGACAAGCTCGCGACCTACGCGGTCGACGACCCCGAGGTTGAAGGCGTCGCCTGTCACTTCACGGTGCCGGAAAAGGGCGGCTTCAAGGGCTGGCTCGGCCTTGCCGAGGAAGTCTCGGACATCTCGCTGGCGTGCCGCCAGGTCGGTCCCATCAAGTTCAAGCATAGCCTGGAGCAGGGCGACGATATGTTCCGGCAACGCCGCTCGCTGTTCTTCAAGAAGATGCAGATCGTTCGCGGCTGCGACGCCAAACGCAACGTACTGGTCTACATGGTCTATTCGGACAAGCTGATCGAAGGTTCACCCAAAAACTCCACCTCCTCAGTGCCGATCATGCCCTGGGGTGCCACTGAGGCCGCGGTTCAGAAATGCGGTGAATTCATCCAGTAAGTCCGATACCGCCCGGATCCGAGATCGGATCCGGGATGAGGGCATCAAGCTTACCGCTTGAGCGGATTGGAATATTGGCGGGCCTCCTGGCCGGGCCCGACCTTGCGGTCGCGGCAGCCGACCAGATGCACGAACTTCTGCGGCGCAGACACATTGCCGCGAAATTCGCCGCCTTGTTGCGACATCGCGCCACAAAGGCTCACAGGACTCTCTGAGGCTTTTCCGTGGCGCTCTGTCTTCAGCGAAGGATTGATCCGCTGTTCGGGGCCGTTACTTCCAGACAAATTTTCACCCACCGGCCTGTCAGGTTTGCGGGTCGGGGTTGCACTGTTGCCATTGCCCACGACTGCTGTCCTTTGTTGAGGAAGGGTCACAACGCACAGGCACGCGGAAGGTTGCGTGGCATTCGCTGAGTCGGCTGGATCGAAGTCTCGGTTCATCCGATCTGCCAGCGAGCGAGGGCGGTTCTCGTCCATTGGACGAGGGCCCATAGTGGCCGCAACGGCCAGCTTGCGGAGTTCAGCCTGAGCATTTCAAGTCCGAGCGTCCCGGCTGAATTCATTGGGTTTTTCCCGCTATTGCTTCGTCCGACAGGGCCGACGACACAATTCTCCTGCGCGACGAAACCATTTTTCGTTTTTGGCGCAGATGTCTGGAAACAGCCGACAGATATCAGGTGGCCAACGAGACGGCGGGCACCGCCGGCCACTGATAACCGGAGACAGTCAGATGCGGACCATCAGCTTCATCCTCGCTTTGGCCGTCATTCTGGCTGGTTCCTCGATGGCTGGTTCTTCGGATCAGGGCCTGCCGGGGGTTGGCACCTTCGCCTATAATGGCTCGCCGGTTGCGGCCCAGGTGCCGCTACCGATGGTCGTGGCCGCCAACTGAGCGTAGCGGATCCTTTGCAACGAGATCGCCGATAAAGGCTCGGTATGTTCGTACGCATCTGTTCTGCTGTTATCTTTGCGTCTCTTCTCAGCGGCGCGGCACAGGCTCAAGTCCAGTTTCAGCCGCCGCAGACCTCGTTCCGCTCGCTCCTCAAGGTGCCCGATCCGCGCGGCGAGTTCGTGCGGCTCTGCGCGCCCCGCATGGTCGGACGCTGGGCGCATCCCGAAAGCGTTTGCGGCTGTCTGCACGACTACGCCGTCGCGACCGTGGAAGATGCCGACCTGCGCGAAGCGCTGCTGCGCGGCATCAGCGAGACCGGGGTGCCGACGATCGAGACCGCATGGGTGCCGGCATCGAAGCGATCCGAGATCGGCCCGACCTTCACCAAGATCGCCAAGCCGACGCTGCAATGCATGTTCGAGCCGGCGACGAACCAGTAAGCGCGGCTCGCAAATATTTTCCGCCCCTTGGTTCTACTGCGTCATAGCTGCCCAGAGCTATTCGCTCGACGACTTCCTGGCGCACCAGCGCGCGAACGTGATGCGCTGTGGCGCGGGGTCGTCGGCCGATACGGAAGCTGGTAGGTTAGGCTCGGTATCGAGACCGATTGCACAAAGGAGCTGTTATGAAATCTCTTTTTGTCGGCCTGATCGGCCTATTGTCGCTGGCCATATCTCCGGCGGTCGCCGCCGACGCTGCGACACAGGAAGCCAACAAGAAGGCCGTGCTCGAATTTTACGATGCGGCTCTCAATCGGAAGGATTTTGATGCCGCGGCGAAGTTTTTCGGGCCGCATTACATTCAGCACAATCCGACGGCGCCGGATGGCATCGAGGGCTTCAAGGCCTTCCTCGGCTTCCTACGCGAGAAATTTCCGGACTCCCGCAGCGAGATCAAGCGCGCTTTTGCCGATGGCGACTACGTGATCGTCCACGTCCACAGCGTGCGCGAGAAAGGCACGCGCGGCCGCGCCATCGTCGACATTTTCAGGCTGGAGAACGGCAAGATCGTCGAGCATTGGGATGTCGTGCAGGAAATTCCCGAGAAGGCCGCCAACACCAACGGCATGTTCTAGGCTGGTGCGGCCGCCGCTAGCGCTTTTTGGTCCCCAGCCGCGGAATGCACTTGCGGGTGCGAAGCACGCCTGACGTCGTCATCTGCGAGCCCTGGACTTCCTTGATTTGTCCCGTCGGACACGATCCATCATCGACCAGGACGCGCTGGCCGAGCCTGAGGTCGACAATGTCCTGTTCGCGCGAGACCGCCTGAGCAAGGGCCATCGTTGCATAGCCGAGTACGCCTACGATCAACGCACCGGTGATGAGATACGAGACGTTGCGATGGCCGGGCATTGGGTATTTCCGTTCGTGAAGTTGATTTGAGCATCGAGCTTAGTGACGTGGCCGCGATTCTGATAGAGCGCGGGCCGGCGCGAGTGGTCAGGTGGCGGCCTTCAGCCGTTTGACCTTGCCAGTTCCAGCCTTGTTCGGCTTGCCGTTTGCCTGCAAGGCGGCCAGCGATGACTTCGCGAGTCGCTCGGCCGACGCGATCAGTTGTGGCAGCTTGTGGCCGGCAAAGCCGAGGACAAAGCCTGGAAGCGGACGTGTGCGGAAACAAGTTTCCGCCAGCAGCCAACCTGCGACGCCGGCTTCGGCCTTTGCCTGTGCGGCGATACGCGGATCGACGGATGGATCGAACTGCGCGACCAGATGCAGGCCCTGCGAGGGCATCGGCACCGAGAGTTTTCCCTGCGATTCCGCCGAGAGGGTCGAAGCAAGCACGTCCCGCGCTTCGCGATAGATCCCTCGCACCCGGCGCAGGTTGGCCGCGAACGCGCCGGAATTCAGCATGTCTGCGACGGCGCCCTCGAGCAGCGTGCCGGGAAAGCGGTCGAGCGCGGCACGGGCTGTCGTCACCGGCCCGACGAGCCGCTCGGGCAGCGCGCAGTAGCCGATGCGCAATCCGGGGAACAATGTCTTTGCAAACGTGCCCATGTAGATGACGCGCGAGAGATGATCGATGCCGGCGAGCGACAGCAGCGGCGCGCCGTCATATCGAAATTCGCTGTCATAGTCGTCCTCGATGACGAAGGCGTCCGCATCCCTGGCCCAGTCGAGCAATTCCAGCCGCCGCGGCATCGACATCTGCACGCCGAGGGGAAATTGGTGCGACGGTGTCACATAGGCCGCGCCAGCCGAAGGAGCGAGGGCCCGGCCCCTGGCCACGATCAGGCCCGAAGCGTCGACCGGCACCGAGATGGGGCGCAGGCCGCAATGCTCGATCGCCCTTCGTGCGGCGGGATAGCCGGGGTCTTCGCACCAGATCTGATCGCCGGATTTCAGGATCGCGCCCAGCACGATCCGTAAGCTATGCTGCGTTCCCGATGTCAGCATGATCTGGTCGGGGTCGCAGCGCAGACCACGTGCCGACAGCAAATGATCGGCGATCGCGGCGCGGAGTTCGCGGCTGCCCCTGGGGTCGCCGTACTGCAGGTGCTCGGCACCGAAGGCGCGCATGCGCCGGCCGGCAAACGCCCGGAAGCGCTGCAGCGCCCGTTCGTCGATGTGCGTGCAGCCGAGCGCCAGCGGGCCTTGTTGCGGCGGCTCGATCGCGATCTTCGTCCTGCGAGCGTCGTGGAAGCGGGCGGGAATGCGCGCGGCGACAAAAGTGCCGGAGCCGACGGTGGCTACCGCAAATCCGTCCGCGATCAGGCGCTCATAGGCCGACGTGACGGCGTTGCGGCGGAAGCCGGTCTGCTTGGCCAGCGTGCGCGACGGCGGCAGCGGCTCGCCGGGCTTTGCAGTTCCGCCCGTGATGGCGTGGCACAGCGCCTGATAGAGCCGGTGTTGGGAGGAGGCGTGCGGCGTCACGTGGGCGCCGGAGAGATCGAGGGCGAGCTCGGGCTTGCGTCGCGCCGGAGGGGAATTGGTCGGAATTTTTCGCATGGAATTGGCACTATCGCAGACCAAATTGGCCGGTACAACTCTCAACGATCGCTCACCGATCCAACAGGAGCTGCCGTGACCGAAGCCGTGACTGCCGATGTGTATCCGCTATCGCCGCGCAACCAGGTGAAGCGCCGTCATGATCGCGGCTTCTACGACCACGCCACGGTGCACAGCCTGCTCGACGCCTCGATGCTGTGCCACGTCTCCTACGTGATCGACGGCCAGCCCTATTGCACGCCGACATTCTTCTGGCGGGAAGGGAGCAGGCTGTACTGGCATGGCAGCAGCGCCAGCCGCATGCTGCGAAACCAGTCCGAGGGCGAGAGGGTCTGCCTCACGGTTGCGCATCTCGACAGCCTGGTGCTGGCCCGCTGCGGATTCAACCATTCGGCGGACTACCGCGCCGTGATGGCCTTCGGCACCGCCTATCTCGTCACCGATCCGGTGGAGAAGGAGCGCGCGCTCGTCGCCATGGTCGACCGATTCTTTCCCGATCGGACCGCGACGTTAAGGCAAAGCACGGCGCAGGAGATCAAGGCGACATCGGTGATCGCGATGGAAATCGAGCAGGCGTCCGCCAAGATCAGGTCAAAGGGTGTCGCCGACGACGAGGAGGACTATGAGCTGCCTGTTTATGCCGAGCGTATTCCGGTGCGGACGGTGCTGGGCCGGCCGGAACCCTGTCCGCGGCTTCTCGACGGCGTCGAGCGGCCGACCTCGCTGAGCGGCTATTCAGAAGGCCGCCTGCTCGAAGATGCATTGCGGGATGCGCATTTTGCGCATTACGCCGGCGGCTGAGATCGGGGTAGGGTGCGCACTCCCGACTTCCTGAAATTCCTTTACTGGAGCTGCCGCATGACGACCGATACGCAACAAAGAATCCTCGACGCCGTCGACGCCGGCTTTGATGCCCAACTGGCGACGACAAAGGATTTCGTTGCGATCCCCTCGACCCGCGGCGCCGAGGGGCCGTGTCAGGACATGATCGGCGATCTCCTGCGCCAACGTGGCTACGAGGTCGACGATTGGCATATCGACGTCGAGGATTTGAAGAATCTGCGCGGCTTCGGTCCGATCGAGCATGATTTTTCCAAGGCGCGCACGGTGGTGGGTACGTATCGTCCCGCGAACAATGCCGGCAAATCGCTGATCCTGCAGGGCCATTGCGACGTGGTGCCGGCAGGTCCCCTCGACATGTGGGAGACGCCGCCGTTCTCGCCCGCCATCAAGGACGGCAAGATGTACGGCCGCGGGGCCTGCGACATGAAATCCGGCACCATCGGCGCGCTCTATGCGCTGGATGCAATCAAGGCCGCAGGGCTGAAGCCGACGGCGCGCATCCACTTTCAGTCGGTGATCGAGGAGGAGTCGACCGGCGTCGGCGCGCTCTCGACGTTGCAGCGCGGCTATCGCGCGGACGCATGCTTCATCCCGGAGCCGACGGGCGAGACCATGGTGCGCTCGCAGGTCGGCGTGATCTGGTTTCGCCTGAAGGTGCGCGGCTTCCCAGTGCACGTGTTCGAGGCCGGCGCCGGAGCCAACGCAATCATGGCGGCGTATCATTTGATCCACGCGCTGCAGAAGCTCGAGGCCGACTGGAACGAGCGCGCCAAGGCGGACCGCCATTTCAAGGCGCTCGCCCATCCGCTCAACTTCAACCCCGGCATCATCAAGGGCGGCGACTGGGCCTCCAGCGTACCGGCCTGGTGCGACGTCGATTGTCGCATCGCGGTCCTGCCGGGCTGGTCGATCGCCGAATGCCAGAAGGAGATTTTGGCCTGCGTGTCGGCGGCGGCGCGCGATCACCGATTCCTCTCCAACAACCCGCCTCAGGTCGAATGGTCGGGCTTTTTGTCGGAGGGTTATGAACTGACGAACTCGACTGAGCCGGAAGCCGCTTTCGCAAAAGCGTTCGACGCTGTCTATGGCGGCGCGGTGCCGGATCGCGCGTTCACCGCGCTGACCGATACCCGGTTCTACGGGTTGAATTACAACATCCCGAGCCTCTGCTTCGGCGCGAAGGGCGCCGCGATGCACGGCTTCAACGAGTATGTCGAGCTGGACTCGCTGCGAAAGTCGACCAAAGCCACCGCGCTGTTCATTGCGGAATGGTGCGGGGTGGAGAAGGTGTAGCCGCGCTGCCGGCCTCACCCCGTCATTGCGAGGAACAAAGCGACGAAGCAATCCATGCTTCAGCGTGCGCGGCCCGATGGATTGCTTCGCTTCGCTCGCAATGACTGCGGAGAGTTCATGGCTGCTCCGCCCACAACGCCTTCACGATGGCATCGAGCCCGTCCGTCAGCGCCGCCGGTCCCGGCTGCAGGATTATCGTCGACTTGATTTCGACAATGCGATTGTTGCGCACCGCCGGAATCCCGCCCCAGCCCGGACGCTGCCGGATGCGGTCGGGCACGACTTTCTTGCCGCACCAGGACGCGAGGATCACCTCGGGCGCGGCGTCACGCACCGTATCAGGCGAAATGATCCGGTCCTTGGCCGCCTGCTGAAACCGCAGCTTCGGCAGCGCGTCCTCGCCGCCGGCGATCTCGATCAGTTCGGAAACCCAGCCGATGCCGGAGATCAGCGGATCGTCCCACTCCTCGAAATACACCCTCGGCCTGGGCGAGGCGCGGGGCGCTGCTGCGATCCGCGCGAGCCGCTCCTGGAAACTTCTGGCGAGCTGATCGGCACGCTCCGCCGCACCGACCATAGCCCCCAGCGTCCGGATCATCGCGAGGATGCCCGCGATGTCGCGCTGGTTGAAGACATGGACGGCGACGCCCGCGCGCACGAGGTCGGCAACGATGTTTGCCTGCAGATCAGAGAAGGCGAGGACGAGGTCGGGCTCAAGCGCCAGAATCTTTGGAATGTCTGCCGATATGAAGGCCGAGACCCGCGGCTTCTCGCGACGGACGCCCGGCGGGCGCACCGCATAGCCGGAGACACCGACGATGCGGTCCTGCTCGCCGAGCAGGTACAGCGTCTCCACGGTCTCCTCGGTCAGGCAGACGATCCGGCGGGGCGGGAAGTAGCGCATGCCGACGGTATGCCGAATTCCGCGCGCCATGTCACGGCCGCCATTACCTCGGAGGTCATTGCCTGATTTACCGGCAGCCTCCATTCTGTTCAGGAAATCACTTCAAAGAAAAGCCGGAGGACGAATGACGCCGCTCGAAAAAATCCAGTCGATGAAGATGCCGTTTGCGGAACTGAAGGGAGTAACCTTCACGGAAGCCGGAATGGATCGGGTGGTCGCCAGGATGCTGGTGCGGCCGGACCTCTGTACGCTGCGGAACACAATTCACGGCGGCGCGATCATGGCCCTTGCGGATTCAGTCGGCGCTGCCGCGACCGTCATCAATCTGCCCGAGGATGCCAAGGGCACCACCACGATCGAGAGCAAAACCAATTTTATCGGCGGCGCCAAGGAAGGCTCGACGGTGATCGCCACCGCGACGCCAGTGCATCGGGGACGGCGCACGCAAGTCTGGCAGACGCGACTGGAGACCGAGGACGGCAGGCTGGTTGCGGTCGTCACGCAAACCCAGATGGTGCTGTAGCCTCAGGCCATCTCCACCGTCTGCACGGCGTTCAGCATTCCGGTTTGCGGATGACACTCCGCATATTCGAAAAGCTGTTCGTCGGCGCGGGCGACGGTGACCTCGTGGTACAGCCGCAGTTTTGCGGCCGGTCCCAGGGCCGACAGGTACTTCATGGCGGCGCCGAATATCCTGACATGGGTCGGATGCGATTCAGCCCAGCGCTCCAGCGCGGACAGGCTCTTCCACCAGCTCATGCCGTAGGACTTTTCGGTCGCTACGCCGTCGGGGCCTAAGACCGTCATGTAACGGTTGGCGTAGCAGCCGATCGAACGTCCCTGGTCGCGGAGGAAATCCATGCCTTCGCGCAGCACCGGCTCGACATCGTCGAGGTACATCTTGCGCTCAGTGGCTTCGGTATCGCCCCAATCCTGGCCCGACCGGATCAGGCAGATATTGTCATGCGGGATGATCCGGATGCGCGTGCCGTCTCGGATCGCGCATGCCGAGCCCGACGCCGCCATCTCGCTGGTTTGCGACAACGGGATGCGATCGCGCATGCCGCCCCAATAGGCATGCTCCAAAACCTCGCCGCTCATGCCGTCGGCGAGAACGGCGACGCCTTCGGGCCTTCCGAGCGAAGAGAACAGCGTCTCATAGCCCTCGACGGATGGGTAAAGCGCCTCGATGAAGGTACCAAACCCGTTATTGGTCCGCTGCTCGCCGGTCCAGCGCTCGCGCATGGTGGGAAACCAGCGATCGAATTTTTGCCGGTCGTCCCAGTAGGCCACGGTGACGAGATTGGTGAAGCCGGCCTCGTCGATATAGCTCGCGCGGTCCCAGTGCGTTGGGCCGTCCGCGGCGGAGAACTCCGATGCAAGCCGGATCAGCGCCTGCTCTGCGGCGGTCGAGGGCGCGCCGCGAGTCTGGAGGCCGAAATAGGCCATCACCACCCGCGTCACGCTCGGCTTGTGCCGCGCCACGAAGGACGGGTAGGGCGGCGCATAATCGTCGCCGACGCGGCGGTGGCGGGTTCGTGCGGTTTGCAGATGTGCAGGGATCGCGGATTCCATCGGCCTGCTCCTTATCCGAATGAATGCGTCAGGCCTGCAGCCTGATTTCGCTCATGACCTCGGCATCGACAGGAAGCGAGAAATGCTCGACGCGGTTGGCGCGCGTAGTGTTGAGCAGCAGCCGCGTGACGTCGGGCCGCGAATAATGCCCGGCCGGATCGGCGGCGTTCTTCGCTACCCCAATCATGCCGAGGTCGATGTCGGCGTACAGAATGCCTTCCTGGTCGGGCGGAAGTTTCTCGGCCAGCGAACTACCGTCCGGCCCGTAGATCACGGCATGACCGCCGCCAACGTGCAGGAAGGCATGTTTTTCGGGGGTGTCGCAGAGTTCGTCGATCATGGCCTGCGAAACGACAGCGCAGGGGCCGAGGAAGAAGCACGAGCCTTCGACCGCATAGACCTTGCTGGCGGCGTTATTGACCTCATGGCCGAGCGCATGCGCGAACGGATCGTACAGCGAAAAACTCGGCCAGGCGCCGACATGGACCTGTTCGTTCTGGGCGTACATCGCGTATTTCGACAGCGGCTGCAGATGCTCCCAGCAGCACAAGGCACCGAGCCGTCCGACGTCGGTGCGGTCGTGGACGGCGAGATCGCTGCCATCGCCCTCACCGAACACGGTACGTTCGGCATGGGTCGGCCGCAGCTTTCGACGCTTGGCGATGGTCTCGCCGTCAGGCCCGATCAGCCATTGCGCGATATAGAGGCTTCCGCCGTCGCGTTCGGACAGCCCGAGCACGGCCGTTAGCTTGGCGCGCTTGACGGCTCGGCAGATCTTTTCCGCCTGTGGGCTGTCGAAGGCGAGCGAGTTGTCAAAGTAGCGCTGCACAAAACCGCGGCCGATCGCCCAGGCAGGCGCACCGAGCCAGATCTGCCATGGGTACCCGGGAATAAAGGTCTCGGGAAACGCGATCAGCTTGGCGCCTTGCGCGGCGGCCTCTTCGATCAGCGCGATCGTCTTGTCCACGGTTGCGTCGAGATCGAGAAAAACCGGCGCCGCCTGGACCACCGCCACCTTGTATTTCTGATGAACCAGACCCATCGCATCATCCTCCCGCAGTGATGACTGACACTCGCTGACCCCGAGCCTACAGCCATGGCAGCGCGTGCCGCTTGTCCGCGGCGGAACGAAAACTTGTCTAAACCGGCAGGCGGACAGCGCGCGCGGCAGCGTCAGATGCGTGCGCGCGACGGGGAAGGAGAGGGGCGGGAGGCGTTATTTATGCTCGCGCCATTCGCGCGGCGAGATGCCGAAGCGCTGCTTGAAGATGCGGCTGAAATGGGCGAGGTCGTTGAAGCCCCAGGCGAAGGCGATCTCGCCGATGTGCCGGGCCTGGTAGGCGGGGTCGGCAAGATCTCGCTTGCAGCGCTCCAGCCGTTGCGCCTGCACATAGCTGCGGAACGAGGACTGTTCGGCGGCCATCAGATCGCTGGCATAACGCGGCGAGATTCCGACCGCCGCAGCAGCGCGCGGCAGCGATAATTCGGGATCGGAAAGATGCGTCAGGATATGGTTCTTGAGGCGATAGAGCAGCGCCGACCGGTGGGCGGACTGGTCCGGCAAGCGGGCATGCAGCCTTTCGGCAAGCGTCATCGCGAGCAGGTCGAGCGCCTGGTCGAGCAGGCGCGTTGCGGCGGCGGGATCAACGAGCTCGATGGTCTTGCTCACATTGCGCGCGAAATCATATGTCAGCCGTTCGAGCGGACGATCGCCTGCAAACGTCGTCGCGGTCAGACTATCGAATGAGCCGACGCGTTGTTGCAGCAGTTTGCGCGGCATCTGAAATATCGTCTGCGAAAAGCTGTCGTCGAAGCGCAGCTCGTAGGGGCGGGTGGTGTCGTAAATGACGAATTGTCCCGCCGAGACGACAGCCTCGCGGCCATCCTGGAAAACGCCGTTCACGCCATTGTTGCTCAGCGCCATCAGCACGAAATCTTCGCTGGCGCGGGCTATTCGCGACGGCGTGCGGAATACCCGCTGTGCCGTGGAATCGACCTCCGTGAGCGCGATCTGTCCAATTCTGGATTGCGACACCGAGCCCCAAAACGCGCCGCGCATGTCCGATTTGCAGTCGAGCCCGACGAAGGTGTCGCACACGATGTCCTGCCACACCGCAAGCCGGCGCTCCGGAAGGCAAGATCTCGTGTCGAGCATGACAGCCACAATGGGTCTCCACGAACCATCCGGGTGCGTTGCCTGGGCTTGGCGTATTCAAAAATAAGCAAGGTCCATGCCCACTTTGCGCCGGGTGACGAACCTTAACAATTGGTTAATGGTCGGCCGGCTAAATTGCTGGAAATGCTGCCGTTATTTAAGGCAGTATACGGAGCGATCCGGTCTTGAATTCGATGCTGCGCCGCACAATATAGGTGGCCTAGGGATTCGACGCCTCCTCGAGGGTTTTCTCAGAGGAGTTTTGGACTATGTACCTCACCGTTATTGCGGCTGCGCTTGCCGATAGCAGCGTGCGCACGCTGAGCCAGCAGGAAGAACTGCCGCTATTGCGCGATCACCTGCTGCGGCTCGACCGCACCAGCCGCCGCGATCGTTTCCATGGCTTCATGGACGACAGCTTCATCGAGCGCTACGCCGAAAAATGCGCCGATGACGGCACGACGATCATCGCCTTCTTTGAAAACGGCGTGGTTCGCGGAGCGGCGGAGCTGCATCCGCCGGACCAGTCACCGGATTCGCTTCCCGAGATCGCTTTCAGCGTCGAAACGTCCGTGCGGCGTCGCGGCGTCGGCAGCATCCTGTTCCGCAAGCTGATCAAGGAAGCACGCGCCAAGGGCTATAAAAGCCTGCGGATCACTACCGGCGCGCAGAACGAGGCGATGCGCGCGCTCGCCAGCAAGTTTGGCGCGCAGCTTGTGTTCCGCCACGGCGAATCCACCGGCACGATCGATCTGACGAAGTATGATCAGGCCGAACTTGCGACGTCCTGGATCGAGAGCGTGCTGAATGCAACGCGAGGGGTGGTGGCTTTCAACCGCGCTTATCGGCGAATGTTGCTTCGTATGGCCGGGACCGCCCCGTCCGAGTGGGGGGCGTCTTAGGGCGATCCGTACGTTCAATCTCGAGAATTGCCCAAAGCGTTGGGCAATTCCTTGGGCAATTCTCGGCGCAATTCAGATAATCGCCGGCTTGTCAGGTGCCGGTACGCTTGTCATTGCCAAAACGCCTGACGACGCGGCGCTCGACCACGACCGAACGCTGTGCGCCTTGCTCGCCTGTGATGACGCGGGTGGCCGATCGTGCCAGCGCACGGCCGGTCTTCTTCACTTCAGCCAGCACTTCCTCATAAGGCAGGCCCATCAGCGCGGCGGCGATTTCCGCCTGCTGCTGCTGATCGTCGGTGATCCCCACCGCGGCGAAGATTGCCTCCTCTAGCGTCGGCGGATCCCGCCGAACACGTCGTGTGCCGTATTTCGTGTTCCAGTCTTCGCTCATAGGCGCCTCGCATTTGATTGCGGAGATACCTAGGTGCCCTAATGTTGCATTGCAATATGAATTTCGCTCGGCAATACAGCCATGCGTCTAACATCTTTCAAGTCCGGTAGCGCTGTACGGTTCGGCGTCACCGTGCTTGCCATCATGGCGAGGGATTGCCGGCGACAGCCAGATCCAGCGGCTGTTGCGGCCAGCGCTTCAGCGCGGCATGGCCGGCATCAGTCAGCACGTAGATGCCGCGCTCGGCGCGATCGAACCAGCCATAAACATTATGCAAGAGGATTTTTCCGGCATCGGGAATCTCCGCCCGCAAATCCCTGACGCGCCGCGGCCCGCCTGACAGCGCGGAGGCACAGGCCAGCGCCTGCTGACGGTACGCCGTCATGATCGGCGCGCGCGTCGATCCACCCATGACGGGATCGCCCTTGCGCTTCTGGTGCTCCGCGATCAGCCGCGAGCGCTTTTTGGGATCGCGGCGGGGCGCTGATGTCGGCGGCTTGACGAGTACTTCCACATCGCCGGTATTGGTGACAGCGAGCATGCCGAAGCCAAGCCGGCGGCACAGGTTACGATACCGCGCGTCGCTTTCGCGGCCCTTGCCGCGGGCGGATAATTTAGCCGCAAGCCAGACCTCGTCGGCAGCGCCGGCGCGATCGACCGCCTGCAGGATCAGTTCCAGATTGAAGGAGAGCTTCAGTTCGCCGATCACCACGATCGGCGGATCGTCGCCACTCAGCCCCACAAGATCGCAGCCGCCGACCTCGCCTTTGACGGTGAAGCCGAGCTTTTCGAGGAAGCGTTTGACGGGAAGATAAAGTGCGGTTTCCAAGGCAGGCTCCGGCGGCGCTGGCTGCCGCGACTCAACACGCCGAGCCTAGCCCAATTCCGGCAAAGCGTTTGATCGGATAGCCCCGGAGCGGCTATTGTCGGAGCGGGGACAAGGCCAGCGGCAATTTGAGGGAACCTGCGAATTGATCGTTCGCGGGTCAACAGGCATTTGCCGCTCCCACAGCGAGTAGGCGTGTTGCAAGGGCTATACAAATTCCGCTTCACCACGGCGCGCGGCACGGGCAGCGGCGTGATGTTTGCGACCTCGGGCGGCAGACTGTATGGCGGCGATTCCGGCTCTTCCTTTGTCGGTCACTTCACCGAAGCCGATGGCATTGTCACCTGCGAGGTTACGATGTCGCGCCACTATCACGATCCCAAATACGTTCCGATGTTCGAAGTTGAACATGCCGTGATGAATTTCAGGGGCGCGCCCCGCGGCGAGGAGTTTCATTTTGAGGGCGGCAGCGCGGCCTTGCCCGGCATCCATTTCACGACGGTTCTGAGCCCTATCGATGATACCGACGCGCCACCTCCCGGTGCGGTCGGCCCTGACGGGATCGGAAACGGACTGTATTCCATCCACATCCGTATGCTCGACGGGATCGATGCCGGCAGCACCGGTGTCATGATGCTGCAGGACGGCCGCATCAGGGGCGGCGACGCGTTCTTCGACTATGTCGGCGCGTACACGTCGGCGAACGGCAGATGGAAGGGCGAGCTCGTCAGCCGCGAGCATACCCCGGCCAAGGGCGAACGGCCGGTGTTTGGCGGCCATGAAGTCGGCATCGGCTTTTCCGGCACGTATGACCGCGACGGTGCGGAAGGCGAAGCCACCGCGCTCGCCGGTAAGCGCAGCATCCGCTTCAAGGCGGTGCTGCGAAAACTGGTGGATGTGGAGGGCTAAACCCTCCCGTTCACCGGCAGCAGCGCGCCGGTGACGGCGCTTGCGGCGTCGCTGGCGAGGAACAGGATCACGTCGGCTAGTTCCTTCGGCGTCACCCATTTGGTGAAATCGGCGTTCGGCATGCTGGCACGATTGGCCGCGGTGTCGATGATCGACGGCAGCACGGCATTGACCGTGATCTTGCCCTTGAGCTCGGCGGCGAGCGCCTCGGTGAGGCGGTGTACGCCGGCTTTTGAGGCGGCGTAGGCGCCCATGCCACTGCCTGCCTGCAGCGCGCCCATCGCGCCGATATTGACGATGCGGCCCGCGCCCGATGCGGCGAGATGCGGGATCGCCGCGCGCGAGGCGTTGAGCGCGGTCATGACGTTGAGCGCGTGCATCCGTTGCCAGGTCTTGGGATCACCCTCCGCCACCGTCTCGAAGGCAAAGCCGCCGGCGATGTTGATCAGCGCGTCGAGCTTGCCGAAATGCACGGCGGCGGCGTTGATGGCTTTTTTGGCTACCGCGGCATCGGTGAGGTCGACGCCGCCGAGTTCGAACAGGTCCGCCGTGGCCGGGACTTGCGTCGGGGCATGGTCGACGCTCGCAATTCTTGCTCCCAACGCCAGCGCTTCGTCCACGACCACGCGGCCGAGCGCACCGAGCGCGCCCGTCACGACAATGACTTTTCCGTCCATGAAGGGCCTCCGCATGCGGATGAGGGAGCGCACCCTATCAGGAGATTCTCAATTCCAATGCGGCGAATTTCTGCATGACCGTTGGTCTCGCCAGCCCAAATTGTCGCGGCCCACGTCTGGCCGGAGGTGGCGAGCTACGTACGACGGCGGAATAGGGTGAAAATCGATAAAATTTGCCGGAGTTCTGTAAGCCGATTGCAGAATCCATTCGGTACAACAGGACTCCAACAAGAAGGCAGGGGGATTTGTCATGGGTTTGCCGGATCACGGTTTACCGCTTGTTCAGCTTAAGGAGCAGCGGCGCGACCTCGTTGTAGCGCTGCAGAATCGCAGCGGTCCGGTCTCGAGCTGGGAATTGATGCAGATCGCAGCGATCCAGCAGGCAATCTCGGCGTTCGAGGACGTCATCGCCGATCTCGACGCCGAACTGGAAATGGAAGCGGCGGCCTGAGCCGTAAGCGCCGCCTTCCGGGCCGCTCCGGCTCGCTTTACGGCGGGCGTCTACCAGATAAGATGGCGCCATGCGTCGCGATCTGGCATTTCGACTCGCGCTCCTCGCATTGTGCGTTCAGCCAATGGCTGGCGCCTATGCGCAGGCCTGCGTCGCCGATCAACATGGCAGCCTCGTATGCGGCGGGGGGAAGGACGCGATGCGCGTCTTCGCTGACACCATCTCGCCCTCGAAGAATTACGCCTTTGCCTGGCGCAGCGCGCAGGGCTTGCCATCCGGCCAGGATGTTCCCGCCGACGTCGAAAACGTCCTGATCCGTGTCACCGATGGCGCGGTGCTGACCACACTCAGCGGTACCCATTGGGAGACGGGTGAAATCCGGGCGAACCGCTACGAACTGATTGCGGCCTGGTCGCCGGACAGCCGGGCCGTCGTCGAGGTGGCGAACAGTCGTTGGGAGAGCGATTCCTTTGCCTATTACCTGATACACGGTGCGGCGGCGACCAAGCTCGATCTGCCTTGGTCGAGCCTGTCATGACGGCAAGGCTGCCGCCGCGAAACCGCCAGGGCAATTCATTCCGAGTGCATGGATCTGCCGGTGACACTTGATGCGCGCGGCCGCGTGCGCTTTACCGCGATGTTCTATGCGCCCAAGGGCGAAACCAGCAACGACTACAAGGTGCAGGTCAACGTCAGGGCGAGAGGTGGCAAGCTGTCCGCGCAGGTCGTGTCGATGCAGCGGGTGAGGTGAAGGCGGATGAGAGCCCGGTTCTGATTGAATCAGAACCGGGCTCTCATTTTGTTTTGACGCGTTTTCTTCACGCGAACCGGAATCCACTTCGCCCGAAAACGCTATGAAATCAGCGCTGCAGATAGCGCGCTTCGAGGTGGGCGCGTTCAGCTTTGCCGAGACCAAGGCCATCGCGGAGATAGCTTTCGAGATCACCGTAGTCGGCGTCGATGGCCTCGAAGGCGGCGGCGAGAAATCAGGCCTGCACCGAGCCCAGCACCTGCTTGACGTTTTCGGGCAGGTCGCTGCTGTGATTGGGGTCCCTGCGGTAGAAGCGGTTGGTCAGCAGATAGTCTTCCGAGATAATGTCTTCGGAAACGCCGAGCGTATGCAGGATCAGCGCGCACGCAAAGCCGGTGCGGTCCTTGCCGGCGGTGCAATGGATCACCAGCGGCGCGCGATCTTCCAGCAAATGCGCGAACAGCGTCCGGAAGTGCTGCGTATTCTTCTGCACATAGTTGCGATAGGAATCGCGCATCACCTCGACGGCGTGGTCCGTCGACAGCGGCGTGCCGGCGGCCGCGATGGCGCGCAGCGCCGCGACCACCGTCGGCTCAACCGGCAGCGAATGAACTGATATCTCGGACATGCCGCATAGGGCGGCGGCGCGCTCCTCGGAGCCGCGAAAATCGAACGCGCTGCGGACGCCCAGCTCCCGCAGGACGGAGACATCGCCTTCGGTGAGATGGCCAAGATGGTTGGAGCGAAAAATCTGTCGCCAGCGTACGATCCGGCCGTCGCTTGTGGGATAGCCGCCGAGATCGCGAAAGTTGCTGGCGCCGGCAAGATTGAAATGGCGGGCAGGGGGATCTGACATCGTGCAGCAAGGGTTCGGACGGAGAACAAGGGATGGGTTTCGTTCGGCCCCGTCTCGTCTATACTGAACTCGCAAGAGGGCGAAGCATGAATCGGCGGAACATCACGATTTTTGGCGCGGCGCTAGGCTTCGCCGCGGTTGCAACCATGCCCTCACAGGCATCGGCGCAGTCCAGCTTCCAGAATTATCGTTGCGCCGACGGCTCGCAGTTCACGGTTGGATTTTTTCAATACGACAAGCGTGCCCATCTACAACTCGACGGCAAGGCGGTGACGCTGCCCAAGCGTTGGACCCTGTCAGGGTCGCGTTACCAGGGGAAGGGCGTGACCTTACGGATCACCAAAGCTGGCATCACCACCCTCAAGCACGCCAGGCGGCGGACCACGACGTGCCAGCAGACATGAAAAAGGGCCGAAACGATTTCGTTCCGACCCTCTTCTAGTTCTCCGTCCGCGCCTCGTTTGTCCGGCGCGTCCCTGCCAAACACCTCCCAGGCATCAGTGATCCCGCTCGCTCTTGGCATCCTCGATCGCCGCGGCGTGGTACCAGCTATCGCAGCAGTCCGCGAGGTTGACCGGCTGGGCCGCAAACTCGGTCACGGCTTTGGTCTCGCCATAGCGACGTCCCCCGAGAGCCGCCCGGCCCCCGGCTGGGAATTGGTAGATCGTGGCTGACCCGTGATTCAAACTCGGATGCATCGTTGCAGTCTCCTTCTATCGACGCGCGAGCCTCCATGGTGCGCCCGACTCGTTCTCTAGTGGTTACGTAAGGCGATATTGTCGGTGTCCCGGGCGGGTGCAAGTGACCAAGAGAACGGCAGGTGCTGGCTATTTTGTGGGCACTTTCGATGCTGCTTCCTGCGAGGCAGCGACCGCGTGCCTAACGCGTTGGCCGGCAGGATGGTTGCTCGGCGGAGTCGGCATCCCACGTGGGCGCCTCAAAAGGATGCCGCACCTTTAAGCGTTTGGCGGCAGCGAAGCGAAAATGCCGGGAAAATGGGCTGGATTCAGTTCGCAAGTCCGCCCCTAGACCGCCCGATTTGGGAGCCGGCCGCGCTCCTATGTCGCAGCTTCTATTTTGGGCGGCCGCCGGCCCGCGCTGTGGATGACCGTTGCCGCACTGCAGCGATTGGCACGTTAAATGCTTAGAAACAAGTGGCCTGACGTGGCCGGGTACACGTATGCGGAGACCTCCGGGGGCTGGGCGTCAAAATCCAGAATTCAAGGCTTCGGTTTTCCGCATTTCATAGCAACTCAAGAGAGGCTCAATGACCAAGTACAAGCTCGAGTATATTTGGCTCGACGGCTATACGCCGACGCCGAGTCTGCGCGGCAAAACGCAGATCAAGGAATTCGACAAGTTCCCGACGCTCGAACAGCTTCCGCTGTGGGGCTTCGACGGCTCGTCCACCATGCAGGCCGAAGGCCACAGCTCCGATTGCGTGCTGAAGCCGGTCGCCGTCTATCCGGATGCAGCTCGGGAAAACGGCGCGCTGGTGATGTGCGAAGTCATGATGCCCGACGGCAAGACCCCGCACCCCTCGAACAAGCGCGCAACCATCCTCGACGATGAAGGCGCCTGGTTCGGCTTCGAGCAGGAATATTTCTTCTACAAGGACGGCCGTCCGCTCGGCTTTCCCTCGGACGGTTATCCGGGTCCGCAGGGCCCGTACTACACCGGCGTTGGCTACAAGAACGTTGGCGATGTCGCCCGCAAGATCGTGGAAGAGCATCTCAACCTCTGCCTAGCCGCCGGCATCAACCACGAAGGCATCAACGCCGAAGTGGCGAAGGGCCAGTGGGAATTCCAGATCTTCGGCAAGGGCTCCAAGACCGCTGCCGACCAGATGTGGATGGCACGCTACCTGATGCTGCGCCTGACCGAGAGCTACGGCATCGACATCGAATTCCACTGCAAGCCACTCGGCGATACCGACTGGAACGGCTCGGGCATGCACGCCAACTTCTCGACCAAGTACATGCGCGAAGTCGGTGGCAAGGAATACTTCGAGAAGCTGATGGCTGCCTTTGAGAAGAATCTCATGGACCACATTGCCGTCTACGGCCCGGACAACGACAAACGTCTGACCGGCAAGCACGAGACCGCGCCCTGGAACAAGTTCAGCTACGGTGTGGCTGACCGCGGCGCCTCGATCCGCGTTCCGCACTCCTTCGTCAACAATGGCTACAAGGGCTATCTGGAAGACCGCCGCCCGAACTCGCAGGGCGACCCCTACCAGATCGCGTCCCAGATCTTGAAGACGATCGCGGAAGTCCCAACCGGCGCCAAGGCCGCCGCGGCCTAAGGGACCGACGATACAGTCCGGGCTTCCCGGTTGCAAAGCTGATCCGCCAGGGTACCGCCTTGGCGGATCATTGCGTTTTGATGACACCGCTGTCTTGATGGGTTTGACGCAAATACGACCGTTCAAGGCCGTTCCCCTGCGTCACGAACCGCGCTAGACAACTAGCCGGGTTTGCCGGGGTGACGGCATTGTTTGAGGGATTTTACAAAGTCAGGTTTCAGCTTGGCGCGGCGGTCGGCCGCAGCGTGATGTATGCGCGCGGCGGCAAGATGCTGGGCGGCAATTCCGCCTTTGCCCATATCGGCAGTTACGAAACGCGGGACGATGGCGTCGACATCGTGATCCAGACCGTGCGCCACAACCCGGACCCGAATTACCGCGCGATGGCCGGCACCGACGATGCCACGCTGCTGGCGAAGGGCAGGGCGGACGGCAATCTCTACCGCTTCGAAGGGGGCTTGAAGGAGTTGCCCGGCGTGGCGTTCCGTTCGGTGATGACGCCGATCGAGCAGGAGGCCATCCCGATCGCCGGCAGCGTCGGCAAAGGCGGCATCGTCAACGGCCTCTATTCCATCCACGTACGCCTGCTCGACGGCGTCGAGGGCGGCCTGACCGGCGTGATGCTGCTCAATGACGGGCGCATCCTCGGCGGCGACGCATCCTTCTACTATCTCGGCACGTACACCTCGGAGAACGGCCGCTGGAAAGGCCAGATTCTCAATCAGGAGCACACGCCCGCCATGGGCGAGAACCCCATCTTCGGCGGCCATGAAGTCGGCATCGGCTTTTCCGGCTCCTACGACGAGCAAGGCGCGCTCTTGGAGGCGACCGCGCTTGCCGGCAAGCGCAGCCTTCGAATGACCGCGGTGCTCAAGCTGATGCGCCGGGTATAGCGGCCGATGGCTGATACCGTGCGCATGCTCTCGACGCTGGCGTTGAAGGGCGCCGTGCAAAGCCTGGCCGGCCAGTATCGGGCGGCCGGAGGCGCACGCATCGACGCCGATTTCGCGCCCACACTGGCGCTGTTGGACCGGCTGCGCGCGGGCGAGGCCGCGGATGTCGTCATCCTGACCCGTGAGGGGCTGGACGAAGTCGCGCGCGAGGGGCGGGTGGTCCCGGAGACTTGCGTGGACCTGGCCCGCTCCTTTGTCGGCATCGCCGTGAGGGCCGGGACGGCCCATCCCGATATCGCGACGGAGACGGCGCTGCGCGTGGCGCTACTCGGCGCGCGCTCGGTGGCCTATTCGCGGCTCGGCGCCAGCGGCATTCTGTTCGCAAAAATGATCGAGCAACTCGGCATTGCCTCCGAGGTCAATGCGAGGGCGCAGATCATCCAGCAGGGCTTTACCGCCGAAAAGCTGGTGACCGGCGAGGCCGATCTCGCTGTCCAGCAGATCAGCGAGTTGAAGCAGGTCGGCGGCATCGAGGTGGTTGGAGCCATTCCACGCCAACTGCAAACGCCCGCGGTGTTTTCCGCGGGGCGTATGGTGGCGAGCAACAAGCCGGCCGAAGCGGACCGGCTGCTGCGATTTCTTGCGTCGCCTGCGGTCGCACCGGCGTTGCGCGAGAGCGGGCTCGAGCCCTGAATTTCAATCCCGGATCAAGACGACACCGGCGATCAACAGCACTGCGCCTGCGAACCGCGCGGCGCTCACGGGATGCGGCGTCAGCCCGAACGCGCCGAAATGGTCGAGCGTGACCGCAGCGAGCACCTGGCCGGCAATGACCAGCGCAAACAGCGTCGCTGCGCCGAGCGAGGGCAACAACAGGATCGCCAGCAGGATGAAGGCAGCGCCGAACACGCCGCCGGACCACGCATACCACGGCACATCGACCATTGTTTTCCAGGACGGCACGCGCTCGCCGAGCGCGATCACCGCGACGATCATGGTGATGAGGCCGCCCGCATAGCTGATCAGCCCCGCCCAGGCCGGCGAGCCCAGCGCCGTGCGCAGACTGCCATTGAGCACCTGCTGGGTCGCGACGCTGACGCCAGCCCCGAGCGCAAGGAGATAGAGGAAGAAATGTTGCACGTGATCCCCCCGTTCATTCCATCCAGCCGAACGATCCCGGCATTGCAGGGCCAGACAACGCGAATAGCCGGAGCGGAACAAGGGGACCGGTGGCGTCATTATTGCGGACGAGGCTCGCAGGAAAAGTGGTGCTGGCCATGATCCGAAAACTGCAATCGGGCGAATACCGGCTCTATTCCCGCAAAATCAATCCGAAAACCGGCAAGCGCCGTAACCTCGGAACCTTCAAATCGCGTGCGGCGGCGGAAAAGCACGAACGCGCCGTGCAGTATTTCAAACGGCATTGAAACTGCGATAAAACGCGCGCTGGTTCCATTGCGGCGGCGGTGCTAAGCCCGGCGGACGGATTCGATAGGTGCAGGACATCTTCGTTGCTGAACGGGCTCTACAAGGTCGAGTACGGCGTGAACGACGCGTTCGGCCGCAGCGTCATGTGCATGCACAATGGCAAGCTGTTGGGCGGCAATTCCGCCTTTGCCCATCTCGGCACTTATCAGGAGACGGCTGGGGAAATTATCGGCGAGGTCATCACCCAGCGTCACAATGACGACCCTCACTACAAGCCGCTGATGGACACCGACGTCGCCGCCATCAGCGTGCGTGGCAGGCTGCAGGGCAACAAGATTCGTTTTGAAGGCAGCGCCGCGCCGCGGCCTGGCGCCTTGTTCTGGGCCGAGTTGACCCGGCTCGACGACGAAGCGCTGCCGCCGGTCGGCACCGTCGGGCCGGGCGGCATTGTCAATGGCCTCTATTCCCTCCAGCTCCGCGCGCTCGACGGTATCGAGGCCGGTCTGTCCGGCGTCATGCTGCTGCTGGACGGCCGCATTCTCGGCGGCGACGCTTTTTTCTATTACCTTGGGTCCTATGCTTCGGCCGACGGCCGCTGGAAGGGTGAGATCCTGAACCAGGAGCATACGCCGGCGAAGGGCGAAAACCCTGTGTTCGGCGGCCATGAGGTGGGCATCGGCTTTACCGGCACCTGCGACGAAGCGGGGGCTGAACTCGAAGCCATTGCGTTGGCCGGAAAGCGCAGCTTGCGGCTGGCCGCGACGCTCAAGCTGATGCGGCCCGCTTAGTCACGCTTGCGTCGCGCGAAAAACCACACGGTGAGCGCAACGGGCGCGCCGAGCGCGAGCCAGGAAAAATAGCGGCCGGGTCCCTCGGACAATAGCGCGCTTAATAGCCCAGCGACCGACAGCACGCCGATCAGCAGCGGACCGCCGTATACGGTCCACCAATTGCCGCTGGATCGCGATTTGCGGGCGACGGTCATCGCGACGGCTGCAGGGAAGGCTGCCCCGCTATCGCGTGGCTGCGATGCTTGCGGCGTTTGACGATCCACAGATAGAGCCCGCTGACGATGACGACGATGGTCATGATGTCGAGCAGGGCCCAGATGATCTTCAACGGCATGCCGCCATAATCACCGAAGTGCAGCGGCTGCGACACGAGCAGTACCTTGAGATAGACCGGAAGATCGCGCGCGTCGGAGACTTCTCCGGTTTCGCCATCGAGCAGCACTGGTTTGAGCAGGCGCGATGTCAACGGCGTGTCGCCGCGCATGAACACCGCGAAATGATGCGAACTCGTGAATGGGGTGCCGGGAAAGGCAATGAAGGAGATGTTCATGCCCGGCGCCGTCGTCCGCGCTCTTTCGATCGTTGTATCGAGCGAAGCTCGATGAACCGGCGGCGGCTTGCCCGCGTAAGGCTTGACCATGTCGGCGATTTCGTTGGCTTTCCACTGGCTCAGCATCACTTCCGCAAGTGTATTGATGACGCCGGTAGCGCCGACCACCAGCGCCCATGCGATGGTTACGGCGCCCAGAAGATTGTGCCAATCGAACCAGGCAATGCGGCGCGACTTGTCCCTGAGGGTGCCGAAACTCAGCCGCCGCGTAAACGGCCAGTACAACACCACGCCGGAGACGATGGCGACCAGGAATAGGAATCCCATGGCGCCGAGGAACAGCTTGCCAGGCTGGCCGGCAAACATATCGACGTGGAGCTTCAGAAAGATCAGCATCGGCCCGCCACCGACCGAGCCGAGCGGCTTGGCGGTGTGTGCATCATACGCCCTGAGCGTCGCGGCATCCGGATCGCCGTCGACCTTGTTGTTGGTGAAGGCGACCACCGTGTTCGGTTCGTCCTTGTCCCACAAGATATATTGCAGGACGCGACCGGGATCGTTCGCAAGCGCCGTGCGGGCGATCTCGTCGATGCTCCGTTTCACCGCGCCCGGCTGTGCGATCTCGGGCTTCGGATCGTAGCCGAGCAGCTCATCGATCTCATGATGGAAGATGAGGGGCAGGCCGGTGATGCACAGCAGCAGCAGGAACAGCGTCGATATCAGGCTGCTCCAGGTGTGGACCACCGACCAGATGCGAACGGTTCTGGCTTTCAGGGCTGCCTCCTACCGATTGCGCCCGCGCTACCATTTGTAGGCGAGGCTGGCCGTTACGCGGCGGCGATCGCCGTAGAAGCAGGACGTATCGGACGCGCAGCTTGCGACGTAAGTCTTGTCGGCGATGTTGATGAAATTCAGCGCTGCGCGCCAGTTCTGCCATTCGTAATGGATCGTCGCGTCACCGAGCACGACCGAAGGAACCACAAGCGTATTCGCGGCATTGGCGAAGGACTTGCCGACGTAGCGCACGCCGCCACCAAAGCCAAAGCCCCTCAACGGTCCCTCCTGGAAGGTGTAGTCAGCCCAGACGGATCCAACTTGTTGTGGCGTGTTGGTCGGCGTCAGGCCGAGCAGCGCCGGATCTGCGTCCTTGCTGATAAAGAGATCGTAGGTGGTGAACGCGCCAACCAACTTCAGGCCGGGTGCGAGATCGGCTACGGCCTCCAGCTCGAGACCGCGCGAGGTGACCTCACCGGTCTGGTTCTGAAGAACCGGCGTGATGCCCGGGACTGTCGTCGGCACGTTTTGCCGCTTCAGATCGAACACGGCAATGCTGAAATGGCCGTCGAAGCCGTTGGGCTGAAACTTCAATCCGATCTCGGCCTGCTCGCCGGTTTCCGGCAGAAACAGTTGGTTCGACGCGTTGAGGCCGATGATCGGATTGTAGCTTGTCGCGTAGGCGACATAGGGCGCGAGCCCGTTGGCGAAATTGTAGATCAAGCCGGCACGGCCACTGAACTTGCTGTCCTCGCGGTTGGTCAGCGTGGCGCCGGTCGGACGATCGCCCTGGCTGGTCGATACCCAGTCATTGCGGCCGCTCAACACCAGCGTGAAGCCGCCGAACTTGATCTGGTCCTGAATATAGGTGCCGAGTTGATTCTGGGTCAGGAGGAAATTGCGGAACGGCGCGCCCGTGAACGGTATGTCGCCGACACCGTAGACCGGATTGAACACGTTGATCGAGGGCACGCCGCCAAAGGCAAAGATCTGATAGTCGTCGATCCGATAGCTTTTCAGGTCGAGTCCGAACAGCATCGTGTGCTGCACGGGGCCGGTGTCAAAACGATACTCCAAATGGTTGTCTAGATTGCCTTGGTTGGCAGTATTTTTTGCGTACCAATTGTAGCGACCAATGTCGCCCGTGGCGATGTTGGTATAGCTGTTGCCGACATAACCGCGATAGGTGATGTCAACGTGCGCGTAGCGGGCGTTCTGCCGGAATGTGACGCTGTCTGAGAGGTTGCGCTCGAACTGATAGCCGATCATCTCCTGTTCGCGCTTGAACGTATCGACGCCGGGGTCGCCGACGAACAGTTTTGTCGGGATCCGCCCAAAGGGTGCATCGACCACCGTTCCGACATAGGGCAGGAAATTAATGCCTCGCGTATCCGTCTTCGACGCTGAAGCCAGCACGGTGAATGTCGTGTCAGCATCCGGCTTGTAGGTGACGGATGGCGCGATGAAGTAGTTGTTATCGGGCGTGAAATCGACCTGCGTGCCGCCGTTCTGGACTTGGCCGACCACACGATAGAACAGTTTTCCGTTCTCCGGTTGCGTTGCGACCGGGCCGCCAAAATCGAAAGATAGATAGGCGTTGCCTAAATTGTTCACGCCGGTCTCGAGATAGCGGATCGGCTCCGCCGGCGGCAGCTTGCTGACCGCATTGACGATGCCGCTCGGGCTGGAGCCACCATAGAGCACGGCGGAGGGGCCGCGTAGCACCTCGACGCGTGCGAGGTTGAACGGCTGCAGCTTCCAGCTCGCATACGACGTGTAGAAGAGCTGCAGCCCGTCGAGGAACAGGCCGACGTCCTCCGACTTGAAGCCGCGGATCAGGAACCAGTCGTTGCGGGTGTCGGCGCCGAACGTCCCGGCGACGACGCCCGGCGTGTAGCGCAGGATCTCGTCGAACTTGCCGGGCTTCTGGTCGCGAATCTGTTCGCTGCCGATCACCGAAAGCGACTGCGGCGTCTCCATGATCGGCGTGTTGGTCTTGGTGCCCGCCATCGAGCGGCCGGCGACATAACCCTGGACGGCCCCGCGCGGGTTTTCGACGAAGCCGACGCCGCGCTGCGGCTGCGGTCTGTTGGATTGAGCTGCCTGCGTTGCACGCCGTGTTTGGCGCCGTTGCGGCGCTGCGGCGCGACGGCGAGCCTCCGGCGAGGCGACGACGACGGGAGGTAACGACTGCGCCCCGGATTGCGACGAAGAACTTGACTGTGCGAACGTCGATTGCGGCCACAGCGCCAATACGGACACGGTCGCCAACGCGGCGACCCGGAACAAATCACGAGACTTCAAGGTTCACCCCAACCTGCGAGCGCTCACGCCGCGCCTTCAGGAAGTCGGCCAGCGCAACGCGGTGACGCATACGCGAGGTATTACGATTCCTCTAATGGAATGGTTCTTAGAGAGGCTCTTAGAAAATTTCTAGCAAACGCCCGATGATTGATTGATCCAGCATCGACACTTGGGAGCTGTGACGCGAGACATGCTGCAATGCTGGTTCCACAGTGTGCGCCAGATCGGGAATAGGAACCGGTGTTCTGCTGATGTATTAACAGCGTGGAGCTGATGTTCGAAGGAGAACGTTCCGGCAGCGAATGTTCAAGAGTGCCCGTCGGCTTTAACGCCGGAGCTTGTGCTTGGAGTAGCATTCAGCCATGACCCGAAATCGCGAGCCCAATGGCGTCGAGCCCGAGAAGTCGGAAGACGATATTCAGCGAGAGCAGCTCGGACCGCGCGGCGTGCCTGGCGCCCCCGATCCTGCGAGGATGACACCTCAACGGGAGAAGAAGACGCCAAAGCACATCGATCCCGGACACACGGCATAGTGCCGAAGCGGGAAGGCTCGCGTTCGAGGCGAAAACTCCAGCGGCCTGCCCATCAGGCTAGTTCCCGAACGCGATCTGAACTCCCAGATTGGATTCAACCGATCCAGGAGTTCTGTCATGCCCGACCCGACCGCAGCTATCCTTCCGTCGTTATCCTCCGCCCTTGCCGATGTTGTCGCCCGGACAAAGTCCGCGATCGTCTCGGTGCATTCGCATCGCTCGCGGGCCTCGGGCTTCATCTGGAAACCCGGCCTGATCGTGACGGCTGATGAAGCGCTGGCCGACGAAGGCGAAGTCTCAGTCAAATTTGCCGACGGAACGACGCAGTCGGCCACGATCGCAGGACGCGATCACACCACCGATATCGCGCTGCTGCGGCTCGATACCAAGAGTGGTGCCGGCAACACTGCCTCCGTCGCGTTCTCGCCTGTTGTTCCGGATCTGGGCTCGCTGACAGTCCTGGTCGCCGCTGAGCATGGCGTTCCCACGGCGGCGCTCGGCATAGTCTCGCTTATCGGGGGCCGCTGGCGCAGCCTTCGTGGCGGTGAGATCGATGCCAGGATCGAGCTCGACGTACGGCTGCGCAGCAATCACGAAGGGGGACTTGCCGTCAATGCCTCTGGCGAAGCGATCGGCATGGCTGTCCAAGGGGTCCGACGCATTCTCGTGATTCCCGGCGCGACGATCGACCGGATCGCGGGAAGGCTTGAAACCCACGGCCGGATTGCGCGCGGCTATCTCGGGGTTGGATTGCAGCCGGTCAAGCTCGACGATGGCGTCGGAGCGATGGTAATGAGTGTCGACAAGTCAGGTCCCTCGGCCGCCGCCGGTATCCTGCAAGGCGACGTGATCGTCGGCTGGAACAACGAGAAGCTGACCGGCATGCGCTCGCTGATACGATCGCTTGGGCCGGATAGTATCGGGACGGTCATCGACATTACGATTCGCCGCGCCAGCCAACCGGTGCAGGTCAAGCTCACGGTCGGCGAAAGGCCAGAACCGTGAGCGAAGCGGCTTCACCGGTCATTGTGGTAGCCATCGAGATCGCCGATCCGGGGCTGGCGGACCGGCTCGCATCTCTGCTCGGCGTCGTGTCCGGGCTTCGTCTGGCAGCGCCCGGAGAGGCAGCAACGGTCGCGCTCATATCACGCGATGCGCCGACGGCCGTCGACGTGTCCGATATCGATCTCACGCCACGCGAGCGCGACGTGCTTGTCCTGATGGCCGAAGGCGCATCCAACAAAGCCATTGCGCGCCAGCTCGGAATATCCGTGCATACCGCCAAATTCCACGTAGCTTCGCTGCTTGACAAACTCGATGCCACCGGCCGCACCGATGCCGTGGCACATGCCGCGCGACTTGGCGTAATCAACCTGTGATCTCCACGCGCGGCCGGCAAATTATTACCTTATCCGCGGCCCTTGTTTGCGGCGTGGTCTTTCAGCTGCTCGGTTTGGGACCATTTGCTGTCCTGGCCACGATCGCGCGAATGCTCGGCCTTGTCGCGGTTGGAAAGCACCGCGTTGTCGCCGATCAGATCGCTCTGCACGTCGGTCATGGCGCCGGTCCCGGCGCCTTTGCCTTTCGCGCCAGGGCCGAGATGCTTGCCGTCTCCGTGTGCTCCACGTGTCATGATACTATCCCTATGGCTTTTGAGGCTTGTGGCCGGATTGGCCCGGACGATTGTGCTTGTTGTGCTGGCTTTCCTGGTTGAGTCCGCCGCGGCTTACTGGAAATTCCGATTGACGTGCGTCGCGCTTCGCTGTTTTGGCGCCGCCAGGGGGCTGGGTCTGCGCGATCTCCTCCATCTGTCTCGCGTCGGGCACATCGGGCTTCCGTTCAAGAATGCGCATTTGCTGCTCGTGCGTCTTCTTTCCCTGCAGCGGCATTCGCCGTGGACCGCTATCCCGATCGTTTTGCGGCGGTCCGCGGCGGCGGTTGCGAACCTCTGCCTTGTCGATGCCGCCCTGGGCATTGGTGTCATTCTCGATATCGCCCTCCAGGGTATTGGCGCCTCCGAACTCCTCCAACTCGTCCGGCGTCACCCCTGCCATCGTCGTTCCCTTCGAGCCCCCGATCAGCGGATTGCGAACAAGATCGACGTTAGTCGGTCTGTTCAGTTTCACATGCTTGGTGCTCATGACGCGTCCTTCGATGCGGGATGGGTGCCGCCGCCCTTTCGTTCCGGCTCGTGAGTGTGGTGGGTGTCATGTTCGCCGCCACCGCCGGACACTTGGCTGTGCCGGCGCTGCGGATCGTCGGCGGGTGGCTTGCGGGCGTGAAGCGGCGCCTTGGCGTTCTCATGGGAAGCACCCGGGCCGCCCTGGCGAATGCTCGCAGGCGTTTTGGTTGAAGTCGACATGGTGCTCGCTCCTGACTAGCGATCCTGCTGATAGCCCTGGTGAGTCGTGTTCTGAGCGGTATTGCCCGGTTGACCCTGCTCGCGGGGATTTTCAACGTGGCCGCGGCCCTTCCGAACTTCATGGGCGTTGCCGGATTTGGGATCGCCGGTACCCTTGTGGCTTTGATTGTCCTGCGGCACGGGCGGAGGTCTGGTCATTGCTGGCTCCCGTTGTTGATCGCTTTGGTGCTGCAAGACAACGCCCAGCGAACATCAGGGTTCTTGTGGACTTTCGGAACCGCGATCACATGCCGCATCAGGCCGCCGATGAAACCCGGTTGTTACGGGGCCATAACGCCTGAACGTCTTCCGGAAGCGCGTGGCGCACCTTCTCGACCTGATTGGGATCGACATGATGGTTCAGAACGCGGAACACCGCCTGCGCTGCATCTTTGGAATCGACCGGTTTCTGCGAACTGAGTTCTGCCGAGACGATCGAGAGAAACTCATCTGCCGATCGCCACGCCTTCGGCGTTTCACTCGGTCGCCATTGGTCATAATAGGTGCCGCGCACCAGTAGTGGAAGCTGCGCGCCGAGATGTGCCGCCAGATTGACCGGAACTCGGTCGCGGATGGTTCGCAATACCGCTCCCAGAATATGCCATGCCAGCTTGCGATCGCGCGGCAGGTTAGTCATCACTTCGTCCAACCACGTGTTGGTGATCTGGAGCGTTCTGTCGAATACTTCGAGACCCGTTGCGCTCATGGGAACTCTCCGTCGGTTCGATTGAAGATGACGGGCTAACGATGCTGGTACAGATCAGTTCGCAGCGCCGGAAGGTTTTACTGCCCATACGCAAGTTCATTCGGCCACCCGGATTAAGTCTTCTGGAATGCGGTTGCAGCACCAATCGAGAACATCGTCAGGTAGCGCGGTTTGTTGCGGAGGGGATATTTCGGAACCGCTTCCACAAGCACGCTAGATGTCCTAAGCAGCGGCCACAGCGATTTCCTCCCTTCAGGGCCCAATGATCCGTCTCGATAACGTCAGCAAGCAAGTCGGCCACCAGATCCTTTTCATCGAAGCCTCCGCAGCCCTCCAGAAGGGCGAGAAGATCGGCCTCGTCGGCCCGAACGGTGCGGGCAAGACCACGCTTTTCCGGATGATCTCGGGCCAGGAACTACCCGACGAGGGCCAGGTCTCGCTCGATCGGGGGATTACCATCGGCTATTTCAGCCAGGACGTCGGCGAGATGTCGGGTCGCAGCGCCGTAGCCGAGGTGATGGACGGCGCCGGGCCTGTCAGCGTCGTGGCAAACGAGCTCAGGGAGCTCGAGGCCGCGATGGCCGATCCGGATCGCGCCGACGAGATGGAAGATATCATCGCGCGCTACGGCGAGGTGCAGCACCGCTTCGAAGAGCTCGACGGCTATGCGCTTGACGGCCGCGCCCGCGAGGCGTTGTCGGGCTTGGGCTTCAGCCAGGGGATGATGGAGGGCGACGTCGGCGCGCTTTCCGGCGGCTGGAAGATGCGGGTCGCGTTGGCACGCATCCTCCTGATGCGGCCTGACGTGATGCTGCTGGACGAGCCGAGCAACCATCTCGACCTTGAGAGCCTGATCTGGCTCGAGCAGTTCCTGAAAGGATACGAGGGCGCGCTGTTGATGACCTCGCATGACCGCGAGTTCATCAACCGTATCATCAACAAGGTCGTCGAGATCGATGGCGGGACGCTCACGACATATTCCGGCAATTACGAATTCTACGAGCAGCAGCGCGCGCTGAACGAAAAGCAGCAGCAGGCGCAATTCGAACGTCAGCAGGCGATGCTGGCGAAGGAGATCAAGTTCATCGAGCGCTTCAAGGCGCGCGCCTCTCACGCAGCTCAAGTGCAGAGCCGGGTGAAAAAGCTCGACAAGATCGAGCGCGTCGAGCCGCCGAAGCGGCGACAGACGGTGGCGTTCGAATTCCTGCCGGCGCCGCGCTCGGGCGAGGATGTCGTCAGCCTGAAGAACGTCCACAAGGGCTATGGCAGCCGCACCATCTATCAGGGCCTTGATTTCATGATCCGCCGCAAGGAGCGGTGGTGCGTGATGGGCATCAACGGCGCCGGCAAATCGACGCTGTTGAAGCTGGTGGCGGGCTCGGCCGAACCCGACGATGGCACTGTGGCGATCGGCGGCAGCGTCAAGATGGGCTACTTTGCCCAGCACGCCATGGACCTGCTCGACGGCGAACGTACGGTGTTCGAATGGCTGGAAGATTCCTTTCCGCAGGCGGGACAAGGTTCGCTCCGCGCGCTCGCGGGCTGCTTTGGTTTCTCCGGCGACGACGTCGAGAAGAAGTGTCGCGTGCTCTCGGGCGGCGAGAAGGCGCGGCTGGTGATGGCAAAAATGCTCTACGACCCGCCGAATTTCCTGGTGCTGGACGAGCCGACCAACCACCTGGACCTCGCGACCAAGGAAATGCTTATCAATGCGCTGTCCGAGTTCGAGGGTACCATGCTGTTCGTGTCCCACGACCGGCATTTCCTCGCGGCGCTCTCCAACCGCGTGCTGGAACTGACGCCGGAGGGCATCCACCAATTTGGCGGCGGTTACACTGAATATGTCGCGCGCACCGGGCAGGAAGCGCCGGGCTTGCGGAGCTGACGCAGAGCCGTCACATGCGCTCAAATGTATCGGCGTTGGTGCTGATTGAACGCCACCAGTTCAGCTTTTCCTTCTTGCCGGGTGCACCTTCTGTCGGCGCCCGGATCGCGCTGTCAACGACGACGAACCACATCGTTTCCATTTTTCCGTCGCGCAGCAGGCCGGTGTAGGAGACCGCGGCGTCTCCCGCTGCAGTTTCACCACCGGCGACAAAGCTGATGCAATCACCCTGATGGATGCCGCCGACGGGAATTTCCTGTCCGTAGAACCCGCTGTCTCTCAGCGCGGTCTTGAAGGTGCCGCTGATCCTGCGATTGGCGTCGTCGGTAATGTCGACGATGGAGCCGTATTGATTTCGCCATTTGCCTTTCCAGGTCATCGGTACATCCCCTTCCGCTAACGCCGGCTAAAACGACCGCCAGCGAGGGATGTTCCGCTTCGCAGCGGGTCGGGTTCTCGATTCCGCAAATCCACGAACGCTATTTGCCCACAAGCGGCGCGATGGCCTCGATCTCGTTGGTCCAGATGCCTCCCGAATAGTTTGCTGGCAGCCGCGCGAACTGCTCCGGCGTATCGATCCCGCTCGAGAATTCGCCGCCCCGATAGGGGCCGAGCACGAAAACTTCGCTGTTGGCCGCCTTCATGCGGTTGAGGAAGCGGTGCGGCCAGCCCCACATCCACGGCGCGACATTGATCGGCAACATCACCATCGCGTTATGGCAGGCTTTCGGCACCACGCCGCTCCAGCCGTAGCCGATGTAGCCGAGCAGGCAGCTCTTGATCGTCGCGCGCGAGATCGTCCGGACATCCGGAAGGCGCTGGCGCACGATCTCGACCGGCTCATCGCCGCCATACACCATGATCTGCGCCCGGCGTTCGGCGGGGAGCTTGTCCAGCACGGCCGCCAGCTTCTCCCCCTCGGACGGGTCGCGGCCCTTTACGTTGATCAGGAGCCGCTGCCGCGGAAAGGTCGCCAGCACCTCGGTGAGTGTCGGCATCAGGCCGATGCCCTTGCCGCGAAACGGAAAGGTCTTGCCACCATCGGCTGTATAGCCATGGCCGATATCGAGCTTCTTCAAATAGGCCATGGAGTGTTCGCGCGTGACGCCGCGCCCGTCGGTGCGGCAATCCAGCGTCCAGTCGTGAAACACCGCGAATTCGCCGTCGGTCGTCGGGTGAACGTCGAGCTCGACGACATCGGCGCCGGCCGCAAGGCTGGCTCGCATCGATTCGATCGTGTTCTCCAGATAGTGATGGCTTGACGGCAGCATTCGCGCCGCCGTGCAGGTGTCGTTCTTCAGCTCGCGCTCGTCGAAGCGCTGGGCAATGCCGCGATGCGCGAGCAGGACGGGCTTGCCCTCCTGATGGGCGGCGAGATGATTGGTGTTGTTGAGGTAGATGGCTGCGCCCAAGACGGCGATCGCCGCCGCCGCATATTTCAGTTTCTTGTTCAAGGCTTGCCCCGTGTAGGAGGGGGATCGCTAGGCGTGATTTTTGGTCTATTTGCGGCAGCGGATGCAGGGAGGCGCGAAACGCTTGGCGTTGCGTCGCGCCGGCTTGTCGGCGCTGAAGCTGCCCATTACCGTGTTTCAACAAAGGGAGCGAAGCGGGGATGAATCAGCTCAAGATCGGGGACATCACCATCGGCGCGGTGATCGAGCGCGAGGGGCCATGGCGGCGGCCGCAGGATTTTTTCCCCGCTTACGAGGCGGTATTCAGGCATCATCTTGACGTTGAGGCATTGCGCGTTACGACAAACCGATGCGGCAGGACTGGGTGCTGCGCGGCTTCCGGCAATTCGACCGCGCCGGTCTCGCTGGTCCTGACCTACGACAAAATTCTCGATCCCGGCGCGGTCTGCCACTTCGATCTCGGCGCGCTCTGCTACGGCATCGTGCTCGCCGCCTGGGACCGCGGGCTTGGCAGCGTCATCAACGGGCAGGGAATCATGCGCTCGTACATCGTGCACGAGGTCGCCAATATCCCCAAGGACGAGGTCATCATGACCTGCGTCGCCATGGGCTATCCCGACGACAGCTTTCCCGCAAATGCCGTCCGCTCCGACCGCGAGCCGAACAGCGATTTCGTCCGCTATGTCGGCTTTGCCGATTGACGAGCGAATTTACGCCGCCCGCACCTCCGAGAGGAAGCGGTTGACTTGTCCGGCGAGATCCTTGGACTGCGAGGACAATTGCTCGGCCGCGCCGAGCACCTGATTGGCGGCGGCGCCGGTATCGTCGGCGGCCTTCTGGACGCCGGTGATGTTGGAATTGACCTCCTGGGTGCCGCGCGCGGCTTCCTGCACGCTGCGGGAGATTTCCTTGGTCGCGGAGCCCTGTTCCTCGATCGCGGCGGCAATCGCGGTTCCGATCTGGTCGATCTCGCCGATCACGTTGGCGACGTTCTGGATCGCCGTCACGGTCTGATCGCTCGCCGCCTGAATGGATGCGATCTGTTCGGAGATTTCGGTGGTTGCCTTGGCAGTCTGGCCGGCCAGCGATTTGACTTCGGAAGCGACGACCGCAAAGCCACGGCCGGCATCGCCGGCGCGCGCGGCTTCGATGGTCGCGTTCAGCGCCAGTAGGTTGGTTTGCGCGGCAATGCTTTGGATCAACGTCACGACGTCGCCGATCTTTTGCGCGCCCTCGGCGAGCGAGCGGGCGGTCTCGCCGGTGCGCCGCGCATTATCGACGGCGCGGGCGGCGATTTCGGTCGATTGCGCGACCTGGCGGCCGATCTCGGAGATCGAGGAGGTCAATTCTTCGGTGGCGCTGGCAACCGTCTGCACGTTGGCCGAGGTCTGCTCGGAAGCGGCGGCAACGATCGCCGCCTGGCGGTTGGTGGCGGTCGCCGTCGACGACATCGACTGCGCGGTGTCTTCCATGACGGACGAGGCGGCCGAAAGTCCGCCGACCAATTCGGTGACCTTGGCTTCGAACGCGCGGGTGAGTTCGTCGAGCACCTGGGCGCGGCGCATCTTGCCGTCGTTCTCGGCGGCCTTCTCGGCGGCAAGACGTTCCGCCTCGATCATGCTGTCCTTGAAGACGCGCACCGCCGATGCCATCGCGCCGATCTCATCGCCGCGGCCGGCGCCGGCGATTTCACCGGATACGTCGCCGCTGGCCAGCCGCGACATGGTGGTGGTGAGGTCGACGATCGGCATGCAGACGCGGCGGCGCACCATCACGATCAGCGTGGCGCTGGCGGCGACAACCGCGATCAGGCCCGCCAGCGCGATCAGGAAGCTGAAGCGCGCGGAGGAATAGGCCTCGCCGAGCACCTGCTCGGCGTTGTCGTAGAACGCGTCGCGGACCGTAATGATGGACGCAAGACCGAGTTGCGTCTCCGCGTAGTAGGTTTCCATGTCATGTTCATACTTGCCGCTGATGGCGCCATCCTTGACGAGCTTCAGCTCTTTGCCGAAGCGATCGACATAGGCCGCGTTCATCTTGTCGAGCGCCGCGGCCACATTGGCCGGCGTAGAGGGATTGCTGCGCAATTCCTGCAGCGACATCAGAATCTGATCGTTTCGCCCCTGCGAGCGGCTGATCTCCATCTTCTCGGCTTCAGTGGCTACCCGGTTGGCACCGATGAGATTCTTGTGCAGGCTGGAGTTGAGACCGCCGACGTCGCGTAGCGTCCAGGCGACATTGGCGTAGCTTGCCTGCCGGTAGGCCGTGCCGTCGAGCTGCGCGATCTTGCGCACCTGCTCGTCGAGCAGCGTCGTGACAGCCTTGTTGAAGACGGAGTTGTCGGAGACGATTTTCTTGGCAGCGTCGCGGCGGGCTTCCGGCGGACCGGTGAGGGCCTTGTCGATGGCTGCGCGCAGCGCGGCGAACTGGGTATTCAGGGCATCGATGCTGTTCCCGACGGCAGCACTGTCGTCGATCGCGCCCACCAGGGTCGCCTTGACCCGGTTCATCTTGTCGCGCGCCCCATCGGTGTTCTTGCGATATTTGTCGAGTTCAGCAAGCAGTTTCGGATCCACGGTAGGAGGTCCGAACATGATGTTGGTGGCAAAGCCGCGCTCGGGATTCATGTAGCGCGGGATGTCGCCGACCGCGCGCACCACCTCCAGCCGGGTCTGCGCGACCGAGACCTTGTCCATGGTCTGGTACTTCGAAACCGCCACATAGACGGCGAGCCCGCCGCCGACAGCGGAAAGCGAAACGATGGCAGCGGTGAGGAGGGTACCGATTTTCATGGGATTTTAGGCCATTTGCGCTGGTAACGGATGTGCGGACTGCCAGTATAGGTGGTGCAAATTAATCCAGGGTTACGGTTGCACGTGTCACACCGGCCGTTCCAGTTGGTCTTGGCGATGGCGCGTGGTGCCGCGGCCTTAGCGACAGAGGAGCGAGGAAATGAAAATCGTCATTATCGGCGGTACAGGTCTGATCGGTTCGAAGTTGGCTCCGTTGCTCGCCTCGCGCGGTCACGAGGTGCTGCAGGCGTCCCCGAGCAGGGGGATCAACGCCGTGACCGGGGAGGGGCTGCAACCGGCGCTGGTGGGCGCCGACATTGCCGTCGACGTCTCGAATTCGCCCTCGTTCGAGGACAAGGCGGTGCTGCACTTCTTTGAGAGCGGAACACGCAACCTGATTGCGGCGGCGAAACAGGCCGGTGTGCGGCACTGCGTTGCACTGTCGATCGTCGGTACCGACCGGCTCGAGAGCAGCGGGTATTTCCGCGCCAAGCTGGCGCAGGAGCGGCTGATCGAAAATTCCGGGCTGGCCTACACGATCCTGCGCGCCACCCAGTTCTTCGAATTCGTCGGCGCGATCGCGGATTTCGGGCGCAGGGACCGCGAGGTTCACGTTTCCAGCCAGTTGATGCAGCCGTTGTTGTCCGACGAGGTCGCGGAAGCGCTGGCCGACGTGACGCTCGGCGAGCCTGCCAATGGCATATGCGAGGTCGCGGGTCCCGAAGCGGCGCCGCTTGCGGATTTCGTCGGCCGCTGGCTCCGCAAGCAAGGCGATACCAGCAAGATCGTGGCGGGCGTGGACGTGCCGTATTTCGGCGCGCCACTCGCGTTGCGCACGCTGGTGCCGGACAACGGCGCGCGGATCATGCCGACGCGTTTCGATGATTGGCTGGGCAGGGCAGTTCATTCGGCATGAGTGGACCATGAGCTGAGTGGTCGCGCATGTCCCTTCGCTCATCCGGTCTACGAACTACGTGAGATCGTCATCCCCCGCGAAGTGTTTAGCCCGGAGACATGGCTGACACCTGTTCGGACACGGGATCCAGTACGCTGCGGCTTATCGGTTCTATCACTGACGTCTCTGGAATACTGGACCGTCCGCCTTCGCGGAGGATGACAACTGAATGTGACGAAGTATTCTCGCGGCGCATTGCGTCCGAGTTTTGCTCTCAACTTCCCGCCCTCTCGTTCGGAGGGCGCAGGGAAGACCGGGTGCTTGCCGCACCTGCGGTCTCGTGTGCAAAGTGCGCAAAGAAAAACGCACACGAGCATACAGGTACAGCGGGAGCATCCCGGCCTTCCCTGCGGCTTTACGGCTTACTTCGTGCTCTTGTGTCCGCAAGATCTGCCAGAATGTGCGAACGG
>NZ_LLYA01000182.1 GCF_001440415.1 Bradyrhizobium retamae
TCACAACGCTTGTTCTTCGTCGAGAAAAATCCGATTACTCGGACAGGCTCCTAGGGCGGGCACCGGCTCGCACCGACGAAAAATGGCTCCTTGAAGGGGCCATTTTCACTTGTCGATGTCTTTAGTCGTGGTCCCAGTAGCCGGTGCGAAGGCCGAAAGTCTGCTTAAATCTGGAAGCTCCTGGAGCATTGACCAAAATCAAGCTGGCACACAAAGGAGGTTTCGTTGGTCGGTGAAGGTAGAGTGACGCACAAGCCGCGTGAAAAGCCTGCTGCGTAGTTTGTCATGAGACCGATCTTCCATCCGAGCCTGGTCAACGGTCGCTACGGCGACCCAACGGTCTATGTGGAGACGCTGTTCAAGACGCACAGCGTGCTGTTCGATCTCGGGGAAATCGCTTCACTGTCACCGCGGAAGATACGACGCGTCGATCAGATCTTCGTTTCGCATGCGCATATCGATCATTTCGTGGGCTTCGATCATCTGCTCCGTTTGCTGGTAGGACTGGAGAAAACTGTACATCTTTACGGCCCGGCCGGTTTTGCCGAGCGCGTCTTCCACAAACTTCAGGCCTATCGATGGAATCTGGTCGAGAACTACGGTGCCGATCTGATCTTCGTTGTCAGCGAATTTGAGACGCCGAACTCCATTGCGACCAGGCAGTTCCGGCTGAAGAACGCCTTTGCCGCGGAACCGAAGGTGTCGAAGACAGTTCTTGACGGCGTCCTATCTGACGAGCGGACCCGCCGGGTCTCAGCCGCCATCCTCGAGCACGGCACGCCCTGCCTCGGCTTTGCCCTGCAGGAAACGGCCCATGTCAACATTTGGAAGAATCGACTATCCGAGCGCGGGCTTCCGGTCGGTCCGTGGTTGCAGTGGCTCAAGCAGGCGGTTGTGGAAGGCCGGCCGGACGATCATTTGATACGGATCGACGGGGCGGCGGCTTCGGACGGTCGCCTCGAGCCGCTCGGCAGCCTGCGTGACCTCCTGACGGTCACTGCCGGCCAGAAAATTGCCTATGTTACCGATGTTGTCGATACGCCGGCCAATCGCGCCGCCATCGTGGCGCTCGTTCAGAATGCGGACATTCTCTTCATTGATGCGGCATTCGCAGGCACAGATGCCGCATTGGCGAGGGAGCGGGGCCATCTTACAACGACGGCTGCCGGAGAAATTGCGCGGGAAGCCGATGTGCGCCGTGTCGAGCCGTTTCACTTCTCTCCGCGCTATGCGGGAGAGGAGGAGCGGATGCTGGCCGAGGTGATGACGGCGTTCAAGGGGGCCCACATCTGACGCAAAAACCTGAACGGAATTTTCATGCTCGAGGAAAGACGTTTGCCGGCTGGGCATCGGAAATTGGTACGGTTCTTTCTGTGCGGAGATGTCATGTGCGGCCGCGGCATCGACCAGGTGTTGGCGCACCCCTGCAGCCCCGAGATCTACGAACATTACGTTCGATCGGCGGAGGGGTACGTGCAGCTCGCCGAGCAGGCGAACGGGCCCATTCCGCGGCGCAACGGGCCGTCCTACGTTTGGGGCGCTGCGCTAGGCCAGTTGGAGCGGATGCAACCGGATGCGCGGATCATCAATCTCGAAACGGCAGTGACCCGCAGCAACGACCGCATGAACAAGGGCATCAACTACCGCATGAGCCCCGAGAATGCAGAATGTCTCGTAACGGCCGAGATCGATTGCTGCGTATTGGCCAACAATCACGTGCTCGATTGGGGCCGCGCCGGCTTGCTGGAGACGCTGACTACACTGCAAAAACTCAACGTCAAGGCAACGGGCGCGGGACGCAACGATCATGAAGCGCGCGCACCCGCGGTGCTGAACCTTGGCAAAGCGCGGCTCTTGATCTTTTCGTTTGGATCGACATCGAGCGGCATCCCGCTCGAATGGGCTGCGACGCCAGAAGCGCCAGGCGTCAACTTGCTGCCGGACCTCTCCGAGGCGAGTGGGTGGGAGGTCGCCGACCAGGTCATGGCACACAGGAGGCCGGGCGATCTCGTCGTCGTTTCAATCCATTGGGGATCCAATTGGGGATATCACATTCCCCACGAGCAGAGAATTCTGGCCCGGGCCCTCATCGACAAGGCAGGCGTGTCGATCGTTCACGGGCATTCTTCGCATCATCCGCGAGCGATCGAAATTTATCGAGACCGCCTCATTCTCTATGGCTGCGGTGATTTCCTGAACGACTATGAAGGCATCAGGGGTTACGAGCGCTACCGTGACGACCTTGCCTTGATGTATTTCGCCGACCTGGATCCGACCAGCGGAAGCCTCCATGCGCTCAAACTGGTCCCCTTGCAGATCAAGAACTTTCGTCTCTCCATTCCAGCGCGGCAGGACATCGAATGGATCCAGCGGACACTGGACGGGAGCTGTCAGCCGTTCGGAACAAGGGTCATTCCTGATTCCGAACGGCAGCTTGTCGTTATCGGGCCTCGGGCCGGGACCTAACGCTAGATGCAGTAGATATTGCGGGCTGCGTCCTGGCCCGATGCTTCGTGCGTCGATGACGGATAGTGCGCTCTACCGCTGCGAGGAAAGAGGCGATCCAATGATCGAGGATCCAGCCGGCCTGGCCAAGTCCTCGATTGCCTTGTTTTGCTTGTAACGTCTGCGTCATGATTAGGCACCTTTGCCACCGGAGGGTGCTTCCGGTGGCCTAAGAAACGACACGCGGTCAGTCTTATCGCCGCGCTTCGAGCACGATGTTGAAGGGTGTCTCGGCTGCGATCCGGACACGGCTAAACCCGGCTTCGCGCAGAACCGCTTCCAACCGTTTTGGTCCTGCCTGCCCACCGAGCGCGAGCCCGACCTCCTGCGCCAGGGAAACCGGCGTGCAGATCATGGTGGAGCCGGCATAATAGAGGCGGCCGACCGGATTGATATTGTCCTCCAGCCGGTCTCCAGCAAGCGGCTCCACGGCCATGAACGTACCGTCAGGGGCGAGAGCCTGCAGAATGCGGCTCGCCGCGCCGACGGGATCACCAAGGTCGTGCAGCGCGTCGAAGCAACAGATCAGGTCGAAATTGCCGCCGACAAAATTCTTGGCCGTGGCGACGTCAAATTCCGTCCTGGCTGCTACGCCGTCGCGTTTCGCGTTCTCGCGGGCGCAGGCGATTGAACCTTCGTGGTTGTCGATCCCGAAAAATCTGGACCGTTCGAATGCTTTCGCCATCAGGATGGTTGAGATGCCATGGCCGCAGCCGATATCGGCGACCCGCGCACCGCGGCCGAGCTTTTCGACCACGCCGTCCAATGCGGGAAGCCATTCCTGCACCAGATGGGCCTTGTAGCTCACGCCGAAGAACCGTGACATTCCGCTGAACAGGCAGTTGCATCGCTCGTGATAGCCGGAGCCGCCGCCGTTGCGGAAAGCCTTGCTCACCTTGGGCTGGTCAACCATCACGGCTTGGCAAACCTCGAACGAGCCCAGCATGTAGACCGGGCTGTCAGGATTGCCGAACACCATGGCCTGCTCGGGATTCATGGAGAAGCGCTTGGTCGTAGCGTCATAGTCCAGATAGCCGGCCGCGGCGTGGGCGCTGAGCCATTCGCGTACAAGGCGCTCGACTGTTCCGGTCCGGCGCGCCAGTTCTTCCGGCGTCACCGGTCCCGACGTGGCGAGCGCGCTGTACAGTCCGAGTTCGTCACCAATGCGCACCAGCGGTGCAATCATGGCGGCGCCGAGATCGCCCAATATCCGCGTAACAAATACGTCCAGCTTCTGCTCGTTTAATTCTCTGACCAAAATGTTCATGGCTGCCTCCTTTGGCGCGATGGGACATAGGTCCTCGCGGGGGTGCGGCAAATGACCAGACTGCCGGATGGCTTGACTAGGCGTCTGAATTCTTTCTATTTTTTGCAGTTCGTCCGAGAAGCGTGACCGAGCGTCCGATTTGGAGCTGCGACTATGGGGGCGGATGCCCTGTCCGATGTGTTGCGCGCGGTACGACTCAGTAGCGCGATGTTCTTCCATCTTGACGTCCGCGCACCATGGGTGGCCGAGGCGCCGGCATCGGCCGCCTGCGCTTCAGCCGTCTTGCCTGGGGCACAGCACGTCATCGAGTATCACGTGGTGGTCGATGGTCGCTGCTGGGGCGGGTTGATCGATGCGCCATCCGTGCGGCTCGAGACCGGCGATATCATCGCTTTTCCGCAGGGCTCAGCACATGTGCTTTCCAGCGCTCCGGGCATGCGGTCGATGCCTGATTTGAACATCTATGGTCAGGCGAGGGCTGGTCAGCTTCCGCTCATGATGCGGCTCGGTGACAACGGACCCGCCGATGCGCGCATCCTGTGCGGATTTCTCGGCTGCGACACGCGTCCCTTCAATCCGCTGGTGGAGGCGCTGCCTCCGGTCCTGCATCTGCAGGGAAGTTCATATCGGCAGAATTCGGGACTTGGTTACCTGATCAATGCCGCACGGGTTGAATCGGAGGGGCGCCGCACCGGCGGGGAGGGCGTGCTGGCCCGGCTGGGTGAACTGCTCTTTGTCGAGGCGATCAGGTGCCATATCGAAGCGCTTGGCCCCGAACAGACCGGCTGGTTTGCCGGCTTGGCCGATCGACACGTCGGTCAAGCGCTGAATCTCCTGCATGGCGAGCCAGCGGCGGATTGGACATTAGATGATCTCGCGAAGGCCGTGGGGTTGTCGCGATCGACGTTCGCGCAGCGGTTCACTCATCTGATCGGGCAACCGCCGATGCAGTATCTGACGCGCTGGCGCATGCAACTCGCTGCCGGTCTGCTGGCATCTGGAAGCGATCCGATCGCCCGCGTGGCGGAGGCGGTTGGCTACGATTCCGAAGCCGCCTTCAATCGTGCGTTCCGCAGAACGGTAGGGACGCCGCCGGCCGCCTGGCGGCAGACGCACATATCGCCGGAGTAGGCGCGCGATTGCGCTGGTTCACGGGGGAAAAAGGGCTCACGAAACGATCGTAACTGATTGGCTGAACGGCAACACCTGCGGGAAAATTATCGCAATTCGTGGCGGTTCCCGAGACGCAGTACGACGCTAATCGCCTGAATTACTGCATGATTTGTCGACGTTGGCAGCGCCTTCGCGCGCTCGAGGGCTGCCAAACGTGCCGCGTCCGCGTTTTGACTTGATCATGATTCCCGAGTTTAACTAGCATTCTGTCTCTGGGAAGTTGGGGCATCGAAGCGGGTGCGCCGGGTTTGGTTGACCCGTCTGGCCGCGTCTGCCGATAGCAGGGGGATAAGCACCGCATGAGTTCCTATTTTCGGCGGCAGCTTGCGGATTACGTTGAGTATCATCGTGATCCCTGGAACTGCGCAATGCATGTGTTCGGCATCGTGTTCCTGTTCCTGGCCGCTATCCTTCCGCTCAGTCTGTGGTCCATCACCATATTCGGGTTCCAAACCAGCGCGGCAACCATCGCCGTCATCCCGGTGCTCGTCTATTGGTTTCTGCTCGATTTCGCGCTTGGCGCAGGAATCCTCGGGGCCGCGGTTGTGTTGCTCTCCGCTGCCACCGTGATCGTTGGTCATGCGACGATTGCCGGCATGTGGTCACTTACGGCCATCTTGATTGTCGTCGGCGTCGCATCGCAGATTATTGGGCATCGCGTGTTCGAGCGGCGGCAGCCGGCGCTGGTCGACAATCCGACTCACCTGTTGCTGGGCCCAATGTTTGTCATGGCAAAGCTGTTTATCGCGCTGGGCTTTCGGCGCGATCTCGCCATCATCATCCAAGTGCAGCCTCAAGGCGCCGCATCTTGATCTCAAATAGTTCAGCTTGAGTGCACCCGTAGCATGACGCGCATACTGGTCACAGGCGGCAGCGGATTCATCGGAAAGCACCTGGCCTCGGCGCTGATAGCGCGAGGTCGGCAGGTGAGGGTGCTCGATCTTCAGCCACCCCCTCGCGCGTTGCCGCAGGTTCAGTATGTCAGGGGATCGGTGCTTGATCGGGACCTGGTTGACCGCGCGATGGACGGGGTCGACGAGGTTTACCACCTGGCCGGCTTGCCGGGGATGTGGCTGCCGCGGAAAGCCGATTTTCACACCGTCAACTTCGGCGGCACCGAGATCGTCATTGAGACGGCGCGCAAGCGCGGCATAAAGCGCTTCCTGCACTGCTCGACGGAGTCCATTCTGTTCCGTGCCTCGCCATCGGCGGTTCCTGTCGCTGACGATGCGCTCCTGCCGGACGACATGCCGGGTCCGTATACGCGCTCGAAAATGCTCGCCGACCGGTTCGCTATGCAGGCGGCCGCATCCGGATACCCCGTGGTTATCGGCTGTCCCACCATGCCCGTCGGGCCTTATGACCATAACGTTACCCCGCCGACGGCGATGCTCCGATATTTTCTCAACCGACGTCTTCAGTTGCACCTTGATTTTGTCGTGAACCTCGTCGATGTGCGCGACGCCGCCGAAGGGCTGATCTTTGCCATGGAGCGCGGACACGCTGGACATCGCTACGTTCTCGGTGGCGAAAGCATGCCGCTAAGACGGATTCTCGAACTCATGGCTGATATCAGCGGCCGTCGCATCCGGTGCATTCAAGTGAACGGCAAGGTCGCCGAAATGATCACTGCAACGCTGGAGTTCATCGCCGATCACGTGACGCGCCGGCCTCCGTCCGGTACGGCCGAAGGCGTTCGTATCGCGTTGCGGGCGGGGGCATTGTCGATCGAAAAAGCGCAACGAGAGCTGGGCTATGCGCCGGGTCCCGTCGAACCCGTGTTGCGTGAAACCATTGCGCATCTGCTTGATGCCGGCCACAACCAACCTGAATGGGACTCAATGCCGAGCACTCGTTTCACGTCGAGCGCCTGTTCGGCGGTTGATCCAATCGCTTAAGATGGTCCGCGACATGCTGAACGACCCTGGTCAATTGTTGGCTTTCGCCTTGAGTGGCTGGACCACTACCTGGCCCACACAGTTGCTCGCCATCATCTGGATTTTGTGGGTCATGAGCTGGGTTTTGGCGTCGTTCTGGTCCGGTCAAACGAAGAAACACGTGATGACCTGGGAGTCGCTCAAATACCGCTCCCCCATTCTCGTAGGGGCCATGCTTTTCCTGCCATTGACTGGCAAGGTCCTGGGCGAAAAGCCGCTCTGGCAGTTTGGCAGCCTTGGCATCTACGTGCTCGCATGCCTTGTCCTTGCGGGGATCTCATTCACATGGTGGGGGAGAATTCATCTCGGACGATTCTGGTCGAACGCGATCACGCACAAGGAAGGCCATCAGGTCATCGACACCGGCCCCTACGGGCTGGTGCGCCACCCGATCTATACGGGGCTTATCGCCGGGATGCTGGTGACGGGTATAGCGGTCGGAACAGTGACCGCGATACTGGGGGCGGCGCTGATCTCGCTCGGGATGGGGTTGAAGGCCCGCATGGAGGAGGGCTTCCTCACGGCGGAACTCGGTGCGGATGCCTACGGCTCGTATTGCCGTCGCGTTCCGATGCTGATTCCGTTCCTGCCGCGTGCCTGACGTCGCTCTGCACCTACCGTTTCCGTCGCGACACCGCTGATGTCGCGACAGGTGCAGCAAGACGGCGCGGAACCAGGACGCGTTGGCCAACTGATAGCGGTGCACTGTCGGAATGCTGATTGGCCTGGGTAAGCGACCACAGCGGTACCTGGTTCAGTGCCGCAAGCCTCTGCAAGGTATCGCCCGAACGGGCGAGTTGCTGCGTGCCGCTGTCCCACAGCTCCAGCGGGGCATCGGAAGGAACGACGTAGCGCAGCGGCACCGCCTCTCCCTTGGCCGGCAACGGCGTCGTCGCAAGTTGCGCAACTGCTGTCACTACTTGCTCGTGGATGGAATCCATCTTGTCGATGTTGATGTGGGTGACTTCCCCGTGCTGCTTCAAATCGAAGCTCGCGTAGTGTCCCTGGTAACCCTGCTCCGCCACCACATCGCCGCCGCCCAGTATGCTGTCGGACAGGAAGATGTTGATGTAACGCTCGACATTCAGCGGCACCTTTGGGCTGGCCTGAGCCGGATCAATGGTGACCACCAGGCTTACGTCTATGTTTTCGGACTTCAGTATCCCGGCGAACGTCAAGGCGCACAGTCCGCCCATCGAATGACCGATCAGGACGATCGGAGCAGGATCGTTCCGGTAATCGCGGATCGCCTGATCCGCGATCAGCCGGCAAATCGTGAATTCGTAGACGTCAGCCCGGATACCGGCTTCCTGGAGGCGGTTGGTCAGGCGGTCCATCCCGCGCGAAAAGATCGGACCGAGCGCGCCGCGGAACAGGTACACGCGCGCCTGCGGCTGGGCCGCGGCGGGCGGCGTGTCGGGAGCGACGGTTGCGATAGCATTGGTCGTGCGTGCGACCGGATCGGCGACCGCCAGATTGCAAACGGCCGACAAGATGCAGACGGAAAGGGCTGCACGGACCACCACGGCTACAACCAGCGTCGGACTTCTCATATGCATTCCGCTCGCGATTTAGGCGTAGAGGTGCCGGACTTTGCCGGCGGGCCACGCCACCCGGCGCTCTGCGGGTGATCTATCGTCGAGGAATTGGCAGAATTTGCGGCGCTCGTCGCTTCGGCGACGGCGTTCGAACTACTAGCGTACCGCCGCGGCGCTTGCCGTGCCGGACCTCGCCGCGCTTGCCTCTCCAGGTTGCCGCGGCCTCTGCGGCCCCGAAGCTGGTACGGATCGGCCGAAGACGACAGCGTCGATCTCGCTTATCACCTTCTGCTGCATGATCTGGTTCTTTTCGATGGACATGTGCCCGACGCCAGGCACGTTCTGCACGTTCACATTCTCGAGCTTGCCCTGGAATTGTCCGGTTTTCTGAACCGGCGTGCCGGCGCCGTTGGCTATGTAGAAGTTTATATAGCGTCCCACGCGTCCCGAGAGGCTGGTGCGGAAGACCGAATCCAGGCCGATGGCGAGCTTAACGGGAGCGCCAAGCTGATCCAGCTTGGCGACCATGTCGGGAAGCGCGGTCGCGCCCGAGGAATGCCCGACCAGAATGATCGTCTTGATCCTGCCACTCTTGTATCCGGCGGCGGCTTCGTCGGCGAGCGACGACCAGGAGGCAAAGTTCGCGACAGTGACCGGGATGCCCTGCGCTCGCAGCTTTACCGCAATGTCATCGAGCCCCAGAGAAAAGATATTGAGCACGCCGCGGAGCAGATACACGTGAGCAGTCGAGGCTGCCGGTGCGGAACTCCTTGCCTGTGCAGGGCTTCCGCCGATCGCCAGGAGCAGCAAGACTGCGATAGCCATCGCGTGCAGTCGACGCAACGATGCCCGGCAGGGAAACGATAACCAGCCGACAGTTCCGATATCGCCGCGATATGGCTTCATTGCGCTCCTCGAAGGGCTGCGAAGTGCTTCGCCGAGCGACCGTAGCGCCCGCGCGCTCGGAACTGCAATAAACGTGGCGTGAGCGGCCGCAATTTACCAATCCGACGTGTCTCCGCCGCAACACCAGTTCCAAATCCTCGATGATTTTCGCCAAAGCACCCGGAGCAGAACGTAATCGTGCCCGGGGCGATAAGGCCGCGAATTCCTGGTCGTGCGGACTCAAGAGGCCGATTTCATTCAATCGCGCACAAATCACCATTGCGATGGTCCGACCAAGGTCTCGACCAGCAGGTGCCGCGTCGAGTGGTGTGCACGTGATGGTGCGGTCGCGGTACCGAAGCGCAACAGACGATCACAATCAGATGTCAAAAGCAGAAATTGAAATGAGGGAACCCACCAGACTCAGTTAGATTCAATGCAGCTTGAATTTGGCAGGGGGCACCAATGCCATACTTCAATTTTGATCTCGTCATCGGCGCGGAGTTCAAAAACCAGGGCGGCATGTATCTCGAAAACACAGAAAACGCGATCGATAAGGCAGAAAGCCTTGCGAGCGAGCTTTGCATCGTTCGCCCCGAGCTGTGTTCCGCCGGATGTGCTGTGCGTGTCACCGACGGAGACAGTAACGAGCTCTACCGCACTCCAGTCGAACTTGTCGGCCGTGGATGAAAGCGTCCCTTGGCTCACGATGAGCGTCGTAAGCGCGAGACCGAGTTCGAAGTGTAGATTACGGCAAGGGCAGTAGTTGAGTTGGGGGCGATTTCTCACCGAGGGGGCAGTTCGTTCGGCCCTTGGCGGGCGGGTTCTGCGCTGCAGATTCGTTGGAATGGTTCGGATCAGATGCCGATGACTCGGTCGTGCTAATAAACTCGGCCACGTCGGCATTCGATGACCATTTCACGTAACTAACAACTGCGAACGTAAGGGCGAACAGGGTGAAAAGCCCGACCACCACTATGGTGCCCATTCCCTGCCAATGGATATGATCGTTGAATAATGGCATGGCTCGTCTCCCGAAGCCGGGTTTGCGACGGCCTTAAATCAACTCGCGATTCTCAACTGTGAACTGTCTCACGCCTCACGCTCACTTGATGCCGAGACAGAACGCCGGACGTCTTTTGCCTGGGCTAATCCGTCGTGCAATGCGCATCACTGGTCTTATGGCTTGATCCCGATCTTCTCCCTGATCGCGCCAAGCTCGGCCTCGTCCCAGATGCCGATCAGCAGAGGCGGCGATCTTTGCGTTTGGCATCGCGTGCATCTTCGGCTGCAGGGCCCCAGTCGAACAGCTCCGACTGCAGCCGCGCCACGATATCGGCGCAGGCGGAATCGGCACCGCGGTCGATCGCTTCCCTGCTATTTCGTCGCTACGCGTCGGGTTGGTATCACAGTGCTGGTGGGCATCATCGGCGAGATCGAAAACGTCAGCCACGTATTCCAGCCGGCCGGACGATTCTCTGCGGCAAACTCACCGTATCCTTTCAGGCTCAGAAAGCCCTGCAGGTCGCCCACGGGAAACAGAAAGCCGATCTGAGGACCGACGCTGAATACTCGGGACCGGAAGCCTCCCAGGATGGGATGCGCACCGAAATCATCTGTGACCTGCTGATAAGCATAACCCACCAGGCCAACGAAAAGCTGCTTGGATAGAAACTGAGAAGCTCCCCAATCCAGGTGGAAGTCGATGCCATTCTGGTACTGCGTATCCTGATTCTTGAAATTGTAGGTGAACCCCGCGACAGCAGAAAACTCATGGCCGGCCTGCGGATTGAAGTAGGTGTAGCCGCCGCCGGCATCGATGGCGGCATGACCGATGCCGAGATTGGCGAGGCGCCTCGAATCGTAAGCTCCTGTGGGAATATCTCCCGTCACATAGGTCATGAAATTGTGCACGCCGGCGTTCCACTTGAGCGTCGCCTGCGGGTAGAGGTCGCCAACCGAGGTAATTGAGTCACCGAAACTGCCCGTGCGCGTTGTCACCAGCGGACCGATTGCAGCCGTCAGCGTTCCATCAAGATTTGCACTCGATCGCCCGAACAGTCCGGTCACGCCAATGGCAAGTTGGCCGCCCAGCACTGGCGTTGCGAATGTGTACGTGGGATTGAGCAGCACCAGATCCGCCTGCGCATTCAAGCGCAGGTTCAGGTCGACGTTCACCGTGGCGGGGATTCTGCCGACGTGGATTTCCCTGGCGGCCGCTGCATTGCCGAACGCACTTACGCTGGTGTGATAGTAGACCTCTGCCATCGACCAGCCGGGGACCTGAGGTGTCGCTGCAAGGCTGCCGAAGCGGCCGGGAAGCCAATATGAAACACCACCTTCGTCGGCGAAGACGATCGCAGACGAGAGTGACGTTATCACCATCGCTGTGGCGACGACCGAGATTCCGAACGGCGAACGAATTCCGGATCTTGTTGTATCTCGCCGGTTGGGTTGTCCCTCTCTCCGGACATGGGCAAGCCACATGACATTCCCCCGCTGTTTATGTGCATCTCGTGACCGGATGGGCAACGCAGCCCAAGGTTCATGCCGGCCCAGCGCAAGGGCCGGCATGAGACTCAAGTTCTCAGGCGTCGACTTTCCTCGCGGCAGGAACGGTCCACGTGCCGCTGATGATCGACGGGTCGGTTTCCTGCGGCCAATACATGCGCAGCATGAGGATGAAATCTCCGGCAGGCGCGGGAAGCCAGTTCGATTCCTTGTCTTTGCCTGGCGAGTCCTTCTGGATGTAGAGGTCGGTTGAGCCGTCAGGATTTTCCTTCAGGTTTTCCCGCGCGCTGATCGAGTACCGGTTGAGCGGATTGTTCACAAAGAAGTAGCCGCTGTCGTACATCGTGAGCGACCAAAATCCCTCCGCGGGAGGCAGGTGCCCCTTGGCAAACCGCATGACGTATTTGTTTGCGCCGTTGTACTTGTGGCCATCCGCGTCCTTTTGCGAGGTCGGATAGACCGCATCCTGCGGCCGGTTGGCACCAAGTCCGATCGCGGTCACCAGGGCCCGCATCAGATAGTCGGTGCCATAGATGCCAGTCTTCGTTGTGAAGGCGAAGCCATTCTCGTCCTTGATTGCCTTGTTGATCTTGAACTGAAGCATGATTCGGTCGAACGACAGTTCCGGCACGCGCTTGAGGAAGTCTGACTTCAGCTTGCTCTCGTCGAAATCCTGCCCGGGAACGATGCCGATGCGCGCAAACTTGGTAAGCTGGGGTGCGTCCGCTGCGTACGGCGGATTGGTCTTCATGAGTTCGCACAGCAGCCTGAAGTACGATACCGCGTCCATTCGATTGACCTGTTCGCGGACAGCCGTCTTCATGTCGATCGAGGGATCTACTTTTCCTGCAGGCGGTGTGTATGGCTTGCCGTAGGCGCTGAGCGGAACGAGCTTGCACTCGTCCTGCAGCTTGTGCACGGCCGCGTAGTCCTCCGGCGTGCCCGTACAATAAATGCGGCCGAGCAGCCAGACGATGTTGGTGGGCGACTTGTACTCCTTCACGCCATCCGGCAGTTTGCCTTTCCAACCGGGTCCGGTGATTGCGTAGGTCTGTGCGCCGGTGCCGGTGGTGCGCTTGCCTGGGACCTGGAACACCGTCGTCCAGCCATCCAGCATCGGCATCAGGAAATAGCGTCCCTTCATGTCGGGGATGCTGAGGACCCACGGTTCTTTCCCGACATCAAAAAAGGAGGTCGTGTAGAGAGTGTCCGCGTTCGGCGCCGTGACATCCCTGAACGAGGCGTCGGGATATTGGCGCAGCTTGATGATGTGGCCCATCGGCGCTCGCGTGCCGACGGGTTCGGCGACATTGGTGATGATCCGGCGGGTCATCTCCATCGTCACCAACGGATAGCCAAATATGTAGGCGTCGCTCGCGAGCCAGAAATCCTCCAGGCCCTGACCAACTCCAAAAAAGGAATCTTGGGCAAAGGCTGATCGTGTTGCGGCCGCACCTGCCAGCAGTCCCATTCCGCCAAATGCGAGGGATCGACGGGTAATGTTCATCGGATTTCCTTTCCTGAAACAAACTCAATGACGGGTAGCGATTTCACATCTGGGCTCCCTTTGCTAAGGCGTCGGCGATTTCCTCATGACAGGGTAGTCCGGGAAGAACTGCGCTGTGCTGCGACGGCTGCGATGCCGCTAGCATTTACGGCTCAATAGCAAGGCGGATAGGGATAGTATCCGCACCGTGGCGCGTAGTATGGATAGGCCGCAGCTCCCGCCACGGCAGCCGCTCCGGCAACGGCAGCACCACGATAGAAGGCACCGCGCCAGGCCGTTCGGCGGGCGACACCGGCAAACGATAGCGGCGTGAACGGACGGCCAATGATGTCGATAAAGACTGATGCCGGTCCATCAGCTCCCGCAAGGTCGCCTTCGAGCACATCGACATCGAAAGTCAGCTTGTCGGCCTCGAGCTTGGGCGATTTGAGCACCACCACGGCGTCCGTCACCGATGATCCATCTTTCTTAAATCCAGACACGGTGGCGTTTGGAGGATCTTTCGCGAAGTTGTCGCTGCCGTTGCCCCAGTCCTCGACAATTCGCGCCGTAAGATCGTGACCGGCCGCGCGAACCGGTCGATCCGCAAACACGATTGCATTCGGCGAAATTCCCGTCAGCACAAGCTTTCCGTCTCTCAAGCTCGCGCCGCGCGAATTGAGGACGAAGAGGGAGGGAACGACTTCCGGCTTGGCCTGGCCGATGGATTTCTCAAGCGGCATGTGCGGCTTATGTTCGGATGCAGATTGAGCAAAAAGGTGTTGGGGGAAGGCTACCAATCCAGAGGCGCAAACTGCGATCAGAGCAGCACGAAATGTCATGATGGTTCTCTCCCTGGAAAGCGGATTGTTCTTATTCGGCGGACCCGCTGGCCTTTCCAAATCGGCCCGCGCACGTTGCGCGCTTTGTCGACAAAACAGTGGCTCCTTGGGAGCTTGGCAATTAAATTCAGCAGGCAGCTTCGCTAAGCATTTTGCGCCATTCAGATCGCGCGTCTTGCCATTTCGCGCCAATCCTTCGGAAATAGTTCAACGGTGTGATGGCGCCTGCCGATGCTTACGAGAAAGTTGCTGCCGTCTGTAAACAACGGGTTGAACTTTCATCAAACGCACGAAAGTGCGGCTGAAGCTGCTGGCGTTGGTATAACCGACTGATTTAGCGATATCCGACAGGCGCTGGCTTGAATTCACGAGCAAACGGCAAGCCATGTCCAGCCGGACCTCTGCAAGCAGTTCGCTGTGACTTGTGCCCATTCGACCGAGATGGCGCTGCAAAGTGCGCACGCTGATCTTAAGTGCGCGAGCCGTACTATCTAGAGTTGCGTCACCGTGTCGCAGCGACGCGACAATCGCCGCTCGGACCGCTTGGAGTGAAGGCAAACGGACAGCTCTCATCGGTTGGTGAGGCGTGAAGCCTGTGCTCCCTCCAGGAAAACAGCCGATTCTGTAAAACTAGAATCGTTTCGCGGACTAATCTGGCCATCCGCCGCCAAATTCTCGTCAACAGGAATTAGTCAGCAGTCTTGCCCCAACGTACACGACAAAGACGAAGCAGGAAAAATGGCTGCCTGCTATTCTTGCGATCGCGACAAAGTTCTGGGGGGTAAAATAATAATGACCGTCATTCCTTTGACTCGTTGCCAATTCCTCATGCCTTTCGCAGAGATTCACTCCGAGATAGGCGGACCAACTTCCGCGCTTCTGGCCAAATTTCAGCTTCCTACGTGCTTGGAAGAGAAAGCGGATCACTACGTGCCGCTGATGCCGGCCGTTCGCTTCGCGACGGCTGCCCAGGGAAAGCAAGGAATATCAGAGATTGCTTTTCGAGCGTCTCAGCGGCTGTCTTTCGACCATCTGAGCGATGGTCTGCGCGCCAGAATCCGCCATTCGCCAACTCTATTGGTTGCTCTTCAGCAGGCGTGCAAGTGGGCACCGATCGAAGATACAAATCTCCATCTATGGCTAGAGCCATGCGGCGAGAGCTTGAAAATCTGTAGCAAGCTACTTGGAACGGAGGGCATTTCACATCTTGAGATGTCCCAATGGCTTCAGAACATATTCGTCATACACATCGTCCGTCAGTTCGCTGGAGCGAACTGGACTCCTGCAGTAATCGCGTTTGAAGCAATCTATATACCCAGCATTGAAGTTCAGTCGTATTGGCCGAACACCCGCTTCTTGTCAGGTCAAACGGCCTCATGGATCGAAGTGCCGATGCAGCTCTTGAGCTTTCCAAACCTCGCCGATGCCACCCCGTCGAATGCACCTGAGAGCGAGCCGCAGCCGTTCGGGAAGGACGTCGTCAGCGTCCTCAAGTTGAGCCTGCCTTCCTACCTTGATGAAGGTGGTCCTGCGATAGCTCAGGCGGCTGAGATGATTGGACTGAGTGTCAGAAGTCTGCAGAGGAAGCTTTCGCTCGCGGGACTTACATATTCGGGCTTGCTCGAACAGGTCCGCTTCAACAATGCGATAAAACTCCTAAGCGATGCTGAGAATAAGATCATCGACGTAGCGTTCTCATCGGGCTACGCTGACCCCGCCCATTTTACTCGTGCTTTCCGTCGGATCGCCGGATGCAGCCCGCGAGAGTTTCGCGATAGATGGAGGCACGCTGACGTGTCCGCGCCCTCAGGGTGATAGAGACCGCTTTCTTCTCAAGGCTTGATCCCGATCTTCTCTCTGATCGCACCGAGCTCGGCCTCGTCCCAGATGCCTATCAAAACGCCGTTCTTGACCTGCAGTTGCTGGGCTGCATAGGCGGCGATTTTCGCATTCGGCGTGGTGATGTGCATCTTCGGGTGTAGCGCCCAATCGAACAGCTCGGCTTGCAGCCTCGCCACGATGTCGGCGCAAGCCGGGTCGGCGCCGCGATCGCAAAATTCCTGCGGATCGGTTTCGAGGTCGTAGAGCATCGGGCGGAAGCCGGACGCGTGAATGTATTTCCAGCGGCCGTCGAACACCATGAACAGGCGGCAGCGCTCGATCGGCTGGTTCAGCATCACGCGGACGTCCTGCATGGCGTAGTCGTATTCGGAAAACACCACCTTGCGCCAATCGGCAGGCCGCGCGCCGTGCAGCAGCGGCACCAGCGAGCGTCCTTCCAGGATATGATCCGGCGGCGTGGCGCCGAAATAGTCGATGAAGGTCGGCGCCAGGTCGATCGCTTCGACCAGCGCATCGCTGACCGTGCCACGCGTGGCATCGGCGGCAGGCGAGGGATCGATCACGATCAGAGGGATCTTCGCCGATTGCTCGTGGAACAGGTCCTTCTCGCCCATCCAGTGATCGCCGAGATAATCGCCATGGTCCGACGTGAACACGATCATGGTGGTGTCGAGCAGGCCGCGGCTCTCAAGGAACTGCATTAACGCGCCCATCTGGTCGTCGATCTGCTTGATCAGCCCCATATAGGTCGGGATGACCTTCTCGCGCGCCTCGTTGCGCGACATGTTGCGTGAATAGCGCATGTCCATATAGGCGGCGAACACTGGATGCGCGTTGGCGCGCTCTTCCTGTGAACGGATCACTGGCTGCACGTCCTGCGGCCCATACATGCTGGCGTAGGGCTCCGGCGCGATGTAGGGCCAGTGCGGCTTGATGTAGGATAAATGCAGGCACCAGGGACGGCCGTCGTCCTCGGCTTCCGCGATGAACTCCATCGCGCGCCGCGTCATGTAGGGTGTCTCGGAGTGCTCGTCGGGCACGCGGGCAGCCTTATCGGCGTGAACCAATAGCCAGCCGTTCTGCAGGCTACCGTCCTCGGCCGCGCCGGAATTGGCCCAGTGCTCCCACGGGTTGGGCGCATCGTAGCCATGCTGGCGCAGATAATTGTCGTAGGCCGGCCGCGGCCGTCCCGTCGGATGCAGGCCGTCGTCGCGCTCATAGGGCTCGAACCCGCATTCGGATACATGCACGCCGATGATCGAGTCGGCGGGGATGCCGAGGTTCTTCAGTCCCTCGAGGTCCGGCGCCATGTGCGTCTTGCCGACCAGCACGTTGCGGACGCCGATCTTCTTTAAGTGATCGCCGAGCGTCGGTTCGCCGACGCGCAGCGGCCAGCCGTTCCAGTGCGAGCCGTGCGAGCGCATGTAGCGGCCGGTATAGAACGACATCCGCGACGGGCCGCAGATCGGCGACTGCACATAGGCGTTCGAGAACGACACCCCGCGTTTGGCCATCGCGTCGATGTTCGGCGTCTTCAGCACAGGGTGCCCGGTACAGCCGAGATAATCGTAGCGAAGCTGGTCGCACATGATCCAGAGCACGTTCTTTGCAGGTGTTTTGGCTGTCATCTCGGGCATTTCGGCTGGCATTGGGAGGGGGCTGGATGGTGCGATATGTCAGCGCAAATAACAATCGAGCGGACGAGGCGTTAACGTTTGGATAGCGCCATTTCTCGCAATTGAATGGCGATCAATGGTTGCGCGTTAGGCTTACCGGCAATTTTGCCGACGGCCTTAACCTCTGAACCGGCACGTTGGATTAAATTGGGACGTTAGAAAAACGGGATCCCAAGCGATGCGCATCGGCGGCGTCACACTGGCACTTTTCATCGCGACGAATTCGACCGCCTTTGCCGGCGGCGGCTTCGAGATCGTGATTCCGGGCCGTCCCGGCGTTCCCGTCATCATTAACGGCGTCGATGCATCCTATGCGGTGGTCGAGGGTGACTGGGGACTCGGCAAGGGCACCCATGTCGAGCCGACCGTCTATGGCGGCCGCTATGTCGATCCGGTCCCGCGCGTCGGTCATTATTATCCGAGCGCCGGCCGCATGCCCGGTTATGGGCGCCTGGAAATCGAGCCGCCGGCGAATCGAAGGTTGCCGCAACCGGCCGAGAGCTACCATCAGTCCTGGTCGGCGCAGTCGGCGCCGCTGCCGGCGCAGTCCAACGTGCCCGTCGATCCGCCCGAAATCATCTACGCGCCGCGCGATGACAGGCGATGGCCGCATCACCTTCCACGTTAAGAAGACCAAGCAAATACGAACAGGAGAGAGTAATGCGTCAAATACTTAAAGGATTGATTGCGGCAGTGGCCGTCATGGCCGCCGCACCCGCGATGGCCTGCGGCTACGCCCCTTGCGCAGCACCGGTCTATGTCGCCCCGGCCGTGACCTACGGCTATGCCGGCTGCGGCCCCTGCGGCTGGGTCCGCGAGCGTCTGCCCGATCCGGAGCAGCAGTATTACTATGTCAACCAGGGCCCGACTTATACTGGTCCAGGCAATTTCGCGCCTTATCCGGTCTATCGCGAAGGCGCGATCTCCGGTTACGGCTATGGCTACAACCGTTCCTACGGCTATCGCGCGCACCGCTACTACCACCGGAACGGGTACCGTTACACGGGGCGTTATTACCATGGCCGCCCCGTGCTGCGCCGCTACTACTGACTGATCGATAGCTGAAGCCTTCAACGCCCGTTCGCTTCCCGCGAGCGGGCGTTGTTCATTTCATCAGTCCAAGCCGGCTCGCGCCGATATAGAGCGCGAGCACCGCGGCGTTCGATACATTCAGGCTCTTGATCTCGCCGGGCATGTCGAGCCGCGCCACCGCGCGGCAGGTTTCGCGGGTCAGTTGCCGCAGGCCCTTGCCCTCGGCGCCCAGCACCAGCGCCAGCGGCTGCTGCAAGGGCACGGCGGCGAGGTCCTCGGTCCCCTCGCTGTCCAGCCCGACCGTCATGAAGCCGCGGTCGTTCAGTTCGGTGAGCGCGCGGGCGAGATTTTGCACGGTGACCAGGGGCACCAGCTCCAGCGCGCCGGAGGCGGATTTCGCCAGCACGCCGGTAGCCTCCGGGATGTGGCGAGCGGTGGTGACGATCGCTTTCACCGCAAAGGCCGCCGCCGAGCGCATGATGGCGCCGACATTGTGCGGATCGGTAATCTGGTCGAGCACCAGCACGATGCCGTCCTGAGGCAGCGTGTCGATATCGGGCGAGGGCAGGGGATCGACCTCGGCTAACAGCCCCTGGTGCACGGCGTCCGGCCCGAGCCGCTGGTCGATCGCGTTCGGCCGGACGATTTCCGGGGCAACGCGGGTGTCGATATTCTCGTCCGCCAGCCGCCGGGCGGCATTTTCGGTCAGGAACAGCTTGCGGATCCGCCGTTCCGGGTTGGCTAGCGCAGCCGAGACCGTGTGCCAGCCATAGAGAATCGCCGGCCCGTCGGAGCTTGTTTCCCGGTCGCGCCGGCCGGGCGGATGGGCGAATTTTCGCCCTTTTTCGAAGGGTTTGCCGCCGCCGCGGCGGAACGGTGGCTTTCGGTCGCGATCGCTCATGGGTAGCTTGTGTCACGGGGGCGCGAATATGGCAATTTGGCCTGATCGAACCTATTTTTCGTGGTCCGCGTTGGTTGACTTTGCCATCCCGCTTCGCCCATAAACGCGCCGGTCGCAGCCGGTTCGAAACGGGCTTTCGGCCTCAGCGTCATCCTTGGGTCCGGTCCTCCGCCACTCGGGCGGCCGGTTCGGTGACGTTGTCGGACGGGGAAGTGTCCCGAGTGGCAAAGGGAGCTGACTGTAAATCAGCCGCCGTATGGCTTCGAAGGTTCGAGTCCTTCCTTCCCCACCATCCTGCTTCGCGCCAAGGCGCTTCGCAGGATTGCAGCCACATTCGAGCGCTATCTGAAATCCGGCTCTGGGCACGGCTTTGCCAGAAAACGGCTCTGGTAGACTGCCGCGCCAGCCAGCATGATCCCCCCAAATTCAACGACAGGTGCTGGGGCGGAACGGAAGGGCTGTTCGCTCGGTATCGTCGAACTCCGCAGCATACAGTTCCCGAACAGTTCGGTGGCACTCGCACGCGCGGCGCTGCAGAAGATTCATATCCAGAATGCTTATGTTGCCCCTGCTGTACGAGATCAGCCCCTCCTTTTGCAGTTGGCTGGCAACGCCGGTTACGCTGGTTCGCCTCACACCCATCATCTGCGCCAAAAATTCCTGCGTCACCGGCAGTTCGGTGCCCACCAGATCGCACATCCTGACCAGCCATTTACACGTCCGCTGTTCAACGGTGTGAACCGCGTTGCAGGCAGTCGTCTGCTGCACTTGGGCGAGGAAGAATTGTTCGTACTTGATGAGCAGCGCGAGCAGGTCAGGAGAAGACAGGGCAACGGCTTTGAGGTGCTCGGCGTCAATGACGCTCGCAAGGCCGGATACCTGGACGACTGCTTTATGCAGCGACGCCTTGCTATCCAGCGCTTGTGCAGCCCCGAAAGCACCATCGTTTCCGATCATGCCGCTTTCGATCGCCCAACCATCTTCCAGTTCAACAACGCAGGAAAGTATGCCGCCGTGCGGGAAGTACACCTGATTGACGCGCGCGCGGCTCTCCGCAACGACCTTGCCGCGTTGCATTTCGATAACGCGAAGATGCGGCCGGAGGTCTTCAAGATCGACAGGGCTTGCTCGGGACAGAATACGATTTTCTGAGTGACGCATCGTACTCTCCTCATCCTTTGCAGGCGGGAGCACAACACTCTCAGTCACCGACGCCCACGGGCCCTTGTGTCGGTGATGCACTCAATGTGGGGGTCGGTGGCCCCGATAGCGAGTCAATATAATGCTTTCTTTTGAGGTCCGCTGCGGTGCAGTATGCCAGGGCGATTGGGCATCCGCAGCCTCATCGCCAGCGTGAAACGTCAGCCCCTAACCGGGTTCGCTCGAGGTTTCTGGTAGCGCTTCGCCGGGAAGATAGAGCCTGATCGGGCGGATTTTCGTAGATGGCGGACGGATTGGCACGCCGAAGGTCGTGGGCGGCTCAAACGTGCGCCACCTACTTTTGGGCGTTGGAGAAAGCCGTTTCGAGCACGTCGCCAATCGGCTGCCATGTACGGCCGTCGAATTGAATTAGTCGCAGGTGTTTGATCGGTCGAAAGTTTCCAGGTCCAGTACTGATTTTGATCCCAGGTAGCAACATTGAGCCTTGATAGTCTTGAAGGGCCGCTGCCTGCTTCATGACGTTCTCGCGAGAGAGGTCGTTGCCGCATTGTTTGAGCACCTGGGCCAACGTCTCGGCGGCGGCATAGCCGAAGACGGCGGCATTGTCGTCCTTGCCGCCGGCCCGACTGTATTTCTCAACAAATGCCTGCCAGTCCTTGCTGGCTTGTTCGTCCTTCCAGGCCGGATCATTTGCATCCTTCAGGAAGGCGGCCGTAATGGCGCTCAAGGCGTTGTCGGCGGGCTGCGCCGTCGCGATCGATGAAGCCATATGGTTCAAGATGAACACCGGATGCCAATTGAGATCCGCCGCTACTCGGACGACTTTCGCTGCATTTGCAGGTGCCCCTGCAAACACAAAAATTTCAGCTCCTGATCGCTTCAAGATCGATACGTGCGTGTCCAGATGCTCATCCGCGATATCGTAGGCGATGTCGACCCTGATCATCCGCGCGACGTCGCCGAGCCCGTCTTCTAATCCCTTGAACAGTTCTCGGCCGAAATGATCGTTCTGCCAAAGAGCAACGATCCTTTTTCCGGGGTAGAACGCTTGTATGTAGTTGGCGTAGATGCGCCCCTCTTCCCGAATGGAGGGCTGCCAGCCCATCGTCCACGGAAACAACGACGGATCGCTCAGATGATCGTCTCCGGAGGCGACAAAGAGTTGAGGAACTTGCCTTTCGTTCAAGTACGTGCGAACGGCAAAATTCCCCGGCGTTCCGAACGAACCGAACATCAAGAGAACGTCGTCTTTCTCGATAAGACTGCGCGTAAGGTCCAGCGCGGTCGACGGATCGGATTTGTCATCATATGAGATAAAGCGCACCTTACGGCCGTTGATCCCGCCGCGCTCGTTGATCATCTCAAAATACGCCGCCTCGGCTTTTCCAATCGCTCCGAAGACCTGCAAACTGCCGCTGTAGGGCATAACGTTCCCGATGCGAATTTCAGTGTCGGTTACGCCTGGCTCGCGCACTCGCTCGGTGATTGCGCTCAATGACGTAAGTGCCAAGACAAGTGCCAAGACGAGAGCGATCAGCGTTCGGACCCTGGTTTGCATCGGATGAATTCCGTTACAAAGAGTGCAGCCAGATTTCGAGACCCCAGATTTCGAGACCTATGGGCGGCGCGTAGCCTGATCCAGATCAATCGCCGAGAGCAGCGGCAACGTGATCGTCATTTTTCTTACGACAAAAATGGATGAGCCTATGTCCCGACCGCTCATACCGAAAATGGCGATAGCTAGTAGCAGGCTAGCGCAAGTTCCCGCAAAACGCGATGCGACAAGCGTACGCTCCCGATCGGTGGTGTCAACGCGCCCGCTTTTGTTCCCTTGGAGGCCTCGATCCCATGAACTCTCCCGCCTCCCGCCGCAACCAAGCGGGCAGGAGAGAACGTCATGCTCGAATGGTCGTACTGATCGTGGTCCTCGATTTCCTCGATCTGCTTGAAGATGTCGTGAGCGATGCGGTGCGGCTGGTCTTCGCCGCGATCTTGAACACTTTGAAATTCGTTGTTTCTGATCCTGGGCACGGCGAAACTCGCCGCGCTTTTGATCCGGAAACTCGTCGCCTCGAAGCCTTAGCCTTGATCGCCATCTTGCGTGGTTTCCGGCAACGCTTCGCCGGGAAGATAGAGTCTGATCGGGCGGATTTCGTAGACGGCGGACGGATTGGCGCGCCGCAGGTCGCGGGCAATCGAGATCGCTTCCTCCTCGTTGGCGCAATTCAACACGTATAGACCCAGCAACTGCTCCTTGGTCTCGGCAAACGGCCCGTCGATGACCATTCCCGCGCCCGGTCCGCGCAAGGTGCGGGCTTCCGCCGTGCCGCCCAGCCGCGCCGCCGGCCCGAGCACCTTGTTTGCGTTAAGCCGCTCATGCACGGCCAGCAGTTCGCTCATCAGGGCCGCGTCCTCCTCCGCCGTCCAGGATGTGACCTCGGCTTCGACGTGATAGGCCAGCATGGCGTAGAGCATCGCTTTCTCCTTTCTGGCGGGCCGGACTGGCTGCCTTTCGAGGACGTTTCGCGGCAGCCGATCCCGACAAACGGTGGGTCCACGAAACAGTCCGGAAACACGATATATCCGTTGCCCCTTGAACGTGCCGTGGAAAGCCCACGACTGATGAGCAGAACGCGAGCCAACGCGCATTCTTCACGGAGACGGTCATGCGAAGCAAGCCGGCCACGATCATTTGCGACGCCGCCAGGTGCTGCGGGTCGCCATCATCGCCGCAGACCGGCGACTGGCACGATGCCACCGGCCATCACCGCTGATACGGCAGTTCGGCCATCAACGGCGGCGAGCGCATCGTCGAAAACCGCCGCGGCCGGCGGCCACGTTTCGTCAATCCCTGCGGTTTTTGATCGGCAATTGAGCAATTAAAAAAGGCGCGGCGGGAGAACTCCCGTCGCGCCCCAACTATTGTGCTCGCTGGTCCAGGGCTGAGAGCGCCCCGATGCCAGGCCAAAAGACAAGCCTAGCGGGCGATCCCAGCGAGGTGACAGCGCTTGGTATAAGACACTGGATCACCTCCTTTCGTTGTTGATGGAAATCCGAATATAAGCGGCGAATCGGCCCCTGTTAAGGGGGCGGACCTGGTCGAAAGGCCCGCACAGGACATGCGGACAGGGTCGGCGGGGCGGTTGAGGCCGCCTGCGCATCGTGTTAGGTCAACGCCAGCGCGGGTGTAGCTCAATGGTAGAGCAGCAGCCTTCCAAGCTGAATACGAGGGTTCGATTCCCTTCACCCGCTCCATTTCATTGCTTGCCGCGAACAAGCTGATGCCCAGCCATGGCGTCAGCGGGAAGCGAGCGGTCTTTATTTGAAGAGACAGACGGGCGGCAGGTCTGATGCGCATCATCTACTTCAGCCTCGGTTGGGTGATGGTTGCGCTCGGCGTGATCGGCCTGGTGATGCCGCTGATGCCGGGGGCGCTTTTCCTGATCATTGCAGTGGCGTGTTTTGCGCGCTCGTCGCCGCGGTTCGAGGCATGGCTGCTAGCTCATCCGAAACTTGGCAAACCGCTGCGGGATTGGCGCGCCGCCGGAGCCATCCCGCGGTCGGCCAAGGCCATGGCTTGCGTGGGAATGACGGTCGGATTTCTTGTGTTCTGGTACAGCGTCGACCCGTCATTACCGCTTGCCATAGGTGTGGCGGTCATGTTCCTCGCTTGTGCCGTGTACGTCTTGTCACGCCCGGCAATGGCCGATGAGGGTGGCATCTAGCGCGTCCCTACTGAAGGAACCACGGCAGCGGCCGCTCGCCCTGGCCAGCGGAGCCTAAGTGGCTTGCCTGGTCCGTTCCAGGAAGTCTTCGAGGCCGACCGGTACTTCGTCTAGTTCGATGCAGCGCTCGCGGAGTTCGTCAGCGATATCACTCGTCACGTCGCGCGACCATCCTTCGCCGACGTTGAAGGCGACGATGCGTACCGGGTTGACGTACTGGCCTTCGAGCAGTTCGCGGATCAGCGTGGCCCGCCCGGAACTCTCCTCGCTGGTCTCGCGCCATGCCCTTCCAATCCGACCCAGATCGTCGAGCACGAGGTAGACGTCGCGGTCTCCACCTTCCGGCACGATGGACGGCGTACGCATTTGCGAGACTCGAAACAGAAACACCGTGGATTCAAAGCGCGACTTCGTGAGTCGTTCCTCGATCGATGCGCCTCCGCAACTGGCGGAGGGTGGGGAGACTTTCTTCGCAGGCTGGGCGAGCACCGAAGTACGGTGCTCGCCCCCCTTTGCTTTAAGCCAATTGAATGGCGCCGGAAGTTGGCGGCAGCCTCAGGCGCTCATAATTGGGAAGCGTTCCGCCGAGGCGAGCGCGCAGTGCGCCTCCAATCTTTTGCAGTGCGCGAACCTCGATCTGGCGGATCCGCTCGCGGGACACGCCGAAGGTGGCGCCAAGCTCCTCCAGGGTTTTCGGCTGTTCGGCCAGGAAGCGTGCTCCGATGATATGCTGTTCGCGAGGCGTCAGGCCGGCAAGCGCGTCTTTCAGTGCGCTCCTGACCTGGTCGCGGTCTTGTACTTCCGACAACAGGCTTTCGGGATCCGGCGCCGGATCAACCAGGTAGTCCTGCATTTCCTCGGAACCGTCCTCCCGGGTCTTGGGCAGGTTGAGCGAAATGTCACCGCGCATCCTCCCATTCATCTCGACGACATCGCGGGAACCGACCCCGAGTTCGTCGGCAATGTATTTGACCTGCTCGGGCGACAGATCGCCGTCCTCGCCTGCGGAAATCCGGCCCTTCAGCTTTCGCAGTTTGAAGAACAGCTTCTTCTGGGCGGCGGTCGTGCCAATTTTCACCAGCGACCAGGACCTCAGAATGTACTCGTGGACAGTCGCCTTTATCCACCACATCGCGTAGGTGGAGAGCCGAACACCTTTTTCGGGATTGAACCGCTTCACCGCATGCATCAGGCCCAGATTCGCCTCCGAGATCAGGTCGGCGATGGGGAGGCCATAGCCGCGATAGCGTAGCGCCAGCTTCGCAGCCAGCCGGAGGTGACTTGTCACCAGGCGATAGGCCGCTTCGCTCTCGCCGTGTTCGTGCCAGCGGCGCGCGTACATGGCCTCGTCGGCCGCGCTCAGCAGGGGAAACTTTCTGATAGCCGCGAGGTAGCGGGAGAGCCCGCCTTCCGAGTGAAGCGCGGGTAGGTTCGACAGAACTGACAGGGTGCTCATATCCAATTCCTCCTCAGAGCAAAGTGGGTGCGAGCTACCGAGCATGTGCCGGGCCCGGAAAGGCGCCCAGGCGCATCAAGCCGGAGCGTTCACAAAATGTCGTTGCTTGCGGATTGTTCCGTTGAAAATTGGCTTGAAAGCCGAAGGCGGTCAGCGGCGTGCCGGTGCAGGCCCCTGGCTGCCTCTACCGGCCCATGACGCCTTACGCCGCGACGGCTTGAGCCGCTTGTGCCGGCGCCGGCGCGGCGCTCTCCACCACAGCGTTGCCGCGCTCGAGGGCCAGGAGGGCAAGCTCGACCTCGTGAAGGCGCGAGGGCCGGCCATTCTCCGGCTTGCCTTCGTTGGTCGCCTGGTCGATCAAATATTCGGTCCAGGCCCAGTCGATCAGGATCGAGCGTTTCGCATCCAGCGACAAGCTCGGATCGCACACCACCGCCATGGGCCAACCCCAGCCTTCCTCGCCCCGGCGATCCTGCCGTGCTTCCGCACCGGCAACGGCCTTGTCATAGCTCTCCCGAAGGGAACCGAGTCCAAGGCGTTCGAGGGTCTCATCGGAGAAGGCGTGCTTCATCTTGCGCGACACCGATTGCCGCTGGTTTCCGTTGTGCTCCTCGGTCGCCTCGACGACATACGGAAGTCTCTGCCGCTCGGCGTAGCGGATCGCCGACCTGAGCGTCGGGAAGCTGAGCTCGACAGTCGCGAGCGGGTCATCATCCCCGGTCCATCCCATCAGGGGTTCGACATAGGGGGCGCTGCGGCGCTCGAAGGTGAGCCGCCAGCTCTTGGTGCCGGCCTTTCCCGAGGTCATTGCCGATCGTGCGGGCCGACAGATGCGCGCTACCGTCTCCCTCGGGAAGGTGGACGGGGTCAAGCGCCGATCCGGCGTATGATTGTCGTTCGCGGCGAATGCCGCTTCTGATGTCGTCGTTTTCAGTCCGTCAATTCTACCCCTCTCCATTTTGTCCCTCCCATTTCTGGCGAAGGAAGACCGCTCGCGGCTTGGCATCTATCAAGCTGCCCATGCTTCATCGATCCGTCCCGCGACCAAATCGACAGCCGGTCAGGAGGAACACCCCCTGCAGATATCCGGGACAATTTCCTCGGCTTGGAAGGGCGGGATCACCACGGTGGTTGCCCCGGTGGACCTTGTATTCCGGCCGGACACCGGCCGCTTCGGCGCTTCCGTCTGAACCGCGGCATTCGCGCTGCCAGGCTGCTTCGGCTTTTTCCGCTGCGCATCGGCCGTTCCGGTTGCGCTGAACAGCACGGCGAATACGACGAAAGCTGCGAGCAGACCGCGCATCGTTCTTCCCCTAGCGCTTGCGAGGAGAGAGCCTGACGCGCCAGTTCCTGGATGCCGCCGCGATCCGATCGGCCAGTCGTTCCAGCCGACGGACGATTGCGGTGCTCCAACCCAGCACCGAGCGGGCGTGATCTGTCATCTTCTTCATAACCACATCCTCCTGAAAGCAACGTGGACACCCGAGCGCCCTCTCCATGGGGGATCCGCCGCGGCCAATCCTGCCCAGGCCTTGGCGGCAGGCGATTTAGGGAAGCGCCATGCGAGGTCAAGAGGTGCGACGCTCGGACGCGGCGGCGCGCGGGCGATGGTTGCGCAGTAGCGAGCGTCGTTTGAGACTGCCGTTACGACGGTGGCGGCTGATGCCGCATGTCGCCTTTCGAAGATCGGCCCAGCCGGTGAAAAAATGAAACGCGCGCGCCGGTTGTGCCCTTGAAAGCAAACCGAACCCTTCTAGTTCTTGTGGTGCCACAGGTGTGGCGCCGGATGCCGTGAGGGTCCGGCCAAGGCCGCCGGGAATGTCCCGGCGTAGCTCCTATCCATGTTGCTCAAAGGAGGATGTGGTTATGAGAACCTACGATCTATCCCCGTTCTGGCGTTCGAGCGTCGGGTTCGATCACTTGTTCGACCTCGTCAACAATACGATGAACGACAGCGACACTTATCCGCTGTATGACATCGAGCGTAGCGGCGAGGACCAGTACCAGATTTCGCTGGCGCTGGCCGGTTTCAGCCCGGAAGAGATCACCATCACCGCAGAGCAATCGACGCTCACGGTTGAGGGCCGCAAGGCCAACAAGGGTGTTCACGACTACCTGTACCAGGGAATCTCGATGCGGCCGTTCCGCCGCGCATTCAACTTGGCGGACTATGTCCAGGTGAAGGACGCGACCTTTGAGAACGGTATGCTGAAGATCGCACTGGTTCGGGAAGTGCCGGAGGTGATGAAGCCGCGTCGCATCGCGATCGAAACCGCCGGCAGCGACAACCAGCAAATCGAAAACCAGCAAACCGAACAGAAGCAGGCGGCCTAACGGAGGCCCGTCAAGGCTGTCGAACCACCTGTGCGCGGCTCGGCCGCGCGCGGGTGATCTCTGTCCACTGAACATGAAGAACAGAAAGGAGGACAAGTATGGCACTACGCGATCTCATTCCGTGGAACGACGGCTCTCGTGATCTGAGCCTGCACCGCAATGAGCCCAATCCGTTCCTCGCGCTTCATCGCGAGATGAATCGGCTGTTCGACGATGCGTTCCGCTCGTTCGACGTCGCTCCGTTCAGCTCCCATGCGATGGGTTGGCCGAACGTCGAGGTCAGCGAGACCGAGAAGGAAGTCAAAGTGATTGCTGAACTTCCCGGTCTAGAAGAGAAGGACGTCAACGTCGAACTCAGGGACGGTATGTTGACCATCAGCGGTGAGAAGAAGAGCGAGACCGAAGACAAGGAGCGTCGCTTCAGCGAGCGCTACTACGGGCGCTTCGAACGTTCTGTCCCGGTCGATGATGTCGATCAGGACAATGTCGTGGCCTCGTTCAAGAATGGCGTTCTCACCGTGACGCTGCCGAGGTTACCGACCGCGCAGCAGAAGGTGAAACGGATCGCCATCAACGGCAAGTAACCGCGGGAGGCAGGCGGGAGCCTCGCGCTCTCGCCCGCGCCGAGGATGCTGCTAATCAACCAACAACAGGTCAGTCGAAATCGCACCGGACTGGTTACGGGTCGGCTGATCTGTCGAAAGAGAGTGAATTGAAAGAGTCCAATGTAAGGAGTGCAACCATGAACACCGTCTGGAAAAAGGACATGATCGCCGATGTGGTCAACCTCGTGATCGGCCTGGGCTTGTTCGTGTCGCCGTGGGCCTTGGGGTTCGCCGCTGAAAGTCCCACGAACTGGAATGCCTGGCTGAGTGGCATCCTGATCGCTGCGCTTGCGGTAGCAGCGCTGGCGGTATTCGCAGAATGGCAGGAGTGGCTAACGCTTGCCGCCGGTGTTTGGGTGGCCCTGTCGCCGTGGGTGGTGCAATTCTCGGCCAACCAGACCACCACGACACTTCACGTCATCGCCGGGATCGTGGTGGCGGCCGTTGCGGCTCTGCGACTCTGGTATCTGCACCAGAGTCCTCCCCGCGTGACGGTCTGATGCTTGGCGAGGGAGGCCGCTGCCGGCCTCCCTCGCTTTTTCTAAGACGGGCGTCAGTTTGCTTGCGGATCGAGGGTGAACTCGCGCGATCCGTATTTCCCTGCCTCGCACTGAGACCAATTGCTTCCAGTGAGGCACCCGCAAGCCGTCGCCGGCAGTCATGAACGATTGCTCATGACAGCCGGCCGCGGCCGGCGCCGTACTCAATTGTCCTTGCGCGCAACCGTCAGAGAGGCGTCGGAGCCGTGCCCATTGGCCGTTGCCGAAAGTGCGGCCATGGCCGAGAGTTCGGGTTGCGGCGCGGTGTGCTGGCGCAGCATCTTCTGATAGATCTTGACGTAGTCCGCTGCCATCCGCGCAGCGGAGAACCGCTCCTCGAAGCGGGCGCGGATCGCTTTGCGGTCCAGCGCCAGCAACCCTGGAACCGCGCGCACCGCCTCATCGACGTCGGAGACGATCCGGCCGGTCAGCCCATCCTCGACGATTTCCGGCACCGACCCGCAACGGAATGCCAGCACCGGCGTACCGCATGCCATCGCCTCGATCATCACCAGGCCGAAGGGTTCGGGCCAGTCGATCGGGAACAGCAGCCCGGCGGCCTGGCCGAGGAATTCACCTTTGGCGTTGTCATTGATCTCGCCGATGAACTCGATCCCGCCGCCGTCGAGCATCGGTGCAATGACGTCGCGGAAATACGCGTCGTCCGCCTTGTCGACTTTGGCTGCGATCTTGAGCGGAAGACCCGCCGCGCGGGCGATTGCGATGGCGCGGTCAGGCCGTTTCTCGGGCGAGATGCGGCCGAGGAAAGCCAAATAGCCGCCGTGCCGGTCGAGGCTGGGCGTGTGCAGGCCGATCGGCAGCCCGTGATAGACGGTGCCGACGAAGTTTACGCCCGGGAGCGGCGCCCGTTGGGCGTTCGATATCGAGACCAGCGGCATGTCGGAGAAGCGCCGGTAGAACGGCATGTGGTCGGCGAGGTCCTGCCTGCCGTGAAGGGTCGTCAATGTCCGGCCGCGCTCGGACCGGAACAGCGGGAAATGCAAATAATCGACGTGGAAGTGTAGAACGTCGAACTCGTCGGCGCGCTCGCGCACCTTGTCGAGCATGATCATGTGGTGGGGCAGGGCATCGCGGACGTCGGGATCGAGGCGCAGGGCGCGGGAGGTGCAGGGAACGAGCTCGGCGGACGTGATGGAGTCCTCGCTCGCAAACAGCGTCACTTGATGCCCCTGCCGGACCAGCTCCTCGGTCAGGTAGGCAACGACCCGCTCGGTCCCGCCATAGAGCCGCGGTGGCACGCTCTCGAACAGCGGGGCGATTTGCGCAATCCTCATTTTGTCTCTCCGTTCGTGTAGTACAGGCCGGTCTTGCCACCGGAGGGCCCGCGGCTGACCGCCTTATTGTTGATTACGTATTGCCTGCGCTGCCGCACGTGGCCGGCAGCGCGAGCCTATGAACTTGGAAGGGCCAGACTGGTTCCAGGGATGCTGTCGGGGAGAATGGGCGGTCGACGCTCCCCATGTTCACATGGCGCCGAGGCGCGGGCTCGCCGGCAACGAGGCGATAGCCGGTCAGCTCCGTCGGTCAAACTTTAATCAAGATTGTCCCTGACAGGGTGTCCGCAACGTGATGCGCCGCAGGCATCTGCGGCTTACACGGACACGCGCTGATTGCGCGTGTGGCGAGTTAGCAGCAGTTCCGTGCATTTCTTGAGGCGACAATACGCGCTCGGTAACCATGCCTTACGGAACGCCTGGACTCGCCACAAAATCAATCGGATTGAGACACAATGTCGGCGAGTAGGGTTGAAACGGTGCCCGCTCGCATCACGCGCTTATTATTTTGCAGAGTATGGGCTCACAGGGGGACTGTAATGGGAGCTACGATCGGCATCACTCGCGGGCGAATGGAACCATTGTCCTGGGCTTCGGCCCGCGACGCCATGCGCCGGCTCAACATCATCCCACGGCGCAACGCGGCAGCGGCGCTGGTGTTGGCGGCGATGGCCGGCTCGATGATGAGCGATCAGGCGTACGCGGCGCCTCCGGGCAGCAACGAAATCCGGATCGGCAACACCGCTCCCTATACCGGTCCGGCTTCCGCCTACGGCGTCATCGCCAAGGTCATCTCGGCCTATCTGGACAAGGTCAACGCCGAGGGTGGCATCAATGGCCGCAAGGTCAATATGATCACCTATGACGACGCCTATGACCCCAACAAAACCATGGAGATGACCCGCAAGCTCGTCGAGGACGACCAGGTTCTCTTCACCTTGGGGACCATCGGTACGAACACCAACGCGGCGATCCAGCCCTATCTGAACTCAAAGAGAGTTCCGCAGCTTTTTGCCTTGTCGGGCGCAGCAGCCTGGGACCAGCCGCGCGAATTTCCCTGGACCATGGGCTTCCTGCCGACCTACACGGCTGAAGCGCAAATTTTTGCGCAGTATATCCTGGAGAACCATCCCCGCAGCCGGATCGCCGTCCTCTATCAGGAGGATGGCATGGGCAAGGAATACCTGAAAGGCCTGAAGGACGGCCTGGGCGGCAAGGTCGCGATCGTGGCCGAAGCTCCCTACAAGGTCACCGACAGCAATATCGATGCGCAGATGGCCAAGCTGAAGGCGTCCAACGCCGACGTCTTCATTGAGTTCACCACGCCGAAATTCGCCATCATGGCGATCCGGAGAAGCGTCGAGCTCGGCTGGCGGCCGAACCATTTCGTGGCGTCGATCGCCAATTCGTACTCGGCCGTAATTCAGCCGGCGGGTCCGCAAAATGCGGAAGGCCTGTTGTCGGCGGCATACAGGCTGGAGGGCGAAGACGCGGCGGCGGCCGGTGACGTGGCGTTCCGCGAGTGGAGCGCCTTCATGCAGCGTTATGTCCCGAGCGTGAGCAAGACCAACGGCCAGGCCGTCCTTGGCTATCTGGTCAGCAGGACTCTGGTCGAGGTGCTGAAGAACTGTGGCGACGATCTCTCGCGCGAAAACATCATGAAGCAGGCTCGCGCGATCAAGGGCGTCCAGCTTCCCATGATGGTGCAGGGCATCCTGATCAACACCAGCCCGTCCGATCATGCGCCGATCGAGCAGATGCGGATGATGCGCTTTACCAATGGCAATTGGCAGCACTTCGGTCCGGTGCGAAGCGGCATCGATCCGGGCGCCGTCTCTGATTCGTTCAAGACGATCTTCAAGTACGGCACCGCCACCAAGCGCGATCTGGCCAACCAGCTCAACGCCAATACCGTGAGCCTGATGACGGGCTCGTTCGGCTCCACCTATGCTCAGGTGGGCGCCGATCTCGCCTCCGTGCTCGACAACGGCACGGCGCTGCGGATCCTGCCGGTCATGGGCCGCGGGTCGGTGCAGGCGGTGGCGGACATTCTGCTGCTGCGGGGCGTCGATGCCGGCATCGTGCGCAAGGACACGCTCGCCTATCTCGACCGCAAGGACTTCGCCAAGGACATCCGCAACCAGTTCGTTTACGTGGCCAAGATGTTCAACGAGGAAATGCACGTCCTCGCGCCAAGGACGATCACCAACATGCGGGAACTCGACGGCAAGACCGTGGTGGTCGATTTGCCCGACAGCTCGACCTTCGTGACCGCGATCAACGTTTTCGAGCGGCTCGGGATCAGGCCGCATCTGATCTACCAGGAGCCGCGACTGGCGGTGGACATGCTGCGCAAGGGTGAGGTCGACGCGATCGTTGCGATCGAAGGCAAGCCGTTGCAATGGCTGAATCAGGTCAACGATCGCAACCTGCATCTGGTCCCGGTCGATTACGCCAAGACGCTGCAGGAGGAATATCTGCCTTCCAAGCTTTCTTCGGCGGACTACCCGGGCCTTGTGCCGGATGGCGGCTACGTCGAGACGGTTGCGGCAGAGGCGGTGCTGGCGTCGTATAACTGGGCACCGAACAGCGATCGCTACCGCCGCCTGTCGCTGCTGGTGGATACGATGTTCGACAAGGTCGCGCAGTTGCAGCGTCCGCCGTTCCATCCGAAGTGGAGGGAAATGGCGCCGCGGGCGACGGTGTCCGGCTGGACCCGCTTCAAGGCGGCACAGGAATGGCTCGACCGCAACATGCCTCCGGGCGCGGCCGTATCGGCAGCATCGGGCGCCGTGCCGGCGCCGGTTGCCGCGCCAGCCGCCGCCGCATTTTCCCCGCAGGAGCGCGATCCGCTATATCGCGAATTCCTGGAATGGCGCGCCAGCCGCGCCAAGGCCGGCGCGAACAGGTAATCAGGCGATCGGCAAATAACGATTCGACAATCGCAGCGGGCGGCTCCTTCCACAGGGCCGCCCGTTTCGCTGCTGCGGTGAGGTTGGGCGACCGGGATCGTCCGGTTCACAGAACTCCTTTGATGTCCGTTTTCGCGAAATCGCTCCCGACAAAGAGCAGGGGGCAGCGATGCTGTTTCGCGACCTCATAGGCGAAGCAGTCGCCGAGGTTGAGGCCGGCGGCGTGAACGCCTTTTCCCCATCGTGCATAGGCCTGCGCGGCCCTTCGTGCCGAGGTCAGCGAAACGGCAATGGTGTTGAGGCCAAGCCCGTCAATCAGGCTTCCCATCTCGTCGCCGACGTTTCGGCGGTCCGCAACGATCAATGCCTCGGCGATGGTTACCGCCGAGATCAATATCTCGTCTTCTGTTTCCAGCGCGGCGATGCAGGCGTCGGCCTCGGCTTCACCGAGCACGACAGCCATAAGAGCGGACGTATCAACGGCGATCATCCGGGCAGACCGTCATCGCCGTATAGGAAATCCTGACTCCTGGCGGCGCCGGGCCCGGCCGCCGCCTTTGTCGCGCCGCTGGCTCGCACGGCTTCAAGCAGGGCGCGGCGCGCCTTCCGATCCGGCGCAGCCGCGACAGGAACCAGACGCACGGCCGGCAGGCCATGACGGGTCAGGATGACCTCGTCGCCGGCTTCGGCGCGTCGTACCAGTTCGGTCAATTGTCCTTTGGCTTCGGAGACGGGGATGCGCATGAGGTGTCTTGTTCGATTGTCGGTAGCTTGAGAAGAATAGACCAATTAATGGTCCAATTCAATTGTCGTGCGAGAGGAAGCGCAATCGATCGGAGCACCTCGTCGCTGCTCCCAGTCAGCAATGGATACCTACATGCCGACAATGCAGGGCTCAGCCGCACAAAATAGTGTATCGGCAAGCATCAAAGCGCCGGACCTGTTCCCGCGCCACCACGCCAAAATTTTCGGAGGAAGTTCATGTCGGCTCTGCCACTATCGGGCATCAAAATTCTCGACCTGACACGGGTGCTCGCTGGTCCCTTGTCGGCGCAGATGCTCGCCGATCTCGGCGCCGAGGTGATCAAGATCGAACGTCCCGGCGGCGGCGACGACGCGCGCGCCTTCGGCCCGCCTTACCTGAAGGACCCCGAGGGCAAGCAGAACAATAACAACTCGTTCTACCTCTGCGCCAACCGCAACAAGAAATCCCTTACCGTCAATATCGCGGCCCCGGAGGGCCAGGAGATCATTCGCGAGCTCGCCAAGAGCTGCGACGTGATGATGGAGAATTACAAGGTCGGCGATCTCAAGCGCTACGGGCTCGATTACGAATCGATCAAGGCGATCAATCCCGGCATCATCTATTGCTCGGTGACCGGTTTCGGCCAGACTGGCCCTTACGCGCCGCGCGCCGGTTACGACGCGATCCTGCAGGCAATGGGCGGCTTGATGAGCGTCACCGGCCATATCGACGGCGAGCCCGGCGCCGGCCCGATGAAGGTCGGCCCCTCGATCGTCGACTACATGACCGGCATGAACTCATCGATCGGCATTCTGGCCGCGCTCTATCACCGCAAGGTCAATGGCGGGGAGGGGCAGCATGTCGACGTCTGCCTGTTCGACACCGTGATCGCCGCACTGTCGCATTACGCACAGATCTTTCTCGTCAACGGCCAGACCCCGCCGCGGCGCGGCACCTGGGGCAATGGCGGCATGCCGGCCGGCGTGTTCCGATGTACCGATGGGGAATTGATGCTGGTGGTCGGCAATGACGGCCAGTTCCAGCGCACCTGCGCGGTGCTCGGCGCGCCCGAACTCGCCACCGATCCGCGCTTCGTCAAGAACAACGACCGCGTCGTCCACGGCAAGGAGATCATGGCGATCTTCGCCGGGCTATTCTTGAAGAAGCCCGTTGCCTATTGGCTGGAAGAGCTGGAAAAGGCCGGCGTCCCCTCGGGTCCCATCAACGATTTCTCGCAGGTTTTTTCCGATCCGCATGTCCGCTCGCGCGGCATGCAGGTCAAGGTCAACCATCCGCTGCAGCCCGACCTGTCGCTGATCCGCAACGCGATCACGTTCTCCGGCACTCCGGTGAAGGACTATCGCGCACCGCCGCTGCTCGGCGCGGATACCAAGGACTTGCTGGCGACGATCGGCTACGACGAGGCGAAGGTGGAAGCGCTGAAGGAGAAGAAGATCGTCTGATCTCGGTCATTCCGGGCGTGCGCTGCACGGGCTATGATGTGCAATTGCACATCTGAGAATCCGTCAGGCCGCAGGCTCGGAGGTGAAATGGATTTCGGGCTCTCGCTCCGCGAGCCCCACGGAATGACAGATCCGCCGATATCGAGATTGATTTGCGGCGCGGGGATGTAGACCGCCGGGAAGCCCCACGGCCGATGACGGCCGGGACATAGCTTGCCACCGGCACGCCGGGCGGCCATCATGGTCATGGCGGATGTTCGCCCTCAAATTGCAAGGACCCGCGATGTCTTGCAGGCTTCGGTCCTTCCTGCTTTTTGCGTTTTTGACGCTGTCGCAGTCTGTCAGCGCCGCTGATCCTGTCGTCGACGGCGTCCCGCTTCCGTCTGACGCAACCAGCAGCGACGCCTGACGGGGCATTCGAGTCATGGAAACAAGTTTGGGCTGGCCTGTGGGGCGATAGGCTCAAGCATATCCTGCTCGTTGAATCCGTCAGCGAGGATGGCGCGGCACGAGTCGTCTATGCGATTGGCGACGATACCCGCACCGGACGTCAGGGGAGGTGGTGGCGTCTTGAGGGAACTGTTTCTGCGGGTACGCTCAATGTGATGGGCGAGGGCTTCTCCGCAACCTACGAGATGGCGGAAAGTGGCGGTCTGAAGGCCCACTTCAAGCTCGGCAACATCACTAGCAGTGCTGACATGACCAGAGCCGACTTCGCGTCTCTGACCAGAGGTGCCGTCGTCGCATGGACGCGCGGCAAGTCCGAGTTCCTGCAAACCGATCTGATCGAAGACGGCAAACCCATCCGCCTCGAGGCTGTGATCTTTCGCCCCACAGGCGCGGGGCCGTTTCCATTGGCCGTGATCAACCATGGATCGACGGGCGGAGGCATTATCCTGCCCACCGAAACCTGGTTCTCCACCGATCTGGCGAATTTTTTGAATGATCGCGGATGGATCGTGGCTTATCCGCAGCGTCGCGGCCGTGGCAAATCCGACGGACTCTACGACGAGGGTTACGCCTGCAACGTCGACATGTCGCTTGGTGGCGCGGATCGCGCACTGGCCGATATCGACGCTGCGATCGCGGCCCTGCGGCGACGGCAAGACATTGCCTCGGCGCCCATTTTGATCGGCGGACAATCGCGCGGCGGCGTGTTGTCGATCGCCTATGCCGGGCTACATCCCGAGCAGGTCGCCGGCGCCGTCAATTTTGTCGGCGGCTGGGCACGCGAAAGTTGCTTAGTCGCGAGCACCGTGAATCATTCGCTTTTCGAACGAGGCGCCTCCTACCCGAAGCCAACGATCTGGCTCTACGGTCAGCACGACACGTTTTATTCGATCGCGCACAGCCGGGATAATTTCGCGGCTTTCGAGAAAGCCGGCGGCCGCGGAAAATTCCTGGAGTTCGAAGCGCAGGCCGGCCAGGGGCACTTTGTATTTCGGCGTCCGAACCTCTGGTCGGGACCGCTCGACAGCTATTTGAAGTCGCTCGCTGCACCGGCGCAACGCTAGAGGCCGTGCGGCGGCCTTGCCGCCATCCTTACATGAGCGCGTCTCGGCCGCCCGAGCGCCGAAGCATGCGCGGCTGGGCATAGTCAGCGCAAGCCTTGACGGTTTATCAGGATCCGATGGATCTGGATGAACTCGGGCAGCTCCATCAGAAACTCGGGATCACGGTCGAGATGGTGAACCTTGGTCGGTTCACCCTTGGTGAAGGCGGTCATCGACTCGATGTCGGGCCAATAGGAGATGGTCGTAAACCAGCTCTCATCCTCGCGATCTTCCCGAAATAGCTGGATGCCAAGGGCGGTTTTCTCCAGCGGCGGGATTCCTTCGGCTTTGATATAGGCTTCATAGCTGTCCGCGATCTCGGGCCGCGTCCGGCCGCGCCAGATGCGCGCGATGGTCGGCTGGGTTGGCATCGGCATCTCCCTTGCTGGAACACGACAACCCCAAAGCCAGCCCGAGCGTTCCCGGTCGTTCGGATGCACTATCTCTGCTTCGCGCGCGCAATCCGCTTCGGCTTGATGTCCTCCACGACGGGCGCGACCGACTGCGCGAACAGTTTTGCCACCGGACTGAGTGACCGATCCTTCAGTGCGATCAGGCCGATCGCCCCGCGCGTGGTCGGCAGCCGCACATCGACAGCGGTCAATTGTGGGTGTTCGTTCGGTGCGGTCAGCATCGCGCGGGGATGGATGCCGAGGAAATTGCCGTTGCCGACCAGCACGCTCAGCGAATAGGTGCACGCCGTGGTCACCGTCGCGCGCGGAAATTCCAGGCCTTGATCCTCAAAGGCACCGCGCATGACTCCCGTGAGAAAGCCCGTCGGCGGTGGAAACACCCACGGCTCGTGGATGAGGTCGGCCAGGGCAACGTTGCGGCGCTTGGCCCATTTGTTGCGCTTGCTGCAGAGCACGACTAACTCGTCGTGAAATAGCGTCTCGACGGCGAGATCGTCATTGCCGACCATCGATGCCAGCCGGCTGATGACAATTTCGACGTCGCGCTGACGCAATTGCCGCAGCAGTACGTCGGTCGGGCCGACGGTCAGTTCGAAGCTCATGCGTGGATAGCGAGGCACCAGGCGGTTGAACACGGCTGACGCGACCGCCGCCATCGGCGGCGTGGTGCCGATCCGCAGCTCGCCGACTTCCGGGTCGGCGAGCGAGGCAATCTCGCTTATACCATGCCGCAATTCATTGAACACGATGGCGCTGCGCTCGAGCAGCGCGCGTCCGTAGACCGTCGGCGTCACGCCCAGCGACGAACGGTCGAGCAGCGGCGCGCCGACGGCGTGCTCCAACTCCGAGATCGCATAGGAGACGGCGGGCTGCGTGATCGAAAGATGCGCGGCCGCCTTGGCCATGCTGCCGGTCTCGGCCGCGGCCTGAAATACATGCAGGTCACGCAGCTTGATGCGTCGATCGACATTCCAGACCACGGCAAGCCTTCAATCAATGAATTTTATCGCCTTATAAGGAGAACGAGACTTCCTTTATGGATCATTGAGGTACACGGTCGCCCGGTCAAGACAATACGAGCGTCTATGACAACCTCGCTTACAATCCTGCGCGCGACTTCCAGCCGATATCGCAGGTCGGCACCTACGATCTTGCCATGGCTGTCGGCGCCAATGTGCCCGCCAAAAACCTCAAGGAACTGGTCGACTGGCTGAAGGCCCATGCCGATCAGGCGGCCTACGGCACGCCGGCCGCGGGATCGTTGCCGCACTTCTTCGCGGTGCTGTTCGCCCGCCATGCCGGCCTGGAGCTTCGTCACGTCGCCTATAAAGGCAACCCGCAGGCCATCACCGATCTCATTGGCGGTCACCTGCCGATGTTCTTCACCTCGACACAGGATCTCGTCGAAGCCCACAAAGCCGGGCGTGTCCGCGTCCTGGCAACGTCGGGGCGGGTGCGGTCGCCGGTGCTGCCTGACGTGCCGACGTTCACGGAAAGCGGCTATGGCATTCACGGCGAGGGTTGGTACGGGATCTATGCCCCGGCCAGGACGTCTGCCGAGGTGGTCGCGCAATTGAACCAGGCCATGGGGTTGATTGCTTCGCTTCGCTCGCAATGATGGGGTGGACGGCCCCCGACGGCATCGATGTGCCAGACTGGTGA
>NZ_LLYA01000183.1 GCF_001440415.1 Bradyrhizobium retamae
TTGCGTGTCTTTCTTTATGGATTCCGCCGATGAAGCGTAAGGAACGCGGCGGCAAACAATTTGCATTGCGTCTCCCGCCGCCGGAGTGTCCGGCGATTGTCTTGGATCGAGGGATGATTTTTCATGACTGCAATCGAGAACACCGCGCTCGGCCGGTTGGAGAAGGAGGGGCGCCTGCTCAATGCCATATTCAAGGGCGGGACCACCAAGCAGGGCCGGTTCGGCTTTCGCGGCGATATCGCCCTAAAATTCCAGGCCCAGGTCGCGGACGAGAAGCGGCCGCCCCACTATTCGATCGAGCAGGTACTGACGGTCGTGCAGGAAGGCGAAAGGAGCATTCCGGTGCTGGCCGGCTATCTGCACTGCTTCGCTTATCTTGCTGATGTCGCAAACGTTCTTGACGGCGCGCTAAGCCCTGATGGGAGCTACTTCATGTTTTGCAACAACATAGACCTGTTGGCGAAATACCGAATCAAGCTCGGTGGTATCACCTTCAACGTGCTGCCGTGCGATGAATCCACCGTTTGGAAGGAAATGATGGACCTGGTCGGGGTCGACAAGAATGACATCAAGAAGCTCGACGCGCCCGGCAAGCTCGACTACCTGCTCGACGCAACCAAGGATCTCGATGCGTCCTATGATGAGATCTCTTACGAAGACGGGCTGAAGAGGATGGAACCCGTGAGAAACCGTAACGAGAACCGGCCGGTCTGAAGGCCGGCTTTAGCTTTAGCCAGAGGAATCCTCCTCCTCGACAAGCCGCACGCCGGTAACGCAGATATCGCCGTCCAGCACCGTCAATGCGACCGGCGTGAGACTGCTGCCCTTGCACCGGCCGTCCACACAGCGGCCGGTGCCGAGCTCGAAGGTCGAGCCGTGCTTGCCGCACATCAGCCGGATGCCGCGTGGATCGAAAAACTGGTTGCGTTCCCAGTCCAGATTGATGCCATTGTGCGGGCATTTGTTAAGATAGGCAAACACCCGCTTGCCCCAGCGCACCACGACAATGGGCCACGGCCTGTGGCTGCCGTCTTCGTCGACGATCATGAGGTGGAAGCCCATGGCGCGCTGGCTTGGAATATCGTTGAAGCCGCAGATTGCATAGGCGATATTCGGCTGCGTCCGCCGCTCGTTCATGACAAGAGAACCATCAATTGATCATCCTGCGATCAGCCTTGCAAAAATCGCGCAAAGTACCTGATCGCCTCACCTTCTTGGGAGTCCGGCGCGCGCCGTCGCCAACGAGAAGCCGCTCGATCATCGGACCAACGAGCTTGGTGGGATCAGGCACCGCTTGGCTGTTCAGGAATCGGATCGCAGCAGATCCAGACCCATCTGGCCGCGCGCGTGGTTTCTGTTATTTGCTCAGGACCTTCTCAAGATCCAGCGCGGCGCGCTTTTCAGCTGGCAGGCTGTCAAGGTTCTGCATTCGCCATTTGACGGCCGGCAAATCGCGGGCACCGGGAACGCCCCAAGCAAATCCCATTCAGCATCGCCGCGCTCAATGAAATCAGGAATTTCCGATGCCTGTCTGGCATGTTGCCGACAATCTCCGCGACAGCGTTTTGCGTACGGCCAGCGGCTCATCTCGCGAAACGGACTTGGCGGTCATCCCACGCGAGGCTTGACCGGCAACCCCGTAGTCATGCATTTGAAGATTGGCACCGTCGTTCAAGTCACAACGGAGAATCCGATTTCCAATGCGCTTGGAACCGAGTGACGGTCTCAATCACATGATACAGACGGTTCTCGGCTAAGTTAGTGCTAACCTCCGAGCGGTGACTTGGGGCAAGACGGGGTCGAGCTCTTCCTGCTCAAGGGTCTTGGCGCCCTCCTCCGCCAGATAAGTGGCGAGCGCAGCTATGCCAGAATCCGATAGGCATCGCGCTGGTGCGGCCTTTTTAGCCGGAACTTGTCCAAATTGCTTGGCGATTTCGATGCTCATGAGGTGGGGACGGATCGGACGTCCGATAGCGCGCTCGATCGTCTGAAAGATCCAGGTGCCGTCCGGATCGATGTCCGACCAGTGGAAGATCGGCGTGCATTCGGACACCATTCCTGCGATGACCCGGAGCGCCTCTTGCGTCGCGAGCGAAGGATATCCACCCACGTACATCGTTGTTCCCAGTCGCCCGGGGTCCGCCTCGGCGATGTGCCTGTTGAAGCTTGCGAAGTTTTCGACCGTCAGAACGTAGACCGGGGGCTCCCGGAAGCGGATACGATCTGCCTCCTTGGGCGTGATTCCGAGATAATGCGGAGAGATCCGGGACAGATCGGCCCCGTCGAGATCGATCCGCCCCGCGATCAGAAGCGGCGGGGCGAAACGCTCAAGCCCGATAGTCCGCAACGCTTCGCGCGGTCGCGCGCCCGGCGGAAATTCGAGGATTCCGCTAAGAAGTCGTACGACGGCGCCTTCGTTGCGTTCGAGTGTCTTGCTGTCGCCCACCGTCTTCCGGGAGAACGTCTTGTAGTCGACGTCCAGGTGCTTGTGGTCCAGAATCGCTTGGGCCAGCGCGAACACCTCGCGGAGCCTCTCGACGTCGAACGACGCGAATCCGTGCCACGTCTTCCCTCGCCCCCAGACGTCGGCGATACCCGCAGCGCTTTCCTTCAGTCCATCGTGCAGCGACAAGCCGGCGACGAGACGCCCGGCAGCATCTTCGGCGATCCGCGACGCCGGGGTGCGGCCGAGACGTCCATACAAGACGCCCGCCGACATCAGCCGCACGTGTGCGACTTGGTCCCGCCTGGCGCCGCGCCCCCAGCCGAGCGAGACCGCGCCGATCTCTTCAGCCTCCTTGATCTGTTTCAGGAAGGCGTCGGCGGCGACGACGGACGGGAAAGCGGCATAGTCGGGGTGCGCGATCGGGCTTGAGGCGCCGGCCTCGAACCGGTCGAGAAGGTCGCCTAGCAGTTCCTTTGCGTCGGTGAAACGGCGCGGCATGGCTATTCGGCGGCCAGCCGTGCGGCGAGGTCCTCGTCGGACATGAGATCCGGGTCGATGGCCATGAGCTCGCGCTTGGCCTTCACCTTCAGCGAAACGACGGTCGCCCTCGACTGCTCGCCGATGCGATCCACTTCGACGATGGTGTCCATGTGCTCGAGCACCGCAACACGCTTCTCGAACGGCGCGGCGATCACGAATTGCAGGCCGAGCTTCTTGTAGAAGGCCATCATTTGGCGCTGGTTTCTGCCGTCCATCTTGGAGAACGCCTCGTCGAACATGGCGAGCGCAAAACCCAACGGCTTGCCGGCGCGCCGCTCGGCGCTGCCGTAGACGGCGGCGAGCGAGGCCCCGATCGCCACATAGATTGGCACCTGCTGCTCGGCGCCCGATCCCGTCCCACGACGCTGCTCCCATCGAGTGGACCGGCCGGTGGCGACGTCCTCCATGTGGATCTCGAAGGTGTAGAAGTTCCGGTAGTCCTCGAACTGCGTGAAGTCCTTCTCTGGATCCTCAAGGAGCGCCTCGAGCGCGACAATGGTGTCCTTGTGCGGGAAGTCGTCGGGCACGTCGCCGCGGAAGAGCATGTCTAGCGCTTCCGGAGAGGTTTTGCCGATCTCGATGATCTTGAGGATCGGCTGGAATTCCACGACTTGTGTGCGATGGAACGAGTAGCGCTCGTTGTGGAAGGGGTGGGCCTGGAGGCTACGGTTCAGCGACTGGAGGTCCCGCTCCATCTTGCCGATCCTTGAGGTCAGGGCGTTGATGAACTCGCCGCGCAGCAGCGTCGAGGCCTTCTCGGCCGCCTCGCGCGCCTGCCGTTCGTACCTGCGCAGTTCGTTGGATTCGATGTCGTCGATCAACTGCTCCATCCAGGGCTTCACTTCCTGGAGCGGCTCGCTTTCGATGCCGACTTGAGAACTCATGCCGAAATCGTCGAAGTATCCGTCCAGGAATTCCCGCACCCGGCGCTCGATACCCTTGCGCTCCACGTCCGACGCCTCGGCATCTTTCAGGGCTTTATCTGCGATGGAACAATGCTTCTCCGCTTCGCTCTTTTGCAAACGCGTATCGAGGCGCGATCGGTAGGCGGCGCGGCCCTTCATCGCGGCGTAGAGTGAGCGATTCTTGAGGAAGATCGATTGGGCGACTCTCAAGTTGAGTTCGGAGCCGGGCACGTTTTCTCCGTCCCCGAGCTTCCCTTCGATGAGCCGCACCTCGCCATTGTGCTTGTTGAAAGCCCTCTGCTGCGTCTCCCGTTCGACGCGCCGGCGTTCTTTGAGGTCCAGCTGCGCCTCCTTCTTCTCACGAAGTCCGCCGTCGCCGGCCCCGTGCAGGGCGGATAATCTTGCCTGCGCATCAGCCTTCTCGGCCTCGGCGGCGGAGAAGGCTGCCGCACATGACTTCAGGCCGGCGCTCCCGTCGGTGCAAAGGGACCTAAGGGCCGCGAACGCGGCGTCAGCTGCTTCCGCTTCCCTCGCCTTCTGGGAAACCGCGTCCTCGAGCGCCTCCGTCTGGTCCTGCAGCGCTCGCAGCGCGTTCGCCTGAGCCGCCTTGCCGATCTTGTGCTGCGACGGATCGATCGAACGATGGGTCCGTACCAGGCCGTCGTCGTAGAGACCGTCCTTCATGATGGCCCGGCCCGGCTTGTTAAACTGTTCGAGCGTGTCGGCAAGGCGCACGGAGCCGTAGCGGCGCATGATGAACGACAGCGCGTCCGGATCCTCGGTGCGGAAGATAGAGGGAAACGTTCCGCGGTCCGGCTTAGCCCTGAACTGCTCCAGCTTGTTGAGGCTTACCAGCGAGGTGTGACGGAATTCGCGGCGACCTTCCTTGAATATCGCCGTCGCCGCGCCGATGTCCGGTCGGTCGACGAACACCGCGTCCCGGTCGCGGCCGAGAAGCGCTTCGGCAGCTCCCGCCCATTCAGGGTCCGCGACCTCGATCAACTCGCACAGCACCCGCGGCGCCATTCCCTTTTGCCGGAGTCTGAGGCACAGCCGTTCGGTATCCGGCTCGAGATGCGCGCGCGCGCCTCCGGAGGCGTGCTGACGGATGCGTTCGAGCAGATCGCCGCGTTGCGCGCGCAATTTCGACGCCTCGGCCATGATCGCCTGTCTCGCCTCGTCGACCTTGGCCGACCATGCTGGCGCCGACGACACGAACCCCTGCTCGGCCGCCGAGAGTTCGTCGGCCACGGCTCCGATTTCCGCGTTCTTGGCTGCACCGAGGAGCTTCGCGACCGAGGGAATGAATTCGTCGAAGCCGCAGCCGTACATGGCGAGCAGCGGTCGAAGCCGTTGGATGTTCTCCACCCGCCCCCTGAATTCGGAAAGGGCCCACTGCGCGGCCTGATCGGCCATTATGGCGGTCTGCGCCAATTCCTTCCGGCCCGTCCTGGCGTCATGTTCCGCGATCGCTGTCGTCAGGCGTTCGATCTCCCTGTCGATGGCCTTGACGTCCTCGTCGATGAAGGCGAGCTCGGCCGTCGCCGCGGCCCGCTGCGCGGTCTCGTCGCGCAGCCTGGCCCGCAGGTCGCGATTGGTCGCCCTGGCCGCCAGCCAGTTGGCGCGCCTGGCGATCCATTCCTCGCGGAATTTCGTCTCAAGAGTCCTCTCCAGGCCCGCCAAGATTGCGCGCAGCGCCTTCAGGGCGTCGAGCTTCTCCCGCATCCTCCGGATTGTCTCGCTGATGTTGCGGTAGGTCTGGATCGACTCGCGCAGTTCCTTGATGCCGATCCGACTGTCTTCCAGGATGTAGTCCCGGACGAACTGGGTGGCGGTCTGGTTATGGTCGAGGGTCATCGCGTTCACGATGGACTTCTGCAGCCCGCTGGCGTTCTGCTCGCCGTAGGGCGCGTGCGGCACCAGATGGCGCATGTATTCGCGCACGTAGTCGCCGGCCCGGTCCCGGTGATTGACGAAATTCTGCTCGCCCACCGCCGCGACGATCCGGGCGCGGACGTCCTCCCATTGCGCGGGGAACTGCTGCGCCCCTTTGCGCTCGATGAAGTCCTTGGCCGTCAAGACCGTGCCGACGGCGACGAAGAGCGCGAGGACCGTCTCCTTGCTGTCGGACTTCCGCGCCTCGAGAGCCATGCCGATCGTAACCGACGGCCGCTCGCGCTCGGTATCCTCGAATCCGAGCGCGATGTAGGTGCGGGCCTCGTCCCGCCGGCGCTGGTCCTCGCCGAGCGTACCGAGGCAGTAGTCGACGACGCTGCGCTTGGATCCGCTGCGGGACTTTCCGCTATCGCCCGCCACCGCGTTCAGGCGCAGGAAGCGCCGGTTGCCGCCGGTGAGAACGACCTGGGCCATGTCCAGGATGGTCGACTTGCCCGACCTGTTCTCGCCCAGCACGCCGATGTGGCCGGCGACCGCGATGTCGGCAACGTCGAACAGGTGCCAGTTCACCAAGGCAAGGTGCCGCAATTCCATCATGCCTCGTCTCCGGCGTCCCGCGGAAAGCGGGCCTCCTCGCTGCGGACGTAGCGCTCGAGCCTCTGCAGGGCGTCGCCGCCGCTGATGAGCTTGATCATCGGCCGGATCCGGACCTCGCAGTCCTGCTGCTCGTTGTCGAAGTCTCCGATCTCGACCAAGCTGCGCTGAGCGGCCTCCTTGAGAATGTCGCGGAAGCGCTGACTTGAGAAGGCGCTGCCCCCGTTGGGCTGCACCATCTCCCGATAGCGATCGAACAGGTCGTTGAGGGTGGTGACGACGACCGCCCGGTCTTCCATCGCGCCCGCGTTGATCTCCTGCTGCCAATAGGCGGCGAGGACGAGCATCACGATGGTTTCGTCCAATTTCATCCGCGGCAGCGGCACGTTGTCGTCCATGGCGACGATGCCGGCCCATTGGGCTTCCGGATCGCGATGGATGCGGTAGCCGCAGGTGTCGAAAAAGCCGTCGACCGCGTCGCGGAAGCGCCCGTCCATGATCGTATTGTAGACGATGCCGGTCCGGGGGTCGCCTGCGAACACGAACTGGCGGCGCAGCAGGAAGTGCAGCGCTTTGCGCAGATCGGCTGCCTTGTCGGCGCCTGCCGAGCGCTCGATGTTCTCGAATTCGCTAAGCATGCGCTACTCCCTTGCGGAGGCCGCCGCGACGGATCACGAAATTGGCGCATCTGAGCCATTCGCTGTCGTGCGGCGGAGTATCGGGCGATGGCTGCAGATCGAAGCCGCCGGCGACCTGCGGTGGCACATCGCCCGTCAGGGCGTACCGCCGGGCGGAGTCGAACGCGAGGAAGTCGTCGACCGTCTCGATTTCGACGAAACGCGCTTCCTTAGTCCCGAACGGTGGGACCTGCCCTTCGAGGAACTTGCGGACGTCCTCCGGACGAGGCGCGATGCGCGCGATGTACTCGAGCCGGAGTTGCTTCCGCAGTTCGTAGAGCGGGTCGGATGGTGGCGCCGAGAGCTCCCTTGCTTCGACGGGCCGGCGGGGCTGTCGGGTCGGCGCCTGATGGTGCTCCGACCAGGGGGAGGCCAGCGGCTCGACGCTCCATTCAACGGTCGCCTGGTCGTGGCGTCCGTCCCGCAGCAGGGCGTCGAGGCGGCGGACCAGGTCGCCGGCGCGGCCGACCAGACCTTGTGCGCCGCGCTCGGCGTACTTGATGGTATTACGAACGCGCGCTTCGAGTTGTCGCCGGAACGTTTCGATACGCTCGAACATCTCGCCGATCTGCTCGAAGATGTTCTCGATCGCCAGCAGGTCGTCGGCGGCGGCCGTATGGCCGTCTTCGACATCTGACGCCATGCTGGCCGCCGCGTATTCCTCTGCGAGCACCTGCATCGTGTCCGGAGTGTAGGAGATTCTGCGCGCCAGGTCGACGATGGCGTCGCGGAAACGGTAGGGATGGTTCACCGTCAGGATGGACTGGAAGTCCTTCAGCAGGAGCTGATCGACGAACTCCTCGAAGAAAGCCTCCAGGCGGGTACCGACCGTCTTCGACTCCATGACCGTCCGCCTGATCCGCTTGAGGTCGGCGAGGATCGCCCGAAGGCTCTTGGTGAACTGGTCGGCCTGGTTGCGCGCCTCACGCACCGCGAGCGCGGCTTCGCGCTGCTTGCGATCGGTCACCTCGGGCGTGAGCTTCTCCACCGCCTCGAGGTTCAGACGAATCTGGACGATCAGGCCGCCGAATCTTTGGGAGAGGTCCTTGTTCAGGCTCGCCAGTCGCTGGATCACCAGCAAGGGTCCCATCGCCATGTCGACGGTGACCCGCAGGCCGTATTCCTCTTCCTCGAGCCAGCCCCAATCGACCAGGCGCGAGTAGAGTTGTCGGGCCAAGCCGAGCGCCTTGTCGCCTTTCTCGGATGCGAAAGCGAGGTCGGCTTTACGGATCCGGCGGCGGCCCGCCGAGATCACGTCCGGCAGCCCGCCGTCGCCCTCGTTCCACAGCGAAGGATTGGCGCGCATGACATCGTAGATGGCGTGCACGACCCGCCGCGGCGTCGGGAATGCCGGGGCCCCCGTGAAGAAGCGTTCGTGCAGATCCAGCAGGCAGGCCGCGTAAAGGTGCTTGTGGTCCCTCGAAAACACCAGGAACGCGTCGTCGTGCAAATGGCGGAACAAGGACAATGGATGTTGCTCCCTGGACCGCCTTCATCCCGGAGGATGGATCAAGCCGGTCTCAAACTCATGACCTGCCGAGAGAATATTTCCACTTGAGACGTATCGCGGGAAAGGCGCAACCCAAGACGTTATGTTCATAGTATGTTCTTGAATAATCTCGGCACTTGGTGAATGTGGTAAATTGTTAGGGCAGCGCGTCGATTATCGTTTCTATCGGAAGATAGAAAGTTCTTGAACCGATGGGGCTTTCAATGAATTCGGCCCCTTTCCAAAAGGCTGCTGCTTTATCGTCGATGGCATGCACGAGGATTGCGCGAATTCCTATCGTTTCCGAGGCGTGCACAATCTGATGGAGCGCGTGTTGGAGGAGGTCCAATCCAATGCCCTTCCCCTTATAGGGAAGATCCCGGGCTAAGCGCCCGATAATAGCGACGGGGACCTGGTTCGGCAGCCCATGTCGCTTAATTGGCTTGGGGATCGCCGCCCGCTCAACACTCCCCGAGGCTATACAATAGTATCCAATGACCACGTTATCTTCGCACATCACATAAGTGCGCGCGGTCTTGCCCTCGCTATCAAGAGCACGATTCTTCAACCAATCGTCCAACGCTTCATTGCCGCTGTGAAAGCGGCTGAAGTCGTGCGTAGGCTTCAGGAGCGTGGGAGCTATCAAACCCCCACGCTTCCCGGGATGCTCTATTACTTCTGCCAAAGCGGCTTACGCTTCATTAGTGCCTTGAGCTTTGCGCCTGCGGGAGGCGGGTTATCCAAGGCGGCTATAAAAGCGTCGTGCTTCTCTGGCTCAAGGACGAACAGCCTTTGGTCCAATAGAACATCGATCGCATGCTGACGCGCGCTATCAAGCATGAACTCACTGAGCGATTTACCAACGGCCACAGCCGCAGTATCGATTAGATGCTTAACTTGGACAGTCGCGCGGATATGTATATTGGTTTCGCTTCGGACGCGCCGCGTCTTTGTACGCGCCCTCGGACGCTCTAACACTGCTGCGTGTTCCATTGCGAACTCTCCCACGGTCTAACAACATCAACTTTTAATTTCGCAACTTTCATCGCCTTCTATATTGCATGTGTGTACACAACGTCAACACAGTTCATGAGTTCCAACAAAATAGCCAGCTGACTCGAAATTGCCGAAATCGGTCCTATATTAATGTAGTGGACCGCCCGAAACGCCCCAGAGATCCAAACCAGCTCGCCAAGGCCGATAATTGATATCGCCCGGCCAGCGGGGCCTTCTAGGCGGCCTTCAGCGAAAAGCCGCTGCGCTTAAGGCTATTCGAGCCCGCTGGTCTTCTTCGTAACTCCGCCGGCTTGCGGAACTTCTTGGCCGTGGCATCCAGCTTTGCTTCCTTTCCCCTGCGGGTTCCGTGTCGCGAATACCGAGCGTAACGCGATTGCTGTAAGGGAAGTCATAGCCTTAATTCCGATAAACGTGTTTTATGCAGTTCGACGCATAATTTCCATTTATGCGCCATTTGCTATATTGCGCTTTTATCGGATTTAGCACATACTTAGGTCGGAGTAACATGACCGACCTTGCCCGCACACCGAACCAGATCGGCAACCTGATCCGCCGCACCCGTAAGAAACGGGGGCTCAGCCAGTCGCAGGTCGGCGTGCGCGCGGGCCTGCGCCAGGAGACAATCTCGCTCATCGAAACTGGCCATCCGGCAGCCAAGCTCGACACCATCCTTGCGGTACTCGCGGCCCTGGACCTTGAGTTCCGGATCGTCCCTCGCACCAAAGGCACAGCCGCCGACCTTGAGGACATTTTCTGATGCCCCGGCGTCGCCGCCATGAGCCGCTGCGCGTGCTTCTCAACAACCGCCTCGTCGGCCGCCTGAGCAAGGCGGCGACTGGCGCTATTGAATTCCGGTATGAGGCTGACTGGCTCGGATGGGACCATGCCCTGCCCGTCTCGCTCTCGCTGCCGCTGCGGGAGGATGCCTTCCGCGGCGCAGCCATCACGGCCGTCTTCGACAATCTGCTCCCCGACTCCGACGCGCTCCGTCGCCGGGTAGCGCAAAGGGTCGGCGCCGCCGGGACCGACGCCTACAGCCTGCTCGCTGCTATCGGCAGGGACTGCGTCGGTGCCCTGCAATTCGTCGCCGACGATGATGATCATCATGGCGATGGTCGCACCATCGCCGGCGATGCCGTCGATGACGAAGCGATTGAAAAGCTCCTCAACGGGCTTGCCCAGACTCCGCTCGGGCTTACGCGCGACGATCATTTCCGGATTTCCGTGGCAGGAGCGCAGGAGAAAACGGCGCTGCTGCGGCACGGCGGCAAGTGGCTCAAGCCGCACGGCACCACGCCGACGACCCATATTTTCAAGACGCAGATCGGGGAGCTGCCCAACGGCATCGACCTTTCGAACAGCGTCGAGAATGAATACTACTGCCTGAGACTTGCTGCCGCCTCCGGCGTGCCGGTGAACCATGCCGAGATTGCGACTTTCGGTAAGACCACGGCGCTCGTCATCGAGCGCTTCGACCGGCGGTGGACGAAGGATGGCCGCCTGCTCCGCCTGCCGCAGGAGGACTGCTGTCAGGCCCTGTCGGTCCCGCCGACGCGCAAATACCAGAGCGATGGCGGTCCCGGCATGGTGAAGCTTCTTGATCTGCTCAAAGGCAGCGACACGCCCGCTGATGATCAGGCGACGCTGCTCAGAGCGCAAATCTTCTTTTGGCTGATTGGCGCAACCGATGGCCATGCGAAGAATTTCAGCATCTTCATCACGCCCGGCGGCCGCTACCATCTGACACCGCTTTACGACGTGCTCACGGCACAGCCGAGTCTGGACACCGGTCAGATTCAGCGCAAGCAGATGAAGCTCGCAATGTCGGTAGGGACAAACAATCACTACAGGATTGCCGAAGTAGACGGCCGGCATTTCTTGCAGACAGGCGAAGCGGCGGGCGTACCGAAAAAGCTCGTTCAGGAATCAATCGAACGTGTCGCCTCTACCGCTGAAGCTGCGCTCGGCAGAATCGAAAGCGAGCTGCCAAAGGGCTTTCCCGAGGCAATCCATAATTCGGTAAAAACTGCGGCTATGCAGCGCCTGAGTTCATTGAAAGTGCACTAGCAGAAAGATTACGGTTGCTGCCGGATGGCAAACTGCATTTGCGCCGTATGGCGCTTGCGTCCGCACCGGCCGCCGTTGACCAGCACGCACGAAGTGGTCGCCGAAGCGAAGACCTGCTGGATTGGATTCTGCGGCACCGGGCGGAATAGCGCCCCCTGGGTGCCTGCGCCGCTAACTCCTCAGAACAGCTTGGCATTCAACCCGAATAGCTAGAGAGAGGCTTATCAAGCAAGCCTAGTTATGCGAACTTTTGATGGCCCAGATGAAGACGCCCCCTGGGCACCGCACCCCGCGAATGGGAGCGCGTCAGATCTACGAAGCGCTTAGGGATCGGATCCTGCGGCGCGTGTACCGCGCCGATGGCCTGCTGCCGTCGTCCCGCGCCCTCGCCGGCGAACTCGGCGTATCACGCGGTACGGTGACGATCGCGTATGAGCAACTCGCGGCGGAAGGCTTCATCGAGATCCGCCATGGCGCACGGCCGCGCGTTTCACAAGCTGTTGTCGAGAGGGGGCGCGTGCCCACGACGTCGCGGCCGTCGTCACGGAAGGTGCAACTGTCGGGCTACGGCGAGCGTTGAGACAGGTCGCGCCGCGCTCGGAGGAGCAACCTCGCAACCTCCTCGCAAATTTTCGGTATGGTGACCTCTCACCTTCGGATTTCCCCGTGCTCGCGTGGAAAAGAGCCGCGGTCGCTGCAATGCCACGGCGGCCCGCGAGATTGGCCTACAACGATCCTTGCGGCTCTCGGCGGCTGCGGATGGCGCTGCAGGCCTATCTCTGGCGTTCGAGGACCGTGCGATGCGAAGTCGATCAAATCATCATCGTGAACGGTTCGCAGCAAGGGCTCGACTTGTGTGCGCGACTGCTGCTCAACTCCGGCGATCGGTTCGTCATGGAAGACCCTGGCTACCTGATGGCAAGGCACGTCTTCTCGGCCACCGGGGCTGCCGCGGTGCCGATTCCGGTCGACGTCGACGGACTGGACACGGAGCGGCTTGCAAACGTCCAAGCGCGGCTCGCGTACGTAACGCCGTCGCATCAATTTCCGCTGGGCGGCGTCATGCCGATCGCGCGTCGGCACCAGTTGCTCGCCTGGGCAAGGAAGTTCGACGCCTACGTAAACGTCCGAAGCAGCGTTGATCGAGGCTGCTCGCGTCAAGGGCGTGGGCATCTATCCGGTCGCCCCCTCTTCAATCATCGTCATCCTGGCCGCCGGCATCAGCCGGACGTTATCGGGCTTGTCATGGGTTACGCCGCACTGGAGGCGCGCCAGATCGAGCGCGGCTGTCAGCTTCTGGCTCAAGCGGTCGATCAGCTTCGTTCGCGGCGATTGTCCTAGTCGCTTGCCCCTCCAACTGGACCATCAAAATCAGTGATAACTGGCAGTTCTAACTGTACCAGGCTCGGTCTATCTCAGAACGAGAACGGAGAACCGCCATGTATGTGCCCCCCGCCTTTAGAGATGACGAGGTCGAAAGCATCCGCGCGACCATTTGCTCCGCCGGCCTCGCCAACCTGGTCACGGCCACCGCGGACGGACCGATTGCGACACCCTTGCCGCTCTTCCTCGATGAGACCGAAGGAGAGCACGGAGTGCTGTACGGGCACTTGGCGAAGGCCAATCCACAATGGCGTTCGGCTCCGACCGGCGAAGCTCTGGCGATCTTCATGGGTCCGGAAGCCTACGTGACACCCTCATGGTACGCCACCAAGCAAGAAACCGGGAAGGTGGTGCCGACATGGAATTACATCGCCGTCCACGCGTACGGGCCGGTTGAGTTCTTCAAGGAGCCCGAACGTCTGCTCGAGGTGGTCACGCGCCTAACGAACTCGTTCGCGACAGCGGAATGAAGTTATTGAGGATTGCCAACATCCGATCCCATAGTGGCAGCAGACATTATGAACCATCCGAACCGGCATTTTCGCAGAATTCAGATGCTTGCGGCCGACGACGCATGATTCTACCCGGGGACGGCGACTCGGAGCCAGCAAGCTGGTGGGAATGGCCGAGCAGGATGACCGACTTCGCGGGAGCAGTCACTGGTGAAGGTCACCGAACATTCCCGAAGGCCAGCTTGCCGGAGCCGGGACTATTACGACGCCCATCCGCGGCAGGGCCCTGCAATGCCAACCATTTTGTGATGCTGTCGCGGCGCATAGCGTCCCATCCTATGAACGACGCGCTGGCTCCGGCCGATCTCATTTCGATGGGAGCAGGATTTGAACTACCGTCCGTCGACCGGCCCTTCATGCTGCTGTCAGAGCGGACTACTTTGTCACGCATCTTGCAGACGACGGCCGCCCGCTTCGACCACTAATCAACCAAGTCCTTCGCGCCGGTCGGCGCGAAGGGCTCTATCCCCGAGCGCAGCACATGGAGAGTCCCTTCAGCGAGGCTTCGCCGTCCAACTCCCGCTCGCCTGCGGGAAAGGCGGACAGAGGCGGTGTCAAGCGGCTTCCGTTGCGGCGGGCTGGTGGGTCTGGCAGTTGGTCGGACAAACCCGGGCGCAGGCGCCGCAGCCGATACAAGCGCCCTGGTCATTCATCACCATAATCTTCTTTTCGATCTCACCGTCTTCGTCATCGTCGAGATCGACAAGATCGCCCTCCTCATTGATCCCCTTCAACGTCATGACGTCGAGACCGCAGACCTTGAAACAGCGGCCACAACCGATGCACTTCTTGGGATCAATTGAGATCAGGTAGTTCGGCGTCCAGTCGCGGCCGTCGCGCGTTGCAAATGACATGATCGGATACCCTTTTTAGGCCTTTTCCAGCGCCTTGAGATCCTCGCGCTTGCGCTCGAGTTCGGCAAAGGCATCGTGCGCCTTCTGCGCCACCGCCATGATCGAGGTCCAGTTGATGGGAAGTTCCTCCGACAAATCGTGCAGATCCATCTTCGCCTTCGTTGCCTTGACCGACAGCTTTCTTATTTCCGCTTTCAGCATTTCAAGGTCGCTCATGAGCTGCTCTCAATAGTTGGCCACGTCGGGAAATTTCCGGGTCATCTCGATGCCGCCTTCGACGTATTTGTCACCCTCGGCGGCGAGCTTTGCGAGATTGTCGAAGCCGAAGCGATGCACATCGCGCAGCTGCTTGTTCACCACGATCAGCCGGCCGCCGATCAGCACCATGCGGCCAAAGCCTTCGTGGTGCATCTTCAGCATCGGCTGGATCATCACACCGGTCGTTTTCTCGATCGAGAGCGCGACCGCATTGAAGAACAGCTCCAGCCGCCAGACCGTATCCGGATCGGGATCGCCGACGATCGGCAGCGCGCGCCGTTTCTCCTTGTCCAGAATATAGGGTTCGAGGAGATCGAGATCGCTCTTGCCGTCCCAGGCGCCATGGACGTCCTGGGCGCGCCAGATCTTGATCAGTTCCCTCACGAATGGCGCATCGAGCGCGCGATCGGTTTGCACGATATCCGCGGCTTCAGTCATGTCGTCCTCATTCTTCGAAATCGAGCGTGCGCTCCTGGTCCTTTGCCAGCGCCTTGCGCAGCCAGGGTGGCGGCGTACCCTTCAGCACGTGCTGAAGCTTCTCGACCAGCACCAGGATGTTCTCGGGCTTGTTCACCTTGATGGGATGTATATTGTTCGCCACTACCCGCGCGGCACCGGAGCCGCCGATCGCAGCGACATAGAGAATGGCGCAATCCTTGATTGCCTCGATCTTGGGCGCGAGCTTGTCCTCGTTGCCGTCTTCCTTGAGATCGCCGTAGAACTGAACCGCCTTCAGAAATACGTGCCCGCCCGGCCCAACATCATAGATCGCGATGTACTTGGCCCAGCCAAAATGCGCATCGACGCGCCTCAAGTCTTGGGTAGCGAATGCGACCTTCATGCAATCGACCCCTCTGTTGCGTCGATGAAGCTACGGCGGCCGGGCTTTAAGGGCCGTCTCGAGGTCCGCCAGCAATCGGGCGTCGGCTGATGATTTTCCTCGCGGTCGGCGATCACGAGATTGGCGATATTGAAGATCACATCGCGCGTGCCGCGATAGCCGACGGATAGCTGGTGTCCCGCGCCGATCCGATCGAACATCGGAAATCCCGCGCGATAAAACGGAATCTTCAACCGCGCCGCCGCTTGGCGGCCATGCGAATGCGTAATCAGCAGATCGCAATTCCTCGTCCTAGCAAGCTCTTCCAGATCCTCGAGATCGCCGATCAGCACCTCCTTGGTCCCGATCCGCTCCAGCACCGGCGACTGCGTGGTCGTCACGGCCGCCGTCACCTGCGCGCCCATCTCGTGAAGCATGCTGGACAGGTCGAACAGGAGGTCAGGCTCGGCACCGATCGCGAGCTTGCGGCCGCCGACATGGAAATGCGCGTCCAGCATCGCATCGCTGAGCTGGCCGCGCTGGCGCCGATATTTTGCTGGCACAGGGCGGCCACTGATGTCGCTCAGGAAAGCGATGAATTCATCGTTGGGGATGAGGCCGCACAGCCGCTCGAACAAGCGAAACGGCACCCCAGACTTGGCCTGCATGGCTTCTGCCGCCCGCCGCATCTGCGCACCGATGGCAATGGTCCAGCTGGACCGGCCCATGCCCGCGACTTCGTCAACCCCGATGCCACCAATGGTCGTTGGCGTAAACTCGTCCGGGATATGCCCGTCCAGCGATCCCGCGAGATCAGGCAGGAAGGATGGCTTCAGGCCGAAATCCTCCAGGATCGTCCTAAGTTCGTCGAGGTCACCCGGCGTCAGGTGACATCCGGGGAGGACATTCACCCGCGCGGGATCACGCTCCGCCCCGACCGCCGGCGCCTCCACCAGTACCTCGACCATGCATGCCACTGTCTTTCCCCACCCGTCCTGGAAGGCGTCCTTGAAATCGGGCGTGGAGACAAAGACAAGAGGAAATTTGGCAAGCTGCGGATGCTGCTCGCGGATCAGCTTGATGTAGCCGTCGACGTCATCGCCATTGGTTTCGGTCACTCCGGTCGAACAGATCCCGATGATCTCCGGCTTGGCACGATTGTATATGTTGAGGATAGCCTGCTCGACATTATCATAACCGCCGAGCACGGTCGCCACTTCGCTCATCGCAGTCGTCTGCAGCGGCACCGCCTCCTTGAAATGCCGCACGAACAGCGTGAGCCCGAAGGATGTGCACCCTTGCGAGCCGTGCAGAAGCGGCATCGCCCCACGCAGGCCCATGAAGGCGAATGCGCCGCCAATCGGCTGACTCATCTTCAGCGGGTTGACCGCGCAGGCCTTCTTCGGCGTGGTGACGATGGCCATGACGCCGTCCTATTCCGCGGCTTGCAGCATGGCAGGCGGCGAGGAGACCGGCATGGTGGCCAGGATGTCCTCGATACGCCTCTTACAGCAGCCACCGAACGCGTTGGTGTGCTGTCTGACTGCCTCGACGCTGGTCAGGCCATGCGAGCGGATTGCGTCCTCGATGGTTCCGAGATCGACTTCCTTGCAGAAGCAGACCTTTTTCGCGCGCCGGGTCGTCTCCGGATCGGCGGCGACCTCGGCGGCCTGCGTGTCCATCTGCGCCATCCCCTTGGTCTGCCGATTCTTGGCCACCTCCTCCCACGGCACTGGTCGACGCAGCTGCTCCCACATCGGGTTGAACAGCGCTTTGTCGATCTCCTCGACCAGCTTCACCATACCGACGTAGCCCATATAAGCGTGGCAGCGCTCCTGGTTGATGTCGAGCCAGGGCATCGCCGCTTTCAGCGCAACGAACTGCGATTTGCCACCCGAGAGCATGATATCCGCTTTCGCGTCCTTGAGCATTTTGTATATCTCGCGCGGCGTCATGTCCTCGATCATGTGGGCATCCTGCCCCATCAGCTCCTTGATGCGCTCCTTGTCCTGCTTGGTGGATTTTTTGATGCTGGTGCCGACCAGCTCGAGCCCTGCCTCCTGCAGCGCCGCCACCACGGACCAGGACTTGACGCCGCCGGTGATCAGAAGTGCCCTCTTACCCGCAAACCGCGGCTTGTACCGTTCGATCGCGGCCCAGGCGCGCGCCTCCTCGCGCGCGATCACCGCCTCGGTGCGCTCGATCAGTTCGGAAGGCGCTCCGCGCTCGACCAACAGCCGGGCAATCTGGCGCAGCGAATCGCTGGAATCCTGGATGCCATAGAACGACCCTTCGAAAAACGGGATGCCGTAACGCTCCTCCATCTTGCGCGCGACATTGATCATCGCCTTCGAACATACCATCATGGCAGCGCGCGCCCGGTGCGAAGAGGCGACTTCGCGATATTTGCCGTCCCCCGAGATGCAGGAGAGGATGCGGATACCGAGCTCGTCAAGCAGCGGCTTGACCTGCCAAAGCTCGCCGGAGAGGTTGTATTCGCCAATCAGGTTGATGTCGTAGGGCGTGGTGTAGTCCGGCTCTTGCGTGCCGATGACGTGCTCGAGCAAGGCCTCGCCGGCGAGCTTGTTGCCTAGGTTCTTGGGGCCGACGAAGCCCGGCGAATTTACGGGAATGACCGGCTTGCCGAGTTTTTGCGAAGCCGCCTTGCAAACCGCATTGATGTCGTCGCCGATCATGGCGGGAACGCAGGTCTGATAGACGAAGATGGCCGACGGGCTGTACTTGTTGATGATCTCTTTGATTGCCTTGTAGAGACGCTTCTCGCCCCCAAATACTATATCGGTTTCGTTCATGTCAGTGGTGAAGCCGGTCCGCCAGATGCTGGCGCCAGACGAAGCCGCACCGCGGTTGTCCCAGGAATTACCCTCGCAGGCGATCGGACCGTGCACCAGATGGGCGACGTCGGTAAAAGGCTGCAGCGCAATTTTGGCGCCGTCGAAGGCGCAGCCGCCTGCGGCGCCGCCCGGCTGCAGCTGCTTGGTGCAGCCCTTCTTGCGCTCGGCATCCGACTTGTTGGCGTTCTTAGCGCAGCCCGGCTCGTTGAACATCTCCTGGATCGTGGCCGATAGCGAACTCATCCGTCTCTCCTCTCAACCGAGCTTGTTCGCGAAGATCAGTCCATCGTGCGCTTAGGCCATCGCCGACGTTTGCCGGCGATGGCGCGCGCCGTTCGTTATCAACGAATGATGTCGAAGCTATAGTCGGTCTTGCCGGCAATGTTGGTCTTCTTGTCGATCTCGTCGAAGATCTTGTCGAGAATCTTCACCAGCACGTTCATGCCCCCCTGATAGCCCCACACCGGAGAGCGGTGATGGTGATGCCGATCGAAGATTGGGAAACCGATCCGGATCAGCGGCGTACCCGTGTCGCGCTCCAGATACTTGCCATAGGTGTTACCAATCAGGAAGTCGACAGGCTCGGTGAACAAGAGCGAGCGCATATGCCAGAGGTCTCGCGCCGGATAGGCATGGCAGTTCTGCCCAAACGGCGAGCTCCCAAACAACGCCTGCATTTTCTTCTCCCAGGCCTTGTTGCCGTTCGTGGACAGCACATGGATCGGCTCGGCGCCAAGCTCGAGCAGGAAGGCAGCCAACCCATAGCAGAGGTCTGGATCGCCATAGATCGCGAATTTCTTGCCGTGGACATGCGCGCTGGAGTCGGCCATCGCGTCGACCAAGCGGCCGCGTTCTCGTGCCAGTCCCTCCGGAATGTCCTTGCCACTGATGCGCGACAGCGCCATGAGAAACTCATCCGTTGCGGACACGCCCACCGGATAATTGAACGCCACGACCTCCTGGCCATGGTCGGCGATGAACGGCAGCGTCTTTTCCGTGCACCACTGCTGCATGGAGATCGTTGCCTTAGCGTGAACCGCGTTCGCGGCGTCTTCCAGAGTCGTGCCGCCGTCATACATCCGGAACTCGCCGTCGGTCGGTGTATCGAACACATCGGAATTATCGGCAAGAATGGTGTACTGGATGCCCATCAATTCGAAGATGCGCTTGATCTCGCGGATGTTGCCGACGGTGTAGCCGTCAAAGCCGCCGATGAGGTTGATCTTCTTGTTGGGCGCGCGCTCGAGTTTCGCGGCTGTCCCCGCCTTGCCGTCCCAGAAATGTTCGAGGATGCCCTTGAGCGCATTGTCGTACCCGGTGACGTGGCTGCCCACGAAGGCTGGCGTGTGCGCAAACGGCACATCGAAATCAGCTGGCACCGAGCCTTTTTCCTTGGACGTTTTGATAAAGGCATTGAGGTCATCTCCGATCACCTCCGCCATACAGGTGGTGGAGACCGCGATCATCTTGGGCTTATACATATTATAGCTGTTGGCGAGCCCATCGATCATGTTGTTCAGCCCGCCGAATACCGCAGCGTCCTCCGTCATCGACGAGGAGACGCAGGAGCTTGGCTCCTTGAAGTGCCGCGACAGATGGCTGCGGTAATAGGCCACGCAGCCTTGGGAGCCGTGCACGAAGGGCAGCGTGGCCTCGAAGCCAACCGAGGCGAACACCGCGCCCAGTGGCTGGCAGGCCTTGGCTGGGTTTACCGTCAGCGCTTCCCGCGCAAAATTCTTTTCGCGATATTCGGGCGTCTTCGCCCATTCCCTGATGCGTTCGACCTCCGCGGCATCGCGGGGATTCTCGAACATCTTCTTCTTGTTGGCCAGCATCTGCTGGTATTCCGGACCGCGGAACAGCTCGAAATGATCGAGCACGTGTTCTGCACTCTGCGCCATTGGTAGGATCCCTTCGAAAATCGTGATTAATGTCGGCTCCGGCTCTCAGTAGAGAGCCGGGCCCCTCGAGTTATTCGGCAGCCAACAGCTTCGGCTTCGGGACGTCCTTCCACGGCGCCTTGGTCTTCTTCCAGATCGGTGAGTTGATGGCCATGTCCATGTCGCGCGCGAAGATCGCAAATCCATCATAGCCATGATACGGACCCGAATAGTCCCAGGAGTGCATTTGGCGGAACGGCACGCCCATCTTCTGGAAGACATATTTTTCCTTGATGCCCGAGCCGACCAGGTCAGGCCGGACCTTCTCGACGAAGCGTTCGAACTCGTAGCCGGTAACGTCGTCGTAGATCAACGTGCCATCCTTGACGTAGTGCTGGGCGGTGCGTTGGTAGTCATCATTGTGGCCGAACTCGTAGCCGGTGCCGACGACCTCCATGCCGAGATCTTCATAGGCGCCGATCACGTGGCGCGGACGTAGCCCGCCAACGAACAGCATCACGCTCTTGCCTTCCAGGCGCGGGCGATACTTAGCGATCACCGCGTCCACCAGCGGCTGATATTTTGCAATCACCCGCTCGGCACCCTCCTTGATCTTGTCGTCGAAATAGCCGGCGATCTTGCGCAGCGACTCCACGATCTTAGCGGGCCCGAAGAAGTTGTATTCGCACCAGGGAATGCCAAACTTCTCCTCCATGTGCCGCGAGATGTAGTTCATCGAGCGGTAGCAATGCAGCACGTTAAGCTTCGCCTTCGGCGTTGCCTCGAGCTCGGCCAGGGAACCGTCGCCGGACCACTGCGCGATAACGCGCAGGCCCATTTCCTCCAGCAGGATTCGGGATGACCACGCGTCGCCGCCGATATTGTAGTCGCCGATTATCGCGACATCATAGGGCGTCGGCTCGAACATCGGCTTGCTCTCGGGCATGACCTTGTCGAACACCCAATCGCGCACCGCGTCGTTGGCAATATGGTGACCGAGCGACTGTGACACGCCGCGGAAACCCTCGCAGCGGACCGGCACGATGGTCTTGCCCCCATATTCCTTCGACTTCGCCCTGGAGACCGCCTCGATGTCGTCGCCGATCAGGCCGATCGGGCATTCCGATTGGATGGTGATGCCGTTGTTGAGCGGGAACAGCTCCTGGATCTCGTCAATGACTTTGACGAGCTTCTTGTCGCCGCCGAACACGATATCCTTTTCCTGGAAGTCGGAGGTGAACTGCAAGGTCACGAAACTATCGATGCCTGTCGTGCCGACGTAATAGTTACGCCGCGAGCCCCACGAGTATTGTCCACAGCCGACCGGACCATGGCTGATATGGATCATGTCCTTGATCGGTCCCCAGACCACACCTTTGGAGCCCGCGTAGGCACAACCGCGGATCGTCATCACGCCGGGGATGGATTTGAGGTTGGACTTGACTCCGCAGTCCGACTTGCCGACCTCGTGAACATTGAGGTGCTTGGCGCGCCGTTTTGCGGTCTTCTCCGGATAGACCTTCAGCACCTCCTGAATCAGCTCTTTGTTGCGGGCTTTGATTTCTGCGATGCTCTGGGTCGGGGCTAGACTCATGCTGATATCCTTCAAAGGTTTCCTGTTGCGACGGCGGCTCTCGGCCAAGAGTTTTGCAACGACCGTGCCAGCCGCGGCGTAAGCGCAAAAATCAGCGCAGTTGAAAGTAGATAGCCACGTTCGCGCGGGTAACCGGACCGTTGTTGCAAACCCGACATCGAGCGTGTCCACAGACGTGCTCGTTTGATCTGTTCGAAATAAAACAAGGGCGGGCGCGCGTGATATTGCACCGCATTTCCCCGCGAGAACATTGCGATACTTGGCGGGCCCGCTGCCGGAAATGGCACGTGACGAGGCGCCCCAGCTGCAAGGCTGCGTCAGCCAGTCTGGTTCACCATTGTTGCGAAGCCCGACCGCTGCTCACCTCGTTGGCGACGGTCGTGCGCACATTGCGCCTGGCCTCGTCGCCATCCTGATCCCAATGCTATTGGGCCGACCAGCCAGAGAGATCGTCTTGGCCGATCCGCAGGCGTTGCTCGAGTGCCTTGAGCACCTCAAGCCACAGCGCTCGTACGATTTCCGCTCTATGGTCTTCTGCATGCGCGTCGACGCCCAGGCCGCCCTAGCTGATGCGCCTTAACGCACTAGGGGCTGTTGATGGGGTGCGATCCGATGTTGCATCCAGGCTGCCGGGCGTGCTTCACATCCGGCTCCATCTACCGGACAACTGACCTCGGTTAGACTAGCACAGAATTAGAAGCTTCGGGTCAGGAAACGCGAGAGTAGCATGTCATCCCATTCTGAAGATCTCCTTTCGGCGGCGCTGGCTTATCACCGGCTGCCACGACCCGGTAAGCTCGAAATCCAGGCGATCAAGCCGCTCGTCAACCAGCGCGACCTTGCGCTCGCCTATTCGCCCGGCGTTGCCGCCGCCTGCACCGAAATCGCCAAAGACCCCGCTGAGGCCGCCTCGCTGACGGCGCGTGGCAATTTGGTCGCCGTGGTCAGTAACGGCAGCGCCGTGCTCGGCCTCGGCAACATCGGCCCGCTGGCGTCCAAGCCCGTCATGGAGGGCAAGGCGGTCCTGTTCAAGAAATTCGCAGGGATCGACGTCTTCGACATCGAAATCGCCGCCGACACCATCGAGCGCGCGGTCGAGACGGTGGCGGCGCTGGAGCCGACCTTCGGCGGCATCAATCTTGAGGACATCAAGGGACCGGAATGCTTTGAGATCGAGGCGCAGCTCAAGGAGCGCATGAAGATCCCGGTGTTCCACGACGACCAGCATGGCACGGCGATCATCGTAGGAGCCGCCATCGTTAATGGCTTGCTGTTGAACGGCAAGAAATTGCCCGAAGTGAAGATCGTCTGCTCCGGCGCTGGTGCTGCTGCGATCGCGTGCCTCAATCTGTTGGTATCGATGGGCGCACAGCGCAAGAACATCTGGGTCTGCGACATCGACGGCGTCGTGCATGAGGGGCGCAACACGCTGATGGACCGCTGGAAGGCGGTCTATGCGCAAAAAACGAGTGCGCGCGTGCTGGCTGACGTGATCGGCGGCGCGGATATTTTCTTAGGTTTGTCTGCGCCCAACGTGCTCACATCAGAGATGGTCAAGTCGATGGCTGACCAGCCGCTGGTGATGGCGCTGGCCAATCCGACCCCGGAAATCATGCCGGACGAAGCCAGGAAGGCGCGCCCCGACGCGATGATCTGCACCGGGCGTTCCGACTTTCCGAACCAGGTCAACAACGTCCTGTGCTTTCCGTTCATCTTCCGCGGCGCGCTCGACGTCGGCGCCACCGGGATCAACGAGGAAATGAAACATGCCGCCGTCGAAGCGATCGCGCAGCTCGCGCGCGATCCGCCGTCGGATGCGGTGGCGCAGGGTTTTGACAGTGGTGAGACGCAAGGCTTCGGCCCGGGCTCGCTGATCCCGAGCCCATTCGATCCGCGGCTGATCCTGCGCATCGCGCCGGCAGTGGCGAAGGCTGCGATGGAATCCGGCGTGGCGACACGCCCGATCACGAATTTCGAGGAATATACCGCGCTCTTGGAACGCTTCGCCTTCCGCTCCGGCCTCGTCATGAAGCCGGTGTTCGCCAAGGCCAAGACCCAGCCGGTTCGCGTGATCTATGCCGAGGGCGAGGACCAGCGCGTGCTGCGCGCGACGCAGGTCGTGCTGGAAGAGAAGCTGGCGCGGCCGATCCTGGTCGGGCGGCCTTCCGTGGTCGAAGCCAGGATCAAGCGGTTCGGCCTCTCGATCAAAGCCGGGCAGGATTTTGACCTCGTCAACCCGGAAGACGATCCGCGCTACCGCTCCTACGTGCAGACCTATATCGACGTGGCTGGAAGGCGCGGCGTCACGCCCGAGGCTGCGCGCACCGTGGTTCGCACCAACAACACCGTGATTGCCGCGCTCGCAGTGGTGCGCGGCGAGGCTGATGCCATGATCTGCGGCGTCGAAGGCCGCTATATGAGCCATCTGCGCCATGTCCGTGAAATCATCGGCTTCCTGCCGGGCGTCAGCGATTTCGCAGCGCTGGCGATGATGATCACCAGCAAGGGTTCCTATTTCATCGCCGATACCCAGGTGCGTCCGAATCCGAGCGCCGAGGAGTTAGCAGAAGTGGCGTCGCTAGCGGCAACCCATGTCCAGCGGTTCAACATGAAGCCACGCGTCGCCTTCGTGTCACATTCCGACTTCGGCAGTTATGATACGGATTCCTCGCGCAAGATGCGCCGTGCCACCGCGCTTCTGAAAGAAAAGCATCCGGAGCTCGAGGCCGACGGCGAGATGCAGGGCGATACCGCGCTCTCGGCCGCCGCGCGAAAACTCGTGCTGCCGCATTCGAACCTGGAAGGCGACGCTAACATCCTGATCATGCCGAACCTCGACACCGCCAACGTCGCCTACCAGATGATCAAGACGCTGGCGGATGCGCTTCCCGTTGGTCCGATCCTGATCGGCCCGGCACGCCCGGCGCACATCCTCACCCCGGGGGTGACGGCGCGCGGCGTCCTCAACATGACGGCGGTCGCCGCCGTCGAAGCCCAGGAGCGCGCCGGCCGCCAGCAACTCGGCTAATTGAAGGCGGTCGCCTTCCGGGCGCAGGCGGATTCGATTTGATCGCGGAGAGCGGAAGGACCATAATCGTTCCGCTCCTCCGTCCGCTCTTCCCGCATCCTCACTGCAGTGAGATCCACCAGCCAGCGTTCGTTACCTTCGGGCGAGTTCTGTTCGCGGTTCTGTTCATCTACACGGGGGCGACAAAGCTGTTCGGCATACAGCAGACCGCCGATCTCATCGCGACCAAATTTTCAACTCCCGAGGCGTTCGCGCCCTACACCGCGCCGCTTGAGAGCGCGACCGGAATGCCGACGCCGCAACCTCTGGCGGTTGTGGCCGACGCGCTCGAACTCATCACGGGGCTGATGATCGCGTTGAACTTTGGTGCGCGCTTCTTTGTGTTTGTTTTGGTCTTCTATCTCGGATCTCGACTTGCTATTCCTACGACTTCTGGAATCAGCCGGCACCTGGCAACGCCCAGGTCCTGATCGATGCCTTGAAGAACCTCGCGATCATCCGCGCGCTGTTCATGATCGCAGGCTATGGCCGCGGGCCGAAGAATGTCGAGGCGGCCTACGGGGACGTGTAGGCCCGCCGGCTCTCGGTTTTGCCCGACAGGCAGATGGCGACTGAGGATCGGCAGGCCACCGTGCCCGATTGGGGCGCTCCCGTGCTCAGATGAAAGAGGGCGCCCCCTGCTGCACAGCGTTGCAGCATCTGTCCCAGATCTATGTCCCTCTCGCGCCATTGTTGCCGTGAGACCACACATGCGGGTGCGCTCGAGGTGGACGGCTCGATCAGCGCATCAAGCAGCCTCACGGTGAACGGCGGCCCGCCTTCGGAAACGGTTCGGTCGGCGGCACACAGGTCAATTCATGCGGCAAGGAGCGAGTCGCAGGCGGTAAAGTTGCGTGCGCCCGTCGCCTTGCGGTGAGCAGTTACCAGGCCGCGATAGGTGTTTTGCGACACGCCAGCCGCAATGCCCTTGGAGATGATCCGGCTCGACGTGTTCTTGCCGAGATGGACCATCTTGGTGCCAGAATCGACCTGCTGGTGACCGTTCGAGATCGCGATCGAGTAGAACTCGCCGCGCGAATTGTCGCCGCGCAGGATGCAGCTCGGATATTTCCAGGTGATCGCCGAACCGGTTTCGACCTGGGTCCAGGAGATCTTCGAATGGTTGCCGCGGCAGTCGCCGCGCTTGGTGACGAAATTGTAGATGCCGCCAACACCTTCCGAATTGCCGGGATACCAGTTCTGCACCGTCGAATATTTGATCTCGGCATCGTCCAGCGCGACGAGTTCGACCACGGCGGCATGCAACTGATTCTCATCGCGCTGCGGTGCGGTGCAGCCTTCGAGATAGCTGACGTAGGAGCCCTTGTCGGCGATGATCAGTGTGCGCTCGAACTGGCCGGTATTGCGCTCGTTAGTGCGGAAATAGGTCGACAGCTCCATCGGGCAGCGCACGCCCGGCGGCACGTAGACGAACAAGCCGTCGGAGAACACCGCCGAATTTAGTGTCGCGAAGTAATTGTCCGAGGTCGGCACGACCGATCCGAGATACTTCTTCACGAGCTCGGGGTGCTCGCGAATCGCCTCCGAGATCGGCATGAAGATCACGCCGGCGGCCTTCAGCTCCTTCTGGAACGTGGTCGCGACCGAAACCGAGTCGAACACCGCGTCGACCGCGATCTTGCGATTGGCCGACGGCTTGCCGCCTAGCGGGGGCTCGACACCTTCGAGAATGGCGACTTCACGCAAGGGAATGCCGAGCTTCTCGTAGGGCTCGAGGATTTCAGGATCGATTTCGTCGATCGAGGACAGCGTCTTCTTCGGCTTCGGCGCCGCGTAGTAGTAGAATGTCCTGGTAGTCGATCTTGGGGTAGTTGACGCGCGCCCAGGTCGGCTCGGTCATGGTCAGCCAGCGGCGATAGGCCTCCAACCGCCATTCCAGCATCCAGGCCGGCTCGTTCTTCTTCGCGGAAATGAAGCGGACGGTGTCTTCCGAACAGACCCTTGGGGCCTTTTCCGATTCAATGACCGTCTCAAAACCATATCGATATTGATCGACGTCGATGCGGCGCACCCGGTCGACCGTCTCCCGTACGGCTACAATTGCCTGCTCCGCAAGGACAACTCCGCCCATTTCCGACGAGGGCTGCGCCGTGCCTGCTTCGACGCATAGGCGATCGCGCAAGCCGCACGCAGTTCGAGGCCGGCGATCAGGCCAATCGGGCGACCGATCAGAGAAGTTACCGCCGCCGAGAGAGTCTCAATCTTGCTGCGCGTCACGGCCCCACTCATCGGCCGCTCTTCTATGCCTGCACGCATGTGTCGGGCACCGGGCAGACAACAGCGCATTGCGGCGCGTCAAAATGATCCTCGCATTGGGTGCACTTCTTCGGATCGATTACATAGATGTCGTTCTTGAGGCCGATTGCTGCGTTGGGGCATTCGAACTCACACGCGCCGCAGACGGTGCACTGGGAGGCGATTATCTTGTAAGCCATAAACTCCGATTCCTTGGGCAGGCGACGCGGGACGGCTTCTTTTCTTTCAAGGCTCGTGCCAAACGCCGAGCTTTGATTTATCTCGGCTATTTTCCTGTCTCGCGCGTGTCCTGGGCCAGACAGCGTGTCGCGACCACAACACTCGGCTCACAGGCGCCTGATATGAATGCCGTACTTCTTGAGCGCGTAGCTGGTCTGGCATGGGGTTAACCCGAGGAGGCGAATCGCCCTCCGCCCGCGCCCAGCCCGACTTCTCCATGCCCGCGATAACGGTGTCGCGGTCGGTAATTTTCGCCCCGCTCCCCGACGCTGATGCCATGGTAGAGGTCTGCGCGGAACTTGTTTCGCGCCACCGCCTTTGGAGATTGCGGTTAATGGCATCAGTGACAGTACGGCGAGCTTGATAGTCTCTTGTCGCCGATGCGCTGGAATCCCTGCTCCTGCAGGAGACAGAGCAGCTTCTGGAAGAGTGGCGAGATCTCACCGATCTCGTCGAGAAACGGCGTTGCCATGTCAGCCATTCGATATTCCTTGAGCGAGTTCAGCGCTCCGATGAAGACCTCTTCTCTTGGGCGGACAATTCCGATCCAGCACCGTCTCAGGCAGCGGGGGCGACAGCTCGTGCACGCGTGGCGACCAGTTCCTTGCCGGTCGCGGAACGCCCCGCAACAGTACGATCGTGTAGGACTTGGCAACGACCGCGATCTTCTCGATCAGGCCGCAGCGACGGTGCTGATGACGCTTGAAATGGACCTTCTTGCCGTCGCGGGTGGGCTTCAGCTCTGACAGCCTCTTCTGTAGCCCGAGCGCGGCGCCAACAATTGCCCGCAGTCGCGGGCGAGCAGGCAATGCAGCTTCACGGTTGGCCGACCAGATTGGCTATGATGGCTAGAGGGCGGCCGTCGGAATCGATCGATCGTCCAGCACCCGATCTGCCCGCAACCGTTGCACCATTGCGAAGTGAACGATGCGCGCATCTTTGAAGGCGCCGAGTGCATCCATATTGTCGGGGCCAAACACCGGATGTGCGGCGATCGCAAAAAACATTGGCCCTTATCTGCTTATTTCCTGCAAGGTTTTAGGCCAGCGTAAGCGACGCGATAGCCTCGGACTTTTGCGCAACGTCGCGTTCGCAACAGATTGGCGGATTTGAGACAAGCCGAGGGTTTGCTTTCGGACAGAAAGCGCGTGCTGCACGCCCGCCTGTGATCCGGCGCAAGATGGCCTTTTATGACGCGCTGTTTGCCGACACCGCGCAGATGGAAGATGTCGTCGGTGAGCGCGTCCATGATGCCATGCAGATGCTTAAAGCGGTTCGCGCCGACTGCAGTAGGCGGGGACAGGTCCTCGTCTCCATGTCGCAGACGAAACCCGACCGGGCAGGATCGGCATCGTCGACGGAGACGGATGGACCGATGCTGCCGACGCCATTGCGAACCGGCTGGTGATCTAGGCGCGGAAACGCTTTGTCTACTCAAACTTCGCCGGCCGTTGGCGGGCGCCAGTCGAAATCGGCACGCGCATCTACAAGGATCTCGTAATCGGCCATCTCCGGCGTGCCGGTGTTGGCCTCGCGGGACGGTGTGCTGCGCGGCATCTCCCGTCACGGCAGCGATGTTCGTTCCGGTGTCAAGCTCTTGGAGATCGATCCGCGCGGCCGGTTGGCGCAATGGACTGGCATCGACAGCCGCGGCCGGGCGGCACAGGCTCCGAATTGACCACAGAGCCTCAACGTCAAAGGAAATGTGGTTGCTAAGAGCCGTTCAAAGGCGGAGCGCTGTTCAAGCAGGCGCTTCTCAACGACTTTTCGCTCCGAATCAGGCAGCTCGGTTTGAAGCAATCTACGACAACGCCAAATGTCGTTCCGCACGGATTTGATCTCACTTAAGCTATCATCAATCGAAGTCATCCCGGATGCCTACTTAGTGGAACTACTGACCAATCGTGCCATTCTTCAGCAAGGGGCAGTACATTTGCCTCGCGGCTCGATCGCGAATGATTCGGTGTGCGCGAGGCTTGCATCGATCGATGCCACCTCATCGCAGCGTGTCTGTCGATAGAACGTTGCGGCTCGTCAGCAGCAGTGCAGTCAGGCCTGCTGAAACGAGGCCGCCGCGTGGTCAATCTCCCGCGTGGCGGCGGGCCGTTCTTCTCGTCCAGCTGCTTCAGCGCCGCCAGCATGTCGTCCAGATACAGTCTATGCAGGATAAGCGTTACCTCGCGAAGCGCCGGGGAGAATTGACCATACATATCCAAGGGCCATGACGATAGGATTACGCGCTTCTCGTCTGAAAAAAAGGAGGCATCGTTCAGCACATCTTCGGGTGAACCGTAGTGCGAGTGCGATACCGGGTGGATTTTGGGCTGGCACTGGCGGCAAGGGAACTGACTGTGGCGCAAACTTCGCGCCTTGAGCGACGCGGAGGCAGCCAGCGCATCGAATTCTTCTCTGGACTGGATGTCGACATGGACGAGACGATCTGGTGGTGGACGAAGGTAAAGCTGTTGGCTGATCGGGACGCCATCGAAAGAGCATTGAAGCCATTCCTTGGCCGGCTACGCGCCGCCCCCGGGGTGCCAGAGCGCTTCGGTCTTCCGCTAAATGAACTGAGCTCCCCAAGAGCGCGATGAGGGCCTGGACGCTCTCGACCAATTAGAAGTTGAGATCTATTCTGGCTTCCGCATCCTGGCCATCGTCGATGACTTCACGCGCGAACGTCTTGCTTATCGTTGATACGTTCGTCGCCAGTCTTGCGGGTCGCGCGCGAGCTCAACGCTGTGATTGCATTCCACGTTTGACCAGCGATGATCGTCCCCCGCGGCACCGAGCTCACCAGCATGGCAACGGGTTGGTCGCAGCACCGGCAGATCGAGTGGCACTACATCCCAGCAAGCCGCAGTGATTCCTTCGTCGAACTGTCACATGACCTCATCATATCTCCTGTATTCGTCGGTGTGACCGTCCCCAACCCGACTGCCACACTCGCTCGACGGAAGGGGCCATCGGGTGCCGAGTTCTATGTTTTTTCGGAAACACTGGCTGGGTAGGCCGGAGCCCGCATGAACAGGTTCTATTTTGTGGAGTAGCATCATGACGCCTGCAAAATCCGCGCAAAATAAAGTATGTGCTGAGTTGAGAGGTGTTTTGGAGCATGCTTTCCGGATGGTGCCCGAAGCGAGGCGGACGTCTTCGTTGAAGGCATGCCTTGCCGAGAAGGTCTTAACTCTGGCCGCAGGGGGTGAATCGGATCCAACTATCTTGGCGCGTGTCGCGGTGCGGACAGTGCAGGAATCATAGGCTTTATTTTTCACCGTCCAGGGCACGCCAGATGATTTGACGTGGCAGGATTGCCGGCGTTTCTCGTGTTCTATGTCATAGAAGTGCGGCTCTGTGCCGCGTTGCTCCACGAAATAATTGGCTAGCGTCAGATATCGCTGCTCCTGCGTCACTTCGTAGAGGCGCGTCAATGCAAGTTCAATTTCTGGATGGCCATCATAGCCGTGTAACTGATCGCGCTCCGGGCCGAAAACTGTGCCGAGGTGGTCCGCAAGCTTGCAAACGACCTCCAGCAGGCGTCGTTTGCCAGTAGCCAGAAAGAAAGCGATACCCGCTTCAATCAAGTGGCCGGCACAGTAAAGCTCATGGCATTCGGCTAGGTTGCTCCAGCGGTCCTGAGGCGCCTTTAGCATGAAATAGGTGTGAGATAGCCGTCGCCGCATTGGGCGGCCGCAATCACTTCAATCAGCTCATCGGCGGCTTTCTCCAGGTCCGGATTGGGTGTCTGGCACAGCGACCAAGCAACCGCCTCTAGCCATTTTGCGACATCACTGTCCTGAAAAGCCGTGCCGTAGAACTCCCCCTTCGCACTCCGGCGGCAATACGGAAGTTTTCTACCGCGTGGCTCCGTGTCGCTGCGGGATTGCGGTCGTTCAGCGCGTCCCATTGATAGGGAATCGCCACTTCCGTCACCAAGTGCTGGCATTTCCCAATCAGCGGATCCGAGACCTGTAGGTCGTGAAGATTGACTTCGGCCACATCCCGCTGATTCATCTCGTTTCTCCTTCGTGTGGGGCGAACGGGCGCCTAGCTCAGGCAAGCTAGCTCGCCATGATCGTTGTTGAGGTGGCGGCCTCGAAATTGGCGGCTGCGCATCGTATTCTCCACGCGAACGTTGAAGCGCTAGAAATGGAAAGGCTGCCCCCGATGCCGCTGGACGGCGTAGGCCTCAGAAAGGGCTGGTCAAACCGAGCTTCTTTCCAATCTCCTACCGCTGAAATGTCATGCAACAATCACACTGGAGTCTGTGGGATCACAAACGTCGGGCCCGCCTAAGCCTCGCCGTCAAGCCAGCCGATCTTGCTCTTCAGGAACCGAAAGCCCAGCACCTCGAAGCCGGCGCGCTCGCTGTTGTCCCGGCCGTAACCATGGCCGCCCGCCGCCGGCTCGTAGAAATCGGCCTCGTAGCCCATCGCCTGGAGCTTCGCGGCCATCTTTGATGGCAAGCCAATCGCGATGGGGGAGCATCCAGATGTTGCTTGGCAAATTGATTCTAGTCGTGGCACCGGATTCGTCACCGAGCCAGCGGGCAAAATTGAAGGCGTCCACCCCATCGACGAACCACATCCGCGGCGGCGCAACGGTGTGGTCGACATCGCAGCCGGCTCCGACATGATCGGCTGCGATCTCAAAGATCACCGGCGCTTGATCCGCCTGCGTACCGCGACGCCAGAGCCTCACCGTACGCGCATAGCCGGAGGTCGTCGCCATGCCCTGCCCATGAGAGCTCGACAGCACCAGCGTATCGCGATCGAGCCACTCAACCCCGCCCTTGGCTTCCTGCAGGACGAAGCCATCGCTGACAAATGTCTTCGCGCCGGTATCGAACTCACGCAAGGTGACGGCATCGCTGCCGCCGCGCGATAGGCTCAAAATCATCCGTCTATGATCGCCGGCCAGTGAGGCCGTCGCTTTCAGAAGCCAGTCTTGGCCTTCGCTGATAGCGAGCTGATCGATGTCGAGCAGAACTTCCCATGAAGGCTTCGGCATGCGAAATTCTTCCAGAGAGGTTCGTAGCCAGACGCCGCGTGGATTGTTGGCGTCCTTCCAGAGATTGTAGAGGTAGCCGCCGCGCCGGCTGACATAGGGGATATTGTCAGGTCGGTCATAAATCGAGGTCAGCGCACCGCGATCCCGCTCCAATGCCGCGCCGCCAAACACCTGCAGCGTCTTGCCATTCTACCACTCGACAAATTTCAGCGCCTGCGCGCCTTCGATCAGTTCCAACCACAGATAGGGATCATCATCTGGAGCGGAAGGCGTGGGCTTTCCAGCCAGCGACTTTGTCGTCGCGCTTGCTTTGATCACGCTTCACTCCATCCCTGGCATTGATGCGCACTCCCCACATGGCACCGCATCAAAGCTTTCACATATTGCATCCGTAGTTCCTTGATCTGGCCGCCGCGCGGCGTTCATTTAATGCGAATTGCCATGTCTGCGTCAGTTCCATCCACTGCTGAAGTTGGTAGTTGATTTGGGCGCGCTCTGACGCATCACATCCTCAACCCTTGGACCCCAAGCTGCCGGTGGCAACTTCATCTTCGATGCCAGCTCGGCTTGTGGCGAGTGGCACGATATTACCGAGCGGCTTGGGTGACACCGTAGATGATAATCGCTGCTGCAAAGCGCCACTCCAAACCGCCTTAAGACACCAAATGCTGGTCGGCTCCGGGCCAAACAGGTCGGAGCGCAATCGATAAGATCTAACAATACAGAAGCAGCTCACTATGCGTGGTCGCGTTGGTGTGGCTATCTTGAATGAACTCTACTCGACTGCGGCACCGGCCTTCACCTGCCGGAACGATACGGGTCGTACACGACAATCGGTTCAACCAGTGGCGCAAGGCGGCTATCTGGGATCGGTCTGATGAATGCTGTCATCAAGGCTCACGATGGCAGTTCGATTGTAAGTATCCATCAGCACGCCTCCGGGGCCAAAAAAGAGTGGAGATCATTGTGTGGGCCGAAGCCGAGGAGGCCTCACCACCAAGACCCACGCGCGGGTCGACACGAAAGCCGCGCGGTCCCCCTCCAAGATCTCGCCCGGTGCGGTCCACGGCGCCTGGCCGATGCCCTGCTCGAGGCCTAGATTTAGGAGACTGGCCAACATAGGCATCTCGCCAAAGGCTTCCCGTGATTGATACTCGGTTTCGAAGTGCCGGCCTCGCTTGTTGCGCTCTACCGGTTCTACGCGCACTGCCGTGTGGGTTCTAAGAAGGTCTTGATGGCCGCCTCAATCGGCCAATTTTTGGCGAAGCTTCTTTCGGCGTCATCAAAGCCGGGGAGCACGGAAATCGCTCCTCCGCGCAAGCCATTGAGATAATGGATGAATTGTGCCGAGGCATGATAATGGTAGCGCTAGCTGCTGAAAATCAGCGCCAGGGCCGGGTTAAAACATTCGTATAGTTCTCCAGCTCCTTTCGATAGTTTAGGATCATAAGTAACCAGCTTACTAAGTTCAGGTTCGGACGCTCAGCCACGCAGTTTTTCGCGCTGGCGTTGATGACGCTAACTTCGTTGTACCTTCACTCCCATTTCGCCGCGACGGCGTTCGGCTATTTGGAAATGATATTGGTGTTTTCTCTGATGGGCAGCCTCATAGCCTCTGCCATGCTTTTCATCTTGCCCTTCGCTGCTTTGGCCTACTTCTTTGCGCCGCCCACTTTCAATCTGAATGATCCACAGGATCTTCCTGTGGTTGTGGCCTTTCTTGTTGCCTCAATTGTTGGAACGCACCTGATCGGAAAAGTTCGCCGAGAAAGGGAGGTTGCGCTTGAGGCCGCAGCCGGGCTCCGGCGCAGCGAGGCTGAGTTGCGCGACCGCGAGAAACAGTGGCGCGAAATCTTCGAGCATAACCCGGTCATGCAATTCATGGTCAATGCCACCGGAATGGTCCTGAACGTCAACACGTTTGGCGCAACACAGCTCGGCTATGCGCCCTCGGAGCTTGTCGGGCATTCCGTGCTGAAGGTATTTCTGGAAGAAGATCGTCCGTTTGTTCGCGAGCGCGTCGGGCTGTGCATTGAAACGGTCGGCCAATCGCACACTTGGGAGATCCAGAAGATCAGGAAGGATGGCTCGGTGCTGTGGGTGCGCGAAAACGCCAAAGCCATGCAGTGGGCAGAAGACAAGCTCGTCGTCCTTATCGCTTGCGAAGATATCACCGAGCGAAAGCGGACGGAAACTGCCCTGCGGCGGAGCGAAGCCCATCTGGCCCAGGCGCAGGAATTGAGCCGCACCGGCAGCTTCGGCTGGAACGTCGCCACCGGCGAGGTCCACTGGTCAAAGGAGACCTTTCGTATTTTCCAATACGATTCGTCGACGAAACCGATCCCGCAACTCGTCGTTGATCGAACCCATCCAGAAGATCGGGCTGCCGTGCGAGAGACCATCGAACGAGCGCTCCAAAACGAAGAGGATTTCGAGCACGAATACCGACTGCTGATGCCGGACGGCTCGGTGAAGCACCTCCACGCGCTGGCACGAGCCATTAGAACCGCCTCTGGTGATATCGAGTTTGTCGGCGCAGTGACGGATATTACGACTGCAAAGCAGGCGGAACAGCAGTTGCGTCGTAGCGAGGCCTATCTGGCCGAAGCCCAGCATCTCAGCCACACGGGCAGTTGGTCCTGGGACGTCGACCGTCTCGAATTTGTGTATCGCTCCGCCGAAATCGATCGTCTGTTTGGCTTCGATCCGGAACAGGCTGTATCGATAGAGACCATCCGGTCGCGTATCCATCCAGACGACTTGCCGCGGCTTCAGGAAGTGCCGCGCCAGGCTATCAAAGACAAGGGAGGGCATTTCGAATATGATTTCCGAATCCTTCTTCCAGATGGCGCGATAAGGCGCATACATTCCGTTGCGCACGCCGTGGTCGGCAGCGATGGCAACGTCAGCGAGCTCATCGGAACGCATATGGATGTCACCGAGCAACATGCGGCCAGGGAACGACTGGAAGGGGCTCTTGCTGCGTTGCGCGAAAGCGAGCAGCGGTTTCGCGACTACGCCGAAACGGCCTCCGACTGGCTCTGGGAGACCGGGCCGGACCACCGGGTCATCCTTTTATCGGAGCACACCAGCACAGCAGGCATTCTGGCCACAGAGGTCGTCGGCCTGCTTCGCTGGGAAATTGCGCGCGATGTCGAAGCAGAACCCGAGAAGTGGCGGCAGCATCGGGCGACACTCGATGCACGCCTTCCATTTCGCGATTTCATCTATAGCACCGTCACCCAGATGGAATCTCCAATTTACGTCCGGACCAGCGGAAAGCCATTTTTTGATGCTGCCGGCAATTTCCTCGGCTATCGCGGCGTCAGCACTGACATCACCGCAACCATCCGCGCAGATCAGGCCGAACGAGAACTGCGGAAGGCACAGGCAGAGCTCGCGCACGTGACGCGCGTGACGACGCTGGGCGAGCTGACAACCTCCATCGCCCACGAGATAAGCCAGCCGCTCGCCGCCATTGTCACCAATGGCGAGGCTTGCCTGGGTTGGCTTGGTCGCGAGACTCCTGATCTTTCGGAGGCGCGCTGCTCAGTGGAGTGGATCATCGAGGACGGGATTCGGGCGAGCGAGGTGATCCGCCGCATCCGCGCGCTTGCGAAGAAAGGCGAGATCGAGATGGTGCCGGTCGATATCAATGACATCGTCAAGGAGGTAATCGCGCTGGTGACACGCGAGCTGGTCAGCCATCAGGTGTCGTTACGGACCGAGTTGACGCCGGCCCTCCCCATGATCCTGGGTGACCGGGTTCAACTGCAACAGGTGATCACAAATCTGGTGATGAACGGGATTGAGGCCATGCAGACGGTCAGGGACCGGCCGCGCGAACTGGTGATTCGGTCATCCCAGGACGATATGGGACGCGTGCACCTTGCCGTGACTGATTGCGGTGTCGGGATCACCGAGGACGACGCGGATCGCGTGTTCAATCCCTTTTTTACCACTAAATCAAGCGGCCTTGGAATGGGGCTTTCGATCTGCCGTTCGATCGTGGAGGCTCACGGAGGGAGCCTGTCGATCGCCCGCGAGCAAGAGCCGGGCGCGACTTTTCAATTCGCCCTTCCGTTGCATAAAGAGGTCGTGTCGTGACCGGGCGCTCCGACTCGCCGCACCAAGGCGTGAAGACCGAGGAGCCGAGCGGAAGGGCGATCGTGTTCGTGATCGACGACGACGTCTCAATGCGTCGTTCGCTCGCGAATCTTTTTCGATCGGTGAACCTGGACGTTGCTGCGTTCGGATCGGCCCAGGAAATGCTGCAAGGCAACCTTCCGAAGGTTGCCAGCTGCCTCGTCCTTGACGTCAGGCTTCCTGGATTGAGCGGCATCGAGCTGCAGACTGAGCTAGCCAAGTTGAACCTTCACATTCCGATTATTTTCATAACTGGCCATGGCGACATTCCAATGAGCGTCAAGGCCATGAAGGGTGGAGCGGTCGATTTTCTTACCAAGCCGTTTCGCGATCAGGAGCTGCTTGACGCTGTCGTCGCCGCGACCGAACGGGATCGCAAGAGGCGGGAAGTTGAGAAGACGGTTGCGAACTTGCAGTCCTTGTTCGAGACCTTAAGCCCACGCGAACAGGCAGTGATGAAACTGGTCGCCGCCGGCCTGATGAACAAACAAGTAGCCGCAGAGCTCGAGCTCGCCGAAATGACCGTCAGGATCTATCGCGGACGGGTGATGAAGAAAATGGGCGCACGATCGCTGGCCGATTTAGTCAGAATGGCTGAGACCCTCGGAATTTGTGCCAACCACCCCGAATAAGCCTAAGTATGAGTTTACATTTTCATCCCGCAAGCCCACCTTGGTCCACAAGCCTACCCTTGGTCCAGGCGGCTATGCTTCGGCAAGCGCCTTTCCCGCGTTAGGAGGGGATCGTCTTGTCCACGCCTCCGCTCATTTCCATCGTCGATGACGACGGGTCGGTCCGTGCTGCGATAAATAATCTTTTGAAATCCCGCGGCTATATCGTCCATACATTTGTGTCGGCCGAGGAGTTCTTGCGCTCGCCCCATCTGAACGGAACATCGTGTGTGATTGCGGATGTGCAGATGTCGATTATGAGCGGCTTGGACCTGCTGACACATATGCGGGCCCAGGGTTACAATGCACCGTTCATTTTCATCACTGCCTTTCCCGATGATCGCGTTCACGCCCGTGCGCTGAGCGCCGGAGCGATTTGCTTCCTGGCCAAGCCCTTCGCCGGACAGCACTTGATCAGGTGCCTTGATACCGCACTGGATCAGCGTCGCGGCGGAACCAGCGCATGAGACGATGAGCACCGCAGTCTACTCAACTCAAACTTCGGCGCGGCGGAACCGCGCGCGCCATACCACAAGGTCGATGAGGACCTCGGCCTCACGAAGCAGCAATCCTTGGCGATCGGGCTCTTTTATTGAAATTCTTCGTTCGCTATTACCGATCCAGGCGCCCACCGAGCGCGATTTTCTAAAGTTTCCCGGATCCTCGATCGCTGCAACGAAGGAGGAAGCTGTTACCGCGCCGATGCCAGGGATCGACGCAACCAACTGGCATTGCTCACCTCACTCGCGCGGGCTGAAGCAACAAGCTGCTTGCTCAATTCAGCGGCGCGGGCGCGCATGCCCCTCCAGGTATCGAGCAACGGCTTGATAATCTGCTTGAGGACGGCATTGTTCGCCAGCTTGCTGCACACATGGCCCTCAAACACGCGTCCTGCCCCCTTGGGAACGACTAGATCGAACGTCTTCATCAGGCCGCGGATCTGGTTGGACAGCTGGGTTGTCATCTTGAGCAGTTGGTTGCGCGCTGCGACCAGCGTGCGAACCAGCATGCTGTCAAAGCTCTTCACCCGCACCTCGCGGTAACAGCCGACCTCGGCAAGATGCGAGAGCCCATCCGCGTCATTTGCGTCGGTCTTGTTTGGCGCCATATCTAGCGCCGCCTTGGCGTGCCGCGCATCTATGCAAATCGCTGAACACGATGCGTTCCGCGTTCGCTTGCGGATGACATCGGCTATCAGCTTGGGATCGGATGGGCATTTTCCGCGCCAGATCCGCTTGCCTCCTTTGCGCACCGAGACGATTGTATCTTTCAATGACACGTCGAGGCCGATAAACTGCTTCATGGTTGTCTCCCGTTTGATGCTGGGCCCGGCGTCGAGTCGAGACCGTATTTCATCCTATCGGGGGGCAACCACCTTAATCCAACGCATCACAATCGCGCCGGTGTTCCCAACCCCGCGATTACCCTATGTAAGTCGTCGTCTGTGAAGAAGACCTAAGCCACTGAACGGGAATCTCGATTAGGGCCAAGGGGCGTTTCCGGATTGCAAGGTTTTGCTGCTTTGAGCGCCGGAACCTTGCGATTTCGTTTTCGGGATTCCCTCGAAGCGGGAAGCATGATTCCTTGTCTGCATCGGAGGGGACGATGCGGCCGAAGAAGCACCAGACGACTGGATCGAACGATCTGTTCCGGGCTCGGCTCGACCAGATCATCAATCTGAAGCACGAACTGGTTTTGCTCGCTGGCAAGATCGACTGGGACTGGATCGACGGCGAGATTGCGCCGCTCTACAGCGAGCACGGCCGGCCAGGGATCGCGACCCGCTTCATGATCGGTCTGCTGCTCAAGCACATTTACGGGCCATCCGACGAGGGGGTGTGCGAGCGCTGGGTCCACGACCCGTATTTCCAGTACTTCACCGGCGAGGAGTTCTTCCAGCACGCTTCCCGCATGAGCGCTCTGACCTGAGCCACTGGCGCAAGCGGCTCGGCGAGAAGCTGGAGCTGCTGTTGGCCGAGAGCCTGCGGGTGGCGCACGGCGCCGGCCGCCTTGCGCCGCAATGACCTCAAGCGGGTCACGGTCGGTCGAGTAGCCCCGGGGAATTGCACCCCGAGGCTCTCACGAAACCGGACGC
>NZ_LLYA01000184.1 GCF_001440415.1 Bradyrhizobium retamae
CGCGCGGCGTGGTACTGATGGACGCCGGCTATGGCACCGACACCGCTCTGCGTGGGAGTATTACCGAACTGGGCCTGAGCTATGTGGCCGGCATCTTGCCACAAACCTCAGTATGGGCACTCGGAACTGGACCGCGTCCGCCGAAGAAGTGGTCGGGGAACGGACGACCTCCAAAACTGCTACGGCGTGATAGCAAACACCGACCGATTTCGGCCAAGAAGCTTGCGATCGGTCTGCCAGCGCATGCTTGGCACAAGATCACGTGGCGTGAGGGTACGGCAGAACGGTTGTCTTCGCGTTTTGCCCGTGTGCGCGTCCGTCCGGCACACCGAGATTACTGGCTTGCCGAAAGCCGGCCGGAGGAATGGCTGTTGATCGAGTGGCCAGAGGGCGAGGAAGCTCCGACCAAATATTGGTTTTCAACGCTTCCGGCGAACGTTGGATTCCGTCAGCTGGTCGATATCGCCAAGCTGCGCTGGCGCATTGAGCGCGACTACCACGACCTCAAACAGGAGGTCGGCCTTGGCCACTTTGAGGGACGAAGCTGGCGTGGCTTCCACCATCATGCAACGCTGTGCATTGCCGCCTACGGATTTCTGGTCTCCGAGCGGGAGACGATTCCCCCCTCAGAGACAGCCTCCACCAAGCTATTCACGCAAGCTGCAATTCCCGAAACTTATCGGCCGAGGGGATCCGCCATTGCGGCCTGAACGACACGTTCCAAATTCGATTGCGACCGTTCGGAGAAGACTGAACGCTGCTCTCGTGTCTACACTATCTCGATGCCCTTGTTGCATCAGGGCAATCTCAAGTCAAAGTAGCTATCGAAATTTATGACGCAGTAAGACTAGGAGCCTGTCTGAGTAGTGACTGGTCAAGAGGGAGCGAGTCTGATTCCTTGCGCAGCCATGAGCAAGGAATTTCGCCCCTGGAAGATCGACGAGGCCCAGCTTCTGCCGCCGAGCGTGCAGGATTATGTGCCGAGGGACCACGTTTCGCGGCTGATCGTGTCGCTGGTCAGGGAAAGCCTTGATCTATCGGCGATCATAGGCAGCTACCGAAGCGGGCTGGGGCAGCCGCCGTTCGATCCTCGGATGCTGACGGCGCTGCTTCTGCACGGCTACGCGAGCGGTATCTACTCGTCGCGGCGGATCGCCAGGGCGGCGGTGGAGCGGGCGGATTTCATGATGATCGTGGCGGGCGATGCGCCGGACTTCCGCACGATCTCAGAGTTCCGGCGGCGGCACCTGAAGGCGCTGGCCGACCTGTTCGTGCAGGTGTTGAAGCTGGCCGAGAAGGCCGGGTTGGTGAAGCTCGGGCACGTGGCGCTCGACGGCACCAAGATCAAGGCGAACGCGTCCAAGCACAAGGCGATGAGCTATGATCGCATGAAGAAGCGGGAAGCGGAGCTTGCAGCGGAGGTCGACCGCTGGCTCAAGGCGGCGGAGGCCGCCGATGCGCAGGAGGATAAGCTCTACGGCGACAAGCGCGGCGACGAGATGCCCGATTGGGTGGCCGACAAGCAGAAGCGGCTTGAGAAGATCCGCGAGGCCAAGGCCGCGCTGGAGGCCGAAGCCAAGGCCGCAGCCGAGGCGGAGCGCAAGGCGCGGGCCGAAGCCGAGGAGCGCCGCATCGCCGAAGGGGGCAAAAAGAACGGCAAGACGTCCGCGCCGCCGAACACGGAGCCCGACGGCAAGGCGCAACGCAATTTCACCGACCCGGAAAGCCGCATCCTGAAGACCAAGGACGGTTACATCCAGGGCTACAACGCCCAGGCCGCGGTCGATGGTGCCCATCAGATCATCGTGGCGCAGACACTGACCAGTTCCTCCAGCGATCAGGCGCAACTGGCGCCGTTGCTCGACGGGATCAGGGCCAATCTGGGGACCAATCCCGACGAAGTGTCGGCCGACGCCGGCTACTGCTCCGACGCCAATCTTCGCACGATCAAACGGCGGCGCATCGAGGGCTACATCGCCACCGGAAGGCAGAAGCACGGCACCAAATCCGCCACCGCGAAAAAGGCTTCAAGACCCGGCTCGCTGATCGCCAGGATGAGCACCAAGCTCAAGCGCGCCGGCTACCGAAGTCGCTACCGCTTGCGCAAGCAGATCGTCGAAGCCGTCTTCGGACAGATCAAACAGGCAAGAGGGTTCAGGCAATTCCTGCTGCGCGGCATCGAAAAGGTCAGCGCAGAATGGGCGCTCATCTGCACCGCTCACAACCTCGTCAAGCTCGCAAGGGCCGCCTGAGCCGCCATTATCAAGATAAAACTGCCTTCCCAAAGCTAACTGGACAGGCTCCTAGAAGTATCCCCCGGCAGAGCCGGGGACTTTAGGTATTGGGCCGCTCGAAGCGGCAGTCTGGGTCGCTAACGCGACCCTACATTTGTTGGCCACCTGAAGGTGGCCGATCAACGCCACAAATTCATTTGCTCCAAGCGGCTGTCCTCTTGCTCCTGGTTTCTGATGTACTCCCGTATCACCGCTTCGTCCCGACCTACGGTCGAGACGAAGTACCCTCTCGCCCAAAAATGCTGGCCTACAAGATTGCGTTTCTTCTCTCCGTATACACGGGCCAAATGGATCGCACTTTTACCCTTGATAAACCCGACCACCTGCGAGACTGCGTATTTTGGCGGAATCGAAATCATCATGTGAACGTGATCCGGCATCAGATGACCTTCTTCGATCCGGCTTTCCTTTTGTTGTGCCAGCTTGCGAAACACATCCCCGAGGTGCCGCCTCAACTCTCCGTAAAGCGTCTTCCTGCGGCACTTGGGAATGAACACAATATGATATTTGCACTCCCACTTGCTGTGGCTTACGCTCTCGTACTCGTCCATCGTCAAACTTCCTTTCGTGTGCGTGGTGGCTCACGATCAGAAGTTTCGGCGATGGGCGACCGCCGTAAATGTCAAACTTATGCTGCCTCCCCGGCAGAGCCGGGGGGTCTCCCGGTTATGCTAGAGCGTAAGCTTGAAAGCACGGCGGACAGGTTGCTGGCGGCGTCACGGAGATGCGGCGGGTCGAGCTGATCATGGGCGCTGGCGGTCGCCGGCGATGGTCGAGCGAGGACAAGGCCCGCCTCGTGGAGGCGAGTCTCGCGAGCGAGTCGGTGTGTCGGAGGTGGTGCGGCGCCATGGGCTGAGCCCCAAGCAATTGTTCGGGTGGCGTCGCGAGGCCCAAGCTTTGCTTCATGAAGCTGGGAACGCACCGCAGTCGCGTCGTCGCGGAGGTGGGCAATCGGTTACGCCCGGGATATGGAATGACGCACCGCCGTTTGCACCGGTGGTGATTACCGGGCTCGCACGCCGGCTTCCGTACGGCGTCGTGCCTGATGAACGCGGGCCATGGTACACATCGATTCCGACGAATGCTTCCCTATAATCTGCCACGGCTCGTCCTCCTGTGATGAGGATTGGCTCGGTTCGCCCGAGCAACCCTCGGACGCGCAGTGTAGGGCGAGCCACCTCATCGGCAGAGGCGGACATACGGTCTTACAATGCAGACGTTCAAGGACATGATCTTCGGGAAGCGCGCGTCTTCTGGATGACGATGCTCAATCGCTCCACGCCGAATGCGCCGCCGCAAACGGCGCTGACAGATCCCGAAATAAAGCTTCTCGATCATTTGGTGAAGGATCGGGGCGCAAACCGCGCTCAGCGAACCACGATCTCCCACTACGTCGTCAAGATCGCGCGGCTCGGAGGATACCTGGCACGGGCCAACGACCCACCTCCAGGAAATATCGTGATCTGGCGCGGACTATCGCGACTCACCGACCTCGAATTGGGGGCCGCGATCGAGCTAAAATTATGGGTAATTGAAAGTGCGGCTAAGCGCTTACCAAAACCACGCCGCCTTATCGGCTCCGTCACCCCGATTCAGGCATAGCTCGCCGACCCATCAACCAGGTGCACGACCGATTTCTGCTGCTAATATGCTAACGGTTACCGTTCGTTATCGGTCCCTTCGGGGCTATGGAGGTCAAGCCATTCGGACCATAACAAGGGTTGTCCATTGGAATTTGCTTTGGAATATTCGTAGAAGAGCGAAATGAACTCCAGCCGATCATTGCGGAAGTCTGAACGCTCTTCGTGGGCGATGTTTTTGTGGAAATCCAAGGCTCGGCCAGGGTTAAACGCGAGCTGCCTATTTATGATGTCCTCAAACGACACCCTTGAGGAATTACGCAGCATGTCGTGCATTGCGATAAAGATGCCCGTGCGGCCTTGACCTACACCACAGTGCACATGCAGCTTCTCGTGAGCCGCCATGCCCCGCTCCATTTCAATAAACGCATCAACATCCTCTGCGCGCGGACCGAGATGGTCGGACACCATCAAACGCACATATTTTGCACCCGCCGCTCTTACGACTTCTTCTTCGCTAAAGATTTGCGGTCTACTCAAGGTCACTGAGCGCGGATTATCAACCTCATTCTTAACGTCTTTGCGGTGAAGTATCTGCACTGTCTCTTCCCCTTTTAGCGCATGTATCCTATCGCGTTCATCCGCTAGGACTTCTTCGCGCGATTTGCCAACATTCGCCCAGTTATTGGGCACCCGCCAAGTCCCCGGAAAACCGCCAACGATCGCATGGGACTCCTCCCGGACGTCAAGTACAATTACTGGGCTCTCCGGCGATGGGTTCAACCTACTAACCTGTTCGATGGAAGCAATACTGGCACTGCCGGACACATGCAGGTCCTTCCAGCCTGTTGCATTGCAGCCTTCCGGAAGATCAAACTCATCCGATGATCTAAAGTTATCTTCTGATCCAGGGCTTCTGTCATATTGCAGAACTGGTGTTGCCAAAGGACGCGCCGGCACTAGTAATGGGGCCTTGAATTTCTTAATGAGTTGCGAAAGGCGTTTGGCCATTAACGGCGTACGCTTAATTGTTTTTGGTAAGCCATCTACCTCTGCAGGAACGGAGCTTTTGCCACGATTCGGCGTAGCGTCCTGCTGCGAATCAATGGGGGCGTGCACGTTCGAAATCTCGTTGCTGTCGCTGGACCCCGGTTGACCCAGCTGATGATTTGTCTGTGATGCCATCAGCAGATCGATCGGATGCATGTGTTGCTGTTCCGCGTTCCCCTTGGTCTCCGGCCTTGGCTCCACCAACTCCGCTGCCGGTTGCCCGGCTTTGTTCGTCGGCTTCCCAGCTACTATGCCGGAGTCAGACTTCTCCTGTCCGTTCATCATCGGCTACGGCTCCTCGCCTTCCCGATGCGGACCGGTGTGGCTGGACGCCACCCGGCCGTGCAAGAGACCTCCCAGGTTCCGACGCGTTCCTTTCATACGTGATGTGGCCCTAGACCCCGGCAGGGCGACGGTGCCTCGCTTGTCGGCTCCGCACGTGTTGCCTTCGACGGATGAGAACGTCTCGGCCCCTGCGATCTTATCACTATCGTGGCTCACTCCCACACCTCACATGATTGCTGTGTACGCTTCGCCGTGGTCGTCACCTCCCACGTCGCAACACTCGCTACCGGGCGGGCGCTACCCCTTACCCAGGCCGGACTTGCACCGGCTAGAACTCGCCAGCTTGGCCTGGCGCACCCCACCCAGATTGTCGCGCTATACTTGAAGGACGTGATTTCCGCCTCGTCATTATAGCTCAAAGAATGATGTCGTGGACACATCAAGAAGCGCGGCGAGTGTTCAACGGCCACGTAGATCTCTCCTGAGCACAATTGACAATCAGGAGAATACGGCGAACGCGAACGACAACAACTATCAAATTTGGTAGGGGAAGATGGGTTGCCCAGGTAATCCTAAAACGACATCCCCCGTCGCGGGTGGATGGCAGCCGACGCGCGCTGCAAAACCGCCCGGAATTTCGAGTCGTCCGTTAACAAGCGGGATTGAGGGTGACTGGGGTTGCGAAGGGGCTCTGACTCACTTTTGGTGCAGTTGTTTACGCGGCGCCGATGAGGCGTGCCTCGAGCAGATCGATTTTTGCACGCCCATACATCTGACGCTTCACCAGCTTGAGCTTTGTGATTTGACCTTCGGTCTGGCCGTTCGACCATAGTTGGATGATCGCGGCTTGAACGGCGTCGCGATCCGCGACGATGCCCTTGGCAAACGAGCTGAGTGGACTATCGATCGCTGCGGCGATCCACGGATCGAGGTCGGCGGCCTTTTGCTGGCGCATGATTTCGTGGAAACGATCGACCAAGTCGCGGGCCTCGAGCAACTGTGGAACATCGTGCGCGATCTTGGCCATCATCGATGCCTGATCCCTCGGTACTTGATCGCGTTCGATTGTCATAAGCCGCGCAATCTTGCGTGCCGACGGGGTCTTCCTCACCCGCCCGGCCAGATTCGATGACTCATCGAGGCGGCGGCGGGTGGCCCATTCGGCGACGACCCGAAGGGATCCTTGGAATCCCTGTATCCGCAACCGGCGCCAGAGTTCGGCGCCATTTCGGCAGCCGCCCGTCCAGAACGCGTCGAGCGTCTCGGCATACGGCTCGAGGATGCTCACGCGGCTGCGGAAGACCTCTAGTCCGCCGCCTCGGGCAATACGTCGAACCGTCTGGCGTGCAAGGCTGAGCCGGCGAGTAATCTGTTTGAGTGGAGTTCTCTGTTCGAGCAGCCGCAACACCGCATCGACCGTCTTCTTGCGGTGTTGGAAATTCTCCCACCGCTTGCGTTCGGCACAACTGAGTAATGTGGGGTCGATGTTGTCAGTGGCCGACGATTTACGGATGGCGTGCATGTTCTGGCGCACGACATCAAGAAAGCTCGCGCTGGCGTTTTCGAAGAGGTGCCAACGATCGGCGATTTGTAGGGCCTGGGGCGCACCCTTGGATGCGGCGTCGCCGTAGCTCGCGCCACGATCCCGGGCAATGAACTCGATGCTGGGGTGGCCGCGCAGCCAGGCGGCACTGGTGCCACTCGCGCGATCCGGCAGGAGTGCAACGATGCGGCGGCGCTCGAGATCGCAGATGACGGTGCCGTACTGGCATCCCTTGCGCCAGGCCCAGTCGTCAATGCCGACTGCGCGCAAGGGGTCGCGAGGGCGTGCCGTGCGCCGTCGAACCGTTCTAAGCAAGGTATCTTTACTGACCGGAATTGCCAGGCGGCTTGCCAAGTTATGTCCGGGACGCCCGCCCAATGCGAGCCCGAGGCGATGCACGATGCCATCCATCCGCGCCGTTCGGCGGGCTGACGGCAATGCGACCGCGTCACCGAGGCGCTGGACAAAAATGCGCCGCCTGCAGCCTGTCCCGACACATCGAAACCGGCGTGTCTCAACATTGATCTCGACGATTCGACCGTGGGCAGGCAAATCGACCAGGCGTCGCCTGTAGCGGCTATGGATCCGACCCGAAACTGCGCCGCATTCAGGACAGGTCGCCATCTTTGTGCTCGGTCTTGCCATTACGATGATCTTCGCGGCCCCGATCTCGACGCCATCGACAGCAAGGCCCCGCTGGTGTCAGCGTCGCGGTATGGGTCTTACGGCACATCTGCGATGATTCCCCCAAGAGGTTGAATCAACCACTCTGCCACCCGCAGCACGCCGGTCGCTGCACCAAAAGTGAGTCAGAGCCCTTATTCCATGCCGAAACACACTCCCTCAGCCCATTCGACTAAATGTGGGTAATTGAAAGCCCCGCCGGAGGCTTACGGTCAGAACGCCGCAGGGCTTTGCCGAGTAATTCAAGATCGATGCCACAGGAGGAGCCGGAAACTATTGCGACATCGGCGTATGTTGCAGCGCGGATGAGACGCTATTTGCCGTCGGTCAGGGTGAGGGGAGATATCGCGCGTCCGCGCGGGCAAGTTCGTCGTATCTCAACAGTTGGAAGGCCTCGTCGAGCGTCACAATATTGGGTTCAATGCTCGCCGTGGTCTCCTCAGCGATGATACGACCGCAGACCTGCCGCATTGCCGCTATGCAACTCGCATGGAGTGGTTGGCCCAGATCACTGTGGAGATGCGCGCATTGCGATACGCAGAGACCGGCGTTCGATAGTATTTCGTTGGAACGATCACGACTGGCAACCGGTTCCGCCAGGCGCGTGCGAACGAAAGGATCTCGTCTGCGGCGCTCTTGCGCGAGTGAATGAGGATCGCATCGGCTCCCGCGTCGGCGTAAGCGTGAGCGCGCAAGATTGCTTCGTCCATTCCATGGCCGCCGATTAGCGCTTCGATCCGGGCCACAAGGACCCAAGTCGTCCGCGACTGTATCCTTCACGGCACGCAAGCGGCCGGAGAATTCATCGATATCGGCGAGGGGATGCCTATCGCCAACAAGCGAGTTCATCTTGGGGAAGCAACTGTCCTCCAGTGCGACGCCAGCAGCGCCACGCTGACGGAGTTTGCGTGCCAGCAGACGAGCATTGTTGAAGTTCCCGAAGCCTCCGTCCCCATCAACAAGCACAGGGAGCTCAGTCGAGTCCACGATGCGCTCAACTACGCCGACGAGTTGGCTCCAGGACGCTTCGTTGGCATCGCGGTATCCGCGAGGGAGCAGGCAATCGACAGACCCGACGCCCAGAGACCCTTGAAACCTGCGCGCTCGGCGATCGCGGCGGAGAGGCCGTCATGCGCTTCCATGAGGAATGAGAGTTCGCTGCTGGAGCAGACCTGAGCGCGCAGCATTTCAGTGAGTGAGGAATCAGCGCGTGGACCAGAGCCACTGGCGGGAACAGATTGTTGTGATTGGTTTTGCATGCCATTCCTTGCCGGTGCGTTTGATCGGCCGACGTTCATCAGTGGAAGGTGACATGTTTCTGTCATCGAGATCAATTACGAGGGTTGGTAGTTGACCGTGCCGCAAAATTGTTGCGTCTCGCGCCAGACGAGCAGGAATGTAGTTAAGCCAAAACGATCACAAGATGCTCGATGGTTGGTAGCGGAAATTGAGAGACGCACGTGTATCCCATGCGCCAATCGAGTTGCCTTCCCGTGCATCGTTGATCTTGTATTTTGCGCGGTTTTGAGACTGCGTGACGCGCGATAAGGGTTCAGTTCGCTCGCGTTCTGCGACCCTCGCATAAGGGTTTGGCGTTTCGGAGTACGCCCGAGCGGCTCGCGATCCGGACTCGGTCGCATTGTACGGGAACTCTCTAGTCGATCGTGTCACGTACGTGTCTAACTCCGTTCAGCTCGCTGATCATGAGCATGGGGAAGGTTGCGCGGGACGGACGCGAAGTCCTGGTCCCTCTTGTGGAGATGAATTCAAGGGACCTGCCGGACCACGATGCCCGTTACTTGATCGCGGTAAGTGACGCTGATAGTGCTCCGCATGGCGTGGTCTCCGATCCAGTGCTCCAGCGCCGGATGTTCGAGGTTGATTACCGCGGAGACTATGCCGCCTTCAATTCCAACCAATCCGGGATGGGACCTTGGGAGGACGCAGCCAATGTTGCCATCGCGGTCTGCAAGGGCCGAGCCATCATCGACCTTCGGCCATCTTGAGCGACCGGCGCCTCCTGGGTCTAGCGCCGCTGGGAGCCACTTGGATCTGCCAGCCCAGTTGTCACACCCCGCGGTTGACATACAGGCCATCGTGCCGGCGGAGGACTTCCCACGTGCGAAGGACTTCACACATATCGTCGGCTTGGGATGGGACCATAGTTGCCAATCAGCGCCCGATGCCCTGATCGGTTCACTGAACAGAAAAGGCCTCCTGCCGACGACACCGCTCCGGTCGCGAGCACATTTTTACATCCATGGTCGGCCTTACACGACGAAGTTGGGGCAAGGAACAAGGGAGGCGACCCCAAACAATCTGGGAGGACTTAGCGTTCTGCTCATCCCTGGATATGGACTCGAATCTCACGAGCCGTTAGGGGCGGGCATCGAAAGCTTCCCGGGATATATGGGAGAAACATCGTCATCAACCAGGGCTGCGACGTCTGCGATGTCGACGAAGAATGCCAAAGGCTGTGGGCTGTGGTCGTGTTTTAAGTCAGGGGTTGGCAAAGCCCTCCGAGGGAGCCGTCGCGAAAAGTTGTCCGGCCATCTGGATCAATCGGATGGACAGGCCTCAGGATCGGGCATCCCGCTGCAGCCTCCGCTGGTGCTCGGTCCCACGGAATTGTTGGGTGACGAGCATATCACGGCGGATTACACACTGCTTGAGCGGGAGTTGCAGAGGGACAATTCGGATCTGGCCGCCCGGACGCGGTTTCTGCGGCCCGCGCAAGCTCATTTGCTGCGCTTGACCAAGGACGAGGACACCCGGCAGGAAATCTTGCGGGGGATCGTCAACGACGAGGATGGTAACGATACCGCCAACTTCCTGTTCGTGCCAGTGAACGATGGCGGTGTCGGTGGCGGCGGTACGCATTGGTCGCTGCTGCTCGTTGATCGCCGCGAGCCGGAAGGGAGGGTTGCCTATCACTACAACTCCATCCGGAGATCTAACAGCACCGAGGCAAGACAACTCGCAGGAAGGCTGGGCACTCGCCTTGAGCCAGCCCGCATGGCCCGACAGGGGAACAAATATGATTGCGGCGTCTTTGTCCTGGACGCCACACGGACGCTGGTTGGACGATTGGCGGAAGGACAGCGGCCTGACGACGAGCCGCTTCACCTCGACAACCTCGTCGCCGATCGGCAGGCACTTCGGGATCGACTCAGGGGGCGTCCGCATTTGTGACGCGGTGACACGCTTGGGCTGATGGAGCTGGCTGGAGCGTCTCATGCCTGCACCAGAACCTTGGCCGGCTACGAGGCAACACGTGCGAGGCGATGATCCTCATGGAGGGCTGCCGCTACCTCGACGCCGTCCGCATGAGGCGGAACTCCTCCCAGAGCACGGGAATCCAGATCGTCAAGCCGAAAGTATTGGACGACAACCCGCTCGCACCGGAGCATTCCCTGGCCGGGGTGATCGAAGCCGAGAATGCCACCGCCCGCGCCTTCGTGAATGCGTAGCTCGGCAAGGTGAAGCGTGTCCCGGACCGAATGAGATTGAAGGGGAGTCCAACGCCGTCCCATCGGATCTGATGCGCGCGACCCGCTATGCGTCCTTCAAGGTGAGGGCGCCGAGGCATCTGCTCGGCCGCCGGCGCGGACGCGAGCAGGCCCGTCGAGGCCGCCAAGGTCGAATTGCAGCGACTGTTCGGCGAAGAGCGTGAGGCGACAAAGGAACGCGAGGTCTATGATGCCGCCTGGAAGGCCTACAAGGTGCTGGTTGGCCAGGCGCCAGGCCCCTTCCAAGTCGCTCTCGGATCCGTCGTCGACGAGCTGCAGCGAGCGATGGCGAGCGCAACCGACATGCGTAAGACGCTAAAAGATCTCTGCGGCCAGCGAGATTGCGCGAAAGCGCAGCAGATATTGGAACTGGAGGCCGAGCGGACGAAGCTGGAACAGAAGTCGTCGCAATGTCGCGAAGCGACCCGCAACGCCGAGAGGATAGTGGCCGACGCGGCGAGGGATCTTTCCGACGCGCGGCAGGTGTTGGCCGCCGCGCTCCTCGAACGGGATGCCAGGGCGCTGCCCGAGCATGACGTTGCGCACGGGGTGCGCTTGCGCGTCCTCGGCTTCCTGAACGATGCACGGGACTTCTGGCGCGAGCACAAGCAGAGGCTCGAGACCGCGAAGACGCGTGAGGATGAAAGCCTTGCGGCGCGAGAACGCGACCATGAGGCTTGTGCAACCGACGTCACGTCATTTCCCGACGTGCCCATGCCGCAGCTCGCGCGGCTTTTGAACGCCGCTCGCTCGGCCCGAGATCTCGGCGTGCCATGGCCGCCGCCGTGTCCTCGAAGGCTTCGTCTCCCGATCCCACAAACGGTTCGCTCGGAGTGATCCTGCTCGACGATGCCTTGGGCGGGGCTGGACGCGGAGCATTTTGTCAAGATGCTGAAGTTCAATCCGTGATGCGGGACTGCAAATTATCGCGGTTTGATCAACGCGGGATGACGACTGGCGACGGCACATTCAGAACCTTGGCTGCTCAGTTCCCACAGCTTGAAGTGCGGACTTTAGCCGTCCTTAATTCCGGGGATCAGATTAATGTTTGCGCCGAGCGGATTGTTGGGGGTCGCTTCCCGTATCCCTGCCCCCAGCTGGGCCATGTAGGGCTGACCACGAATAAACAGATTTGTCGCCTGGAACGGCCCCGGGAGAACGCCTGTTCGGTTCAGTGCGCCGATCAGGACGTCGGGGGCCGGTTGGAACCCATGATTCCAGCCCAAGGGCACAATGTGTCCGAAATCATCCGTCGGCGCCCAAGCCGGTATCGCGGCTGCCGGATAGGATGACTGTTGCGGCTGAACCAACTCGCACGAAGCCCGGCTGTCGTGAGCATCGTTTCGCATTTCGTAAAGTAAGGCCGTATCAAAATTCAAACTGCCATCGGAGTCCGGTAGAGGCGAAAGTGGTAATTTAATTCCAATGGCGTCTCCGGCACAACGAGCAGTTGTTCGAGCGACTCCTGGAATGAGTTGAACTGCGGACCGTCTTCCCCCGCTGCCGACAACTTCCATCTCCCGCTCCAGCAGCGCCAGCAGCTCAAAATAGTTGCCGCTGATGGCCGCCGCGGCGGGAGACGCCTGCAACGAGGTGTGCTGCGAGGTGCCTTTCCCCGGGGGCGACCGTGATCCGTCTATTTCCGTCTCCCGCGATAGCAGCTCCAGCAGATTTAAGTCGTTGTCGTTGATGGCTGCCGCGGCAGACGCCTGCAGCAAGGCGAGCTGCGGGGCGACTTCCCCCGCGGCTGACGGTGGCCCGTCTACTTCCATCTCCTGCTCCAGGACTCCAACAGATCTAAGTCGTTTTCGCTGATGGTTGCCGCGGGAGATCCCCGTAGCGAGTTGTACGTCCAAAGCAGCTTCAATTCGATGCGCAGCGAGTGGCTATTTCTGACGCGCCTGAATTCCTTGCCATCTTCCTGCAGCGAATGGTCGTCGAGGCGGCCTGCTATCGCGCTCATGTGCTGCGTCTGGAGCCACTTACTGAACTTGCGAAGCATGGTAGCGGCCCTGCTGACACTGTACGGCTTTTCGAATCCCTGCCATGGAGTTCCGCTCGCAATGCCCGCTCTGGCCGCCTCGGCTGCCTTTTGGATGAGAGCCGCGTCTTCGGAATAGGGAGCGAGCTGCGGGCGCAAGACTTCCAGCGCTCTGGTCCCCAACATGAAGTTCCGGAGATGAGTCAGCCCATCGAAGATTTTTCTGTCACCACACTTTAGTTTGTAAAGCTTGGCATCTTCGTTCAGCGACGCGTCGTGAGGCCGAACAACAATGCCCTGTTTTTTCTCGGAGAGCCAGCAAGAGAAGCGGCGAATAGAGCCCGCAATACTCGCAACGGATTGCGGCTTGAGTCGACCCGCGGCAGGCTCGCCCGCAATCGCAGCCCTCTTGATGTCATTTGAGGACCTCATTGAGGCGCTCCCTATCGTCAGGATGGGGTTGCATCGGGGCCTGCGGCGAGTCGCCGCTGTCGCGTACGAACTGGGATGTTCCAACGACGAAACATCGACGTACCGTGTTGAAAAATCCTCGTCTCATTGTCTTTCCAAGTTTCGCAGGCGCGAGCGCGCGTGGCGCGTTTGCCTGCGCCCAGGCTCCAGGAGGCCAATGACTGAGCCGACCCATGAGCCACCACCGACGCCTCTGATGTCGGATTTGCAACGAGCTGTCGGGGCCATGACGTCTTCGATTGAGAGAATCGCTTTACAAATCAAGCCATTGCAATTGGCATAAGGCTTGAAAGAGGAATGGCATCCAGCAGCGCCTGTGCAAGGAGGGGCAGTGGTGGCTTACAAGAATGTCCACTCTCAGCTTATTGTATGCGGCGGTTACGACGTTGACTGTCCCAATGTCGCGATCCGTCGCAATGCGCGTCCGCGTATGGTTTTGTCACCGTGATCGACTCTTGGGTGGTGGTTCGAGACAGCATCGATGCGCGTGCGCGCCACGGCGCTGCCCCTGTGCCGGGCCCCGTGCCCACCGGCATTAATGTCCGTGATGCGGCCGAATTCGAACGGCTTGAAGCCGAGGTGCGGCGCATGGATGCCGACGGACCAGCTGCGGTTGATTGGAGCAAAGTCAGTACACTGTCGCTCCATATCCTGTCGAACCAGTCAAAGGACATTTTGGTCGCCTGCTGGGCGACCTATGGTTTGTTTCGGACTGGAGGATACCAGGGTCTTGCCGTCGGTTTAGGCGTTTTGCGCGGCATGGTGGACGCCCATTGGGAGGGCCTCTTTCCGCCGATCAGGCGGGAACGGGCGCGCGTCGGAGCGATCGATTGGCTCGTTGGTCGCGTTGGACCGGAGGTGGCCGAGAATGCGCCGACCGACGCCGACTATGCGGCAGTGCTCGCCGCCTATGAGGTGCTCGATGATCTCGATCGCCAATTGCGCGAAAAGCTGGTCAATGAGCAAGCCGCTTTGGGCGAGTTATTGAGGGCCCTGCAACCGCATTACGAACAGGCCAAGCGAGCGATCTCCGCGGCGGCTGAACGTGCGACCGAGGCCGCCCAAGCTGCCGAAGAGGCCGCTGCCGCACCGGCCGTATCCACCGCGCCGGTTGAGGAGGCTCAACCGGCAGCAGCGGAGGCATCGCTACCGGCTGGCGGTGATGGCGACGGGACCTGCTTTATCGACCGCTTGCCTGATATGTTGCGGCAGGCTGCGGCTGTCCGGCGCGTGGCCTCGCCTTCAGACCCGAAGGTCTATCTGCTCAATCGCATTGGCTCATGGCTGCGTTTTGATGCGCTGCCGCCTGATACGGGGGGCCGCACGATGATATCGCCGCCCGACGATCACATCTTTGCGTTAGAAGCAAAGCTCGCGGTCGGTCAGCACGCCGATGTCGTGAATTTAGCCGAAGAGATCGTCTGGACAGCGCCGTTCTGGCTCGATGCTCACCGGCATGCCGCCAAGGCGCTGGAGCAAATGGGGCCGCTCTTTGAGCCGGCGGCCGCGGCGGTGCGCGCGGCGGTAGCTCTGCTGGCGACACGCTATCCGCGGACCTTGGCGTTTCAATTCGACGACGGCCGGCCGTTTGCGGACGAGGAAACGCGTGCCTGGGCCGCGGTGGGCGCAGCGGACGTGTCGACGGGCCGTGATCCTATCGATGAAGCGGTTGCCGAGGCACACAGGCTCATCGGCAGCGGGCACCGGCAGGCCGCACTCGAGAAGCTGTCGCGTGCGCTAGACCGCGCGACCGGAGAACGAGCGCGGTTCGTGGGCCAGCTTGCGCAAGCACGTTTCTGTATCGAAGCCGGATTCGTCACGACCGCCATCCCGCTGCTGGAGCACATGGAAGAGGTGATCGCCGAGCGCAACCTCGAAAGCTGGGAGCCCACGCTTGCGCTCGCCGTCGCCGAATTGCGCTTTCGCGCGATGACCCATTCCGAATCGCCGCAAATGATTGACGAGCCTCGCCGTCGCGCCGCGCTCGAGCAAATCCGAACGCGGGTCGCGGGCATCGACATCGCACGCGCGAGCCAACTTGGTCGCTAGCTGATCGTGTCAGGGACAAAGTCTTAAAGGGAGCTGATATGGCACAGGAAAGCTCGGTCGCGCCGAAGGAGCGCATCAATATCCGTTTCAAGCCGGCAACCGGCAACCTCAAGGAGGATGTCGAGCTGCCGCTCAAGTTGTTGGTTTTAGGCGACTTCACCGGACGGGCCGATGACAGCCCGATTGAGGAGCGAGAGCTCGTCAATATCGACAAGGACAATTTCAACGAGGTTGTCAAAAGCCAGGAACTGACTCTCCATATCTCCGCTGAGAATAGGCTCGACGACCAGCCCGAGGCCGGCAAGCTGTCGGTGTCGCTGAAGTTTGAGAGCCTGAAGGACTTCGAACCCGAGCGTGTCGCACAGCAAATCCCCGAACTGCATGCGTTGACCGAATTGCGCGCGGCCTTAATCGCCCTGAAGAGCCCCCTCGGCAACGTGCCGAGTTTCCGCAAAGCCATCCAGAATCTGCTCGAAGACCACGGCGCGCGGCCGCGGCTCTTGAGCGAGCTCACCAGCAAGAGCGAGTGAGCGGATCAACGAGCTGTTTTGAGGAGCAACGGCGCTATGACCGATACAAGCGCGCAGCAGCCGGCCGAAGTCGCCACCACGACCACTGACGTTTCGCTGCTGGATCAGATCCTCGTCGAAACCAGGATCACCCCGCGCGACGAAGGTTACGACCTCGCCCGCCGGGGCGTCGCAGCTTTCGTCGCCGAGCTCATCAACCCGAGCCGGGCCGACGAGCAGGTCAACAACGCGCTCGTCGATCGGATGATCGCGGAAATCGATTGCAAGATCTCGGCTCAGCTCGACGACGTGCTGCACACGGACGAGTTCCAGGGGCTCGAGTCGGCCTGGCGCGGGCTTAAGTTCATGGTCGATCGCACCGATTTCCGTCAGAACATCAAAATCGAAATCCTCAGCGTCAGCAAGGATGAACTGCTTACCGACTTCGAGGACAGCCCGGAGATCGTCAAGTCCGGCCTTTACAAGCACGCCTACACCGCAGAGTACGGCCAGTTCGGCGGCGAGCCTGTCGCGGCCATGATATCGGCCTACGAGTTTGGCAGTGGCAGCCAGGATGTTAAGCTGATGCGGTACATGAGCGCGGTGGCCGCCATGTCGCATGCACCAGTCATTGCCTCCGCTGCGCCAGACATGTTCGGCGTCGAACGTCATGAAGAGATCGCGGGTCTGAAGGACTTGCAATCGGTGTTCGAGGGACCAAAATACGCCAAGTGGACATCATTCCGCGAAAGCGAGGACGCTCGCTATTTCGGCCTGACGCTGCCGCGCTTCCTGCTGCGCTTGCCCTATGGTCCAGAGACCGTTCCGGTGAAGGCGTTTAATTACCAGGAGGCCTCAGATGGCGAAACCGATAACTACCTCTGGGGCAACGCTGCTTTTGCGTTTGCGACGCGCTTAACCGAAAGCTTCGCCAAATATCGCTGGTGCCCGAACATCATCGGCCCCCAGTCTGGTGGGGCGGTTGAGGACCTCAATCTGCATGCCTATGAGGCGATGGGGCAATTGCAGACCAAGGTGCCGACCGAGGTCCTCATCTCGGACCGGCGCGAGTTCGAACTTGCCGAGCAGGGCTTCATCGCACTGACCATGCGCAAGGGGGCTGACAATGCCGCTTTCTTCTCAGCAAATTCCGTGCAGAAGCCGAAACATTTCGGTAACACCCAGGAAGGCAAGACGGCCGAGCTCAACTACAAGCTCGGCAGCCAGCTGCCTTACATGTTCATCATCAATCGGTTCGCGCACTACATCAAGGTGCTGCAGCGCGAGAACATCGGCTCGTGGAAGAGCAGGGAAGAGCTGCAAGGCGAGCTGAACAACTGGATCCGCCAGTATGTCGCCGACCAGGAGAATCCGTCGGCAGAGGTGCGCTCGCGGCGGCCTTTGCGAAAGGCGGAGATCATCGTCGAGGACGTCGAAGGTGAACCGGGCTGGTATCGCGTCGGCATCGCCGTCGTTCCACACTTGAAGTACATGGGCGCGGATTTTGCTTTGACGCTCAAGGGTAAGCTCGACAAGCAGTAGAGGTGGTAGGCGATGTTCGACCGCAGCCTTATGGAGCGCTTGGAGGACGGGACGGCGACCAATCAGCCCTCGTTCGACCGTTTCCGGGCAAGCGTCCTGGAAAACTTACGTCGGGTTCTGAACTCGCGCCAGGGCTGCTGCGAAACACGGCCGGACTTCGGCATGCCCGACCTCAACGATGCGATCGGGCAGGGAGCCGACGCGGTGCGCGCGCTCGCACGTTCGCTCAAGCAGCAGATCGAGACATTTGAGCCGCGCTTGAAGAATGTTTTGATCCGCTTTCATGCCGATCCCGACAACTCGCTGCAGCTGAGTTTCCACGTCAACGCGACGCTCGATTATAACGACCAGGTGGAGCCGGTTGCCTTCGATGCGATCTTCGAGAAGCACATCCAGGTGAGGGGCTGAAGCGGTGGCCCTTAATCCCTATTACGAGGATGAGCTGTCCTATTTGCGCGAGCTCGGCACTGACTTCGCTTTAGCCAATCCGAAGCTTGCGCCATTTCTCGGGCGTGACGCCACTGATCCCGACGTAGAGCGGCTATTGGAAGGCTTCGCCTTCCTTGTCGCGCGGCTGCGCCAGAAGCTCGACAACGAGTTTCCCGAATTCGTCCACGGCCTGTTGCGGATGGTATGGCCGCAATATCTTCAACCTCTGCCGCCCATTACGACTCTGGCCTTTGCCGTGAAGCCATCGGCGAGCGCCGCGAGCCTGAACGTACCGGCCGGCACGAGCGTTCGCTCGCGTCCAATTGAGGGAACGAACTGCACGTTCGTCACCTGCTACCCAATTGACGTGCTGCCGCTGGAGATTATCGACGTTCAGCTCGAGAACCGGACGAGTTCGGCTCGCCTTATTTTGGGTATCAAAGCGACCGGCCAGCAAAACCTGTCATGTCTTAAGAATGGTCGGCTCCGCCTCTTCTTCTCGACGGAGCGAGAGCCGCAAGTGGGGCGCTATCTGTTGACGTGGCTGTGCCGTCACGTCACGCAGGCAACCGTCACCGTGGCGGATCGACAGGTCGCCGCAATCGGCTCGGCACAGATCGCACCAATCGGCTTCAGCGATGACGAGGCGGTCTTGCCCTGGCCGCGCAACGCCTTCTCAGGATTCCGGATCATTCAGGAGTATCTCGGTTATCCGTCGAAATTTCTCTACGTCGAATTGTCCGGTCTCGAGCCCCTCGCAGCCCACACGGAGACTGAGTGCAGGCTCACTTTCGAGTTTCGGCGCCCGTTCCCCGCCCAGTTGCGCGTCGGCAAGGGCCAAATTTGCTTGAACTGCACGCCAGCAATCAATGTCTTCAGCCATGAGGCCTCGCCAATTCGGCTGAATCGGACCAAGACCGAATACCGCGTGCTTGCCTCGGGAGGGCCGAACTTCTCAATCCGGTCCGTCGATCGTGTGACCGGCTATGTGCAAGGCCGTCCCGAACGCATCGAGTTCGAGCCATTCGATCTGTTGCGCCACGACCTCCCCGGCGCCGAGCGCAACCGCGCCTACTTTCGCGAGCATATCCGGCCGGCGGTGGTCGGCCGGGGCGTCGATCACTATGTGAGTTTCGTTGACCGGCTCGACATCGGCCAGCACCCGCCGATCGACGTCGCATCCCTGCAATTGACCTGCTCCAACGGATCCATTGCCGACCGGTTGCCTATCGGTAGCGTGGATCTGCCGACCTCCGACACGCCTCGCTCCGTCACCTTCTCCAATATCACGGCAGTCATTGCAGAAGTGCCGCCACCGGTCAGTGATGGTTTGTTGCGGCGGTTGACGGCCAATCTGGCGCGGAATTACGGCGCCATGGCCAACATAGGTACGTTGCGGACCGTTCTTGCCAGCTACGAGTTCCGTGCAGTCTACGACGTTCAGGCGCGTCGCCGCCTGGAATTATTGCTCGAAGGCCTCGACCAGTTCGTTACCACGGACACCGATCACGTGGTGCGCGGCGCCCCGGTCCGAATGCGAAACATCGAATTGGCCGTGATCGACAGCAAGATCGGTGGTGAGGGCGAATTGTTCCTGTTGGGGTCGGTGCTTGACGCCTTCTTCGCGACGTTTGCTGGCATCAACATGCTGCACCGGTTTTCGGTCCGCGGCACGGAAAGCAACGCACACTACCTATGGCCAGCGAGAATCGGATCGATCACCCCGTTCTGACCGCGCCCGATGAACGCGATGAGCTTTCGGCTTGCGGGTTCTTCTCGCTCGCCGCGCTTCTCGAGCGGCGCTTCAGCGACGTTCCCCCGATCGGATCCACCGACGATCCCCGGCGTGAGGCGGTGCGCTTTCGCGCGGCGCCGACGCTTGGCTTTCCTGCCGAAGAAATCGCGGAAGTGAGACAGATCAAGGCCGCCGGCGAGCGCGTGGAGGTAACCGTCAATTTCCTCGGGCTGCACGGCCCCTCCTCGCCGCTGCCGGCCTTCTACACCGAACGGGTCATGCACGCGGACGGCATGGGATCGCTCGGCGACTTTTTTGATTTTTTCAATCACCGTCTGATTAGCCTGCTGCTGCGGATCTGGCGGTACTACCGCCACCATTTGCGGTTCGAGGAGGGCGCAACCGACGCGATCTCGGTGCTGATTGGTGCGCTCTTTGGCCTCATGCCCGGGGAAAACACAGCCAACGAACGGGAATGGCGGGCACGGCTGCTGCCGCATGCCGGTGTCCTTGCATTGTGCAGCCGGTCGGCCAAGCTTCTGGCCGGCGCAATTTCTAGCCATCTGAATATTTCGGCCCGGGTCGAGGAATTCATCTGGCGCGAGATCGACATTCCAGTGGAGGCGCAGTGGCGCCTTGGCCGGCCTGGCCTTGAGCTCGGCGTTGACACCCTTGCTGGCGAAACCATGCCGGATGTCGTGGGCAAATTCCGGCTTTGCCTCGGCCCGGTCAACCAGCAGCAGTTTCGGTCGCTGCTGCCCAGTTGCGAGACCCACGCCATCCTTTGCCGTCTAATTAACGTCATTCTGCGCGAGCCTTTGGCATGGGATCTCCAGCTAGAATTAGCGCCCGGGCAGACGCCGGAATGGATTCTGGGCGAAGGAGAATTGGGCTGGACTACATGGATCGACCCGCCCAAGGGAACCGGAAGCTTTGTTCTATTGTGATTGTCTTCTAGTTTCTTGCGCATGGTCCGAAGTTGACGCGAGCGGAACTCGATCAAGTCGAGCGCCCCGTCGGTGGCCGACCTAAATGATGTTGTTTTGGTGAGTTGACGGCTCGTTCTATCCTTGGCCGGTTGCGTCCTCTCATTCCAGCAAGGAGAAATTTGCGCCCTGGGCAGAAACCGCGCTGCCTCTCGTGAAGATCACCCGCGACTACGGGACGTTGAACTGGACGCCTGTCGCCGGGTCTACTCGACGGCAGTACGAGCAGCCTATGCTAATGCGCTCGATCCGGATTGGGTCCTGTGTGGACGACGCCAACGTCGCAAGAAGAATCTGACGTGCAGCTTGCGGTCGGGTGCAAGTCATGTGTCCGGCCTGTTTGCGCGGCACCATGACCGCTGGCCCTGATGTAGTCCGCGGATCGGGTCCCAATCATTCGCACGGGCTTTGCCGCCCATGACCCAGAAGCGGGTTGTCCCAATCGACGGCTCGACCGTTTCGCATCACGCCATCATCACCCTCGCAATTCGGTTGTCTTGCTCCGCCGTCGCCTCAGGCTCCTATTGCCAAGCCTCTTCAGGCGGCTGCAGCAAGCTCCGGCGCTCGATAGTATCCTCCCTTGGCCATGATCGCCCAAGCGATGTGCGCCATCTTGTTGGCAACGGCAACGGCGACGAGCTTGGCCGGCTTCTTGGCCAGCAGCCTCATGACCCAAGGATGCTTTTGCGGCTGCTGCCGGGCGTGTCGAACAACGGCTGTTGCACCGATGACGAGCAACCGTCGGAGATAGCGATCTCCTTGCTTGGAGATGCCGCCGAGCCGCTCCTTGCCCCCCGTCGAATGCTGCCGCGGCACAAGTCCGATCCATGCCGCAAAATCCCGACCGGATTTGAAGTCACTCGGGTCTGTGACAGTAGAGGCAATGGCCGTGGCCCCGATCACGGCAATCCCGGGCACGGTCTCGAGGCGGCAGCTCATGTCATTGGCACGATGATGGGCGTGAATGGCGCGATCCAGAGTCCCGATTTGCAATTCCAGAGCAGCGAGTTGGTCGACAATGGCCTGCAGCGCCTGTTTCATCGCAGATGGAAGAGCTTCACGGTTACTTTCGTCCGTGATGATCGCGGCAAGCCGCGCGAGACCTTCGCGCCCTCGTCTCCGCAACGAGGCCGAACTCGGCAAGGTGGGCTCGGAGCGCATTGATCAGCTACGTGCGCGATCCCGCGTTCGATGCAACATCAGCAAGGCTTGCTGATCGGCCGACTTGATCGGCACGAACCGCATTGATGGGCGTGTCACGGCCTCACAAATGGCGGCTGCGTCGGCAGCATCGTTCTTCGACCGTTTGACATAGCCCTTCACGTAGCTCGGCGGCATCAGGCGCACGGTGTGACCGAGCTTGGAGACTTCACGCGCCCAATGATGAGCGGCTCCGCAGGCTTCCATGCCGACCAGGCAAGGGGGAATCTTGCTAAAGAACCGTCCAGCAGGGTGGTGCGCCTGTGCGACGTAGAAACGGCCTTGTGCTAGCTTCTGCGGTTGGGAGGGTAGCGGCCGTTCGATTATTGGAGGCACAATCCCCGTTAAAAAACATGGTCCATGGGTGCATGCGGGCTTGAGAGTGGTGACGTCGCCCAGGCGGCGATCCCGATTAGGAAGATGACGATTGGCATAGCCCAGACCCTCCCTGCTCATCATTGATTGGAGGATTGCTATGCCCAAGAAGACGACCGGTGGCCGACCGGAATTGAAGGCGGTCAACGTTGGGGCCGCCGCCATCGATATCGGATCAAAGATGCACATGGCTGCGGTTAACTCCGCTTGCGCCGACGTGCCTGTGCGCTCTTTTGGCACATTTACGCAAGACCTGCATGAGCTCGCGGACTGGTTTAAAGCCTGCGGCGTGACGAGCATCGCGATGGAATCCACTGGGGTCTATTGGGTCCCCGTCTACGAGATCCTGGAGCAGCGCGGGTTTGATGTGATTCTGGTCAATGCGCGGTACGCTAAGAACGTGCCCGGGCGGAAGACCGATGTCAGCGATGCCGCGTGGTTGCGGGAGCTTCATTCCTATGGCCTGTTACGCGGCAGCTTCCGGCCTAATGCCGAGATCGCAACGCTGCGCGCGTATCTGCGCCAGCGCGAGCGGCTGGTGGAATACGCCGCGGCCCATATCCAGCATATGCAGAAGGCCCTGATGGAGATGAATCTGCAACTCCATCATGTGGTCTCCGATATCGCGGGCGCGACCGGCATGCGGATCATCCGAGCCATTGTTGCAGGCGAGCGGAACCCTGACGTCTTGGCAACCTATCGGGACGTGCGATGCCATTCATCCATCGAGACGATCCGCGCGGCGCTGGTGGGCAACGACCGGCACGAACATGTCTTCGCGCTGACCCAATCGTTGGAACTCTACGACATCTACCAGGCAAAGATGCTGGACTGTGACCGCAAGCTCGAGGTCTTGCTCGCGGGACTAAACGATAGAGGCGCAAAACCGGTCGGAAGGCTGGCCAAGCCGCGCATCAAGACCAAACAGGTCAACGCGCCCACCTTTGATGTCAGGACGGCCCTTTACGGCGTGCTTGGCGTCGATTTGACTGAGATCCATGGGTTGGGTCCATCGTTGGCCTTGAAGCTCGTCGGTGAGTGCGGCACCGATCTAAGGGCATGGCCCAGCGCCACGCACTTCACGTCCTGGCTGTGCCTAGCACCAGGTAACAAAATCTCTGGCGGCAAGGTGTTGTCCTCGCGCACACGCAGATCTTCCAGTCGCGCAGCCGCACTTCTGCGGTTGGCAGCCACTACCGTCGGGAGGAGCGATACGGCGCTCGGAGCATTCTATCGCCGGCTAGCCTCGCGCGCGGGCAAGTCGAAGGCCGTGACGGCGACCGCCCGCAAGATTGCGGTTCTGTTTTATAATACCCTCCGCCACGGCATGAGCTACAAGGATCCCGGGGCAGACCACTATGAGCAACAATACCGTAGTCGCGTCCTCGCGAACCTTCAGCGCCGGGCCAAGACGCTTGGCTTCATGTTGCAGTCCATTCCGGAGAACGCCAATCCGGCTGTTTCTTAGGAAGTCGATGACCTGCTTGCGACGCAACTGACGGGTGATGACGACCTTGCCCGCGCTATCCACGCCGTGCACTTGGAATACATTCTTGGCGAGATCAACGCCGATGGTACTAACCTGCATGTGGACGACCCCCTCCGGTGATTCGTTGTTCAACGATCACCCTTTGGCACATTCGATGCCGGTAGCGGGCGTCGTCCACCACATCATTCGCGTTTACGAGAGGGCTCAGATCTTCAAGTAGCTTGCGCGAAGCGCTCGGGACGTACGTACCGAGATAGGCGACGTCGCCTTCCAGCGGGCCCGGCCCGGGGAAGGAGCGGATTTCGAGTCCCGGGATGGAGAACTTCGTGCGGGCGCTCCCGTTGGTGTGGTTGCAGAAGATCCAGTCCGGATATTTAGGGCGGCCGTCCTTTCCGCGGTCCCTCCAGGATTGACCATCAATGCCGTTCGCCCGGTGAGGACGGCGCCGGGTGTCGGCTTCCCGAGTATCGGCGCCCAACGGGCGTAGGCCAGCTCCTCCGGAGAACGGCTGTCCAGTTCGCCGTAGACGCCCTCCGCGATCCGGACGAGCTGCCCGGACTCCGCCTGACGTTGGATCGCGCGATCGTGAGCTCGATCGCCCCGCCGGTAAATTCAAGGCCGTCTGTCACGACCGGAGGCCATTGAAGATTTATTCTTGTCGCTAAAGACAACTTAATGTGGAGATTTTGTCGCAATTTAGAACTTAACAGGACGAAACCTGCAGAACACAATTTTGGAATGGAACTGGGGCCGAATAACCATGTTGTCGCTATGGTTGATATAATCTGGCAATATGTCGCTACTGGCAACTTATCACTATGATTTGCCTCCGAACTTCCATCCAGCAGTGCTTTGCGTCTCGGATCAGTCATCAACAAACCTTTCGAAGTGCCTGAAGTCACGGATAACGCGGTCGTCCACGAAAATCGCCAAGATCAAGGCGTGGATCGCCCGACCGCCGAGTCGTCGTGGTCTGGCAGACTTCGTCTTTCCGTCGATTGAAGGATACGATTCCAGTGTTGGACCGTCGGCGTCCGGCGTGGAAGCGACGCTTACCGATTCAGCACGGATGGACGACACAGACGGGATGAAGCAAAGAAAACGCCATATCGGGCATCAGGTTGAGACATGTCCGGTGTCCGACAGCCGCAACGCCTCTGTCAGGTTGAGAACACCTGCCGCGTTTCGCCGAACCTAAGTTTTTTCAACCTAATCAGCAGCTTAAATGTGGGGATGCCATTGGCACGGCCGTTGCTATTGAGATCTGGCAACACTGATTGGCTGAGTACACGCAGATGCGTAAGACGAGCGATGCTCTCCTGTCCTTAGGGCCGTGTGCCTCGATCCTGAGAGGAAATGCCGGCGCGTCCTCCAGTGGACCTGAGAACGCACGAAAAGATCTTCGTTCTTCCTGCACAAAAGGGGCGCGTGCACCAGTCGATCGGCTCCACAACAATGGTGCGGAACAGGCGGCGGCAATGCTGGTGCGCACGCAATTCTAAAGCGACGCTCGATATTGATGTGCGCTGGGTGAGCAAGCCTGAGGGGGCGGGATGCATCTCATACTCGAAGTCGTCGGAGAGAAGGCTGAGCCGCTAGGTCGTAACGCTAGACAGGCGTTTGGACCAAAAGGGGGCTCCCTGGGGCGCGGGTTCGGCTGCAACTGGCAGCTTCCAGATCGAACCAATACGCTGTCAGCACGCCACGCATTGATCGCATTTAATGGCATCGGCTTCATAATCACCGACACCAGCACCAATGGTGTCTACATCAACACCGTTGACGCGCCGTTGGGACGCGGCAATACAGCACCGTTGGCCGATGGCGATACACTCTACATGGCGAGTTACATCATCTCGGTCGTGATCGAGAACGATCCTGTCGAGGAACGTCAACGGCTCGGGCTGACGGGCTCGAACGCTGTGCGTCTCGGCGGTGCAACACGGACGTTGCCGTCGCCTTTCCTCGCCCAAGAGTTTGCGACAGCACATGATTCGACTGCCGGACTATTAGGCGTCGTTGCGAATGTTCAACTCGACCCGTTAATGGCGCCCGGCAACACCCAATTGTCCTCCTATTCAGCTGCGAAAGTGGAGCCGCAAGCCGTCGTTTCGCGACAAACGACCCATCCGTTGTGTTTGCCTGGAGACGAGACGCTCGGCAACGACACAGGCTCTGTCGAGCCGAATCTGCTGGCAGACGTTCCGCAGCGGCCGTCCAGCTCGGCCATCGCGGTCATGCATCCCTCGGGTGCGCTGTTGGGCAAAATTCCATCAGTTCCGTTATCGTCGGTGGCCCCCCCGCTTGTCGAGCCATCGAATCCGCCTCCGCCGTCGCTCTCGGATGAAGGTTGTGCACCGGCGAATGGTCAACCTGCGTCAATCATTCCTGAGGATCTCGACCTTAGCGATCTGTTGCCGGGAGCGGCCTCGCGCCGGACGCCATGGGTGCCATCGCAGCGAACAAATGCGCGTCTCGACATACCGAACGAAGCGCTGCAGATCGCGCGCAAGCCGCTCGCTCCTCCCCCGACGAATGATCTCGGGAAATTACGGGATCCTGGCACAAGGTCGCCCCCGCCCGATGAGCGGGAGCTTGATCGGCTGGCGGGCCTGAAGGAAGCTGCTGCGCAACGCGCTGTCGGCGCTCCCGAAATGAGCAGGGCGACAACCAGCAGGGCTCCGCCGTTGCTTGCGGCCTCTCCGTCCGACGCAGACGAACTGCAGGCGTTCTGGAATGCGCTCGGGTTCAATCCGGACCTTGTGCCACCAGCACAGCGCCGAGAGTTCTTTGCCGAACTCGGCCGTGCAATCGCCGAGATGACGAACGGCCTACATTCGATACTGGCGGCGTGGGCTATGGTCAAGAACGAGTGCCAGATCGGGCCGACGCAGACACGCGCTGGGAACGACAACGCAGTGCAGTTCACCAACAGCAGTCATGCCCTGCGCGAGGCACTCGCAAAGGATCGCGGATTCCTGTTGCTCTCGCGGTCGGTGCGCGCAGGCTTCGACGACATCAAGGCTCATGAGGTCGCGGCCATAGCGGCGATGAGAGGGGCGGTCAGCAATGTGCTAACGCGTATGAGTCCCCCGCGTATCGAGAGCGACGGTGCTAACAGTGGGCTTTTCGGCGCCCGCATCAATAAGGCCAAGTTGTGGGATCGATTTGTGGAACTGCACGCGTCGATGGTCAGTGACATTGATCGAACTGCTCGCTCCTATATCGCAGAAGAGTTTACCCGAAGCTACGAGTCGCAACTCTCAGCACCTGGCCAGAATGAAGGGAAGACGGCGTAATGGCGCCGCCGAACAAACTTCAGCGGTTGTTCATCGTTGGCGGTGCGTTGCTGGTGGCCGCTGCAGCCACTAGTTGTTCGACTGACAAGACCGCTAAGACGACGCCGATCAAGTTCGTGGTCGAGGCCGATGAACTCGTCAATCCAAACGCGCACGGCAAGCCGTCGCCGGTTGTCGTCCGTATCTATGAGCTGAAGTCGACGGCCAGTTTCACGCAAGCGCAGTTCTTCGAGCTGTTTGACGATGACGCCAAACGCCTCGGGCCGGATCTGGTGGCTAAGCGCGAGATCGAGCTGACGCCTGGCGAAAAATTCGATTTCGAGCGCAACACGCCGATCGAGACTCGAAATGTCGGCGTGATCGCCGGCTTCCGCTCGGGCAATGATGCGCAATGGCGCTCAACTGCCGAAATCAAGCCCGATCGCGACAACAGGATCTCGGTAAAGCTGACTGCGCAGGCTGTCAGCATTGAGGAGGAGACGAGCCGAAACTGGTGGAAAATCTTCTGACCAGTCCGTCGTGATCGCAACGGCCGCCGGGCCGATGCACCTTTTGTAAAGTCAGCGAAGAGGCGCCTGAAACAGTGTCTGCGACAAGCAAACCGATCTGGTCCGAAGGCATGTTGGTGCGGCCGCAGCACTTTCAGCAATACGACCGCTGGATCGAGCAACTGGTCGAGAACCGCGTTGCTGGTCTGGTCGGCTACGGCTGGGGCGTTCGAAAAATTTCCTTTGATCGTAATCTTCTGGCGCTTGGCCAAGTCGCCCTGACCGAACTTGAAGCCATTATGCCCGACGGCACGGCCCTTCGCATGCCGGAGCATGTCCGCCTTCCGATCGCACGAATCCCTCCGCCGACTGCGAAAAACCTGCTGGTCAAGATCGCAGTGGGCACGCGCCGACAGGCCGGCAGCGACGTCTGTTCCGGGGATGAACTATCGCGCCGCCACGATCAGGAGGTCTTGCAGTTCCGGAATGCGAGCGCGCCTGAAAAGGCTCCGGTCGATATCAGGGTTGCGTCGCTAACAACACATCTCATGTTCGACGGCGAGGAGCAGGGTGATCTGATCTCGCTGCCTATTGGCCGCATCCGTGATATCGATCCGGCTCGCGCGATTACTTTATCCGACACCTACGTTCCGCCCGCCATCGACATTCACGCAGCCAAGCCGCTGATTGCGCTGTTGAACGAGGTCAGATCGCTGCTGCGGACACGCGCAGAGGCGCTTGCTGCGCGCGCGGATCCCTCGCGCGCGACGGCAGACGGAGCCGGACTGATTGACCTTGTCACTTTGTCGGTCGTGAACGGCGCAGAAGCCGTGTTCGACCACTTCGCAGCAACACGTGGGCATCATCCTGAAACCCTCTTCCGCGCATTGCTGAGCCTTACCGGGCAGCTGTCGAGCTTCGTTGGCGACCGCCGCATACTGCAAGGGATGCCTCCCTATCGGCATGAGGATCTCGAAAGCTGCTTCACGCCGTTGGCTGATATCCTGCGTCGGCTGCTGTCTGTCGTGATCGAGAGCGCCGCAATATCGCTCCCGTTGCAGGACCGGGCCTACGGCATCCTGATCGGCCTGATCACCGACCGCACCTTGTTCCAGGACTCTCGGTTCGTTCTCGTCGCCGTGGCAAGCGTACCGACCGAGACGTTGCGCAACCAGCTTCCGGCGCAGATGAAAGTAGGCTCGGTCGAGCAGATTCGCGATCTCGTCAATCTTCAGCTCCCGGGTGTCCCGATTCACGCGCTCGCGGTGGCGCCGCGCGAGTTGCCCTACATCCAGAATGCCGTCTATTTCGAGCTCGACCAGTCGGTGGAGCTGTGGCGTATCCTGCCGCGCTCGGCGGCCTTTGCTTTCCACGTCAGCGGTGACTACTCCGGTCTCCATCTCGAGTTCTGGGCCATCCGTAGGCAACGTGCGTGATGGGCCCGAAACACATGGATGAACCGACAGTCATTGGACGCAGGCCAGTCGGTCCGACCCGTAACACTCAAAGCGGGCAACCTTCCGCTTGCGGTCCGCCGAAGATCGAGGCCCCGACCGGTCCTCACACGTGGTCACCTGTACCTGAATCCGACGACGTATGGGCCGCCAACCATACCGAGATCGTTCTGCAAAATCTCTTCGAGCCAAAGGCAGTGGAGGACGCCTTGGTCGCGGCCGCGACACCGCTCCTTTTGGTCGTCGCGCAGCTTCGCGTCGTCAGCAATGCCGATATCGGCGCGCTGCGTCGCGGGATGGTCGAGCAAATCCGCCGCTTCGAGGAGCGTGCCGCCAAAGATCAAGCGGGCGGCGGCGATATAAGAGCCGCCCGTTACGTGATATGCGCGTTGCTGGACGAAGCAGTGATGACCACGCATTGGGGCAGTGAAAGCGCCTGGAGTGACAACAGCCTGCTCAACCAGTTCCATAACGAGACGTGGGGTGGCGAGAAGGTCTTCCAGATACTCGAACGCGTGCAGGAAAAGCCGGCCAAATACCTCGCGTTGCTGAAGCTTATCAACATCTGCTTGTTGATGGGGTTTGAGGGCAAATATCGTGTGGTGGAAGGGGGCCGCGAGCGGCTTGAAGACCTGCGTTCCGACGTTCAGCGTTTGTTGCGGGATTATGCGAGCGAACCACCGGCCGAACTATCGATCCGATGGCGCGGCGCCAAAGTGCGTACGGGCGTGCGTCGCTACGTGCCGTTATGGATCATCTTTGTCGCCGGCGTCGTCACTATGCTGACCAGCTACAGCGTCTTCCATTGGCGCCTATCGGACGAACTCGCGCCCGTCGAGCAGCTGCTCGTCGTGATCGGCCAGTCTGGGCCACGCTAAAGGGAGGTGCAGGTGTTTGGCGCTCAATTGGCGGCACTCTTTTCGGTTCGAGGCATCATCACGCTGACCGCCTTGTTGATGGTCGACGCGTTGATCTGGTTCGGCGGCCCCAACCTTGACCTGTTCGGTCAGCATCCGTTCGACTCGGTGATTGTTCGTGCCGCTACAATCGGCTGCCTCTTCCTGGCGGTCGTCGTCATCATCCTTGTCCGTTACTGGCTGGCGCGCCGTGCTAACCGGCGTGTTATCATGTCGCTGATGGAGAGCGAGGGCCTCGGCACGACGTCCAAAAATCGTGGCCAGGAGGAGGTCGAGCTGATCCGTAGACGCTTCGAGGACGCGCTGAAGGTCCTGCGCGATACAGTGTTCGCCGGCAAGCGCGGGCCGAGCTATCTGTTCGAGTTGCCCTGGTATATCATCATTGGGCCATCGGGCGCCGGCAAGACAACGATCCTGCGCAACTCGGGCCTCGAGTTTCCGCTGACTGAGCGGCTCGGCGTCGATCCGGTGGCGGGCCTCGGCGGCACGCGGAACTGCGACTGGTGGTTTACCGAAGAAGCAGTCTTTATCGACACGGCAAGCCGTTACACGACACAGGATACGGATGCCGAGGTCGATCGCGCGGCCTGGCACGGCTTTCTCAATCTTCTCACGATGCATCGGCGCCGGCGGCCGATCAACGGCATCTTGGTTGCGATCAGTCTGTCCGATCTCTTAATGGGTAACGGGCGCAGGCTCGCCCAGTCGATTCGTTCGCGGATACATGAGCTACTGAAGACGTTTGGCATGCGCATTCCGGTCTATGTTCTGGTGACCAAGTGTGATCTCGTGCCCGGCTTCGCTGAATATTTCGACGATCTCGACCATGAGGACCGCGCCCAGGTCTGGGGCAAGACCTTTCCTCTCGAGGGGCCAGGCGATCACATCGACGATGTCGTAACGCTTGAGATCCAGGAACTTGCCGAGCGGCTCGAGAGCAAATTGGCGTTTCGCATGCATGACGAACGCAATCCCAACCGTCGTGCAATGATGTATCTGTTCCCGAAAGAATTGTGGAGCATCCGGACCGCGGTCGCCGGCTTCGTTAGCGAGGTCTTCCGGCCGAGCCGCTTCGAAGTGCGACCAATGCTGCGTGGGATCTACCTGACAAGCGCCGCCCAGGAGGGAATGCCGGTTGAGAGGATGAGCGGTGCAATCAGAAGGAATTTCGGTCTGCACGCGGGCCCGCCCACGTCGTCAGTCGGGCCGGGAAAGACATTCTTCATCAAGCAGTTGCTGACCGATGTGATCTTCGCGGAGCAGGGACTGGTCGGCCGCAATCTCAAACTCGAACGCAAGCTCGCGATGGTGCACTGGGGTGGCTATCTCGTGGCGGTCATACTGGCGGTAGCCGCATTGACTCAGTGGTACGACGCCTTCGCCCGCAGCGAAGCGCGCATCGCTGAAACCAGAATGGCCGCACAGACGACGCAAGCGCGCCTCAAGGAATCGCGCGAGCCGCTGAACCTGATAAAGCTCCTGCCGACCCTCAATGCCGCGCGCCGGCTGCGTCTGGCAGCTGGCGAGAACACTTGGGTTGCATGGCTAAGTGGCCTCGGGATTTCGGCGAACCCGGTGCTCGCGCCAGCCGCGCAACAAGCTTATGATCAGATTCTGGTCGACCGCCTGCTGCCGGTTTTTGCCGGAAGGCTCGCCGTTCGCATCGACGAGCTATTGCGGTCTGGCAATGATACTCTGCTGGACCAAGCCAAGGAAAGGTTCCGCACCTATTTGATGCTGAGCGATCCGAGGCATTTCGATCGCGGCAACGTCGAGCAGGCTATGCGCAGTGAAGTGGCGCTTGCGTTTGCGCTCGAGACGACATCAGCGGGCGAACTGCAGGAGCATTTTTCGCGCCTCATCGAGTTGCTGCCGAAGCCCATCACGAATGACCAGAAATTCGTGATTGCGGTCGGCTCGCGGCTTATGGAACGTCCCCTCGTCGAGCAGGTCTACGCCCGGCTTTTGCGCGAAGGCGCTCAGAACACGCGGCTCCGGCCAATCGACCTGGTCAGTCTGCTGGGAGCCGGCCAGCTGGAGATAAAGTCCCAGGCTGTTTTCCCCACAATTGGCCAGCAGGAGCTAGCTTCTTCGGGTGGTACTGCGATCATCCCGGGCATCTTCACACGGGCTGGTTTGATCGATTTCCTGCTGCCGCACCTTCCACTCATCATCCAAGACGAGCAAAGCGGCGACTGGGTCCTTGCCGGCAGCTCCTTCGACGCGGCGGATACACAACAAGTCGTGCGCAAGGTCATCGATCGCTATGTTGCCGATTACATTCGCATTTGGACAAACGCGCTGAGCAGCGTCCGCGTCGTCAAGTTCGACGATATACAGCGCGCCTCGGCGATCCTGCGCGGGCTGGCCGGCCCGGAAAGCGCACTGCAGCAGATCATTTCCCTCGTACGCGACAATACGAACCTGCCGCCGCCCGGAGAGCAAACCGCGGCCAAGGCGGGTGAGACAACGGCCGCCGTGTTCTCGGCGGCATTCGGCGACGCCCCCTGGCCTGGAACACGGATCACCGAAGCCTTCCGGCCTCTGGTCCAACTTGGCATAGGCGGAGCCTCGGGACAGGGGGCCAGCATGGATCGCATCCGCGATCTTTTCGGCGGCCTGTATGCAACGATGGCCAGTATCGCGACCGCGCCCGATCCCGACCAGGCCGCATTTCAGCTCTTTCAGCGGCGCGTCAAGGATCCGAGCAACGATGCCTTCGGCACCTTGCGCGCTGACTCGGCGCTACGACCCGAGTTGGTCCGTACCATCATGAACGACATCGCGCTCTCGACATGGAGCGTCTTGCTTCGACAGGCACACGGTCATGTCAATGCTGTGTGGACGCGGGAAGTGGCGCCGATCTGCCAAGCTGGCGTCTACCAGCGTTATCCATTGTTTGCGGCCGCGACCGAGGACGTAACTTTAAAGGACTTCAGCGATCTCTTTCGCCCCGGCGGAATCCTCGATGACTTTTTTCAGAAATACCTGTCGCCATTCGTCATCGAGGGCAGAACCGGCCTTGGGCTGGCAACCATCGACGGTGCGGCGGCGCCGATCCATGCTGATGCCCTGACTCAATTTCAGCGCGCGCGAGAGATTCGCAGGTCCTTTTTCAGCGGCTCGGGCTTCGCACCGGCCGTGAAGTTCAGCATCAAGCCGCTCTATCTCGCCTCTAAACTTCTGCGCGCGACTTTTGTCATGGATGGCAGGGAGATCGTCTATCGTCACGAGGCGCCCCGTGCCTACGACCTTGAATGGCCGAGTCGAACCGATGCAAGCACGGCCTCCGTCACACTTGTCTCCGTGGATAGAACTGAGGAGAAGGTTGAGCGCTCGGGCCCTTGGGCTCTGTTCCGTCTCGTCGACGCCTCGCGGCCCTCCTCGCGTGGCGCTCCCGACCGTTTCACCATCACAATCGGTCGACCTGACCGGCCCGGCGTGACCTATGAACTGCGGCCGGAAAGTGTAAGCAATCCGTTCAGCTTGGGTGCCCTTCGTTCGTTCCGATGTCCGGATCACCTATGATAGGAGCGCCATGAAAGTTCTTTTTAGCTTTTTCGGGAGGAGGCGGGCACATGCCGCTGGCGGCACCTTGGCCCGAGGGGTTGGTTCGGCCGCAACGCTGGTACGCCGTCCCCTGGTGGCGACGAGTAAGCTACGCGACACGTGCCAGGTAGGCCGCAACCAGATCGTAACGGCAACACCGTATCACGAGCTCAACGGATTATTGGCGGTCGACGTTCCGACGGGCAGGGTCCTGCCTTGCGCTCTTGCGCAACAGGCTATCAACGACACGAGTGCGATCGTCGAATGCCTGGCCGAGGCTGCATTGTGAGTACGGCCCCCTTGGGATACGTGCTCGGCGGCCGTTTCGACCTGGCGGAGGTCATTAGCGAGGGCGGCACCAGCACCGTCTATCGTGCGATTGATCGCATCGGCCTGTGGGCGCGCGAACAAACTCCAGAAGTCGCAGTGAAGGTCATCCAACCACATGCGAAGATCCGCCAGGAATTAGTGGAGTTGTTGCACCGCGAGGCGCGTCTTTTACGTGATTGCGTACACCGGAATTTGGTGCGGATCTACGATTCCGACTACGACGGCAAGTACCATTACCTAGTCATGGAGTTCTTAAAGGGCCGCTCGCTGGCGCAGATCCTGGTCGATCGTCAGGGACGGCCGCTGTCACCCTCTGTGTCCTTTCAGATCGTCCGCGCCGCCGGGCAGGGCCTCGTCCACATGCATCGTCTAGGGATCGTCCATGGTGACCTCAAGCCGAGAAACATCTTCATGACCTCGACCGGCGAAATCAAAATTGTGGACTTTGGGACAGTCCTCATGCTGGACGGTCCGCGGCACCACGAAAGGGCTGCGGCTCTGCTCGATCAGATTGGACTGTTGACGCCGGCTTATGCGTCGCCGGAGATGCTGATGGGTGAGCCACGGGCAGAAAGCGACGATGTCTATTCTCTCGCGGTGGTCGCCTACCTGACCCTGACCGGCACCCACCCGTATGCGCAGTGGCCAGCCAACGAGGCGCTCAACGCAAATCTCACACCGCCGCCGCCGCCGACTATTTCGCCAGCGCAATGGCGGGTGCTCGCTTCGGGCCTTGCCCTCAACCGCCGCGACCGTATCGAAACCGTCGGTGAGTTTGTCCAGCGCCTTGGCCGCCCGCCCTGGTTCTACCGATTGTGCGGTCAACGCGCGCCGCTGTCGTAAAGCGAGAGCAGGCGCCCTCGAAGCTACATTTCTCTGTAGGAAGCAAAAAAGCCAGAATGCGAGGTCATCGAGAGCGGACAGGCTCTCTTTTTGAGTGCTCATCGGCAACGCGAGAGAGGATCTCTCCTCTCCGCCAGAATTCGCCCGAAGCGCCGCAATTCAAATTGTATCGAGATTACGGCGCGGCTCACCCGTTTCGGATTGACGGCCAGATCAAGCAATCTTTGCATACGGCCGACTTGGACGAGGCGAACACCTCCGCTGCCAGAACGCACCCCTGTACGACGAGCGGTCTCGGCCGAATTTGGAGACCGGCGCCAGGGAGGCCGCCCGACCGCTCGTCGCGCCGGAAAATCGCGAGCCCGGCCATGCGGATATTTTATAAAATGCCAACGCCGGTTCCTTCATTTCTTCTTTTTGGGGTGTGGCACCTCTACGCCGATCAAGTCCATTTCCCACCCGCCTGAGCCGCCAGAAAACGCGCCACCCCGAGCAGTTCAAAGAAGGCGACATCTACATTGCTCGCTATGTTTTCACGAGGCCCGCGATCATCGGCGAACCGAATTGGCACTTGGCACTGCCGGCAATCCTGCTATCGCGATCAACGTCGCTCGACACGCCAATAGCGCCACTCATTGGTGGCCTTAGACGTTGCTATGACCGCGGTTCTCTGGCTTGCGCGGAAGGCAACATCGAGACCAAGTTTTCCTCGCGGCCAGGCACCCACTTGCCGGCGCAAAGCGTCAACCAGGAGAAGCTTTTCGATGCCGCGGATCGGGACGGCCCCGTGCCAGCGGACAGCTTCTATGGGCCGGAGTTTTGCACGGAATGGGTTTAACGACCCACTCGCTGGTCTAGCGTAAATTGTGAATCAAGAGGAAGGTTGCGCCGGGCAGTGCGGGCCAACCTCGCCAATGTCGGCAACAATCACCTGGGAGCAAATCCGGGGGCCTCGATATTCGATCGCCGATCGTACCTCCGAAGTGGGACGATCGCTTTCGGACGCCGCTCGTAAGTCAGACATTTACAACCTAATCGGTGGACGCGCGCCGGCACAGTCTTTGCTAATGAGATGCTTAGTCATTCTCATTCAGATCGGAGATGGATATGTCAGGCACCGGGGGAGTTCGCACATTTCCCAATCTCGGACTGACAGCACTGAGGGCAAGACCAGGTCTCGAGATGAAATGGGTTTTGCTCCTGGCGAAAGTAGCCGAACCTCCAGTTCTGTTCCGCTCGAGATGTGTCCTGAATCGCCAGACCTAGTGGCTCCCGCCGTTCGCATGGAGCGCGGCGCACTAAGTCGGGAAGTCAACGTGTCAGGCTCTGGTGGCGAGCCCGGGTCCAGCAATCAAGCACTGCACCGGCGAGCCGCGCTGGTTCCTTATCCGGAAGACGCGGCGCTGATCAGCGCGGCGGGCCAGGCGGCCAGAGCCGATATTGCGGCGCGGCGTCCCTGGGAGAAGCTCGGGAGTCTGTCACAAGTCTCCTGTGCTGCTTATAATCTTCGCAAGTTTAGCGATTGGCTTCGAAGAGAGTATAAAACCGCGATAGCCGGCCGCCTCAGCGAGGCCTCGCTGGAAGAAGATACCATCTCGTTCTCGCGTGCCTACTCGAGGAGTTGCCTCAGTGCCGGCTCATGATGCTTCAAAGGCACCGTGCCGAGCCCGGGCCCGGCGATCAAGCACCGCGCCGGCGAACCCGGCGGGTTATCCAGAAGACGCGGCGCTGATCAACGCGGCGGCCGAGGTGGCCAAGGCGAACATTGACGCCGGGACGCCCTGGCCCTTCGTCGGAACTCGGAAAAGAGTCAATCAAGCAGGTCGGCGTCTTAAGGGGTTTAGCGAGTGGCTCAAAAGGATGAGCAAAAGAGCTATAGCCGACCGCCTCAACGACGTCTCGCTGAAAGAAGACATCACGGCGTTCTATAACGCTAAGCATCAGTACAGCGTGGACTCTGGCGTCAGGATGCTTCGGGAGCACGCGAGGGACCTGGAGGAGTTCGCCGCGGACCTGGAACAGCAGCTTGAACTAAATGAGGCACCGTCGGCGGCTGGAGAAGGTGCTCACCAGTACAGCTCGCTACAGCCGCTCTTCACCCAACTATTCGGGGAAACGCCGCCATCGGAATCACCACCGTCGTCTCCAGGGTTGCGCGGCGGCGGTTCGGATCTTAATGCGGCCATATCGCCCATGATGCGCGACGATGCTTTCGATGCGCCGATGCCCGACATCGCTGAGCAATCGCCGTCCGCTGGTGAAGCCGGTGGTTCGCACTTGAGAGACGACGCTCAGCGTCACAGCGCGCTACAACTGCTCTTCACGCAACTGTTCGGGGAATCTCCGCCGCCATCGGAATTACCACAGTGGTCTCCAGGCTTGCGCGGCGGCGGCTCGGATTTTAATGGGGCCATATCGCCCATAACGCGCGACGCTGTGGCACGAGAGGATTTCGGATATATCATCGACCTTGGCTGGGGTCACGGGCCCCAACCAGCCCCAGACGTCCTGATCGGTGCACTCAACAGAAGGAGGATTTTGCCGACACCGCTCCAGCCGATGATAGACATTTACATCCGCGGTCAGCCCTATACAGCGCAGTTGGGGAGAGGGAACAGGGAAGTGAGCCCGAACAATCCGCTAGGCTTGAATATTATTCTGATCCCTCGACTTAAAGGAGGTTGAATACCGTCCTTGCAGATCTAGGAACTGAGTAGCCGAAGATCTGGGCGTGCTCTGCTCCAATTCGATTCGCCGACGCGCATTGGGGAAAAAAGGACGGACTAAATCGGCGCTTTGGTGTCGGGCGACATGGACGTGGGTGGCATATTGCCTCAGGTGACAATGTTACCGAAGCGGATCGTGGTTTCTTTCTGGATCGGGCTTGAAGTCGAGCCCACGAACGAGCCATGGAAATAGATTCTGCTCGCGTTCGAGAGCCTCGACGATAACAGCCGCCTCACGCACGATGAGCGGAAAGCTTTCGGTCCACCCCGCTGCGACGTCCACCATTGTTAGCGTCTCAATGAAGGCGCCGGCATACGAGCATGCCGCCGTGCACAACTAGATCCGCTTCGCAGTAACGCGGCGGAGGTGACCCCCAGTCATTGAACGCGCGCACCAGGGCTTGCCGCCGCACGGCAGTGGAAAAACCTGCCTGTCGTGTTCGCTCGCCAACTGCCCCGATCTTCGCGGCGCTTAACAGGCGGTCGATCGTCGCCGCGCTTACCGTCAAGATTAGCGGTCGCTCACCCGCAGAGAGCTCCAATCTGACATGCCGTTCGAGCGCCGGGCGCAACAATGGGATCATCACAACCAGCCGCTTGCTGCAAGGCTGGTCGGAAGCGTCCCACAACGCGATCAGGGCATCCCTAACGGACGGACCGTACGTCCGACCTCGTCGGCGGTCGTGCGAGATCATCTCCGGGCTGAAGTTGCCTCCTTGTGCATTGACGATGAAGCGCCAGCGGGAACACCCCCACTGCCGGATCACTCCGATCGAAAGCGTACTGCATGCATGAAACGATTATCGCGCAGTTCTCTCGCCCGCCGGCATCAAGCGTCGGCGGGCCGTAATGCCGACTGCTTCCACAAGGCTCCGACGGAGAGCCTCTTCCACATCCTCAAGGCAGACCATGTCCGTCACCGCCCATACCAAAATCGCGCCGCCGCGGCGCGCGACATATTCGCCCTCACCGCATGTTTCTACAATTGAACCACGCTTCATTCCGCGAATGGAATTCACCAATCCAGAATGAGCCGCGAGCCCAACACGCCCATACATCGGGACAAGATCACTCATTGCCGAGCTTGCCTGACGCTGCCTGAATTTCGACTATCGCTCGGCATGGGAGTTCGTCCACGACAGTAAGCTCAGCTTCAAAAAACGCGTGTTGGCTGGCGAACGCGATTTTCCCGAGATCGCGCCGCGGGTTGTCCAGTGGACAAACACCAAGATCGCATCGAAGCGAGCGGCTAGTGGTTCATCATAGCGATTTTGACGTTTTGATACCGAGCCATTCGAGGATGGGCAAGTTTTCCGGTGCCC
>NZ_LLYA01000185.1 GCF_001440415.1 Bradyrhizobium retamae
TATGGCACTTCGATGCCGCAGAGTGGGCGCCGTCCACAGCATCAATCGCGTCATTTTGGTCGTCGGCCGACTACTTCCGGTCTTCCCTGGAAACGGACATCGTCACGGCCGGTCGCCATTGCTCATAGGTGCCAACAGGGGACATCATTCGATCACCTCGTCAGCGCGGGCGAGCAACGACTCGGGAATTACTAATCCAAGGTCCTTGGCAGCCTTCTGATTGATGACGAGTTCGAATTTCGTCGGCCGATAGTAGGGAATATCACCGGGCTTCGCACCCTTGAGGATTTTGTCGATGGAACGAGCGACCTGGTGAAAAAGCTCCACAAAATCGACGCCATAGGCCATGAGCCCTTCGCCGTCTTCTACATACGACCGAAATGGATAAATGGCCGGCAACCGGTATTTCTTAGCCAACTCGCCGATCAGTTGTGCCTTCGTAATGAGTTCCGGACTCCCGTCGACGAAGAGCGCGTCGGCACCTTCCTGCGACATGAAGGCGAAGACACGCTGATATTCCGCTTCGCTTGCATCCTCGAGATAGTAGGGCCCAACGACTACTACGCCCGCTTTCTCTGCCGCCTTCTGCATTAAGGCTCCTGCCGGGTTTTGGCGCAGCCCCAGAATTGCCAGCTTCGATATTTTTGGGACGACTTCCCGGAGAAGCTCAAGCCGTTTGCCCCAAATCTCCGATCCAGCATCGACGCTGACGCCCGTGATGTTCCCGCCCGGCCGTGCGATGCTCGGCACAAGGCCAAGATCGACCGGATCTATGGTCATCGCAACGATCGGTATGGTGGACGTTGCCTCTCTGAGAGGCACCACCACCCAATTCGTAAACGCAACAACAAGATTGGGATTGCTGGCTACGATATCGCGGGCGAGCTTGGGGTAGAGTTCCGCACGCCCCTCGCCGGAATAACGCTCGATTACCAGGTTCTGTCCCTCGACATAGCCGAGACGGCGAATTTCCTGGAAAAGCTCCCGCCAGAACCGGTTGCTGCTAACTTCGGTTAGCTCGGCGACCGGCCACAATGGATGCAGTATCGCGATCCGGTACGCCTTCGTCGATTGCTGCGCTCGTGCGCTAAGCGGCAGCATGACTCCTGAACCCATGAACGCGATGAACTCACGCCGTCGCATGTGTCCCTCCCTGCAAGGACCACGGGCCGAAAAGCCTAGCACCTTGCGGTGGGCTCTGTAGATCCTTTGAAGGACCGCTTAGGGTCAAAGCAGACTTCCAGGCCCATTTGGCATGTTTGCTTACTCTCGACAGCGGACGTTGCTTACCATTTTCGACTCAGCGTATGGAATGGTTGGACAAGCGAAGCCGTCGGCGCAACGCAGGTTCGGACTTCAGCAATCGGCGAAATCCCGACGTGCGACATATCTGCGAAACTAACTCCCTAGGCTATTCCATTACCTCGTCGACGCGCGAGAGGAGGTTGGGCGGGATGGAAAGGCCGATTGCTCTTGCTGTTTTCAAACTGATCGCCAACTCAAATCTGGTTGGCTGCTCAACCGGGAGGTCAGCGGGTTTTGCGCCGTTCAGAATCTTTCCAGCATAGACGCCAAGCTGATGGGACACATCAGTGATACGAGGCGAGTAACTCATAAGCCCGCCATTTTTACGAAAAGAGACCACTCATAGATGGCTGGTATCCGATTCTGCTCGCATAACGCCGCAAGTTGCTCTCGGCGCGCAATGTAAAATGCATCTGGGCTGACAAGCAGCGCAACGTACTTCCGGTCTCTGATCTCGTCGAAGGCAGTAGCAATTTTCTGGTCTGTGCTCGCCCGCAGAACGTAGAGTTGCCGTCCAAGCGACTTGGCCGCGGCTTCAGCGTCTGAGGAGATTACATCTGCATTGGGATTCGTCGGATTGATCAGCATTGCGATTGTGCCGCCTGCAGGCGTCAACTCGGCCAAAAGCTCCAGTCGCTTGGCGACGAGCTGTGGAGTGTACATGCTCACGCCGGTCGCGTTGCCTCCCGGCCTGTTTAGACTAGAAACAACGCCAACGGATACAGGATCCATGGCGATTGCAAACACAATCGGGATCGTCTTTGTTGCGGCCGTTGTCGCCAAAACGCCGTTTGTACCGGTGGCGGCGACAATTACTCGAACATTGTTTTTGACGAGGGTTGCGACCAGCTCCGGAAACCGATCATATTGTCCCTCGGCAAAGGCGTATTCGATTGCGACGTTCTGGTTATCCACGAAACCCAAGGTGCGGAGACCTTCGCGGAAGGCGGCGAGCAGTTCCGTGCTTTTCTCGGCTGAATCGAAGCCCAGATTAAGTACGCCTTTCTCTGCATATGCCGGACATAACGAGATAGCTGCTGCAGCCACGAAATGCGTTATGAACTCCCGCCGCCTCATTCGATCCACCATTGTAGTTCGAGCAGAGCCAGTTAGACGGTTGCGCATCAAACTACCATACGACCCAATCCGTTGCCACCCATGCTCTTCTCACAGCGAACTTGGGTGGCCACACACGCATAGTCTCGAACGGGAAGCGCGGTAACGATGCCGTCGAGTGTGCCCTCTAGTAGAGACGTCGCATCAGCTTATTAGGCTACGCAATGTGTCAAGCAAGCAGGAGCGCGCAGCCCCGGAGATTTACGGTCAACAACGTTGACCGAAACTACATGGTCTGACGTCTGAATCGGGGCTTTTTTGGAATCGACAACGTCTGACGCTGGGTGTTCACTTTTGAGAAGCAAGAGGTCTTCCGCTCATCAAAGAAAGCCAACATCACCCGCTTAGGCTCGTGGCGATGGCGAAGAGGTGATCGAATGAGGAGGCGGCAATTCATCCAGCTTGTGGGAGTGTCGTCTGCTTGGCCGCTGATCGCGCACGCGCAGCAGATTGCTGCGAATAGGGGAAACGCCAAAATTGGCGTGCTTTGGCACGCTGGAAATGCCGACGAGGAGAAGGTTTATCTGGACGTCCTGACCAAGGCGTTCAGCGATCTCGGTTACCTCGAAGGCAAGAATGTCATGTTCTTGCACCGATTTCCCGCCGAACAGCCCGATCGGTTTCGCCAGTTCGCGGAGGACCTCGTCGATCAACGGGCCGACGTAATTGTCGCCGTTACGCAAAGAGGCGCGATGGAGCTTAAGCGAGCCACGGGTGCAATTCCCGTAGTCTTCGTCATAGGCGTTAACCCGGTCGGCAGTGGCCTGATTGAAAGCTTGGCTCGCCCAGGCGGTAACTTGACGGGATTGTCTGTCATGACGCTGGATACTTCGGGAAAACGGATAGGTCTATTGAAGGAGGCTGTTCCGACGCTCAAGCGCCTAGCGCTCCTGATCGACACTAACGACCCGATAGCTGCGAACCCATCGCCATATGTTAGCGCAGCGAAGGCTCTGGGGCTGGAAGCTGGCCCTGTCGAGGTGCCAACCCCTGATGCGATTGAGACGGCTTTTTCATCGGCCTCGGAAGATCGCTACGACGCCGCGATCGTAATTGGATCGATGCTGTTCAATGAACGGGAGCGGGTCGGCAGGGCTGCGCTGGCGCACAGGATGCCGACAGGGTCGGTCATTGCGGAAATGGTACCCCATGGACTGTTGATGTCGTACGGGCAAGATTTCCCCGACTTCTTTCGCAAAGCGGCCGGTTACGTCGACAAAATCTTGAAAGGCGCAAAACCCGCTGACCTGCCCGTCGAACAGCCCACGCGCTTCAAGCTGGTGATCAATTTGCAGGCCGCTAAAGCACTCGGACTTGCGATCCCGGCTACGCTGCTTATGAGCGCTGACGAGGTGATCGAATGAAGCGGCGGCGTGAGTTCATTGCGCTCGTTGGGGCAGCAGCCGTACTGCCGCTTGTCGCACGGGCGCAACAATCTACGAAAGTGTACCGGATCGCCATAATGCATCCGTCACATCCGATAACCGAGCTGAATGAACTCAGCCGCTTCCGTTACTATCGCGAGTTTTTCGGGGAACTTCGTCAGCTCGGATACATCGAGGGACATAATCTGGAGATCGAACGCTTCTCGGCGGAAGGGCGCGTCGACAACTATACCAAGCTCGCGCGCGATGTTGCGGCCCGCAATCCATACCTTGTCTTTGCGATCAGTGTTTCGCTGGTCGTCGCTCTCAAAGAGACAACGTCAACAATCCCGATTGTTGCCATGACCAGCGATCCGATAGGCCACGGCATAGCGGCAAGTATCGCTCGACCGGGTGGAAACGTCACTGGCGTTACCGTCGATGCCGGTCTGGAGCTTTGGGCAAAACGTATTCAGCTTCTAAGGGAATTCGTTCCAACGATATCCAAGTTGGCGATCCTGGCTGTGCGACGAAACCCCGAACGAGCCGCAATGCAAGAGACAGCCGAGAAAGCCGGTATCCAGGTCGTGGGCCCGTCTTTTGTCGATGATGGGAGCGAGGAAGAATATCGGCGTCTCTTCGCCAGGATGTCGCAGGAAGGTGCCGAGGCGCTATTTGTCGATGGAAGTCCGGAGCACATCACAAAGCGACAACTGATCGGCGAGCTGGCTTCACAGTATCGGTTGCCGGCCATCTACCCGTTTCGTTCGTTTGTTGAAGCCGGTGGCCTTATGGCCTATGGCATCGACCTCGTGGAGATTTTTCGACAAGCCGCCCGTGTGACCGATCGAATCCTCAAAGGCGCGAAACCGGGTGACATCCCCTTCTATCAGCCGACCAAATTCGAATTCGTCATCAATCGCAAGGCTGCTCAGGACATCGGACTACTAAGTTCCGAGCCGCTGCTTGCCCGCGCCGATGAGGTGATCGAATGAGATGGAGGGTGTTCTGACCGGATTCGGTCCCCAGGCTTCGTCCTGATCGTCTGAATTTGTAAGGTTGTACAGATTTCAAATTGGCCTCCCGTGGAGAATTGCTATGCGGCGAAGGGATTTTGTTAGAACCGTTGCCTATTCTTCAATCGCTCTGCCTCTTCGCGCCTTTGCCCAACAACCGGCTGGCAAGGTGTGGCGCGTCGGCTATCTATATCCTGGAAACTTGGACAACCCGGCCGACCGCGCAGCGCTCAATCTCTTCAGTTCTGAACTCGCCCGGCTTGGCTTCGCTGAGGGAACGAACGTTCTTATCGACACGAGGTTCGCCAAAGGAAAGCCAGGCACGCTAGATGCGCTCGCGAAAGACATTGTCGATGCGCGGCCCGACGCAATCGTGGCAATCGCAACGCCAGCCATTGCTGCCGCCCAAAAAGCAACGAGCGCAATCCCGATCGTCATGATGCCCGCAACCGATCCGATCGGCTCCGGGTTCGTCAAGAGTTTGGCGCGTCCGGGCGGCAACATCACTGGCATGGCCAACATGTACGGAGATTCGGTCCCCAAAGACATCGAGTTGCTTCACAGCCTTCTGCCAACCGCGAACCGTCTGGCGATTTTGGGGTCGTCCAATCCCACTCATCCAGAACAACGGGAAATCGCAATCAAAGCGGCGAAGACGTTGGGCTTCACGACCCTCCCGGTGATGGCACCCAACCAAGATGAACTCGAGCAAGCGTTTGCGAGAATGAGCGCGGAGAATTGCGACACGCTCTTCGTTCTGGCCGATCCGGTACGACCGCCAATTGTACAGTTGGCGGCAAGGGAGAAGATTCCAGCGATGTACCAGTTTGGGGGCTATGTGGACCTGGGCGGTTTCGCAAGCTACGGCGCCGAATTCAACGCGATCTTGCGGAAGGGCGCGGAATACATCGCCAGGATCTTCAAAGGTGCCAATCCTGCCGAAACTCCGGTTGAACAACCGGTCGTGTTTGAGTTTGCCATAAACCTAAACACGGCAAAGGAACTCGGCGTATCCGTTCCGGAAGGCATATTGGCACGAGCCGATCGGCTTATTGAATAGCAGGTGCGCCGGAGTGGTTTGCTACGGTTAATGGCATGAGCATTTCTCTTCACCCCGATACGCCGCAAGGCCGGGCCGCGACGGCACCGCCGCCAGAGAGCGCGATGTCGAAGACTGTCTCGCCGCGCAGGAACGGAAGCCGCCTTTTCCTCAAGTACGTCGCACTGTTCGTTGCGGTGGTCGCCGTTGCGCTTCTGTCCAACGGCATTTTCGAAGTCTTCTTCTATTACCGCGAGCACAAGGCGTCCCTGATCCGCATCCAGCACGAACAGGCCGAAGCCGCCGCGGCAAAGATCAGCCAATTCGTCAAGGAGATCCAAAGCCAGCTCGGCTGGACGACGCAGTTGCCGTGGTCGGCCGGTTCGCCCGAGCAACGTCGGTTTGATGCGCTACGGCTCTTGCGCCAGGCGCCGGCCGTCACGGAGCTGGCCCAAGTGGATTCGACGGGCAAGGAGCGGCTCCGGATTTCGCGCCTGGCTATGGACGTGATCGACAGCGGACTCGATCTCTCCAAGGAGCCGAAGTTCACTGAGGCCATGGCGCAAAAGGCCTATTACGGGCCTGTCTATTTCCGAAGAGAGTCCGAGCCGTACATGACCCTGGCGGTCGCGGGCACCCGCAAAGACGCCGGCGTCAGCATCGCAGAAGTGAATCTGAAGCTGATCTGGGACGTGGTTTCCAAGATCAAGGTCGGCCAGCACGGTCACGCCTACGTGGTCGACTCGCAGGGACGATTGATTGCGCATCCCGACATTAGCCTGGTGCTGCGTAACACCGACATGTCGAAGTTGGCGCAGGTTCGGGCCGCGCAGGCCGGCCTAGTTGACGGCGGCGCGGACGAACTGCAGGGGGCACTGAACATTCAGGGCCAACAGGTTCTGGCGGCCTCCGCGCCAATTGCTCCCATGGGCTGGACCATGCTCGTCGAGCTGCCGGTTGAGGAGGCATATGCCTCCCTTTACACTGCCCTGCAGCGGCTGGGCATTGTGCTTCTGGCTGCCTCGGTTTTCGCCGTGCTCGCCGGCATATTCCTGGCTCGACGCATGGTTGGGCCAATCCAGGCCCTGCGTGCCGGGGCGGAGCGTATCGGTGGCGGAGAGTTTTCCCAGCGTATCTGCATCAAGACCGGTGACGAACTGGAAGGGCTTGCCGATCAGTTCAACGATATGGGGGCTCGACTGCAGGAATCCTATGCCGATTTGGAGAAGAAGGTCGAACAGCGGACAGCAGAATTACGCGAGTCCCTTCAGCAACAGACCGCAACGTCCGAGGTGCTCCAAACGATCACTTCGTCGGCAGGCGCTCTCGCGCCTGTGTTCGAAAAGATGCTGGAAAACGCAACGCGGATCTGTGGCGCCAACTTCGGCACCATGACACTCTATGAAAACGACGGCTTTCGGACGGTAGCGACTTACAACGCGCCGAAGGCTTACATCGACACCCAGCTTTACAAGCCCATTCGCCCACATCCCGAGAGTGGACTGGGTTCGATACAGCGAACGCATCAAACGGTCCACATTACTGACATCAGGAGGCAACCTCCATACCTTCAAGGCAATCCGAATGTTCGCGCAATCGCTGACCTTGCCGGTGCGCGCACGTTGGTCATCGTTCCAATGCTCAAGGAGGACGATCTGATCGGCACGATTACGATCTTCAGACAGGAGGTCAGGCCGTTTACAGACAAGCAGATCGAGTTGGTTGCAAACTTCGCCACGCAGGCAGTGATCGCGATCGAGAACGCGCGATTGCTGAACGAATTGCGCCAACGTACGACAGAGCTGTCGCAGTCGCTCGAAGAACTGCGGACCGCTCAGGACCGGCTGATCCAGACGGAGAAACTTGCCTCTCTCGGCCAGCTCACCGCGGGGATTGCGCACGAAATCAAGAACCCACTGAACTTCGTCAACAACTTCTCGGCCCTGTCGACCGAGCTGATCGACGAAGTGAACGATCTGCTCAAGTCTGCCCCGCTCGGCGACAAGGTACGCGAGGAACTGAATGAGCTCACGCATACGCTCAGAGGCAATCTCGAAAAGATAGTGCAGCACGGCAAGCGCGCCGACTCGATCGTCAAGAACATGCTGTTGCATTCGCGTGAAGGGTCGGGAGAGCGCCGGGCTGCCGACATCAACGCGATTGTCGAGGAGAGCCTGAACCTTGCCTATCATGGCGCCCGCGCGGAGAAATCCGGTTTCAACATCACGCTCAGGCGCGACCTCGATCACAACGCCGGTGCGATTGACGTCTATCCTCAGGAAATCACGCGGGTGCTCCTGAACCTGATTTCGAACGGCTTCTATGCTGCGACTAAACGCAAGCAAGCCGAAGGCGACGGATTTGAGCCGACCCTTACCGCCAGCACCAGAAATCTAGGCAATAAGGTCGAGATCCGCATTCGCGACAACGGCATGGGGATTCCCAACGAGGTTCGAGACAAGATCTTCAATCCGTTCTTCACCACGAAGCCTGCAGGCGAAGGCACCGGGCTTGGCCTCTCCATGAGCCACGACATCGTGGTGAAACAGCATGGTGGTAGGATCGACGTCGACAGCGAGCCAGGCGTTTTTACCGAATTCATCATTACGCTGCCACGGATGTTGGCGGCAAAAGGAAATGCGGGAGGCGCAAATTGAGCGTTTATATCCTTGTGGTCGACGACGAGCCCGACGTGGAGACCCTATTTCGCCAGCACTTCCGGCGCGATCTGCGCGCCGGCCGCTTTCTCATGGAGTTCGCCCCCTCTGCTCCGGTTGCACTACAGCGCGCGGTGGAAATCCAGGATGCCACGCTGATTTTGATCCTCTCCGACATCAATATGCCTGGCATGAGCGGGCTGGAGATGTTGCCCGAAGTGCGTGCCAGGCGACCCGACGTCCCCGTGATCATGATCACGGCCTATGGGGACCCTGAAACCCGAAGAAAAGCAATCGAGCGAGGTGCGGTTGGTCTTTTGACCAAGCCGATAGACTTCGCTCTGTTGCGGCACGAGATCGATGCCAGGCTCGAGCAAGCGGCATGACGGCCACGATACTTGTAGTCGATGATGAGCCCGACCTAGAAGAGCTGGTCCTGCAGAAATTCCGCAGGCAAATCGGCGAAGGCATTGTGACCTTCATGTTCGCGCGCGACGGTGTCGAAGCGCTGCAATCGATCGAGCGACATCCGAACGTCGATCTCGTGGTGTGCGATATCAACATGCCGCGGATGGACGGCCTCTCGCTGCTCGCAAAACTGCAGCAGGCAGAGGATAAGAAATCGACCATCATCGTTTCGGCCTATGGGGACATGAGCAATATCCGCGTCGCGATGAACCGCGGCGCCTTTGATTTCCTGACCAAGCCGATCGATTTCGCGGATCTCGAAGCGACTATCGAGAAGACGATCCGCCACGTCGAGATGCTGCGGGAAACCCGCCGACGGCAGAACGAGGCTGAGCGTGCTCATGCCTCGTTGTCGCGCTATTTCTCGCCTCAGCTGGCAAAACGGCTTGCGGCTGGAAGCTGCGAGGCCGGCGGCATGGAGGTGCGCTGGCGCGAAGTCGCGACCATCTTCACGGATATCACTGGCTTCACTTCCCTGGTCGAAACTGCCGCGCCGGATGTTCTGGGCGAATTGCTGAACGAATACGTAACCGGAATGACCGACGTGGTCTTCGCGCACGAAGGAACTGTGGCCAAGATCATTGGCGACGCGATCGAGGTTCTCTTCAATGCACCCGGCGATCAGCCCGATTATTCCACGCGCGCGGTCGCTTGCGCGCATGCTCTCGACGCTTGGGCAGAAGAATTCCGTGAGCGGTGGAAAGCCAGAAACGTAAATTTCGGAGCGACCCGCATCGGTGTTCACGCCGGCTCCGCACTCGTCGGAAATTTCGGAGGAAGTCGCTTCTTCGACTACACGGCCCACGGCGATACAATCAACACCGCGGCACGCCTGGAAACGGCCAACAAGTTCCTGGGGACCAGGATCTGCGCCAGCGCGGCCGTCGCAAATGCAGCGGCGAATTTCCAGGGGCGCCCAGTCGGCGACCTGATCTTACGCGGTCGGAGCGGCCCGCTTCGCGCCTACGAGCCGCTGAAGCCCGAAGCTTTCGCGACGGCGGCCACCGCTCGCTATTCCGAAGCCTTTGCTAAGCTTGAAGCCGGCGATCAAGGAGCGATGCCAGCTTTTGCCGCGCTGGTCGGCATGCATTCCGATGACCCGCTCGCCGGCTTTCATCTGAAACGGCTGCTCAACGGCGGCAAGGGCGTCCGGATGGAATTGGGTTGAGTGCCACAGCAGACAGATGGGTGGCTGGATTTTGTCTACCATCAGCCGGCATGTCGAGAACAAGCCGTTGCGCTCATTCCGTTTGCGGAAAATGTCCTCTGGTGACCAAGACATCGGGATAGCAGAAGCAGCGTGACGCTCGGGATAGTGCCGTTAACACGGGGGCAGAACCGGGGCCCTCTTTGCACTTGCTGTGAACCTTATTTCGTCCGCCAAAATGTCGCAGCAGGCAGTCCAGGCTTCGCGCGCTTCGCCTTTGAAATCCGGTCCGAGCGTTTGTTTGTGAGGCACGAAGCCGCCGCGGTGCATATGGCCGACGGGTGGGGTCGGGTCACCGGCGAGCCAGGCGTGGCGATGGTGACCGGCGGCCCCGGCCACGTAAATGCGCTGGGAGCGTTGTTCGCGGCCCAAGCGGCGGAATCCCCAGTGGTTCTTCTTTCAGGGCACGCAGCGACGTGGGAGCTGGGACGAGGCGGGTTCCAGGAAATCAGACAGGCGGACATGGCAAAGCCAGTGACCAAGGCGTCATGGACCGCAAAGTCGACCGCTGCACTCGGAAAGGACATCGCCGAAGCGCTTCGGTTGGCCGGGGAAGGGCGTCCCGGACCCGTCCATGTCAGTTTGCCGTCGGACCTCCTCGACGAAACGGTCGGTCTGGATGAAGTTGTTTGGCCAAAAGTCACTGGCTCAATTGAAGGAAGAGATATCGAAACGGAGGCCGCGGACAAAATACTCTCTGCGATCGCGTCGTCGGAGCGGCCGATCATCTTCGCACCGCCCGCGCTCTCGAGCGTGGATGGACGCTCGCTTCTCAAGGAATTGGAACTTGCGACCAACGCACCGGCAGTCATCCTAGAAAGCCCGCGCGGGGCTGCCGACGCAACTCTGGGCGCGTTCGCAGATCTTGTCCAATCGGTGGATCTCATCGTGCTTTTAGGCAAAGCGTTGGACTTCACCACCCGATGGGCCGCAGCGCCGCACTACCGACCGGACGTCCGACTTGTTGTCATAGATCCAGATGCGGCCATGGTCGGGCGTGCAATGAATGAGGTCGGTCCTCGCGTTCTGGTGGGGTGCGTAGCGGACACGAAGGTTGCGACCCGGACGCTGATCGCGCGCGCTTCGAGTTTGGCCAAGCGAAACCCAGATTGGCTCAAACAGGCCCGTTCGGCGCTGGACGACAGACCTGCGGAATGGGCCTCCGTCTCCTCGTCGACAGAGGGGCGACTTCATCCAGCCGAAATGTTGCGTGTACTACGACCCTACATAGACCGCGACAAGGATACCGTGCTGGTCTCCGACGGCGGCGAGATCGGGCAGTGGGCCCAGAGTATCCTTCCATGCACGCGTCGAATGGTGAATGGCGTATCGGGCGCGATCGGAAGCTCACTCTCCTTGGCAATTGCCGCTCGATGCGCGGAGGAAAGAGCCCGATCTTCGCCGTTCTAGGCGATGGCAGCCTCGGGTTCCACCTTTCAGAGTTCGAGACCGCGGTTCGATGCCGCCTACCGTTCGTAGCCGTTGTCGGAAACGACGGCTGTTGGAATGCGGAAAGCCAGATTCAATTGAGATCATACGGCTCGAACCGCATGCATAACATGGAGCTCATTCCAGCCCGATACGACCTCGTCGTCGAAGCGCTTGGCGGTCATGGCGAACTCGTCAAAAGTGCCGCCGATACGCGATCGAGCGCGCTCTTGCGAGCGGGAAACCGGCCCTCATTAACGTCATGACTGAAAGTATTGCGGCTCCGACGATACGGCTTACAACTTGATGGCTTCGATGCGCGGAGCGGCAAGTTAAGGGTATCTATGTCCGAACTGATCCTGCACCACTACGACTTCTCGAACTATTCGGAAAAAATTCGCGTCGCGCTGGGCTACAAGTCACTGGAATGGTCGAGCGTGATCGTGCCGCCGGTGACACCGAAGCCGGACCTCACGGCCCTGACTGGTGGATATCGTCGGGCGCCTGTTCTGCAGATCGGTGCGGACATCTACTGCGATACCCGCCTGATCCTGCGCGAGCTGGAAAGGCGCCATCCACGACCAAGTTTATTTCCTCCCGGACAAATTGGTCTGGCCAACGCCGTCGCGGCGTGGGCGGAAGGTCCGCTCTTCCGTTCGGTGATGCTGTACGCGTGGGGTACCAACCACGATCTGATGCCGCAGGAACTGTTCGAAGATCGAGCACGGATGAGAGGCTTGCCCGTGCCGAGCGTGAAGTCCGTCGAGCGTGCCGCTGCACGCTCCGCTCCGCTCGTCCGAACGCAGATGCCTCTCATCGAGGACATGCTCGCCGACGGACGCCCATGGATCTGCGGAACCAATGTGACTGTAGCCGATCTCGCCGTCTTCCATGCGATGTGGTTCCTTACGGACCGAAGTCCACGCCTGTCTCATGAATTCGATCGCTTCGAGCTGCTCCGGCAATGGATGTCGCGCATGAGAGCAATAGGCCACGGGCGGTCGCGAACCATTACCGCGAGCGCGGCGATCGAAGTGGCGCGCTCCTCGTCGCCGACTGTCCCGCGGACCTCGGTCCGGCAGCCGGAAGATCCAAAGCTCGGAAGTCTTGTTGAAATTCGGGCCGCCGACTACGCTAAGGACGCAATCGTTGGGACCCTCGCGCTCGTTGATGACGACGAAATCGCGGTTTGGCTGCGCAGCGATCAAGCAGGGGATGTTATCGTCCACTTCCCCCGCATCGGCTTCGAACTGAGGGAGGCCCGCTAGGCCGAGTCTTCCTTGACGCCGCGGGCGACGATCCGAAGCGTGCTGTCCGGAAGCGGCCGCTGCAGCTTTAGCGCCTCATCTGCAGGCGCAGTCAACCAGGTCTCGACCTCTTCTGGTGTTGTCAGGATTACGGGCATGGCCTTCGGGTGGATGGCGCCGACCTCCGAGTTCGCCTCCGTCGTCAGGAATGCGTAGAGGTCGTTCGTGGTTTCGCCCTCCTTGACCTTCCGGACTGATGTCCAGTTAGTCCAGATGCCGGCGAAGCAGGCGAGGGGCCTGCTTTCGTCTAACGCAAACCAGATATCGCCACCCTCGGCCTTGTTGAATTCGCTGAATTGAGGCTCTAAGGATAAGGACCTGTTAGCCCTGGGTCGGCAACGATTGGCTTGTCTGTATTCACCGGCGACAGCTCGCTGGTTGTGCTATCGCTCAGGAAGTGATCCAGGGTGGCTTGAATCTTCTCTTTCACTGACTCCGGGCCCCGGTCGCTCATGTCGGTATGCTGGAATTTCGTGTTGACGATATCGATGCCCTCCGCCTTGATCTGATCAGCAGTCGGCAGAACGCCAGGATCGGTTTTGAAGTTCGGGTCTTTTGACCGGAATGAAAGGATCTTCAGCTTGTCGCTGAGCACGAACGGAACGCGCAGATTGTCCAGCGTGACAATTTTCGATACCAGTTTCGGATGATGCTTGGCGCAGTACATGGCAATGTCTCCGCCGTTCGAATGTCCCACAAGCGTCAGGTGGTTATAGTCGGCATTCGGCTGCAACTTTTTCAATTGCCCAAGCGCAAACAGAATGTTGGCTTCACCTTTTTCATATACTTCGCGCCGGCCGACGTAAGGCAATCCGACCTTGGTCATTAACGGCGGGTCGGTCGGAAGATCCTGTTGAATGCTGGCAACCAAATATCCCCTAGCCGCAAAGACATTGGCCAGGAACGAATACTCTGTATTCTTGACGGTATTGCCGTTGCTGATGATGGCGACCGGAAGCCTCCAGTAACCGGCGTCCGCCTTCATCTCGTAGTCGCGACGCACCGCAAGATCCACGGAAATTGGCCGCTGTCGCGTGGCATCGAAGAAATTCAACGTCTCATGTCGAATGGCCCATTTGCTGGCGATGAAATAGACGCTACCGACGAGAGCGCAGACGCAGGCGAACACTGCAAATGCCCTCTTCATCGTTTCCATCCCGGTCACTGTTCATTCAACAGATGGTGTTGAAACGCGTCGGGGGCGGGGCAGGTGCTACGTCGCGAAATTAAATTTATGAAAGCTACTGCCCCGCTGCAAAGCACTGCGACGGCCGGACTGATCCGCGGGACCGGGTCGGCACATATACTAACTGTCAATCGGCGATCACCGAATCGTAATTGAGACGCAAAAGCTCGATAGTCGCAACCGCAGTTGTCTTCACGCACGAGATACCCCTTGGTTACTGCGTTGGGGTATCCAAACTGTAGTAGCGCCCATGGCATCACGTTCGAACGTCATCGACCGATCAAAGCGATGCAGGATGGGCGCCACCGTCTATCAGCGAAATTTTGCGGGTGGTGTAGCTGCGGATGCCGAGGCAGGCAGATCGCGCAGGCTCTACCTTCCCATCACCGGCTCTGTCGGGGGGACAATTCCGACGACTTCACGCCAAGGTCCGCCATTGTTTGCCGGTTCAGCCGGCCATCGGCCCGGATATCCTTGCTGTGCTGAAACTGCTTGAGGGCGTTGCGAGTCTCGGGTCCCCAGCGGCCATCGGCCGGTCCAGCTCGGAATCCGTCCTTGTCGAGCGTTTGCTGAACCTGTCGGATCTCTTGTCGGGGTAAACTCTGAGGGGAAATCGGCCGATCGCTTGCGGCGCTTCGGGCTGTTTGCGGCGAGCTGTTTTGCCGGCTTTGCGCGCTCCGCTGTGAATCATTTTGGGTTTGCGCTTTCCCGCTGTTTTGCGGCTGCATTTGATGGGCTTGGGTTTGATGCTGCTGCATATCGCTTGAAGCAGCGAAGGCGGGTGTGCCGATCACGGTCGTTGCGAGCAACGCAATCGCGAATTTTCTCATGATGATTCTCTCGAGTTTGAGTTGAAAAGCCGCAGGGTACTCCGGCTATGTCGTCAACGCGGATCGACCCACGTTGTTGCCTCGAGTTCGAGGATGAGCGAATGAAAAATGTGTAAGGTTAGGCTTGTCGAGATCGCGAGGTCGCGGATGACAGGTTGATCTGGACGACTACTCTAACCGGAAGCTATCGGTCGGGCGTCGCTCAGGAGCCGTTCATGAAAACATCGTCATGACGGTTTGAATGTGATCGGTCGCGGCCGCCAAAAGCTCGTTGTAACTGGTATGCCCCTGCGCGGCAGCCTTGAGAATGCATTCGGCGAGAAAGGCCTTGGTCGCTGCATTGGAGACCTCGGGAGGCACCCTCGACATCACGTCTTCAAGCGCCGTCCGCATAAGCGCAACGAGGTCGCGATCGAATTGTGGCACGGTGACATTCCAGTTCTGCAGTCTCTGACGACATTCTTGGCTGTCCTCGGGGCGCGCCACGCGCGTTCGCAGACTGCGCCGTGGCTTCGCTCGGAGCCAGCAAAGTACGCTGCCCGGTTTGAGTAGGCCGGGGCAATGTCCTCATCTATCGATGAGTCAGTCCAGGAAGTGTCGATGCAACGACACGTGAAATCAACTTAATTCCACCTGAAGCGATGATGAAATCGAAGTATGGTTCGAATCGTCGGTGTTTGGCCGATCAATTAGGCGCGCCCCCGCGATCTCGATGAGGGTCAGAACGTTATCGAGTAGAGGAGCCTTTCGGGGCCCCTCCTGAGCTCGATGCTGCATGAGTGGTGCGCGGTCCGAGTTCTTTTCGATCCAAGGAATCAGGCTCGACCAAATCGGTTTCCATCGAAGCTGCCGCCACACAAGAATGATGTGCTGCGAACCGGTGTTCGACCGGATGGAATAACGAAAGTGAAGCGTAAGAAACTGGTTTCCGTGGCGCGGGCTCCATGAATGCAGACCGCCCGCTTTATACTTTAGTGCAAGCGCTGCGGCGATGCTTGCGCTCGCTGCGAGACAGGCGGAGCGATCTCGCCTTCGGGATCGAACGGATCGGCCTCTTGTCCCTGAGGTTCCCCACCGTCGTCGCGTGCGTCGCCGCGGCGCTGGTCGTCATCGCCGGGTTTGGCATTCCGCGCATCCGGATCGATGACTCACTCAGCCAGCTGTTCCGTTCCGATACACCTCAGTTCAAGCAATACGAACTGGAGTCGCACCGCTTTCCCTCCAGCGAGTTTGACGTTCTCGTAGTTGTTGAAGGCAAATCACTGCTGGAGCGCGCTTCGCTCGACCGCCTGCGCAACCTGGTGACAGACCTGCAGCTCATCGATGGCACGCGAGGCGTAATCTCGCTGTTTTCGGCGCGCGAGCCACCAACGGGCGGCCAGCCGCCTGCACCCCTTGTCCCCGACCAGTTGCCGCAAGGTGAAGCCTATCAGAAGCTAGTATCCCGCATAACCTCTAACGAGATCATCCGCGGCAAGCTTTTGTCGACTGACGGTGACCTTGCCCTGGTCGTGCTGGCGCTCGACCCCCACGCGGCGCAAGGCGACACGCTCGCTGCGATCGTCCAAGAAATCCGCACCACGGCTGACCGTGATCTCACCGGAACAGGGCTAAAGGCAAGCCTGACCGGCGTGCCGGTCATGCAGCTTGAAATCCGCCATGCGCTTGAGCGCGACCGGATCATCTACAACGCCGCGGGATTTGCCGCCGGATGCCTCATTGCGATGCTGTTCTTCCGGCGGGCATCGTTCATGGCTGTTGCCGCGGGGCCGCCGCTGATCGCGATCCTGCTCGGGCTCGGCGCCTTGGGTTGGCTCGGTTTCAAGCTCAACATCTTCCTCAACGTCATGACGCCGCTGATCATGGTGATCAGCTTCTCCGACAGCATGCAGCTCACGTTTCTGGCCCGTGACAGGATGATCGCCGGCAAGAGCCGCTATGCTGCATTTCGCGACGCCATCACTGTCGTGGGGCCCGCCTGCGTGCTGACGCACGGCACGGCGGCCCTGTCGTTCATTGCGCTGCAGTTCACGCAGTCCGACCTGATCCGCGCCTTCGGCAAGGCCGGTCTGATCGCGACCGCCATTGCGCTTGTGACGGTGCTGCTTCTGGTGCCGTTGTTCGGCATTATCCTGGTGCGCGATGAAGCCGGCCTTGCCGAGAAAGCGCGGCGCGCCGATCGGGCGGTGGATAGCTTGCGCCTTGCCTGTGGCTGGATTGCAGGCCGCATCGTTTCGCGCCCAGGCCTTTACACGCTGCTCGGGCTGATCGCCGTGATCGGGTTCGGATCGATCTACACGCAGCTGCAGCCGCGCTACCGCCTTTCCGACCAGGTGCCCGACCGCGGTCAGGCCGTCGCAGCAGCGGGGCGTCTCGATTCCGAGTTGACCGGATCCAACCCGATCAATGTCATGATCCAGTTTCCAAAGGGCGCGTCGCTCTATGCACCGCAAACGCTCGACGCCATCGCCGAAGTTCACGGCATCATGGAACGCCAGCGGGGCATCAGCAACGTCTGGTCGCTTGAGACGCTCCGGCGTTGGCTGGCGAGAACGGGCGAGCCGGATGCGCCGACATTGAAGCGCTATGTCGACATTCTTCCTCGATACCTGGTCCGGCGGTTCGTCTCGGCCGATCAGGATGCCGTGGTCGTGGCCGGGCGCGTCCCCGACATCGACGCCAGCCAAATCCGCCCGATTGTTGGCCGGGCGCTGGGCGCGGTGCGCATGCAACATCCCGGGTATACGATTTCCGTCACCAGCCTGTCTGCGATTGCCGCGCGCAACAGCGCAAGGATGATTGAAAAGCTCAATCGGGGACTGACCGTGGAGGCGGTCTTCGTCGCCGCGTTCATTGGCCTCGCCTTCCGATCTGTTCAGGCGATGCTCGCCAGCATCCTGCCTGCGGTGTTCCCGATCGTGGTCGCCGGATCGCTGTTGTGGATGCTCGGAGACGGTCTGCAATTCGCCAGCGTCGTCGCGCTGACTGTATCGTTCGGGCTGGGATTGAGCGCCACGATCCACTTCCTCAATCGCTTGCGGCTCGAGGAGCTTCAGGGCGATGGCTCGGAAGCCAGCGTCAAGCGTGCCACCATTCTGGTCGGACCGGCCATGATCCTGACATCGGTTGTCCTCTCATGCGGACTGATCGTGACCGTGTTCTCCAATCTGCCGGCGCTGCGAATGTTCGGCTGGCTTAGCACCTTCGCGATGGTTCTTGCACTCATCGCCGACTTGACGATCCTGCGCCCCACCATCACGTTCCTGCGATTGGCGTCCGAATGGGCCGGCCGTGGTCGCCAATAGGCGCATTAATCGGCCCTACGCGTTGCCGGTCATGCGTAGTATTTCGCTTATTGTGCTGTCGGCTGAAGAGGCGAGTGCGTGCGAAGCTGCGTTGAAGTTGAGCCCGAACTGCGCACCAAGCAGCGGCATGACGATGAACAGCCCGACCAGGATGATCAGACCATATGGCTCAAGTCTGGCGACTGGCATTGCCAGCCTGAGGGGGAGTATGCCGACCAGGATGCGTCCGCCGTCGAGCGGCGGGATCGGAAACAAGTTGAACAGGCCAAGCACAACATTGATGATCAACGCGTTCTGCAGATTATCGATCAGAAATTGCGATGCCGGCGACGGCAGGTAGCTTGTGACATGGAAAGCCAGGGCTGCGAGCACGGCGAGCGCGAAGTTCATCGCCGGACCCGCTGCCGCGACCAGCACCATATCGCGCCGTGGCCGACGCAGCGCTCCGAAGTCGACGGGCACGGGCTTTGCGTATCCGAACAGGAACGGCGCGTGCAGCAACAGCAGCATCCCCGGCAGCAGCACAGTGCCGAACGGGTCGACATGCCTCAAAGGGTTCAAGCTCACGCGCCCGAGCCGCCAGGCCGTATCGTCGCCCAAGAGGTGTGCGGCGAAGCCGTGCGCGGCCTCGTGGAAGGTGACCGCGATGATCACTGGAAGGGCCCAGATTGTGACGAGATAGATAGCGTTGCCGGTCACTGCGCGAACTCCCTGGAGCACGGTCGAAATGAGCTTTGCAGGGCAGGGCGGGTCCGAAGACCCGCCCTGCGGAGGTTTGCCGCCTGGCGCGACTGGGGAGGCGCGAGATGCGCAAGCGGACCCTCCTGTCGTCAGCCGATCGGTAGGGCTACGAATTTTGTTGCCTGAGAGGTCTTCACCCTCATCAGGACGTCGTGCTTGCCTTGGGCTTCTGCATCTATAAGGGCCTCACGGATATCATCTGCATTGCTGACGGCCTTGCCGCCGATGTCCAACACCACGTCACCGGTCTGCAAGCCCTGCTCGGCGGCGGCGCCCTCAGGGTCGACGCTCGTCACGACGACGCCTTTATCGTCGGAGCCGGCGACCTCATCCGCGGGAGCAACGTCAGGCCAAGGTGGGGAACGTTGTTCGCGCGCTTGGACTTCTCTTCGCCGTTGCTGGCCTGCCGATCCTTTGGCGTTGTGCCCAACGTCACCGTCAACGTCTTGGTTTCACCCTTGCGGACAACGTCCAGCTTGACCGAAGTGTCGGGTGCCGCCGCCGCGATCTGACGCGCCAGCTCTCGCGAATCCTTTATGGGCTTGCCGGCTACCGCGGTAATGACGTCGCCCGGTCGGATCCCGGCCTTGGAAGCCGGGGCATTCGGCTGAGCGTCGTCTACCAACGCGCCGTGCGTGCTCTTCAAGCCAAGACTGTCAGCAATCTCGGAAGTGACCGGCTGTATCTGCACGCCGAGCCATCCGCGTGTCACAACACCCTTGTCCTTGAGCTGGGCGATCACCGATTGGGCGGTTTGCGCGGTAACATCGAAGCCGATGCCAACTGATCCGCCTGACGGAGAATAGATCGCGGTGTTGACGCCAACTACGTTGCCGTTCATATCGAATGTCGGCCCGCCAGAGTTTCCTTTGTTGATTGGGGCATCGATCTGCATATAGTCATAGGCGCCCGATCCGATCTCGCGCGCCTGCGCCGATATGATGCCAGCGGTTACCGTGCCGCCGAGCCCGAAGGGATTGCCGACCGCAACGACCCAGTCGCCGACGCGCGGGGCGCTGTCTTCGAATTTGACATAGGCGAAATCGCTCTTGCCATCGACCTTGATGAGCGCAAGGTCGGTTTTCGGGTCGGTGCCGATGACCTTGGCCGTGTATTTCTTGCCGTCATCCGTCGTCACCTGGACCGATTGGGCATGATCGACAACATGGTTGTTGGTTACCGCATAGCCGTCCGGCGTGATGAAGAAACCCGAACCGAGACCGGTGATGATCTGATGCTCCTGGGCGCCGGGTGGCAAATCACCGAACTGGCGGAAGAACTTCTCGAATGGTGACCCCTTCATGGAGGGTGGAAGATCTTGCGTGTCGTTTTGGTTCGTGCCGGCTGACTCAGCCTCTTGATCGATCTTGACGCGAACCGCAATGACCGCGGGCTTCACCTTCGCGACCAGATCGGCAAAGCCGCGAGGGCCCTGCTGGGCTTCGAAGGCGTGCGCGGCAGACGGCCACCACGCGCCGCTGAGCCTATCAGATGCCAATGAACCGAAGGCGACTGCCGCTCCGACAAGCGCAACCGAACTGAGCAACGTCAAGCGGCGCCCGCTCAGAAGTTTTCGCTGCTGCGGTTGTGCCGAATTATTCGCCTCTGTCATGATGAAGTCTCCGAAATTTCTTCTGCCCGCTTCGAAAAAATAATCGACGAACATGAAGGTGTCCTGTCGGGGCAATTAAATATTGGACATCCGGATTGATGATCAGGCGGCAAGCACTGCTTGGCCTCCCGCAAGTCGCGACGCTCGACGCGAGACCTGCATGCCGGAGTGATTTGCGGCCAGGAAAGCTTGATCACGAGGCACCGCACCATCGCGGCGAACCGCGACGGTGCGGGTAGGTCCTCGAACGCGGAGGCCGGATCGTCAGCTCCCGATCTTGCCGCTCTGCACCGTGCCGAATCGCTCCCAGGTCTGGCCCTTGAACCGCATCAACTGCAGCTGCTGAATTGGCGCAAACTCCGTCGGGCTGGTGTTGACCTTGATGCCAGGCAGCAACAGTCCAGGGTCGTAGTCCCTCAGGTTGGCCGCGTGCTTCATGACGTTATCACGGCTGAGATCGTCGCCGCAGTGCCTGAGCACTTGGACCATCGTGCGGGCCACGGCGTAGGCGTAGACGTTGTTGGCGTCGCTCTTGTCAGCATTCGGGAGGTACTTGTCCATGAAGGCGGTCCAGAGTTTCATCTCTGGATCGTCCTTCCATTGCGGATCGGTCGGATCCTTCAAGTAGGCTGCAGAGATGATCCCTTGGGCCTTGTCGAAGCCCGCCGGCTTGATCACGCCTCCGACCGAGGAGCTCACGTTGTTGAGGATGAACAGCGGGTGCCAGTTCAACTCGTTCGCTTTGGTGATCGACTGGGCGGCGAACTTCGGTGTCGCGATGTCCACGAAGACGTTCGCTCCGGAGGCCCGCAGGTTGACCATCTCGGAGTCGATAGTCGGCTCGTTAACGTCGTAGGATTGCTTGGCGACGATCAGATTCGCCTTGGCGCCGAGCCCGTCCTCCAGTCCCTTCAGGTAGTCCTTGCCATAATCGTCGTTCTGATACAGCACCGCGATCTTGGCATCCGGCTTGTTCTGAAGAATGTACTTGGCATAGATGTGGGCTTCGGTCTGGTAGCTGGGTTGCCAGCCCATCGTCCACGGAAATTCCTTCGGGTCGTTCCACTTGGTCGCGCCTGTCGCGACGAACAGCTGCGGCACCTTCTTCAAGTTCATGTATTTCTGGATCGCCGTATTTGTCGGCGTGCCCAGCGAATTGAAGATCAGAAGCGCCTCATCGTCCTCGACCAGCTTTCGTGCCTGCTCCACGGTCTTGGGCGGGCTGTATGAGTCGTCATAACTGATGAAGTTGATCTTGCGTCCGTTGACGCCACCGTTGTCATTGATTTCACGGAAGTAGGCAGCTTCGGCGGTGCCGATCACGCCATAAGCGGAGGCGGGACCGCTATAGGGCATGATATTCCCGATCTTAATCGAAGTGTCGGTGACGCCGGGATCGTATTGTCCGGCTTCGCCTTGCGCGAAAGTAGCACCGGCAGCCGCAAGCAATCCGATCGCCGCCAATGCGACGACAGGGCGATTGGGACTCATCTCTCTTCTCCTTGAAAAACTTGTTGAAGCAACTCTGCCCTTGCGCGCCTGAACGCGCGCGCGTCAAAGTCGGTTCCATTATCGCAGTGTCGGCATGCAAGGAGAGCTGGCACGAATTGCCGAGATCGTGGGATGCTCGGATTGGCAGAGTGCGCCGCCATCGGGAGGAAAAAAGCCTTGCGGTTGAAGAGGCTGAACGGAACGCGATATGGCAATTGCTTGCGCTCGCGTACGCAATGAGCGCTTCAGGGCCGCCCTCTGCCATAGAATTAAATTTTCGACAGAATTACAGCAGTGCGCCGAGGCACGTTAGGCGCTGTGGTCTTTCGTAGCAAAAGACAAGGCAGGCGACGAATTCGGGAGTGAACTCGGACCGCAGAATGCACGCACCTAACATCTCAGTGCGAGCTCCGAGCTATTCGGCGGCTTTTGGCAGGTGCTGGAGCGCGTCGCCGAGCGGCTTTGCTTGCCGCGGCCGCCCCATCAGGACGGGCTGGAACAACACCGCGGCCGCCATCGTGCACAGCAACGCGAGCGCCATCAGCTTGCCCATGCTCGACATACCCGGATAGTTAGATGCCCACATGCTTCCAAATGCAGCCGCGTTGGTCATGGCGCTGAAGACCACAGCTCGCGTGAGCGTCGATTGCAATAAGCCCGTTTTTCCGGCGCGCCACGCCATCATGTAGTAGATCTTGAAAGCCACTCCAACGCCCAATAGTAGTGGAAGGGCAATGATATTCGCGAAGTTGAGAGACAGGTCAAAGATGACGCTGAGCTCGAGCGTCACGATGCCGGCGAGCAGCAGAGGAATGAGCGTCAGGAGCACATCAGTCACGCGTCTTAACGCGACGAACAGCAGTATGGCGATGGCAAGTAGCGCCAGCACTCCCGCCTCAACAAAGGCCGTTATCACGGTATTTCCGGACTCGTAGTAGCTGATCGCGGCACCTGTAGCCAGCGGTGCGGCGCGGAGCACGGCGGTTGCAAATCGCCGCAGGACATTGGCGTTATTGGGATCTCCTCTCGGCATAACCTCGACGCGGGCTCTGCCGTCCGGCAATACCCAGTCGCGGACCAGAGTTGGCGGCAGCGTCTTGATGGTTACCGCCTCGGGTGCAAGTTTCTTGCGAAGCAGATTCAGATCGTAGGTCAACGGGGGCACGAGCGCGGCCTCGGCCTTGCTTCGAAACTCGGGAGCAGCGCTCGCGAGGCGCGCGAGCAGGCGTGAGACGTTGAGAGCGGCCTCCGCACTGGGGCCATTACCTTTTGCCGCAGCTTTCGCCAGAGCATCGGCGGCGCTACGGATCGCTGCGATCGTTTCCTGATCGTCGGGTACAGGGGGATGTCTCGCGGGATTGAGAGTACCATGGAGTTCCTGCGAGGCAGCTCGCAAGGCAGCGATCTTCTGGTGTTGCTCGCTCGGGACAAAGCGATCCAAGGTCAGGGTTTGAGAGACCTCGGGCAAGGCTGCCAGATCCTTCGCGGTGCTCACAGCCTGTGGCTCGGAGGGCTCGAGTATCTCGGCGTCGCTGGCACTGGCTTGCGGCTCGTTCTGCAGTTGGCGGTAGGTCACCACCGAGGGCGATGTCGAACTTTGCAGGTCGACGGGGTTGAAATCGAACCGCGAATGCAGCAGCAACGGCGTCCCCGCCAGGACCAAACCGATGGTGCCGACGATCACCGCAATGCGATGCCGTTGCAGGAAATCGTCCAGAGGTGCGAGCCGGCCGAAGCCTACCGGCGCCACTTCGCCGCCTGGATTGAGCACAGCCAGCATCGCCGGCACCAACGTGATGCTGCAGGCGAAAGCTATCAGCATGCCGCAGCCGGCAATCAGGCCGAGTTCCGAAAGCCCCTGATAGCTGGTGGGCAGGAAAGCGAAAAAGCCGACGGCGGTAGCCGCTGCCGCCATCGCCAGAGGATTGCCGGCTTTCCGCGCCGCGCTTCGCAACGCGCGTCGCAGGCCGCGTTCCTCATGTCGCTCGCTGCGATAGCGCACGCTGAATTGAATGCCGAAGTCAACTCCCAACCCGACGAACAACACGAAAAAGGCGATCGAGATCAGGTTGAAAGAGCCGACCATTGCGAGGCCGAGTGCCGCAGTTGCGGCGAGGCCAACCATCAGGCTGAAGAGCACCGCAACGATGAGTTTCCAGGAGCGCAGTGCGAGCCACAGGGCTACCAGCACGCCGAGCAGAGCGGTCAGCGTATCACGCAACGCGCTGTTGCTGATCACGGAGAACTGATCGTCATTCATCGGCACCTGGCCAGTCAACTGAACGGTAGCGCCGAGCTTGCTCTTGAGATTCAGGTCGGTCGCAGCCTGGTGAATTGCCACCTCCGCGGCCCGTCCGGGCTGGAGCGCATTGAAATCAAGCTTGGGCGCGACTTCGATGAAGTGACGAAGCTCCCTGGTCGGCAAGGAGTGGCCCTGCAGCAGCTCCTGCCAGGAGAATGATGCCGGTTTTCCTGATAGCACGTCGCTCATTGTCCGATTGGCGAGCGAAAGTGGCCACTCCAGTTGATCAATCCTGATCTTGCCGGCCTGAACGAGGTCAGCGGCGAATGATAGCGCCTTCATGATGCCCCGAAGGCTTGGGTCCCCGGCCAGCTGCGATAGAAAGGGCCTCGCCTCGGCAAGCCCGGCAATGCTCTTCCCTATCTCCGACGGGGAAGCAAAGAGCAGTTCATTGCGCTCGAAGAAATCGCCACTGTCGGGCTGCCCGATCGTGCTGAACTGGTCGCGGTTCTTCGAGAGGCTCTGCGCCAGTTCGTCGGCAGCGATCTCGGCATTTTCGGCCGTTGGAGCCCTCACGACGGCGGAGATTGCCTTCTGCGGAAAGGCCTTGCCCAGCTCCAGTTGACGTTGATGCCAGGGTAGATTTTGCGAGATGAGCCCTTCGATATTGGTGTCTATGGAAAAGCGGGTTGCATCAAATACGACCGTTCCGAGCAGCAGCACCGCTGCGAGCGCGATCACGATCCATTTGCGGCGGGCGCAGAAATCGACGATTTGAACGATCGTTTGGGTCATTGCGAACTCAGACTGAAAATCTTGACTCTCCCGCATCCTATTGGACGCAACAGCAATGCGTCCGGTGCTGAGCCGGTCGGAGACGAAGCCAGCGTAGCTTGGTGGGACTCGCTATACCAACCACGATCGGCAAGCAGACAACTCAACAAGTGGCTCTGCCGCGCAAGGCGTGCATCGGCAGAGGAATTAAATTTTGGAAAGTTCGGCGCGCCGCTTGTCCGAGCCAGGAACTGTAGACACTGGTCGGCACTTATGATCCCGAAAGGAAAGAAGACCGTGAGCACGCCTGCGCGTCTGCTTAGCATCATCGCGATCGCCGTCTTGGCTATCTCTGCGCTCATCATTCAGGGGGAGGCGCACGGCGACGGATTTCATGAAGGGGCACCCGTCGTGTGGCCATTCGTGCTTGCCGATCTCTATGGCGGAGAATTCGGTGCCTACGGTCCGGAGATTTACGCGCCCGACCAGACCTATCTGCAGACCTATCTGTATGGCGGACCGCCGGCGGCGCCCTACGCAGCCGCCAATAGGGAGCCGATCGTTCACTAACGGGTCGTGTTGTACGAGTGGTGAGGAGAAGACGAGTGATGACAAAATTTCGCCTGCTCATTGTGAGCGCCCTCGTGGCCACAGGCGTTACTGCCGTATCCATAGTTACCGCCATCGCGGTGCAGGGCACCGAACCTGCCGCTTCGGATCTCGCCTTGCTCTCCGGCGTGATACAGCTCGTTCAACGCGACTACGTGCATCCGATCGGCTCGGACGAATTAACCAAGGATGCCCTCAAGGGAATGCTTAGCCGTCTCGACCCGCATTCCGACTACATGGACGCGCAGGAGTTCGAGCAGTCCCAGGCAGACATCGCGGGCCGGTTTGGCGGGCTCGGCATGCAGATTTCCGAACAGGACGGAATACCCAAGATCATTGCGCCGATCGACGGTACACCGGCGGCTCATGCCGGGCTCGAACCGGGCGACGAGATTGTCCTGATCGACCACTCAAGCACACAGGGGGTGAGCTTGCGCAAGGTGGTGGGCCTGCTGCGGGGCGATCCCGGATCGACCGTGACGCTCACCATTCTGCGCGGCAAGCAGCAGCCATTCGATGTCACGCTGACGCGCGAGATCATCAAGGTCAACTCGGTCAAATCGAAGCTTGAGCCTGACGGGATCGGCTATGTCCGTATCAGCCAGTTCGGCGGCGACACTGCGGACGGATTCAAGAAGGCCATCGCCGGCCTCGAGCGCGACGCCCATGGACACCTCACGGGCCTCGTCCTTGATCTGCGCAACGATCCCGGCGGGCTACTTTCCGCGGCCGTCGATGTTGCCGGGGACCTGCTGGACGGCGGGTCCGTGGTTAGCATCCATGGCAGACAGGCGAGCGAAGACCAGACCTTCCAGGCTCCTCCGCATGGAGACATGTTGTCCGGCACCCCTGTCGCGGTCCTGATTAACGGCGCTTCCGCGTCGGCTTCGGAGATTGTCGCCGGAGCTCTGCAGGATCGCCACCGCGCCACGGTGATGGGGACGCAAAGCTTCGGCAAGGGATCGGTGCAGACCATCGTTCCGCTGAAGGGGCAGGGCGCGGTGCGGCTCACGACGGCGCTCTATTACACCCCCTCCGGACGCTCGATCCAGGGTCAAGGCATTGCGCCGGATGTCCTTGTCGACGCGCCAAAGGAGCAGCAGATCAGCGGCGGCCCCCTGCTGCGGGAAGGCTCGCTACACGGAGCTTTCACAAATCCAGGACCGCTCAACCGCATGCCGGGCGCAGGCGGCACACAAGTCCGGGTATCACAAGCCAAGTCTGCCTATTCCGCGCCGATCAAGGCAGGGCTCATCGGCAAGCCGGACGACGCGCAGCTCAAGGCCGCGCTCGCCTATCTGGAACGGATCGAGGTGAGGAAGGCCCAGTCGACCGACCAGACACAGGTCGAGGCCGGAGCGAGGTGACCGCTATCAAGCCGAGCGATCAGTCGCCGCTGCGAGCTTTGCGTCCCACCACCAGATATCGGGAAAAGCCGACATCCCGTATGTTGGCATGAGGTCCGGCTTCGCGAACCGATTCCACCGCGCCGTGCGGACCAGAACGCGTTGAGAGAAAATATAACATCCAGCGGTACAACTGATGTGTGCCCAGGCAGGCGTTGCCTAGGTCTGTCGCACGGCCTCTTCGAGATCGATGTTCTTGGTCTCCGGTGTCGCCAGGATCGCAACGATCGCCAGCACGGCATAGGCCATGACCAGAAGGCCGATATAGCGATAGGCCTGGTGAATGCCGTAGGCGTTCAGGATGAGACCTGCCAGAATGGGGATCAACCCGCCGCCATAGACTTGCGCTATCTGGTAGCCGGCGCTCGCGCCCGAGGCACGATAGCGGGTCGGGAAACTCTCGGTGTAGAAGGCGGGAAGCGCGCCGTAACCAAAGCCGAAGACAAAGCCGAACCCGATGATCTCGCCGATCGTGGCGCGAAGAAAACCTCCGCTATTGATCAGGTGGAAATAAGGAATGGCAAAAACCAGAAAAACGACCGCGGCGATCAACAGGACGGTGCGTCGATTGATCAGGTCGGCGAGCAGTGAGCCGACAATCATGAAGACAAGCATGAATGCCGCTGCGATCAGTCCGATTACTTCCGGCGTCGAGCCGCTAAACCCGACCGCCTTCATGTAGCTCGTGCCGAACACGAAATACAGAAAGAACGCACCGCCGAACATGGCATTGACGAGCGAGGTGCGCAGGATCGTGAGCGGCATGTCGCGCCAGACCTGCATGGCCGGATAGTCAATAATTGCGCTCTGCGCCCGCTGCCGCTCGAACAGAAAGCTGTCTACGGTACGCGTGCGAATGACGATGCCGACGATCGCGACCAGGAAGCCGAACAAGAACAAGACGCGCCAGCCCCAGATCGTGAAGCTCTCCGGTGTCATCAGCGATTTCACCGCGATTACCGAACCAAAGCCAAGCAGCAGTCCGATCGGGATGGCAAAGCCGACCCACGCGCTCCAAAACGCCCGGTGTCGCGAGCGCGCCGCTTGCTCGATCACCCAGGTCGAGGCCGTGCCAAACTCGGCGCCGAAGCTGATTCCTTGCGCCAGGCGAAGCAGGATCAACAATACCGGCGCGGCAATGCCGATGGTGTCATAGCCCGGCGTGAGCCCGATCAGCAGCGTGCTGACGCCCATCAACACCAGCGCATAGACCAGTGCATCCTTGCGTCCGTAGCGGTCGGCGAGATGACCGAAGATGTAGGCGCCGATCGGGCGGATCACGATGCCGATGCCGTAGACGCCGATTGCAGCAGCAATGGCCGCAAGGGCCGGAAGCTTGAAAAAGACATCCCCCCAAACAGTTGCGGCGATCACGCCGGTGACAAGGAAATCATATTGCTCGATGACCGAGCCGATGATGCTTGCTAACGCCACCTTGTAGATACTGCCCTTGGATGGGTCCGCGTCGCTGCCGTTCATCTTAACTCTTCTTCATCTTCATTTGCCGCCAGCGCCGCGCCCGGACAGTGTGATCTGCACAAGGTGTCCGGGCGCGGGCCCAACAGCGCAGCGAGTGCTTTGTTCCGCACTTTCGAATTGTCCCGCCTCGGACAGGCATGCGGCGACAGCGTCGCCGCATGGAGAGAAGGAGCGTCTAGCATCGCCAGAGATTGACGCGCGCGGAACTCCCGCACCGGGTTAGCGTTCAACTTGCGACAACGGCAGCGCCGTTGCCCAGTATCGACAACCAACGACGCGACCTACGTCCGACTCCCGATGGCAGATAGGAATAAGTTGTATTTCGTAATGCCTGCCGAGTTGGCACGGCCGATCGGGCGGCGGTTGGGGAGTGTCTCGCTGTGAGCCTTCCCATCGGCACTCCGGACGGCGCGCTAACTTCGCCAAGTCGCCGACGCTCACGGCTTCTTTATGCCGCCCAAGTAGTTTCCGGCATATCCCTTGTCCTGGTGACCTTGCTGGCCGCAGCAGCATGGTCCTTGCGCGGCGTTCATATTCCTGACACTGCCGAGGTGACGTCGCGACGCGTCATAGAACTGCAATCGGCCGACGGTCAGGATTTGTGGCGTACAGGACATTTGAAACTGTCGCCAGTCGATGCCAAGGAGATGCCAGCAGATGTGATCAATGCCGTCCTCAGCATCGAAGACCGGCACTTCTACCAGCATGGCGCCATTGATGCGCTCTCGGTCCTGCGCGCGCTGAGGGAAGATATTGAAGCGGGAAAGATCGTCGCGGGAGGAAGCACCATCACCCAGCAGTTGGCCAAGACCCTCTTTCTCAGTCCGGAGCGAACCTACCGGCGCAAGATCCAGGAGGCGGCAATCGCGGCCTCGATGGAGCATCACCTGACCAAGGACCAGATTTTGACGAGCTATCTCAACAACGTCTATTTCGGTTCGGGTGCAACGGGTCTTCCTGCTGCGGCAAAGCTATATTTCGGCAAGAAGCTCGCTGATCTAGACTTGCCGGAGACAGCGATGCTCGCGGGAATGATCAACGCGCCGGCAGCGGATGATCCGCTTCACGACCTCGATGCCGCGCGCCGGCGGGCCGCCATTGTGCTCGACGCAATGGTGGAGAACGGAAAACTCACGGGACAAGCGGCGCTGGTGGCAAAGCTGCATCCCGCTACCCCACGCTCTCCCGAAGTCTCGCCGCCATCGGCCGGCTGGTTCGTCGATTGGATCTACAGCAAGGCCGCCGCTGTCACGCCGCCGTTTGGCGGCCCGGTTCAAATCCGCACGACGCTCGATCTGCGTTTGCAACAATTGGCAGACAAGGTTGTGAAGTCGGCGCTCGCCAAGTACGGCAAGGGCAAGCATGTCGGACAGGCCGCGCTGGTGGCCATGCGGTCTGATGGTGCCGTCGTCGCGATGGTCGGCGGACGCGATTATTCGCAGAGCCAGTATAATCGCGCGGTGCAGGCCGAACGGCAGCCGGGCTCGGCATTCAAGCTGTTCGACTATTATGCGGCCTTGCGCCAGGGCTTTACCCCCAACGATGAAATCCTCGATGCACCGGTCGACATTCATGGATGGCGACCCGAGAATTATGGGCGCCGCCACTACGGCGAGATTACGCTGGCCGAAGCGTTCGCCGATTCCCTCAATGACGCCGCCGTCAGGCTGTCGCAGGAAGTCGGCATCGACCAGGTGATCGCGGCCGCGCGCGACCTCGGCCTGCGTGCTCCGCTGCAGAACAATCCGAGTCTCGCGCTCGGCACATCCGAGGTGACCCTGCTCGATCTGACCTCGGCTTACGCTTCGGTACGCGCTGGCGAGACACCAATCCATCCTTGGGGCATTTCCAGCCTCAAGACGCCGAACGATCGGGATTACGTGCCGGTCGCCTCTTCCGGCGACCCGCGGCACAGCCTCGCAAAGTACCAGGATGAGTTGATCGGCCTGTTGCAGGGCGTGGTTGAGCGCGGCACCGGCCGGGCGGCCGCGCTGGGGGGCTTTGCGGCCGGCAAGACTGGGACGAGCCAGGACTATCGCGACGCCTGGTTCATCGGCTTCGACGATTCGCTGATTGTCGGCGTCTGGGTCGGCAACGACGATCACAGTCCGATGAAAGGTGTGGTCGGCGGCTCACTGCCGGCAAAGATCTGGAAGGACTTTATGCAGCAGGCGAGCACGCCGACGACTGCCGAAGTCGCTCCGACGCCGCCGCGCGCGCCGACGTACCCGCAAGAGCCATCGATCCTTGCCGATCAAGGCAGCCCAGCGCTGCCCGCCGAAGGGCAGGGCGCTCAGTGCAACATTCCGGTCTGCGAAGAATTCTATCATTCATTCCGCGCCTCGGACTGCACCTATCAACCGTATGGGCCACGGCCGCGACAATACTGCGCGAGATGAGCATTCGACCTAAGCGCGAACTATCCTTCTGCATTCTTAATCTTTGGACATGTTTTACGCGCGGCGGAACGCCCAATACGTCAACAGCATTGATAGAAGTAGCGCCAGCAAGGTGCGCCGGATAGGGAAGTCTTGGAAGCAGCAGCGCGATGTGCGGCCGCTTCGCCCGGACTGCGGCTCAGCTTGCGATCCGGGCGGCTGACTGCAAGACAGGATTCGCGATGACCACGGCAAGCCAGTTACGACGTGGAGGCCGTGCCTTCGAGCCCTTCAAGACAGTCATCGAGGCGGTCCTGATCGCGATCGTGATCCGCAGCTTGCTTTTTCAGCCGTTCAACATTCCGTCCGGATCGATGGAGCCGACATTGCGGGTCGGTGACTACTTGTTCGTGTCGAAATATAGCTACGGCTATAGTCGGTATTCGCTTCCGTTCTCGCTCCCATTCTTCAGTGGCCGGATCGCAGCGGTGCAGCCGCAGCGCGGCGACGTCGTCGTGTTTCGGCACGGCTCGGTCGATTTCATCAAGCGCGTGATCGGCCTTCCCGGCGACCGCATCCAGGTCATCGATGGCGCCGTCTACCTCAACGGCAGGCAAATCGAACGGAAGCGCATAGCGGATTTCGTGGGCCGCAATCCCTGTCGCCCATCGGCACCAGGAAGTCCGCCGGTCGAGGTCCCGCAATGGCGGGAGACCCTGCCAAATGGCGTGTCCTACGACACGTTGAAGTGCAGCGCTCTCCCTGCATTTCCCGACTCTACGTCGGTCTACACCGTGCCGCCCGGGCATTTCTTCATGATGGGGGACAATCGCGAGAACTCCGAAGACAGTCGCTTTCCCGATGTCGGCTACGTGCCGTTTGACGATCTCATCGGACGAGCCCAGGTCATCTTCTTTTCCGTGACGCCCGCACAGTGGGCTTGGGAGGTTTGGAACTGGCCGTCGGCGATACGGTGGACCAGGTTGTTCAGCATCGTCAGGTAGCCAAATGCAGTCCTCGATCCATCTTCCAGCGGGAAAAGCTCGAACACCTCTTGGTTTTACGTCTGAGCGTGCCGGGAGAGGATTTGGTCGGCTTCAGCCGAAAAGAGCTGTGGCCGCGTCGGAAGGAAAGGACGATCCGGGCAGATCGACGAGCGGTCTCTTCGCAGAGCGGCCCTACTATCGCTGGCTGGTCGTCGGTACGGTGTGTATCGGGGCTTTCATGGGGCAGCTTGACGCCAGCATCGCTCAGCTCGTGCTGCCGGTGCTCGAACGGGATTTTCATCAGCATTTGAGCGATATCAGCTGGGTCGCGCTGGCCTATACGCTGACGCTTGCGGTCCTTCTGCCCGTGTTCGGCCGGCTTGCCGATGTGTACGGCCGCAAGACGCTCTATACCGCCGGATTCCTCGTATTCATTCTCGGATCTGGCCTGTGCGGCGCCGCGCCGAACCTTTTGTCTCTCGTTGGCTTTCGCGTCCTTCAGGCGGTCGGCGCTGCGCTGCTGCAGACGAACAGCATCGCCGTGGTCGTTATGGCGGCCGGCCCACGCTATCGCGGCCGAGCCATCGGCGTGCAGGCCTCGGCGCAGGCGGTGGGGTTGAGTGTCGGCCCGGCGCTCGGCGGCCTGCTGATCCACATGCTGGGCTGGCGTTGGGTGTTCTGGATCAACGTCCCATTCGGCTTGCTGGGCGCCGTCATGGCCTGGTTCGTGCTGCCGCAGATGAAGACGCAACGCGGCGATCGCCAATTCGACTGGGGTGGGGTGGCGTTGCTTGCGCCGGCCTTGATCGCTCTCGTACTCGCGATCGATCAAGGCCGTCTCTGGGGCACCCGTTCGTTTGCATTCGTCCTCTGCATATGGGCGCCGATGGTCCTGCTGCCGCTGCTGCTTTGGTGGGAGCGCCGGCAGCGTTCGCCGCTGGTCGATTTAGCACTATTTCACGAGCATTCCTTTTGGGCGGGCAATCTCGCCGGGTTACTTTCCTATGCAATGCTGTTCGGCATGTTCTTCCTGATGCCCTTCGTCCTCGAACGGGCCTTTGCAGATGGGGCTTTGGCCACCGGCATTGAGTTGATGGTGATCCCAGGGGCACTGGCAATGGTGTCACCGGTAAGTGGGGCGTTGTATGATCGGTTTGGTCCCCGCCCGCTCACCGTCACAGGCATGGCGCTCGCGTTCTGTGCCTGTGCGTGGCTGGCCCTGGAAATCGGCTCCAACACCACCGGCGCGCCCCAATTGACTGCGGCGCTCGCGCTGTTCGGTCTTGGCGAGGGGCTGTTCACGTCACCGAATAACAGTGCCGTCATGGCGAGCATCCCGGAAAAAGACATTGGACAGGCGGGCGGACTCCTCAACGTGACGCGATCGTTCGGCACAAGCATCGGTATCGCAGCGTCGACGGCCGTATTCTCCTGGCGCCTTCACGCCGCCACGGGCGCCAGCCTTGGTCCGCTGCGCGCACCGCCGGGGGCACTCGTGCTGGCGACGCAAGACGTGCTCGCGATGTTCGCCATGTTTGCGCTGATTGCTTGTATGTTGTCTTGGACGGGCCCGCGCAGCAGGCGGCCGCTGAGTGCCGCCTTGGGCCGCAAGATGAGTAAAGTTTCACGCAACTCCGTTGACGGCGGCTCGTTGTCAAAGTGATCCCATCAACCAAAGGAGAACACCAACATGCGAAAGCTTGCTCTTGCAGGGATAGCTCTCGTCTTGCTGGCGCCGCTCGCCTATGCGGCGCAGAGCGACGGCCAACATCAGGATCTGAGAGCCCATCTCGATGATATGCTGAAGACTTCGGGTTATACGGACGTCCGTATTGCACCTGAAGCCTATGTGATTCACGCCAGGGATGCGGACGGCAACTCCGTCGTCGTGTCGATCAGCCCGGATTCCTTTGCTGAACTCAAGACGGTCGGGCTGGAGAATTCCTCGTCGCGAACGGCCCAGCCATCCGCCTCCGGCAAATATGTAGAGCTACCGAAGACCGATGAGCTCAGCTCAAAGCTTGTCGGTCTCGACATCTACAGCAGTTCGAACCAGGACATCGGGCAGATCAAGGACATAGCGCTCGATCCGCAGGGAGACGTTGCAGCTTACATCGTTTCGGTCGGCGGCTTCCTGGGAGTGGATCAACATTACGTCGCGGTGCGCCCGTCGGCAGTCAACGTCACCTACGATGCGTCTGCGAAGAAGTGGCACGCGGCCATGGATGCGACCGCCAACCAGCTCAAAGCCGCGCCGGAATTCAAGTATAGCGGCCGCTGGTCCTCCAATCCGATTTGAGCCCACTCAGTCATCGTCGCCGGCTGCGGCTCAGCCGGCGGCGATGCTTTTCGAACTGTGGATGGCTGCCGACGCAGAAGGGAATGCCACCACCTGGTGATCCGAGCCCGCGTCGGCGAGGGAATCTGAATGATCCGGCTCGAAAAGCTGGAGTGTCAGCCTGCAAGTCAGGCCACCGCTGGCGAGCTCGACATGAACCGAACCATTGAAGCGCTTGGCGACGGCGTCGAGCAACTTGGTGCCAAAACCCTTCGACCCTGGCGCGCTTAGGCCCGTCACGCCGCGTTCGCGCCACGTCATGTCCAGGCGTCCTGAAACAAGTGACCACTCAAGATGGAGGGAACCCGTGGCTGTTGCGAGCGCGCCATACTTGGCCGCATTGGTCGCAAGCTCGTGAATGAGAAGGGACAGCAGGGTCAGGGTTTCGCGTTCGCAGTTGAAATCGGGGCCCGAAACGTGGACACGAGAGCTGCCGAAATGTGCTAGTTCGCGGTCTATTAATTCAACAAAATTGCTGGACCCCTGCGCCCGTATCAGGACGTCGTTGGTATCGGCGAGCGCCGCAATCCTTGCGCAGAGCTTGTTTCTTAACTCCGGTTGGTCATTTACAGAGTACCGAATCACGGTTTGCACCACAGTCAGCGTGTTCTTCAGACGATGAGCAAGCTCATTGGAAAGCAAGCTTCGAACTTTATCTGCTTCTTGCAGAAGGAGTGTCAGGCGCCGGTAGCTCTCGGCAGACCAGATGATGACAAATGATGAAGCGCCATAGAGCCCGAGGCTCACAACTATGGTTGCAGGACCTCTAGCCGGGTCTTTGTCCGGAAGCAGAAACAGGAGGGAAGCGAGAATTCCCCCCGCGAGCGCCGAGATCGCGGCGCTGGTCCAGCCGCAAACAAGAGCGATAACCACCGTCGCAGCATAGTAAGGTGCGAAGACTGTGCTTTCCGGACCGACTTCTCCGAGCAGTACTCGAATTGCGGTTGCCAAACATACGCACGCGAGCGCAAAAGCAATCCCGCTCGACGATCCCGGACGAAGGCCGGTTGTCCACAAGCTAGTCCAACGATCGACAGTCCAAGCAACAACCCGTGCTGCAGCCTGGCGCATCTTGGTGGTCCTGCGCGGATGATGATCGCGCGTCGAAAGCGTGTATTCGGCCATGGTGCATCGACAGGTTTCAAGTTAAACTATACGGAGCTTCTTAACATTCCCGTGAATGCCTTCGTAATGTCCTGAAGATGCGATCCGGAGACGGCCTATCGCAAGACCTACGACGGTGAAGCGCTGCTTTCATGTCAGAGAACGCCTTCGCTCGCCGGGACGACATCATCGCAACCAACGCGACTCCAGCAACGCTCAATCGCGCGCCGATAGTGATGCCGCCGATTTGCTACCAACGCCACGATTTCATTGGCCTCAACTGTAGATCATGACAACCCACGAAAAGCGCAAATAAATCCTCCGGCAGAGACGCTAAGCGCGCCCCATTCCGGCACCAGTTCGAAGTTCGCATCTTGATCGGATCTGAGGAAAATGCCTCTTAACATTTGGAAAGAATCGCGAAGGTACCGTCAACACTCACTGATCAAGAGCGGGATCACCAGACAGTGCTCGTCAACGCAGCAATCAGGGCAGGGGGCGTTACCAGCAGACCGAGCTTGAGGAAGGTCCATGCGCCGACCTCGATCTTCTCGCGGCGGAGCGCAACCAGCCATAGGAGGGTGGCGAGCGAGCCGGTGATCGACAGGTTCGGTCCGAGATCGACACCGATTAGGGTGGCGCTAACAACAGGCGCCGGCAAATGAGCGCTGGCCGCGACCGAACCCGCCACAAGGCCGACGGGCAGATTGTCGGCGAGGGCCGTGGCAACGCCAGCGCTCCAAGCGGCCTGGGTCACAGATTGCGCAAGCGCTTGGTGCAATAACGCGCCAAGATGGCCGATCACGCCGGTCTTCACCAGCGCTTCCACCATGACAAACAAGCCTCCGACCAGCGGCAACACTCTCCAGGACACACTCTTGAGGACGGGCAGGGGCGACTGGCGGCTCAGCACCAGGACCGCGCCAGCGGTCACGGTGCCGCAGATGAAGGTCGGTAGTCCCAGTTGCTTGTCGAGCGCCGAGGCTGGACCAGCACGACACCGATCGCGACTGTGTATCGGCTCCGAATATTGGCTCTGACTCACTTTTGATGCAGTTTGGGAGATGTCTGGCGTTTTGATTGCGGAGAATCAGCGCCATGCAGCAAGCACTCCAGCGCTCCAGTCTGGTGCCGCGTGGGTTTGTTGTAGAGAGTGCGTACTACGAAGGCGATAAGGCCGTTGTTGTGGTCCGGGCGTCCGGAAGTGTTGGTCTGTGTCCGTCGTGCGGAACGGTTTCCCGACGCGTCCATAGCCGCTACCGACGGCGCGTGACCGATCTTCCGCTCTCGGGGCGGATTGTAGAGCTCCTTGTGATCGCTCGCCGCTTCCGCTGCGACGCTGTCCTGTGCGGGCGCCAAATCTTCACCGAGCGCTTCGCCGAAGGCGTACTGGCTCCCTCGGCGCGACGCACGGCGAGACTGGACTCTATCGTCCACCACCTCGGCCTGGCGCTTGGCGGTCGACCCGCAGCAGGTTTCGCAAAGCGGCTGATGCTACCGTGAGCAAAGACACGCTCCTGCGCGTGGTCCGACGCCGCAGCCGCCCGCCGGCTGATCCTCTCAAGGTCATCGGCATTGACGACTGGGCTTGGCGGCGCAACCACCGATACGCCAGCATTATCTGCAATCTGGAAAGGCGCCGGATTGTCACGCTGCTGCCGGATCGTGAGCCCGCGACCGCCCAAGCCTGGCTGGCTGCTCATCCCACGATCACGATCATTGCCCGTGACCGTGGTGGGGGATATGGCGAAGCTGCGGCAAAGGCCCTGCCGCAGGCGGTACAGGTCGCGGATCGATGGCATCTGATGGAGAACGCCAGTCGGGCCTTCCTCGATGCGGTTCGGAAATCGATGCGCCCGATCCGCAGCGCGATCGGGGCAACGACAATCGATTCCAAACTGCTCACCGCGGCCGAGCGCCTCCAGTATGAGGGTTATCTCCGCCGCGAAGAGACCAACGCAACTATCTTGGGCCTGTCGAACGGTGGAACGCCGATCAAGCAGATCGTGCGCCAGACCGGCCATAGCAGGAAGCTAATACGACAGGTGATCCGTGGCGAACGCCACGATATCTTCCGGACGCGGCAGAACTCACTCGATCAGCATCTGCCATGGCTCGACGAGCAATGGGCAGCCGGTTGCCGAAACGGCGCTGAACTTTGGCGCCGTTTAAGGGTACGCGGCTTCCGAGGCTCTCTTCGCGTTGTCGGCGAATGGACGACCCGCAGACGGCGGTCCGAAAAGGCCGATATCGAAAACCTCCACCGGATCCCATCGGCCAGAACAATCGTTCGTCTTATGACGGTCGGACGGGATACGCTCTCCAAGGCGGAGACGATCACTGTCGCTGCCGTCGAAGCTGGCGTTCCCACCCTTGTCGAAGCTCGAGAGCTCGTAGCCGAATTCCACAGGATGATCCGGCGCAGAGCCGCCGCTGGGTTGTCATCCTGGATCGAGCGCGCTCGCGCCAGCCTTGTCGCCTCATTCGCCCGCGGCGTAACGAACGATGAAGCAGCGGTTCGAGCGGCAATCACGTCGCCCTGGTCCAACGGTCAGACTGAAGGTCAGATTACTCGCCTCAAGCTCGTCAGACGTCAAATGTATGGCCGCGGGAAAATCGATCTGCTTCAAGCCAGACTAATAGGTGCCGAATGAGTGAGCTGCACCAAAACTGCGTCAGAGCCAATGTTGGAAGCCGATGGGGGTCAAAGGTCGGTGCCTATTCACATCTTAGCAGGGCGTGATCTGGTTGAGAGGATATGAAGTGGCGCCTAGAGCGGCCGAAATGGTAGCCATGGCGCTCATGTGCGGGTTGCGACCAACCACACCGCGATGCGCCGTGGCACGAGCTCTGGCCTTGCAGTGCAGGAATCCGAGGGAAGCGATCATGCCGCGGCCCTCACCGGACGGTTACGTATCAGCGACAATTGTGGACCATGGAAGATATTGTGACCCTGATCGATACCCGCGATGGGTCAATCTCGTCATTTTGACCATGCGCCGACCACTTCCGGGCTGGCCCTATAAGCAGGCGTTTTCAGCGTCTTTCGGCATGTCTCAACGGCCAAAAGGCGACATAGCTGGACGTGCCGCCCTTCGTCCGCTCCCCCTTAGGAGGGGATCTTCCGCGAATGTTGCCGCGTTCGAACAGCGATCGGCAACACAGCCGCCGCTCCACCTAGAACTGGATGAACCCTCGCCATTTCATTGCTTTCTCCGAGGCGCTCAGGACCTGAC
>NZ_LLYA01000186.1 GCF_001440415.1 Bradyrhizobium retamae
TGAATCACAACGCTTGTTCTTCGTCGAGAAAAATCCGATTACTCGGACAGGCTCCCTAGGCGTGGACGCCGCGATGGCTTGATCGTCTTCTCGCAGTCGACACGCCACGATTTTTCGGAGGAGAAGGCCGTTTTTCTGATCGATGGCGGGCCAGGCATAGCGCCTGAGCGGAGCTCGGGCGCTACCTATCGTGTTAAAATCTCAAAGTCATTGCGCGGCCGGAATGAGCCCTCAGCAAAGGAAGCGAGCCTCAGCTGCTTTAATCTCGTTCATCTTCTGGATTCTGAAGATCTCCTCCACCGGCAGAATGTCCTTGTGGACGTTTTGGACGCCGCCGTCAGCGATGATCCGGCGGAAGGTCTCCTGCATGGCAGTTGCAGCAGCGCGGATGCCGTAGTTGCCGTAGATCATCATGCGGATATTGCCGAGCGTCTTGACGCGCTCGGCCTTGAGGTCAGGGTATGCGTTCGGCACGATTACCAGCGGCGCAAATCCGGTCCAGGCGCGCGAAAAGCTTTCGATTTCCGAGGGATCTTTCTTTTTTGAATGGATCAGGATCATGTCGGCGCCAGCGTCCACATAGGCTTGAGCGCGATGCAGGGCCTCCACTTCGCCGAGGTCTGCGATGAGGGCTTCCGTGCGGGCGATGACCAGAAAATCCGGGTCCTGTCTTGTCGCAACGGCTGCCTTGATCTTACCCTGAAACTCCTCAATGCGCAGCAGTTCCTGGCGCCCCCCGGCCACAAGGCTCGTCACTTTCGGAAAAGTCTTGTCTTCGATCACAACGGCGCTGGCGCCGGCCCGCTCATATTCGCTGATGGCATGGATGACATTGATCGCATTGCCATAACCTGTATCGATGTCGGCGACGATCGGCAACCTCGTGCGTCCGGCGATCGCCCGCAGCATGTCGAGATGCTGTGTCATCGAGATCAGGCTCATGTCCGCCAGGCCGTAAAGCGCCGACAGCTCGAAGCCGGAGGCCCACAGGCCGTCGAATCCGGCTTCTTCTGCAAGGATCGCCGAAAGCGGGCTATGGGCGGCCATGATGTGGATAAGGCTGGTCTCCGCCATGCAGGCGCGGAGGCTTTTGGCAGGGGACATCGAGATCTTTCAGGACAAGGCCGCGCAGGCGGCGATGATGCGGTCACAGGCGCGGGTGAGGTCCTCAAGCGAGGAGGCATAGGAAATGCGGATATAAGGCGAGGCCATGAAGCCGCTGCCGGGCACGACGGCAACGGCGAAATCCTCGAGCAGATACATGGCGAAATCGGTGTCGGTTTCGATCACCTTGCCCGCCGGCGTGCGCTTGCCGATAACACCTGCGCAGGAGGGGAAAACGTAGAAGGCACCGTCAGGCACGAGGCACGAAAGCCCCTCGGCTTGGTTCAGCTTCGCAACGACAATGTCGCGGCGCTGTAGAAAGGCGCTCGCGAATTCCTCGATGTGGTCCCGTCCGCCAGACAGCGCTTCGATGGCGGCATATTGTGAAATCGAGCTGGTGTGCGAGGAGGTTTGGCCTTGGATGAGGTTCATGGCCTTGATCAGCGCCAGAGGCCCCGCGCCATAACCGACGCGCCAGCCGGTCATTGCGTCGGCCTTGGACATGCCGTTGACTGTCAGCGTGCGCCGGTAGAGGTCCGGCGCGACCGCTGCCATGGTAGCGAAGTCACCGGTATAGGTGAGCTTTTCATAGATGTCATCGGACAGCACATGGACATGAGCATGCCGGCGCAGGACCGCGGCGAGCGCGAGCAACTCGCCTCGGCTATAGACCGAATCGGTCGGATTGCAGGGTGAGTTCAGCATCAGCCACTTGGTGCGCGGCGTGATTGCCGCCTCCAACGCCTCAGGGCGCAGCTTAAGGCCATGGAATTCATCGCAGGCGACGAGAGTAGGTCTGCCGCCGGCAAGCGCCACCATATCGGGATAGGAGACCCAGCACGGCGTCGGGATCACCGCCTCATCGCCCGGATCGAGAGTGGCGAAGAGCGCGTTGAAGACGACCTGCTTGGCGCCGCAGCCCACCGTGATCTGGTCGATGCTGTAATCGAGCCCGTGTTCGCGGCCGAAGCTGTCGCGGATCGCCTCGCGAAGCGGCTTGATCCCGGCGACCGCAGCGTATTTTGTCCGCCCGTCGCTGATAGCCCGGATGCCGGCTTCGCAGACAGCAGATGGCGTGTCGAAGTCCGGCTCGCCCTGACTGAGCGTGATCACATCAACACCCTGATCGCGCAACTCGGCGGCACGAGCCGTCATCGCCTTGGTCTCAGAGGGGCGGACGACGTTGAGCCGTTCTGCAACGAGAGATAAGATAGAATACCTGTGACTTAGAAGGAGCATTTTCGAGAGCTTCTACTCGCTCTCAGACGGCCTAACTATTCAGGCCATCGCGTTTTTGAATGAAATCATCGAAAGTTGCGATATCCATGTTGCGTCGCTGGGAAATGGTCTTCTTGCAGACGGGCGTAATCGACCGGCAGAAGGGACGGGCAAGATAGAGATTGCGGCGGGATCGAGTGCAAAAGGCGAGATATTGCATCTCGTTTGCGTTTGCGGCAGCGTGGCGAAGAACGCCCGGCGATGTTCGCAAGAGTCCGAAGGATCCGATAGCCCAAGCTCGCGCGTACCAGCGTCGAAGCTGTCCGTGGTCGAGGGCCTGGACAGTAAAATGAGCACATCGATTGCGGCGGCTCCCATCCTGGATCGGAATGTATGAAGAATTGAACGGGCAACATCCAGGAAAAGTTGTGAGTGAGGTGTTCACGGGACTGGCGGTTCGCCTCCGGCTCGTAGCCTTCTGGCATCTCCTGGGCGGTGAACAGTCTCGGGTCGAGGGTCGGCCAAGAGCCGACGGAAGTCCGCCAGTTCGCTGTTTCGCCGCGCCACTCGATAGGCTTCGAACTAATATAGCTTTCGAGGACAGCGAGATCGGTTGACGGACCTCGGGGTCGAAGCTCATCGCAGCGCGTGGCAACGCTCTGTTCGCGGCGATCTCCACGAAAGCGCGCATTGCATTGAGTGACGGGTCTCTGTCATCCGACAGTCTTACCCTTCATCATCGCATGTTGCGAAGTTCGCATCGATTTATTCGATGAATGTCATCCGGGTGTAGCAATGCCGGTCTTGAAGTTCTTACACATCAGCGGACCTGTCGAAAATGAGATAGGCGATCTCATTGATGGGCTCCGCAATTTTTCATGGCGATGTGAAAGTGACGGCGATGGCATCCGTACTGATTGATAGCATTCGAAAGAATTACGGCACGGCGTCTGTCTTGCGAGGTGTTTCGCTGTCGATAGCAGATGGTGAGTTCCTGACGCTGTTGGGACCATCGGGGTGTGGGAAGTCGACGCTGCTACGTATCCTGGCAGGGCTCGACGTGCAGGATTCAGGTTCGCTCTTGATCGGCGGGCGGGCGGTGGACGGCCTCAGGCCGAAGCGGCGGGGCGTGGCGATGGTGTTCCAGTCCTATGCGCTCTATCCCCATATGACGGTCGCCTCCAACGTGGCGCTGCCGCTCCGGATGCGCCGGCTCTCGGTCTTCCAGAGGTTTCCTCTTCTCGGCCGCCTGCTGCCAGCAACGGCACGGATCGCAGCCGAGATCGACGTGGAAGTCACCCGCACGGCCAAGTCCCTCGGCATCGGCCACCTGCTGGCCCGCAAACCGGGACAGCTCTCCGGCGGACAGCGCCAGCGCGTGGCCGTCGGCCGTGCGATGGTGCGCCATCCGGCTGTTTTCCTGATGGACGAACCGCTGTCAAACCTCGACGCGAAGCTGCGTGTGCAAATGCGCGCCGAGATCAAGGAACTGCACCAGCGGCTCGGGGGAACCTTCGTCTATGTCACCCATGATCAGGCCGAGGCCATGACGCTGTCGGACCGGGTGGCGGTGATGCTCGACGGCGAGTTGCTGCAGGTCGCTCCGCCGCAGGACATCTATGCCGATCCAGACGACCGGCGCGTCGCCGAATTCATTGGTTCGCCCAAGATCAATATGCTTGAGGGCGTGGTGCGAGAACGCGGCCTGATCGATGTGGCCGGAGCGACGATCACGATCGAGGCCGATGCACGTGCCGGCGCACATCTCACCCTCGGCATTCGCCCGGAGGCTTTTCATCTAGCCGATCACGGCGGGCAGGGTATACTGACCGGTTTCGTGCGCATGATCGAACACATGGGCTCCGATCTCTTCGTCCATCTCGATCTGGCGGGCATCGATCATCCGTTGATCGCAAGACTGCTGGCCGAACGGGCGCCTCATATCGCCCCCGGCCAGACCTTGCATGTCGGCGTCAGGCCGGACCGCGTCCTTCTCTTTGCTCGTGATGGGCGGCGTTTGCGCCGGCAAGCAGAATCCGGGCGGGCATCGGTCACGCCGATCCGGGAGAGCGCCTGATGAGCGAGCCTCTTTCTCTTTCCGACACCTCCGAGGAGGAGCCCGCGACCCGTGGCGTTCGAATATCCTCCGCTGCCTCACCAGCCCGCCGGCGTGCCTTTGCGGAAGCGCTCGCGGCCTGGACGCTGGCCGGGCCGGCAGTCTTCTTTCTGCTCGTCCTATTCTTCCTGCCGGTGCTAGGGGTCTTCGTTATCGCGCTCACCGACTGGCAGTTCGGGGCGCGTTCGCTTTCTTTCATTGGCCTCGCCAACTTTCGCCAGGTCTTCGCCGATGCGGTCTTCAGGGCGTCGCTCCTCAACACCGTGGTCTACGTTCTTATCGTCGTGCCGGGCACCATCATCCTAGCTCTTCTGATTGCGTTGCTGATCGAAAGCGGAAAGTCCTGCCGCTCCTTTTACCGCGCCGTGCACTTTCTGCCCTTCATGGCGACGCTCACGGCCATGGCGATCGCCTGGGAGGCGCTGCTGCATCCCACGATTGGCCTGGTCAACCAGGCGCTCGCTGGTCTCGGCTTGCCGACCGCTAACTGGCTTCGCGACGAGAATACAGCCCTGCCGGTGCTGGCCGTCATCGGCATTTGGCAGAATCTCGGCTACGCCATGGTGCTGTTCCTGGCCGGCCTGAAGGGCATCCCGCAAGATCTCTATGATGCTGCCGATGTCGATGGTGCGGACCTTTGGCTTGACCGGCTGCGCACCGTCACCCTGCCCATGCTCGGGCCGGTCTCTATGTTCGTTGTCATCGTTGTAGCGCTGAGGGCGTTCGAGTCTTTCGATACCGTGAAAGTGCTTACCCAAGGCGGGCCCGGCCACGCCTCCGAAGTGTTGCTCTACACGCTATATCGGGAGAGCTTCGAGTATCTGCGCACCGGATATGGCGCCGCCGTTGCTGTCGTCTTTCTCGCCATCGTCGTGACGCTCACCCTCGTCCAGGTCCGCGTCATGGACAGGAAGGTGCACTACCAATGAGCGCCTCCACCTCCACCAACCGCCTGTCGCCGCCCGCCGCCATTCTTCGACATGCCGTGCTACTCGCCACCGGAGCGCTCATTCTCGTTCCCTTCGTGTGGATGGCGTCGCTATCGCTCAAGCCGCCGGGCGAGATCTTCCGCGCGTCCTTCTCGTTCTGGCCTGCACAATTTTACGGTGTTGAGAACTATACCAAAGCGCTGACCGAAGTGCCGCTGCCGCGCTATATGGGCAATGGTCTTGTCGTCTGTGTTCTGATCCTCGGCGTTCAGATCCTCGTCTGCGCCCCTTGCGCCTATGCGCTCGCCAAGCTCCACTTTCTCGGTCGCGACCTACTCTTCGGCCTCGTGCTCGTTGGCCTGCTGTTGCCGCATCAGGTGCTCTCGCTGCCGCTCTTCATCCTCGGCTATCAGCTCGGCATCCTCAACACTTACGCGGCGCTCGTCTTCCCTTATGTGGTCTCGCCCTTCGGCATCTTCCTGTTCCGGCAGTTCTTCAAGACCATTCCTGATGACGTGGTCCACGCCGCGCGGCTCGACGGGCTCTCCGAAATCGCGATCGTCTGGAAGATCATGGTGCCGATGGCGCTGCCGGCCGTCATCGCCTTCTCGATCTTCTCGGTCGTCTCGCACTGGAACGACCTGTTCTGGCCCCTCATCGCCGTGCGCGACCAGTCCCTCATGCCGCCCCCACTCGGCATCATGGCCTTCAAGAACGAAGAGGCCGGCAACGACTACGGCCCACTCATGGCCGCATCCACACTCGTCGTCCTTCCCCTCCTCATTGCATTCCTTGCCGCACAAAAATGGTTCGTCGAAGGACTAACGGGTGGGGCAGTCAAGTGAAGAAGCTCAAAAATAAATTGCCAGTATCCCTAAGTCCAATGAACCTGATTATCCGGCGCAATTCACTGAAGGTGCTTCTTGTTGCCCCGATCCTGATGGCAGCAACATCGGTGCACGCGCAGTCGCCGATCAGTCTGCGGTCTTCCTACGCCACCAGCGCCTTCAACGCGCTGATCGCGCGCGCCACCCAGATGTTCACCGAGGTCGGCACCGCGACCATAACCTTCCTGAAGGCACACCGACCAACAGCGATGATGGCCGGCATCACCCAGATCCAGGCGCTCCAGGCGTTTGGCGCGGCGCTTACCTGTGAACTCTCTTGAAATCGAACGTTCTGCCGCGATCGCTCTGGAAGGTCCGATGCTTCAGCAAGAGTTTCGCTTCCTCATCGTCAGCTTCGACGGCCTGCGCCCCGACCTCATCGGTCCCACGCTGACGCCCAATCTCTGCCGCTTGAAGGCCGCTGGTGTGACGCTCGCCAGCCACCGCACCGTCTATCCGAGCGAGACCCGCTCAGCCTTCCCGAGCCTCGTCACCGGCGCGACGACCGACCGCCACGGCATGGTGGGCAACAAATATGTCGACCGCTCCGTAATGCCGCCTTGCTACATCGACACTTCCGACGCGCTTCTCCTGCGCCGCCTCGACCTCGAAAGCGGGGGGCACCTCTATTCAGCGCCCTCGCTCGGCGAGATCCTGGCGGCAAGCCGGCGGAGCCTCGCCGTGCTCGCCACAAATACGCCGGGCACCACCCGGCTTTTCCACCACAAGGCCGAGGACTTCGGCCATGTGCGCCTCTCCGGCCATTTCCGCGAAGCCTGCACGCCGGATGGTGTGCTCGCCGAGATTGAGACATGTATCGGTGCATTGACGCCGGTCCCGCCCAAAAAGGAGCCGGACCGTATCGGCCAAGACTGGATCACCTCGGCTTTCCTGGACGTCGTCTGGCCGAAATATCGTCCCGATGTAACGATCCTTTCCTATGGCGAGCCCGACGTCACCTCGCATTTCCACGGCACGGGGGCGGAGGCGACACGCTCCATCATTGCCCATTGCGACCAACAGTTCGGCCGAGTGTTCGACTGGTGGGAAGCAGAGGGAAGGCAGGCTGGCGTTCAGATTTTCGCGATCTCGGATCACGGCCATATCACCGGCCATACGCGCGTCGCCGTGACCGATAGCCTGCGCGCGGCCGGCTTCAGCCCAGGCGTTGCGCCTGCTCCCGATGTTGACGTGGTGGTGGTACCGGGCCAGGTCGGCGCTCTCTATCTTGCCGATCCGGATGAGGCGAAGGTTGCCCGGTTGGTCGGAACCATTACGTCCGAGCCATGGTGCGGGCCAGTATTTACGCGTGCGAACGACGAGGTCAACGGCATCGCCCCCGGGAGCCTCTCAAACCGTCTCGTCTTCGCCGATCATGTCCGTGCGCCGGACATCGCCTTTTCCTTCCGCGCAGACAATAGCATCGACCCCTTCGACCTCGTAGGCGGTACTTTCTACGACAATGATCGTCGGGCCGGTCTCGGCCTTCACGGTGGGCTGCATCCGAAGGAACTCGGTGCGCTCGGCATCGTCGCGGGATCTGCTTTTGCAAACATTGGATCCGCCTCTTCTTTGCCGTCCGGGATTTGCGACGTGACGCCCACGATCCTTCATCTGCTTGGCATTGACGCCCCGCCGACGATGGGTGGACGGGTGCTTCACGAGCTTCTACAGCCAGCATCGCGTCCAAAGATCCGCTGCCGCGACGAAATCTTCGCGGCGCGACTTGGCAGCTATAAACAGGTTCTTCGTCGGGTGGCGGTAGGCAACACGCGCTACGTCGAAAGTGGAACGGCAGATAACTGACACGGGCGATACGAACACTCTGCCGGGCTAGCACTCACAACCCAATCCAGCGCTGACGGCCGGTGGGATTTAAGTAAACTCTCAGGAGATCACGCGATGCGCACCACACGTAGAAGACTGCTTCTGACCGGTGCTTCCGCAATCGGGGCATTTGCAATCCCCGCAATCGGCCGCGCCGCCAAAGTTATCAAGCTGACGATCAGCCATGGTGCGCCAAGCTATGCGAAGATGCTGGCCGATCTGGGCCAGAAATTCAGCGGTAAGCATCCGGAGACGCAAGTCGACTTCGTCGCAAATGGCGACAACTGGGATCCTCTTTTGCAAAAAACCTTCCGCGGAGCGCTCGTCGGCGATTTGCCGGATGCTACGTGGCAGTCACTTACTTATGCCCAGCTACTTGCCAGGCGCGGAATCTCGCAACCGCTCGATGAATTCTCCGGGGGCGCCGAAAAGCTTGCGACGATGGGGCTTTCCCGCCCCTTGATCGATGCAACTCTAGTAGACGGAAAGAACTATTCGCTGCCGTTCGGAACGACGATTCCAGTCGTCTTTTACAATATGAACGTTCTGAAACAGGCGGGGTTTTCAAGCACTGAACTGCCGAAATCGTGGGACGAGATTGTCGAGATTGGAAAGAAGGTGGCCGCCCTCGGCGGAAACGTCAACGGCGGATACATTGAGTATACGTCCACAAACGCTTGGATGTTTCAGAACATTCTTGGAACGCTTGGCGGGCGCATGATGAACCCCGAGCTGACCGATATTGCTTTTGATGGGCCTGATGGACTGCAGACGCTCGAGATACTGTACAAGTTCGGCCAGACCAGCAATTTCGATATGACGCTGGACCAAGCTCGCCAGGCGTTCAATTCTGGAATTACCGGTGTGCACATCAGAACCGCTAGTGGCATCAGCTCGGTGACGAAGGCGGCGTCAGGCCAATTCGAATTGCAGGTGGGCCAATTACCTGTTCCGAATCCCAATGGGCGGCTTGTCGGAGCAGGTCACGGCTTCTTCATGTTTGCCAAAGATCTAGAGCGCCAGAATCGTGTCTGGGACTTCATCAGTTTCGCGTCGGGGACCGATGGTCAGACAATCCTAGCCAAGCATACCGGATATCTGCCCATCAACATGATCACCCTGAATGACCCGAAGTTCCTTGAGCAGTATTTCGCTGCCAATCCGCATCACCGCTCAGTCGTGGAGCGGCTGCCCATCACCGGCGATCAGTTTTCTTTTCCAACCGACAACACGGTGAAGATCGCAGATAGGATGGCGGATGAGGTGCGTAAGGTCGTCACCCAACGGTCAGAGCCGAAGCGAGCACTGGCTGAAATAGCCGAACAGATTCGAAGGCTGCTCTAGAGCCAAGCTATCCGCGACAACGCTATCCACGGGAACATAGATCATGGCCGCACAGGCAACAACAACTTCAGCGTATTCCGCTGACAGACATACCACCATGCTTTCGCTGCTCAACATGAGCGGCAATCTACCGCCAAAAGTTCCGCATGCCTTTGATGCCGAATATCTGGCAGCAGTTCAGACCGTGTTATCGAGACAGTCGCCGAATGACTTGATCGGGGCGCATCAGTTTCGAGGCAAGCAGCGTGACAGGATTGCAGGGGCACGCTTTGTCGGCAGGCGTCTGCCTGTCGCGCCGAATCCGGATCAGCTGATAGTCACCAACGGCACGCAAGGTGCGATCACCATGCTGATGGCCGGTCTCATTGGCCGGGGCGGGACCTTGGCGATCGAAGAACTCAGCTACCCGACGATGCGGCAGTTCGCAGAGATGTTCGGCATAGGCCTTTGCAGCATTCCGATGGACAAGGAAGGTATGCTGCCCGATGCCTACGAGGCGGCGTGTAGGATCAAAAATCCTGCCGCCGTCTATGCCATGCCGACGCTGCAGAACCCGACGACCGCAATCATGAGCGTCGATCGCCGTCGGAATATTGCAGACATTTCCCGCAAATACGGCGTCTCAATCATCGAGGACGACATATATAGCCTCCTTCCCTTTGATCTCCCACCACCGCTTTCGGCGTTCGCGCCAGAAATATCCTGGTACATCCTGGGTACAGCAAAAAGCATGGCAGCGGCATTGAAAGTCGCCTACCTGGTGGCGCCGTCCGCCGAGGCGGCTCAGTCCCGGTTTTGGCCGGGCGTGCGAGCCACGTATTGGATGTGCGCGCCCATCAACGCCGCCACTGTAACGGCGCTTATCGAGAACGACGCTGCCGACAGGATAATTGCTGCTGTACGCCGTGAAACACAGGCTCGTCAGGCTCTTGTAACGGAGCGGCTGCGGCACCGCGAATTCAATTCCATAGCGGAGGGGTTACATGTCTGGTTGAAGCTGCCAGCCAGCCAGCCGCGTGCAGAATTCGTTGCACGGGTTCGCTCCCGCGGCGTGGAGATCAGTGCGAGCGACACCTACTTTTTTGGCAAAGATGAGCCGCCGAACGCTATCCGGTTCGGCACCGGCACGGCGCCGGATCGTGAGGCGTTCGAGCGCGGGCTTGATGCCGTCATTAGGGCATACGATGCGTAAGACCAGCGCTCCAAGATTAGGGAACCAGTGGAAGAGCTGGACTGACGTCGCTTTGGACTCTTAACGGCAAGGTAATCGCCTATGTCCACTATCTTTGACTACGCACGACAGATCCGGCGAGGATGCGGGCTACAGGTGGGAAGGCATTCCCGTCGGCGGGAGATCACTGCCGGACAGATCGTCAGCTCGATCAATTTTCCCTACCGTGCCTTGGAAAGAGGCGGAGCCAGTTACGGCAGCGGCGGAAGGCATGGTATGTCACCGGATTTCCGCGCGAACTGGATCGGAACTGCGTCGTCGCTCTCGGTCGAAGCTGGACCCGGCCTTAAATAGGTCCGCCTCTCCTCAAATTACGCTGCAACAAGCAATGACTCATACAGGAATTCCGCTGGAGCGATGCCTCGATGCAGCGTCGGAGGATGTCGACCCGATAAGCAACGGCTTGGCCGCTGGGGCGCACTCTATGAATGCCCAGCACCAGTCCATACAGGATCGATCCGCTCTTTTCGCAGGTGAGCGTTGCTTGAAGATCCAAGGCGTTCCGCTCTTGGCGTATTGCAGACCGGGAGATCTCAAGAAGCCGCTCGTGCTTTTCCTCACAGGCGGCGGCATCCTGGCGCGCATTGCGTACGGTCATCCACAAGGCGAGGCGAGCGACTTCCTCGACTACTGGCTCGACAAACGAGGGTGGGGGCTGGTCACCGCAACCTATCCCGGCGACCATCCCGTGTTCGCGACACCTAAGCCGGACCTCGGACTAGAGGAATGGGCATCGGCGCTCGCAGGCCTTGTGACAGAGACGGTGGGCGAAGGTGGCAAGCGTCCGATTATCGCCTGTGGTTGGAGCATGGGCGGCAAACTGGTTTTTGCCCTGACCCGCGCGCTGCGCCTTCGCGGTCAAGCGCTTGAATGCTTCGTCTCCTTCTGCGCAACGCCGCCTTTCCCGCGGATCGACGGCGGGTTGACGCCATCCGAGAGCCTTCTGTCCAATGGGCTTTGGAATCTTTCGTCTGGAAAGCGGGATGGTTCCACGAGAGATGAGCGCTGGCTGGAAGAACTTCTCGCGATCGCAGGACTGGAAGGGCGCAGCATCATCGAGCCTGAAGCCTTCCGGAATCTTTATCGCACGAATGCGCCCCCGGGATTGTGGGGACCCGAGCTCGACCCTTATTTCAAGGGCGAACAGCCGCAAGACCTTTCTCGTGCGCTTCGCGAGGCACGTGTCTTTTCGGGTGACGACTATCCGATATGCGCGGCAATCGTTCCGGTGGATCCGCGGGACTATCGACACGCTTTGGCGGATGAGGCGGTCTGGGGAGGGATCACGGTCAAGGGCCTGCTGCACACGGTCATGCCCAAGTTGGCGGCATCGCAACTCCCTACTCATGACTGGGTACGGTTGCGCGCCTGCGTTCTCGACGCACCGCGACGTCTGACCAGACATCTGCCGGGCGGGCATTTCTTCTTTCTCGGCGCCTGTGGTGCGAGAGCAACCGTGGCTCACCTCATTGAGCTTCGTGACGAGGTGCAACGTCTTGAAGCCTTTTTCGGCACACTCAATTGCACCGGGAGTTCATCATGAAAGTCCACAGCGACTTCGATCCAATCGAACTCGAAATTCTCTGGAACCGACTTGTCTCTGTAGTGAATGAGGCGGCCGTCGCGCTTCTTCGGACTGCGTTCTCCACGGTTGTCCGCGAATCCAACGATTTCACGATGGTCCTCATGGACACTGACGGCGCCAGTATTGCGGACACCAACGTTGGTACTCCGTCCTTTGTCGGCATCCTTCCCCGGACCCTCAGCCAATGCTTGGTCAAGATACCGATCGAGCAATGGCAGCCGGGTGATTGCATAGTCACGAACGATCCGTGGATGACCACTGGGCACCTTTTGGATCTGGCGATGCTTGCCCCCATTTTCCATCGTGGACAACTGGTGGGTATCTCCGGATCCATTGCGCATCTCCCGGATATCGGTGGCGCCCTGTTTTCGGCCGACTGCCGAGAGGTGTTTGAGGAAGGGATACGCATCCCTCCAACCAAGTTCCTTGAAGGTGGACGAGAGAATCGAGTACTTGCCACCCTTATCCGGGCCAATGTGAGGGTGCCAGAGCAGGTGCTGGGTGATGTCTTTGCGCAAGTGACCGCGCACGGGGTTTGCGCACGCAAGCTTGGCGAATTTCTCGAGACCTCAGGCCTTCAAGATCTCACTGCCGTATCGGCAGCACTGCAGGATCGCGCTGACAAGGCGATGAGATCCGCCATAGAGGCAATCCCGGACGGCACATATAGCTCAGTTCTGGTCGCCGACGGCTACGATGACGAGGAGACGCGGATCGTCTGTGCCGTTACGATTTCTGGTTCGAAGCTTCATGTAGACTATGCCGGTAGTTCGAAGCAGATCGGGCGCGGCCTGAACTCTGTGATGAATTTCACCTACGCGCTCTCGGTTTATCCGCTGAAGTGCGTGCTTGATCCAACTACTCCGCGCAATGAGGGGTCGTACCGGTCGATCACAGTCACGGCCCCCGAAGGAAGCATTCTCAATCCCATTAAGCCCGCAGCTTGCAATGCGCGGCAGCTCACTGCCCATCTGCTTGCCGGAGCGATCTATAAGTGCCTTGCGCAGATCGTACCAGAGAAGGTCATTGCTGAGTCTGGGACGGCGCCAACCTTGCGCAGTGTCTACAGCGGCACCGATCGCTATGGAAACCGCTTCTCGCAAGTACTGTTTGGGAGCGGCGGAATGGGAGCAAGCGCATTCTCTGATGGCCATTCTTGCACACCGTTTCCGACCAATACGGGTTCGGGGAGCATCGAGGCATTCGAGGCGGCAGCGCCGCTCATCGTCTGGCGCAAGGAACTCGTTCCGGATTCCGGAGGAGCTGGACAGTTCCGAGGCGGCCTCGGCCAGGAGATTGAGGTCGAGGTGGTTTCCGATCAGGAGGTTCAGCTTTCGCTTATGGCTGATCGACAGAAGAACCCGCCCGAGGGCCTCATCGGAGGAAAGGCCGGAGCACCGGTCGTGATCCAATTGAGCGATGGAACGAAGCCGCATCCGAAATCGCGCAGCTTGCTCTCGCCAGGACAGAAACTGATTCTACGGTACGCAGGGGCCGGTGGCTTTGGAGACCCCTCAAAGCGCAGGCGCGAGGACATTCTTCGGGACCTAATGGACGGTTACGTGACTCTCGCCGCGTTGCAGCGCGACTATGGAGTACAATTTGGGGGGATGGGGAAGTGAGCAAACTGAGCAAACTGGCAGCAGGTAACCGCGTCGTCAGGATAGGGGCCGACGTAGGCGGTACGTTCACTGATATCGTTCTCATTGATGGTTCGAGCGGCAAGATTTTTCTAGGCAAACGCCTGACGACGCATGCGGACCCAAGCCGAGCGATTTTCGAAGGCGTCCAGCGACTTCTGCAGGAGTCCGGCTGCGCGATAGAGGACGTAAACGACATCGTGCACGGCACGACGCTTGTCACAAATACGATAATCGAAAGAAGTGGTGCCAAGATTGGTCTTCTGACCACACGAGGTTTCCGTGACTCACTTGAACTCGGCAAGGAAATTCGCCACGATCGTCACGATCTGTTTCTGCGCCGGCCGGAACCGCTGGTCGCACGGCGCTTTCGCTATGAGGTTGGCGAGCGAATTAACGCTGCGGGCGACATTCTCATAGAACTAGCTGAAGCCGATGTTCGTGCTGCCGCGCGGCAACTGAAGGCCGAGGGTGTTGAAGCGGTCGCCGTTTGCTTCCTCCACAGCTACGCAAACGGGACACATGAATGGCATGCTCGGGAGATTCTACAGTCCGAACTACCGGGAGTACCCATTACACTTTCGCACGAGATCGCTCCGGAGATACGCGAGTATGAACGAGGCAACACTGCATGCGCCAACGCCTACGTTCAACCAATGATGAACCGCTACCTGACGCGTCTCGACGATAAGCTGCGTCGGACAGGTTTTCGTGGGGCGCTTTATGTAATGCTGTCCGGAGGCGGCCTCACAACCGTCGATGCGGCGCAATCGCACCCTATCCACCTCATCGAATCAGGGCCCGCCGCGGGTGCAACTGCCGCCACCTTGTATAGCCGGATAACTAAAACACCGGATCTGATTTCGTTCGACATGGGCGGCACGACCGCCAAGATGTGCCTGATAGAGGGTGGCCAACCGGAACGGTCAAACCAGTTCGAGGCTGCCAGAGTGAGCCGTTACCAGAAGGGATCCGGGCTGCCACTGAAGATACCAGTGATTGACTTGATCGAAATTGGAGCCGGCGGTGGATCAATTGCGCGGATCGATCAGATGGGCTTGCTCAAGGTCGGTCCTCAGAGCGCGGGGTCCGAGCCGGGGCCGGTGTGCTATGGACGTGGCGGCAGCCGGCCAACGGTGACCGACGCGGACCTAATCCTCGGGTACCTCTCGCCCACCTACTTCCTTGGCGGAGAAATGGAGCTGGACATGGCAGCGGTGCGGCGCGCGTTCCAGGAGCATGTCGCCGGACCCCTGGGCATCAATGTCGACGAGGCTGCGATTGGAATTCGCAGGATCGTTGATGAAAACATGGCGGCGGCAACACGGATGTATATCGCGGAGAAAGGGCGCGATCCCCGTAAATACGCTATGCTGGCGTTCGGCGGAGCGGGCCCGCTGCATGCGCATTCTTTGGCTCGGCTGCTCGGACTGAGACGGCTGATTGTTCCACTTGGCGCTGGCGTGATATCTGCGCTGGGCTTTCTGGTAGCAGCGCCGGCAATTGATCTCGCAAGGAGCCATGGCGGGTGCCTTGCGGATCTCGATTGGCAGCACGTCGATGAGTTGCTGAAGGCGATGGAGCAAGAGGCCGGACAATTCCTCGCAAAGGCCGGCATTTCATCTGAATCCGTCATCCTCCGGCGCAGTCTAGACATGCGCTATCTAAGGCAGGGATTCGAAATACCAATCGAGATTCCCAATGGATCGTTAGATGCCGGCACGCGGGAGGAACTAGCGCAGCGGTTCGTGGCTGCCTATGAGCGGCACTTTGGACGCAGCATTCCCGGGGTACCGGTCGAAGTGCTGACGTGGCGGCTCTCGGCCATAGGTCCCGCTCCCGACGTGGCCCTCAGGTTCTCGATATCCCAAGGCGCCGAAGGCGGACCTCTAAAAGGCTCCAGATACGTCTATTTCCCCGAGGTCGGCCTTGTGACAACGAATGTGTATGATCGCTATCGTCTGCGCGCAGGAAGCAGGTTCGAGGGGCCTGCCGTCGTGGAAGAGCGTGAGTCCACGACAGTCATCGGTCCTGGCAGCACTGTCGAGGTCGACAGCTATCTCAATCTGATCATCGACATCAAGGAAGCGCCGAGCCAGCGCAGTGCCGAATCGGGAAAAGAATACAAAAAAGCGGACTCAGTGGAGGTCTCTCGTGTCTAAGCATTCAATGGAACGAGCTTCGTCAAAACGCATTCGGCAGGAACGCAGGAATGGCGTATGGCGACTTCGTTTGGGTGGCCACTATCCCGGATCTAGCGGCGCATCACCGACGATAAAACATTGTCCCGGCGCCGCCGCATGCGCCGAATGTGCCGCGCCGGACAGTTTCGCAAGGGGTTCACGACAGGTCGGAGCCGGGTTTGCCCAGCACATGGACGAGGTAGCCCTCCGGCAGCCCATTCAGGCTGAGCGCTGCGGCTTCGACCGGCTCCTTGCGGTCCAGGCCGCATTTCCGAACTGCTTACAAAAAGACGGACTTCGCAGCTCCGGTGTCGCGGCTCCTAACCGAGCAACCCCTGCAATACAGCCCTCGCGGAGCCGGCCTTCAAAGCAATAATAGACTTCCATTTGGTCAGCTTGGTGCCTTGCAACGAGGCGAAGCTCCTTGCCTGTGGCAAATCCAGTTATCGAACCTTCAAAGACATCGCCCCGGTAGGAACCCGAAATGGTAGCCCCCTCTTGCGTTAGCTCCATGGCATGCTCTTCCACCCGACCGGCGAAATTCACAACACTACTCCAGAGTCCCGAGAAAAATTCGTCAACGTTTGGACCAACCACGTCAGGGGCGTTCTCAATCTCAGATTGCATCTCCCTCAGTACGGTATTGAGGGATCGAGCAACTAGGCGGGCCTGCTCATCATCGAGGATGTTGAAAGGATCAACAAGGACAACATTCTCGCCTGAGTAAAAGTCCGGAAGTTGAATCCGAAAATCGCGGAGCATCCGGGCAATGATTTCGTCCGCGGATATCCGCTCGTCAACCCAATGAACCCTCAGGCGTGGCGTGAGGACCGACCAAGTTGATGGCTGTATTGAAACACGGAACAGATCGGGAGAAAGGTTCGACGCGATCGTCCTTAAGAGCCGAAGCCATTGGTTTTCATTTTTCGCGCGTAAAGACGGAGTAAGCCAAGCCTCGAGGGCAACGACCGCGCCTACAATCTCCTCTTTGCCGACTTTCATCGCGCGGCCAAACGAAAGGTGGGGTGGACCATTCGCCCAGGCCGCCCGCGCCAGTGGTTCTGACCCGATCAACAGGCCGGTTGACTGTGGGCCGCGCAGGTATTTTCCCCCTGAGTAGATAACTAATGTTGCGCCCCGTGATAGCCAGGGGTCAGGCTTGCCGGGGGACAGTCCAGCTGCATCCACCACTATCGGGATGTGCCCAACGCGTTCACGTATCGCCTCCAAGGATATCTCGCTGTCAGCCATCTCCGCCCTTCCGAGCAAACAGATCATGCAAGCTGATTCAACCAGCGCGGCGAGGTCTTCAAGACTATCGAACGGAATAAGTTGGGCCCCGACAGCGCCTATGACCGAGTCGTAGGGGAACCGATGCGCACGCGGAATTAGGACCCGGTTTTTCAAACCGTCGGATTTGGGCAACCGGGTCATTGCAATCGGTTCGTTGCCGGCAATGCATGCGGCGGTTGCCAGCGCAAGCGCCGCGACGCTGCCGGCCGTCACGACGCCCCATTCCGCCCCAGTGAGCTGAGCGATGTATCTACCGACCCCTTCGGCGAGTTCATCCATGTCGACAAAAGCTTCGCCGGCAGCTTTCATGGCTTGCTCCACCATCGGCATGGGATTGCTGCCGCCAAAGCTCGACCTCGTTCCAGCGCAATTGATGATCGGTTGAACGCCCAACGCGTCGTAGATCCAGCCACGGCGGTGCTTCCCATTGGAACCAAGTTTATCGCCCAACGAATGAAATTGAGGACTTGAAGTCATGATAATTCGTGTCTGGCAGCTCAATTGTGCTATTCTGGGGTCCATGTTCTCCCAACATTAAACAGACAATCACCAAGGTTTGCCCGCGCCAGAAAACGCCGGCACAAAACAATGCCACCCACTCCAAAGTGAACTGGGACAGGCTTCCGCCAAGGCTCTTCGGTAAAGTGAATGCGCCCCGCCTCCTGACCATCGCTGACGGTATCTCCGAGATTTACAAAGGGCTCGAATAGGCCCTTTGCAGGGGAGTAAACGAAGTCGTTTGGTCGAACGCGATAGAGGAGTTGAGTCGAACAAGGATTGGGCTCCTTCGGAGCAGCGTTCAGGACACCGATATGATGCAAAACGCGCGCAAGACCATCCTCTGCAGCGCGTAGCAGAGTGCGTGAAGCGGCGCCCCCACCGCCCAGTTCGGTCGAAAGACAAGGGACGCTCCCATGCCGATCGCAAGCACCGGTCAAGCTGCGATCGCCGCCTGTGGATGCATCTGTTGCGAACCCAACAGGTAAGCCGAAAATTCGAAGGAGAGCTAGACGTTGGCGGAGTTGTGAAGCGGACTTCGCAGCAATAATCACAGCAGAAGGCAAGTATTCCAGCGAACTGCCTCCCGAATGAAAATCACAAACCAGATCGCAGCCCGGCAACAGGACCGTTTCGATGAAATGCGCGATCATCATCGTCGGGGTCCCATTCGGATCCCCCGGAAAGCTGCGATTCAGGTTTCCGTCATCCAAGGGAGAGACTCTTTGGCCAGCTTCAACAGCTGGCGCATTCGCCCCGGGCAGGATTATCAAATGCCCGTTAACGTCCTGTGCCTGTAGGGACTGGATCAGCTTTATGAGCATGATCTGGCCTTCCCACTCATCGCCGTGGCTACCCGCAATCAACAATACCCGAGGGCCCGATCCATTCTTGATGCTCGCAATCGGAACTGGGATCCATCCGTATGCCGAGGCATTGGTTGAGATCGGCACACGAAGATAGCCGGTGGCCTTGCCTTCCTTCTGAAAGTCGATTTCCGACCAGATTCTTGACTTCTGCATGGTGTTTCCGCCTCCTACGGGACTAATTACTGCACGGTCCGCACTGCAGTTGTGAGTTCGGTGCTGTAGATCACATTAATGCTGCCAACAGCGTCACAGTGGTCGGACAGGATTGACCGTAGCTCTTTTATGATTATGTCATTGCCGTGCGCTGTTCTCGCCATTTTGAGTTGGATTGTTGACAAGGCGAACGCCTCAAAGCTCTCGATAGTAAACGTTCTTGGCCAGTCCCATCTCTGGACCATCAGGTTCGAAAAACGATAGTCTGAGGCAAGCTCAGCCTCGAAGTTGGCGGCCGAATGTCCGCCCCGAGCGTCCGCGTAAGTGCCTGTTCGATAGCCGGGAACGAACTTCTCGAGGAATAGCTCGAAGGACTGGAAGAAGCCGGTCTGATGGCAACGCTTGTTCTGCAATATCGCGAGGAGGCCATTATCTACCAGGACGCGGAGCGCTTCTGCGTAGAAAAGCATCCGGTTAAAGAGTTGTGCGGCACCAGCGGCCGTTATCACCCCGATCGCCCGATCGCTGAACGGAAGTGTTTCCGCCGTAGATTGGACGAAGCGAATTGGCCGAAGCGACTTTGTTGCTTCAGTTGCCTGTCGAATCATCATCGAACTTGGCTCGAGACCACGGACTTCAAACGAGCCATCAAGAGCATCGGCCAACATTCGCGTGAAGATGCCCGTCCCGCAGCCTACGTCGACCACTCGGCGGGAGGCGTGAGGCAAGGACAAAGCCCGCCCCGCAATCTCGTGAACTACGCTGATGGGATATCCGGGTCGTTCCTTGTCGTAGTGCTCACCAAGGATCTGATAATGTTCCCATCCAACGGATTTCGCCGAAATCTGTGTCGACATGAGATTTCTCCAAAGAAGCTTCGATTCCACACCGAGCCAATGAGGGTGTTGGGCAGAGAGCAGGGATACCGTTTGGCTGTTGAGCAAAATTTGAGAACGAGCAGAGTTGGAAGCAGGCAGCGAGGCCGATGTTAGCGTTATGGCCTAAGAATAATGCGGCTGTCCTATAGCTCTCTTAAAGCGGTAATGGGGTGGAAGGCCCCGCACATGCCGCTCGTCGCCAATCTGTTCGAACCCATTATGTCGATAGAACGAGCCAGCCGTTTTTCGCCCGTTACACCACACCACAAGCCCACCACGCCTACGGATTTCACGGAGACCATGGTAGAGTACGGCACTGGCAAAACCAAGGTGACGGAAATCTTTGGCCGTTGCCATTCCACGAACTCGCCAACTGCGCCCTGATGACTGACTTTCTTGATCCGGCTCCATATCTTCGAGGATAAACGTTGCGACGGACGCCAGGATCGATCCACAGTAGGCGCCAACGTGAAATAAGACTTTGGCGTAAGGATAGGCCGGAACTGGTTTCGCAGGTGCGGGTGCCAATTCCGAAGTGCGAAGGTCAAGGCCTGCTTCTTCGGAAATGAAACAAACGCGTAAGTCGGTATCGCTGGGCGGGGACTGATCTATTGCTGCACTACGCCGCGATTGGCCCTCCATCGGTCCAACCCCGGATCCGCGGCCTGCATCAAGAAAAGATGCAATTGTCTTCAACCCGCGAATAAGTTCATCTTGATCCGGCGCTACGCCCAGGCCGATGCGAAAGTTGCGGTCGCCCTGTTGACTATTAACGGCGAATGAATCGCCGGATCCAACAACCACTCCAGCATCAAGGGCCGCCTTGACAAAGGCGTCGAGCTGCCATGCTTTCGGCAACTCGATCCAAAGATGATAGTTGAACGCGCTTGGGGAAGTCTGAATGTAGGGCAGAATCGACGCAGCAAGGGCCCGGCGTCTCAACGTTTCTGCTCGCACGGATCGCAGTATTTCCGAGGCGATCCCATTTGCGAGCCATCGCGATGCGACCTCCGCCACCAGCGGTGCCACCATCCAATTCGTGGTCCGAACTCCAGGCCAAAAAGCATCTCGCGAGATGTCCGGATTGGGTCCGACGACATACGCCACGCGAAGCTGCGCAGCGAGAGATTTGCTCAGTCCTAAAATGTACCAGCTGCGCTCGGGCGCATAGAGAGCAAGTGGGGGAGGGGCCTCTTCCGGCAGGACGCCGTATATATCGTCTTCAAAGAGCCAAAGGTCGTATCGGCGAGCCACTGTCGCAATGTCCGCGCGCCGTGCCTCAGACATTGTTGCGGACGTTGGGTTATGCAGTGTGGGCATGCAATAGAGGGCCCGAGCATTGTCGCCGAGCTCGACGCAGGTTCTATCAAGACTTGCCGGATCAATGCCCTCAGCATCCATCGACACAGCGCGGAGCTCGATCCCAAACAAGGCCGAAAGTGGCTTGATCGCTGGATAGGTCAGCTCCTCCGTTAGAAGGACACCGCCGGGTTTGACGAACCGAGCCATTAACATCGCTAGGATACTCTGTGAGCCGTTTGCAAGTACGACGCGCTCCATGTCCGGCTTCTGACCCAGCCGTTGACCAATCCAGGTTGCTCCCGCCTCTCGATCGCCCACCGTTCCCATGAAGCGCGGAAAGCGAATGGCATCGGCAATATTTGTACCTCCAAGGTCGGCCAATGTGTTCGTTAGAGCGCGTTGAACCACCGGGCTGGGAGGTGGAAAATTCCGCCCAAAATCGATCGGCATCGCTTTGGGTGACACCGGCTGCGTTTGAGTAATCTCGCTCACATCCTTCATTTCGTTGTTCCTAGCCACGATCTTATGATTTGCCACTGATCCTATGGTTGAAAGCCGGGTTGGGAGATCATCACCAAAGCAATAGATGCCGCGATCGCGAAGCCGGTGGCGATCGGCACTGCGGTCCCCCGAATAGCCGGAACGCGGATCGAAGTCGTCACATGAAGCGGTGCCAGTATCATAAAGGCGATCGCCACGACCGTCGGAAAGATACTATCCGGTATCAAACGGCGAGCGAGGAACAGGACAGCCAGTAGTGGCGTGTCGTAGGAGACCGGAATGCCGATAAAGCGGGCGTCGTCGGTCAATCCGACATTCTCGAAATAGCTGAGCCTGATCGCACCTGCCAAAACCAGCAACGAGCTCGCTAGGAGCGACAGGGCCGTACCTTGACCAACAAGGATGATTATCGCGGCGGGAAAGACCACCCCATGAATGAGGTCGGAAAATCCATCAAAGCTCTTTCCGAACTCTGCCACGCCTGGACGACGAAGATGGCTCGTCTTGCGTGCAACGTGACCGTCCCAATGGTCGAGGAACCAAGTCCAGAGCATCGCTGCAACGCCGAGCTCAATCTTGCCGTTGAAGGCAAGGAAAAGCCCGATGACCGCAGACAGGTAGGCGAGGGCGGTAATGGCATTAGCATAGTCACGAAGATAACCGATCATCGTCTTGCTCCTGCTGCCAGCAAGATCAAAGTTGCCGCGGGAAGTATAAGGTCGCCGGGCGGCGCGAATATCCTTTCCGCCAGGCGAAGGACATCTTCGCTGTCGATTCGACCAGCGTGTATCGCTGTAATCGGTCGTCGAAAGCTGGGGTCCTCGGCGTCCACAAGGAACGCCAGGATCAACATAGGCCGTATCCGATGCCCACTCTCGACCGCCCCCTGGAGCGCCGGCGCCAGCTGTCCGCGTAATCCAACGCCGCAAAAGCGCGCCCGATCGATCCCGTTGAAGAGGCCTCTGGCTTGCAGTTCAATGGGCGTCTGGTGCATGAAGAAGGTGGCGACGGAGCCATCTTCAGCCAGCTCGACGACCGCGCCCGTCATGAATGCCTTGAAAGATGCGACAGCTGCCGCGCTCTGGATGGTTGGCGACACGGTTTGAAGCGTTATTTCGACTTCGCGTTCGAAGAACACATCGCCTTCGAGAAAGACGGTGTCGCCGGCAAGCATTGGAGTCGCGCTAGCCATAGAAAATAGCCGCTGCCGGTCCGATCGAACATGGGATTGTGGACATATTCGATGGCGACATTCGCGAAATGGTGGCCACAGGACTGCTCGAGGGCTTACTTGCGATGACCCACGACGATGGTTGCTTCACGATTCCAAGTGCGGAGAGCTGATGCCGCGCGTTGTGCAGCATTGCGCTTCCGTTCACCTCCACTAATGATTTTGGGACGGATTCCGTGTAGGGGCGCAGCCTTGAGGCGATTCCTGCAGCAAGAATCACCGCCCGTGTACCATTGAGCATCCAAGATTTCCTTCTGGTTAGGCCGCTGCGTACTTGATCTTCAGGCTGTTCAAGGTGTCAACGACCCGTCTCAGCCCCGACTCCAGCAGGTCTGGTGGAGCGCCGAAGGAGAGACGCAGGCCGTTCACGTCGCCAAAGGTGCTACCAGCAACGGATGCCACATCGGTTTCCTCCAGGAGCACTCGTGCAATATCGTCGGTTGATCGAATGGGGCCTCCAGCCGGCAGAGCGGAGACAAGCCTACTCAAATCAAGATAGAAGAAGAATGAGCCGTTTGCTCCCGGCGTGGCCACGTCGTGCAGACCAGAGAGAATGAGAAGACCAGCGTTACGAGCCCTTACCAGGCGCTGATGCATGTCCCGTTCAAAGCTGCCGTCGCTGACTTGAAGGTGGTGCAGGATCGCGTACTGCGCGATCACGTTGGCATTCGAGATCGTATGGCTCTGCAGCTTCTTGGCCGCAGAAATGATCTCCGCCGGTGCCGCGAAATAACCCAGTCGCCAACCCGTGATCGCCAGCTCTTTGGAGAAGGCGTTAACCAGGATCGTCCGTGAACGTACGCCCGGATGCGCCATGACGATCGACTCATGGCGCGAACCGGTGAATACGAAGCTGGAGTAACATTCGTCGGAAACGATCCAGAGCTGATAGTTGATTGCGAGATCGCCGATAGCTTGAAGAGTCGTTCGATCATAGACTGCGCCGGTAGGATTGTTTGGCGAGTTGATGATAATGGCTTTGGTGTGCGGCGTGACGGCGGCGCGGATTGCGCCGATATCGGGAATATATGTCGGGGGGCCAGCATCAACGAACACGGGCGTTGCGCCGGCGAGAAGAACCTGAGACGGGAATGTCGGCCAGCAGGGGCGAATAATGATGACCTCGTCACCTGGATCGAGTACGGCCAAGGCAGCGTCGAGCAGTCCTTGCTTTGCACCCGCAGTGATTACGATGTCATCCGTATTCCAACGGATCCCTGTTTCCGCCGACAGCTTTTCGGCGACTGCCGTGCGAAGCGGCGTTAGGCCGATGGAATCGGTGTATCGGTTCGTCCCCGCATTGATGGCGGCAATCGCTCCTTCGCGCACGGATGATGGTGGCTCCGTGATGACTTCGCCGGCCGCCAAGTCGATGATCTGATGGCCGGCCGCGGAAGCTTTCTTGGCTGCCTCACGGGCGGCGGCAGTGCCCGAACTTGAAACCAAAGAAATCCGGTGCGCCAACATGTGCGCTCCTCCTGAGTTGATTATCGAGTTTGTGGAGGTGATCTGCGCCGCGTGGCCGTCGGTACGATCTGCTTCGGCAGATACCGCTCTTCCGCCTGGCAAGCCCATCGCAGCCGAGGAGGTGAAGATTTCATCGAGACCGGAGACGCCTTTCTCAATACCGGCAATGCCTTCTTCCGATTGAATGCGGCCCGCATTCGAGATTGATGCCGCAGGAGAGTCGGACCCCGGCTGCTCGCAGTCTGCCAGAGAATTCACCGATCTTGGCGACGGGATGCCGATCGCCAACAAACGAGTTTATCTTCGGAAAACGCATGCCGAACTCCTTGCAGGTGCGGTTGACAGCCCGACCTTCATCGACCGATAGGTGGCATGCTTCTATCACCTAGATCAATTACCAACGTTGGTAGTTGGACGGGCGCCAACTGCAAGTCGCTATAGAATTGAGGCGGCAGTGCTGCTAGGCGCCAGTAGGAGATGGTTTGACCGTTGCTGTCATGAATGCATGAAGAACGCACGCGTTCGCCTAGTCAATGCGCCTATATGCAGTTTTCATTGCAATGAAATTCATGGTGCGAGCTGCAATCCCGTCGAGGGATCGAATAGGACAGCCGAAAGGGCCGCCGCTGTGGCTAGCCCAGGTCCCTGGAAGAGAAGGAATACGTGCGGAAGAAGAATCAGAGCACCGGGCGGCGTTCGCTGAGTCCCAAAGGTATTTCAGCATTGGAGCCTCAACTACTCTGCAGATCATACGGCGCGCCGAAGGCATTCATCTTGCCAAAATGCGCTCTGCGATGCGCAGATCTTCGGGGCTGTCGATCTCGTACCACCTGAGAGCGTCGCAACGCGCCGCTGCGAGCTTTAGGCCGCGCCTTTCCACCAGATATGCAAGAAGCTCCTCGGTGTAGGCCTGAGTAGCTCCGGAGCCGATGATATCGTCCAGCCCTGGAACGATCGTTGCCCTGAGAGTCCGCGCCGAGAATCGTAGCAGGTTCATCGTCTTGAATAGTCTAGGACCATCCCCAACAAGGTTTGCTGCGGTTTGCTTCATGCGGAAACCTGAGATCAACCCGCTATCCGACAACAGAACTGCCGACCCTTCCATCCATTCATTGAAGGGAGCTACTGCAGCCGCATCGGTCGCCTCTCCGATCATCAGGTGGCGCAACACGTTCTCCTCGAAAAAAACATCGCCCTCGAGAAGAAAGCAGTCTCCGGAAAGAAGCGCGTCGCGGGCCAGCCACAGGGAATAGGCGCTACCGGTACGGTCGAACACGGTCGACTCGACATACTTGATCTCGAGCTGGCCAAAGCGGCTGCCGCAGGCATATTGAATTGCGTCCTTCCGGTAACCGACGACGATCGTCACCTCTTCCACGCCGACGGCTTCCAGATTGCGCAGAGCGTTGTGAAGGATCGGAGTGCCGGTGACTTTGACCAGCGGCTTCGGGCGCAGATCGGTTAGCGGACGCAGGCGGGAGCCCAAGCCGGCCGCGAGAATGACGGCTTTCTTGGGAGCATCGGTAGTCATTTCATTCCCTTCCATCGTCGCGGTATTCCCGCCAAGTCATTCCCAGGCGCTGAGGAGTCGATGATCTCTTATGGTTGCTGCGGTGGCGTGAAGGCTGCCGGAGTCCCTGGAAATGCGAGCCTACGGTTCAAAGGACATAAATCAGGGTGTTCGTCGGTCGTTCCGAAAAAGAAACTAGCTCGTGGCTGTTCTTCGGTGCCTGGTCATCGGGATAAATGAACAGATCGAGCCAAGAGAGGGCAGGACTACACAGTGCGGCCGCGTAAGGTCTGTTACGCCATTTGACGACATTCCAATAGTAGCGAGGCAAAAAATGCCTCGAAAGATTGCAGTGGAGCCTGACGATAGGGCAGGCGGTTGCATGGCGGCAGTCCTTCGAGAATGAGTATGTTGTTGTGTGAATGACAAGCTATTGCCGCGGGTCAGGGGGATGGAGATATCGCGCTTCCGCACGGGAGAGTTCGTCATACCTCAACAAGTCGAAGACCTCTTCGAGCGTTGCGATATCTGGCTCAATGCTGGCAATGCCTTCCTCGGCGATAATGCGGCCGCAGACGTGCCGCATTGCCGCTATTGCAGCTCGCATGGAGTGGTTGGCCCAGATCACTGTGGAGATGCTGGCATCCCGATATTTAGAGATCGGTGTTCGATAGTATTTCGTTGGAACGATTATGACAGGAAGGCAGTTCTGCCAGGAACTCGCGAACGCGAGGATCTCGTCCGCGGTGCTCTTACGCGAGTGAATGAGGATCGCGTCGGCTCCCGCGGCGGCGTAAGCGCTAGCGCGTAGAATTGCTTCCTCCATTCCATGGCCGGCGATCAGTGCTTCGATCCGGGCCACGAGGATCAAGTCGTCCGCGACCGTATCTTTCACTGCCCGCAACCGGCCGGAGAATTCATCGATATCGGCTAGGGGATGCCGATCACCAACAAACGAGTTCATTTTCGGAAAGCAGCTGTCCTCCAGCGCAACCCCGGCAGCGCCACGCTGACGGAGTTTGCGCGCCAAGAGGCGCGCATTGTTGAAATTCCCGAAGCCGCCGTCGCCGTCAACGAGCACGGGGAGCTCGGTCGAGTCTACTATGCGCTCGACCACATCGACGATTTGGCTCCATGATGCTTCGTTGGCATCGCGGTAGCCGAGACAGCAGGCAATTGACAGGCCCGACGCCCATAGACCTTTGAAGCCTGCGCGCTTGGCGATCGCGCCAGAGAGCCCATCATGAGCTTCCATGAGGAAGGAGAGCTCGCGGTCGGAGCAAATCTCGGCGCGCAACAGTTCTGCAAGTGAGGAGTCAGCGCACCGATCAGAGCCATTGGCGAGAAAAGATTGTGATTGATCTTGCATGCCACTCCTTGCAGGTGCGTTCGACCGGCCGGACGTTCAGGGCGTGCTTCACCCAGTCTTGATCGAGGCAAGCCGCTCAGACAATCCCGCAGCCCAACCGATAGGTGACCTGCTTCTGTCATCTAGATCAATTACTAGCGTTGGTAGTTGACTGGGTCGTAACGTGTTGAAGTCGCAATAGGATGCCGCGGAAGTCGGGGCTAAGCCTAACAATCACACGATGTGCGATCGTTGGTGGCGGAAAGTCAAAGTGCACCCGTTCTACAATCGGCAGACCTCATCAGCTCAGCACTTCTTGCTCTGCTCGACGTCGAGTACGATCCGATATCTCGACGTGCTCCTGGCGATGCGAAATGTTGTCCAAGGCGAATGGGGTAAGGGTTTTGGTCCTCGTGAACGCCGCGGCCGCTCACCTTGTGTGGTACGCGACCCGCTCTCACCGCAGATGAGGGGAGAACGTGTCCCGTCTTAGGCCGCGCTCTTCTTGATCTACATCAATTAATGTCGCGGCTGCTGCAAACGGCGATGTCGCATTTCCGACATGTCGCAATTGCGTCTGATCGCCTATCGTGCCCAATCGATCGCAAATTCTCTCAAGCATTTGTCTTAACGCCTGATTTCCGCGAGCGCCGCAACTGGTACGAGCCTTGCTGTTCTCATCCCAGGTTCTCGGAACTTGTGGAGTACCGCATGCACGGTATCGTCTGCATCAAGCAGGTTTACAACGTCGCTCAGATCCGCGTGCGCCCCGTGGCCAATAACTCCATGCGCCGCCGGGACGCCGACCATTATCAACATCTACGATCTGTTCGCGCTGCGAGCAGTGCCGGAGCTGAGCGACGAGTGCGGCGCGTGCTCATCGATGGCCGTCGAGCCCTACGCAAGGCACTGACCTTCGGCACCGACCACATCGTGCGGTCATTGATTGCGTATTCCTCAGGACGGCACACTGGCGAGCAGCTATGCGTTGGCGACCGAAATCCGCAAGACTGGGAGGGAGTATGGACCGGCTGATGTCATCTTCACTAACAAGCAGACGATCGATGGCGACACCGCAAAAGTCGAGCCCGGCATTGCCAAGCAGCGGCCCGGCCTGCTGTAGCTCACCTGCGTCGCCAAGCCGGGGGCCCCGGATCTCGGCGCACCATCAAGGCGGAGGAGGACTCCATTCGTGCCGGGCTGCGATTCCGCAAACGTCAATCTCGCGTCTGCCGATGTCGTGGGCGCCGAGGGTCTTGGGCTCCGATGGGCCGAAAAGTTTCAAATGGTGCGCCAGCGCGCGGCTGTCCTTCGCGCCGAATATGGCTGCTCAGGTCCGCTGGCGCAGAAGGACTGGGTCACCTCCGTCCGGCAGATCGGTCACACCGGCAAGATCATGCGGCCAAAGCTCTCTATATCGCGGCCGGCCTTTCCGGCGCGATCCTGCATCGGGGCGGCATCAAGGGCACCGACCTGATCGTCGCCATTAGCATCGACAAGAACGCGCCGATCTTCGAATTCGCCCATATTGGCAGTGACGCGAACCGGCTGCTGGCGGCGCCGATGCTGCCTTCGTGCGCGTCTGCGGCCGCATTCGTACGTCCAGATCGCGAGCTAGAGGAGGCTGTCACGATCGAGGTCAGGTTCGACGCCATCGTGGTCGGCGCCGGGATAGCCGGCATGCCTCCGCGTTACCTATGGCCAAGTTCGACATGAAGGCGTTGCGGCCCAAGCGCGGCGAACATTCGCCCGCGCCCTGTGCCGCTGCACGATCCGGAAAAGTGGCCACCGGTTTTCGAAGGAGATCATGCATAAACAAGAGAGACTGAAGCCTTGCGCTCTAATCGTGGATACCAACTGCGGAGACTGAAACATGAATGTCGAGCCCTCAGTGTGCCTCGAAGAGAAGCTGTTCTACAACCGCAATCACATCGATCTCGGTCGTTCCCATATCGGGGTGCGCGCGCACAATGCCGTTGCCGCAGCTTCTTTCGCTCGTGAAAGCCGGCCCCGCGCTTTGCTTCGAGCCGAAAGCCAAGTGCGACGTGGAGATCGCCCTCGACGGCTTCATCGAATGAGATACCCACCGCTTCGTTGGCGAGCCCTCTGGCGACATAAAGTGGAGCTACCGGTGCCACGGTTATGGTGTGCTGTTCGAGCTTAAGTGAGAGAGGCGCTCCACCCCCGCTGCTTGATTGGCGTGCCCACGGTTTCGATTGACCTGTCCCTTCTGGGCGCCTGCTGGGAGAGGTCAACGAATTCGGGAATAGCATTTGCCGCAGCGCGCGAGCGTTCAGACTAGATGAAGAGCGGAGCAAGGGCTTCGCTGAGCGGAATAAAGCTAGACTCCGCCTAAAACACTCAATCGAACGGCGCAATAGCGGCCTCTTGGCTGCCCTCGTGAGGCGCCACATGGACTTATTTAGCTTCATCGAATGCGCGAAGCGAACGCGCTCTATTAAAGCGCTGTTCGATCTTCTTGTGAGCTGTGCGAGCGAGGAGGGCTTCAGTGAAGTCGCTTACGGAGCACTCACCTTCGCGGAGCCGCCTCGTCTACCGGAGTATCTACCGCCCGCGGTGACCGTGAACTTCCCGCCTGACTGGTGCCACCGTTATTTTGAACGCAACTACCGTGTCATCGACCCGGTGGTCCGGCGGACACCAATGCTTCCGGGGCCGTTTCTCTGGGACGAACTCGCCAAGCAATATCAACTGCAATCCGGCGAGCAGCGCGTACTGGACGAGGCCAGAGACGCAGGTCTGAAGCACGGTATGAGCGTGCCATTGTTTGGGGCATTGGGCCGAGTATCTGTGGTATCCTTTGCATCTCCGTTCGACGACGCCGATCCTCAGTATCGTATGAGTCACCTCAACACACTGGCCTGGCACTTTCATATCGCGTTTGCGGAGATCGCGCGGCCCTCGGATAGCAGCTGCGACAGGAAACTTACCCTGTCTAAGCGCGAAAAAGACTGCCTGAGCTGGGTGGCAGAGGGAAAATCGTCTTGGGAAATTGGGAAGATCCTGAAGGTCAGCGAGAATACAGTCAATTTTCATCTTAAGAACGTGATGCGCAAGCTGGGTACGACGAACCGCACCCAGGCCATCGTAAAGGCGATTCGCCTCAATCTCATTGAATTCTCGGCGGCGCCAGCGCTGGCGACTGGATGCTAACTGACCTGAGCGTGTGGCGTCCGCTCGCAGGATTCTCCATGGCATGACGATCTAATCTCGTTGAGAACAGCAGCGAGTTGGATGCCGCATCGGTATAATCACAAAAGGCCTGCGCCGGCCACCCACGAATCGGCCGCCGCCAGTTCGTGGCTGTCGCGTTTCTGACACCGCACGGCTTCTGTCAGGTTCAAGACACCTAACGTTCTCCGCGGGGTCGCAGTTGCTTTGAAGGCTAAATCAGCAGCTTAGCTCTTGCGAGCGCCACTGGCGCGGCGGTTGCTATGCAGCCATCACTGGGACAAGCGTGAGTGCGTGACATAAACAGGGACGACGCCCTCCTTGTTTGGTGCCGATGAGAGGTATTGTGAAGAAGTCAGCGATATGGGAGCTTCACCTCGTACGCAAGCTATCCGTTGCGGCCGTTGCGATGTTGGCCTCATCACAGACTAGCGCCGATGATGATTTGATGAGAGCTGCTAGGCAGATTTTCAAACCAATCCCCTCGATCATGCCTGGTGTGAAGGACAATCCGGTCACCCACGAGAAGGTCAAACTCGGCAAGATGCTTTTCTTCGATCCGCGGCTGTCAGCCAGCGAGATCATCGGCTGCAATAGCTGCCATAATCTTGGTACCCGGCGGAGTCGATGCCGGTCCGACCTCGGTCGGGCACGGTTGGCAGCAGGGTCCACGTCGGGCGCCAACTGTTTATAACGCGGTATTCAATCTGGCGCAGTTCTGGGATGGACGTGCCGCAGACCTCAAGGCGCAAGCTAAGGGACCCGTGCAGGCGCGTTTCGAAATGAACGCGACCCCAGATCATGTGCTCAATACGTTGAATTCGATGAGTGACTACGTGGTCATGTTCAAGAAGGCGTTCCCGAACGAGGCGTCGCCGGTCACCTTTGACAACTTCGCGAAGGCGATCGAGGCGCTTTGAAGCGACTCTGATTACACCCGCTGCTCCATTCGATCAGTACCTTGAAGGCGATACGACTGCTCTCAACGATCAGCAGAAGGCAGGATTGAAGCTCTTCATGCAAACGGGGTGCTCCTCTTGTCACAACGGAATCAACGTCGGTGGACAAGGCGTGATCGAAAGGCCGGGCGCAACCCTGCTTCCGGCCTCCGACAAGGGCCGATACGCGGTCACCAAGGCGGCCAGCGACGAGTACCTTCTCCGCGCCGCGCCGTTGCGCAACGTCACGTTGCGGGCCCCATACTTCCATTCAGGCCAGGTTTGGAGCCTTCAGCAAGCGGTTGGCGTGATGGGTGAAATCCAGCTCGGCATCGAGCTTAGCGATAAGGAAAAGAACGATATTGTTGCGTTTCTGAATTCGCTCACTGGGCAGCTGCCTAAGATTGAGTATCCGAAATTGCCCACGCGTACCGACGCGACGCCGCCGCCCTCTTTAGGCAGATAGTATGGTTCCTCCACCGTAGTGGGCATTGCGCGTTCTTTGAATGTAAAGGAACGCGGCGCAGGCCTTCGGCGTCTGCGATGCATGAATTCGCAAAGGCGGTGCAGGATGGGAGCAGGACACGAAAGCAAATGCCCGATCAGCTGCCCGATGAAAGCGCAGCTATGACAAAGCGTCTGATAGCACCAAGTCCAGAAGGCTATAAAGACTGACGCATATGACAGGGCTGTTGATGTAGGCAAACAGTGGCTCGGGTTGGGCCTGAATCGTCAACAGACACATACGGGTTTCTCTTGCCGTGTATCCGCGCGTTGAGCCCAAGGTCGAGGGGCATGACAATTTAACCAAGCGTTCTGCACAAAAGGGCGGCCGCAGAATACCCAGACGTCGAGCACAAGCAGTACCATACTCGTAGCAATCTAAATCGTGTGAGCGGGCTGAAAGCCGATCCGGCGCTTCCAAACGTGAGATGCGTAAGCTGAACAGTGCGTTGCGGACCGCAGAATGGAAGTAGGCCTCGGGTTGAATATCCGCGGAAGCATGGGAGGCGCTCTTGAACCGGGCAAACTGTCCGGCCGTCTGCGTGCTCATCCCCTAACCATGCATCACCATTGTGCCGGGCCGTGTCAGGTTCGCGATTGCCATTTAGCCATTCGAGTTTGGTGGTGATCACATTGAACATATTCAACCCAAACGGCTTGCAGGCAGAACGTCCTTGCATATTCCCGGAAAATACAGAACGCGGTTAAGTGACCGTTCCGCGGCAGATGAATAGCTCGAAAAAAGCCCCGGCCCGAGGGCCGGGGCTTTCGATCCGCCGTTTGACGTGAAGAGATCAGTATTTGAGAACCGGCGGGCTAAACTTGTAATTGAGCCGCAGGGTCAGGAGATCGAAATCCTGGCGGATGCGGTCGGTCGCGACCACACCAGCGGCCGTGGTGAAGTTCACGTTGGCGTCCGGCATGAACAGGTGGTCGTACTCGACGCCGACCGACCAGTTCGGCGCAAAGCCGACTTCCACACCCGCGCCGACAGCTGCGCCCAAACGCGTATTGTCGGTGCTCGCCAGCTGCGCGCCGATCAGGGTTGAGGTGACCTGATGGGTGTTGCTCGTCACCGCAGCACCGCCCTTGGCGTAAAGCAGAACGTTGTTGGAGGTGTAGCCGATCAGGCCGGTGATCAGGCCGAACGCGTCGGTCGTGCTGCGGTTAGTATTGAGGGGGAAGGTGGTGCTGACATTGGAGCCGCTGAAATCAGCCCAGTTGCCCTGACCTTCGATACCAAACACCGCCTGGCCCATCTGCTGGCGATAGCCGATCTGGCCACCCACGGTGCTACCGGTTGCATCGCTGAAGCCCCAACCGCCGTTGATGCCGATGTACAAACCGCTCCAGTCGTAGATCGCGGCCGCGACTTGCGGCGGTGGCGGCGGCGCCATATAGACGGGCTGCGCAGCGAGATCCGCGCCGAATGCGGGTGCGGCCGCGCCAAGCGCGACGATGCTGCAAGTCACAAGCAACAAGTTCTTCATTCCAGTTTCTTTCCTTTAGATGGCCCCCAGGCCGCGCGCGTCTTAGCAACGTCATCGGGGATTGCTGTAACGGCAGCGCAACACTCACCCGGAAGAAAGAGCTTGAAACTCACGCTGCGTCAGGTTGTAGGCTTGGAAATCATGATCAAATGTGCACAGCGCAAAGCGTTGATCGCGCATGGAGAGATGCGCGCCAATGCCAACATTGGAGTGAAGGGTGTTCGAATCAAGGCTCGCTGACCAAGGCGCGCGTGGGCGAGAGCAGCGACGAACTGTATCGGATCGTCTGGCTGAGTGTTGTTCTCACCTGCGGCCAGAAGGGCGCATCCCCTCGGAGCCTCTTTTGATCAAACAGCAGAGGCAACGCCGACCATCGACTTCATTCATGCAACGCCTATGGGCCCTGAAGCAGATGTCACTTACCGCGGCGCCGAAGCGACCGCTGACCAGCTACATCTCGCTGGTTTGATCACTCTTGGAGTCTCAAATGGTGTGATCGACGCCGGAACCGAGCACCAAGCGGGCCTTGCGAAGGATGCGCGGAACCTCATTCATTCCGGTAGAGCACTGCGCTCGGGCGAAGCATGTGGTAAAGCTACAGCGTGCGCCCGCTTGCTCCAACGTAAGTCGCGCCTTCGCGATAGTGACAGCGGCCTTTGCAGGTGACAGCGGTAGCACGAAACGGGTCGAAGCCGGGCCGTGTACGCAGGTGATCAGCTCCGGAACCACCAAATCGTGGATCGCGAATGCAATGGATTGTCCTTCGACGATGCAGTGGACTTCCGGCCGTTCGGACACGATATAGACCGACTTGAAGCCGATTCCGAAGGAGCCTATCTTGTTCGCTTCGTTTTCGTGGTGTTGCCGATTCCGGTGATCCCTTCGATGTCGTTTCGCTCGAACGGGCGACCGTTATGATGGAAAATGACCGCATCTTTGGTCAGCTCGAAGCGAGCCCCAGCTCGCGTCCGCGTCCTCCGCGTTCTGCAAGAGTTCGAAATGGGTCGGATCCGCGTACTTTTCGACGGTCGCGTTCCAAATGCCGCGATCAAAGTTGTTCTCATGGCTGGCGGCGACCCACCGCTCACGTCTCTCGCGCAATGCATCGAGCCATACATTGAACGTTTCCGCCATCTCAGCTCTCCACCTCGATAATTCCGGCGGAACTGATAAGGAATAAAATCGACGCGACCGGCCTGCAGTGAGTACAGGTTGGCCAAGCTTGGCGCGGCAATTTGCAGAGCGGTCAATCGAGCATTCAGCTCGTTACTGGTGGCTTGGATTGCAGTTGGTGCGAGGTCGGCCGGCTGAAGCTGGCTTGCATAGAGCATCTCCATTCGACCTTCGATGAAGACCGAATAACGGGTCTCGCGGTTGCTTGGAGTGACAGCAGTTACAACGCCAATTCGCTTTGGATCGGAGCGCAAAGCCACGGTCTCACCGACCGAGAAGCTGCCTCTCTCCGAATCTTCGGCAATGCCGTACGCTCCGCGATCTTTTCGCGAACTTTCTTCTCGAGCGCAGCAACGTCAATTCCGCTCGCGATGGCGACACGCATGATTTCCTCCGGGCTGGCGTTGAGAACGCCCTCCGCGAGAATTTCGAGTACACGTTCGTCGGTCGCCTTATGGCGCATAATCCTGAATGAAAGTCGTCGAAGAGCCGGTTCGCCATTCGTCGGCGCGCCGTGTCGTATTGGATCGCGTCTATACCAAGCGCCCGCTGCGCCTCATCGCAATCGCTATCCGCCAAGATATGCTCGAAGATGCCTAGAGCGATCGGATCCGAAGCAAGGGCGCAACGCATTCGTGAGATTAGGTCGTCCATTTCGTATCTGGTTGAAGGATCCTGTGTCTCGTCCTCGAACATCTGGTCGGTTTCGTCTTCCCTCAGAGGTTCGCGACGATCTTCCTGGCGCCACTGGCTCGCGATGCTGCGCATCACCTGTGAAAGGATTGGAGGGGCTGGTCCGAAACCGGAACACGCCCCAGAAGGTGGTTTGGAGAGCGCGGATCGTGCTTTTGGCCAGCGACGGGCTGACGGCGGAACCGATTGCGGCGGGGGATCGTCGCCATTGACCGTCCGTGTTGTTGTGTTGAGCTGTGTCTGGTTCAAGACGTCGATGTCCCAAGCCCGACAGTAAGACGGCAGCATTCCGCCAGCGCAGCGAGAGGCGCGTTGTTTCTTCAGGAAACGCTCGCAGAACGTCATTGGCACGTCGGTTGCTTGAGATGCGGGGGTGATCCGTTACGACCACGATCGCAGCCCTTGTCTAAGAGTTCAGATGAAACTTGCTCGATTGATCCAAATCAGTGCCATGCTGATGCTGCCGCGCCCGTCACATGCGTGGCCGTCGCGGGGCCTCTCATCTCCTGATGGCGCTTCGGTCTCCCGGCGAGGACAGGATTGCTCCTGCACCCGGAACTGGACGGAACGACGCCAGTCAAGAGGTGCTGCGCACCATGTTCGAGGTGATGTGCCGCGAGCCGTTCCAACAGATTGGTCTGGCGGACGTCCGCCTCCAGCTGAAGCGCGGCGATCTGACACCAGCAGCAGCGGAAAGCGCAGGCAGTGTTTTCGGAGCTGACAGGCGGCGTTCGCTCGTTGATAGGTAATTAGCCGATGCAGGACGGTTGGGAACTTCGAGAAGCAATGAGGCAACGAGAAGAGCTCAAAGCCAAGCTCTTCCGCGCTCAATCGGATGTGGCCAGGCGTAAGGCTGAGTTGACGGACCTCGAGCAGAGGATTCTGAAGAACATTGACGCTAGTACAGGGCTGATCTGCTGGTAGCAGGGTTTGCCTGTCGCTCGCGCGATGAGGCCGCCTTGGCCTGATTGTCGGATTGTGCGATCGAAAGTGGGTGCTATGCAGAAAACGATCGATAGCAAGCTCGGAGTGGGTGCGACTTCCGATGACATCCGGACAACCGCGAGTCCGGTGTCGCAATTTCGCGGGATCGATCATATTGCGATTGCTGTGCTCGATCTTGAGGCCTCAATTCAATTCTTTCGGGACGTGCTAGGTTTTGAGTTGAAGCGCCGTTTTCACATCAAGGGTCGAGCGACGGGCATGCTATCTGCTGAGTTCGAGAGCAGGGGCATCAGGTTTGTTTTGTGTCAGGGTACTGAGCCGGCTTCTCAGGTCTCAGAGCTCGTGCGGCGTCACGGCGTTGGAGTTGCTCATATCGCTCTTGAGGTCGACGACGTGGATGCTGCTGTAGAGACCCTAAAGTCTCGTGGTCTGGGATTTGACACGAATGTGATACGTGGCCCTGGACTGACACAGGCCTTCTCGAGCCGCTCCATTGAGACGGGGCTTAGCTTCGAAATCATTCACCGAGATGGAGAGAGTGGTTTCCTCGAATCGAACGTCCAGCAGCTTTTTGACCAGCTTGAACAGTCCGGCAAATATTGAGCGAAGAGGCGTACGCCCTTAGACCTCCAGTCGTGCTCGTGTTCCGACGTAGGCGTGATCTCCATAGCTCCGTCCTCCTCCAAGGCTCCATGATGGATTTCCGGTTGCAAAGTTCGGCAATGAATTTCCTGAACGAGGTCTCGAGTCGGTTTCCCTCAGCTGTCTCGCTTGCGTCTGGTAGGCCGAGTGACCGGTTTTTCGATAGACTCAACCCCCATGCGCTGTTGAATGCATTCGGTGTGTATCAAAGGTATTGGGCTGGCGATCGTGGCCAAGTATGGTCTCAGTTGTTGCAGTATGGTCGAACAGCGGGAATCATCAACGAGCTTGTTGCGCAACAGGTGCGATCCGATGAGGGGCTCCCCGCTAAGGCGGATCGCGTCCTGATCACCTCAGGATGCCAGGAAGCGCTCGCTCTCTGCCTGCCGGCGCTGTGTCCCGAATCTTCGGATGTGCTCCTGGTCTGCAATCCCACCTATATTGGAGCAATTGGTGCAGCTAATGCTGCGAGGGTGCCTATTGCAGCGTTGTCCAACTCAGCGTCTTGCGTTGCAGACGCGATCGAGTCCGCCGTTGTGCAATTGGGCCGAAATGGTCGAAGAGCTCGGGCAACATATCTTATTCCCGATTTTGATAATCCGACAGGACGCGTCCTCGATGTGGTCGCACGACGGGAGATCCTCGAAGTGTGCGCCAAACATCGGATCGTCGTTTTGGAGGACAATCCATATGGGCCATTTCGGTATGAAGGAGATGCGGTGCCTCCGATGGCCGTTTTGGATGAGGTCGGAAGTGTTATCTACCTGTCAACATTCTCCAAGACGCTAAGCCCAGCTCTTCGCGTCGGAGCAGCAATACTGCCCGATACCATCTTTGGAGACGCAGGTGCTTGCCGGACACTTTGGGAAGATCTGGTTCAGCGCAAGAGTTTCGGTACCTTGAATACGAGCCAAATTAGCCAAGCGATTGTGGCGGGGCTCTTGATCGAACAGCGGACAAGCTTACGTGGCTGGATCCGGCCGGCGCTGGATTGGTATCGTGCAAATCGCGACCTTATGTTGTGTCAGCTGGACGATGTGTTTTCGCCTTTGTCGGACCAGGTTCGATGGAATCGTCCTGCCGGCGGATTCTTTCTGACTCTCGATCTTCCTTTCAGATTTGACGCGAACACCGCGGACGAGTGCGCAACGCATTACAATGTCATTGTTATGCCGATGAGCTTCTTCGCACTGGATAACTCTCAAGACTGCCGGATCCGATTGGCGTTCAGCTCGGTTACTCCCGAGCAAATCTCAACTGCTGTGAGAGGTTTATGTCATTATGTGGCGCGGCGCGTCGGGCGGGAATTGCCCAGGCTACGCGACGGCTTGGCTGGAGCGTGAAGATGGCCCATCGGTCTCCTCCGGTGCACGCCGGCGCGCGTCTCTCGGTGGCCACACGCTCGGCGCGTCACACACGTGGAGGTTTTGTCATGGACGTGGGGTACGAACATCACGACATATGTGTGTTGGCCTCATCGAGTTGCGAACTCGGCGATTGGGGTGGGCAACGACCTGAAGCCTCACCAATAGGTTCTACCGTCTTTGTTGGTAGTGGC
>NZ_LLYA01000187.1 GCF_001440415.1 Bradyrhizobium retamae
CGACCACCTGCGCCTGCTGTGGCGGGGCGCGGTTGTCGAAGCTGGGCGAGGATGTAACCAGGACATTGGAGGCGATCCCGCGCCGCTTCTGACTGGGCTGGGATGGGCGGCAGCTTCGGCAAGATTGTACTTTGGAAAAGAGCTGCGCAACATCGGTTCTGCTCGAATTCGGACGTGGGGCAAGAAAATGTTGTTTTGACCGACGTTCTGCGTCTGGTCAGGATTGGTGCATCACCGCTGGATCAGTAAGCTCTTCGGACTCGCATCTCCTTCCCGGAGAACAGGACGTGCGGCAGCCGAAGGTCTGCCAATCGATATTCGCCGGGTATTTTTGCCTCACCACAATCCACCAGTCCGTTTCAGGACGCGAGCATTCTCGTGGCGGCGCTCCGGTATTCGGGATGGTCTTTGCCAAGTCCCTATAGACAAAGCAGCCGGCATAGGGCGGAGTCTCAAGAATCGCCGTCACGGCCGATTCTGTCGCAGCCTGACAGCGCGGATCCTTATGGCGGTCACGGCGAGGCAGCACCAGGTCGCGGCGATGCACTGCAGCTGACTATCCTACATGACGCGGTCATCCCCGCTGCCTCCAGCAGCACGCCAGACCCCATGGAATTGCAACCGACGGTACCTGGGTTTTCTTGTGCATCCGGAAAAACGCCCTTCGTCAGCTACTCGTCAGCCAGCCTGTCTATCCAGACAGGCTGCGCATTCTCGCCCATATCGGAGATGGAATATGACGGGCATTGACCGACCTGGCAAATCGCACGTTGGGGCTGCAGGAGCCGACAGCACGTGGGGATCGAGCAGTTTGAGCCCGGAGCCCGGTCCCGCCCCCGGGCAAGGCAGGCAATCATTCGACTCCGTCGTGGAGTGGATGCGCTCCGGGCCCCAAGATAGAACGGCGCCGCTCGTGAGCCAGCCACCAACTTCGGGTGTGGCAGCCCCAAGAGGCGACGAGAACAAGGCAGCAAAGCGAAAAATGCGCAGCCTGCTTGAGGACCTTGATGCTTGTCGTAATGTGGCCACGCAAGCCCGGAACCCGTCGGAGGCGCAAGAGCTGATCGATCAAGTCGTCAAGGCAGGCTCAGCAGTTCTGGACTACTACGCGGGCCTGCCCCGAGATATGGCGCGTAGCATTCTGTCCGACAAGCAGGCTCGCCGACTCCGCGACGAGACGCTCGATGCGGCGGACGAATGCAACGCCGTGGCCACCTGGATTATCAACGACTTGGAGGCGAGCAGGAAGAAAGCAGCAGCCGTGCTCGACCAGATGCGCCAATCCAACGCGCCGCCCAGCCAACTGAGCCGAGCGGTTTCCGGCGTGGCGAAGCACTACCTGGCCTGCATGGAGTGGTGGGGAAAGAAGGCATTGCGCTCGGAACGGATGCAGTCCGTCTGCGCGGCCACTGCCAACTTGCCAAGCACCACGCCCGAGATGCGGAAGCCCGAAGAGGCCGCACTACGGCTGCATACCGGCTGGGCACTTTATACGAAGTGCATGTATCTGCAATCGCGGATCGCTCTCGCGCAGCTCATGATTGAGCCGCAGGCGAGCACGTTCGGACCAGCCGTGAGGGAAATCCTCATGGGTGAGAACGGGCGGGTGCGTCTGCTCGGAACCTTCATCGAGGATGTTTTTCCGGCATTCCTCTCGACGGCCGACGCGGTTCTAAACAGCAACGGAGCGGCACTCGACGCAGAGCACTGCACCGTTCTGGAAGGAGTCATGGAGCGGCTTTCGGAATTTGCGTCAGGGGTGAACGGCATCGTTGCCCGGCTAAGGGATGCCGGAACAGGTGCCGACCTTCCATTGGAACTGTTGGACCAGATCGTGGAAGGTGCATGGGTCACCGCGCACGAAGTCACGCGGCTTTTGGCAGTGCAGCCAAAGAGGCCAGTCCTGATTGAACCGCCTGCCCAGGCTGCGATACCGGAAAATACCGTCTTATTGGCTGAGGGCCACGCGGCGCGCAGGAAGGGGAAAGGCAAGCGCGCACCGGCCGCAGGCGAGAGGAGTTCAACTGCCGGGCTGCGCGAGCCGCAGCTCGCCAGGCCCGACGCTGCCACGGCCCCGACAGCCAAGGTTATCGTACTCTCGGATCTGGGTACGAAGAAACTCGCGAGTGCAGAGGAGGCACGCACGAGGGCGTCATCATCGGCGACCGGGCACCTGGAGATGTGGCAGGCTCCGCCCTCCAGGAACGCACTGACGGGATTACTCAAGCGATTGGACGAGCTGCTGCAGTTCGATCTGCCGGCTCAGCAAAGCGCCGTCTCGCAAGCGCGCCAGATGAAGCCCGAGGACGCCGACCACGTCGTGGATCTCGTCGTTAAGCGCCTGCAGATGCAGGCCGCCGAGATTGAGGCCTGTGTAGCCGCGCTGGAGGAGCCTCGCCGACGTGGCCTACTCACGCCTGCGCAAGTGCCCGAAGTGCACGAAAAAATAGTCCGGCTTAAGGCGATGTTGTCCGAGGTTCAGGGACAGACAAACTCATTGAACGCGCGAAAGGCGGCGATCACGATCGATTGCATGAAGACCTACGCGTTTCCGTCGCAGAAGTACCTTGAACAGTTGCGGGCGGCCGAGGAACTGGCGTCTGTGGATCCACCGCGCGCCTTGAAGGGCGAGCCAGGGACGCTGTTCGAGATCAAGCTGCAGCCCAAGGCGCTGCGTAGTGGTGCGATGCCAAGCCCGATGTGGGTGCACATCCATACGAAGCGGCCGGTACATGCGTGGCAGTTGGCGTCGCTGGGTGACGCCGACTTCGCCGCTTGCCACGTGAAGTCCAATGAACAGCGTGGCTACAATCGGCATTGGCAGAGCGCTCGAGCTGCGACGGGGCACGAGAACGTTGTGATTCACCGTGGCAAGCTTACGCCTGCGTTCTGTAAGTCGTTGTTGAGCATTGCCCCGTGGCACCCCCTTCCCGAGGCGGAGCACGCGTCGATGCAGTTCGCGCGCCTCGGGATGTAGTTACCTGAGTGTCTCGCGCCAGAGCGTCGCTGTGGTGACGCCATCAAGCAGACCGTTATCACCGAGAGGAAATCCTCGATGAGCTCGAAGCCGGCGCGGGCTCCCTCGAACAGATCGACAACGGGGGCCGACTGAAATTCGATCGGGAGCGTCGTGACCCCGACTTCCTTCCGCTTGGCAGCTGAACTGTCAAATGCCGGCGATCGGCGGCACACCGCTCGGGGATTGGGACGCCCGGAGATAATTTAGCGCGGTAAGGACTCTCCTCCTGTCGTCGCTGTCGCCTATGAACTGCCGGACATCATCGTTGAGCGAAGCGTCATTGAGTCGACCGGCGATGGCCTGCTTGTTGTTATCAAAGAGCCAGCGGCCCAAGCCGAGAAGATAATCTACATGGCCCTTGGCGGTGCGCTCAGTGGCCGTCTTCTTGAGTGCGTCTCAAGCCCCAAATGAGGAGCGCATCCTCGGCATAAAGAGGCTGCCTTCTGCGACGGACGAAAACCCCACTTGATTGGAGCGGCTGCGGCACCGAAATGCCCGGCATCGCCTTACCGCCGCTACCTTGCGACTACTCGGGAGTAGTCCTCCCAGCGGCGGTTGCGTCATGGACATAGGTTCCGGTGGTGGCGCGCCGACTGGATCAGTGGGGGCTGCCTGCGAGGGTCTGAATTGGCAAATTCGCCCAGCTGGCGCCTAAAGGCCGCCGCATCTGCGGACGAGAACTCCGGTGTCCTCTCCTGCGGGTCCGCGTTGCCCGATGTAGTCGGTTAGTTAAAGGGAAATCCATCCGTTCTCACTTTCGAAAATTTAGGCCGATCCGAAGCTAGGCTCGGATCTGATGTGGAATTTCAGCCGGCAGACCGAGAACGATCAAGGCTTCAACTGCGAATCTGCTTCTGGACGTCGGACCTCAACAACAAACCACCGTACGTTCCAAGGGGCCGCTTCCAAGCAGCTGAGCATCGGGCACTCCAATGTTCTTCCGGTGTCATCAGCCGTCTTTCGGGCGTCCGGAGACCACACTTTGCTATGGGGGAGCTGTCGAGAACCTGACGACCCAGCGCTCTTCAGCCGTCCGGCGTCAGGGCAGCATCATGCGCGCGCCTACGATCAAGCGGAGACCTTAGCGTGCCGCATTGACTACAACCGAGTGCGCAGTTGTAAGTCCGCAAAACACCTCAAAGGATCATGGTGCAGCTTTCTCGCGAGGAGCGCCACAAAACGGCTCGCCCGATCGATGGCCTTGCGGTCTCATTTGTTGATTCCGGGGGAGCGCACGGGATGATGCCTTTAGCTCGGCCGCTAATCGGACGCGGCGAGGGGCTCTCTAGGATTAGGTGCTGTGGACTTTTGGGGATTCCCTTGAGGCGGCAATCAGATTCAAGGCTGCTTTTTGGGGGACAGTCTTGGGTGTGATGGACGGCTTGGTCTTGAGCGACGCGGCGTGGGATCGGATTGGGCCACTGATCATCGGCCGGCCCGATCAAAGGGGATCGACGAGACGCGACCACCGGATGTCGTGGAGGGCGTCCTTTGGATTGTGCGCACGGTGCTCCCTGGCGTGATCTTCCAGAGCTGTTTGGCGATTGGAACAGCGTTTTCCAGCCCTTCAGTCGCTGAACACCCAGGTTGTTTGGTGGCGCATCTTCGAGGCGATGTCCGCTAATCCGGACTTCGAATACCGGATCGTTGATTCCACCATCGTCCGAGCCCATCAGCACGCTGCCGCGGCTAAAAAAGGGCCTGAGGATCGAGCCATCGGCCGTTCTCGCGATGGCCTGAGCACCAAGATCCACATGGTCGTTCGAGGCTTGGGATGCCCGTGCGGTTCACACTAACTGCGGGTCAGAACGATGATACACCGCAAGCCGCAGCCTTGATAGAGGGATTATCCGCCGAAGTCGTCATGGCTGATACGGCCTATGACGCGGACCACTTACGCCTAGCCAACGCCCGCCAAGAGCGGACTGTCATTCCCAACAACCGGTCACGGGGGCTCAAATATCCGCTCGACAAGCATCTCTACGCCCAGAAACATCGTGTGGAATGCGGCTTCAGCAAGCTCAAGCAGTTCCGACGCGTAGCAACCCGCCTCGAAAAACCGCCCGAAGCGATTGCGCCGTCGTCACTCTCCAGCCATCATGCTGTGGATGTGAAATAAGTGTCCACACGACCCATCTGCTTAGTACCTATCAGACCCGCAGAAGCTGACGAATTCGCTTCCGTGCGTCCAGCTGGCAATTGTGCGACACGCTCTCCGATATCCTTACGATCTACGAGTCTCTGCGAGTCGCAAGAAGTTCATCAGTAGCAGCTGCCCTTGTTGAGTGAGTATCGATTCCGGGTGGAACTGCACGCCATAGGTCGGGTGAGAGCGATGTGCGAGGGCCATGATCTCGCCTTCGTCCGAACGCGCTGTCACTGCGAGTTGAGGTGCGCATGACCCGTCGAGCTCAACAACAAGCGAATGGTAGCGTCCAACGCAAAGTGGGGACGAAAGGTCCTTGAACAGTCCGCGACCGTCATGAGCTACGTATGAGGACCGGCCGTGCATGGGACGACGTGCACGCGCCACGCGTCCGCCGAACGCGCTCCCAATGCACTGGTGTCCGAGACAGATGCCCAGAATTGGGACGCGACCTGACAGTTCGCGGATGACGGCGGTCGAGATTCCGGCCTGAAGTGGTGTGCAGGGACCAGGGGAGAGGACCACGGCGCGCGGCTTGAGGCCGGCAAGGTCGCTGACGCTGACGGCGTCGTTCCGTATCACTGCCGTTGCTGCACCTAGCTTGCGGAAATAGCGGGCAATGTTGAAGACAAAAGAGTCGTAGTTGTCGATGATGACAATCAAAATGCACCACAGCTCCCAGCACGAAATGCGTCAAAGATTCGCTGCGCCTTGGCGAGCGTCTCCTCGTATTCGGCCTCTGGATCCGACATCGCCGTGATCCCGCTCCCTGCACAAAACACAGCCAAGTCATCGTCGAATGTGACCGTGCGGATCGCAATGTTCGTATCCATGTGCCCGTTGAAGCCGATAAAGCCGATCGCCCCGCAATAGACCTCTCGCGCCACCCGCTCGATCTCCGCAATAATTTCCATCGATCGCACCTTGGGCGCCCCGGTGATGGAGCCGCCGGGAAAGCACGCTCGCAGTAAGGTGACGGCGTCTTCATCTCCGGCAAGTTCACCCGTCACGGTCGACACGAGGTGGTGCACTGAGGCATAGGATTCCAGGGCACACAGCGCTGGAACCTCGACCGACTGCGGCGTGCAAACGCGTGACAGATCGTTGCGCAGGAGGTCGACGATCATCGTGTTCTCGGCACGGTCCTTTTCGGACGCGAGGAGGAGTTCAGCGCGGCGCCGGTCGTCCTTGGAATCAGCGGAGCGCGCGATCGTGCCCTTGATCGGGCGCGTTTCGACCTGCCGTCCATTAAGTTTGAGGAATCGTTCTGGCGAGCTCGAGGCAATAGTCAGCCTGCCATAGCGCAGGAGGGCCGCAAAGGGGGCCGGGTTCAACGACCGCAGCCGACAATAGAAAGCCAGCGGATCAAATGAGCTCGACAGGCGGGCGCTGAAGCGCTGCGCAATGTTCGCTTGGAAGATGTCGCCAGCCAGAATCAAGTCGATGACGCGCTGCACCGCCGCAATGTAGCCCTCACGGCTGAAGTTCGAATGCCATGCGCCCGCTGTGGCGAGGAGGTCATTCCGCGGCGCCCTTGGGCCGGCGAGCCGCGCTGCAAACTCATCGGCCCGACGGCGCGCACGCTCGCGCCGTCGTGCGAGATCCTGCTCCGGCCATCCGGTCGAGACGAGCCAGCATTTTTCGTCACGGTGGTCGAAGCTGATGACCACATCGTAGAAATGCAGGATGGATTGCGGCAACCTCTGACCGGAAATTGCCGGCGCGGGCAGTCGCTCCAGTGTCCTGTTCAGATCATAAGCAAAGAAGCCAGCCGCACCACCCTGGAACGGCGGCAGATCGGGACGATGCTCTTCGCGGTACCTGGCGAGCAGGGTGCGAAGAGCTCGCCACGGATTGCCCGCAAGAGTCTCTCCGTTGCAACTTGCCTGTCCGTCCGCGACCATATAGGTGCTGAAGGGGTCGCAGGCCATATAGGAGTAGCGCCCGAGCAGCTGCGGTGCAGCGCTATCGAGGAACGTCAGGTGCGGTCGATGCGCGAGACAGCGCATCGCGGTGACAGGCTCAATCCACTGCAGTTCGCGGACGTGCATCGCCTTGTCACTCACCGACGATTGGCGTGCTGGTGAGACGCGCTCCGATTACGAATCCCCACCCCGACGAGAGCGACGCTCGTCTGGCCCGGCAAGATCTTGAGATCGATTGCCAGGTTAACCCCCGCCGGTGGACCCGAAGCGCCCACTACCTTGGCTTACCGCTGCCGTCGAGGCGAACCGCGCATCTGTGGCTACATTATAGTCGGCCGCGAACCGCAGCTCCCGGAGGGATCGTACCCGCCTGACCGATTCCTGGTAGAGATCGTGCGCTTTGTATGCTGCGAGCTCCGTCTCGTTGTCGAACTCACCATAAACCACCACGTCGATCTCGTTGCCAAGCTGGTCGGTCTTGCGGTTGCGCGCAACCTCGAGCCGGCGTGCATGCGGGATTGTGGTGAGAAGCGAAAGGCCTTCGATGATTTGGTCGATATGGGCCTGATCTTTGGCGCTGAACAAGACGATGTGACGAATCATGGATGGCCTTAAGGAGTGATGTCGCAAGGAGGTCGCATAACTAGCTTAGGAACGAGCCCGCTGCAACGGCGGGCGGCCGCAAGCCGCCTCGCGCGGCAAGACGGTCGAAGGTTTGACGCTCTTGCGCTTCGCCCGCGGTCGGCAACGCAACTCGCCAGATCTCATTCCTGGTCAGGACGCGGGAAGGGCCAGGCGCTCAATCGTTTGAATGTGGCGCGCGAGCAGACTACAGGCCTGGTCGGTGTTGCGCACTCGCAGGGCTTGCAGAATCAGGCGGTGATCCTGATTGGACCGCGGTCGCCAGCCGCTACTGCGCGCCACCGCGAACACGACTCGTGAATTGGCAAGCTGTAGTCCGTCGAGGCTCGCGAGCAGGCGCGGCATCGCGCAGGGCGCCACCAGCGCGTGGTGAAAGGCGCGGTTGGCCATTTCAAAGTCCTGAATCGTTTGGGCATTGTCTCCTTCAATCAGGGCAAGCTCGATCCGTGCCAAATGTCTAGAGGTGAGCTTTGGCGCCGCATTGCGCAGCGCGACCACTTCGAGCGCGGCACGCATCTCGGCGATCTCCTTCACCGAATTGGTATCGAGCGGAGCAACCCGCACACCGCGACGGGGCACGCCGACGACAAGCTGTTGGGCCTGAAGTTGCCGAAACGCCTCGCGCACCGGGACGTGGCTGGAGTTGAATTCTCGCGCGAAATGATCCTGCCGGAGTGGGGCGTCTGGTTGCAGCGCGCCGCTGATAATGCGCGCAGCGATTGCCGCTGCAATGCGACCCGCCATCGTCGTGTTCTCGCCGTCCTTCATAGATTATCTATCAAATTATGCGCCGGCCGTGCGCGACGACTCGGCCGTAGCAATCGGGAATGGCCTCTTTTTGCAGATTTTCTGCAATCCGGGCAGATTTCCGGGGCCTTTGAGCGTTGACACATCTTTATGTTCGTCTTGGAGAACGCATAGAAAGGGTCCAACGGGCGGACGGGCACACATAATAAATAATCGACGTCCTTATCTATTAAAAATTGGGAAGGCAAGTTATATGGTTGCTGTCGTGGGAGTAGAAGGGAATGACAGGGGCAACGGCGTGCCGGTCCGAAGTGACTGGGAGCGAGCCGAGGCCGGCGCGCTTTATGGCCTGCCGTTTGCCGACCTGATGTTTCAGGCGCAGAGCGTTCATCGCGATAACTTCGATCCAAACCGCGTCGAAACAGCAAGCCTGCTCAGCATCAAGACCGGCGGTTGTCCGGAAGACTGCGGCTACTGCGCGCAGAGCGCGCACTACGACACCAGCCTGAAAGCCACCCGCCTGATGGATCGCGCCGATGTGGTCGCCACTGCGCAGCGCGCCAAGGATGCCGGCGCGACTCGCTTCTGCATGGCCGCCGCCTGGCGCGGTCCAAAAGATCGCGATCTCGATCAGGTCTGCGACATGGTCACCGCGGTCAAAGGGCTTGGCATGGAAACCTGCGTCACGCTCGGCATGCTGACGCCTAAGCAGGCCGCACGGCTCTCTGAGGCCGGTCTCGACTTCTACAATCACAACGTTGACACCTCGCCGGAGTTCTACGACAAAATCATCACCACCCGCACCCTGCAGGACCGCGTCGACACACTTGCGCACGTCCGCGATGCCGGCATCAAGGTGTGCAGTGGCGGCATTATCGGCATGGGCGAGCGCCTCGAGGACCGGCTCGGCATGCTCGTCCTGCTCGCCAATCTGCCGAGCCATCCGCAAAGCGTGCCAATCAATCTATGGAACGAGGTCACGGGCGTACCGGTCTATGACACCGCGGAGCGCCCCAATCCGATCGCGCTGGTGCGCCTGATAGCGACGGCCCGAATCATGATGCCGAAGAGCGTGGTGCGGTTATCCGCCGGACGGCAGTACATGACCGACGAATTGCAGGCGCTGTGCTTTTTGGCCGGCGCAAATTCGATCTTTATCGGCGATGTACTGTTGACCACCAAGAACCCGCAGCGCGACCGCGACGCGAGTTTGTTGCGCCGGCTCGGCATCACGTCCGGGCTTGCCTGATTGAAAACAGCTAAACGGGCGCTGTGCGCAAACTCCGGCTTAGGTGAGAAATGCAGATTACGTTGATGAAAGGCAAAATCCATCGCGCCTCGGTAACCGAAGCCGATCTGTACCTTGAAGGTTCGATTTCGATTGATCGGGCGCTGCTGGACGCGGCGGGATTCCTGATCAACGAGCGCGTCGAAATCTACAACATCGAAACCGGGGCGAGTTTCGCCACCGAGGTGATGGAAGCGCCCCGCGGGTCTGGCGCCATAGATTTGAACGGTGCGGCTGCGCGGCTCGCGATGCCCGGAGACAAAATTATTATCGTTGCATATGCCTCCTTTGATGAGGCGGAAGCAAAAATCTTCAGGCCGCGTGTTGTGCTGGTTGACGGAGAAAATCGCATCTTGTCACGTTGAAAGCTAAGGTCGCTGCTGAAGCAGTTGTTCTTAGCGGCTAATGGAATTCTTGCGCGATGGATCGTGACCCTGGAGTGAAGAATGAACGCGAACCACGCGGCCAAAGTTGCCGATTATGTCGCGGCCTTGCATGTCCTGAAACACGACAATCGCCTGCGGAGTCTCAGGCGGCGCGCGGGAATTGATTTCGCATCGAACGATTATCTGGCGCTCGCGAGCGCGCCGCGTATGAAAAAGGCTCTCATGGCCGCGCTCGAGGCCGGCACACCAATCGGCGCTGGCGGGTCGCGGCTTCTCCGCGGCAATTGCGAGGAGCACGAAGTTCTCGAAGCAGAAGCTGCCAGGTTCTTTGGGGCAGAGACGGCGCTTTTCTTTAGCGGCGGTTATGTCGCAAACTTTGCTATCCTAACAACGCTGCCGCAGCGGGGCGATTTGCTTGTTCTCGATTCGCTCGTGCACGCGAGTATTCATGAAGGGGCGCGAGCTGGCCGGGCCGAGTTTCGGATAAGCGCCCATAACGACCTCCAGTCGATCGAAAATATAATTCGTGACTGGCGGGAACGCGGAACGGGCCGCGTCTGGATCGTGGTCGAAAGTCTCTACAGCATGGATGGCGATTTCGCGCCGCTCGAAGAGCTGGTCGCGATTGCGGACCGGCACGATGCATTCCTGATGGTGGATGAGGCTCATGCCACAGGCGTTTACGGCGAGCAGGGACGAGGACTCACCGCGCCCCATGAAAGGCGCGAAAATCTCTTGGTCGTTCATACCTGCGGCAAGGCGCTGGGTACGGCCGGCGCGCTTGTCACTGCCTCCGGCGTGCTGCGCGACTTTATGATCAATCGCTGCCGTCCGTTTATCTACGCCACGGCGCCATCACCCTTGACGGCTGTCGCCGTGCGCGAGGCAATCTTGATCCTGCAGCAGGAACCCGAGCGTCAGCAACGTTTGGCCAACCTGGTCGCATTCACGCATCGGGAGATCGGCGTGCGCGGTTTGCGAAATACTTCGGACTCGCAGATCGTGCCCTATATTGTTGGCGACAACTCGCGTGCGATGCGGCTTGCATCGAGGCTGCAGGCTCGCGGCTTCGATATCCGCGGAATCCGGCCGCCAACTGTGCCGGCGGGCACAGCCCGTTTACGAATTTCACTGACACTCAACGTTGTGGAGGATGACGTGCGCGCGATGCTCGATGCTCTCATAGAGGAGACGAGAGGTGAATCTCGATGAGTCAGCGGATCGTAGTAATAGGCACAGATACCGGGATCGGAAAAACGGTTTTTTCTGCGGGACTCGCCGATCTCCTCGGCGCGAACTATTGGAAACCGATTCAGGCCGGCCTCGAAGGGGAGACCGACACGGAGCTCGTCGCACGGCTGGGCAGCCTCTCAGCCGATCGCATCGTGCCGGAGCTTTACCGCCTTCGAACGCCCGCTTCGCCCTATCATTCCGCCGAAATTGATGGAGTTCGCATTGACGCGGATTCGCTGGATGTGCCGGATACCGGGGAACGACCGCTAGTGATCGAGGGTGCCGGCGGGCTGATGGTGCCGCTGAGTCTCGGCGCAGTTTATGCTGACGTCTTTGAGCGATGGCGGCTTCCAGTCGTGCTTTGCGCAAGAACAGCGCTGGGCACCATTAATCACTCGCTGCTGTCGATAGAGGCTCTGCGAAAGCGCCAGATCGAGCTTCTTGGGATTGCGTTCATTGGCGAGAGAAATTCTGAGACTGAGAGCGCAATTTGCGAGATCGGGCGGGTGCGTTGGTTAGGGCGATTGCCCTGGCTTTCTCCTCTCACGGCAGACACGCTGCAGGCCGCGTTCAAAACCTCATTCCGCGGTGATGATTTCAAGCCATGATGCCAAAGACGAAGTCGCCGATCTGGCATCCGTTCACGCAACACGCGCTTCAAAACGAGATGACAAAGGTTGTGCGTGGTGAAGGGGCCTATCTCCACACCGCGGATGGTCGCCGCATCATCGATGCAATCTCATCCTGGTGGGTCGTGACGCATGGTCATTGCCATCCACATATCGTGAGCGCCATCCGGGAACAGGCAGGCAAGCTCAACCAGATCATCTTCGCCGGCTATACCCACGATCCGGCCGAGGAGGTTGCGGCGCTACTCTTGAAACTGGCACCCCGCGGCCTCGACCATGTCTTCTTCTCCGACAGTGGCTCAGCCAGTGTGGAAGTGGCCTTAAAAATGGCACTCGGCTACTGGCATAATATCGGCAAACAGCGAATACGCATCATCGTGATGCAAGATTCCTACCACGGCGATACGGTTGGGGCGATGTCGGTCGGTGCCCGAGGCGTGTTCAACGCTGCGTATGGGCCGCTGCTGTTCGACGTCACCTCAATCCCATTCCCCGCGGGAGGTCGTGAGCAGGCGACGCTCGACGCGCTCGAGTCCGCATGTCGAAACGAAATGCCGGCCGCCTTTATTGTGGAGCCTCTGATATTGGGGGCAGGCGGGATGCTGATGTACCCAGCCTGGGTGCTAAGAGAGATGAAGCGGATCTGCGAGGCCTCGGATGTCCTGTTCATTGCCGACGAGGTCATGACGGGCTGGGGCCGCACCGGAACGTTATTTGCCTGTGAGCAGGCCAATGTCACGCCCGATATTGCCTGCTATTCGAAGGGACTTACGGGAGGGGCGCTTCCGCTCGCCGTGACACTCTGCCGCGCAGATATTTTCGACGCACACTATTCGAAAGATCGTACGCGTACGTTCTTTCATTCGAGTTCATATACCGCGAATCCTGTAGCCTGCGCCGCCGCAAAGGCCAACTTGGATCTCTGGCAAGATCAGGAAACTCGCCAACGTGTTGCATCGGTCGCCACGATGCAAGAGCAGGCAATTGAGCCATTCCGCGCCGACCCTCGCTTTGCAAACATCCGTCAAACTGGTACCATTACAGCACTCGATCTGAAAACGAATGATGCGGGCTATCTCGCGGGCATCGGTCCGAAGCTTCAGGCTTTCTTTAAAGCCCGTAATCTGCTGCTGCGACCGCTCGGCAACACGATCTATGTGATGCCGCCTTATTGCGTCACGGCGATAGATCTTGACCAAATCTATGCCGCCATCAGGGATTCTGCCGATGCGCAGGCTTGAGGACGCGCTTGGTGCGTGTAGCCACCATTAAACGTCTCCGCACGTTCTCTAAGGAACGCGAACACCTCGGATTCGCCTAGGCAGCCGCAAAAAATCTACATCTCACCCAGCCCACAGTGACCATGCATTTCGAGCAGCTGGAGATAAAAATCGGATTGCCGCCCTTTGACACCGCAAAGCACGAGGTGGCAGCGACGAGATCGGGGCGAGTGCTAGCACACGCACCCCATCAGCAAGGCCAGTTGAAATCGGTCGAAGAAACGCGTGCGAGCGCAGGATTTAACCGTCAACGCGCCGCTCATTGCATCAATCAAGACGAAAATATTCGTTACAGATTGGAAATCTCAGCGAAGGACTCCGATTGAGCCGTCGCTTCACCAGGGAAGCGCACATCAGGGTCAAACTCTTGCCCCCAGCGCCCGTACCTACCGCGAGACCTGGCATCGCCGACGCGGCATTTCACGTGCGGGCGTGGCGCTGAGGCGAAGAAAGTGCAGGGGCTATCCACCTAACGCCGATAGGAGGCGAAAATGCGCAACAGCTCCCATATTCCCTACTACGGTCCAGTGAGGTGCTGTGCGATATGCGGCGGAAAGTTCGGGCTGATCCGCTACTACTGCTGGCGAACGGCCCTTTGTTCGAACAAATGCGTCGACCACTTCAAGGCGCGGCGGGAGGCCGACCACAAATGGCTTCGCTGGTTGCGAGCGGCTTAAATGTGGCACCGAGTCGCGGGAGACAGGCGCGCGGCAGAAGCGCATTAGCGGAGTTGACAAACTTCTCATTAGAATTCGGTGTGACGCTAGAGTAGCATGGAAGCATCAAGTGACAGACACGTCGGCAACAATCATCGACTTCACTGCTTACAGGATGAACAAGCGTGCTGCGGCTGAGCTGTCGCGCGACGAAGTTTACTCGACTGCGCCCTATCGAGCGGTCGCATCCTTCTATTTCTTCTGGCCTTTTCTGGCCTGGATCCCGTTTGGTTTGCTGGATCTGCCCGCGTCGGACCAGGATAGCCTTCGTGAGCAATCCCCGGACGCTGCGATGGGAATTGGCGACAGAGATGGTTGCGCGACGACTAACGTTTGTGCGTAGTTCTCCAATTTTGGAGAGGCAAGAATCCTTCCTTCCCTCTACCATTGACGGTTTTCTCTCGACTTCCCTAGGAATCACTGGCTGCAGGGATACGGGGCGAGCGATCGACCGGGATCTAAAATGAGCCACAGTTCGGAGCAGCCTCTTGAACGGGTCGCTATCCAATGCTGCAGCGGCGGACAGTGGAGGGACGTCGTGTCGCCTGGGCACAGCGTACGAGGCTATTACGACACGCATCGTCGACGTCATCCTGGCCGGAGATAGCGTTGGCAACGTCTGCCTCGGATTCGGCAAACACAGTGCCGGTCAGTGGCCATGGGAATTATTACTTAGATGCGGTTGCGCGCACACAGGCCAGACCTATGCCTTGCTTCTGGCGGAACGCCGGAGGCTTCCTTCAGCGTGGCAGCGACGCCGTGAAGCTCAAGGGTGGTGCCAAGCGTGTCGAAATGGCGCGTGCCTGGTCGATTCCGAAATTCCTATGACGAACCGTCTCGGCCTCACCCCTCAGAGCGTTAATGTCATGGGTGGATCAAAAGTGCAGGGAAGGAAAGCCGATGAGAACCAAACGACTGAGTGCTAAAAAAACGGAAACTTGCACTGGATAGGTGTTTTCGTGGATGAGCAGTTTTTAAAGGACCGGGCCCAGATCATTCGCGATCTAGCGGACAAGGCAGACCCTTTCACCAGAAAAAGGCTGCTGGACCTAGCGGAACGGTATGACAGACGGAGGAGACCGACGGTCTCAGATGACAAAGCACGGCGCAACTAATTGGTCGTCTGGAAGTATTCCGACGGATCTGGCGGCTCACGGTTCGATGTGGCCGATTTCGTGAACTCGATATACATGAGCGACGCTCTGGAGTCCGCTTGAAGATACCCGACCGCAACCTTTCTTGCAGAGCCGCTCGCCCGAAGACGCGGAGGCGGCTTATTACATTACGAGGACGTCAATCGCCGGCCTTGCGGAGGCGTCCTATTCTTGAAATCAAATCGAAAATTGGATGGGTGACCGTACGCCGGCATTTACGAACAACTCTTCGCCAAGGGGCTAATGACCCTGGATCTGCGCGGGAACCTACTCGCACCATGCGTTTTTGCGTTCAAAGCCCATTGAATCCTGCAAGTCAATCTCTTGCTGGAGGCAGAAAAAAGGCCGCGCGAATGTTACGCGCGGCCAAGTCAGGGAGGAAACGCCCCAAGGGGCCGCTGAAGGAGCATCGAGATGAGTAGATCGATCACTCACCGAGAGCTCCAAGCTTGTGAGAACATCAGTGTTAAGAGATGCCCTTTTAGTCGTCTCTAGTCGCGCGAACAAATGATCGAATACTCGAGTTCTTGCGCCGTTTGGCGGTGATTTTTGCGCATGTGTCGCATCTTTTGTGCAAAGATGATCAACTGGACGCAGCGTGCAGCTCAACGCATCGGTCGGTCTACCGCGATAAGCCCGGATGCCTAGGGAGGTCACCGTTTCCCTTCGTTGTTCAGGGGGGATGGTCATCTCGGCGACACTCGTCACGGGTTTCGGTGATCTATTATAGTCTGTATGTAACGTACACTGCGAATTCAGAATCTTGAGCAGCTACAGGCCGATAGGAATGTCAATGTAGCGCATCGATGGGTCGTCGGCGTCCACCGGACCGAGCTCGTCCCAGGCCGACAGCCAAGCCGCAAGCACTGCCGATGTCTGCTCCAAGGCCTGCACCTGGCGAAGCGTCACGCGGAATATGGCGCAGGCAAAATGGTCGTTTCGGAGTGCGACGGTGGATGGTTCAAGTCCGCAGACGACGGAATGGATGACATGCCGCTCGAAGGCCACGAGATCGGGGTTGCCCGTAACTTTCAAGCAAGGGCCTGAAAGGTGATGCGGCAGTCATGCCTGAACGGGCGTTTTTGGCCAAGGTGGTCGCGGAGCGGATGCGGGGGATAGAGATGCGCGCAGGTGGGCAACCCTCGGGCAATGGCTACGTCACTGCATGGGTACGGCGATGCGACGGTACTTTCGGCAAAGATATGGGTGTGCCTCGCGATACAGCACATAAGCGCGTGCAGAGTTGGAGGCGGGCGCCTACCGATTTTCCCGGCGCGCTCAACACCGCGGAAATGTTCCTGCCTTTGCCGAGCGGATGCCGGGCGTGCCGCTGCTCGCCAACATGACCGCCTTCGGCAAGACGCCGTTGCTTTGCGGTGGCAGAATTCGAGGTAACTATTCAATGGTGATCTGGCCGGTGTCTGCGCTGCGGGTGGCTAACAAGGCGCAGGAAGATCTGTAAGCTGCGATCGCGCGACCGCGGCACCCACAAGATTGTCGATCGAATCCAGACGCGCGCCGAACTCTATGCGACGATCGGGCCGCACGACGACGAGGCGCTAGATGCCTCCGTTGTCCAGACGATCGCTCCCGAGAACCGAACGGAACGGCCCCTCTTGCAGGTAATCGGAGATGTCGAGGCTCTCCGGATTGATCCGGAGCTAAGAGGGAAGCCGGTGCGATGCCGGCGCTGCCCCCGCAACTGTAAGCGGCGAGCCGCTGTCCAATAGAAGTCACTGAAGCGACGCGGCTTCGGGAAGGCCGGATAGCAGCGACGACCCGCGAGCCGGGAGACCTGGCCCGACAACATATTCGTCCACGGGCGGGGTGTCCCGATGGTGCGCCAAGCAGTTGCCGCTTCGGCGGCTTTTTCTGCACGCGTCCGCCATGGCCTTTGCTCCCAACATAGGGTTGAAGCTATGTCTCTTCTCTCGATTCCTGTCGCTACCCTCGGCACGCCGCGCATCGGTCCGCGCCGCGAACTCAAACTCGCGCTCGAGAGCTATTGGGCCGGAAAGTCTGACGAAACGCAGCTTCTTGAGGCTGCGGCTGCGCTTCGCGCCGCCAACTGGGCGCGGCAGAAATCGCTCGGCGTAACCGTAATTCCTTCAAACGACTTCTCGCTTTATGACCATGTGCTCGATGTCAGCGTGATGGTCGGTGCCATTCCGGAAATTTACGGTTGGAGCGCAGGCCCTGTTTCGCTCAAGACCTACTTTGCGATGGCACGGGGCGCACAGCGCGATGACCATGATGCGAATTGCGGTCACGCCGAGCACGGCGCCGCAGCGCAGGAGATGACCAAATGGTTCGACACCAATTATCACTACATGGTGCCGGAATTTCACAAGGACCAGACCTTCACGCTTTCCTCTCGCAAGCCGATCGAGGAGTATGAAGAGGCGAAAAGCCTGGGTTGTCAGACGCGCCCGGTGCTGGTTGGTCCGGTCACCTTTCTGAAGCTCGGCAAGAGCGCAGATCCTGCATTCGATCCGCTGTTGCTCCTCGATAGGCTGCTGCCGGTCTATGTAGATGTTCTCCGCGAACTCACCCTAAGGGGCGCCGAGTGGGTGTAGCTGGACGAGCCATGTCTGGTCCTGGACCTCGACGACGCTACACGCGACGCGCTGCGTCCGGACCTACGCCCACTTGGCCAAGAAGGTTCCCGACCTCAAGATCATGCTCGCTACCCATTTTGGAACGATCGGCCACAACCTGGAAACCGCTTTGACGTTGCCGGTTGCGGGCCTTCACATCGACCTGGTCCGCGCCCCAGAGCAGTTGAGCCCGATTGTCGCCGACGCTCGAAGGGATATTGTCCTCTCTCTCGGCGTGGTCGATGGCCGCAATGTCTGGCGTTCGAACCTTCCAGCGGTGCTCGACCGGTTCGAACCTGCCGTCGCAAGCTTGGCGAGGACCGCGTGCAGATTGCACCCTCATGCTCGCTGCTTCATGTCCCGATCGACCTCGATCTCGAGACCGATCTCGATCCCGACGTGAAAAGCTGGCTTGCTTTCTCCGTCCAGAAGATCGGAGAACTCGCAACGTTGGGAGGCGTGCTGGCTGAAGGCTGGGAGGAAGCGGCGGATGTACTTGCGGCCTCAGCAGGCGCGGCCGTCGCGTGCGAAACGTCGCCCAACGTTCACAATGCGAACGTCGCCAAGCGAATGGCTGCAATCGATGATAGCATGCGGCGCCGTCGCAGTTCTTTCGCCCGGCGCGCCGAGGTTCAGCGCGCGCGGTTCGGATTGCCGACATTTCCCTCGACGACGATCGGATCGTTCCCGCAGATGGCGGAAGTTCGCAACGCCCGCGCGGCCCATGCGCGGGGAACGATGAGCGACGCACAATACGAGCAGTTTCTCAAAGAGGAGACGGCACGCGCGGTGCGCTGGCAGGAAGACATCGGTCTCGACGTTCTCGTGCATGGCGAGTTCGAGCGCAATGACATGGTGCAGTATTTCGGCGAGCAGCTGTCCGGCTTCGCATTCACCAAGCATGGTTGGGTTCAGTCCTACGGCTCGCGTTGTGTCCGGCCGCCCATCCTGTTTGGCGATATCTCCCGGCCGAAGCCGATGGCGGTGGAGTGGTGGCGCTACGCGCAATCGCTGACCAAGAAGCCACTGAAGGCGATGCTGACAGGACCGGTGACGATCCTGAACTGGTCGTTCGTCCGTGATGATATTCCACGGAGCGAAGCATGCCGTCAGATCGCGCTAGCGATCCGTGACGAGGTGATCGACCTCGAGAGGTCCGGCGCGATGATGATCCAGATTGACGAGGCTGCGCTCCGAGAAGGATTGCCGCTGCGCAAGTCACAATGGAAGACCTACCTCGGCTGGGCCGTAGACAGCTTCCGCATTTGCTCGTCGGGCGTGGCCGACGAGACCCAGATCCACACGGATATGTGTTATTCCGAGTTCAACGACATCATCGATGCGATCGCGGCAATGGATGCTCTCGATCGAGACGTCGCGGTCAAAGATGCAACTGCTTGACGCCTTCAAGAGCTACAAATATCCGAACGAGATCGGACCCGGCGTTTACGACATCCATTCGCCGCGCGTGCCGGACGCGGCCGAGATGAAGAACCTCATTGCGCTGGCGCGGCAGCGGCTTTCCGATGCGCAGCTCTGGATCAATCCCGATTGCGGCCTGAGAACGCGCCGATGGGATGAGGTGCGTCCCGCGCTCATCAATATGGTCGCCGCTGCCCGTGAATTGCGGGCGGCGTCGTGAGAAATTGCCGGCTGCATTGCTATCACGGCTCAACGCGGCGGAGCTGGCGCACTAAAGCTAATCCTAATTCCGCAAATCACTTGAGGCGAGCAGGTCTGTCAAGTTTAATGATCTGATACACTGTTAATTTATGTGATTCGGAGAGAAGAACATGCCCCAAGGCAAGGTGAAGCTGTTTAAGGACGATAAGGGTTTCGGCTTTATAGCGCCTGATACCGGCGGTGAAGACCTATTCTTCCACGTGAGCAGCTTGTTGCCCGGTGTAACGCCCAAGCAAGGAGACCGCGTCAGCTATGAAATCGGTGTAGACCGCAGGACCGGACGTAGTCGAGCCGAAAAGGTCGTGATTGGTTGATCATAGAGACTTGGGCAGATTCATTCCCGGCCGCCATACGAAGGCTTTCTTATCATCGCGGGCGTTCCAAAGCGCCTCTAGCTTCTCCCACTCCATGAACCCGCAATCCCAGTCGCCCCGCAATCACGTCTTTTCATCAGGACCGAGCATAGTCCTTATATTTTCTGACAGGCATTAGCGGTTACCTCGCAAGGTAGGTGGCCAGGTCTCGGCAGGCGGTGCAACATCAAGCTCCTGCTCGCGGACCAGGCGGGCGGAGGCGAGGCGGCGATCGCTTAATTGCGATCTCCCGTCGGCTGCGCTCCCGTTACCTCGAGCCGGTCGGATGCAACGTCTAATTGCGAACGACATGCATCTCGCAAAAACTTTCGTTTGGCGACATCTATAGCCTGCGCATTGTTTTGGCCTCACGACCGGCATGCCTTGATCTTCGTCAACACGCCGGAACGTTTCAGGTTGGAGCGACTGCTTATTCACATCGGCCAACCTGAATTCGCTCGACTTGGCTTGGCCATATGAGGCCGATCAGACATCCATGTTGCGCAGGCGCTGGCGGTTGCGCAGGACGATCTGGCGGGCACCGGAAAAGCCCAGCACGCCTTCGTCGTTCAATTGCGACAGGGCACGTGATACCGTTTCCAGCGTAAGCCCGAGATAATCGCCGATGTCGCGGCGGCACATCGGGAGCGCCATCGTGCCGGCCACCGTAAGGCGGCGATCCATCTCCAGGAGGAAATTGGCGACTCGTTCCATCGCGCTTTTGCGACCAAGCAGCAGGATGTGCTCCTCGGCGCGCTTGAGGTCATCAGCCGTCATGGTCCAGAGCTTGTGGGCGACCCGGACGTCGGTGCCGGCCGCCTGTTCGAGGCTGCGGCGCTTCACCAGGCGCACGGTGCTGTCGATGATGGCTTCGGCGGCCAGGCGGTGCTTGGTGCTGGACTCCAGCCCGAACACGTCGCCAGGCAAATGGAACGCGCCGATTTGACGACGTCCGTCGGACAGCAGCTTGTAGGTGCGCCCCGCGCCGCGAACGACCTGGTAAACATACCCCGCCGGCTCGTCCTCACCGTAGATTTCCTCGTCCTTGCGGTAGGTGAACTCCGTGCCGATCAGGCCAGCATGGCCTGTGAGGCCGAAAAACGGTTCGACAGGCCCAAACGCGCCGGGAGCGGCTCGGTTTACGTTGAGGGACTGGGCGATCGATCGGGTGAGCATGAGCCATCTCCTGTGCAGCGGATGGCGAATTGGTAAGTGGAACAAAACGGCTGGGAAATTTCGCTTCATGCCTTAGGGGCAATGCCTTACGTAGAATCCCGGAGCCGTGCCGGTTTTCAGGACGCAGAGGGCCGCTCCGTGTTGATCGCGTCCCAGATATGGGAGGAAAGGCTGTCCTCGACATGCGGCTTGACCAGCACATGGCGAATACCGGCGACTGCTGCTTTGGCCGGAATGGACGCGTCTGGGTGACCGGTGATCAGGATGATCGGCGTATCGATATCGCGCCGGCGCAAGAGACTGGCAAGGTCGATGCCGCTCATGCCCGGCATCTTGTAGTCGATCACGAAGCAATCGGCGCCGCCCATAGTCATGGCGTTCAGGAGCGCCTCGCCGCTGCGGAAAGTGCGTACACAAAAACCGTCGGTTTCCAGGAGAAAACGCAGCGATCCGAGCACGTCGGTGTCATCATCGACGACGTAGACAAGGGGCGTTCTGTTAGGTGAGGGCATCACAGGTTTTATACGGCTTTCAGCCATGCGGTCGATCAGAGCATCCATAAGGCCTTCCAGCGGGGCCGACTTGATTCAGCTCAATCTTTAAGCGCCCGGGCTCGCATGGCGAGGCGGACGAGTTCCGAAAGACTCGAAGCCTGCATCTTGGTCATCACGTTGGCTCGGTAGACCTCGATGGTGCGCGGGCTGATATTGTAGTCGCTTGCGATCATCTTATTGGACAGGCCAGCCACCAATCCCTCCATCACCTGCCGCTCGCGCGGGCTCAGCGAGGCGACCCGCGCGGCGATGTCCTGCGTCATTGCCTCGTCGCGGGCGCCGGCTTCAGCCTGCCGGAGCGCGGCGTCGATCATCGCGACCAGGCGATCATCCTCGAACGGCTTCTCCAGGAAATCAACCGCACCGAGTTTCATCGCCTCGACGGCGAGGGGGATGTCGCCATGGCCGGTCATGATGATGACGGCCAAGGAGGCGCGGCTCACCTTGAGGCGCTTAAGCAACTCGACGCCATCGATGCCGGGCATGCGGACATCCGAGACCACACAGCCGAATTCGATGGTGGAAAGGTGATCGAGGAATTTCTGCGCCGTCTCGAACAGACTGACCTCAAAATCCGCGGAATCGAGCAAAAAGTGCAGCGAGTCACGCATCGCCTCATCATCGTCGATGACGTAGACATTTCCTCTAGTTGCCATCTGTCAAACTCTCGTTGGGTGCCGCCGGCAGGGTGAAGCGAAACGTCGTGCCGCCTGCGTGATCAGATTCGGCCCACATCCTGCCGCCATGGGCCTCGATGATGGAGCGGCTGATCGACAGCCCGACCCCCATGCCGGTTTCTTTGGTCGTAAAGAAGGTCTGGAACAGGTGCTTCTCCACATCTTCGGGGAATCCGTGACCGGTGTCGAACACCGAGACTTCGGTCATGTCCCCGTCGATCGGCCGGTTAGAGACGATGAGCTCGCGCCGTGCGGACTGGGCCATGGCTTCCAGCGCGTTGCGGAACAGATTGACCAGCACCTGCTGGATCTGGACACGGTCGACCAGGACATGGTCATGCTGCGGGTCCAGGCTGAAGCGGATCCGCACGTCCTGTTCGCGCGCACCGGCTAGGCCAAGCGCGCCGGCTTCTTCGATCATCTTCGAAAGGCTCTCGACGCGCTTTTCGGATTCGCCGCGGGCGACGAAATCGCGCAGCCGCCGGATGATCTGCCCGGCGCGGATCGCCTGTTCCGCGGCGCGATCCATCGCGTTCTCGATTCTAGCGCGGTTCGGATCGGGGCTCGCGGCAAGCAGCCGGCGCGAGCCCTTCACGTAGTTGCTGATGGCAGCAAGCGGCTGGTTAAGCTCATGTGCCAATGCAGAACCCATCTCTCCCATCGCGCTCAGCCGTGACATGTGGACGAGCTCCGACTGCAATTCCTGCAGCCGCGCCTGGGTCTGCTGATGCTCGGTGAGGTCGCGGACGAAGCCGGTAAAATAGGGCATGCCGCCGGATTGCATCTCACCGATCGACAGGTGCATCGGGAAGGTGGTGCCGTCCTTGCGCTGACCGGTGACGATGCGGCCGATGCCGATGATGTGCCGTTCGCCGGTGGCGACGTATCGCGCCATATAGCCGTCATGGCGTGAACGGTCGGGCTCGGGCATCAGGATGCTGACATTCTGCCCGATTGCCTCGCTCTGGACGTAGCCGAACTGCCGCTCCGCCGCGCTCGAGAAGAACTGCATGATGCCCCTGCCGTCGATGACGATCATCGCGTCCGGGACGGTCTCCAGTATCAACTGCAGGTGCCGTTCGCGCGTGCGCAGGTCCTCCTCGAGCCGCTTCTCCTCGTCGAGGTCGAGCACGACGCCGGAAAGGTGGGACGGAATGCCATCCTTGTCCCTGATGACGCTGCCGCGGGCGCGAACCCAATGGCTGCCGCCGTCCTCGCGTCTTAGCCGGTAGGAGAGGTCAAACGAGGCGCCGGTCTCGCGTGAACGGGAGATCGCCTGCTCGGTTCGCTCGCGGTCCTCAGGCTCGAGCAGCGAAAGGAACAGGTCGTAACTGACCGCAGCGGCATTGGAAACGCCGAACAGTTTTCGCGCGATATTCGACCAGGACAACTCCCTGGTGGACAGATCGATATCCCAGCCGCCGACGCCAGCGCCCTCGGCACCCAGCCGAAAGCGCTGATCGTGGCTGCCGTCGTCACACGGGAAGGGGGCTATGCCGCTCAATTGTCCTTTTCCAATTCCGGAGCGCGGATTCGGTTGAGATTTTCCCGATTATGGGCCGAATGCCCGGCCCCACTCAAGGGCTAGAAAATATGTACGATCGCGCTGATTTCATCCGTTTGACCTCGCTCAATATGCGCGGCCGCGCCGCGTGCTTGAAGTGGCGCCATCGACAGCGAGGATTTCGCCTTGTACAAGTTTCTCGAGCAGACGGTTGCCGATTACATGACGCGCGAGCCTAGGACGGTTGCGCGCGATATGACGATGTGCGAACTCGGCGATCTCTTCGAGAAGCAAGATTTCAACGCCTATCCGGTCATGGACGCATCGCAGGTGGTCGGCGTCATCTCCAAGTTTGACTACCTGTCCTGCTTCGTTTTCACGCCGGTGCGCATCATCCCGCGCTACCGCGACCTGATGCAGCGGACCGCCGTTGATCTGATGATAGCGGAATTCATTTATGTCGCTCCCGAAACCAGGCTGACCCGCGTGCTGGAGCTGATGGTCAACCACCGACTCCGCAGCATGCCAGTGCTCGACAGCGAGCAGCGGCTTGCCGGCATTATTTCGCGGAACGACGTGATGCGGGCGCTGCAGGATTGCGCCGCGGCGGACGCTGACCGAGTCTGATCGCAGCAGTGCCGCGTATGACCGGCAGTCGCTTGAGGTCAATGAGTTGAGCAGCTCGTTCGGATCGGGCGCGCCATCCTCCGAAGTGTCCCGGCGGCGAATGTAGGCATCCGGATTGTGGTGTTGAACTGCGATGTCTGGTAGAGCATTGGTTCGTGTGGGTTCTATAGCGGCCTTCCCTCTCCGGGGGCCAGAGTTCAGTCGATTCCGAGCAACGCAGCCAAACATTCGCGCACTTCGATGAGCACGAATCGGGTGCTCGCCAGGCATGCTTGATCGGTCGTTTCTCCCAAGAGGTGCTGCGCGGTCGATCAGCCAGTACAACGCCAGGGTGACTGGGCACCATCGGTAGCATGGCCTCGAAAGGATAGTCGCGCACGCGGCTGGTGACTCCAACACGAAATCCGAGATTGGATTGATCCGGACGAGGTCCAAACCAACACAATATTCCAAAATTCGGATTGGTGAGGTGGAACAGCACTTCCGCCTTCCTTGCTCCCTCGCGGACCCCGCAGGGCGGCGACCCGATCAGACCGCCGATCGAGACATATTCGCCGGGAGCGAACGCTCGTCCTTGAAATGAATCGGACTTCGTGGGGCCGGCGGAGTGAGGAATCATAGTGTAAACACCCAGCCATCTTCTTGGCGAACGAGATAGCCGAGGGCGTTTTCCTTATAGGGCCGCAGTTTTGCGAAGCGGCACGCTTCGCGGCGGGCCCGCCAGAGTTTGGCGTCGATCCTGAAGTCATCGTCCAGCGGCGCAACGATTACATGGCCGGTGCCCGCGCCGCCTTCGTGGGTGACCCGGCTGTTGCGCAGGCTCCAGCCGGATCTTGCGAAAAATGCGATGGGAGGGAGGGTTAAGAATCGGCTTCAGGGAGGGTTTCTTCGTGGCGATCTTGCTCTGTTCAACAGGCAGCTTAAGTGGGAGCTGGCTTGCTGCGGGCTTGGTCAGACCTTGATAATGATGCTGACCAGCGGCACGAGCAGGCTGACCGTCCGTTCACGGGATGGTGCAGCAGGCCCGAGACCTGCGATAGCGGGGCGCCTCGATCTGGAGCGCGTCAAGCGAGGTGCCGTGGATCTCATTGGCAAGCTCGAGCTCGTGCCCTCAACGACCTCCGCGGGGCGCGGAACGACGCAGCCTCAGGGTGTCTCCGGCGATTGATCTGCATCAACAACATCTCATCCCTACAAACGCTACACTGCATCGACCCGCAGGGAAACGCGCCCATGAGGCGACTGCAGGCGGCAATCGGAGGGACATGTGAAGATTTCGGTTTTGAGGGAAGGAACGCATTGTCAATCGTGTCACGATTGCACGGCGAGGGGCTTTGCCATCTGCGCAGCGCTCGACAAGACCAAATTGCGCGAATTGGCGCAGCTGTCGCGGCATGTTCGTTTCGAATCAGGCGCCACCGTGTTCGCACAGGCAAACATAGCAACGTCGTTCTTCAGCGTGCATGCGGGTACCCTGCGCCTCTACAAGCTGTTGCCGGACAGCCGGCGGCAGATCGTCGGTTTTGCATTGCCAGGCGATTTCCTTGGGCTCCCCGGCTTGCCGCAGCACGAATTCTCCGCTGACGCGATCGGCCGGGTCACGCTGTGTCAGTTCCCCAAGGAGTCGTTCGCGACATTCGCCGAGAACCGGCCGCAGTTGCTGCGCCGCATGATCGAATTGGCGGGCCGCGAGCTGGCCCGGGCACAGGAACATATGGTCTTGCTCGGACGGCGCTCCGCCGAAGAGAAGATAGCGAGCTTCCTGATCGGCTGGCGCGACCGACTGAGTGGAATTGGACGTGGTGGAGAAATTATGCCGCTGCCGATGAAAAGGCTGGACATCGCGGATCATCTGGGGCTCACCATCGAGACGGTGAGCCGTACCTTCTCGAAGCTCGAACGTGATGGTGTGATCCAAAGCTTGGCGAGTGGCGTCGTCCTGTTGGATACCCCGCGCGCCGAAGCCTTGTCTGCGGGCATAAGTTGAAGCGCGTCGCGTTAGGTTCTTTTGTCTTAGTTTGATCAAGGTCAAAGACGCCTCTGTTGAAACGGCGATATATTCGACTCAGCTTCAATGGAGGTCGACATGCCCGCCGATGCGCTCTTGGTTTCCGCAGCTGTCATTTCGGTCTTCGTGATTTTCGCCGCTGCTCTTGCTTGGGCCAGTGTCCAATCACCAAGGTCGCATCAGGCAAAACCGGGAGCGCGCAAGCGTCGTCCATTCTGATTCCTTCAGGCAGACGCCGGAGCGGGTGCAAAACGCCCGCCGGTCGTGGGGGTAGCTGATCGGGTTGATCTCAATCAAGGACAACACAGCGAGACCCGGGCTGACGGGGCAGGCGCCCATGCAAAGAGAATCACACATGCAGCAAACTCAATCCACGAAATGGATGACCCACGGCGAAGCCGGGCTGATGCTATTCTTCGCGATGGCAGCCTTCGTCTGCGCGTTCGCAGCCGCCAAGGCGCTGGACGCGCCGTTCGCGTTTCATGCTTCGCTCGCTGCAGTGGCGAGCGGCGTCGCCTCCTTCGCCATCATGAATCGGTATCTCGACCGCCCCGCGTCGCTGCCGCCGGAGGAGATCAGCGGGAAGCCGAACTATAATCTCGGTCCGATCAAGTGTGCCTCCTTCATGGCGATGTTCTGGGGCATCGCCGGCTTCGCCGTCGGGCTCTTGATCGCATCCCAGCTCGCATGGCCCTTGCTCAATCTCGATCTGCCCTGGACCAGTTTTGGCCGGCTCCGGCCGCTGCACACCTCGGCGGTGATCTTCGCCTTCGGCGGCAACGTGCTGATCGCGACCTCGTTCTATGTGGTGCAGCGGACCTGCCGGACGCGGCTCGTGGGCGATCTCGCGCCTTGGTTCGTCGTGCTCGGCTACAACTTCTTCATGGTGATCGCAGGCACCGGCTATCTACTTGGCGTGACGCAATCCAAGGAATATGCCGAGCCCGAATGGTACGCCGATCTGTGGCTGACGATCGTCTGGGTCGTATATCTCGTCGTGTTCGTGATGACGCTGGTGAAGCGCAAGGAGCCGCACATCTTCGTCGCCAACTGGTTCTATCTCGCCTTCATCGTCACCATCGCCGTGCTGCATCTCGGCAACAACCCGGCGCTGCCGGTGTCACTGCTCGGCTCGAAATCCTACATCGCCTGGGCCGGTGTGCAGGATGCGATGTTCCAGTGGTGGTACGGCCACAACGCGGTCGGCTTCTTCCTGACCGCCGGCTTCCTCGCCATCATGTACTACTTCATCCCGAAGCGCGCGGAGCGCCCGGTCTATTCCTATCGGCTCTCGATCATCCACTTTTGGTCGCTGATTTTTCTCTACATCTGGGCCGGCCCACACCATCTGCACTACACGGCGCTGCCGGACTGGACGCAGACGCTCGGCATGACTTTTTCTGTGATGCTCTGGATGCCATCCTGGGGCGGCATGATCAACGGCCTGATGACGCTGTCGGGTGCCTGGGACAAGCTGCGCACCGATCCGGTGCTGCGCATGCTGGTGGTTTCCGTGGCCTTCTACGGCATGTCCACCTTTGAAGGTCCGATGATGTCGATCAAGGTGGTGAACTCGCTGAGTCACTATACGGACTGGACCATCGGCCACGTTCACTCCGGTGCGTTGGGGTGGGTCGGCTTCGTCTCCTTTGGTGCGCTGTATTGCCTGGTGCCCTGGCTGTGGGGCCGCAAGGAACTGTACAGCCTGAAGCTCGTCAACTGGCACTTCTGGATCTCGACCATCGGCATCGTGCTCTACATCTCGGCGATGTGGGTCTCCGGAATCCTGCAGGGCCTGATGTGGCGCGCCTACACCTCGCTCGGCTTCCTCGAATATTCCTTCATCGAAACGGTGGAAGCGATGCACCCGTTCTACGTCATCCGTGCCGCCGGCGGCGCGCTGTTCCTGATCGGCGCGCTGATCATGGCCTACAATCTCTGGATGACGGTGCGGGCAAGCGAGGCGGACGTCGGCACAGAGCTCGCGTTGCAGGCGGCGGAATAAGGAGCGATCGGATGTCCTTCTGGACCCGCCATCAAATCTTCGAGAAGAATTCCATCATCCTGATCGCGGGCATTCTGGTTGTGATTGCGATCGGCGGCCTGGTCGAGATCACGCCGCTGTTCTACCTGAAAAGCACGATCGAGGTGGTCGATGGCGTCAGGCCCTACACACCGCTCGAACTGGCAGGCCGCAATATCTATGTCCGCGAGGGCTGCTATCTCTGCCACTCGCAGATGGTCCGGCCGCTCCGCGATGAGATTGAGCGCTATGGCCACTTCTCGCTCGCTGCCGAGAGCATGTACGACCATCCATTCCAGTGGGGCTCGAAGCGCACTGGGCCGGATCTCGCGCGGGTCGGCGCAAAGTATTCAGATGAGTGGCACGTCACTCACCTGACCAATCCGCGCGCGATTGTGCCGCAGTCGGTGATGCCGGGCTATCCGTTCCTCGCCCAGACCGAGGTCGACACCGCTGTTGTCGCCGACAACCTGAAGGCCAGCCGCATCGTTGGGGTGCCCTATTCGGACGAGCAAATCAAGAACGCGGTCGCCGACCTGAAGGCGCAGGCCGATCCGGACAATGTCGGCACCGACGCGTTCGGGAAACGGTATCCAAAAGCTGTGATCCGCAATTTCGACAGCAAGGCCGGTGCGCCGACTGAGATGGATGCGCTGGTCGCCTATTTGCAGATGCTCGGCACGCTGGTCGACTTCAAGCTCTACAACGAAAAAGCCAATCTTCGCTGAGAGGCAGGACGATGAAAGCAATCTTGATCGTTCACAACATCGCGTCGGACCTCGTCACCAGTGTGTGGACGCCGATCTTCGTAGGCCTGTTCATTGCGATCGTGATCTACGCGCTTTGGCCGCGGAACCAGGCGGTTTTCGACCAGGCATCTCGGATGCCGTTGCGGGAGGACTGAGAGGTCATGGCGGAAAGCGAACTTGACGGGGTTTCCGGCAAGACCACCACCGGTCACGAGTGGGACGGCATCAAGGAACTCAATACACCGCTGCCGCGCTGGTGGCTGATCACCTTCTACGCCTCCATCCTGTGGGCGATCGGTTATTGGGTCGTGTACCCGGCCTGGCCGCTTCTGTGGAGCTACACCAGGGGCGCGCTCAACTATTCGACGCGCGCCGCGGTCGGCGTCGAGCTTGCAATTCTGGAAAAGATCCGCGGCGACAAGATGATTGCGCTGGGTGCGGCTTCGCTCGCCGATATCGAAAAGGATCCGGCGCTGCTGACGCTGGCGCGCGCCCGCGGCAAGGCCGCGTTCGGCGACAACTGCGCGCCGTGCCACGGCTCGGGCGGCGCCGGCGCAAAAGGCTATCCCAACCTGAACGACGACGACTGGTTGTGGGGCGGCTCGCTCGACCAGATCGTGCAGACCATCCAATTCGGCGCGCGCTCGGGTCACACCAAGACCCATGAGGGCGCGATGCTCGCCTTCGGCAAGGATGGCATCTTGAAGCGGGACGAGATTGGCACGGTCGCCAACTATGTGCGCTCGCTCTCGGGCTTGTCGACGCGCCAGGGTTACGATGTCGCCGCCGGCGCAAAAATTTTCGCCGAGAATTGCACGAGCTGCCATGGTGAGGCGGGCAAGGGCAACCAGGAGCTCGGCGCGCCCAATCTCACTGACAAGATCTGGCTCTACGGATCGGACGAGGCGACCCTGAGTGAGACCATCACGAATGGTCGGGCCGGCGTGATGCCGGCGTGGGTGGGCCGGCTTGATCCGTCCACCATCAAGGCGCTGGCGGTCTACGTCCACACGCTCGGCGGCGGCAAGTAGCGGAGCAAAGGGAAGCGGCGTTGGGTTTGCGCTGGATCAACCCGGCAGAGAGGGAGGAGACTAAGAGAGCGCGGGCCCATGAACAAAATCATCCAAACAGACCCCGACCAAGTCGAAGATGTTGGGCCGCTTTACGCGGCCCGCAAGAACGTCTACCCGCAGAGTGTTTTCGGCACCTTCCGTCGGATCAAATGGGGCCTGATGGCGTTCTGCCTGGACGTCTACTACTTGCTGCCCTTCGTGCGCTGGAATCGCGGCCTTGGCGCCCCAGATCAGGCGGTGCTGATCGATCTGCCGAACAGTCGCTTCTATTTCTTTTTCATCGAGCTGTGGCCGCAGGAGGTCTATTACTTCACCGGCCTCCTGATCATCGCCGCGCTCACACTATTCCTGATGAATTCGGTCGGCGGCCGCATCTGGTGCGGCTATCTGTGCCCGCAAACGGTCTGGACCGACCTGTTCTATGCGGTCGAGCGCCTGATCGAGGGCGACCGGCGCGAGCGCATGAGGAAGGCGGCTTCCGCCGATCCCCTAAAACTCGGGCGCGTCTCCGAAATCGTGCTCAAGCATTCGATCTGGCTCTTGATCGCCTGGTGGACGGGCGGCGCCTGGGTGCTCTATTTCACCGATGCGCCGACGCTGGTGAAGGAGCTCGTCACCTTCCAGGCGCCGGCGATCGCCTATATCTGGATCACGATCCTCACCGCCACGACCTATCTGCTCGCTGGCTTCATGCGCGAGCAGGTCTGCGTCTACATGTGCCCCTGGCCGCGTATCCAGGCGGCGCTGACTGACGAATGGGCGCTGAACGTCACCTATCGCTACGACCGCGGCGAAAAGCGCATGTCGGTAAAGAAGGCGAACGAGCTGCGGGCGCTCGGCCTGCCTGCCGGCGACTGCGTCGATTGCTATCAATGCGTGGCGGCCTGCCCGACCGGCATCGATATCCGCAATGGCCCGCAGATCGACTGCATCCAGTGCGGCCTGTGCATCGACGCATGCGACAACGTGATGAAGAAGATCGGCGGGCCGACTCGGCTGATCGGCTACGACAATGACATTAACATCCAGCGCCGGATGGCCGGCAAGCCGCCGATCTACCGCATCGTGCGGCCACGCACGATCATCTACACCGCGCTGATCGCACTCGTCGGTGGGGTCATGCTGTATGCGCTGCTCACCCGTTCGCTGCTCGACATCAACGTGCTGCACGATCGCAACCCTGTCGCGGTGAAGCTTAGCGACGGCTCGATCCGCAACGCCTACACGGTCCGTTTGCTCAACAAGCGCGGTTTTGACCGCGTGGTGACGATCGACGTCGATGGTCCGCAGGATGCCGTTCTCCACGTCGTGGGCGACGATTCGATCACGCCCGACCGGCCAATGGTCGTGCTCGGGCGCGACGGCACCACAGAATTGCGTGTGCTGGTGACTGCTCCGTCGGAGAAGAATACCGAAAAATCGATCCCGACTAAGTTCCGGATCACCGATATCGGTCTCGGCGAGATCGCTTCCGCGATCGACAATTTCGTCTTGCCATGAGAACAAGTGGAGCTGCCGTGAACAGAACCAGTGCATCGCCAAAGCCGCTCACCGGCCGCAAGGTGCTTTTCATGCTGCTTGCGTTCTTTGGCGTCGTCATCGGCGTCAACCTCACCATGATAAGGCTTGCTTCCATGACGCTGCCCGGCACCGAGGTCGATAGCGCCTATGCGGCGAGCCTTGCCTATGAGAAGGAGATCGCCGCCGCACGCGAGCAAGGTGCACGCAGCTGGAAGGTGGACGCGCATCTTGCGCGCAGTGCGGACGGCGACACGGCGCTGGAAGTCAAGGCACGCGACGGGAGCGGAAAGGCGCTGACCGGACTGAAATTCACCGGTCGCCTGGAGCGGCCGACCGACCGGCGGGCGGACCGGGTGATCGCGCTGTCGGAGGTGACGGGCGGCATTTATCGGGGCAGCGGCCGCGCCGTCGGACCTGGGCAATGGAATCTGGTGCTGGAAAGCGAAGCCGACGGCCGGCGTCTGTTCGTGTCTAGGAACCGCGTGGTACTGAACTAGGGGAACGCGTCATGCGGGCGACACGGGACTTTTCGCATTATGTTAAGCATCTCGGCTCCGGACTGGCGCATATCGATCTCGCGGTCGAAGGCATCAGCTGCGCCGGCTGCATCTCAAAGATAGAGCGTGGCCTTTCAGCCATCCCGGACGTGACGCTGGCGCGCGTCAACCTGACCGACCGCCGTGTCGCGCTGGAGTGGAAGGAGGGCGCGCTCGATCCGGCGCGCTTCATCGATTGCCTGGTCGAGCTCGGCTACAAGGCCTATCCGTTCGAGGCTGTCACCGCTGAAGCGGCAGAGGCCGAGAACTCCCGCTTCCTGCTGCGCTGCCTGGGCGTTGCGGCGTTCGCGACCATGAACGTCATGATGCTGTCGATCCCGGTGTGGTCCGGTAATGTCAGCGACATGCTACCAGAGCAGCGCGATTTCTTCCATTGGATATCGGCGCTGATCGCGCTGCCGGCCGCGGCCTATGCCGGCCAGCCCTTCTTCCGCTCCGCCTTTAACGCGCTGCGCAGCGGCAACGTCAACATGGATGTGCCGATCAGCATCGGCGTCATCCTGGCGCTCGCGACCTCGATCGTCGAGACCATCGGCCATGCCGAGCACGCCTATTTCGACGCGGCGATCATGCTGCTCACCTTCCTCCTGATCGGGCGCTATCTCGAACAGAACATGCAGCGGCGAACCCGCGCGGTGGCCGGCAATCTCGCCGCTCTGAAGGCCGAGACGGCGACCAAGTTCGTCGGTCCAGACGAGATCTCCGTGGTGCCGGCCGCAGCGGTCAAGGCCGGCGACATCGTTCTGCTGCAGCCCGGCGAACGTTCGGCGATCGATGGCACGGTCATCGACGGCAGGTCGGAGATCGACCAGAGCCTGATCACGGGGGAGACGTCGCATGCGGCGGTCAAGCCGGGCAGTGCGGTCTACGCCGGCTCGCTCAACATCTCCGGCTCCTTGCGCATGCGCGTTTCCGCCGCCTCCGAAGGCACGCTGCTTGCGGACATCCAGCGGCTGCTTGATCACGCCGTGCAGGGCCGCTCGCGCTATGTGCAACTTGCCGACCGTGCCTCGCGCTTCTACGCACCGGTGGTGCACGCGACGGCCTTCCTGACCATGATCGGCTGGTTGATCGCCGGCGCCAGCGTCCATGACGCCATTATCACCGCGATCGCCGTTCTGATCATCACCTGTCCCTGTGCGCTGGGGCTTGCGATCCCGACGGTGCAGACAGTGGCGTCGGGCGCGATGTTCCGCGCTGGCGTGCTGCTCAATTCGGGTGATGCCATCGAGCGCGTCGCCGAGATCGACCGTATCATCTTCGACAAGACGGGAACGCTGACGTTACCTGAGCTCGATGTGGTGAACTCGGCGGCCGTGCCCGCCGATGTGTTGGAGCTTGCGGGCCGGCTTGCGCTGGCGAGCCATCACCCCGTCGCCTCTGCGCTGGCGCGCGCGGCCGGCGCGAAATCGCCGCTGCCCGGGATCACGGAACAGCCGGGGCAGGGCGTTCGCGGCATTCTTAAAGGTGAAGAGGTGAGGCTTGGAAGTCCAACTTTCTGCAAGGCCGATAATATCGCGAACGAAGTCCTGAGCCGCGATCCCGAGGTTTCCGTCGTTGCCTTCGCGCGTGGTGAAAAACGTTATGTGTTCGCGGTCCGCCAGAGCCTGCGGCCGGACGCGCGCGCGGTCATCGCGGCGCTGCAGAAGCGTGGCGTGGCGGTAGAAATTGTTTCCGGTGACCGCGAGCCGGCGGTGCGCGCCGCGGCTGAGATGCTTCAAATCCCCGAATGGCGCGCCGGCGTCACGCCCGCCGACAAGATCGCTCGGATCGGGGAACTGAAGCGGCAGGGTTTTAAAGTCATGATGGTCGGCGATGGGCTCAACGATGCGCCGTCGCTGGCCGCGGCGCATGTCTCGATGTCGCCGATCTCGGCGGCGCATTTGAGCCAGGCGACGGCCGATCTCGTCTTCCTCGGCAACCGCCTCGCGCCGGTGATTGCCGCGGTAGACCATTCGCGGAAAGCGTTGCGCCTGATGCGGCAGAACCTCTATCTCGCGGTCGGCTACAATTGCCTCGCCGTGCCAATCGCCATTCTGGGCTTCGTGACGCCTCTGATCGCGGCCGCCGCGATGTCGGGCTCCTCGATCCTGGTGATGCTGAATGCGCTGCGTGCGCGACCTCTCCCGCAGGAGAATCTGTGATGGAGGTGATCGTGTTCCTGGTGCCGCTGGCGCTCTTGCTCGGCCTGTTCGGGCTGCTCGGATTTCTGTGGTCCCTCAAGAACGGCCAATATGATGATCTCGAGGGAGCCGCCTGGCGCGCGATTTCTGACGACGACGAAACGCAGGCTCCGCGCTGCGTCGAGCTGATGTCGGAATCGCGACCGTAACGTCTCGTCGTTGCGCGTCCCGGGATGCTTCCAATTTTGATCTGACGCAATACGGTCGGCTATTTCGCCCCGCATACTTGACGTGCTCAAACCGTACCGGGAGGGTACTATGGCATCGGCTAGAAGAAAGGAATCGATCGGAGGTAGGCTCATGGGCAGGTTTTCGGAGTGGCTCGGCCGGCTCCGTGATACCGCCGATCTCCGCGCCCTTGGAGCCGCCGAGCTCGATTGCATCGCGCGCGACCTTCGCGTCTCACCGACCGAGCTCGAAACCCTCACTTACCGTAGGCGGCGCGGCGCTGATGAGCTGTCGAGACTACTCAAGGCGCTCGGCATCGACGAGACGGCCATTGCGCGCAAGGAGCCGGGCGTGCTGCGCGACATGACGCTGGTGTGTGCACTGTGCGCCGAAAAGACCCGATGCAACCGCGAGATAGAGGCGGAAACAACGGCGCAGCACCTTCATGAATACTGCGCCAACAGCTACACGATCGATGCGCTGCGGACGAAGCCAAAGCCAGTTCCGATGGATCTCGTTCGTGGCCCGAGCTGCTGCTGACAAGCTACAAATGGTCTAAGGGCCTCTCGGTCTTTAAACCGCGCGGCTGTGCACGCCTGTTGACCGCGAAAGGTGAGCATCAAACGCTGAGGCGACGCTACGCACCAGGAATTCCGATCCTTCGCTGACGGTTAGCCGACCTTGAGACATTGTCGCGACAGCCGGTCGATGCGGGCGCGATCGACGACTGCTGTCCGTGGATCCCGACGATGGATGCGGGGTATCTGCTCCAGGTCAACGGTCAAATCGCACATGATCCGCTCGATGATATCAGCGCGGAAGATCATCCTCGGTGAAAGCATAACCCTTCACCGTGGCTAGCCGGCCCTCCGCGATGCGGTTCAGGTAGTCGCGGATGGCCACCACGTTCTGAACAAAGCCGTGTGGCATCCGACCGATCGCGCTCGCCCCGAGGCCGATGAGTGTGTCAGCGCCGTCATCGGTGTAGCCCTGGAAATTGCGCCGCAATCGGCCACCGCGCTGCGCCGTCGCGAGCGCATCGTCTGGGAACCAACCCGATGCGCACATACCCCGAAGGGCCTCTGCGATGGTCTCGGACTGAACGTGGCGCACGACACTGTCAGGTAAGCTCTCCTCCGCGATCTTGCGCTGATGCTTCTTGAATGAGGGGACGTGCGCGTAGCCGAACACCGAAAGCCGGTCGGGGCGCAATTCGACGCACTTGACTTTGCTGTCTAGACAAGAGCTTACCGTCTGAAAAGGGAGACCATAGAGAAAGTCGAAGTTGATCCCCCGCACACCTGCCCGGCGAAGCCTTTCGACTGCAGCTGCCGTCTGCTCGAAGCCTTGCAATCGATTTATTGTGCGCTGCACTCTTGGGTCGAAGCTCTGAACTCCGAGGCTCGCGCGGGTGACCCCGCAGTATTCTAAAGCCTGCGTCAGGTCGTTGGTCAGAGTTCGCGGATCGACCTCAACGACAATCTCGGCATCCGGAAGCACGAAAAAGATATAACGCAAGGCGTCAGCGAGATCGACGAGCAGTTGCGGAGCCATGATGGTCGGAGTGCCCCCGCCGAAGTGCAGATGCGCGACCGGCAGGCTTTTCTCTATCGTGTCCGCGACTAGATTAGCGTTTTCTTGGTTCGAATCATATCAGGCGGCGTCGGCGAGTTTG
>NZ_LLYA01000188.1 GCF_001440415.1 Bradyrhizobium retamae
GGCCAATCTTGCCCGCCGTCAGGCAGAAACTCCACTTATCGCACTGTTCAGATTTCGGAGCCGGCTCTCCTACTATCGACCTGCATATACTTACTATCGCCCGTTCGGCTACGGCTTGCCCTACTATGATCGGTACTATGGCCCGCGGACCTACGTGTCCTTCGGCTTTGGCCCGTTCCGCTTCGGATTCTTCTAGAGCCCGATGTACGGCTCTTGTTGAGCAGGGGAAGCGCTCGCGGAATCTTGGGATCTGCTGTTAGAGCGCTCCTCCAAATTGCGGCGCGCGGGAGTCGCGCGGTTTTCAGCGTCGTCGTGCAGGAACAACGCTCGGCTCGAGCGGTCAAAATCTGAATTGAGAGGTGTACGATTGCGCATTCGGATCGATGGTCCCACTCAGATAAGTTGGCTAACGTAGTAATCGGAGCTCTCGTACCTCTTCCAACGTCAGTCCGCACGCGCCACTGCTGTGAGAGGCGCGCGAGTTAATTCTGCAGAAGTCTAATTGTCGAAACAGGCCACTTTCCGGCATGACCGCTGACCGAAATGCGCAACCCATGCAATTCGTCCAAGAAGAGCCCGTCGATCGTTCCTGCTTTTCCATCGCTGAGCACAACCGCCTTCCCGATCAACTCGGCTTGAGCCTGTTCGTACTGTACTAAGATCGTGTAAGCGCGTTTTCTGACGGGCGGCATTTTCATCTCGATAGAACGGTTGGAGCAAAGCAGCATCAGGGGCGCCAGAACTCGGACGCCAGCAGACCGAATGTTTTTGTGCTCGTGAGGTCGTGCGAAAGAGCCATTCAAACAGCCTGCAATCCGCGGCCCACGACCGCAATGTTGGCCGCCGTCGCGATAACCGCCTGTCAGCACGCTCTGCCCAGCAGAGTCGAAGGTGAGGCCGCAAAATGAATTGGTCCGATTAGGTGCCGACTCCTCGCCACCCTGCGAGGAACTAGGCAAGGGCAGGGGTTAGCAGGCCCGCAATCTCAACCGAGCCGATTTCTCGTGAGGAAGACAGTAATTTGAGGGCGGTGTGTGGGGACATGCATGAGACCGGACTTCCTAGGACGAGATGGTGAACCGCCGGAACGGATGCATGCGCCGACAAATTCAGATAGCCCAGGCGGCTTACAGGTCCACCTGCGTCGGTGCTAATCTGGGGTTCGGAAGGCCTGCCATTCTGCTTCACGTAGACGAGCTGAATCACGCGGGCTCCTCGTCCCCGCTCTCTTGCACCTGCAGTGCTCTCTCCGCTTCGGCGGCTGAGTCGGACTCCGACGTGCGTACACTAGCGTACGATCTATCAGAACGACGATAGATCCGTCATTAGCGATCGCGGTTATCCTGTTGGGTGCCGTCTCCGTCGATACAAGCAGAGTCAAAGACGCTTGGCGATGGACCGATACAGCAAGCAGTGAGGAGATCATAATATGGCTAGCGCTCAGATGCTGGGGCAGCGTTGGCGAGAATATCGTCCTTCAAAAGCGGCTCTATTTTGGAGCTGCGTGGGATCTGTCGTCGTCGCACTGATAATCGGCTTCACGTGGGGCGGCTGGGTAACCGGCGGGACAGCGAAGGAGATGGTCGACAAGGCCGCCCGGGATGCACGCGCCGAACTCGCAGCGAACGTTTGCGTTCAGCGTTTCGTCGATGCCTCCGATGCGCGTGCTCAGCTCGCGACCCTTAAGAAGACCAGCTCTTGGCAGCGTGAGGATTTCATCGAGAAGGGGGGATGGGCTACGCTCCCCGGCTCGGACAAGCCGGTAGCCTCCGCCGCAGAGATTTGTGCTGAGCGACTTGCCGCGATGAAGCTTCCACCAGTCGACCAAGGCGCGCAGTCTGGTGAAAGGCGCACTTCCATTGAGTAGTCCATAACCCTGCACGTAAGGGCGATGGTCCTATCGCTTGGCTTAGCCGCGAGAGTATCGAGCTGTGGCTAGATCCGCATAGCTACGCGCAATGTTTTTAAGTATGAATGCCTGGCCGTTAGAGATGTTAGGCGCCTGCGACATGATCGTGTATTTGTGGGCTAACGCCTGGCGCTGTGCAGCGGTCAACACTTACAATCCTCAATCCCCTCAGGGGCACTCTCGGGTTGCGGGGCGTACTCGGATAGCAACTTATCCCATTCCTCCGCTTCTCTGGTCCAGAACACATTATGCTCATCTTCAAACCTCGCGCGCTGGCGACAGAAAGCGGCCATAGCACTGCAATGTGTAAACATGTCCATTTTCGGTATTCCCCGGGCGGAATAACGTCAAACGCCTCGCCGCGCTTGCTCTGATGCTCTACATCAGCAGCTTTCTGTTGGTCGCTCCAATCGTCCATTGCGACAGGTCTCTACGATTCCGGATCGAGTCGGTACATCCGCGTACCATTGGTAGAGCCAGCTAGGAACTGCAGTTACATTGCCACGTTGCATCTCCGTTCAGTTCTTACGTCGCACACAGAGATAGGCGGCTGGCTAGGCGCTGGCGCGACGCGCGTAAAGATCATACCGCAGCCATTCAGGCTCAAGGCGATCGCGTCGTACTCTTCCGGCCGATGCGCAGACGAAGAGCTGTCAAGGTTGGAGAATGGGCCTGGTATGGTACGGGAGTCACGTGCTCCTGCGACCAGCCTCACTAGGGAGGCTCCCCATGTGGAAGGCGATCGACAGACGAACAATCGGCACTCTAATCGGCAGCATGGCCGCAGCGGGCGTAATGGCCACTCTCGGGCGTGGAACAGGACGGGCCCAGCAAGCCCCGGCCGGCCGCCCGTCTTCCAATACGGTCCTCAGAATGCAGGCCGCATGGCCGGCGAGCCTGACGCTCTACGAGAATTTCACCTACTTCGCAGATCGCGTAGGCAAGCTGTCGGCGGGAATGCTCACCATCGACACCATGCCAGCCGGTCAGGTGGTGCCACCGTTTGAGCTCCTCGATGCAGTTTCCCGGCGGGTCGTTGACGGCTCCCATTCGTGGGCCGGCTACTGGACCGGTAAGGACCGCACAGCCATTCTCTTCACCGGCGGCCCTGGTGGCACATTCGGCATGGATTTCATCGACGTGATGGGCTGGCTCCATCATGGCGGCGGCCTCGAACTGTATCAGGAGTTCTACACTAAGGTGCTCAAACTCGATGTCGTCCCCATTCCCATTCTTCCCTCCGGCCCGCAAGCCTTCGGCTGGTTCAATCGTCCCATTACCAATCTCAACGACCTGAAAGGGCTCAAATGCCGCCAAACCGGTCTCGCCGCAGAGGTCTGGAAGGAGCTTGGCATGACGGTCGTCAATATGCCGGGGGGCGAGATCATTCCCGCTGCCCAGCGCGGCGTCATCGACTGTGCCGAATGGGTAGGCGGCGTTGAGGACATCCGCCTCGGATTCCAGAATGTTTGGAAATTCCATTACTCGCCAGGCGTGCACGAGAACGTCACCATTGGCGAACTGCTCATCAACGGTGAGGTGTGGCGCGCCCTTTCGGCTCAGCATCAGGAGATCATCAAATCGGCCGCCCGTGATGCCTTCATTGTCTGGTGGCCGAAGTGGCAGAAGCAGAACGCCGAAGCCTTGACCGAGATGCGTGAAAAGTACGGCGTGCAATTGTTGCGCACGCCAGGCGATGTCTTGCGCGCATTCCTGGAAAAGTGGGACGAGATCGCCGCACGCGAGGCGGCACAGAATCCCTTCTTCAAGAAGGTATGGGATTCCCAACGGGACTACGCGAGCGTCGTTGTGCCGGCCAAGCGATTCTATTTCCCGCCGTACTCGTTCGTGGCCAGCATCTACTGGCCTGAGGACTTCGGGGCTGACCCCGCCTCCACTAGCAAAGGTCGGGGCTAACTATGGACGACTTTCGTCCATCGCCACGCATTCTTGCGGTGATCCGGTCGATCGACCGGATCACCGATTTCACAGGCACTGTGGTGGCATTTCTTTCGGTGCCGCTGGTGGCAGCCGTCTGCTACGAGGTGGTCTCGCGATACGTTTTCAATGCGCCAACGATCTGGGCGTACGATACCAGCTATATGCTGTACGGAACCCTGTTCATGCTGGGAGCGGCGTATACTCTCTACAGAGGCGCCCACATCCGCACGGACTTTTTCTGGGAATCGTTCTCCATCCGCACCCGGGGTACCATCGACTCGGTCTCGTACATCGTGTTCTTTTTCCCTGGCTTTGCGCTCCTCATGGTAGTCGGGCTGCAGGAGGCGCTCACGTCCTGGCGCATCCACGAGCTCGCTGATCTCACGCCTTGGCGCCCGCCTCTGTGGCCGTTCAAGTCGGTCATCCCGATCACTTGCCTGCTGCTCCTGCTGCAGGGCGTCTCGGAACTCCTGAAGAGCCTGCATGCAGCGCGTACCGGTGAGGAGATAGAACGCAAAGTTAAGGTTCAGGTATGACGCCCGAGGCCCTCATCGGTCTCGTGATGCTGCTCGTTCTGCTCGGGGCAATTTTCATCGGCGTCCCGATCTCATTCACGCTGCTGTTCCTCGCCTTGAGCTTCGGCTGGCTCGGGCTGGGCGACACTGTGTTCAATCTCGCCTATTTTCAGACCATCGGGATGATGAAGGAGGAGGTGCTCGCCGCCGTGCCGCTCTTCATCCTGATGGGCTTCGTCACCCAGGAGGCGGGCCTGATGGAGCGACTCTTCATTGCCTTCCGATACCTCATGGCGCCGGTGCGGGGCTCCCTGTACGTGGTCGTGGTATTAACTGCGGCGGTCTTTGCCATGGCCACAGGCATCGTCGGAGCAGCTGTGACCGTCCTTGGCATCATGGCTTCGCCCATCATGATCCGCTCCGGCTACAGTGCGCGGCTCTCGGCCGGCGCCATCGCCGCAGGAGGCACTCTGGGCATCCTTATTCCGCCCTCGGTGATGCTGATCGTGATGGGCCCTGTACTTGGCGTCTCGGTGGCCGATCTCTACGCGGCCACGCTTGTGCCGGGCTTCATGCTTGCCAGCATCTATCTCGTCTACCTTCTCGCCCGGAGCATGATCGATCCCGGACTCGGTCCCGCAATGCCCATGGAGGAGCGCGTCCATTCCCTTCCCGCCATTCTGGGAGAGGTGGTGGTTGGAGTCGTGCCGCTGCTGGCGCTCATCACCGCAACACTTGGCTCGATCCTCGCCGGACTGGCGACACCGACAGAAGCAGCGGGCGTCGGCGCCGCAGGGTCGCTGGTCCTCGCGGCTGGCTACCGGAAATTGACTTGGACCGCATTCCGCAAAGCCTTGATCGCGACCATGATGACCTCAAGCATGGTGCTTCTGCTCGCCGTCACGTCGAACATCTTCGGCGCGGTCTTTGCCCGGCTTGGCACTGCCAACTGGATCACGGAGGGCCTGCTCGCGCTTGAACTCTCCAAGACTAGCATGCTGATCCTGGTATTGACTCTGGTGTTCGTGCTCGGCTGGCCCTTCGAGTGGCCAGCAGTCATTCTCGTGTTTTTGCCAATCTTCTATCCGGTGGTGGCCGCCCTGCAGATAGATCTGGTCTGGTTCGGAGCGCTGGTCGCCGTTGTTCTGCAGACGGCTTTCCTGTCGCCACCGATTGCCATGTCCGCCTACTACTTGAAGCAAGTGGTCGACAAGTGGAGCCTGCTCGACATTTACAAGGGCATGTTCCAATTCATGTTTCTGCAGTTGCTGGCAGTCGCGCTGCTGATCAGTTTCCCGCAGATCGCGACGTGGCTACCAGAACGGTTGGCCGCTGCCTCACGCGCTGAGAAGATCCCTGAGCAATATCAAAAGATCATCCAACAGCAACGTCGGCAGGCGCCCTCCCTAGAAATGGACCCGTTGATGCAACAATAGGGCGTGGCAGAAGGTCAGGTTCGCTTCCGTACCCCGCACTCTGACAGTCGCGAACCAGCTGAAGGCTGTTTGGATTTCGTTTGTGTCGTCTGCCACTCAGGAGTTCGCGCATCGCGCCAGTGATCCGGTACCGTAGCGTACGATCTCAAATGTCGCATCGGGCGGTGCAAGGAACTGCAAGATTCGGCGCGCGTTTCCGTTGGCGCGACGCGGATGGACAGATCATCACTCAAGCCCGGCGCGTGCCTGGCGATCCAGCCGCGCCTACGGAACGTGATGGCATGTGGCGTCAGAAGGACGCCCGGTTGTCGAGGAGCTGACCGCGGAACGCTCCACAAGAACATAACAAGAGTAGCGTGACCTCGGCGTCGTCTCCTCACCCGCTTCTTTAAGTGGGTGGACTTTGGGAGGAGATTGATCATGCCGACACCCGAATACAACTGGCCGCTGATTGCCGGAGTACTCATCGCAGTCGGACTCTACTGGGCATACTGCATCTATTGGAGCGTCGTTGGATACAAGCAGGCGCGCACTCTTTCCGGCTGGGGCATCTCGGGGCGGACGCTTCCGGCGTGGCTGTTCATGCTCTCCGCGTCCGTCACCTCGTTCAGCGCGTGGACCTATATGGGACATCCCGGGACAGTCTATGCCGCCGGGATCGCCTACGCCTATGCAGGCCTCTATGCGATCACGATTCCATTCACGGGCGCGTTGTTTATCAAGCGGCAATGGATGCTCGGGCGACGATACGGATTCATCACTCCGCCCGAACAGTATCGCACAATCTTCGATTCGTACTTCCTGGGTGCCCTGATCATTGTCGTGTCGTTTCTGTACAGCTGCTTTTATGTGGCGGTCCAACTCATCGGCTCCGGTCTGCTGTTCACCGTGGTGACCGGCGGATTCTTCCCGTTCTTCGTGGGAAGCGTCGCACTCGCGCTGATCATGCTCATCTATGTCGGTGCCGGTGGACTCAGGACCATCGCGTGGGTGGACGTGGTCCAGTATTTCCTCACGTTCGGCGGCATCACGCTGATCGGGGCGTCTGTACTGTACGGTTTCGGTGGGTGGGCTCCGTTCATGGAGAAGGTCTCGACCACGCACACCTATTATACTCACTCGCATGGTTGGATACTCTGGAACTGGAACTGGGTCACGAATGTAGAGGGCCTGGGACCGAAGCCGCAGTGGACGGGCATGATGATGCTCACCTACATGTTGGCCCTCGCCGGAATTCAGGCGTCCCCCGCCTTCACGATGTGGGCGTACAGCATGCGTCATACACGGCTGCTTGCCTGGCAGATAACCCTCGGCATCGGCACGGTAGTGACGGCGACGCTGGTGCTGTGGTCGGTTGTTCAAGGGATGGGGGCTCAGGTCCTCGCCCACCAAGATCCCGCCACGTTCAGCAACGCTGCGCTGGTCGAGTTCATCCGGGCTGCCGGCGCGGCAGGTGCGGGATCAGACGGCGTGGTGCCGAGGCTGATGCTCGAATACATGCCGTTGTGGCTGATTCCGCTGGCGGCCATTGGCCTGCTCGCCGCGGCCCAATCCACGGCAGGACCCTACATCTCTTCGTTCGCCGCAATCGCGACCCGGAACATCGTCGGCGAGACGATGCTGTATCGAGCCAAGCGCCTGGAGCCTGCGGCCGCCCATGGCGGCGGCTCCGGGCACAATCCGGGCAATCCGGAGCCGCGTGTGGAAGCGCTGAGGATCTCGGATGTGTTTCCTGAGCGCTGGCAGGTGCACTGGTCGCGCATCTTCTGCGCGATACTGCTTCTCGCTTCGCTCTACGTCGCGTTTGCCCAGCACGACCTCATGGTGATGCTGGGGGGTCTCGCGGTGTCGTACGGATTCCAGCTCTACCCGGCGCTCATCGTGATTTGCTACAACTTCCGCGGCTGGCCCATCCGGTGGACGCCGCAAGGCATCACCGCCGGGTTGATGGTCGGAATTGTGGTTGTCACGGCGACTTACTTCTGGCCGGCGTACCGCTACACGCTGAGCATCCACTCAGCCGGTTGGGGAATCATCTTCAATCTTCTCACCATCTGGCTGGTTTCTTCGATCACAACTCCGAGCCAGAAGTTCTCGGAATGGATGAATGAGCTCGACCGGTTCTATAGGAAGCACGATCCGGGATTCTACGAGCCCAAGGCGAGGAAGTGGCACAGCTTCCTGTGGTTCTACATTCCGTTCTGGTGGATCATGTTCGTCGGACCGGGCATCGAATTCGGGAATTATCTCGACGGCGTCTTCTTCGGCATGCCGGGGCTCTGGGCTTGGTTGATCCTCGGTGGTCTAACCGGCGCGTTTCTGCTGTGGAGCATGTGTTGGCCGGCCGAGATGGCCACCGCGCCGCGTTATACCCCGCATCCCAGGGATGCTGCCGCCAAGCAAACGATCGATTACATGCGGAGTTGAGCACCATGAGCGCAGGATTCAGCACTTTTATTGTTCTGGCGGCATGGGCTACTCCGATCGTGATCGGCCTGATGCTTATGAGCGCGTACTACCATTCGCCAACAGCGGAGGAACTGGCGAAGTCGGACGAGTTGCGGCCGGACTAAGCCGACCTGGGGCGGCCGCGCCGTGCTGATGACCGGCGCTCGGGGCAACGACGATCCGTCATCCAGGCCTTCGTCGAAGCCGGCACCCATATGGCCTCCATGGGCAGCAAGAGAGCAGTGAAAAGAGAGCGCTCTTTGGACCGGACGGTGGAAAACGTCCCGGGGGAAATTACGTCAGTGCTTGACCCCGGGGAATCAGTCGTGGCCGTCTTCAACATGGACGCCGGACTGGATGTATATGCCACTCGCCAGCGCTTCTTCGGGGCACGGGGAGATCGCCTGATCGGCATCCAATACACGGAGGTCTCGGAGGCGAGACGCCGGACGGCTGATTGGCGGACATGGAGCGGCATCACCCGGATCGTTCTCGGAATCGCATTCGCAGCGGCCGGTGCCTTGACGGGGTTCGAAACGATGCCGTCGACGATCGTCAGTCTGGCTCTCTTCCTGATCGGCGCTGCATTCCTGTTCCTTGGGTTCTACAAACGCGACGACTGGGTCGAACTGAAGATCGAACGACCGGAATCACCACCCTCATTCTGGTATATGGTGGTTTTCCTGCCGTTCTGGCTCATGCTTCGGTCCCGGAAGCGATACCGTATTCCAGGAAATCGGGAGCAGGTCGATGCATTCTACCAATTCCTGATGGCGAGGATTCCCGCTCGGCGAACCACCCTCTATCCGAATTAGTCTGGTCTATGTCGGTCGAGATAGGATCGCAGTGATAGTACACCGCCTTTCGTCACCGGCGCCGTTGATCCGGTACGATAGCGTACTGTCTTGAGAGGCCGCAGCGGGTTGTGCGAGGAAACTGCAAGAGCCGGCACGAGTTTCCCATCCGAGGGCGACGCGGAGGGACGGATGATGACGAAGCTCGTCGCGTGCCTCGCGATCGCACTTTTGATTCTCACAGCGATGCCAGCGACCTCGAACACGCAGCCGAGAGAGCCACGCACGGCTGCTGCTGCCTCTGAGCCTCGCGCGGCAATGCCAATACAGGTGGCACAACATCGGGCGGCTCCAAGAGCTGGCCCAGTTCAGCGTGCTGCTCCGCGCCGGATGCCTTCTCGCGCGGCACCGAGGGCCGTAATGCCCCGACCGAGAGTTCACCGTGGCGGGCCCCGTATCCGAAGGGCCGCGCCACCTCAGATTCGTCGTGGGGTGCAGCGACCGCGTCGAATTCAGCGGCAGATGCGCGCATATCCTCGGCAGCGGATCGAACGACGCGCCCGCCCACAGCGCCAACAGGAATGGATCCGACGGCAACGACGGGAGAACGTCCAGCAGCGAATCCAGCGTCGAGAGCGGTTGGAGCGGCGACGTGAGCAGGCGCGGGAGCGACTGCAGCGACGACCGGAACGCGCCGACGAGCAGCCGCGGGGACAGCGTGAGCGCGCACGGCAGAGGGAGCAGCGACGCGAGCAACGCCGCCAAGAGCGTGCCGTCGAGCGGAAGAAGCAGTTGGAGCAGCGCGAGCGACCTCGGCAGGAACGTGCCGCCGAGCGGAAGGAGCAGTTGGAGCAGCGCGAGCGACCTCGGCAGGAGCGTGCCGCCGAACGAAAGGAGCGGTTGGAGCAGCGCGAGTTAAGGCGACAGGAGCGCGCGCAGCGGCGGGAGCGGTTGCTTCGGGAACCCGCACAGCAGCGCGAACCGCGGCGGAAGGAGCGGCTCGAGGCGCGCCAGGGTCGCCCGGACCGCGTGACGCCTGAAGTGGCCGCTCGCGGACGCTTCGCTGCGCAATTCCGCGCCGACCGGCGAGAGGCCAGGGAGGCGCGCCGGCAGGTCAGGGAGGCGCGCCGCGCGGTTAGCATCGCACGGCATGCCTGGCGGCGCGGACGTCACGCGCACTTCGTGGCGTGGGTGGGACCGGTCTTCTGGCCGTACGTATACTTCGACATCTTTCACTACACGTTCTGGCCCCATGCTTATTTCAATGGCTATTGGGCATACGCCTACGACGACATATTCGAAGGGATCTTCTGGCCGTACGGCGGCCCCTATTCCAAATATGCTTACGCGGCTCCGTATCCGGAGCGCATGAGGGCTGCGCTGCCGCGTGCGGCTTCCCGCGGCCGTCCCACTGCGCGCGCGGTCGCGCAGTTCTGCGAGCCGGCCGAAGGTGTCACGGCGTGGCCGTTCGAGCGCATCGAGAGTGCCGTTCGGCCGGACGAGGCGCAGGAGAGGCTTCTGGACGACCTCAAGGCAGCAGCGGCGAAGGCGACCGAGGCATTCAAGGCCGCTTGCCCCACTGACGTTCCAATGACGCCGACCGGGCGTTTGCAGGCCATGGTTGAGCGGCTTGAGGCAACACTTGAAGCCATCCGTATTGTGCGACCGCCGCTTGAGGCGTTCTACGATTCGCTGAGTGACGAGCAGAAGGCGCGTTTCAATCTGCTCGGACCGGATGTGGGCCGCGCCCGCACAGGCGATCAGGCCCGGGCTGAAGGCGAGGGCTCCGCTTGTGGCGAACCCAAGCCCGGTCTCGTCGACCTGCCGATCGGAAGGATCGAAGAGGTTGTGCGGCCGCGCGAGTCGCAGCAGAAGGCACTCGACGAACTGAGAGAGACGACCGCAGGCGCGGTCGACATTCTCCAATCCGAGTGTCCCGACGTCATTCCGCAGACGCCGGTCGGTCGGCTCGAGCAGATGGAGAGGCGGGTTGAGGCAATGGTCTCGGCAGCGGAGCACATACAGCCGGCGCTTGAGATATTCTATGCCTCGCTAAGCAGCGAGCAGAAAGCGCGCTTCAACACCCTTGGCAGCGGATCACGAAACCAGCAACGGTGAGGCAAACAGCAACAGGGGAAACTCTCGCGGGCCGGATCGAAACTATTTCACCGCTGTCCCTATCGTAAATCCAATCCGCTGGTGGTCCATCGAGAATCGGGCGATGCTGCCTCCCGATGTCAGATTTGTGTAGACTGATCTTTGGGATAGTCATCGACCTGTTGCGGTCGCGAGTTGCGCTTGAGGCAGAGATTTTGGTCTTAAGGCAGCAAATCAATGTGCTGCGACGGGCTAGTTCCAAGAGACCTCCGTTCATCTCGATTGACAGACTGGTATTGGGAGGCGTGTGCCGACTGTTTCCCAAGATGTATGATGCACTTGCAATCGTCCGACCGGACACAGTGATCCGCTCGCACCGCGCCGGTTTCAGATTGTATTGGCGCTGGAAATCGCGACGCCGCTGCGGTCGACCAACCGTGTCGTTGGAAGTTCGGCGGCTGGTTTGCCGGATGAGCATCGCCAATCCGTTGTGGGGCGCGCCGAGAATCCATGGGGAGCTTCTCAAGCTCGGCATCGAAGTCGGCCAGACCAGCGTCGCCAAGTATATGGCGCGGGGGAGGGGACCTCCCTCGCGGGGATGGAAGACGTTCCTTCGCAATCATGCCGACGGGATCGCGGCGCTGGACCTTTTCGTGGTGCCGACGATCTCCTTTCGTCTGCTCTATGGCCTGCTGATCATGGGCCATGGTCGGCGGCAGATCCTCTGGTTTGGAGTGACCGCGCATCCAACGGCGGAATGGATCGCCAATCAACTGACGGAGGCGTGCGGTTGGGAGCAAATCCCTCGTTACCTGATCAGGGATCGCGATGGCGCCTATGGCGAGCTATTTATCCGCCGCGTTCGATCCATCGGCATTCGAGACCGCCCGACGTCTCCTCGCTCACCCTGGCAAAATGCCTACGCCGAACGGCTGATCGGCTCGATCCGCAGGGAATGCACTGATCATATCGTGATATTTGGCGAACGCCATCTGCGCCAGGTGCTGCTGTCGTACATGGATTACTACAACGGCAGGCGCACTCACTTGTCATTGAACAAAGACACACCGATATCACGCGCCGCCGAGACAGCCGGACGCGTTATCTGCCGCCCGATCCTGGGTGGACTGCACCACCAATATGCCCGGATTTGATATGCGGTAGGCACAAGTCTGCTCAACACCGAGGACAACGAGAAAAGTTTTGCAAACGTCTCAGAAGTGGCCGGAAATAGCCGGATCAAAATGTAGGGGGTTTGCAAAACTAGGTGAAAGATTTCAATGGCCTAGCCCGAAAGCCGTTGTGCTACCGTTACACCATTCCCCAAGAATTGCTCAATAACATCAATGTTTTACATGGATGTCCGGGCAATCGGCCGGAGCGGGGATTTGCAATCGCCGCTTTCGCTAGTGCGTCGTTCTACTCGCTCGATCCGGGCCTTGGCAAGCGTGGAAGGAGGGGCATTTTCGAACGAATTACAGGGGGCCGCTGGCGGCGCTTGCCGCGTTCGAATTGATCGGGCAGTTGCTGAAGGTGACGATCGACATGATGCCGATCAGAAGCTGGATGGCGGGGGCGTAGGTGCGGCGGAGATGGGCGGCAGTAGCGAACGCCCTCAGCCGTCATCGCCCCGCCACCGGGTGGCGCGAATGCGCGCCCGATGACAGTCTCCGGCGGGCGATCAGTATTCCAGATGGCAGTAGTAGTTGATCGATAGGCCGCGGCGTATTGAATTCCCCGCCTTCGCGGGGAATGACGACTTTGTTTGGGGCAACGCTGCCGCAACCGACCAAACTTACCTACTTAACCTTCTCATACGCCGCGGCGAAATCCGCCAGCGGCATCGGAATCGTAATCGTTTCCTTGGCCATATTCTGGAACGAGACCTTCAACTGCTTGCCGGATTTCAACGCGGCCAGCATGTCAGGCGAAATCTGGGCGTTGGCGTAACAGCCGCGTGCCTCGCAGGTCTGAACCTGCAGGTCAGACGTCATGCCGTCGTCGACCTGGAGCTTGGCTCCGGCCGGCAGGTTGAGCCCGAGCGGCAATTGCACGATACCGACCGGTGCGCGGGTTTCGGCCGATACGCGGATACTGATCAGCACGATCAACTGACCGGTCTTGGTCAGGACGGCGCTTTGCTCGATCGCGCATTCGAGTGGCGCGCCGCGGCTGGCGCTGCTGCACCGTGCAACCCAGCCGGGAGGCGCGGGCGCATTGGAGCCCTCGGCCGGGCCGGCGGTGGGAGCTGGCGTTGCCTGCGCCGTGGGCGCAGCATTCTTGGTCTTGGGCGCCTGGGCTTGGCCAAGGCCGCACATGCCGAATAGCGCTACAACCGCTAATTTGATTGAAATTTTCACTGAACCGGCTCCGAAGGAAACTACCTTCGGATGTGTCGGTTGCCGGGCAAAGTCAAGTCATTCGGCCGCTTGCTTGACCGAGCCGTGTGCGTCCGGATGCTCATCATGGTGCGAACCGGTCGAACGGCTCCAGCGGGCAAACGCGTTCGAAAGCCGGTCGAGATAGAGATAGACCACCGGCGTCGTGAACAGCGTCAGCGCCTGGCTGACGAGCAGGCCGCCGACCATGGCATAACCGAGCGGCTGACGAATTTCCGATCCCGTGCCGGTGCCGAGCATCAGCGGCACCCCACCGAGCATCGCCGCCATCGTCGTCATCATGATGGGGCGGAATCGCAATAGCGCCGCCTTCCGGATCGCGGCTTCGGGCTCGAGCTGCTCGTCGCGTTCGGCCGTGATCGCGAAGTCGACCATCATGATGCCGTTCTTCTTCACGATGCCGATCAGAAGCACGATCCCAATCAGGGCAATCAAGCTGAAATCGAATCCGAACAGCATCAGGATGGCGAGCGCACCGACGCCGGCGGACGGCAGCGTGGATAGAATCGTGAGCGGGTGGATGTAGCTTTCGTAGAGAATGCCGAGGATCAGGTACACCACCACGAGCGCTGCGAGGATCAACAGCGGCACGGTGCCGAGCGATTGCTGGAATGCCTGCGCCGTGCCCTGGAAGCTCGAATTGAGCGTCGTCGGCGCGCCAAGCTCGATCATCGCTTGTTGAATCGCGTTGGTCGCCTGGCCCAGTGCTACGCCCTGCGCGAGATTGAAGCTGATCGTGGTGGCCGGGAATTGGCCCTGATGGCTGATCGACAGCGGTCGTACCGGCACGCTGGTCCAGGTGGCAAAGGTCGAAAGCGGTACCTGGTCGCCGGTAGTTGGCGATTTCAGGTAGATCTTGTTCAGGGTGTCGAGGCTGCCCTGCAATTCCGGCAGCACTTCGAGCACCACCTTGTAGGTGTTGAGCTGCGTAAAGTACTGCGTGACCTGGCGCTGGCCGAACGCGTCATACAGCGTGTCGTCGATCAGTTGCGGCTGGATGCCGTAACGCGCGGCGGTGTCGCGGTTGATTTTCAGCTCGAGCGTGGTGCCGTTGGTCTGCTGGTCGGTCGCAACATCGCGAAGCTGCGGCAGCGTCTGCATCTTGGCCAGGATTTTTGGCGCCCATTCGTTCAGCTCGGCCAAATTGGCGTCCTGCAGCGTGAACTCGAACTGGGTTCGCGTCGGCCGGCCGCCGAGCCGCACGTCCTGCGCCGCCTGCATATAGAGGCGGGCGCCCTCGACTTTCTCGAGTTGCGGGCGCAGGCGAGCGATGATCTGCTGCGCGGATGCCTTGCGCTCGTCGCGCGGCTTCAGTGTGATGTAGAGATTGCCGTTATTGCCAGCGCGTCCGGTGCCGCCGATCACCATTGCGACGGAGGCCACATCGGGGTCGGCCTGCACGATCTTTCCAAGTGCCTCCTGGCGCCGCTTCATGTCGGCGAAGGAGATATCCTGGCTGGCTTCCGAAGTGGCGGTGATCAGGCCATTGTCCTGCTGCGGGAAGAAGCCCTTCGGGATGATCACGAACAGATAGACCGACAGACCGAGCGTGGCGAAGAAGATCATCAGCGTCGTCAACTTCCAGCGCAGCGCGAGGTCGAGACCGCGCTCGTAGGCGCGCAGCATTGCGTCGAAGCCGCGCTCGCTCCATTGATAGACCCGGCCGTGCCTGACCTCGCCGTGCCCGCGCAGGAAGCGCGAGGCCATCATCGGCGTCAGCGTCAGCGACACGATCATCGACACGAAGATGGTCATTGCCAGTACAACCGCGAATTCGCGGAACAGCCGCCCGATGATGCCGCCCATCAGCAACAGCGGAATCAGCACCGCGATCAACGAGATGCTGATCGAGACGATGGTGAAGCCGATTTCGCTGGCGCCCTTGAAGGCAGCCGCCATCGGCTTTTCGCCTTGCTCGATGTAGCGCGTGATGTTTTCCAGCATCACGATGGCGTCGTCGACCACGAAGCCGACGGCAATCGTGAGCGCCATCAGCGAGAGATTGTCGAGCGAATAGTCGCACACCCACATCAGCGCGCAGGCGCCGAGCAGCGCCAGCGGCACTGTCACGGCCGGGATTACCGTTGCCCAGAAGCTGCGCAGGAAGATGAAGATGACCATCACGACCAGCGCGATGGTCAACATCATGGTGAATTGGACGTCCTCGACCGCAGCCCGAATCGTCATGGTGCGATCACTCATTACCTCGACCTTGACGGCCGGCGGGAGCGCGGCGAGCAGCCGGGGCAGCGTTCCCTTGATCTGGTCCACGGTCTCGATGACGTTGGCGCCAGGCTGCTTGAACACGACCAGGAACACGCCGCGCTTGCCGTTGGCCCAGGCCGCCTGCTTGGCGTCCTCCGGGCCAGTGACAGCCTGGCCGATATCGCGGATCCGCAACGGACCGCCATTACGATAAGCGATAATGACGTCGTTCCAGTCCTTGGAATCCGTTAGCTGATCATTGGCGTAAATGGTGTAAGCACGCCGCTCGCCGTCGATGCTTCCCTTCGGGCTGTCAACGGTCGTGATCGCGATCTGGCTGCGCACGTCCTCCAGCGACAGGCCCTTGGCGACGAGTTTCGCCGGGTCGATCTGAATGCGGATCGCCGGCTTCTGCTGGCCGCCAATGATGACCTGGGCGACGCCTGAGATCTGGCTGATCTGCTGCGCGAGCTGGGCATCAACGGAGTCGCTGACGGTCGTGAGCGGCAGTGTGTCCGAAGTCGCCGACAGGATCAGGATCGGCGAGTCGGCCGGGTTGACCTTGCGATAGGTCGGAGGCGAGGGGAGGTTTTTCGGCAACTGGCCGCCGGCCGCATTGATCGCGGCCTGCACGTCGTTGGCGGCCGCGTCGATCGAGCGGTTGAGATCGAACTGGATGTTGACTGCGGTCGTGCCGAGATAGCTCGTAGACGTCATCTGCGCGACGCCTGGAATCTGCGCGAACTGGCGCTCAAGCGGCTGCGCCACTGATGAGGCCATGGTTTCCGGGCTGCCGCCCGGCAGGTTGGCGGTGACCTGGATGGTCGGGAAGTCGACTTGCGGCAGGGGGGCGACGGGCAACAGCGGGTAGGCGACGAGGCCGATGAACATGATGCCGGCCATCATCAGCGACGTGCCGATTGGGTAGCGAATGAAGGGCGCGGAGATTCCGCCGCTCATTCCTGGGCAACCTTGGCTTGGGCCGGATCGGAACTGGCGACCGCCGTAGTCACGAGCGAGCCGGGCTGAACCTTGAATTGACCTGCCGTGATCACCTGCTCGCCGAGCGAAAGTCCCTCATCGACCACCGAGCGGCCGTCGATCGAGCGCGTCACCTTGATCTTGCGGAGCTCGGCCTTGTTGTCCTGGTTGACCGCGTAGGCGTAGAGACCATCGGCGCCATGCTGAACAGCGTCATCCGGAATCACGGTGGCGTCTTTCAGCGTCGCAACGAGCAGCCGCGTCGAAACCGACTGGCCGGGCCACAGCGCGTGATCCTTGTTGTCGAATACCGCCTTGAGCCTGATCGTCCCGCTCGATGTGTCGACCTGGTTGTTGATCAGCGAGAGCGTGCCGGTGGAAAGCGCGCGCTTGCCGTCGGTAGAGAGCGCGATGACTTTCGGGGGAGCGGCGGCTAGCGCCGCCCTGATATCCGGCAACTGGTCCTCCGGCGCGGTAAAGATCACCGCGATCGGCTCGATCTGGGCAATGGTGACGATGCCGGTCTGTGTTGCGGCGTTGACGATATTGCCGACATCGACCTGGCGCAGCCCGGCGATACCGGAAATCGGTGCCTTGACGGTGGCGTAATCAAGCTGGGTTTGGGCGTTTGAGATCGCTGCCGTGTCAGCCTCAACCTGCGCCGTCAATTGCGCGACGGTTGAGCGCTGCGTATCGGTCTGCTGCCGGGTCGCGAATTCCCCGAGCCTGGTAGAGCGCTGCAGGTCGAGACTGGCATTGGCGAGATTGGCTGCGTCCTGCGCCTTCTTGGCCTTGGCCTGATCGAGCGCTGCCTGGAATGGGCGCGGGTCAATCTCGACCAGGGTATCGCCCTCCTTAACGAACTGGCCCTCCTGAAAGGTGATCCTGTTGATCTGGCCGTCGACGCGGCTGCGCACGACGACGGTGTTGAAACCTTGCACGGTGCCGAGCCCGGTCAGATAGACCGGAAAATCGGCCTTCTCGACCGGGGCAGTCTTGACGGGGACGGCGACGCGTGCCGGTGCGCGCTTCCCGGCGTCAGCCTGCGCCGGGTGTTCCTCGCCGTGGAATCGCTGCCAGCCCAAATAGCCCAGCCCGGCAATCGCTGCGACCAACAGGACCCAACGGATGGTGCGTGATCTCGACATGCCGACCTACTTGTTTCGGAAAACAGGCAATGGCACCCAGAACGGTTCCCTGCGGAGACAGATATTGTCTCGGCGCCCTCGGGGGGTACACGCACGAGCGCTTGAGAATCCTAAACAATTGGAAAGGTTGCGGCAGCGCACGCGTGAGGACAGCATGACGACCGGGTGGCTCGAATCTCATTCGCATCACCGACTGTCGAACGACTTTGGACCAAAATTAGAATCGTTTTGATCTGGATGGATTCAAGCGACGTCACGCCCCAATCGCGTTGACCCCGAAAGTTTCGCTCGGTACCTACGGTGCAGGATTTGTCCTGCCGCCGGTCGGTTGCTGCGAGCTGATTAAGCGGCACGTCCTGTCGGAGCCGGATGAATGCGACGGCGGCGAGCTGGTGGTCGCGGACCTCCACGGTTCCCACCAGATCAAGCTCGTGGCCCGTGCCTTAGTCCTGCGTCCAGTTGCATCTGGTCGCACCGGGTGCGCGTGGCGTCTTTTTTCAGGCTCCAGAGCATGGTACGGGATGCCTACGCCCGCAGCCTGATCTTCGATCTCGACACCTCGATCCAGGCCCTGGTGGAGCGGCCTGGGCGAGACGACCCCGAAACGGTCAAATTGACCGGTATCTATTACAACCTGATCCGCTACTGGGCCGAAGTATGAACAACATGTCTCTTTTTCGCGTTATGCTATTTGCGGTGATGTCGGCGCTGGCGATGTTGCTGGCAGCGCCGTCGTCGGCTCAGCAGGGCACGCTTCCTGCGGCGCCGTCCGCACCTGCGGCCCAGCAGGCGCCCGCCGTATCGCAGGTCCCGGCCACGTCGCCCCAGCCGGCGGCTGCGCCGGCCGCACCTTCGGATTCAGCCGCGGCGCCTGCGGAACGCGAGAGCAAATCGCTGAAGTCGGCTGCCGCTGAACTTCGCGAATTGTCGCCCTGGTCGATGTTCATGTCGGCCGACGTGGTGGTCAAGGCGGTCATGATCGGTCTCGCCTTTGCCTCGCTGGTGACCTGGACCATCTTCATCGCCAAGATGATCGAGCTCACCGTCGTTCAGCGCAAAGTGCGCCGGGCGCTTGCCAATATCTCCGACGCGAGGTCACTGGCGGAAGCGCAATTCGCGCTGGGTTCCAAGGGGAGCGTGCTGTCGTCCTTGCTCGCGGCAGCTATGCGCGAGGCGCGTCTGTCGGCAGGCATCTCCAGCGACGCCGGCATCAAGGAGCGCGCCGCGTCGAGCTTTTCGGAAATCGTGCGCGCCGAGGCGCGTCGGATCCGGCTCGGCATGGGGCTGCTGGCAACCATCGGCGCGACGTCGCCCTTCGTCGGACTGTTCGGCACGGTCTGGGGCATCATGAACAGCTTTATCGGCATTTCGAAATCGCAGACCACGAACCTCGCCGTGGTGGCGCCCGGTATCGCCGAGGCGCTGCTTGCCACCGCAATCGGTCTGGTCGCTGCGATCCCGGCCGTCATCATCTACAATCACTTTTCGCGGGTGACCAAGGGCTACATGGAACTGGTCAGTCGTGCATCGGGCGCCGCGGGACGGCTGCTGTCGCGCGACCTCGATCGTACCCACGTCAGTTCGCTCGGCGGCTCGCATGCCCGCGCGGCGGCGGCGGCGGAGTAGGCGATGGGCGCGTCAATCGCAGAACACGACCTCGATGACGACAGCGATTTCGCGGAATCGCACGAGATCAACGTCACGCCGTTCATCGACGTCGTTCTGGTTCTCTTGATCATCTTCATGGTTGCGGCGCCCCTGTCGACCGTCGACCTGCCGATCGATTTGCCGACATCGACCGCAACCCCGCAGAAGAAGCCGGATAAGCCGACCTACGTCAGCATCAAGCCGGATCTCTCGGTGGCGATCGGTGAGAACATGGTTAAGCGCGTCGACTTGGTGCGCTCGCTCGATGCGATGCCGGACAGCAGCAAGGAGCGCCACGTCTTCCTGCGCGCTGACCGCGCCGTGCCCTATGGCGAATTGATGGACGTGCTCGAAATCCTGCGCGCCGGCGGCTATTCCAAAATCAAGCTGGTGGCGCTCGAAGGCGTTCCCGAAGCAGCAGCGGCGCAAGCGGCGCCGGCAAAGCCTTGACCGGCCTCGACGAGCAAAAGCCTTCGCGGCGGCTCTGGATTTCGGCCGCGGTGATTGCGCTCGCGCTCCACATTGGCGGCGCGGCGCTGGCGATCGCGCATTTGCAGACCGAAGAAGCCGATGACGCCCTCGGCGCGTCGGCGATCGAGATCGGGCTCGAAATGGCCTCCGTTCACCGCGAGGTGACCGATCTGCCGCCGGGTCCGGATACCGATGCTTCCGCGGCGTCGCCGCAGCTCGCCGAGCAGAAGGCCGAGGTCAAGGAAACCGAGCTGCCGCAGGACAAGCCGACGGAGCCTGAAGAGGCCGACCGGGTGGTGACGGAGAACGAGTCGAAGAAGCCGGAAGAGGACGATCCGAAGATCGCGGCGGTGCAGACGCAGGCGTCAACCGAGTCGGTTGCCTCCGAGGCGACCGCGACGCCGAGCTCCGAGGCCATTCCGGAAGGGCAGCGTTCCATCGCACCGGTGATCGGCACCGGCGAGAGCGCACGCCGCGTGCGCGCGACCTGGCAGAAGGAGCTGGTCGCGCATCTCGACAAGCACAAACGTTACCCGAAGGAACGGAAGCAAAAATCCGCCGAGATCCAGGTTCGCTTCACGCTCGACCGCATGGGCCGGGTGCTCTCGACCGATATCGAAAAGGGATCGGGCGATCCGGCCTTCGACGAGGCGGCGCTGGCGATGGTGCGCCGCTCCGATCCGGTGCCGATGCCGCCGCCTGTCGTCGCCGACGAAGGCCTGACATTCACACTACCGGTGATCTTCCGCGTCAAGAACAAGAGCTAACGCCCCGCACTCCCGCCACGCTAGATCGGATAATGCTGCGGCCCGGTCTCGATCGTGATCCAGCGCAACTCGGTGAATTCGGCGATGCCGGCCTTGCCGCCGAAGCGGCCATAGCCCGACGCCTTGACGCCGCCGAACGGCATCTGCGCCTCGTCGTGAACGGTGGGCCCATTGACGTGACAGATGCCGGAATCGATGCGCTTGGCGACCTCGAACGCGCGCGCGATGTCGCGTCCGAATACCGCTGCCGATAACCCGTATTCGGTGTCATTGGCGACGCGGACGGCTTCGTCCACGCCGTTGACGCGCACGACGCAGACCACCGGACCGAACGACTCCTCGCCGTAAATCCGCATCGACGAGTTGACGCCGTCGATCACCGTCGCCGACATCAGCGTGCCCTCGCTGCGCCCGCCTGCGACCACCTTGGCGCCTTTGCTGACGGCGTCGTTGATCAAGGCCTGGATGCGGGCCGCGGCATCGGTGCCGATCAGCGATCCCAGCGGCGCGTTACCCTTGCGCGGATCGCCGGCGACAAGCGATCCGGCTTTCGCCGCGAGTTTCGTTACGAAGGCATCGGCAATCTTCTCGTCGACGACGAGGCGCTCGGTCGACATGCAGATCTGGCCCTGGTTCATGAAGGCGCCGAACGCTGCTGCGGCAACGGCGGCATCGATGTCGGCATCGTCGAGCACGATCATCGGCGCCTTGCCGCCGAGTTCGAGCAGGGCCGGCTTGAGATATTTGGCTGCCACCTGCGCGATGATGCGGCCGACGCGCGTCGAGCCGGTAAAATTGACGCGCCGCACGGCAGGATGGCCGATCAGCATTTCGATCAGCGCAGGGGCATCTTCCGGCGCGTTGGTGATGACGTTGAGGACGCCCGGCGGCAGTCCGGCATCGCGCAGGCACTCGGCGATCAGCCGGTGGGTGCCCGGGCAGATTTCGGAGGCCTTCAGCACCACGGTATTGCCGCAGGTAAGCGGCAGGGCGATGGCGCGAACGCCGAGAATAACCGGCGCGTTCCACGGTGCCATGCTCAGCACGACGCCGGCGGGTTGGCGTACCGCCATCGCGATACAGCCCGGCTTGTCGGAGGGGATGACTTCGCCCGAAATCTGCGTGGTGATGGCCGCCGCTTCGCGCAGCATGCCGGCGGCTAAGTGAACATTGAAGCCGGCCCAGCCGGCCGTCGCGCCGGTCTCCGCCGCCATCAACTCGATGAACTGGGGTGCCTTCGATGCCAGAAGATCGGCAGCCTTCAACAGGATCGCACGCCTTGCGTTCGGACCGGTAGAGGACCATGCGGGGAAAGCGGCAGCCGCAGTGTCGGCGGCGCGCTTCGCATCCGCGATCTGGGCTGCCGCGGCGCGGCTTGCGAGATCGCCGGTGACCGGGTTGAGGCGATCGAACGTCGCGCCGTTCGATGCCGGGACATCCTTGCTGTCGAGCAGCAGCGAAATTTCGTACATGGCTTTCTCTCCTCACGCGTGGCGTTACGATGATGATGCGGTGGCCGGCGGCACGCCGCCGAGATAGGCACGCTGGACGGCGGGATCGGCTTTCAACTGGTCGGCAGTGCCGTGTCCGACGATCACGCCGTTCTCGAGCACATAGCCGCGATCGGCGATCCGCAGGCTCTCCTGCGCGTTCTGTTCGACGAGCAGAAGCCCGACACCGGCCTCGCGCACCCGCAGCAAGGTGGCGAACAACTCCTGCACCATGGCGGGCGAGAGCCCAAGCGACGGCTCATCAAGGAGCAGGATATCGGGATTGGACATCAGCGCGCGGCCGATGGCGAGCATCTGCTGTTCGCCGCCGCTCATGGTGCGCGCGATCTGGGCGGCGCGTTCGCGCAGGCGCGGAAACAGCGCAAGCACCTGCTCGCGCCGCGTCGCTTCGCCCTCGCGGGCGCGCTTCGGGTTGGCGCCGAGCAGAAGATTTTCCTTCACCGTGAGGTCGCCAAAGATGCCGCGGCCTTCCGGAACCAGTGCCAGCCCGCTTTCGACGATGTCGTGGGCGGCAAGCGCGGAGATATCGCGGCCGCCGAGGCGCACCTGCTTGCCGGGAAGCGTACGCACGACGCCTGCGATGGCTTTCAGGAGCGAAGTCTTGCCGGCGCCATTGGCGCCCAGGATCGTTACGATCTCACGGCGGTCGACGCTGAGGGTGACGCCGTCGAGCGCCCGATGCAGGCCATAAGCGAGGCTGAGATTTTTGACCTCAAGCATCGGCGGCTACCCCGCCAAGATAGGCCTTCACGACGGCCGCATCGCTCAGCACGTCCACGGTGGCGCCTTCGGCGATCTTGCGGCCGCTGCTCATGACGATGCAGCGGTCGCACAGCGCGCGAACCGCGCTCATCACATGCTCGACGAGCACGATGGTGATTCCGTCAGCCCGCAATGATCGGATCAGGTCGATGCCGATCGCAAGCTCGGATGGATTGAGGCCGGCGAGCCATTCGTCGAGCAGCAGCAGTCGCGGCTTTGCCGCGAGGGCGCGTGCGAGTTCCAGGCGCTTGCGGTCGATATAGGTCAGGTCGGCGGCCGGGCGCCGGTCGTGCCCGGCAAGACCGACGCGGTCGAGCAGCGTGTCGATCCGCAGTTCTGCCCCGGAGGCGGGCAGATGCGGTCTCTGGAACGCCAACCCCGCCTTGATGTTCTCGCGGCAATCCATGCCGTCGAGCACGCGGACGAGCTGGAATGTCCGCGCCAATCCGAGCCGCGCGATCCGGTACGACGCAAGGCCCGCGATGTTCTGGCCCATCAGGCGGATGATGCCGGCATCGGGGCGCAGCACGCCCGAGATCAGGTTGAGCGCCGTCGTCTTGCCCGAACCGTTGGGGCCGAGCAGGCCCATGATTTCGCCCTTGGCGACCGTAAAGTCGAGGTCGTTGACCGCGACGAGCCCGCCGAACGCGCGCCGCAACCCACTGATCGTCAGCACGGGTGTTTCGCTGCCCTGGCTCATGCGTTTGCCCGTTGTCTGGCTTTGCCGCCCGCCGTCGTCGACAGCTTCTCGAACAATCCCGCGACGCCCCTCGGCAGCATGTAGACGATCAGCAGGAAGATGCAGCCGAGGATGATGGTGAACGTGTTCGGAAAGCGCGCACTCAGCAGTTCGAACAGTAGCGTCAGCGGCACGGCGCCAAGTACCGGCCCCCACAGCCGGTGCGCGCCGCCGAGCAGCGCCATGATCAGCACCTGAAACGAGATCATCGAATTGAAGGCGATCGACGGCTCGATATAGGTCCAGCGCGGCGCCATGATCGCGCCGACCAGCGTCATGACCGTCGCGCTGATCGTGAACAGGGCGACCTTGGCAAAGGTAGTATTGATTCCGCAATGTTTTGCGACGGTCTCGTCTTCGCCGATTACCCGCAGCGCAAAGCCGAGGCGCGAGCGCGCGATCAGCCAGCCCAGCAGGAATACCGCGGCGGTCAGCGCCAGCAATTGCCAGTAAATATCGGCCTGCGTGATGTCGACGAAGACATAGCGCCCGAGCACGCGCGACTTGTTGACCTCGAACCAGACCACAAGCTGGCGGATCAGTTCGGTCAATCCAAAGGTGAAGATGACGAAATACACGCCGCTCAAGCGCAGCGTCGAGAGCCCGACGATGCCAGCCACAATGGCGCCGAGCGCCGCTGCGGTCAGCAGCACGAGCGGCCATGGCAAGATCTCGCCGAGCACGGCAACGGTATAGGCGCCGACACCGAAGAAGGCGGTGGTTGCCAAAGAGACGTAGCGGGTGGGCCCAGAGAACATGCCCCAGGCCGTCGCCAGCACGGTGTATTGCAAAAGACTGATGGCGAGCGCGAGGTAGTAGGCATTGCCGAGGCGCGGAACGAGCGCCAGCAGCGCAAGCGCTGCGAGCGCTGTGGCACCGAAGCCGGCGATACGCGCGCTCATCGCGTCGCCCTGCCAAACAGGCCGGCGGGCTTCACCAGCAGCACGGCGAGAAACAGTGCGAAATTGACTGCAAGCGTGAGCCCGGGATCGACATAGGAGGCAACCAGCGCCTCGCTGAGACCAAGCGCCAAGCCAGCGACCAGGCAGCCCAGCATGTTGCCGACGCCGCCCATCACGACGACGATCAAGGCCTTCATCGTGAAGACGACGCCGGATGACGCGCTGAAGGTGAGAAAGGTGCTGACCAAGACGCCAGCGGCGGCGACCAGCGCGCCACCCAATGCAAATGTCAGGGCGGAGGCCTGCGGCACATTGATGGCGACAAGCTGGGCGGCAAAAGGATCGACGGCGACGGCGCGTACCGCCGTGCCGGCGCGGGTCCGCGTCAGCGCGGCATACAGCGCCAGACCGAGCAGGATGGTGATACCGAGCGCGGCGAGGCGATTGGCCGCGACCGTCTCGCCGAGAAACTGCACCGGGAAGGCGAGGAACGAATAGCTGTAGTAGGCGCCGCCGAACAGGGCGAGCATCAAGCCCTGAATGACGAAGGTGAGGCCAAAGGTTGCGAGAATGCTGTCGACCTCGAGCGCGTCTCGGTTGGGCGCGCGTCGCACCAACGGCGTCAGCAGCAATTTGTAGATTGCAAAGTTCAGCACGAAGGCGAGGGGAACGACCAGCGCCAGTCCGACAAACGGACTGATCGCCCAGCCCGTGAACAGCCAGTGCGATGCAAAGGCGGCGGCGATCAGGAACTCGCCGTAAGAGAGGTTCATGATGCGCGCAACGCCGTACTGGAGCGTGAGCCCCATGGCGATGAGCGCATACATGCCGCCCAGCATCAGGCCGGTCAGAATGGCGTTGGTCATTGGCGAGCTGGCCGCGTCTCTATCTTGACGTTACGGCGCCACCCACGCCGGCTTCGGAACGATCGCGGCGCGCGCGCCTTCGTTCTTCGCCGGTGCGATGCCGTAGAACTCGCCGTCCTGCCACTGGCCGACCCACCAGTAACGGGTCGGCATGTTGTTTTCGAGCTTGACCTTGCCGATCACGGTGTCGAACGTGCCGGTCTGCAGATCCTTGATCACGGCGGCGCGGTCGATCTTGCCGACGCGCTCGATCGCCTGCTGCAGCATCTGCAGGCTGGCATAAGTGACCGCACTCGCCCAGCGGTCCGGCTCCGCCCCGTTGGCGGCGGCTGCCTTGTGGCGGGCGAGATAGTCCTTAATCGCCGGACTGTCGCCGCTCCAGCCGCCGATGCCCATCACGCCTTCGGTGTTCTTGCCGAATTTTTGCCGATAGAGCGGGAAGGCGGTGCCGACCCCGGTATAGAAAACCTTCGGATTGAGGCCTGCGATGCGCGATTGCTCGGTCAGCGCCAGCGTATCCGGAGGATAGCTGAAGGCAATAAAGACATCCGGGTTGAGCGCCTTGATCTCATTCACGATCGGCGCCAGATCCTGCGTGCCGATCGGATAGCTCTTGTCGTAGGCGAGCTTGAACTTCGCGTTGGTGAGTGCCGGCCGCGCAGCCGACGACAGATCGATCCCGAAGCCGTCGGCAATGCTGACCATCGCCACGGTGTCGCCGATCTTCTTTTCGTCGCGCAATTTGTTCAGCAATTCGACCAGCGATTTTGCGGCGTCCGCGCTGGTGCCGAGCAGCCAGAAACTGTTGGGCCAGCGCTTGGCGAGCTCGGGCGCGCGATCGGTGACGGCCGTGGCGGCGAGGTGCGGATAGCCTTCGCGATTGAGCGTCGGGCCAACCGCCAGATTGAGGCCGGTGCCCCATGGCGGCAGGATGAAATCGACCTTGTCCTGGTTGATCAGCCGCTCGAGCGCGCGCACCGCTTCTTCGGCATTGGAGCGGTCGTCATATTGCACGACCTCGATCGGGACCCGCTTGTCGCCAAGCTTGATGCCACCGGCGGCATTTACCTCCTTCACCCACAATTCGTAGTTGGGGATGGTGGTGACCGCGGCGCCTCCGGTGTTGGGGCCGGTGCGCGAAATCGCGTAGCCGATCTTGATCGAGGTTTGCGCCTCGGCGACGGCGGTCAGGCCGAGCGTAGCGGCGCAGGTGGCGGCCGCCAGTAGGGCGGTGCGCCGCGTCAGGAATGTCGTCATCTTGTCCTCCCAGGGTGCGTCGACCGGCGCCTTGAACTGGCGCTCGTGATCACCCTGACGTTAGGGGAGGTTGCCGGACGCTTGGAATTGGACGAAGCCGGGGAAAGATTGTACTTTTCTGGCAAACCTTCCGCTTCACTGGCGGCGGATTGTCTCAGGAGCGAATTACTTAAGAGATTTGGGCATGTCGGCATCACCAGGGCTGAACGGATTGCCGATCGGCGTCGCGCTGGCGGTACGTGCGGAGGCTTTTTCGGCGGCCCTGGCGGCTCGATCGTGGGTCATCCGTCAGAAGGCGGAGCGCCGGGCGCATCTCTTGTTGCTGCAGTCGGACCGCGGCCGGGCTTCATGGCACGGAACCGGTGTCGCGCTCGAAGCGCCGGCGCTGCTCTGGCTGCCGGGCAGCACCGATGCAGCGCTGCACGTTGGTCCCGGCGCGCGTGGCTTCCTGTTGTCGGTGGACGATGCTTTCCTGATCAAGATTATCGCGGGCAGCGCCGAGGCGCTGCATCTGCGCAGAACCACTGAGCGCGTTGCGCTGGTTGCCGGCGAGACGCTTCCTCCACATCTCGACACGATCGCCGAATCCTGCCGCGCGATCGTGGCGGAGTTGCGCGCGCCCGGCTTTGGCGGCGCGACGCTGATCGCCTCACATCTGCTGTTGCTGTGTCTGCAACTCTGCCGGCTCAGCGCCTCGCATGATGAGCGTCACGAGGTTGCAGCGCGTGGCGGCGGTCCGGCGCTGGTCGGCAATTTCCTGCAAATGGTCGAACTGCATTACCGCGACGGCTGGCCGGTGGCGCGCTATGCGGACGCGCTCGGCGTCACATCCGACAAGCTGCACGCCCATTGCCAACGGGAGAAAAACTGCGGCCCGCGCGCGATCATCCACGAGCGCCTGGTCCGCGAGGCCTGTACGCGTCTGCAGCAGCTCGATCTTCCGGTCGAGCAGATCGGATATGGCTTGGGTTTCCGCGATCCCGCCTATTTCAATCGCTTCTTCCGCAAGTATTGCGGCGCATCACCGGGCAGCTATCGCCGGCAGATCCGACTGGAGCACGCACGCAGCGGTCCGTCCTACGCGGCCTGGCCGTGAAAGCCGCGCTCTCTCTTCGAACGGGACAGGGTGGATTCGGCACCATGGTCGCCGCGCCAATCCAGCGCGGCCGACGCAATCATTTCGCTCGAAGCTCAGCGCCAGAAGTAGCGGATGCTGACGTAGACGATCGCGAGGCAGATGAAAATCAGGGCCACCGGCAGTCGCGGTTTTGCCGCTTGGCCGGATGCGGCCTGTTGTTTTGGCCGGGCAGGCGGGCGGCGGAAAGCGGTGACTTTGCCGCTGTCAGTGGCCGGCTCGCTCGCACGCGACGGAATCTCGGGTGGCGTTCCGGAGCCGCCCATCTCCGCATAGTAGCTCTTGTACATGAGCTGGATGGTGGCCTCGGAAGCGTCCGCCTCGCTCATCCTCGCAAGGAGCAACTGCCTGTAGCCTTCAAGAAAGTTTTGCGCCTCGGCGGGCAGGGCGGTGAAGCCGTTGAGCTTGGCCAGCATCTTCCATGTTGCAAAATCTGCCCTCGCGCGGGTGTCGGCGCGTCGCGCAATCAACATATCGGCAGCTTTGGTCGCCATTGTCCGGGTCGGTTCTTCCCTGGTGGGTTTGTTTCTGTTTGAAGTTTAAGCGTTGCCGGTGATGAAGAGAAGCGCGTTGATCACATAACCGGTCAGTGTCCGCAGTATCGCCGAAATAACATCAAGATTTAGGCCGAGCTGCGCGCCGACGATAGGAAGCAGGATCAGAAGGCCGATCAAAATCAGCATCCCATACGGTTCCAGCCGCGACAGCGGGTAAGCCAGCACCCGCGGCAAGAGTCCGACGGCGACGCGGCCGCCGTCCAGCGGCGGAATCGGCATCATGTTGAAAATTGCCAGCACGATATTGATCAGGAAGGCGTTTTTGAGGTTGTCCGTCGTCCATTTGGCGGCTTCCGCCGGCACCAGAGGCAGGGCGTGGAAGGCCAACGCCGTGACAAGCGCCAAGGCGATGTTGGTGGCGGGGCCGGCCAGCGCCACCCAGACCATGTCGAGCCGGGGATGGTTCAGGTTCCGGAAATTCACCGGGACCGGCTTGGCATAACCAAACACGAACGGCGAATGCGACAGCAGCAGAACGCCGGGGAGAATGACGGTGCCAAAGGGATCGATATGCTTGAAGGGGTTGAAGCTGACCCGGCCAAGCTCCCATGCGGTCTTATCCCCGAGCCGATACGCCACGAAGGCGTGGGCGGCCTCGTGGAAGGTGATGGCGATGAGGAGTGGGAGCACCCAGACCGATATGCCGTACAGTGAGATGTTCACGAGATTCCGCTCAGTTGAAGGCGATCGGAATGGCGTCGCGCGTTGCACGCCTCACCGAAACCTCATCAAGGTGGTTTGAGATGGTAGAACGCAAGTGGTCCGCGAGCAGCGCGCCCGCCCGTGACAGATTCGCGGTGCGATGCAGGCAAATGTCCGCGGCCGGCAGTCGTGGCATGCCGTCGCGCTCCGACAAGGGGCGCAGCTTCGGCGGAAACGTACCTGCCTTTACGATCGTCACCGCAAGGCCCTGCGCCGCAACTGACTCGACGGCCGCAAGGCTGTGGCTGACGAAAGCCAGCCGCCAGGGCCGCTTGGCGGCATCCAGTGCCTCAATTGCCCATTTTCGGAACAAGCAGCCCTGCGGATAAAGCGCAAGCGGCAACGGATTTTGCTGTTCAACAGGGTGAAACGCACCGGTTGCCCAGGCAGCCTGTTCGCGGCGCAGGAATTCACCCTCGCCACGTCCCTCCGGGTGCATCGCAATGACGAGGTCATAGGCCTTGCCGAGGCGCGCGGGCATGGAAGAGGTGAGCCCTATCTCCATCTCGACATGGACGAGCGGGTAACAGGCGGCAAAGCTCGCCAGCACAGGCGGAACGATCAATGTTCCGTAGTCGTCCATCACGCCCAAGCGCACAAAGCCTTCGATCTTGCGCTCCCGCAGCTTACCGATAGCCTCGTCGTTTAGCGTCAGGATACGCCTCGCGTATCCGAGCAGCCCTTCGCCCGCGGCGCTTAAGTCGACATTGGCCTTGGTGCGGTTGAACAGCTCGACGCCGAGGCGTTCCTCCAGGCGCTTGATCTGCATGCTTACGGCAGACTGGGTCCGGTTAAGTTGGGTAGCCGCGCGGGTGAACGAGCGGCTGTCGGCCACCGCCACGAAAGCCTTCAAGAGATCCGGATCGAGGACGGGCGCGCTCATAACTAAACGTTATTTCCTCTATCACGGAAATTCCATTTCTTGATTACTAGACCCTCCCTACATTGCGCGCAAGCCGGAAGGGAAAGTGTATGAGCGAGGCATGGGGCGTGTTGGCGGCAGTCCTATCGAGCGGCCTGGGCGGGACTTCAATCGGGGCAACGCGCTATCTGGTGAATGCGGTTGATCCGCTGGCGATCGGTTCGTTTCGGTTTGGCATCGGTTTTCTGCTGTTGTTGGCGGTGGCCTTTCTGCACGGCGCGCAGTGGCCGCGGCATCCCGACTGGTTGAGCGTCGCCGGGTTGGGTGTGCTGTACTTCGCCCTGTTCCCGATCCTGTTCAATGCGTCTCTGATTTTCACGACAGCGGCGCGGGGGGCCCTGGCCTTGTCGACGCTTCCGCTGCTGACGATGGTGGTGGGAGCGGCGCTCGGCAGCGAGGCCCTTACGGTACGCAAGTCGATCGGCGTCGTGATCGCAACGCTTGGGGTCGCTCTGGCGCTTCTAGCCAACCTTGCTTCCGCGCCGCCGGGGGCCTGGCGCGGCGATTTGCTGATGATCGCCGCGGCCCTGTGCATGGCGCTCTACAGCGTCTGGTCCAAGCCATTCATTGCTCGCTCCGGGCCAATTCCCTTCACGACCGTATCCATGGGCGTCGGGGCTGCGTGTCTTGTCCTGATCTCATACTGGCGCGGCAGTTTTGCGCCCGTCGCAGCTTTCGAGGTCCCGCAATGGCTGGCTGCCATATATCTCGGTGCCTTCGGCAGCGCGCTGACGTTTTATCTTTGGGCGTTCGCGTTGGCGCGCACAACGCCGACCCGCGTCGCGATCTCGGTCACCGTCAATCCGATCACCGCGTCGCTCGTTGGCGCGGCCTTGCTGGACGAACCGCTCCGCTGGAATCTTGTTGCCGGCATCCTCGCGGTGTTCGCTGGCATCTGGATCGCTACGACTTCGGGCCGGTCTCCTGCACCGGCAACGCGATTGTCCCGAGTGCCGATGGACTAGGGTCTGTTGGGATTCATCGCGAGTTTATCACGGCAGCGGCGAGGTGGA
>NZ_LLYA01000189.1 GCF_001440415.1 Bradyrhizobium retamae
TCGAACCGGAACAATTGAAGCAACCGCCGAGCATTGAGACCGGTCGGGAGCAACTCATTCGCGCCGTGATCGAGGAGATCCGGCCCAATCCGCAACGCTGCCTGGGTCCTTGCTGTCGGCGGCAGAAACCTGCCTGGATCGCTCCCGCCGGATGATCTTCGAAGTGAGTTGGGCGAGGAGTTCGGTCGTGCTTTCCGTGCTGCTGACGGGCACCAATTCCAGTGTCCCAGACGAGTGGCGTGTCCATGAGCACTGGAACGAATCCTTACGGGATCCAAAAGGTCCATGCCCAAAACATAATCCCCAGCACAAGGCACAGGAGGCGCTCGCAGAGCATGCCAACTCAGGCGACCCTGGCGTCCAAGTCGTTGATCGCGGTCTGTATCCTTCCGCATCAACGCGAATCCTGAGTCTCGCATACCCGCGCTAAATGCTCGGATTGATGGGCAAGCAAAAAGGACGCTTAACTGACAAGCGGCCCAAGTCTAGGGAGGAAACGTCCAAGGAGGACAGCGACAGCCCGAGACGCCGCCGTGGTTGACTCGATACGTTTTGTGTTCGATGCCATTGGCGGAAAGCAAGGCGAGAGAACTATATTGCTAGGGATCACCTCGATGCTATGGACATCTTCATTCGTGACGCCAGTCAATTTTCTCTTCCCGACTTTCTGAGCATCTTGATATCCCCGGCACACCATCTGAGGATGTCTGCGTCAATGCCTTCCGGTGGGTGCCCTCACACGAGAGTGAAACGGCGTACGCGCCACAGGCGTCTGGTATCAGGAAGATTGTCGGCTCCGAACCAAATGTCGACAATGCGACGCATGCAGATACTGCGTGCAGACTCAATCTTCTTTGTTGCGGCACGGCGCTTGCTTCTTTAGCCTTGGCATCTCCGATGAGGCATGGACGGTGATGTCTAGTGGTTCATCATAGTGATTTTGACGTTTTGATACCGAGCCATTCGAGGATGGGCAAGTTTTCCGGTGGCAAGAGAATCTCGATGCTTCTGGGGACGCCGGGTTGACGTCGAGACCCCGTCCAGCTCATCGGCGAGGTGCGTCAGCCGATCCCGGCCAGGACAGCGCGAGCGCTACGATTATGAGTACCGCCGCAACGGCACCGTCAATCTCTTCGTCACCTTCGATCCGCATCGCGGCTGGCGCAACGTCAAGATAACAGACCGCCGCGCCGCCGTGGACTACGCCCACTGCATGCGTGAACTCGTCGACGTCCATTATCCCGATGCCGCCTGTATCCGTGTCGTGCAGGACAATCTGTCGATCCACACCGCCGGCGCGCTGTATCAAGCATTTGCGCCCGCCGAGGCCCGTCGCATCCTGCGTCGCCTCGAATTCCACTACACCCCGAAACACGCCAGTTGGCTCAACATGGTCGAGTGCGAGATCAGCGTGCTGCAGCGCCAGTGTCTCGGCCGCCGCATCGACGACCCCAAACGGCTCCGAAAAAGAGATCGCAGCATGGCAACGGCAGTGAAACAAAGCACGAGACCGCATCAAATGGATGTTCACAACCGACAAAGCCCGCGCCAAACTCGGCCGCGCATATCCAACCTCCGCCAAAGAGTCAAAATCACTGTGATGAACCACTAGCACTATGCTCCTGGAGTTGCTTAAGGCTGGTGAAGGAAGCGCCGCTGCGCGACTGCCCCTGCAGGATCGAAAACCAAACCTCGACCTGATTGAGCCAGGATGCGCTTGTCGGCGTGAAATGAAATTTCACATTGGGGTGTGCCTTTAGCCAGTGCTCGTTCTTCTTGTGGATCTTGAGGTCGTCGAGGATGACGTGAAGCTGGCGGTCCGGAAAAGCTGAGGTGACGCTGTCCATGAAGTCGAGGAACTCGACACGGCGCCGCCGTTTTGAATGCGTCACGATGATCTTTCCGGTCGCAACCTCGAGCGCCGCAAACAGCGTTGTCGTGCCATGCCGCTTGTACTCGTGGCTCTGACCGGTCAAGGCGCGACCATTGGGCAACTTCAGATAACCTTGCGCTCGCTCCAAAGCCTGGATTGAAGGCTTTTCGTCCACGCATAGCACGATAGCCTTCTCGGGCGGGGCGACGTAGAGGCCGACAACATCGGCGGCTTTGGCCGTGAAGTTCGGGTCGTTGCTCTCGCACCAGGACTTGCGAGCCACGAGGTCGATCTTGTGGTTGCGCAGAACCGCCAGACATATTGGACGTTAACATCGCCCAGCGCCTCGGCCAGCAGGGGCCCGGTCCAGCGCGCAAACCCTTTCGGTGGCTGCTTGTCCAACAGCCGCAGAATCCGCTTGTCGGTGGCCTTCGTATAGATCGGCTGCTTGCCAGGCCGCCGCCTCTCCTGCAGCCCTGCAAGGCCAAGGTCGGCATAGCGATGCCGCCACAGGTTGACAATCCGAGGCTGGACCCCGACTTCCTTGGCTATCGACCGCGTGCTGCGCCCGGCCGCCGCCAACAAAACTATCCGCGCCCGCTTCAAATCGCGCTGCAATGTCGCCGGCGAACGACAACGCGCCTCCAGGACCTTGCGATCCTTTCGAAAGGTGAACTTCTCTTGCCTCGGGTATCATCCCGATCTTGAATCACGACTCACCCTCTAAGGAGGGTGGGTACTAGCTGCTCGTGATGGCAACGCCGAATGCACCCAGTGGGAGGAGCTGCTGCGCAAGCTGCGCTGCATATGTTCAGGCTCTCATGCTCGAGTTGGTACGCCGCTATGGCGACTCCTGGCAGTGCGTTGCAAACACCTCTTCCGGTTGCACACGCTGCAACGCGCCCGCTCGATCAGGCAAGCCGATCGAATTGGGGTAGAGCTTCCATCGGTAAACCTTCGTATAGCAGGTCCCCTCTTTTCTATACCGATCGCCCACCTCCGTACAATTGAACATGTCATCGACCTCCGTCAGCTTTCGGGAGCCGTAGAATGTTGATGGAAAATGCCTCCGCTATCGCCGAATGGATTGATTGCGCGATGCAAAGCTGGAGCAGCGAAGTGCCTTTCATAATAGGTGACCGGCAGCTTATACCTATGTTCGGCAGCTCGGTTTGATACATTGCCAAAAATAACTGGATCGACTGTGCCCGGGGCGCGCACGCCGGAGGCAAACGATCGAGATCTAGGTTTAGATTTCGCGAAAGGAGTGCTCATCACTTTGGTGATCGTCGGTCACCTGATCCAATATGTCGTCTACCGAGATGAAGGCTTCTGGGAGTCGCCATGTTTCAAATGGATCTACATGTTCCACATGCCACTCTTTATGGCGATAAGCGGATATCTTTCTTGGCGAGCGCTCTTGCGAAAGTCATTCACTCAAGCCATCGGTGATCGTGCGATGCAGCTCTTGTTGCCCATGCTGTTTTGGTACGCTCTCCTAGAGACAGCCAAGTTGGCCGCATTTAGCTCGTCTGCAAGCGAACCAGGCAGCGTTTTGCAGTGTCTAAACGATTCCGCGGGCACATATTGGTTCATCTGGGCTGCTTTTGTTTCTTTCCTTCTAGTCAAAATTCTTTCGATTTTCAATCGTCGGTCGCCCTGGATCCTATTCGTATCAGTCATACTAGTCGCACTTGCACCTGTGACATTTTCCATATCACCTCTCATAAGGTATACTTTCCCGTTTTTCTGCCTAGGAGTCTCTTTTGCTCAGTCGAGAGAATGGTGGACGAGCATAACGCGATCTCACAAGCCGCTCTTAATCACGTTTCTCTCCATAGCGGCTTTGGTGTGCTTTCTAGCCTGGCGCAAAGACACTTACATCTACAACAATCTCGCCCTAGTGCACGATATGCAGTCGGCAAAAAACGTACTTCTGATGCTTCTTGGCTCCGCAGCGGCCTCAGCGATCGTGATCGTGCTCGTCCTCCAATGCTGGAAAGTTGGCCGCTCAAATCGAGTCACCCGCTTTATCACCGTGGAACTGGGACAGAGCACGCTGCTGCTATACTTGATACAAAGTACGGTCTTTCGTCTCATGGATTCGATACAATACGGGGAACTTTGGGATCTCACGACCAGGTTGGCCGTCGCGGGAATTCTTGGGGGAGCGATTGTTGCCGTCGCGCTAATGGTGCGCTGGATCGTGCGCGACATTCCCTATCTATCTCAGCTCGTTCTTGGAGCGCCACCACGCTCGGCTTGTCTAAAGTATCAGCCCGCAGATAATTAGCTGCAGCCGAGATCTGAATCCTGGAGAGCCCGGCTCCTGGTTGGTCTCCTCGCAGCTTCTGCCATTGGTTGGGGTGACGTGATGGACCTTGTTGACGTGCGTCGTCATGCCGCTGGAGCGGAGATCGCTGATGCTGGCGTCCAATTCCAGGGCAGGAGCTCGTCCAGCCGATGAGCCGGATGGGCGGCGATGCGGGCAAAGGACATCGGCCAGCCAGGCTTGCGAATCAACGCCGTTAATTCTTGCCGTTTATGCCGCCCGCCGAACTATGCCGAACGGGTATGGTATGGCACGCCGTTGTCACGCTGGCACCGTCGATCGCGTGCACGGCAGCCCCATTCCATTCGGCATAGTCTGGTCGTTCAGAGCGCTTCCAGAAAGGCGAGCAGGCGGTCGTTCGGCTGGAAGCGGGTTCGCTTGCCGCGCTCGTACGGCTTGAGCTTCGCCAGGGCAGCTTCCTTGAGGGCGAGGTGGGCGTGCAGGTACGTCTGCGTCGTCTCGACCGATTCATGACCGAGCCACGGCGCGATCACGGAACAGTCGACGCCGGCTTGCAGCGGTTCCATCGCAGCGCTGTGCCTCCTATGTCTTGGTCGATATAGCAGGCACTGGACTAAACCGCTCCGCGGTAGGCAGCGATGGCGGCGGCCTGAAGAAGGAAGCGGCACAGAGTGCGCGGCAGCGGCATTAACGATCCTTCGCTGTGCGTCGCGCCGTCCGACCCGTGGCCTCGCTGAACAGGTGGCGGGGGATGTTGATTATCGCAAAACGTCGCCGTTCTTCCGGGTGGGTTTCAAAATCGGCCTCCACAAAAATCTCGACGGTCTCCTCACTGGCATGAACTTCGACGCGTAGCGGCGCGTCTTCAAACTCCACTTCATATCGACGACCATTCTTTCCTCGGATAATCGCGTGCGCCATTTCTATGCTACCTCCGGCCCTGCTTCTTGAGCTTCTTCACTCGGTGCTTCTGATAATCCAGAACGGCCGCTGCAAGTGGCATCGAGCGCGGCACGCGCACATGTGTGAGGGAGACGACAAGCGCTCTGCCTGTTTCTTCCGAGCGAGACAAATGGCAGATGATACCGCCCTCGTCACCGGCGTATGACAAATCCCAGACGACGTGGTGCATCCGATCAGCATCGGCAACATTCTCGGCTTGCAGATATTCGATCAACGATGGTGCCAGTTCAACGTCAAATGGCGCAGCTACCTTGAGTGCGGCGAGCAGCCGGGTGGTCTTCTCCGGATTGTCGAGCATAGGTCGTCCATCTTTTACGGGCGAATCAGAGAGCCGACGATCAGGGATGATAGCGAATATGGCTCAACAGAGCCATATTCGCTATCCGTCGCACAACTCGCCTTCCTCCCATTGCTGGTTGACCCGATCCAATAGCGACGACCTCACGGGCATTACCCCGCTTCCTCGCTAATACAACGCAGTCCGCCCCTCTCCGGCGCATCACCGCCTCGCGGTAGGCGACTCGTGGCAAGCTTCGGTACCACCATCTGATCTTCCTGCATTCCCGACGAAGTTCGATTGCGAGATGCTGGAGGCGCTGCTTGCATCGCTTAAGGAGCTTCCCATGACGGTTCTTCGACAACGGATGACTGAGGACATGCAGGTGCGGAATCTGTCGCCGCATACACAGGCATCGTATCTCCAACAGGTATCGCTGTTTGCACGTTACTTCCGCTGACCCCCGAGCACATCCGGGAATTATCAAATCTACCTCACGAACGAGAAGAAATTGGCCCCCAATTCAATCCATACGGCTGTCGCGGCGCTTCGGTTCCTTTACAGGATTACGCTCAAGAAGGACTGGACCTTTGGAGAAGACATCCCGCTTCCAAAAAAGCCGCAGAGCCGCGCGGGTCGGTACCGCTCTCCCGCACGATGCAGAAGCCCCGGGCATACACCCCCGCAACGAAAGGACCGAAGTACGCGACAGCTCAAGTACGCGGGTGATGCCGCCCGCCGCTCCGCGGAAAGCGCCAAATGAGCTACAAGGCCGGCTTTGCCAACGGCGGCCGCGTGAAGGCATACCCGAAGATGTAGTATGGCGCCGGCAGCGGCGAGGGCCTTCTCGAGAAGACAAAGTACGGCGACAAGGCCAACCCGCGGAAATGATCCTGGTGCGGCATCTGGTGGCCGGTGCCGGCGGCGAGCGGCGATTTTGGCGTTGCCCTTGCCGATCTCGACATAAACCTTCGTATCGTTCCGTCGCACCTTTTGGATGCTCGACGATTACCTGCGTTCAATTGAGCTGCTGATGGCTTTCATCCTAGGCTGCATCCTGCCCTCCTTGGGCGTTTCCTCCCTAGACTTCGGCCGCTTGTGGCAACGCAGGCGGCCTTTTCCTTGTCAGATGCCCGCTGACTCGCATGGCGCTTCCACAACTGGCTCGGAAACAAGTGGCCGGGCTGTAAATGAGCGTCACCATCGCCATCAAGCTGGCCGAACGTCTTCAGGCCAAGCTTGATGAGCTGGATAGGTGATCGATGCCATCACGTCGGATAATCTCAAAGATTGGGGCCGGTATCAGCGCAAGGTGGTGCCGCAAGGCGCCCGCCGACGCGCGCACGGTGCTCGCTGAGACGATGGAAGACATCCTGAAAGAGTAGGAGGAGAGGGAAGGGATGGTATGCGTTTCGACACGGGAACGGCGCTCGGAGTCGGAGGACCAGAAGACCGAGCTTATGAAGCTCATTGGCGATCTGTGCAGCATCGAGCTGCTGAACAACAAAGGTCTTGGTCGGCATCTACATCGAGCCGGAGAAGACCAAGGGCGGGCTCATCCTGTCGACCGGCGCGATCAAGGAATCAGTCTGGCAGGGCACCGTCGGCCTGGTGCTCAAGAAGCGCAAGACCGCCTTCAACGATGAGCCGGAGACCGGCACCTATTTTCACGGCTATGACGTCAACGTCGGCAATTGGGTTGTATTCCGGTCCGGCGATGCTCGCGCGTCCGGATCAATGGCGTGGATTGCCGCATGGTCGAGGACACGCTGCTCGACATGGTGGTCGACAACCGTGACGTGATCACACACCGACGATAGTGATACGGTTTGGCAGAGCCTTCGGGCGCACTGAACGAAAGCGCCCGTTTTTCAGCTTTGAGACCAATGTCCGCGACTTGACGCAACACACACCCAGTACGAAGCGACTGTAGAACCTCCAACTTTCAAAATCGGCACGCCGCTTGCTTCGTTCGGGGCACCATCACCGGTCGGAGGCGGGGCGGTGCTGTAAGGGCGGACTCGGCACTTCCTCCGTGGCGTCCCGGCCGCCCCGCCAATTTGCTGTGAGGCGACATGAAACAGCATGTTCGGGCGGCTGCAACTGCGGTCGCAGCCGCTCACGCTCCGCCGTGATGTCCTTAGCGTGTCCGAACACGAAGCCACCAACTTTTCCTCCGGGGTTCACCGATGATGTCCGTCGATCGCCTGGCCACCCGGCTCGCGACGCGCCTTGCATTTTTTGTCGCCGGCTTCGGCATTGCGGCCTGGGTGCCGCTGGTGCCGTTCGCGAAGGAGCGGCTGGCGGTCGATGATGGAGTTCTCGGTTTTCTGCTGCTCTGCCTGGGCGTCGGCTTGGTCGTCTCGATGATGTTGAGCGATTTGTTGTGCGCGCGCTACGGCAGCAAACCGATCATCCTGATCGGCGGCTTCGGAATTGCGCTCATCCTGCCGTGGCTCGCGGTTGCCAGTACGCCTCTGGAGCTCGGGGCCGCGCTGGTTGCCTTCGGCGCCTCGCTCGGCTCGCTCGATGTCGCTGCGAATGTCAATGCGGTCGAACTGGAACGTGCAGCGAAGCGTCCGCTGATGTCCGGCTTTCACGCGCAATTCAGCATCGGCGATTTTGCGGGCTTCGACGCAATGACCGCATTGGCTGGCTGCACGTTGGAGCTTTTTCATCAACCCTAATGTGCTCGGCCATCGTGGCGATCGCGACGGCGCTGACCTGGCCGCGACTGCCGCCAAGCGCGCAGCAGGGATCGCTGTTCGTCATGCCGCATCGGCCCATTCCCGCAGGTAGGCGATAACGGAAGCCTGGTCACGACACTGCGGTCGTCGCTGACCCCAGTTCTGGGCGCCCGCATATCGAGCTTTCATCTGGCTCGCGCTCCTGGTTTGAGACGGCGCCAGCTGAATCGCTTCGCGGCGCGCATAGCCGGATTCCGAGTTTGGCTCTAATCCGCCATAGAAGAGCGTGTCACAAATTCTGGGGTTCTCTCGCTAACGACCGAGTAACTTTGGAGTCACGTACACGGCGCGCAGGTGCGAGTGCTTGCGAAGCGTCTCCATGGAATAATGACCGTCGGTTGATGCATGTCAATGCGACCGACCGCAGCGCACGAGTAGAAGCAAGAATCGCCGAACGATCAAGGATAGATTTGATGATCGATTCGCTGTCCGTCGCGATTTTCCAACTGCGGCGCTGCTCGCGTGTGGCCGCGGACCACAATGCAAAACGCGGAGATTTCAATGACCGGCGGGATCAACTGCGGTCTCAACGATGAGGCTGAATGGTAACACCTGCGAGAAAAATGCGGTGCATCGCGCGGTCATTTCGGATACCTGTTTCATGATGCAGCCTTGTAGTCTGTTAGTCGCTGAATTAGGCGCAACGACTTCGATGCTGGCGGCGGCGTCGCGCGCTCGACGGGCAGCGAACATTCACGTGGCCGCGCTTTGAATGAGACCGTGACGTTTCCGACGGAGACTAGCAGATGCGCTTGATGAGCTTTGCCACGCCTGCCGATACAACAGGCGAACCGAGCGCCAAATGAGTTCATTTTTTCGGCGGCCGCTTGCCGACTATGTTGAGTATCATCGCGCCCCTTGGAATTGCGCCATGCATGTCTTCGGCATCGTGTTCCTGTTCCTGGCTGCCGTTCTTCCGCTCAGCCAATGGTCCATCGCCGCGTTCGGGATCCAAACCAGTGTGGCGGCCATCGCTACCATACCGGTGCTCATCTATTGGTTCCTGCTTGACTTCGCGCTTGGAGCCGCGATCCTTGGGGCTGCGATCGTATTGCTTTCAGCCGCCGCCATTTTCGTGGGTCAGGCAAATACTTTCGGAATGTGGTCGCTTACCGCTATCCTGGTTGTGATTGGCAGTGCATCGCAGGTTATTGGGCACCAGGTGTTCGAACGTCGCCGACCGGCACTGGTCGACAATCGATCCATCTGTTGCTCGGACCGATGTTTGTAATAGCGAAATTGTTTATCGTGCTCGGATTTCGGCGCGATCTGGCCGTCATCATCGACGAGCGTCCGTAAGGCCCTTTGAGTTCGTCGTGAACCGATATGCGCGACGTTGCCGAAGGTCTCATCGTTGCCGTGGGGCGCGGACGGGCTGGACATCGCTTCATGCTCGGTGGCGAAGCGATCCCGCTGAAACAGATTCTCGAACTCATGGCGGCGATCAGAGGCCGCCGCGCTCGGCGGTTTGAGGTGGCCGGCCGAGTTGCCGAGATTGGCGCTGCAGTGCTGGAATTTATCGCCGATCACGTGACGCGCCGATCGCATTCCGATAAGGCCGAAGGCGTTCGTATCACATTGCGTGCGGAGGCTATCGAGCAGAAAGGCGCAGGCCGATGCGCGCATTTCTCCACCGCAGAGTGCTGTGCTGTGCTAGTTGGGACACCTCGCAGAGGGGAATAGGACACCTATCAGACGCCTGCAACAGCATCGCCCGCAGCAGCTTCTCCGGCGGGATCAACGACCGCCCAATCGGCGAATAGAGCGACGCAAGCTCGCGCTATAGCGCCGACAGCGCCTCCCTCCCGATGGATGATCGCAGCGCGTGATCACGCCGCACCCGCGCCTCCAGGTCAACGTAGCTGAACAGCTCGCCAGTTGATTGTCGCCGCCGCGCACGCACGATCTCGGTATCTCATCGGAGGCCATGAATCCCGCTCGCCGGTAGGCGGCGAGCGCCTTTTTCAAAGCCTGCTAGACTGGTACCTCAACACAGAAGTCTTGACTGGTCGGTTTGGCATTTCCAAGAGGGATAGCTGCTCAGGAGCGACCAGCATTTCGTTGCTGCGCGGTGAGCCGGGCTGCCGCGTTATGAGACCCGCTCGTTCCAGGGGCAAGACCATCTGGTGGACCGAAAGTGGGACGCTGAAGTGCCGTTGAATATTCCAAATGTAGGCGCGTGTAGAGCCCCGACCGCCTTCAGCGAGCTTTGCTCTTCGCGCCCGTCAAGAATGGGGAGCGGAGGAAACTTCGCTCCTTTCCCTCTCGGTGGAACTACGCGCTCTGCAGCTCACCCGCTCGAGCAGTGTCCCCCGGTTTCCTCGCGCGAGCATCGCTCGACATCACCTTGCATGCTCCGCCCAACCAGCGACAGCACGGGCCCATGATCGAATCCGGCGCATCTTGCGCCATCGGCGTTGATCAGCGGGCGCCTTATCAGGAGCGGATCACTGAGCATCAGCGCGAGTGCGCTCGCCGCGTCGCTTGTTTCGGGATTAATTTCGCCTGACTTAATACGCCGCGCGGCGCGGTTGAACCAGGATGCGACCGGCGTATTGCCGAAGAAGCGGCGCAGTTCCTCCGCACGCCACGGCTCCTTCAAGATATCCTTGGCAATCACGTGGTGGCCCGCGGCCTTCAGCGCCTGCATCTGGCGCGCGTTGGTGGCGCAGCCGGGTTTGTGATAGAAAATGATCGTCGTCATGGCGCGGGCCTATTTGAGCACACTGAGCTGCACGACCGGCGTGACGCCGCCGCGTTCGAGAATGGTATCGGCCTTCTTGCGAATGGTTTCCAAGGTCGGCGGCTTGACCAGAACGCCGTGTGCGCCGGCCTTGACGGCTTCGACCGCGTCGGCCTCGTCGGATTTGTCGCGATGATCAGGATCTGAGCGTCGGGAAAATGGGCCGCCAATTCGCCGATCACGCCGGCCCCTCTTGCTTAAAATAAGAGGCTCCGAGCAACACCACATACGGTTTTAACCAATCGATGCCCCTGGCAAAGGCCTCTTCTGGCGTTGCAAGCTCATGCGTCTCGATCTCATCATGCAGCATGAATTGCAATGCCGCGCGGGTGATCTCGTTATCGTCGACCACGAACCCCCCTCGCAGGTCCATTGCTTTCGACGTTTCGACACCAATCTGCACTGTTGCTCTCCTGAAAATCCGCTCCGACAAAGCGGCTTGCAAGAGCGTTAGCAATTTCTGTTCCGTGCATGAATGCATTGAACTGGCTCGCGCTAAGCCGGCGTTTTCCCGTTTTGATGCTAGCGATCCTTGTCCGGCTTCTGACAGCGGCACGAATCCTGTCACGTTCAAAACACCTGGTTTCATCCACCGGCTCCCGAAGTTTTCAAAGTGTAATCAGAAACTTAAAGAGCGTGGACAGGGTTGGCACGGCGGTTGCTATCAGGATGCAGCAACACTGACTGAGGGCTGAGTGCACGCAGACGCGCAAGACGAGCGCTGCTCTCCTTCCCTTGAACCCCCGTGTGCCTCGTTTCTGAGAGAGAAACAAGCTCGCGCGCGAGCCAGCGCGCAATCTTTGGCAAATTGGTTGATGGAGAGCAACATGGCTTCACTGAGACAAATCGCGTTCTACGGCAAGGGCGGCATCGGCAAGTCCACCACCTCGCAGAACACGCTGGCGGCGCTGGCCGAGATGGGCCACAAGATCCTAATCGTGGGCTGCGATCCCAAGGCGGACTCGACCCGCCTGATCCTGCACGCCAAGGCGCAGGACACGATTTTGAGCTTGGCGGCGAATGCCGGCAGCGTCGAGGACCTGGAACTCGAGGACGTGATGAAGATCGGCTATCAGGACATCCGATGCGTCGAGTCGGGTGGTCCGGAGCCGGGCGTCGGCTGCGCCGGCCGCGGCGTCATCACCTCGATCAACTTCCTGGAAGAGAACGGCGCCTATGAGAACATCGACTACGTCTCCTACGATGTGCTCGGCGACGTCGTCTGCGGCGGTTTTGCGATGCCGATCCGCGAGAATAAGGCGCAGGAGATCTACATCGTTATGTCTGGCGAGATGATGGCAATGTATGCCGCCAACAACATTTCCAAGGGCATTCTGAAATATGCCAACTCTGGCGGCGTGCGGCTCGGCGGCCTGATCTGTAACGAGCGGCAGACCGACAAGGAACTGGAACTGGCGGAGGCGATGGCCAAGAAGCTCGGCACCCAGCTGATCTATTTCGTGCCGCGCGATAACGTCGTGCAGCATGCGGAGCTGCGCCGCATGACCGTGCTGGAGTATGCGCCAGAATCCCAGCAGGCCGATCACTATCGCAATCTCGCGACCAAGATCCACAACAATGGCGGCAAGGGCATCATCCCGACCCCGATCTCCATGGATGAGCTCGAGGACATGCTGATGGAGCACGGCATCATGAAGTCGGTTGACGAGGACATCATCGGCAAGACCGCAGCCGAACTCGCAGCCGAGTAAAGGACACACCGACGGAGGCCGGCCTTCCCAATGCTCAATAAGAAGGTCGGCGTTCCGGCGAAAGATGTCGTGACCAGCATCACGATGCAGCCGAGCATACTTGATCACTGTGGAAAGATCGGCAACCCATGTTCGAAGCGCAATTGTTTCCGCTTATGGCTGCCAGAGCGACTGAAGCGAACGGTGAGCGGCATAGGGGAATTGCGACCTACCGCCTGCTCACTGGGGCAGACCCCGCCGACATAACCAGTGACAGCAATTTCGATCGCCACGTGCTGGCGTCCATTCTGGTAGCCGCCACGATGGATGGTGGTCTGGTTTCCGAGAAGGTCGGTCTGACCAGCCATGAGCTAGCCGCGTTGCTGGAGCAGTACTTCCCGTCGATCCGGATAAACCGCGAGGAGTTGCTCTTGCGTGTCAAGCGCAATGAGAGCGACGAGGCGGCAATGTTGCGTGATCTCCTGCTCGCACAACGCTCGACCGAAGGGGACATCGGCAACTGGCTAGCTGGGATGATCGCGCGTCGCGCAATCGAGCCAAATCACTTGTGGGAAGATCTCGGATTGCGCGGTCGTGGCGAACTATCCCGGCTGCTAGGCCGCCATTTCGCGCCGCTGGCCGCGCGCAATACCAATAATATGCGCTGGAAGCGCTTCTTTTATCGCACGCTGTGCGAGGACGACGGCCTTGTCATGTGCACGACGCCGGTGTGCACGCAATGCAACGACTTCAACCTCTGCTTCGGCGATGAAAGCGGCGAGAGCCGCATGGCCGAGCGCCGGCGCGAGGTTCTGCTGCAGGCGGCTGTCCCGGTTGCGGCCGGCACCTGGCCAATGTGAGCGACTTCGGATGGATCGTCCGTTGGCCAGACTTCCGACCGGTGACGCCGGGGATCGCGCGGGCTTCGACGAGGTGCAGGTGGGACCGGCCTCTTCCCATCTCAGCGGGCGATGTCCCGACGCCGGCTGGAAGGATGTGTTGCTCAAGGCCGGGCTGCGACCGACGCGCCGGCGCCTGATCTTAAGCGAGCTGTTGTTTGCCAGAGGCGCCCAGCATGTCACCGCAGAGATGCTATTTGCCGAGGCGCGCGAGACCGGGTTTCCGATCTCATCGTCTACCGTCTACAACACTTTGAACCAGTTCACCCAAGCCGGCCTGTTGCGCCGGATTTGTCTTGATGGGTCGCGATCGTTGTACGACACCAACACCTCGCCGCATCCGCATTATTATCTGCACGGCGAGGATATCCTGCTCGATATTCCCGATGCGGATCTCCTGCTTGTGAATGTGCCCGAGCCGCTGCCAGACCACGAAGTCTCCTGCGTCGATCTGATCATCCATCTGAGCCGCAAGCGGAGTTGATGCCATCCCATCGCGCCGTGACGTAAGCGGACGCATCGACTTTGCGAGGCTGTCGCGTTTGCGACAATCCGGCTGTGCCGAAAACTGCGCGCTTGTTCAACGGCTTGTGGCGGGTGCCGGCGTGGCATGCGCATTGCTCAAGCCTTGCTTTGCCAAAGCCAACAAGGAGCCTCCCATGATCGCCGCCGCCTCTGCCAAACAGTCATGGTCCGAGACGGCATGGGGAAGTCCGATCGTGCTCAACGACACGACGCTGCGCGACGGCGAACAAGCGCCTGGCGTTGCCTTCACCACCGACGAAAAGGTGGCGATCGCGCAGGCGCTGGCGCGGGCCGGAGTCACCGAGATCGAAGCGGGAACGCCCGCGATGGGCAGTGAGGAGATCGCCGCCAGCCGCGCCATCGTTGATTGCTGGTCTCCCGCTCACCACCATCGGCTGGTGCCAGATGCGTGAAGCCGATGTCGATGCGGCAATCGAGGCCAAGGTGCCGATGGTCAATGTCTCGATTCCGGCTTCTGGCGTGCAGATTGCCGCCAAGCTTGGCGATAACCGCGAGCTGGCGCTGGAGCAGGTGAGGCGGGTGGTCAGTTATGCGCGCGAGCGTAGGCTTGAGGTTGCCGTCGGCGGCGAGGACTCCTCCCGCGCTGACGTCGATTTTCTCATCAAGCTGATCGCCACCGCAAAAGCCGCCGGCGCACGGCGCTTTCGTATTGCCGATACGCTCAGTGTGCTCGATCCGGACTCCACCTATGCGCTGATGGCTCGTTTGCGCGCGACCACCGATCTCGAGCTCGAATTTCACGGCCATGACGATCTCGGGCTTGCGACCGCCAATACGCTCGCCGCCATCAAGGGTGGCGCGAGCCACGCCTCGGTGACCGTCATCGGGCTCGGCGAGCGGGCGGGCAATGCGCCGCTGGAAGAAGTCGCGGTCGCGCTCAAACAGCTCTACGGGCGTGACACCGGCATCGTGCTGCCGGAACTCGAGAATGTCGCCGCGTTGGTGGCAGCCGCGGCTGCACGCACGATTCCTCTGAACAAGGCGATCGTCGATGAGCATGTATTCACCCACGAATCCGGCATTCATGTCGATGGCCTAATGAAGGATCAACGCACGTATCAGTCGCTCGACCCCAATTTGCTCGGTCGATCCAACCGTATTGTGATCGGCAAGCATTCCGGGCTGTCGTCGATCACTACCCTACTTGACGAATTGCAGCTCGCCGCCAGCGCCGAGGACGCAAGACAGATCCTGTCGCGGGTGCGGAAACATGCCATCGAGCACAAGCGGCCGGTAGCGTGCGAGACGGTGGTGGCGATCTGGCGCGCCGTCAGCGAGCGCTCGTTGACCAATGGTGCGTGAGGCGGCCATGGTCGGCATCATTACCGCCGAAACCGCCGGCGTGCCGCGCAAGCCCTCGCTGATCCGCGAAGACATAGGCCATGGAGGCCATATGCAGCGCCGCCTACGCGAAGCAGCGTCGCAAGGAGATGACCAGCCGGAGCCGGGTCCCGACCACAGGCCGGTCGACCTAACCCAAAGGAGATTTTTCGATGAGCAACACACAGGCGGCAGTTGGCATCCTGGATCGGCTCAACAAGGCCTCCTCGGCCGAAGATTTTTTTGCGCTGCTTGGCGTCGATTACGACCCCAAGATCGTCAATGTCGCGCGCCTGCACATCTTAAAGCGCATGGGACAATATCTCGCCAAGGAAGTATTCGAAGGTGGCGCGGAGGCCGAGGTCACGGCGCGGTGCAAGGCGGTGCTGGAGCAGGCTTATGCCGACTTCGTGGCGTCCTCGCCGATCGACCAGCGGGTGTTCAAGGTCTTGAAGGATGCGGTCGCGGAGCCCAAAAAACCGGCGGCCTTCGTGCCGTTGAGCTCGCTGAAATAGCCTCATACATCAGTTCAGATCTGCCTCAAGCCATGTCGGCGCGGCGCGTTGTGCCATCTTCCTCTTCATGCAGATCAACTCTGTACAGCTATGCGCGAAGCGGCGCTGTCGCATTCGCGACGTATGTCGGAATTGTACTGTCGGCGATGCTAACGGCCAGTCTTTATTTTCTCAAGTCATTGAATGGACGTCTAATTTTTGATGGCCCTAACTGGTACGGCACTTGCTGTTCTCTGGCCAAGTCCGTCACTGGTGCCGACTACACAGAATTGTTGCCCTCCGAGATGAGATATGGAGCAAGACCAATCATGTTGCCGTTACTGCTCGCCGCTCGCGCCGGCATCATCTTATGGGTCACGCTCGCGTTAATGCCGTTCGAAGTTGTCTTTGACGCCATTGAGGCTGGGATTGACCGTGAGATGGCCGCCAATGGATAACTCGCGTTCCACGCTACTTTTGGAGAAGGCATGCACAGTATCGTTTGCACCAAGCAGGTTCACGATGCCGTGCAGATTCGCGGTCTATCCCGTGACCAACGCCATCGTGCGTCAGGGGGCGAGCATCATCAACCGATACGCCTTGTTCGCGCTCGAGGCCGCGCTCCAATCGCGTGACAAGTTCGGCGGCGAGATCGCCGCGCTCACCACGGTGGACGCGGAGCGCCGCGCCGAACGCGGCGTGCAGATGTTGCGCACAAAGCTGCCCTGCCTGGTCAGCCAAGGGGGAAGCAACCAGCCAGATCTGCAGCGCCGTGATGACCGCCGCCCTGCGCGAGGCGCTAGGGCCGGTTGTAAAATGGAGCGCGCAGGAGGCCGGCGTCGAGGAGTCTCGAAATGCGTCGTGCCCGGCTCGCCGACCATCGTCAAGCGCGCCTTTGCGCCGTCGCCACGCGCCGAGAGGGCCGGGCTGGTGGAAGCCGCCAAGCAGCCGACGGAGGTGCTGATGAAAGCCATCTTGAAGGATCAACCCAAGCTAGAGACCGATCTTGTGGCGCGGCGCGCAGGTTCTGAGGGGAATTCAACGCTATGAGCAACATCACCAAAGCTCCTACGCCGGCCGGGGGCGGCCGCGCAGGAATCAAAAAAGAATTGCCCGAGCACTTTAAGGCCTACAAGCACATCTGGGTCTTCGTCGAGCAGGAGCGCGGCCAGGTGCATCCCGTCTCCTGGGAACTCATGGGTGCGGGCCGCAAGCTTGCCGACAAGCTGAAGGTTGATCTCGCCGCGGTCGTCATCGGCCCGGAGGCCGAGACCACGCGCAACGCCGCGCTCGAATCCTTCTGCTACGGCGCAGACCTAACCTATCTCGTGACCGAGAATGTGCTGTCGGAGTATCGTAACGAGTCCTACACCAAGGCGCTGACCGATCTCGTCAACACCTACAAGCCAGAGATCCTGCTGTTGGGCGCCACCACGCTCGGTCGCGATCTTGCGGGCTCGGTAGCTACTACGCTACTGACGGGTCTCACCGCCGACTGCACGGAGCTCGACGTCGACGCGGATGGTTCGCTTGCGGCCACGCGTCCGACCTTTGGCGGATCGCTGCTTTGCACGATCTACACCTTGAATTACCGGCCGCAGATGGCAACCGTCCGCCCGCGCGTGATGCCGATGCCAGAGCGTGTCGCGCGCGATGCCGCCCGCATTATCATGCATCCGCTCCGCCTGCTCGAAGAAGACATCGTCACCAAGGTGCTGTCCTTTGTGCCGGACCGTGATTCGGCCAAATCCAATCTCGCCTATGCCGACGTTGTCGTCGCCGGCGGGCTGGGGTTGGGCTCGCCTGAGAGTTTCCAGCTGATACGGCAGCTCGCCGCCGTGCTCGGCGCCGAATATGGCTGTTCGCGCCCGCTGGTACAAAAGGGCTGGGTCACCTCGGACCGGCAGATCGGCCAGACGGGCAAGACCATCCGGCCAAAGCTCTATATCGCCGCAGGCATTTCCGGCGCGATCCAGCATCGGGTCGGCGTGGAGGGCGCCGATCTAATCGTCGCCATCAATACCGATAAGAACGCGCCAATCTTTGACTTTGCCCATATCGGCGTCGTCAACGACGCTATGCACCTGTTACCAGCGCTGACGGCCGCATTTCGTACACGGCTTTCACCGCATTCGCGCGACCGGATCGCGAGCTAGAGGAGGTTGTTGTGATCGAGGAGAAGTTCGATGCAATCGTGGTCGGCGCCGGCATGTCGGGCAACGCGGCGGCTCTGGCCATGGCTCAACGCGGCATGAAGGTGCTGCAGCTCGAGCGCGGTGAATATGCCGGATCGAAGAATGTTCAGGGCGCAATCCTCTATGCCGACATGCTCGAAACGCTGATCCCGGACTTCCGCGATGACGCGCCGCTCGAACGTCATCTCGTCGAGCAACGGTTCTGGATAATGGACGATCGCTCCCATCTCGGCGTGCACTACCGCTCCGAAGACTTCAACGAGGAGCGGCCGAACCGCTACACGATCATCCGCGCGCAGTTCGACAAATGGTTCTCCTCGAAAGTGCGCGAGGCCGGCGCGACCGTGCTGTGCGAGACCACCGTCACTGAGCTCGCGCGGGACGCCCATGGGAAAGTCATCGGTGTTCGTACGGATCGCCGCGACGGCGAAATCCACGCAGATGTCGTGGTGCTGGCCGAAGGCGTGAATGGCCTTCTCGGTACGCGTGCGCGCCTGCGCGAGCGGCCCAAGCCCGACAAGGTGGCACTCGCGGTTAAGGAAATGCACTTTTTGCCGCGTGAGACCATCGAGGCCCACTTCAATCTCAAGGGCGACGAAGGCGTCGTTGTCGAAGCGGCCGGCACCATTTCCAGTGGCATGACCGGAATGGGCTTCATCTATGCCAATAAGGAGTGCATCTCGATCGGCATCGGCTGTATCGTCGCCGACTTTCAGCGCACCGGAGAGACGCCATATGGGCTGCTCGACCGCTTCAAGCGTCACCCGTCCGTGGCGCCCCTGATCGAGGGCTCGGAGGTCAAGGAATACTCCGCGCACCTCATTCCTGAAGGCGGCTACAAGGCGATCCCGCAGCTCTATGGCGATGGCTGGGTAGTGGTGGGCGATGCGGCGCAGCTCAACAACGCCATTCATCGCGAGGGCTCTAACCTCGCGATGACTTCGGGCCGCATCGCGGCGGAAGCGATCGTCCAGGTGAAATCGCGCAGCCATCCCATGACCGCGGCAAATCTGTCAGTCTACAAGAAGATGCTGGACGACTCCTTCGTGATTAAGGATCTCAAGAAGCACAAGGATATGCCGATGCTGATGCATACCAACTCGCAAAACTTCTTTCTCACCTATCCGCAGCTCGTCTCCAGGGCGATGCAGAACTATGTACGCGTCGACGGTACGCCGAAGGCTGAGAAAGAGAAGGTGACATTGAAATCCTTTGTCAATGCGCGGTCCTGGACCGGTCTATTTGGCGATGCATTCCGCCTCGCCCGTGCCTGGCGCTAACCAGCCAAAATCGAAGCCAAGGAAGCTGAAATATGAATGTTGAGACATCAGTGCGCGTCGAGGACAAGCTGTTCTACAACCGCTATCTCGTCGACGTCGGTCGTCCCCACATCAAAGTGCGCGCACACACGCAGCCATCCCCGCAGCTGCTTGCACTTTTAAAGGTCTGCCCGGCGCGCTGCTATGAGCTCAACGACAAGGGGCAGGTCGAGGTCACCGTCGACGGCTGCATCGAGTGCGGCACCTGCCGGGTCATCGGCGAGCCCACCGGCGACATCGAATGGAGCTATCCGCGCGGCGGATACGGTGTGTTGTTCAAGTTCGGATGAGAGCTGCACGGCAGGCGTAGTGTGATCGCCCTTTTGTTGAGACGATCTCACGGCAGATCCATGTCTCCGCGCCCCGCTTGTGAGAGAGGCCGAATCGATGGCGGTAGCTGGTGACGTGCCCGGCGTACGGAACGGTCGCGGGAGCTTTGCCTTGCATCAGATTTCCTAGCTTTTCTGCGCGCCATCATTGGCGCGCTGATGAGAAAGACCTGGATCTTCCCGCCGCTGCACGCGGCAGAACCTCATGTGCGTTGCTCTCGCCAAAGCCTGATCCAACGCAGCAGGCGGCGCCGCGAACGCCTGTTTGGTGGGAGCCGGCGCCGGTACGCGGCAGCAGCCTATCTCATCAAGGAGGGCGGGACTATCGCGCGAGAATGTCGTCCCTTCGAGAAGACGGAGCAGTTCGGTGACGGCAGCCATGCCCATGGCGAAGGATGGCTAGGTCATGCGCGGCGGGGCGCATGTTCGAGGAGAATTCCACTTGCACCTACGAACTGCTGACCTCCATTTCGCTAGAGCAGGCATCCGGCCAAGTCGGCGTAGGAAGAACTGATGGAGGACCATGAAGAGTTCTTCTGAAATGATAAGGCGCGCCAGCTTTCGGGCGGCGAGATCGTCAAGGTGTCCAGTTTCGGTCTACGCGAGAAAGATGGGCTCGAGCTGATCGCCCCGCTGCACCGCCACTGATCAACGGAGCGAAGCAAGGAACATGTCATGGGACGTGTGAACGAAAAGGTCATTCTGGTAACCGGCGGAGCTCGTGGCATGGGTGCAGCTCATGCGCGCCTGCTTGTCGCTGAAGGCGCCAAGGTCGTAATCACTGATATTCTTCATACAGAAGGAGAGGCTCTCGCGGCTGAACTGGGCACTTCCGCCGTCTATGTGCGTCAGGACGTCACCCAGCCGGAGGAGTGGGCTAGGGCGGTCGCGACCGCCGAGAGCAGCTTCGGCGCGCTGCATGGGCTGGTTAACAATGCTGGAATCGCCAGCATGGCCCCGATCGAGCAGTTCCCGCTCGATCAGTGGAACAAGGTTATTGCCGTCAATTTAACCGGTGCGTTCCTTGGAATGCAGGCGGCCCTGCCGGCAATCCGGCGCGGGGGCGGAGGTTCGATTGTCAACATCTCGTCCGTCGAGGGGCTGCGGGGCACTGCCGGGCTTCATGCCTATGTTGCTTCCAATTTCGGCGTGCGGGGCATAACCAAGTCTGCTGCGCTGGAGGCCGCGGCCTCGGGCGTCCGCGTCAACTCGATCCATCCCGGCTTCATCACCACGCCGATGACCGAGAGCTTCGATCCCTCCACTTTCCCCATTCCGCTGGGACGGGCAGGCCGGCCGCAGGAAGTGTCGCAGGCAGTCTTGTTCCTGCTCAGCGACGAGTCCAGTTATCTTACCGGTTCCGAGATCGTCATCGATGGCGGTCTGACGACCGGCGTCCCACACAAATGGCTGGCGCCCGAGTATTTCTTTTGATGAGCACCAACTGATCGTCCACGCCAGGACAACAAGACGGCGCGGTTCGTCGTGTCAGCTCTCGGGATCTTCGGAGGTGGTGTCTCAGTTTGAAATTAGACCACCCAAGTGCGGTGCCTCTTCTCGGCTTCGACCGAAAAGGCAAGTTTTGTCGGCTCACAGTCTGCGACTTTGCCGTGAACGAATAGGGGGCCTCTTTCGCCGTTTTAGCCCTCAATAACTTGTCGTCCGTGAAGAAGACCGATTTCACGCCGGATTATTCAGCGGGCCGGGGAAGAGTGCGGTCAGGAACAGGCGCAGCAAAAGGCTGAGCCAGCGGATGAGGCGGGGAAGTTGTAGCCGGCGGCGGCGAGGACGGCGTTGGCGGCGTCGCCCTGGCGGAACCAGAGATAGTTGCGGCCCATGCGGTGCTCGGCCTTGAGATGGCCGATGACGGGCTCGACGGCGGCCCTACGGCGCAGTTCGCGCTTGATCCTCGGCGTCACCCCTCGCTTCTGGCCGGAGAGGAAGACCCTGGACTTGTAATCGGGTGGCGCGTTGTGGCCGCGATATCCCTTGTCGGCGAGGAGGCGCGCGATGATGTTGCCGATCAGCGCCTCCATGTCCGGGATCACGGTGGCCAGCGTGTGGCCGTCATAGGGATTGCCGGGCAACGCCTTCACATGGGTGACGAACTGGCCGCCCTTGGCGTGGCCGATCGTGGTGGCGACGGAGACTTTGACGCCGATCTATGGACCACGCCCGCGTTGCAAGAGGGATCGACAAAGGGATGAAGTGGTTTGCGCCAATCTATCCGGCTTCGATTTGAGGCTGTCGCCCCGAGCCATTATGGATATCCGCGCCACTTCTGTCCTCAATAACTCGCCGGCCTCAAGGAGGGCCATGGAGTCGAACCAGGCTTCAGAAGTGTCGGTGGAACCGTTTCTCCATTCGTTCTTTCCGTCTCGCAAACCTCGGCGGGATAGTGTGCTATTCCGATCGGATCTTGGATCTTCCTTCCTTCCCGGGTCGGGCGTGCTATGCAGCGTGGCCCAGGAAACTCGCTTCGTAGTCACGGCCTTTTGCGAGCATGCTCCAGGCCATCCGCGCGAGTTTTGCGGCCAAGGCAACAACCAGTACATTCGAGTGGAGCCGCTTCGATGCTGCCTCCAGCCAGGCTCCGAAGCCGTGCCTGGCCCAGGTTTGGCGCCTCAGTAATACGGCTCTGGCTCCCTGAATGAACAGTGTTCGTAGATAACGGTTGCCGCGTCTTGATATGCGACCGAGAATGGTTCGATCACCGGTCGAGATTTGTTTTGGTACGAGGCCAAGCCATGCCGCAAAGTCGCGGCCCTTCTGGAACGCATCACCAGTTCCGATCGCGGCGATCATCGCGCTTGAGATGATTGGCCCGACGCCCGGCGCACTCATCAGGCGGCGACAATGCGCATCTTGCTCCGCGATCTCATTGATCTCCTTGGTGACTAACGCGACGCGACGGTCGAGATAGCGCCAGTCCTCGGCCAAGTCCTGGATGAGCCGAACCACCTGAGGTGATAGGCTTTCCGAAGGCATCGAGAGGATTTGGGGGAGTGCCAATCGGAGTGCTGCCGCTCCCTGCCGCACTGGTAGGCCTTGCTCAAGCAAAAAGCCCCGAATTTGATTGATGACCGCTGTTCTCTGTGTCACCAATCGACTGCGAACTCTGTGGAGTGCCTGTAAATCAAGTTGTTCGGCCGACTTCACTGGGACGAACCGCATTGTCGGCCGCTGAGCAGCCTCGGCGATCGCTTCAGCATCCCGAAAGTCATTCTTGTGACCCTTGAGGTATGGTTTGACGTACTGTGCCGGCAAGAGCCGTACTTGATGGCCTAATTTCTCGAGCTTGCGCCCCAGATGATGTGCTCCTGCACACGCCTCCATTCCGATTAGGCAACGCGGAACATTGCTCAGCGACTGGTCAAGCTGATTTCTAGATCGCTTCTTGCGTAACGTGATTGCGCCGGTGGCATCGAGACCAACGACATGGAATGTGTTCTTCCCGAGATCGATACGATTGTGATAATGTTCGTATTCGACATGGCTTGCGCTCCTGCTGCTGCCCGCGGGGTAGCACGTTGCCTCTGAGAGCGGGCGTGGTCCATGCCATTAACTCGTAAGGCCGATGGGCCTTGCCTTTGCCGATGCATTCGACCTCCGGCGCGTGCAGGGAATAGACCTTCGGTCCGCGCTGATGCTGCTTCTGCTCGCGCACGCGCCGCGCCAGCGCCAGCAGCTTTGCGAACGCCGCTTCGAGCGCGCCGTTATCCTTCGACACCATGATTGACCATTGAGAGCCGCGGGGCAGTCTCGTTTTTTGCGAATGTGGCGATGCATTACTTCACGAGCGACGGCCTCGTCAGGTTTTCGAAAGCTTGCCCGAGTAAGGTTGCTCAGGTGATTTGTAAACGTGAGGCTGGGATGGACCCGCACAATTTTGACTCATTCAATGTAAGAGGTTGGCCGCAGGTAGAGCCCCCCGTCTCGCACGAGCCTGAAGCGAGCTACGTCGGCCAAGGGGCCTTTGAGCAGCAATTGCACCAGGCGCGCCCAGCCGGTGCCGCGATGCCCGATCGGGGGCCGCGCGGTGGCCTCCGTCCCAATGTGTCTAGCGACGGCCAGCAGTCCCCCAACGGGCTGATGGGTGCAATTGCCAGGAGCAACATCCTGCCAAGCGAGGAGGTCCTCATCAACGATGAGCGCGATACAGCTGGGTTGAGAGCAGCGAAGAGGCCGAGGACCACAAATAATCCGCAAGACGTTGCCATTGAGCGGCAGCTGAGCGAGATCGCCAATTCAGGTGAAGGTGGTGGAGCAATGCCGCCAGCCTCGGCGCTGCGCCCGGCTCAGTCAACGGGGGTTGTGATACGGCACGACAGGCAGCCTCTTTATTCCGAGGATGCTCCCGCGATTTTGGGGCTTGGGGAGGCCCTCATCAAGGGCGGGACCGCCAAAGGCACTGCCCAGCAGTATGTAAGTTCTCTTCTTGGCTTTAGCCGCTGGCTCTTCGCAAAAAAGAAACCGAGCATTGTTGCTCGGCTCGACAGTAATTCGCTGAACAGCAATGGCAGTGACGTGCATGAGTACATCGGAAACGGTAATCAGAGGCTCATTAGGGCATTAGACCATCTCCGGACCTTGCGGTCAGGAGCCGTGCCGATCATACGCCGCGCCACGCGGAATCCTTACGCCCCGAACGTGGCCCTCATCAATCCCGAAGAGGCGGTAGTGATGGAGCCGAGGCGCGTCGGCGCCACCGCTGCGCAGCACAGCGCGTCGCAGAAAGCTGACACTCGACGAGAGGAGCTTCAGGGACGGCGGGATAATCAATCCGCCCCGTCGGCTTTCGTCCAAGAGAACGTCGCGTTCTATCCAGAGCAGATTGCTCCGGAGGAGCTTCGGCGAGTGCTGGATCATCTGAATGATCAATCCATCCCATCCCCAGTCTCAGTCCCTTCAGCGGAGCTTGAGCGACTGGAAAGGGACTTGCATGACGAGCTTCGCGGAAGACAGGACGATCACGCTGCCCAGTCGCTCTCCGTCGATCCAGAAGAGTTTACTTTCAATCCAGAGCAGTTCTCTCCAGGCGAGCTTCAGCGAATGCTGGATGATCGATCCATCCCGTCGCCAGTCCCCGCCGGTCCAGAGTACTTCGCTCTAAATCCAGAGCAGTTCTCTCCGAAGGAGCTTTGGCGGCTACTGAATGCTGATGAACCCGCGCCGTTGGGAGTGGCATCTAGTTCAGGCCCGGCAGATCAGTCGGCTTGCGAGCCGGGTCCGCTGCCGAATCTATCAATGTACCTCCCCGTGGACTTCCAGCACGGCCCCCATTGGGCGTCGGAAGACTTCATGCAAGGAATGCGCTTGCATAACCTGCTGCCGAGTGCGTCTCAGCCGGAGACAAAGTTTCCTCTCAACGGCGTGAACTACGCGGCCACATTAGGGCCGGCAGGCCGTGAGGATCAGGTTTTTCTGCGCCCAACATGAACACCGGATTGCCGTGCGGCAAAAAGGACGTATGAAAGCGGCGCTCGATCAGCCGCCGCTTCCATTCCATGTGTTGGCTTGCTTGAAGATCGTTCCTGGCAGAGGAATCAAGATCGTCTTGGCGCGCGGCATCTGGGACTCGTTCTCCCACTGACGATCGGGTCGTAGCATTGGGCGAACACCAGACGAGCGCCGAGAGCACGGATGCGCTCCATCAGGTCGCGCTGGCCGGAATGATGATCGCGCGCCCGCTGTAGGACTGCGGCGCCTCACGGCCAAACGCCTCGCCGGAAGACGCGCCCTCGAAACTTTGTTGGCGGCCTCCAAGGTTGTTTCGGTGGAAATCCCGAAAAGTGGATAATGGCCACCTCGAAGTGCCGGTTGATGATCTCGGCAACATCATCGGACCATTTGTTTCGCCCGTAAAACTGGTGACGCTCTAGGGGCAAGCGGAAATATTCCGAATAGCCGAAGCTCCGAGCGGGTGCCGCGCGGGGACAGTTGGTCGACAACCGTTAGACACGACAGTGGGCCCGTCCGTGCGCGCCAGTCGAACGCGGTGGTCGCAAGCTCAATGGTATCGGTGGCCGAGAACCGCATCCAGGGCTTGCCCGGCCCCTCCGTCATCGTCCCATATTGGGTGAGGTGCACCCTGTCGGGCTTGCCGTCGGCGCCGAGCCGATTTGCAAGGGTGGCGACCTCCGCCGGGAGGTTCGTATCCGAAATGGATGCCTTCATGTCCCAGACATCTCCAAGGTTGGTCTTCACGCTCGGCTCCCCTGAACCGGGTGCGTCAAGGCGTCTGGCGGTCGGCTTGTGTGCAAAAAGCTCGGGCCTCAAACGGCTCGACTGTGCGCGCCGGCGGTGCGAGCCAGGTGTGCGTCGAAGGTCGACGCCACGCTGCGCACCAGAAACCTTGTCTCCTGGTTTACCCTCAGAACGTCGCTCTCCATGCTAACCACGCCGTCATCCAGCAGTCGCCCGAACCGATCTCGGTCAACCACGGCAGCTTCCGGATGTCGGCCGTGGCTGCGCGAGACACGACGAAGGTCGACGGCGAAATCGCACATGATCCGCTCGATAATGTCGGCGCGAAATCTGTCGTCCTCGGTAAACGAGTAACCCTTCGTCGTGGCCAAGCGACCTTCCGCCATGCGTTGCAGATAGTCGCGCGTCGAGACGGCGTTCTGGACGAAGCCCTGCGGCAGACTTCCTATCGCGCTGGCGCCGAGGCCGATGAGGACGTCGCCGCCATCGTCGGTGTAGCCCTGAAAATTCCTTTTCAGCCGTCCCTCGCGCTGCGCAAGGACCATGTTGTCGGTCGGCAAGGCGAAGTGATCCAATCCTATGCGGACATAGCCGGCGGATTCGAGCGCATCGGCGATGGCTTCGGACTGAAGATGACGCTCCAGGCTGTCGGGAAGGACGGCCTCGTCGATCTTGCGCTGATGCTTCTTGAACGAGGGGACGTGAGCATATCCGAAGACGGAGAAGCGATCGGGGCGCAACTCGACGCAGCGGGCCACGGTCGACAGACAAGATTCAACCGTCTGATGCGGAAGTCCGTAGATCAGATCGAAATTGATACCGCGTACCCCGACCTGGCGGAGCCGGCGCGCAGCGGTCGCCGTCTGTTCGAAGCTTTGAATGCGATTGATGGCGCGTTGCACCTTCGGATCGAAGCTCTGAACGCCGAGACTGGCGCGAGTGACGCCGCAATAGCCCAATGCCTGTGTCATCGGCTCGCTCAGGGTCCGGGGATCGATCTCGACGGCGATTTCTGCCTCCGGGACGACGAAGTAGCAATGCCGTAGCGCGCCGATTAGATCCACGAAGAGTTCAGGCGACATGATCGTCGGAGTTCCGCCGCCGAAGTGAATATGCGTCACACGCGCGCGATGCCGAAGGGCATCCGCCACCAACTGAGCTTCGCAGCGAAGCGCCGCCGCGTACACCGCGATCGGCTCGTTCCGTCGGGTGACGGATGTGTGGCAGCCACAGTACCAACACATGGAACGACAGAACGGGACGTGCAGATAGAGCGAGAGGGATCCGTGGGGGCCGACGGATTCAAGCCAGCTGCGGTAGGTATTTTCGTTGACAGTCGCCGAGAAATGCGGGGCGGTGGGATAGCTGGTGTAACGCGGGAGGCGTTCCTGACCGTAGCACGTCGCAAGTTCCGTCCGCATATTCTCATCCTTCGCGTGGACCGGAGCTGGATAGCAACGCTTGCCGGGCAGAACTTTGCGCTATCTCAACTCCGAGAGCGATGGGGGATGGCCGACCCTCGCGAGATGGAGTTAGTTCGCTTCTCCGCACTGTGGGGCATCCTGCAGCCTAGACAAAAAAGAGACTAGCCGTCGTTAGTGGCACCCTCCCGCCACCTCCGACGCACCGACGGGGCCCCGCGAGATCGCGCGCCATCGAGCAGTTCGGTTCGAGATCGGAAATCTGTTCCCTTCACTCAGGGGCTATGCGCGACTTTGCCTTACTTCTTGAAGCGCTTGAGCTAGTCACTCCAAGCCTTATCGGGGGCCTTTGATATCGTCCCGCAGCTTTGCCTTCTCAAGCGTAACGAGATCACCCAAGCCTTCGCAGGCAAATTGCGTTTCGCGGTGAAGCCATGGCATCGCTTTCTTGTATTCATGGCCGGAAGCAGGACGGAGAGCATTGACGTTAGCATCGTCACAAAGTGCCATGATTAAACTCCAGAAATACTGGACCGCATGCCTGAGGGAAAACGATTCTAGTCTAGGACGGAGAGGTCGGCTTCCGGGCGATGCCAAGGCTGGCACGTATTCGGCCTGACGCGGCCGCTGCGGAAGCCGCTATCGGCCCGCAGAACCTTCGGAATGAAAACGCCCCAACCGAGGGACCTTAGAATGGGTACCTCGGCCTCCATGAGGCTCTTAGGATTGACGATCCAAAGTAGGCGCTTCAGTTTCACTGCAGCCGTCGATTCCGACTTCCAGACCATCAACCCTGAGCGGCACAGGCCCTATCATCCGCAACCGCCGAGCAATAGGCGCGAAGCGCGCCGAAGCGCTCCCAGAAATGGGAGTTGCTTTTTAGCCAAATCAGTGATGAGGCGTCAGGCGGAGCCTAGGAGACTCTCGCCAATTGCGGAGGGAGGATTCTGGTTCATCGTAGCCACAGGAGCGAAGATGAAACAGAAATCCGGGCCGGCCAAAGCGCCGGCAGAACGAGTGCTAAAGGACATTCGGCGCCAGACGCCGACAGTATTCGGCGGAGGAGAAGATCCGCATCGCGCTGGAAAGACTGCGGGGCGAGGAGAATACGGATCGTTTCAGAAGACACGGAAAGGATTCGCCGATGTCCTCTGACGCTCTCGTGGCAGTCGAACGGCTGAGCAAATGCTATCATATTTTCGAATCTGCGCCCGATCGCCTTAAGCAATCGATAGTGCTCCGCTTGCAGCGGGCAGCCGCTCCGCTCGCCCGCATCACCGGCAAGAGCTTCACCCCGCGTCGCTACTACCGAGAATTTTGGGCTTTGCGGGACGTGAGCTTCACCGTTGGACCCGGCGAAAGCGGTGCGCGAAGTGGGACACTGTGAACTGCCGGCGCGTCCAGATCAAAAGCGCGCTTTGTGGTTCTGGAACAGCGTGGTCAACAACCGCCGGGCGTGCGTGTGTGGCGTTCGTTAACTTGCATACGCTGCATCGTGGGCCTCGTTCGGAGAAGCGTCAGTCGACGAGAGGGGTGTAGGCCAGAGGGCGTTTGCCAACGCGCCAACCATGTGGCGCTAGCTTTTGCTGCTTCGGTCACGCCATCTCGCTCATAAGAACGCCCCGACGACCCAGCGGATACCGGCCCAGAGGAGCGCGTTGAGGAGGATCGCCGCAAGCGGCCAAAAATTCCACGCTGTCCGCGGCTGCGAAGCATCAGGACGCAATGGCGATTGGCTTTACCGCCTTCAATCACGCGTGGTTTTGGTTTGCTCCAGTGGGTCATCCGTACCCTATCCCTGCGCTGCGCTATCGATCAGAGCCATGGCTAGGATCAGAGAAAAATCGAAGATCACCAAGCCAAGAGAACGGCGTGCAAATGCGGTAGGGCCACGGTCGTGAGGCTGGCGAGCCTGACCGTCAGCCTAGCCGACGGGCAGATGCCAGCCGAGACGATGTTCATGCGGTCCAACTCTGGTTCTCGGGCATCTAACCGTAGCGCTCGATGATCGCGTGAGCCTCCGGCCCTTTCGGAAAGTCAATGAAGCCCTGCGCCGCTTTGCTGTCGGCGCCGCTCTTCAATGGCGCGGCACCTCGCCGAATGGGTCTATCGAGCTCCTGCCGCATCAGCCAGCGCGAGGCGGCCTCATTGTCAACAAAGGCGAGCTCGTCATAGCCCGCCTCGTATTGATCGGCACGCGTGATATTCTCGCCCTCGACGCCCTTCGGATGTATGGTCTCATAAACGCCGGGCGAACTCACCGCCTCCACTGCGACTACGTCATAAAGCGTCGTGGCGGGATTGCAGATCGACAGTTCTGCGAAGGCCACCGACTTGGACATCTCCGCGCCATTCACGAAAACCGCAGGCTTCTTCCAAAGCACGAGCTTTCCGGTATTGCAGATGAGGCGGCTTTCCGGTACGGCGATCCCATCCACGACCAGCTCCTTTGGTCGCGCACCCTCGGCCGAGAGAAAGATCTGGAATGACGCGCCTTGCATAATTTGGCTATGACATTGGCCATTCGCGCCGAAGCTTAACGCCGCTTGATGACCAGGAGTCCGCTTGATGCTCGCGACTATCTCGTTGGTCGGGCTTCAACGCCGCATTGATCAGGGTCAATGAAGCAAGTCTCATTGTGAACTCCTGGGGCCAGCTCGCCACTTTTTTTGTGCGGCGGTTTTCATCTCAGCAATCGGCGTGCCGCACGCGAAGGCCTGCGGGCGTCGCTTGAAGAGAGAAAAACCACGTGTTTGCCGCAGCAGCCGCGGAATGACTTAGCTGCTGTAGTCGGGTTTCCCACATCGACGTCTTCAACCGGACACGACTGGTACGACAACATAGAAGGTAAATGACTCAGGTCGCCTCCGTGCCGGCAATTTGCCGCGTGATAGAGCCGCAGGTCGAAGCGCTGATCGCTGCGAGCGGCATCGATTTCCGGATTGGCGGTAATAAGCCTTTTACTGTCCTTCCGAGGACTACGTTCAGGTGCCGCAACCGGCTGCCTATTTCGAACTGATCAAATGGCATCGGACAGCGCTTCACGAATTGGCGCATGCCAGCGGCCATTCTACCCGTCTCAACCGCGATCTGTCAGGTGCTTTCGGTACGAAGAAATACGCTTCGAGGAGATCATCGCCGAGATAGCCTCGGCATTTTGCTGTGCCTCGCTCGGCATCGTGCCGACCGTGCGTCATGCCGATTACGTTTGCTCATGGCTCGCGGTGCTGTCATGGCAAAGGCTTGAAGATCTGCCGCAGGCGTTGGGGGCAATCTGGCTCGATCGCAGGCTCGTTGGGAAGGAGCCCGATGAGTTCGCGTCGACCGGCTTTGGCGCGGAAGTCGAGACGGCGCTCCGAACGAGACGGCAATGGCTGATCGAGCAGGGGCTGGCGCGAGAGGAAGGCGGACAGGTGCGTTTCGCGCGGAACATGCTCGAGGCGCGCGAGCTGGCGCGGATATCCGCTCGCACGGGCCTTGACCATGTCGATGCCAAGGTCGGCGACAACGTCAATGGCGTCTAAACTCTCCGAAAGTGAACTCACTCAGCGCGAGCGCCAATGCCTTGCATGGACTGCGCAGGGAAAAACAGTCGCGGATATCGCGGTACTGGTCCAGATTGCGCCGCGCACTGTCCTGTTTCATCTTGAGAACGCTCGCCGCAAGCTCGGTACAGCATCTATTGCCCAATGCGTCGCCGAGGCGCTGCGGCGCGGTTTGTTGTCCTA
>NZ_LLYA01000190.1 GCF_001440415.1 Bradyrhizobium retamae
GGCCGGGATGCCGTAGCCGCGACATTCCTGCCGGGACGACTTCGGAAATCCAAGGGGCGATCCCTGCAACGCGATGGCGATCGGGTCGTCTACATCAGCAACGGACGCGAGGGACCGCTTAGGAAGGTCGAAGAGTTCCTCGACCTTCTGAACGAGTAATCGCGGTCACTGCTATTCATCTCAAAATGAGAGACAACTGATCCTCGTCTTCAGCTTCGGGGTCGTTGAATCCGAAACGGAGATTACTCTGGATGTTCTCGGTGACGCCAACATAGACCTCGTCGAGCGCGGCTCGATGATTTCCGTGTGGTCGGCGAAGATCGTCGGATCTGACGAGAGATATCGTTGTAAACGTCGAAGCGAGGCTTAACGAACATCAGGTCAGGGCATTGCGCTTGGCTGTCCGATGGCATCGCCGACCTGATCCCGAACTTGCGTGCCTCGTAGCTGGCGGAGGCTACCACGCCTCGCTCCTTTGATCCTCCCACGGCTACCGGCTTGCCGGGCAGGTCAGGATTGGTCCGCTGCTTCACCGACGCGTAGAACGCATCCAATGTCAATGTAGATAATCTTGCGCAGAAGGGGCGCAGCCCCATCCTGTTCCCGGCGGGAAAGTCTCATGCATGAGTAATACAAAATCTTGAACCTTTTCTGCTGTCCTCCGCTATTCGAGGCGTGCTCTCGCAGCGCCTGAGCCGCCTGCTCTGTCCAACTTGCTCCCGCCCGCTGCATCCCAATAACAACGCAGCCCGCCAGCAATTAACTCGGTTTGCCGCGCTGACCCCTCTCAGTTTTGCAGTTGACCAGGTCAGGGAGCCCGTCGGCGACGTCCAGTATCACGGGTCAGGCTACAAGGGGCGCATCGCAATCGCGGAGCTGATCACGACCAACGACGACCTGCGGCAGGCCGTCCTTCGGAGGGCCGATCCCCACCGAGCACAGGATCCGGATCCTCCGGCTCGTCGAGAACATGACGCTCGCAACGCCGGGGGATATCTGACCGAATCCATCCACGGCGCCGGACAGCCGCAGGCGCAGCGGATTCAGATCGCCCGCTCGATGCAGATCGAGTTCAAGAAGGAACCGGCCAAGACCCGACACGAGGTTAGAATCCTATGGCGATGAGGATGACGGCAAAATTCAACTCGCTGCGCCCCGCGAAGCCGTGTGGACCAAAATTAACGACCAGGCCGTGCTCAAGGCGTGCATTCCGGGCTGCGAAGAGCTCGAGAAGACCGATGACCACGGATTTCGTGCGGTCACCAGGGATGAAGGTTGGACCGGTATCGGCACGGTTCAAAGGCAAGGTCACGCTGAGCGGACCTCAATCCCTCGATCGGCTACAAGATCTCGGGGGAAGGAGAGGGCGGCGTCGCTGGCTTCGCAAAGGGTGGGGCAAAGGTCAACCTGGCCGAAACGGACGGAGGCACGCTGTTGAGCTACCATGTGGCGGCCCAGATCGGCGGCAAATTGGCACAGCTTGGCCAGGGGCTGGTAAACGGCGCGGCCAAGAAATTAGCCGACGAGTTCTTCGCCAACTTCGCCAAAACCATTCAGGTTCGGGGATGGACGTTCTGATTACGTGGCAGCAAACGCTCAAGGAGCCGCAATGGCGGTGAGCTTGATGCCGCGATCGCCCCTTGTACTGGGTCGGGATGCCGACATTCTGAAACGCCTTGAAAAGCAATGCACTTCTCACGCAAACATTTCTGTAAAGCATTGAATTCACGGTCTTGTCTCGCTTCCCCAGGGGGCGCGCCAAAATGCTCGATATTCGCGAAATTTTGTGATGGAAGTTCCGATCGGAAGTGCCAGCCTCTCGATCGACTGCAAGCGGTGGTGGGCAGGAGAATCTCAAAAGCCAAGCTTGTCCCAAAGATAGAAACGAGCATTGCACCACAATCGCGGGCAAAGCAGATCTCCCAGTTGTATACCTCCGGATTTCCGAGTTTGATCCACGTCGGGCTCGGCTTTTCAGCGATGCACCCAATTGCGCTTCTTTGCTCTCACCGAACAAGACAAAGGTATGGGAGGCATCCCATCCGGAAGTCCCGTCAGGCGTAGGCACCAAGTTTTCCAGACCGCGCCACGGCAGGACGTCGTGTTCATAAACATCATAATTGTAAGTCCGACATCGATCAGTCCGCCGAGAACTGCTGACAGAGTATGTATCCACTCTCGTGTTGATTGATGCGAAAAGCCGTCGGGTCGCCGGTGTAACTGAGCGTCATCGAAGTAAAGCTCCCCGCTTGGGTGGCGATGACAAAATTGCCGATTTCGTTGCTGATGCCTGCGCAACGGTTGCGGTCCCTTACCATCGTGCCGCTGGCGTCTACGTCGCGGATGAACAAATGAAGGAATTAGGAACCGCTGCAGTTCATCTCTTAACGATGGCAACGTCATATACCCGTGCAAGTAGCGGGCCGAGAAAGCCCTCGGCACAGAACAAGACCGGCACAGTAACCGGCTACACGCCTTCGGGGGTGGGGCCGCCGGCCGAGACAGCACAGCAGCCCCCGTTGTGCAAGATGGGAACCGCCCATGGTGATTTCAGGCGGCCCACCTGACGCGACCTAAGGCCAACGAGCACGACGAGCGGAGTTGCGGAGTGAGCGGTGCACCAGGGAAATTATTTGAGATTGGCAAGTGTTAGCCTGCATTTCTCACATGGCCAATTGATTTGCGACGGGCATTGGTGGATCGGCGCGAAGGCGACGAAGACTGTGGCGCGGCCGAAGGCGCTGGGGGCGATTTGGTTTTGTGTGTCTCCGCTGGGGCCTTGTTGATGATGCCGCGGGTTGGGCGCGTTGCGGCGGCGCGTGTCAGGCCGGCGAGGCGCGGGCCTTGGCGGCTTCGGCCAGGTGACGGGCGGCGCGGCCCCATTGTTCGGCGGCTGGGCAGGCCGAGGCCATGGCGATCTTGATGCGGCGGCAGGAGATGCGTACCAGTGCCCCGATCTTCAGGAGCTTGAGGCGGATGGTGCCGCAGGTGGCGTCCGCAAAGGTGGTTTCGGCAAGGCCGATGCGCCGCAGCGCACAGATCAGCACATAGGCCATCGCGGCGAACCACAGCCGCAGTTGGTTGGCGCGCATGGTCTGAGCCGACGTGCGGTCGGCGTAGAGGTCGAGCTGGCATTCCTTGATGCGGTTTTCCATGTCGCCGCGGGCGCAGTAAATGTCCTCGTAGAGCTGCCGCGCGCCGGCCTCGGCCCGCTTGAGCGAGGTGACGACGAAGCGCGGATTGGCCTCGCCGTGCGTCCACTCCGCCTTGGCGACGACGCGGCGCTCCTGGCTCCAGCTATCGAGCGTGCTCCACTGGAAGTCCTTAAAGCGGCGCGCCGGGCGGCCGGTCTGTTCGGCCGCGGTTTTCGCCGCGGCAAGCTCCTCGTCAATCATGGCGACCAGGCGGGTGTTGCGGGCGAGCCCGAACAGGTAATCCACGCGGTTCTGCTCGCACCATGCCATCAGCGCCTCGCGCGCAAAGCCCGAGTCCGCTCGCAGCAGGATGCGCACGAACGGCCAGCGGGCGCGGATTTGCCGGACAATCCGCGCGACCTCCTCGACGCTGCCCGCACTGGCGTCGATGTCGGCGCGCCGCAGCTTGGCTGCCAACAGGTGCCGGCCGCAGAACACGTACAGCGGCAGATAGCAGTAGCTGTCGTAATAGCCGTGGAAGAAGCGCCCCTCCTGATGCCCGTGCAGCGGGTCGTCGGTGGCATCCAGATCGAGGATGATCTGCTCCGGCGGTCGCTGGTGCGCCTCCAGGAACAGCGTCGCCGGCAGCGCCTCGATCGCCGCCGCGTCATAGGCGATCTTGTGATAGCGCGAAGGTTCGTTTCGGCTCAGCTCCAGCCGGTTCAGCGTCGACTTGCCGGCCACCGGCGCGCAGTCCCCGCGCCGCGCTTCAAGCTTGCCCGAAAGCACCGCCATCAGCGGATCGTGCCGCAGTTCGTCGTGGTCGTTGAGGTCTTCATAGCCGAGCGCGATGCCAAACACCCGCTGCCCGATCAGTGTCGCCACCGTGTGCTCGATCAGATCCTGCCGGCGATGATCGCGAAAGCAATCCGCAAAGCGCCCCACCAGATCGATCGCCCGATCGCTCGCGCCCAGAAGCAGCGCGCCCGCATCCGACGTCACCAATCCAGCATCAAAGGCCGCCTCCACGAGGCGGCCTTCCACCCTTCCAAAATCAAACCGCTCTGCGCTACACTCTGTCGGCATCGGGGCGCTCCTCGAATCATCGCAAAGTCCTTCTCGCAAAAGAACTTTCGCTGATTCGGCACCCCGATGCGCCTAACTCTGTGAGAAATGCCGGTTAGCGTTGCCATGCCCGGGGGCGTTGACGGCGAGCTCGCGGCCATAAAAAGGGCCGCCCGAAGTAATCGAGCGGCCCATGTCCGGGCTTAAAATGAAATGCTTATGAAGTACTCCCACCCCGGGCTTCAGAGACTTGCATCGTCGGGACGAGGAAGTGAATCAAAAATGCTGTTCCGACGACGGAACAGAGAGAGTGTGGCAACGGGATCACAGGACGTCTGTGCCGCGGCTGCAGCACGCCAGTACGGGACAGGCTCGTGAGACCGCCGAAATGGGCGGAGACCGGCGGCCCCCCCCCCGCAAACCGAGCACGGGGGCTGGTGATTGCTCGGAGTGCGACAGCTCCCAACGAGGTCCAAGGCCGCTCAGTTTCTTGGGGCGGGGCGGGAGAAACGAATGTAATGGAAGACATTCGGCGTCGCCCCTTAGCCGGCGAGTTCGCTGGTGATCGGCTGTCGGCTACATCAGCAACCGACGCGAGGGAGGACCGCTTTGGAAGATCGAAGAGTTCCTCAATCTTCTGGACGATTGAAGCGAGTGTCGCTATCTGCACAGATGAGAGAGTCGATTGACCCAGTTCCGCCCGTGTCGATGATGGCGACCGACCTGCTGCGGTGATCGATTCGAAATCGGAGAACTTCCGGGAGCGCTCTTTTGGCTTCTCGCTATCGCGTTTCTTTCTCTCTCAGCTGGTGCTAATCCTGCGAACGCGCCCAATGCGGCGCTCATTGTCTTTCATCTCGGTTGGGCGTTTGTGATGCAAGTATGTGACGGGCTTGCGGTTCAGCCCTGGATCCCTCACCAGGGCCGCTACCCGAAAGTCGCTTACCAGACGGCCTTTGCAGTTGATCTTGTGATTCAGGTCGGTGCATGGTTTGGATTCGTAGTCCGCGCGCCCCGATCGCGGAGGAGAGCGGATGCGCTGCGAGTTTGCTTTGACTCGGGCGTTGTCGCACAAGATCTTCATGCGGAGCTAACAGCGCGTTGTCTTTCTTCCAGCCGTCACATTCGCTTTAAATGCGCCTACCGATCGCCAGACGCCGTTTTGATCTTTTGCGAGAACCGAATTATATCGCGGCTCGGAGGATGTGCGATGTTCGGAAAGAAGAAAATGCTGCGCAAGCGTGAGACCCAGGAGGTTCAAAACCGATTCGAGCGGAACGAGCCAGCAGGGAAGGACATTTACGCCCGAATCGCTGATTTGAAGAACGTGCCGCGCGACAACCTGCCTGATGCGGTCTTCATGCTCTTCGTTGAAGCAAAACACCAAAGCGAGCTGATTCGGCAATCTATCAAGGACCGTACCCGCTATGACTTCAATTTCGTCGGGTCCGTCGACGGCGATCTTGCGACCTACCTCGCGGAGGAAGCGGCGCATGCGCTCCGAGATCACGTTACCAACCCGCAGACATTCTTGGAGGCGATGTCTGAGGAATTTCCGGATGTGCACTTCACGATCCAACAGCAGGACGCCGTTTCCATGGTTGCTTCGATGATCCGTGTACAGCGGCTGGAAGGCATCCTGGAAGGTCTGCGGCTTGCCGGCCTACTGAACAAAGCGCCAAACCGCCGTCGGATCAGCCCGCAGAAGGACGGGATGCTTTAGCAGGTCCACTTCAAGGCGCTTCTGGTACCATAGCGGCTCGAATCGCCGGTCGTGCTTCTGTGGTCGCACCGGAGGGGACGATGCGACCGAAGAAGCCGGAGAAGACGGGAAGGCGATCTGTTTCGCGCCAGGCACGACCAGATCACCAACCTGAAGCACGAGCTGGTACAGCTCGGTGGCAAGATCGACTGGGACTGAAATGAAATTGCAAGCTTTCCGGCCTTCAAACCCAAAAAGCTTGCAATCTCAAACCTCGCTCCGCTCCCAAAAAATCGACTACCGCTCAATGGCTGGACAGTTCTTCACATCGCGTAATCGCGGCTGACGGCTTGTCGAAGGCACGAGGTTCGGTAGGGATCTACTCAGCAAATTATCGAAAGGGAGCGGCTCTATGAAGCAATACGTTGGTTTGGACATCTCAAGAAACCAGCATTTGCGTTTTGGACCAGACCGGCGGCGTGACATTCGAAGGTTGCGCGCCCACCAATCCGGAGGCTATCGCTAAACTCTTGCGGCGGCATGCTGGCAATGCTGAGCGGATCGTTTTTGAAACGGGCTCGCTATCCAATTGGCTTTGGCACCAACTCAGGGCGCTGGGTTTTCCGGTTATTTGCCTTGATGCGCGTCATGCCAACGCAGCGTTATCGATGCGCATCAACAAGTCGGATCCAAATGATGCCAAAGGGCTAGCCGAAATGGCCCGCATGGGATGGTACCGGGAAGCTGCCGTGAAGGGGGCGGAGAACTGGAAAACCCGTTCGATGCTGGCGGCTCGAACCAAGCTGGTGAATCTGCGGCGAGATCCCGATAACCAAATGCGCGGCCTGTGTAAGGGCTCGGAATAGTGCTCGGCAAGGCCGGTTCGACCAACCTGGCTCGCAAAGTCAACGCCGTACTCGTTGAAGCACCGGATTTACAAGATATTTTCGCGCCGCTGCTCCTTGCCCGGTCCTGCTTGACCGCGCAAATTGAAAAACTCGATCGATAGCGCCTGACGGTAGCAAAAGGCAACCAAACTGTTCGGCGGATGATGACCGTTCCCGGTATCGGTCCCCGGACTGCCCTGTCGTTCGTCGTGACCATCGATGACCCCACTCGCTTCAGACATTCCGCCGGCGTTGGCGCCTTCGGTGAGATCGATCGCACTGGGCGCATCTCCAAGCGCGGCAACCACCAGGTTCGAACTTATTTGTTCGAGGCCGCGAACGTCGTCCTGACCGTTGTCAGGCGAGGCTCTGCGCTCAAGCGCTGGGGCAGCAAGCTGGCCAAGCGCATCGGCGCCAAAAAGGCGAAGGTTGCGGTCGCTTGCAAAATGGCTGTCATCCTTCATGCCATCTGGACCGATGGCACCGAGTTCCAGGCAGAGATGCGCACTGCATGAACCAGTCTTAAACCAACACAGATCCGCCTTCGGCGGAACAAGTCCCTGCCGGGACGAAGGTGTTGGCACTCTCGAAGTCGTCCCTGCGGGCGTTACGCACCGCGCTCTTCATATCGAGATGCCGCACCTCTTGAACGCCATCCTCTAAGCGCGTTTCCGGGCGTGCGGATCGCCGCTGCGGCGGATTACGTCGGCTTCCTGCAGCACCGAGATCTCCCAACCCTGCAGCTTTCGGATCGCCGGGCGGCCGCTGCTTAAACAGCAGCATCCATATGACTCCTGCTCAGGACGAATCCTATGCGTGTCCCGAGTTCCGCGCTCCTAAACGAGGCAAGTATTCCGAACTGCCATAAGTCTGGGTTTCAACGGTGTTTCGTTCCCAAGCGGGACTTAGGGATGCGTTATGACGGACGTCGTCTCTTAATTCGGGGAAGCCGAGATCGGCTTTCGACGAACTCCACGACGGAGAGAGGCGGCTTGCGATTCGAAAATCCGCCTGGCACTTGGTCCAGGAAGATCGACCCGAGTTGGCTGAAATTCCATTGCAAGTCCGACGACTTGCAACAGTCCGCGTCTTCCGAGTTTCCGAGCCCCAACCGCACAGCTCATCGTCATTGCACTCGATCCACCTGTAGTAGGCTTGTATCCGAGGATCGGCGCCGACAGGAGCATATTGCTTTCCCGGCCATTGGCCGAAAACTTCAAGGTACAGGTCGCGCAGCGTCCAGATGCTGTAGAGATCCAGCAGCGTCCTGAGATCGCCGCCGTCAAACCATACCCCGTCGGCCGGTGAGAGGCGCAGATCGAACCGTCTTCGAAATTGGTGTGCCGCGGTCCGAGTGGACCAGCTGCAGCCCAGAGGCCCATGCGCGCGAGCCCACTTTTGACCTGTACGGAAGCGCGACGAGAAACGTGGCTTCGCGCGCCAAGCCCGGAATGATCGAACTTCTCGCAAGGAGCCACATTCCATCGTCGTCTGGGAAAGTCCGAAGCGGAGGATACGCTTCGGCAAAGCATTTTACCTGGTAGGCGGCGACTTACTCCGCACCGCCTTCACGCCGGCCTCAGCACTCATATGGGCGAACAGCTTCGGCCCCGCACGTCCTCGTGCAATCGGATGCGAGGGCCCGGCGGTCGGTGATAGCTTAGCAGGCCCGGCAGACGAACTTCTCGCGCACCTGCTGGATCACTTCCGAACTCAGGACTGGATAAAGCTTGGGGAGCAAGGCTTGCCAACATTCTTTATGTCGGTGGTTGAGTTCGAGATGTTGGTATTTTTGTTGGTATCGAACGGAATCTGGAAAAGAAATTCCCGCTAGTTCAAGTGGTTAGGCGCCAAGATCCATTACCTCGGACGTAATGGAATGGACGAAATTCGCATGGTAGGTTTTCCACCATGAACGCACATGCTGCCACGGCGCGAGCCGAACCAACGAAAGCCCCTCATATCGGCGATCACCTGCGCGAATGGCGCCAACGGCGCCATCTGAGCCAGCTCGATCTGGCGAGCGATGCCGAAATATCCGCGCGTCACCTCAGTTTTGTGGAAACCGGCCGCGCCGCGCCATCGCGGGAGATGGTGCTCAAGCTTGCCGAGCGATTGGAGGTCCCCTTGCGTGAACGCAACGTGCTCCTGGTCGCGGCAGGCTTTGCCCCGGCCTTTCCGCAACGCTCGCTGGATGATCCGGCGCTGAAGTCAGCCCGGCAGGCGATCGATCTGGTGCTGAAGGCGCATGAGCCCAATCCGGCGCTGGCCTATGACCGGCAATGGAATCTGGTGACGGCCAACCGCATGGTGGCGCCGCTGCTCGAAGGGTTGCCGCCCCATCTGCTGGGGCACCCCTTCAACATTCTGCGGCTCGCCTTTCATCCCGAGGGGCTCGCGCCGCGCACGGTCAATCTCGCCGAATGGAGCGCGCATCTTCTGGAACGGCTGCATCGCCAGTGCGAGGCAACGGCTGATCCCGAATTGCTGAAGCTGTACCAGGAGCTGAAAGCCTATCGCATGCCGGCGCGCTCCGGGCCGATCTCGGTCGACAACGTCGCTATCCCCTTCAAGCTGCGGCACAACGGCGACGTGCTGAGTTTCATCTCCACCACCATGGTGTTCGGCACGCCCGTCGACATCACGTTGCAGGAGCTGGCGCTGGAAACGTTCTTCCCCGCCGATGATCTGACCGCCGATCGGATGCGGCAGATAGCGGCAGCTTTGTAGTTTGTAGGATGGGTGGAGCGAAGCGATACCCATCATGTAAGAGGCGGCACGGTTGATGGGTTTCGCTTGCGCTCTACCCCATCCTACATGGTCACGGTTTACAGCAAGGCCCACCCTCCGCATAATCGGCGCATGGATTCTCGCCAACATGCACCGCGGCCGATCAATCCGGTCGGCGATCTCCTGCGCGGGTGGCGCAACCGCCGCGCCATGAGCCAGGCCGATCTCGCATTCGAGGCCGGCATCTCGATCAAGCATTTGAGCTACGTCGAAACCGGCAAGGCTGCAGGCAGCCGCGACATCCTGCTGAAACTGGCGTCCGCACTCGGTCTCTCCTTGCGCGATCGCAATGCATTATTGGAGGCGGGCGGCTTTGCCCGGCAATATGGCGAGCGCGATCTCTCTGCGCCCGAAGTTGCCGACGCCAAACGCGCCATCGATTTGCTGTTGCGGCGGCACGAGCCGTTTCCGGCGATCGTCACCGACCGCCGCTGGAACGTGATTCAGGCAAACAGCGCGGCCACGCGCTTGATGACAATGTTGCTCGGCGAGGCGCGGATGGCGCGGCCGCTCAATCACATGCGGATGTTTTTGGCTCCAGATGAGTTGCGGCCGTTCGTGGTGGACTGGCCCGAGGTCGCCGCAGCGCTCTTGGCGCGCGCCCGCCACGAGGCGATGGCTGCGCCGCTCGATCTGGCGCTGCAATCGACCTGGCGCGAACTATTGAAGCTACCCGACGTCGCCGCGCCTCAGCTTAGCGAAACCGACGCGCCGGGTCCGTTATGCGAGGTGCGGCTGCGAAAGGGCGACATCAGCATCGGCCTGATCGGTGCGGTACTGACGCTGGGAACGCCGCAGGATGTCACGTTGCAGGAATTGCGCGTGGAGATGTTCATGCCGGCGGACGCCGTTTCTGAAGCGACGCTGACGGCACTCGCCGCTCAGGACGCCTGAGCCCGCGCGGCCCGCCGCTCGAATGTCATGGCTTGCAACACCTCGGCAAAAGGGCCCGTGCGATCGCTGAGCGTTGCCATGGTCAGCCCCGCGCCGTTGGCGCCGGCGCGGGTGCGCGAACGGATCAAAATCCATTCACCTTCCGGCGGGCGGAAGAAATACAGGCTAATTTCGGGATTGATGAAGGTCCACGCGCGCATGTCGACGATCTGGCCGACGCCGCTCGCAAAGTCCGCCGCCTGCACGGCCTGCAACAGCGGCGTATTGGTCTCGCCCTCGACCATCGGCACGTCGAGCCGCATCCAGGCGGCTGCGGGGCCGGGCCTCTCCAGTGCGCCGTCGATCAACCGTACCGAGACGTTCTGGAAGTAGCGGCTCCACTTTTGCGCAAAGGCGGGCGGCGGCATCCCCGTCTCGGGTGCCGCGTCACCAGCGTCTTTCGAGAACGGATCGGGCGGAGAGTCGCCGCCTTGCACCGTCAGCAGCGCCGTGCAGCGGCCGATCTCGACGTCACCGTCGAGCAGGCGCACCTGCATGGTTTTGGCCTTGCGGCCGTCGCGCAGCATGTCCGTCTCTAAGCGGAAGGCGCGCAGGCCGGCCGGGCGCCAGAGGTCGAAGGTGAGGCGGCGCACCGCAAAACCGGAAGCCTTGGCCAGCCGCTCGACCTCGCGGGTCATCAGCGCCGTGGTCGCGCTGCCCTGCAGCATATCCGGTGACCACGGCCCGCCGGCATGTTCGGTGGCGCGAAACAGGAGGCCTTCCGGCCTGAAAATGACGGTCATTGCAGGGCTCCGTGGCTCAAATCGACCCACGGAGTTCTAGAAAGGCCAGCCGTTCGCCACAATAACCGCGGAGGTGAAGTGATACGAGACATGCAGGCCGCGCCCTTGTCTCCTGTTGTGAGCGGACTACCTTCCGGGACATCATTCAGCGAGGACGTCCCGATGAGCACCCTAAAACCTCTCAAGATCGACATCGTGTCCGACGTGGTCTGCCCCTGGTGCTACATCGGCAAACGCCGGATCGAGAACGCCTTGGCGCTGGTGCCGGATGTTCCCGTCGAAGTGCGCTGGCGGCCGTTCTTCCTCAATTCCTGGGTACCGCGCGAGGGCATCAGCCGCGACGAATATCTCACCGCAAAATTCGGTTCGGTCGAAGCGTACAAGGGCATCGCTGGCCGCGTCGTGGCTGCTGCGGGCGAGGAGGGGCTGACCTACCGCCCTGAACTCGTGAAGCGTCAACCCAACACCATCGATTGCCACCGGCTGATCCACTGGGCGGAAGCGCAACGCAAGGCTGCCGAGATGAAGCAGCGCCTCATGGAATTGTACTTCCGCGATGGCGGCGATCTGACCGATGTCAACGTGCTGGTGCGGGCCGCGGCCGATGTCGGCCTCGAGGCCGATGATGTGCGCAAGCGACTTGCGACCGATGAAGATGTCGCACTGATCTCGGGCCAGGCTCAGGAAGCTTCCGACAAAGGCATCTCGGGCGTCCCCACCTTCGTCTTCGCGCAGAAATATGCCGTCTCCGGCGCCCAGCCGGCCGAGCAACTCGCCCGCGCGATCCGGCAAGTTTCCGGCGAAATCAACGCGCAGGCCGCGGAGTAGCCGAGGGTTCTTCTCCCTCGCCCCGTTCTTGCGGGAGAGGGTCGGGGTGAGGGGCCTCTCTCCGCATAGCGCAGTGTAGCGTTTGACAGGAGTGCTGCCCCAAGCAACAAACAGCAAAAAAACTTGGGGAGGCACCGTGATCTACGAACTGCGAACCTACACCGTAAAACCCGGCAGGCTCGGCGACATGATCAAGGCCGCGAGTACGATATCGCGCGAGATCCGCAAAGACGATTACGGCAAGCTCGAAGGCTACTGGTCGACCGAGATCGGGCCGCTCAACCAGGCCCTGCACATGTGGAGCTACAACAGTTTTGACGAGCGCGCCCGGTTGCGCGCGGAGCTTGCGAAAAACCCGCGCTGGACCGGCGAATATGTGCCGCTGATCCGCCCGTTGCTGGTCCGCCAGGACGTCCGCCTGATGAACGCGGTGAGGCCTCCGGTTGCCCCGGCATCGATGGGCAATGTCTACGAGCTCCGCAACTACCGCGCCAAACCGGCGGGTGGCCTCAAGCAATGGCTCGATGCATTCACCGCCGTGCTGCCAGAGCGCGAAAAATATTCAAAGATCGTGGGCCTCTGGACCACCGAAGCGGGCCAGCCGAACGAAGCCTGCCACATCTGGGCCTATCCCAGCCTGAACGCCCGCGCCGAAGCGCGTGGGAACGCGATGAAGGATCCGGCCTGGCAGGAATTTCTCGGGAAGGGTCCTGGATTTCTCGACGAGATGCACTCGACCATCATGCTGCCGGCGCCGCATTCGCCGCTGCAGTGAGACGATGAGGTCGCCCGGGTGAAGCGGAAGCGTAACCCGGGCTACGGGCGCGACTACGCCCCCTTCAAATAATAGTTCGCGCGTTTCCCCAGCGCGATCCGCCGCAGCACGCGGCGCATCGCCATCGAGGCACGCAGCGGCTTTATCGCGGCCGTCACGGTACGATAGAACGCCAGCTTGAGCGCGTCGAGCACCGGCTGTTTGCCTGGCGCCTGCTGCGGCAGACCGATGCCGCGCAGCATCGAATTGAAAAAGTGCAGATCGTTCATCCGCCGCACTTCGCGCGTCTTCCAGGTGATCGCCATCGAGATCGAGAACGAGCCTGCGGTGCGTACCCAGTGCGGCCATTGATACGGCACATAGCAGCCGTCGCCAGAGAACAGGTGGAATTCCTTGCCCAACGGCGCAGTGCTCTCGTCATATTTCAGGTTGCGATGTTTGGTCATCGAGCGCTCGATCTCTTCGTCGGAGACGATCGAACGGTCGGCATTGTCGAAGATCGTGAAGAATTTTTCGCCGTGGATGTGCACGAAGAAATTGTCTTCGCTGTCGAGATGAAATGGCGTGGTCGAGTTCGGCGACGACACGAACAGGAAACCTTCGACCTGCTCGAAGTCGGCATCAGCCAAACTGTTGAAGCCGCGGGCACGGGCAACCGACAGCAGCGTATCCTCCAGCAGCGCCCGATATTCAGGCGAATTCTCGATGCGCTTGAGCACCATCCAGGCGCCGGCGGTCTCAATGCTCTTCACGACTTCGACGGGGTCGAGGTCGACGGCGGGAATCGCATCCGGATCCTGGCTGATCGCGACCTTGCCGGAATTATATTCGATCAGGTCGCGTGGCAATTCGGAAGCCAATTGCGCGATGCGTGGCAGCGTCAGGAGCGGATGGCCGGCGAGCTTGTGGCGGATCGCGAACGGTTTTAGCGGAAAGTCGCGGCGGAGCGCGTCATGGTCGGCCGTAATGACGGGCGCTATGGCGGTGAGCGTATTCATTTAGGATTTCTCCCGATTCTTTCTGACAAAATGGACGAAACGCCGCGCCGACTCGCGGATTGCCGACCGCAAGGGGAGCGCGGCGCGAATCAATGCCACCACCGGATCGTTCCGCCGCAGCGGAATCAACACGTCGCCGATCGCAAGGCGCCCGCGCCAGATCGGGTTGATCATGGGATGGTCGGGATTTGCGGTGGAATCCACCATGGCAATGGCTGGATCGGCGCAAAGATGCTGCGTCAGCTCCAGCGTCAGTTGCACGCCCGGCGAAAACTTCGCAAAGCGCTCGTCGACGCCGAGCTTGAAGTAGAAGGCGCGATCCTGATGGCGCAGCACGATTGCTGCCGCCACCGGCGTCTCGCCGGCGCGCAAGGTCACGATCTCGCATTGGCCGGTCTCTGCCAGCGCCGACGTGGCGCGGCGGACGAACGCCGCATCGCCCTCGTGCTGGCCGAGGGCCGTGCCACGCTGGCCCTTCCAGCCGCTGGCTTCCAGTACCAGGAAGGTTTCGACGGCGGCGGCGATCTCGCCGGGCGTCCGCGCCACGTCGAAATGGACGGCGCCGTGTTCGGCGAGGCGATTGCGCTGGCGGCGCAGTTCTTTCAGTTTCTTTGCGCCGAGCGCGTCGCGCAGCACTGTATCGGCGTCGGCGGTGGCATCGAGGCAGGCGCGGACATGCGACTGCAGCACCAGCGGCTGGATGCCGCCGCGATGCAGCACATTGGTGAAGGCCTTCATGGCTGCGCCATCGAGCGAGGTGGCTCGGAAAATCAGCGCATGCGCGCCGGCACGCCGGGCCCGGCGCAGGATGCTTGTGACGGCTTCCTCCGCCATGTCACGATCGAGCAGCGGCGTGCAAAGCGTGCCGTAGGGATCGGCGCTGACCAGAGCGGGCAGCGGGATCTTGTAGGCGCGCCACATCGAGATCACGGGCACAAGGCCGATCAACGTGGATGCATCGCGCCATGCGCCGAGCGCGGCGGCATTCAGCCGCCCCCGCGCCGAAGCATTCACAGCCAATTCCCATTCGGGCAAGTAATAACCGTTCGGCTCGGCGGCGCCTTCGGTGAGCGCGCGCCATTGCGGCGCGGAGATGCCGGTGAGCGGCGTCAGCGCCTCGCCGATGGCTGGCGCATTCGCGTCCTTGCTCGATGCACGGCGCACCGTCGATGTATCGGTAATATCGGCCACTTCCCCAAATCCCCGTTCGCGATTTTTATGCCGGCGACAGCTCGAGGGCGCCGGCGGCTCATCGCGTTCACGGGGCGACGCTAGTGGAAAGAGGTGGAAAATAGCGTTGCTGCGATGCTCGGATTTGAAGTGTCGCGTTAACCGATCGTTCAGCCTGGTCGAACCGCCGGCGTCACGCCACCTCGGCGGCTGCGGGAGCGGTCAGGAACTTGGCTTCAAAATCCCGAACTGGCATCGGCTTGCCGAAGAAGTAACCCTGTCCCTCTTCGCAGCCCATCCTGACCAGGAAGTCGGCCGTGGCGCGTTCCTCGATGCCTTCGGCGATGACGAACAGTCCGAGCTGCTTGCTCAGTCCGATCGTCGAGCTGACGATCGCCGCGTCGTCGGGATTGGTCAGCAAGCCCAATACGAAAGAGCGGTCGATCTTCAGCCCGTCGAGCGGAAATTTCTTCAGATAGCTCAAGCTGGCAAAGCCCGTCCCGAAATCGTCGAAGGATAGGCGAACGCCGAGCTCCTGAATCTCGAGGAACGTATTCAGCGCGGCCTGCTCATCGTGGAGCAGGATGTCTTCGGTGACCTCGAGCTCGAGGCTGGTTGGATTCAAGCCGGTGCTGGCCAGTACCTGCGCGACCGAGACCGTGAGGTCACCGGATTCCAACTGGGACGGCGAAAGGTTGACGCCGATGCGGAGTTTGTGTCCTGCGCGTTCCCAGGCGGCTCCCTGGGTGCAGGCGGTTCGGAGAACCCATTCGGCGATCCGCTCGGAAATCGGAGAGGTGTTGACGACCGGCATGAATTCGCCTGGCGAAACCAGCCCCCGCACGGGATGACGCCAGCGGATCAGGGCTTCGGCGCCGATCAATCGGCCGTCGGACAGATGAAATTGCGGTTGGTAGAACAATTCGAACTGATTGCGCTCCGCGGCCAGCGCGAGCTCTGCTTCCAGCGTCAGGCGCGTCTCTAGCTCGCGGCGGATCGAGTCTTCGAACAGCACGTGGCCGCCGCGGTTCGTCGCCTTGGCGCGGCTCAACGCCAGATGAGCGTTGCTGAGGAGTTCGTCCGCCGTTCGCCCATCGCCCGGGCAAACGGCGGCCCCAATGCTGACCTTGACGCGGAGGTGGCGGTTTCCGGCCAGCAGCGGCGCGTCGAAGCCGTCGCCGATCTGTTCGGCGAAGCGGCTGAGGTTTTCTCCGATGTCGCTGGTCGGAACGGCGATGGCGAATTCGTCTCCGCTCAAGCGGGCGACCAGGCCCGCCGGCGGAATAGCCGCCGTCAGTCGCTGCGAAATGGCGCGAAGCACAAGATCACCACAGGTGTGGCCGAGCATGTCGTTGATCTGCTGGAAGCCGTCGATGCCGATCACCAGCAGTGCCATCTTGCGGCCGTCCGTCTCGGCCGCGGAAATTTTGGCCTCGAGCTGGACGTGAAGCGTGTTGCGGTTGATGAGCCCCGTCAGCGTGTCGTGCTCCGCCAGGTATCTGACTCTCTCGGCTTCGCGCTTGCGTACCGAGATGTCGCGCAGGATCGCGCCAAACTGAAGCCCGTCGGTGCCTTGCCAGCCGGAGAAGGAGGCTTCGACCGGAAACACCTCGCCATTGCTGCGGCGTCCGTCGAACTCGACCACCGATCCGGCAGCCAGATGTGCCGCGTTCTTGATGGAGAAGGCGGACGTGGCGAGGGCCTCGTCACGTGCGCAAATCCCGTCGAACGGCCGACCGATCATCTCTTCGGGCAGGTAGCCGAAGATCGCGGTCGCGCCAGGGTTCCACACCGTGATCAAATAGTTGGAGTCGGTACAGATCAGGCCGTCGCCGAGCGACATCGCCACGCGCTGAAAGCGGCTCTCGGCGACCCGGCCGAGCAGATCCCGGATGTCGATTTCGTCGAGGGCGATGGCCGCGACGTAGACGATGATGGCGATGTGAAACAGCGACGTATCCAGAATGAGCGGGAACGCCGCCTGCAGGGCAAACGCGCCTGCCTCGAGCGTGAATGCCGTCGCGCCGAGCAGCGCGACCCGCTTGCCGGCGGAGAGGCGGTGCCACGAGAACAGCATCAGCAAGGCGAGCAACGCCAGGCCGGCCGCGGTGACGACGCCCGAAGTCCATTGCAGCGCGCGGTTCTGCAGAAGCGACTCTGCAGCCAGCGTCTGCAGCACCGGGCCGGACAGGATCACACCGTTCGGCACGCTGAAGCGGTCACCAAGTTCGAGCGCCGTACCGCCGATGACGACCTTCTTGCCCTGGAGTTTTTGCAGTGTCGCCGGATCACCGCTTAGAACGTCGGCAAAGGACACTTTGGGGATTCCGGCCGTTCGGATGCTGAAGTCGATCAAAAAGGGTATGCGCTTTTCGGCGTACTGGCCGGCAAGCACGGCAGCCATCGACGGCACGAATTTGCCGTCCAGCTTCTCACCGAACGGATAACGCCGGACGAGGCCATCGGGCCCGACCTCGACATTGACGATCGCCGACCACGAATGTTCGGCGAATTGCTGCAGCGGGCGATTGATGTGAAGCGTCGCCCTGTCGGTGCGGGGCTGCTGGAAGGCGGGCAGCACCACCGATCCGCCGGCGCCCTCGAGGGCCTCAGCAAAGCTTCGGTCCGAGGACGCATCCGATGGTGTCGAGAAGTCGACATCGAGTGCGATGTCCTGGACGTCCGCCTTCTGAAGCTGTCGGACCAACTCGGCGTGGAGCAGGCGCGGCCACGGCCAGACGCCGATCCTGTCGATCGACGATGCGTCGATCGCGATCACCACGATGTCGCCGCTGACCTGTCGCGACTGCCAGGCGAACCGCAGGTCGGCCAGGGCGTTGCGAAGCGAGCTGTGCCAGCCGCCCGCCAGGACGATTGCCAGCGCAATCATCACGAAAATATGCGGCCGATATCGTTTCACTTGGTCACCGTTCTGGTGTTTCGGGTTTGTCAGTTCTCTTGCAGTTGATTGTGCGGTTAGCGGCCTCTTCCGTGTCCACTGTTGCCACGGCCACTGCCGTTGGCTCCGTTGCCATTGCCGTTGGCAGCATTTTCGCTGCTGCCATTACCATTGCCATTGCCGTTGCCGTTACCATTGCCGCTGTTGCCATTGCCGCTATTGCTGTTGCCCCCGGCGACAGCCGCTACCGCGCTTGCATTTGCTCGACCGGCGGCACTAGCGACGGATCCGTTGCCATTATCTCCCTGACCACTGTTGGCGGCGGCCGTGTCCGTGCCGGGAGTTGATGAACTCCAGACCGTATTGGGTTCGGAGGCGCCCCGCGCCGCACCGACCGAAGCCGAGCCGCCATGGGCGAGACCGTTGGTAACGCGATGGAAGTTCACCCGAACTTCGCCGATCGACGAGGAGATGCGAGTGACGCCATGTTTGGCGGGATGGGCGCTCGCATGCTTGTTTTGTCCGTTGGCCGCATGGCTCGGCGCGGAGAGACCGTTGCGCGGCACCGGCACGCGCTCGATCGAAGGTGCGCGCGGCTTGCCGTGCTCGATCGGGGCGAGGACGCCGGCTCCGCCCAGCGATAGCCCGCTCTTGCCGTTCGCGAACGCGGTCGCGTGCTGCCCCGCCATCACTTGCGCGATCTGACCCGACTTGAAATCGGCGACTTCGACCTGACCGCGGATCACGTCGACAGTGGTCTTGCCGGCGTTCACAGTGACGCGGAATTGCGTGCCCTTCACCACGGCGGCGAGGTAGGGCGTTTCGACCTCGAAATGCTTGACGTTGCGTTTTTCGACGTCGAGCAGGATCGAACCCGCCTGCTGCACGATCGTGGTCGACAGCCCTTCCTTCTTCCGGGCGGGGACGCCGAGCACGGAATTCGGCGCGACCATGATCATTTCCTCGCCCCGCTTCAACAGGACGCGACCGGTGCGGCCGGTGCGAACCGTATCGCCCGGCTTCAACACGTCTTCCTGCTTGATCGATGCCTGCTGCACGCCGCTGCCGGTGAGCCAGACCTCGCCGGAAGATTTGCTGACCGTCCACTCGCCGCCATCGGCGGCGTTAGCGATCGAAGCTGTCGCCAGGAAGAGTATCGCCGCGAGTGTTCTCGGGACGTGAGGGATCGCACGCATGAAACTCTCTCCGATTTGCCGCTTTATCCCGGACGCTATTGGAAATGTTTCAACATTGAGTGAGCGGAAACCGTGCTCTGCGAGGGACGCGTTAACCATTTGTTGACCATAATTTTCTATTAAAATCAGATGGCTAGCGGTTCCGCTCACGATTCCGATTTCTTGTTCGTACAATTACCGAAGTGGGCCTGTTCAGCTTTGTCCCGTGTGGTGGTTAGCCTCGGGCTGTGGATTTCGCTCATCTGTTTGCCGGCGCAAGCGCAGCAGGCGCATCAGCCCGGTTACGATCCGCGGCAGACCGAAAAGCGTTTCGAGGACCAGCAATCGAGCCAGGGCGCGAACGGGCGGCCCCGATTGCCGTCGGCGCAGTTTGCCGGGACGGAGGGGCAGGGAGACACCAAGCCGCTGTTCGTGCTTCGGCGCGTCTCGATCAGCGGCGCCGTCGCGATACCGCAGGACCGGCTGATGACGGCGTATCAACCCTACATCGGGAAAAAAGTGTCGCAGGCAGATCTGGCGGCGATGGCCAGCGCGGTCAGCGAGGTCTATCGCGCCGCCGGCTTTCACCTCAGCCGGGCGATCATCCCACCGCAGGATATCCAGAGCGGCGAGCTTCGCATTCAGGTCGTCGAAGGCAGCATCACGGAGCTGACGCTGAAGGGGGACGGCGCCGACGAATTCGGCGTCCGGCCGATGCTCGATGCCGTGTTGGCCGAACGGCCCTCGCGGCTTGCAACGCTCGAGCGGCAATTGCTGCTGATCAATGGCCGCCCAGGCGTGCGGATCGTGGACACCGCGATCGATGAGATCGGCACGACAACCGGCCATTTCCGCCTGATCGTCTCCGTGAAAACCTGGCACGTCTTCACCTCGTTCGGCATCGACAATCTCGGATCGTCGTCGGTCGGACCCCGGCAAAGCTACGGGACAGCCGCGTTCAACTCCTATCTCGCGCCCGGCGACTCGCTGGTGTTCAACCTTTCAACCACCCCCGGCGATCCCAGGCAGCTCGCATTCGGCCGCCTGTCTTACGAAGTGCCCGTCGGCACCGATGGCGCCCGGATTGGCGCGTCGGGTTACTACAGCGAAGTCTGGCCCGGCGATTACCGCCGTCTCTACAGCGACAACATCAAGACCCATTCGTTCGAAGTTCGCGGCAGCATCGCTCCGTTGCAGTCGCAGAAGTCCAGTTTGACGCTGACCGCAGCGGCCGGATTTACCAATGCCACCGAAAACGACGTGCTCGGCCTGATCTATGCCGATCGCATCCGCACCGCGAGCCTCACGTCGGATTACCGCGTGCAGGACCATTTCGGCGGCATCAATTATCTGACGGTGAATTATCGCCAGGGCCTCGACATTTTCGGCGCCTCGCACCGCGACGACGACTATCTGTCGCGCGTCGGCGCATCCGGCACTTTCTCCGCGCTGACTTTCTGGTTCACGCGCTATCAGACGCTGACGGATGCATGGTCGGTCAAGCTCGCTGCCGCCGGCCAGGCGGCATCCGGCCCGCTGTTCACTTCGCAGCGATTCTATCTCGGCGGCATTGCGTTCGGCCGCGGCTATGGTAGCGCCGAGATCAGCGGCGATAACGGTCTCGCGGGCTCGCTCGAACTGCGCTTCGACCAGAAGACGAACCTGCAATATCTGAGCGGCTACCAGCTCTACGGCTTCGTCGACAGCGGCGTCGCCTGGAATGACGGCTACCGGCTCAGCGATGGCCTGTCGCTGACCTCCGCCGGCGGCGGCGTCCGCTTCTTCCTCGCCGAGGGCCTGCAAGCCGACATCGGCGCTGCCGCGCCGCTCAGCTATCGCGCGCCTGACAACCCCACCCGCGGGGCCAGGGTGCTGTTCTCGCTGACCAGCGCGCTGAAGTTCTGCCCGGTGCGGGCGACGACGCGGTGTTTGTAGGGCTACACCGGCTCGTAACTCTCGGTCGCGCAGGTATCCTCGGCTTCGACCTTTTGGCGGTCGGCGATCGCGCCGTCGGAAATTTCGATCCGATAGGTCTGCGTGCCCAGCGGCTTGCCGGTCACCGAAACCACTTCGGCCTTGACGCAGGCGGTCCAGCCCGGGCCGCGGAGGTTGGGGCGCGGTTCGGAGACGCGGACCTGGGTCGGTTGCGAGGCCGCCACGAACACCGAATCGAGTTTTTCCCGCAGCAGCAGCTTGACGTCCGGCGGCGTCCCCAGCGCGGGCGGGTCGGGCGCCTTGCCGCGCATGAAGTCGGGCACCGGCGCGCGGACGTCGGCAAAGCCGCAACCCGCAAGCGTCAGTGCTACGCCCGCTACCAGCGCTATGTAAACCCCGATCCACCGCATCGGAGGTTGTTTTACCCCGGCGGCGCCATTTCGGACAGGGGATTGCCGTGCACATAATGATCTCGCGACTGTGATTTGGATCACTGCGCGGGATTCTGGGCCTGCGACAACGTCGCCGTCGAATGGGGCCGCCATCACGTCTCACAGGGCGCGGCCGGCTTGAACCTTTGGCTTCGAGGCTGTGACCAATCCGAAGCCTGCATTGTCGGGAGGTGGCATCATGTTCCGTCACGCGCTGCTCAAGCTGATGATTCCTGCGGCGGTTCTGCTGGGCGCCCATTCGGCCTCCGCCGAAAGTCGCCTCGCACTGGTGATCGGCCAATCCGCCTATCGCTCGGTGCCCGCGCTGCCCAATCCGGCCAATGACGCCAAGGCGGTCACGCAATTGCTGACCGATTCCGGCTTCGAGGTTTCGACCGCCGCCGATCTTTCGCAGAATCAAATGCGGGAGGTGGTCAGCGAATTCGCCGGCAAGGTGGCCGCGAAAGGCGCCGATACGGTCGCGCTGGTGTTTTACGCCGGCCATGGGCTGCAGATCGACGGCGAGAATTTTCTGGTCCCGGTCGATATCGATCCGAAGCGGGAAGCCGACATTCCGATCCAGGCGGTGCGCCTCAACGACATCCTGAACACGCTGACATCGGTGCCGAGCAGGATGCGCATCCTGATGCTCGATGCCTGCCGCAACAATCCGTTCCCCGATCTCAAGACCGCCGGCAGCGGACTTGCGCTGGTCGATGCCAAGGTCGGCTCGCCCGGCACGTTCCTGTCGTTCTCGACTTCGCCCGGCGCGGTCGCGGAAGACGGCTCGGGCTCCAACAGCCCGTATACCACCGCGCTGCTCGCGGCCGGCAAGGAGCAGGGGATTCCGATCGAGGAGACCTTCAAGCGGGTGCGGCTTGCGGTGAACAAGGTCACCGAGGGTCGGCAGACGCCGTGGGACAGCTCTTCGCTGACCGAGGATTTCCGCTTTTTCGGCGCCTCGTTCGCCGGACCCAAGCCCGCTGCGCAGCCCAAGAAGACGGTTGCCGAATGGACGCGCGATCTGAAAGGTAAGCCGGTCGAGGCGGCGAACGAGTTGATCGTGGCTGACGGTACCGATGAAGCCTACGAGGCCTTTGCCGGCCTCTACCCGCAAACGTCGCTCGGGCGATTGGCGCGCGACTGGCTGGTCCGTCACCGGCGCATGGTGGCGTGGAATAATGCCGTGCTGATCAATACCGCGTCCGGGTATCGCTCGTTTCTGACGCGATTCCCCGACAGCGATCTGGCCGCGACCGCGCGCAAGCTGGAGGAGCGGCTGCGCAACCGTCCCGACTTCACCCCGGTCGTTGCGGCCGCCAACGCAGCCGTGCCGCAAAACGTCGCGCTCGCCGCGCCGATGTGTCCCTGCAACATCCAGCCGCCGCAGCAGCAGCCGAAGATCAAGGTCAATGTGCCGGTCAAGCGCGTCGAGCCGGATCCACCGAAGCGCGTCGATCGCAAGCCGCCGCGTCGGCGCGAGGTGGATGACGACGTCGTGGTCGTCCGCCGTCCGCCGCCGCGCGTGGTCTACGAGCAGCCGCCACCGCCGCCGCCGGTCAGCATCGGAATCGGGATCGGTCTCGGTGGATTTGGCGGCGGACGCGGCGGCAATTATGGCGACCACGGCGGTCGGGGTAGATACTGACCTGCCGATGGGGTAATCGATCCCGCAAGCGTTTGGGTTGCGCTTGCGGGGCAGGATGCGAAATCCGGTTTGTCTGTTCGCTTTGATCGTCGCCATCTTCTGTGCGGGCAACCCGCTTCCTGCTTCCGCCTGGGAGCATTGGGGCGGTGATCGCGGCGGATCGCGGTTTTCGCCGCTCGCCCAGATCACGCCCGACAATGTCGGCAGCCTCGTTCGCGCCTGGGAGTTTCGCACCGGCGATCTCGATCGCCGGCCGGTCGAGGCGATGAAGCGGACCAAGTTTCAGGCCACGCCGCTACTTGTCGAGGATAGCCTGATCTTCTGCTCGCCTTTTAACGAGGTCATCGCGCTCGATCCCGGCAGCGGCGTGCTGAAGTGGCGGTACGATCCTGACATCTCGACCGCTCAACGCCCGGCCAACCGCTATACTTGCCGTGGCGTCGCCTATTGGCTCGACGAGCGCGCCGCTGAAAATGCCGCCTGCCGCGCACGAATATTCATGGGCACCAACGACGTGCGCCTGATCGCGCTCGACGCCAGGACCGGCGTGCCCTGCGCCGATTTCGGCAACAATGGCGAGATCAAGTTCGCACTCGGTCCATTGGAGTGGCCCGGCGAATTCCAGATCACGTCGGCGCCCGTCATTACCAGCGACACCGTCATCGTCGGCTCCGCAATTGCAGATAATCGCCGCGTCGAAGCGCCGCCGGGCACGGTGCGCGCTTTCGATGCGCGGACCGGACAGCCGCGCTGGAGCTTCGATCCGCTGGTGCATGATGGCATCATTGCCGGCCACGCCAATGTCTGGGCGCCGATGTCGGTGGACGAGGAGCGCGGCCTGGTATTCTTGCCCACGTCCTCGCCGAGCCCGGATTTCTGGGGCGGCAAGCGGCCCGGCAACAACGACTACGCCAATTCGGTCGTGGCGCTGCGCGCCGAGACCGGCGAACGGGTCTGGTCGTTTCAGATCGTGCACCATGATGTCTGGGATTACGACCTGTCGGCGCAGCCGACATTAGCGCGCATCGACACCGGCAAAGGCGAGCGCGACGTCGTGATCCAGCCCACCAAACAAGGCTTTGTGTTCGTGCTCGACCGCGATACCGGCGAGCCAATATGGCCGGTGGAGGAACGCGCGGTGCCGCAGGGCGGCGCCGAAGGCGAGCAGCTCTCGCCGACGCAGCCGGTTCCGACCCACGTCCCGGCGCTGCTGCCGCAACAAATCTCGGCTGACGACGTGTTCGGCCTGATTCCGTTTTGGGACAGCGAGGCCTGCCGCGCACAGGTCGCATCGGCGCGCAACGAAGGCCTCTACACGCCGCCGTCCACGCAAGGCACCGTGGTGTTTCCAATGACCGGCGGCGGCGTGAACTGGGGCGGCGCCGCGTTCGATCCGGTCAGCCAGATCCTTTACGCCAATACGACGCGGGCGATTCACATTATAAAATTGCTTCCACGTGCTGCTGTTGGCGATGGCTTTAGCCCGCCGCCCGGTCACGACTTCGGACGGCAACAGGGCACGCCGTTTGCGATGACGCGCGCCGTCGCACTGTCGCCGCTGGGTCTGTTGTGCAACAAGCCGCCCTGGGGCGAGATGGTCGCGGTCGATCTGAAGGCCGGCAAGATTCTTTGGCGATCGAGAGTCGGCACCACGGAAGATCGTGCGCCGCTCGGCATCGCTTTTCCCTTCGGCACGCCGCTCATCAGCGGCGTCGCGATCACTGCCGGCAGCCTCGTCTTCACCGGCGCGATGGATGCCTATTTGCGCGCCTTCGACGCCCGATCGGGGCGGGAGCTGTGGCAGGGCCGTCTGCCGGTGCCGGGCGTCGCCAATCCCATGACCTACATGTGGAAGGGCGAGCAATATGTCGCGATCGGCGCCGGCGGTCATTCCGAGTCCGGCACCACGATCGGCGACAGCGTGGTGGCGTTTCGCCTGGCGCGGCCAGGTGAGGCGCCCTCGCTGTGGTCGCGCACCATCGACCGGCCCGGTGGACGGTTCATGAGCGGGGCGATCGCGGTCGGGTTGGTGGTGCTGCTGATGGCGATTGCGTTGTGGCGCTGGTGGCGAGGAAGGGTAGGGAGGACGTGAGTGGGTGCAACCGATATCAATGATCGCCGTCGTCCCTGCGCCCGAGGTTTGCTCTTGCGCGGCAAATCAGCTCGCAATTTGCAGGGCGGGCAAAGCGAAGCGTGCCCACCATCAAGAAGCGCGCTCGATGATAAATGGTGGGCACGACGCAAGAGCGCCTTTGCCATCCTACAGCACTACAATTTTCTAAAGCATCGCGAACGCGCTCGAGACCATCGCCACCGGCTTGTTGTCGGTGGCGGAAAGCAGCGTGACCCGGCCAAAGCTCATGGTGCGCCCGAGGCGGACCACGCGCGCATCGGCCAGTACGTCCGAGGCAGACACCGCGCGCATGAAATGCGTGGTCTGGTCGACCGTCGTCATTGCACGGTAGCCGCGGTTGGCGGCGAGGTTGGCAATCACCATCGCGGTGTCGGCGAATGCCATCAGCGCCTGGCCAGAGACCGTGCCGCCATTGCGGCACAGCCGCTCCGAGAACGGCAGGCGCAGGATCGCGCCCGGCTGCCAGTCGGCGGCATCGCCGGGCGGAGCAGAGTCAAAGCGCTCGATCGACAGGTTGAGATCCATCACCCATGGCGCAAATACCTCGCGGAGCGCGCGCGTTGCTTCCGCGATGCCGAATTCGCCCGCTTGTGGCTGTTGTTGCATGAACGTCCGTTTCCTCGTCCGATCTTGTTGTCGGCGCATTGTAGTGGTCATTGCGGCGAAGGGAACAGCGGCGTGGGCTGCAAGTCCGGCGCGATCCGCAAAGCGATTGGGTGCAAGCTCCCGAAATCCTGCAGGCGTCTAACCAAAGGCCGAGTCCGCGCGTGCTTGGCTTGGCGGTTGCGTCGGTGGTATCTTTGGCGAAACGCTGAAAGCATCCCAAAGGAGAGCGTCATGAGAATGCTGAGCGCGGCCGCGATGGTGGTGTTGTTGATGGTGCCGGCCCACGCGCAGATGACCCCCAATATTAACCTGATGCCGGAACTCCAGTCCAAATCGCCGGAGGAAAGGGAGCAGGAAGCGATCAGGGATAGGGCTTACAAGGATTCGTTGCGCAAGATTCCCGATGCCAAGACCTCTTCCGACCCCTGGGGCGCGGTGCGCAGTACCGAGGCGCCCAAGGCTGCGGCGCCCGCCAAGAAGAACAAGACCGGCAGCAGCAGCCAGTAGCTTCCCCGCCAAGGCGGCGGGTAGGATTCGTTTGGCGCTACCCCTATATTTGACCTGTCGTCATCGTGTCTGGAGTTACGACATGGTCTTTCGTCCGCGCGATCTCGCGAGCCGGATGGCCGGCCGGCGCAAGCTGGGCGACGGCTACCTGCGCGAGACGTTTACGCTGCCGCGCGACCAAGCGAGGGCGAGGGCGCGCGACTTCCTCAACCGCTATCCCAAGGCGGCCTATATGAGTTCGGTCGAAAGCTGGCGCGAGCTGCCCAGTGGCGACATCGAATTCACGATGCGCCGGCTCGCCAGCGCCGATTAGGTGACCCCAGCTCGCGCAGGAATTGACGGTGACTCCAGGGTTTTTGCCTGATACCGATAACCCGGTATTCAAGTATTCCGCCTAGTTGTTTCCCCGACAGGAGAAATCATGGCGAGAGACCGCAAAGACCTTGGTGCCCGCAAGTTCGTTCGGGTCGACTTGCGCAAGCCGGGATTCCTGATTCCGGCGCCGGATGCGCCGTGGATCGAGTGCTACATCCTCGACATTTCTGAGAACGGCGCCCGCCTGGATGTAGGCGACCTCGCGGTTCCCAAGGTGTTCGGCCTTTCTCTCACCGCAGGCGGCGAGGTGCGGCGGGTATGCACGCTGATCTGGCGAAGGGGCGAATTGGTCGGCGTCCGCTTCGTATCCGCCCGGGAGCTGCGCAACGGCGTGGCGCCACCAGATGAACCTGATGCCGCTTCCCGGAAGGCCCACGCCTAATTTGCCGTTTGTTTAATCAGTATCCTGCAGCGTCTCGGCCATCAGGCGAATCCGGAATACTGGCCTTTTGGATTCATCCAGCAATTCCATCTGCCACTCGGTGTTTTCGGGCAGCTTGCGGGAAACGTCCGCGATCATGTCGCCGCAGACCCCGGTCATTTCCTTCCACGCGGCGTTGTGATCGACAAATTCCGCACCGTCATTGCAGACGCACGCATCCTCGCCATGTCGAACGCTGAAGAAAAAGATCGGCATGGCAAGCTGACCAAATGTAAAATGGGCCGCCGTTGGCCCTGAGATCCCCCATCCGGCGGGAGTGGATTCCTCGCATATCGAAAGATCAATTCCGGGTTTTTACGGGCCCAAGCACGTTGCCGGGCATACAAACCGGGTTATCGCTTGGATCTAACCTGATGTAGTTGCAGAGAAACTTCTCCGGTGGGAAGGCCCTGCGGAAGCGGCAGCCGAGCGGGGTTACTCCCGTTCGGCTTTTTTCAGCTCCCGATCAATCCGAAGCTGGACCCGCCGGATGGCAAGCAGATTGAGCTTGGCTTCGGTCTTGCCCGTGACGACCCTGTCGCCGATGCGGAATTGCCATTTCCAGATGCCCGGAGCGACCGCCGTCACGGTGTATTCGACGCCCTTGTGGATCATAGAGAAATCCCGCTGCGGCTCCCGAGCGCTTCAAACCGGACCTCTGGCTTAAAGTTGCATTGTTCCAGGCGCTCACAATGCCTTTGCAGCGACGGCACGGCCGAAATCCGTTCCCGGGTTTCAACCCCATGGGCGTGACCGAATTCCCCCTTGCAGACCCAATTTCCGCGGCGCGCAAAAAGCACTGCGCCGCTCAAGCGGAGTATGGTCGCTTGGCGGCGCAGGCCTATTCCCCGAGTGATGCAATATCCCAGGCAAGAATTTTGTCGGGGGGGCATGAAAAAGGTTCAACGTGCCGGACACAAATTTGCCCGTCGATTTGCTCGCATAGGCCGTGGCCGCCCCGAGGGGCTGGCTCCCCTATTGCAGCCGCGATGGATGAGGCTGCCGCGGCGGAATATGAGTTCTCGACGGCGCGTCCGGCCGGACGGGCTGCGGCACCCTTGAGGGCTCTAGCGCACGGCTGAGGTTCAGCAGCCAAATGAGGAGATGGGCGCCACGGTGTTGAAGCGTCGGCAGGACGGGTTCGTAGGCAAGGACGGTCACAGGGGTGGTCGTTTGTATCTGCATGCCGCTGGGCATAACGTGCAGCGCCTTGAAGGGCGGTTCAGATGGACCCGCAAGCACGCTTAAAATTGTAGGCGACGTCACGTCCCGATTTGCAGGTCGGATAACGATGAGGCCGCCGGTTCGGCGGCCTCATCGCGAGAGCTAGCCTTCCGGCTGCTCTACGTCGGGCGCCCGGGGGCTGGCGTCGGGCGCCTCTTCACTTCTGGCCCGAAGGTCGGCGGCCTTGTCGAGAAAGCCCGCGGCGATCTCCGGATCCGTGGTGGCCATTGCAAATTTGAGAAAGGTTGCCGCTTGTTCCGTGAGGTATTTCTTGCCCGGCACAATACTGGTTCCCCGTTACTACCCGTCACCCTGCCGCACCCGCTGCAATTACGCACTGCGGCGAAATCCGTTCCGGCAAAAAGTGCAAAAGTATACTTAAGTCGGGTGCGTTCACGCGGATCGTGCGTTCGGACTTGTTTGGGGCGGGGCGCCGAAGGCGCTAGCCCGCGAGGCAGGGGTGGGGCGATGTCAGTCCTCGCCCAAAAGCTTCCTGGTTTCCTTATGGATGAAGTGAAGCCGGGTGCAGGCGAGGCAGACGACGGACACATACGAATTAGGCTCGCCCTCCGGCCGGTCGCCGGAAGCCAATGCTGCACCTTCGTGCCCAGCCGTGGGCATGTGAAAAGAATATGTCGGCCCGTCATGGGCGAGAGATATGCAGAGGCGGGTGCCGGGTCACTCCCGTATGTTTGCGTAGTTGGGGGATCGTCCGGGCAGCGAGGTGTGGGGTGCCTCCCCGTCAGGACGCAGAGGGGAGATGGGATCGGAGATCCCCCGAAGTTCCGGTATTGGACACCGTGATGTTACGGACTCCAAAAGTGCGTGTGGAAAACTCTATGCTTGCCGTCGCCGGGGCTGCTTTTCATCCCGAACCAATTGTACCGGCTGGGGGCCGCCGAGAGGCGGCCCTTTCAATTTGCGCGAGGCCGAGGGACTTGGGCCGACAGGGCTCCGGCCGCCAACAGAGGCGGCCTCAATCTTCAGTCCGCCACCCTCCGAGGAGGAACACCTTGCGCGGTCTCCGGTTCGGCCCTGCCTGCGATTGAACGTCAGTAAGATCAACCGCCCGTCGCTTCATTAGAAGCTTTGTGACGATCCCAAGCACGACGAAGGGGCCGAGGTAGATGGCAAGTGTGGTGAGTGCGCTCATGAGCCGCTCCCACTGGAGATGTTACGGCAAACGAGGACACTTCCATAATCAACTTAGGCATGAAGGGTCAAATACGTATAGCACCCCTGCGGCGGTACTGGCCGAAATAGGCCACTCGTGAAATTGAAACAGGCCGCTGTGATTGGAACAAAGGCTGAGTGCGCCCCTTGGAAATAGTCGGGTGCGTTCCGCCGACTGAGCGCTTCGACCTAGAACGGCCTCAGACGTCCCCGAGCTGGGGCCGTTTCTTGTTGGTTGAACATTTCTGGGCGCGCTACTGTTTGGCATGGGAATAAAATACCCGGTGGGGCCGGGCGCGATCTTACGGTGCGATTATAACGAGGGGCTTTCAGCCACTCGAAATCAAGAAGAAAGAGGCTGCCAACCGAGGCAGCCTTATCGTCAGGTAGGGGCGCTCAGCCCGGGAGAGTTTAGCCACTCCTGCACATGGGATGCGGTTTCAATTTGCCGCGCTCTGCGGAGTAACTGATCACGTCGAACCCCGTGCGGCGTGCCGCGGGCTTCCTTGCGCAGCCGTTCTGCCTGTGCGGACGGACTCTGATCCAAACGATATATTTGATTGAGAGAAGCCATCTTCATGGCGCCGCTCCTTTCCGTTAGAGGAAGGCGGGAGCGCGACCGGCGTTCTCATCACCGATAAAAGCCAGGTACCGGGCGGTGATAGCCTCAATATGGGGGCTTGGTGGCACTCAATCTAGGGTCTGTTGGGATTCAGGATTCTCATCCGGGCTTGGTTGTGATTCAAGC
>NZ_LLYA01000191.1 GCF_001440415.1 Bradyrhizobium retamae
GGGCGGCGCCGCGGCGCGTTCGGGCATTCGAACCGGTGCCTCGCGAACTGCAGGTACCTCGCGGACAGGCGGCGCCTCACGGCCGGTCGGTGCCTCGCGGACCGACGCTGCCTCACGGGCCGACGGTGTCTCACGAACTGGTGGCGCCTCACGGACCACCGGCGGTGCCTTGGGCAACTCACGCTGCGGCAACTCGCGCTGCGGCCGCGGCATCAGCGGTTCGTTGCGGGTCAGGCGCGGCGGGGCCGCTTCGGGACGACCGGTGATCGATTCCGGCGCAAAGCCCGTCAATGGATCGCTGCGACGCTCCGGCGCCGCGGGCCGGCGCAGATCGTCTGCGAAGGAGGGGCGTGCGGGGCGGGGCGGCGGCTCCGGCATTTGCGGTTCGGCGTGATGATCGAAGCCGTCCGTCGGTCGCAAATCGGCTCTCACCGTTTCCTCGCTCCAGGCGGCATCGGGCAGCGGGGCAATCCGCGGCGGCTGCTCGCCGACCGCCGGGCGTGGCGCCATCTGATCGCGATTGGGCATTGCGCGCACGATGTTGGGTTCGACCACGATGTCGCTTGGACCGCCGATCATCAGGAGATGCTCGACATTGTCGCGCCGCACCAGCACGAGGCGCCGGCGGCCGTCCACGGCGGCGGCATCGATCACGGCAAGCCGCGGCATCCGCCCGCGCTGGGTGTTGGCGCCGAGGCGGTTGTTGGCAAAGCGGCGAACCAGCCATGCGGCCACGCCGATCAGCGCCAGAACGGCGATGAATGCGAAGAGGAATGTCAGTGTCTGCATTCTTTAGTCCCCGGCCACGGGCCGTTCTCTTGCTGCTGGCTTCGACGAGTGCGGTCTTACGTCTTCCTGTCCGAGCATGTTCCATTTGGGAAAGCGGTTCCCGTTTGCCGGATCATGCCCGGAGCGATCCGCAACCGGCGAATCATGCCCGAGATCAGCCTTATTTCTTAATCCCCGCGGCGAACGCCGCCCATCCGGTTGATTAATAGACCAAGAATCGTTTGACCCAAAACGACTTCTGAGCGCCCCACGCCGGGTTGGTTGCTGCTGGTTAACGCAGTTTTCGTGGCGAAAATGCGCTCGTTTTGTCGCTGTCAGCGGGCATTGGCCGCCGTCCCATGGCCGCAGGCGTGATTTTAACCAGCCGTTAACCATACACCGGGCAAATTCTGCCTACCTCGTGGCGTCTGCCAGAGGTTAACGGGGAACAGCTCGATGGCCATCAACGATCTCCCGATCCTGTCGGCGCTGCGCACCAAGATGCAGTGGCACCAGGAACGCCAGCGGGTGCTCGCCGAAAACGTATCGAACGCAAACACCCCGAATTTCCGGCCGAGCGACCTGGTCGAGCCGAAATTCGACAACAAGGGCACAGATATCGGCCGCGCGATGGGCTCGCTCGCCATGCTGCGAACCAGTGCCACCCATATCGGCGTCTCCGGCGGCCTCCAGAGCTTCAGAGGGGACGGCGGCAGGAGCGGCTTCTTGACCAAGCCTGCCGGCAACTCGGTCAATCTGGAAGACCAGATGCTGAAGGTCTCGGCCAATCAGATGGATTACGCGGCTGCCACTTCGCTCTACAGCCGCAGCCTCGGCCTGCTCAAAACCGCCATCGGAAAGCGCTGACGCGGCGCGATTAGGAGAACCGGATCATGGCAGATGATGGAAGCGATTTCGCCCGCTCGATGAGCATCGCGACCTCCGGCCTGCGCGCGCAGGCGGGGCGGATGCGGGTGATCTCGGAAAACATCGCCAATGCGGAATCCACCGCGCCATCGGCGGGCGGCGATCCCTATCGCCGCAAGGTGCCGACATTTTCCTCGGCGCTCGACCGCACGCTCGACGCCCGCGTGGTGACGCTCGGCAAGGTCAGAGCTGACCAGTCGGCGTTTCGCGTCAAGCACGAACCGAGCAATCCGGCGGCGGACGCAGCCGGCAACGTCAAATATCCGAACGTCAATCCGCTGGTCGAAATGACCGATATGCGCGAGGCGCAGCGGTCCTACGAAGCCAACCTCAACATCATCAGCGCCACGCGCCGCATGATTCAACGCACCCTCGACATCCTCAAGGCCTGAACAGGAACCATAGAAAATGGCTTCACCGACCGTTGCAGCAAACGCCTACGCCACGCTTTCGCGCATCATGGAATCCGGCGGTGCCGAGAAGGGCGGCCAATCCACCGGCGGCCCGTCCTTCAGCGCGCTGCTCAAGGACGCGGTGGGAAGTGTGCTGGATGCCGGCAAGAAATCCGACGCCCAGACCATGGCGATGACCGCGGGCAAAGCCAATGTCATGGACGTAGTGACCGCAGTCGCGGAGACCGACGTCGCGGTCTCGACGCTGGTGTCGGTGCGCGACCGGGTGATCCAGTCCTACGAAGACATCATGAAGATGCCGATCTGACGTCCCTTGGGACGTCATCCCGGGGCGATAGATGGGTTGCTTCGTCGCTTCGCTCCTCGCAATGACGGTCGAAAGTTCGAACAAGGAAGCTTGAAATGACCGGTGCCGAAACCCTCGACGTGGCGCGCGATGCGATCTGGACCATTGTGGTGGTGTCGTCGCCCCTGATGGTGATTGGCCTGGTGGTCGGCGTCGTGGTGTCGCTATTCCAGGCGCTGACGCAGATTCAGGAACAGACGCTGATCTTCGTGCCGAAGATCCTCGCAATGTTCGTGACGTTATTGCTGGCGTTGCCGTTCATGGCGGACTCGATGCACAGTCACATGATGCGGATATCGTCGCGAATCATAGGCGGTTGATGCATTGTGAATAAATGCGCGTCGACATATCGCTGCTGCCAGCCCTTGCTGCCACCTTCATGCTGGTGTTCGCCCGCGTTGGGGCCATGGTGATGCTGTTGCCGGGGTTTGGCGAGAGCAATATCCCGGTGCGCATCAAGCTCGGCATTGCATTGCTGTTGACGTTGATCATCCTGCCGCTGCACCGCACCGCTTACCAGGTCGACCTGACCTCGATGACGGCGATCGGGGTGCTTCTGGTGCACGAGATCGCCATCGGCATCGTGCTCGGCGCCACGGCGCGCGTGACGCTGGCGGCGCTTGCGGTGGCGGGCTCGGTAATCGCCCAGCAGCTCGGCCTCGGCTTCGTCACCGCTGTCGATCCGACGCAAGGGCAGCAGGGCGTGCTGATCGGCAATTTCCTCTCCATTCTCGGCATGACGTTGCTGTTTGCCACCGACACCCATCACCTCGTCATCGCGGCGCTGAACGAGAGCTACCGGATCTTCTCGCCAGGCGATCTGATGCCGAGCGGTGACGTGGCGGCGCTTGCCACGCGTGCCTTTGCGACCGCCTTCAAGATCGGCATACAGCTCTCCGCGCCGTTTCTGGTGTTCGGCCTCGTCTTCAATATCGGCCTCGGCGTGCTGGCGCGGCTGATGCCGGCGATGCAGGTCTATTTCGTCGGTGTGCCGCTGTCGATCATGGCGGGCTTTCTGATCTTCGCCCTCGTCCTCACCGGAATGATGGCGACTTATCTCAACTACTTCATCGGCGTGATGCACGAATTGACGCCGCTGAAATAGAGCATGATCCGGAAAAGCGGGTACCGGTTTTTCCCTCGCGACAAACGCGGGACGCGTTTGCGCGGAGATCATGCTCAAACAAAATGCTAGGATGCCGCGATGGCCGACGATACCGACGACAAAACGGAAGACCCTACGCAAAAGCGTCTCGACGATGCGCTTGCCAAGGGCGACGTTGCCAAGAGCCAGGAGGTCAACACCTGGTTCATCATCGCGGGCGGCACGCTGATATTATCGACGTTCGCTGGATCGATCGGCGGCGGCATTCTGATGCCGCTGCGTAACTTGATCGCCAATGCAGGCCAGCTTCGCGCCGACGGCGCGGCGCTGCTCGCGCTCGGCAACACGCTGGGGTATGCCGTGCTCGGCGCGATCGGCGTGCCGCTGCTGATGCTGGCCCTTGCCGCGATCGCCGGCAACATGATCCAGCACCAGCTGGTGTGGTCGTCGGAATCGCTCAAACCGAAATTCAGCAAAGTATCGCCCGGCGCGGGGCTGAAACGCATCTTCGGCAAACAGGCGGTGGCGAATTTCGCCAAGGGCCTGTTCAAGCTGATCGCGCTCGGCGCCGTCATGATGGCCGTGCTGTGGCCCGAACGCGAACGCCTGGAATCGTTCATGATGTTCGACCCTTCGGCGATCCTCGGCGTCACCACCGACCTGACGCTGCAGCTGATGGGCGCCGTGGTGGCGATGCTGGCGGCCGTCGCGATCGCCGATTACTTCTTCCAGTACCGGCAATGGTACCAGCGGCAGAAGATGTCGCTGCAGGAGATTAAGGACGAGTTCAAGCAGTCCGAAGGCGACCCCCACATCAAGGGCCGTATCAGGCAGTTGCGCCAGCAGCGCATGAAGAAGCGCATGATGGCCGCCGTTCCCAATGCTAGCGTGATCATCACCAACCCGACCCACTATTCGGTGGCGCTGTCCTACGATCGCGGCATGTCGGCGCCGGTCTGCGTCGCCAAGGGCGTCGACAACATCGCGTTCAAGATCCGGGAGATCGCCAAGAAACACGACATACCGATCGTGGAGAATGTGCCGTTGGCGCGCGCGCTTTATGCCACCGTCGACATCGACGAGGAGATTCCGGTCGAGCACTATCACGCAGTGGCCGAAATCATTGGTTATGTCATGCGCCTCAAGAACGGGTTTGCCAGCCGAGGACCGTGAGGGGAACCGCCGGAAAAACGCCTTGAAATGCCATCAACCTGTCAAATAACTGCCTGATGGACTTGCGCTTGCGGGTCCGATTCAGGCACTCAGGAGCGGCGCGCGACCCCGCGCGTCACCTCCTTGCCGACGGGCAGTGCCTCTTCAGATGACCGCCGAAACCGATAGCCATCCGCCCACCGAGCCCTTCGCGGCCCACGAGCCGGCGCGGCGGGGCGGTAGCATCGTGCTGGTGTTGCTGGTGGCCGCCGGCATCGTCGCGGTGGCCGTGGCCCTGATGACCATCGGCCGTGCCCAGGCTCAGCCTTATATTCTCGGCGTGTTGGCACTTTTGGCCATGGTCGGCCTGTTCAATCTGTTCGCTTTTGCCGCCGGTATCATCCGCTTCACCGACCGCGGGACCGACGATCCGGTAATGGGCCGCATCGCCGATCACGCCTATGACGGGCTGGCGGTGACCGACCCCAAAGGCCATGTGGTCTATTCCAACGCCGCCTATCTGGCGCTGACCGGAGCTGCCACCGCGCAGGACGTGCGGCCGGTCGAGCGCGTCTTCATCGGCAATCCCGACGTCTCCGAAGCCGTGTTCCGCCTGCTCAAGGCCGCCCGTGAAGGCAAGCGGCAGCAGGAGGAGGTCCGCATCGCCGGCTCTGACGGCGCGCAGGGCCGCTGGCTCCGGATGCGGGTTCGTCCGCTCGGCCAGAGCAAGCGCGAAGCAAAATACGCGGTGTGGTCGATCGCCGACATCACGCGGGACCGCGAGCGTCAGGAAGATGTATTCCGGGAACTGCAGCACGCGATCGAATATCTCGATCATGCGCCATGCGGCTTCTTCTCAGTCGATCCGGCCGGCGACGTCATCTATGTCAACGCCACGCTGGCGAACTGGCTTGATTACGATCTCGCCGAGATTGGATCCGGCGGGCTGAAGCTTACCGATATCGTCTCCGGCGATGGCGCCTCGCTCCTTACCTCGATCGTAGCGGTACCCGGCGAGGTCAAAACCGAAGTGTTCGACATCGACCTGCGCATGCGCGGCGGCAAGACCATGCCGGTGCGGCTCTACCACAAGCTCGCCTTCGGCGCCGACGGCTCGCCGGGTTCGTCGCGCACGCTCGTGATCAGCCGCACGCGCGACGAGCATTCCGACCCCGAACGTGCTGCCGAAGTCCGCTTCATGCGGTTCTTCGACCATACGCCGATGGCGATTGCGACGGTGGACCGCGGCGGCACGGTGGTGCGCGCCAACGCCCGCTTTGCCAAGCTCGCGCAAAGCCTGAGCTCGGACGGCGCGGCCAACAAGTCGATCTTCCGCACGGTAAATGCGCGCGACCGCAGCCTTCTGATCTCGGCGATCAACCAGGCGGCCGAAGGGCAGGGCGACATCGCGCCGGTGGAAGTCATGCTCGACGGGGCCAAGGAGCGCTGGGGGCAGTTCTTCGTCACTGCGGTCGAGGAGGACGAGCGCGATACGGAAGCTGCCATCGTCTATCTGCTTGAGACCACCGAGCGGCGCACGCTGGAAAACCAGATCAATCAGTCGCAGAAGATGGACATGGTCGGCCAGCTCGCCGGCGGCATCGCGCATGACTTCAACAACGTGCTGTCAGCCATCATGATGGCGAACGATTTCCTCTTGAACGCGCACAAGCCGACCGATCCGTCGTTCCAGGACATTATGCAGATCAAGCAGAACGCGACCCGCGCGGCGACGCTGGTGCGGCAACTGCTCGCGTTCTCGCGCCGCCAGACATTGCGGCCGCAAGTGCTCGACCTCGGCGATGCGCTTTCCGACCTCACCATGCTGCTGCGCCGCCTGATCGGCGAGAAGGTCAAGCTCGACCTCGTGCACGGCCGCGATCTCTGGCCGGTCAAGGTCGACGTCTCGCAGTTCGAACAGGTGGTCGTCAATCTCGCGGTCAATGCGCGCGATGCGATGCCCGATGGCGGCAAATTGGCGGTAAGGACCGCCAACGTGACGGTAGACGAAGCCGCGCAGCTTTCGCACAAGGGCATGCCTGCCGCCGATTACGTGCGGATCGATATTTCCGATACCGGCACCGGAATCCCGGCCGACATCGTCGACAAGATCTTCGAGCCGTTCTTCTCGACCAAGGAGGTCGGCAAGGGCACCGGGCTCGGTCTTTCGACCGTCTACGGCATCGTCAAGCAGACCGGCGGTTTCATTTACGTCGACTCCACGCCGGGCGAAGGTACCACGTTCCGTATCTTCCTGCCGCGTCATCGGCCCGAGCTGGAAGCGCAGCCGGAGGCGCCGGCTGCCAATGGCGCGGCCAGGGAAGGGGCGGCCGCGCCGCCGAAGCCGCGGCCCGACCTGACCGGGCAGGGCACCATCCTGCTGGTGGAAGACGAGGATGGCTTGCGATCGCTGAATGCGCGCGGCCTGCGTTCGCGCGGCTATAGCGTGATCGAGGCCTCCAACGGCATCGAGGCGATGGAGGCGCTGGACGAAAAGGACGGAGCGGTGGATCTCGTCGTTTCCGACGTGGTGATGCCGGAAATGGACGGTCCGACGCTGCTGCGCGAAATGCGCAAGCGCAATCCGAACCTGAAGATCATCTTCGTCTCAGGTTACGCTGAAGAGGCTTTCGACAAGAGCTTGCCGGAGAACGAACAATTCGCCTTCCTGCCGAAGCCGTTTGCGCTCTCCGCGCTGGTCGAGAAGGTCAAGGAGACGATGACGGCCTCATGAAATCCTGCCGAAAGCCTGCTACGCATGGTGAATGCCGAGTTTACGGCCAAATCGTCACATCCCCGCGACTGAGGGCCGCAGCCGCCGTTCCCGATATTTGCTTCACTTTTGGCTGGCTCTGCCCATCTTAGGGGCACTTCCCCATGGAGGGGAACGAGGAAAAAGACATGAATTTCACGCAGACTGCGCGCGGAATTGTACGTGCCATGGCGATCGTCCTATCAGTGGCGGTTCCACTGGCGATTACAATCGAAGTGGCTGATGCCCGCGTTGGCGGCGGCGGCAGCTCCGGTTCGCGGGGATCGCGGACTTATTCGGCGCCCCCGAGCACGACCACCGCTCCGGGTACGGCGCAACCCATGAACCGCAGCTTTACGCAGCCAGGCACCCCCGCAGCGGGCAATCCGGCCGCGGGCGCAGCCAACAAGGGCGGCTTCTTCAACCGGCCCGGCATGGGCATGCTCGGCGGTCTCGCCGCGGGCTTCCTCGGCGCCGGCCTGCTCGGCATGCTGTTCGGCGGCGGATTGTTCTCCGGCCTCGGCGGCCTGTCCTCGATCATCGGTCTGCTGCTGCAGGTCGCCCTGATCGTCATCGTGGTGCGGCTGGCAATGTCGTGGTGGCAGCGCCGCCATACACCGGCCTCCGCCTATGCCAACGCGCCTGCCGCCAGTGGGCCTGCTGAAGGCCCCGGCGCCCAGACCAGCTTCCGCTCCGGACTGGGTGGCTTTGGGCTGGGTTCGAGCCAGCCGGCGCTGGAAATCCAGCCGGCCGACTATGAGGCGTTCGAGCGGTTGCTCGGAGAGGTCCAGGCCGCTTGGTCGAACGAGGATGTCGCCAAACTGCATACGCTGGCGACGCCGGAGATGGTGTCCTACTTCTCCAAGGACCTCGAGGAGAACAAGGCCCGCAACGACGTCAACAAGGTGTCCGAGGTCAAGCTGCTGCAGGGCGATCTTGCGGAAGCCTGGCGCGAAGGCGAAACCGACTACGCCAGCGTGGCGATGCGGTTCTCGCTGGTCGACAAGACCCTTGAGCGCGCCACAGGCCGTTTGGTCGCGGGCAGCGAAACCCCGATCGAGGCCACCGAAGTCTGGACCTTCGCCCGCCGCCGCGGCGGCGAGTGGGAACTCTCGGCGATCCAGCAGACGAACTGATCGCCTGCACCCAACACGAAGAAGGCGCTGCGGCTTGTTCCGCAGCGCCTTTTTCTTTGCGGGAATGCATGCTCCATTCTGACTTCGCCCTGCAGGAATAATGATTGCGGCCGCGTGTTGATGAAACACGGCCCACAACAGGGAGGCCTTCAATGAACAGCTTCGCCCGGATCATCTCGCCGGCGTGCTTCGCCCTCGCCGCCATGTCGATTCTCGCAAGCGTGCCTGCGCATGCGCAATCCGCCAATACCAGCTTCTTCGTGACCAGCAACGGCATCGGCAATGGCGGCAATCTCGGCGGTCTTGCCGGCGCCGACAATCATTGCCAGACGCTGGCGCAGGCCGCCGGTGCCGGAGGCAAAACCTGGCGCGCCTATCTCTCAACGCAAGGCGCCGACGGTGCGCCCGCGGTGAACGCGCGCGACCGTATCGGCAAGGGGCCGTGGCAGAACGCCAAGGGCGCCGTTGTTGCCAAGGATGTCGCCGAACTGCACGGCGCCAACGGCCTCACCAAGCAAACCGCCTTGAGCGAGAAGGGCGAGGTCATCAATGGCCGCGGCGATACGCCCAATCGCCATGACGTGCTGACAGGATCGCAGCCCGACGGCACCGCGTTTACCGCAGGCGACGATCGCACCTGCAGGAACTGGACGAGTTCGACGCAAGGCGCCGCAATGGTCGGACATTCCGATCGCATGGGACTGCGCGACGACGACGCCTCGAAATCCTGGAATTCGTCGCATGCCTCGCGCGGGCCCGACGGCGGCTGTTCGCAGGCAGACCTGAAGAGCACCGGCGGCGATGGGCTGTTCTATTGCTTCGCGGCGAATTGACGGGCGATCGGTCTTGCCGCTCGCCCGGCGAGTGACGCAAACAGGTTCGACCAATCGAGGCCTTCACGCGAACATGCGTCCAATGACAGCTCCGCAACATCGGTATGCTTCCCTCTCGATGTCGCGGAACTTACTCAGGCTGCTTTCTTGCTGGTGCATTCGGCCAGTCGATTGCGGAACTCCTGAGTGTTTGACGAGTTGCCAATCGGCATTTGGAGGCCTTGCAGTGAAACGAGTCCTTGTCGCGTTGGCTTTTACCGTCTTGGCAACGCCGCTGGCGCTGGCCGGCAACACGTCGTCGAATTCCAGCTCGAACTCGTCGAATGGCGTTCACACCCGCGTCGATACAATCACCACCGACGGCCGTGGACGGACCATTTATCAGCGGCGCAGCGTTCGCATCGACGCTGATCGCGGACGACCGACATACATGCGTAACACCGTTCGCGAACGCTACGGCCCTATGCGCCGCTGGCACCGTGACGATGATGATGATTGAGACCATTTGCGGCCGATCCGATATCTGACGAGCGTATCGGACCGAGCCAACGGGTCGCGCAAATGCCCGACTGATGATCGGCCCCGCGCATAGGCTCCCGTAGCGCCGCGCTGGAGCACCTGCGGACACTAAGACGCTGCCAGTCGCGGTCGCTTAGGCCGTCGCCCTGGTCGACGACGCGCCCAGGCGATCGGTGCTGATGCCGATAGCCGTCGGGCGTGAGGCCGTCGGCTAGGCGGCCTTTTTCTTTGCGCTCCTCTTCGCCTTCTTTGGCGCCTTGCGCGTGGCTAGATGTGCGCCGACCGCCTTCGACGAATGCCCGACGGCCTTGATCGCGGCCTTCAGTCTGGCCGGCGTGACCTTGAATTTCTTTGACCAGTAGCTGACCTCATAGGGCTGGCTCACCGCGATCCGTGCCCTGTCGGCAGCCTTGTGCTTCTGCAGCTTGAAGTAAGCTTCGACGTTTTTTGCGGAACGTCCAGCTTTGCTGACGGCGGCTTTCAGTTTGGCGGGCGTGACCTTGAACTTCTTCGACCAATAGGCGACCTCGTAAGGCTCGCTCAACGCGATCAGCCCGCGATCGGCTCCGCCGCGCTTCATCTTGTTGTCCGCCATCACATTCTCCTGTGGTGTTGTGAAAACCGACGCTTCAAACGGGAACAACCTAACACCCCAGCTCGCATTCGGACAGATTCGGACCTGTGGAGATCTGCGCGAGGCGTTCCATCCCGCAGCGGTCGCGCGGATGCCGCGGTTGGCGTGACGAACGAACCGCAGGATGATTTGTTAGGTCGGTCAAACCGGCAGCGGAGGTGTCGATCGATGCGTTACGAGCTCTATTACTGGCCAATGATTCAAGGCCGCGGCGAATACGTCCGCCTCGCGCTGGAAGAGGCGGGCGCCGGCTATACCGACGTGGCGCGCCACGGCAACGGCATGGCGGCGATGACGCGGATGATGGAGGTCGGGAAGGGAACGCCGCCCTTCGCGCCGCCGTTCCTGAAAGCCGGAAAGCTCGTGATCGGGCAGACGGCCAACATCCTGCTCTATCTCGGATCATGGCATGGGTTGGCGCCGAAGACGGAAGCCGGCAGATTATGGGTGCACCAACTACAGCTCACGATTGCGGATCTGGTGCAGGAAGTTCACGACACCCATCATCCGCTCGGTCCCTCGCTCTACTACGAGGAGCAGAAGACCCCCGCGAAGAAACGCACCGATGAGTTCTGGAAGGCGCGCGTGCCGAAATATCTAGGCTATTTCGAAGATCTGCTGCAGGCCAATGGCGGGACATATGTCACCGGCCGCCGCCTGACCTATGTCGACCTGTCGCTGTTTCAGATCGTCGAAGGTCTTCGCTATGCATTTCCGAACCGGATGAAGGCATTTGAACCAGAGATTCCCAGCTTGGTCGAGCTTCGGGACAGGGTGGCAGCGAGGCCGAACATCAAGGCGTATCTGGCGAGCGATCGAAGGATTGAATTCAACGAGGACGGGATTTTCCGGAGGTACAAGGTGCTCGATGCTTGAAGCCGTCATTCCGGGATGGTGCGCTAGCACCAGACCTCAGATGCGCAATTGCGCATCGGGGAATCTCGTGATTCTTAGGGGCGCAAGGGCGCCCCAAAGTTCGATGCTACGCATCGCCCCGGAATGACCGCTCCGCCGTCACATGTTCCTGCCATCCACCGGCGTCATCTTCAACTTCGACAGCTCGATGCCGTCGAAGCAGCTCACATTGACCGCCACCACGTCAGTGCCGTCGGGCTTCTTGCCGCGCGCGAAGACGTCGACGCCGCAATCGACGCAGAGCTGGTGGTGGATCGCATGCTTGTTGAACAGATACTCTTTCAGATTTTCCTCGCCGGCGCGGAGATGAAAACTCTTCGGGTCGAGGAAGGTGAAATGCAGCCCCTTCTTGGTGCAGATCGAGCAGTTGCAGGCGGTCACCATCGCCAGATCGGTGGTGCATTCGAAGCGTACCTGCCCGCAATGGCAGCCGCCGGTATAGGTCTTGCTGTCGGGCATCTCTCCGTCATCCTCCTCACCAAATTCCAGGCACCAGACGATAGCGCACGCGGGCGGCGTAGTCAGCATAGCCCGGAAGCCCTTCGACCAATGCGCGCTCCTCGATGCGGGCGCGAATGGCGAACAGCACGGCGAATACCGGCGCGAACGCCACACCCCACCACGATCCGAGGAGCAGCGGTATTCCGATGAAGTACAGCATGACGGCGCTGTACATGGGATGGCGGATGAAGGCGTAGGGTCCGCTCGAGATCACGCGTTGGTGGCGCGCTGCCTGCACCTTCACGACCGGAGCGGCGAACGAATTCTCGCGGAACACCCACATGATGAACGCGATCGAGAGCAAGAACATCGCAAGGCCGAGCGCCTGCAGCAGCAGCGGAACATCGGAGGCATCGGCCCGCCGGTCGAGGCCGATCGCGACGAGCCACATCAGCAGCGCCGCGACAAATACCAGCATGAATATCTTGTCGGCGGTGGGCTGGTCGGCCTGAAATTTTGGCCGCATGCGCTCGGCGAGCAGCGCCGGATCGGTCTTGGCAAGCCACAATCCGCAGGCAGGGCCGAGGATCGCACTGACGATCAACATCACCCACGCCCCCGGCCAGTCCAGCGAACCGGCCGCGGCGAACAATAGCGCGCCCATGCCGACGACGACGATGGTGTTCTGCAGCAGAAGTTTTGCGATCATGTGCGGGCTCCATTGGCCCCACGCGCAACAGGATCGCGCATTTTTTCGGCAAACTTGCGGCGCTGAGGTGAGGAAGGGTACCCGCTTCCTTCGCCTGTCATACCCGCGAAGGCGGGTACCCAGTACGCCGCGGCCTATCGGCTCACGGCGACGTCTCTGGAATACCGGTTCACCCGCTGGAGCCTGTCATCGGGCGCCGCTACGCGCCGACCCGTTGGCAGGTGACGATAACCGGATGGTTGGCTCAAGCCAGTTGGTCGATCCGCGTTCCCTGACCCGGCGGTAGGGGAGCGATCAGCGTCGGCTGCGGCGTGCGGGTGCCGTCGACGGCAGCGCCGTTCTGCACGTCGGGGGCCTTGTCGGGAGCCTTGAACACGGGGACTTCGGGCGGTCTGACCACCACCGTTGCGGGGACAGCAGAAACACTCATCGGAAGCATCCTTTTGGCTGCCTCCTACACTGGCCGGGTTGAAACGAACGGTTGGTGAATCCGGCCCGGCAATCCCGCGCCAACGCCGTCAATCCTCGTTCAATGGTGAACAGATGGCTCGCGGAATCGTTAGAATGCGACGGATCGGGAGCGGCTTGGGCCTATTCGTCCTTGCCGCGGGTCACCACGATCGAGGCTTCGGTCTTGGTGCGCGTGCATTCCATGTTGAGCCGGCGGAAGCGCATGGAAACCTTGTCGCCGCGCAGGATGCCCATGCGCTTGATGCAGCGCGAGGAGCCGGTCGCAACGTCGGGCTTCGGAATCGTAAAAATGATGGCGCCGGCCGAGGCGACCAGTTCGAAGAATTGCGGCTTCGGCTTGCGATCCGTCTTGGCGTAGAGCTCGTTGGAGTAATTGCGGCCGCGGCAGCCGAGCGACAGCTCTTTCGCCGCCGGATGCATCAGATAGATCATGTTGCCGGTATTGACACTGATCTTGAGGCCGTCGATCTGGTTCTTCAGTTCCTTGGCGATATCCTCGCAGCGGTCGGCCTGCGCCGGCGATGAAGCGGCCGTCGCAACCAGCGCCAGCGTGGCGGCAAGCAAGGTCGATCGGCGAAATTGTGATCCAAAAACCATCTGAAACTGCCCCTTTGCGCATATTGAAACCCGCGCGCGGATTTCCTGCAAGGACCGCGCGCGGAAGTCAACTTGATCTTGGTGTGTGTCAGAACCCGTAAATCATGATGCCGATCGCAAAGACGATCACGCCGAGCACATTGACGATCACGGCGAGGACGTCGATGAGCGTGGGAATGCTGACCAGGAGGGTGGCAAGCCCCAGCCGCTCCTTGCGTGCCGCGAGCGCTATGGCGCAGGCAGCCATCAACGGAAACGCGACGACCTGGACGGGCGTCTGGAAGGCGGAGATGCCGCTGAAGTCGAAGCCGTGCCGCACCACCGAGGGCATGTAGTTCAGCCAGTTCATCAGCACGAGCGCGCCAAGCGCGATGACGGCGTAATGCAGCCGGCCAACTGTGGCAAACCCCAGCGCAGCCAGCGCCAGCACGGGATGGCTGATCACATACGCCTTGATGATCGCGCCATCGATGCCATGGCCGGGAACTTCCGACGCATCTCCGAACAGCATCGGCAAATGCGAGAGTCCTTCGAAGGCCTCGATGGCGGCAATGATGATCAGGAACAGATAAAGCCCGAGCAGGCGCAGGGGGCGCGGTTGGACTGAAGCTGCGTCAGGCAACGTGGTGGCGGAGTCCATTACAGTCGCAATCGGTTCGGGACCATCGGAAATCTCGGGTTTGTCTGGAAATGGCCGAGACCGGTTCAATCGCGGTTGGCGGCTGCAATTGCGCCGGTTTCGGCCTCGTCTGGCGGGGCCAGCCAAACCTTCCTTTTGTTCGAAAAATGCTTAGAACGGGTCTATCGCTGCGGCGCCGTTCTGGCCGCCGCCGGCTCCAACCCGAGATATCGACATGAACGCCCCGACCGCTTTTCCCGACCAGAAACCCGTTCCGCCCTACAAGCATACGCCGCTGTTTCCGCTGGGACCGGACACCACGCCCTACAAGAAGATCACGTCCGAGGGCGTTCGGGTCGAGAAGGTGCTCGGCAAGGACATGCTGGTGGTATCGCGCGAGGCGTTGCGGGCGCTGTCGGAGGCTGCCTTCGGCGATATCAACCACTACCTGCGGCCCGGCCACCTGAAGCAGTTGCGCTCGATCCTGGAAGACAAGGAGGCCAGCGACAACGACAAGTTCGTCGCCTTTGATTTCCTGAAGAACGCCAACATCGCCGCCGGCGGCGTGCTGCCGATGTGCCAGGACACCGGCACCGCGATCATCATGGGTAAGAAGGGCTGCAACGTCATCACCGATGGCGACGACGAGGCGGCGCTGTCGGAAGGTGCGCGTGACGCTTACTTGCGCCGCAACCTGCGTTATTCGCAGGTGGCTCCCTTGTCGATGTACGAGGAAAAGAACACCGCCAACAACATGCCGGCGCAGTGCGAAATCTACGCCGAAGGTGATGACGCCTACAAGTTCATGTTCATGGCCAAGGGCGGCGGTTCCGCCAACAAGAGCTTTCTGTTTCAGGCGACGCCCTCCGTTCTGACCAAAGATCGGCTGCTGGCGTTTTTGAAGGAGAAGGTGCTCACGCTCGGCACCGCGGCGTGCCCGCCCTATCACCTCGCCATCGTGATCGGCGGCACCTCGGCCGAGCTTTGCATGAAGACGGTGAAGCTCGCGTCCGCGCGCTATCTCGATGCGCTGCCGACCCACGGCTCGGCCGACGGCAACGCGTTCCGTGATGTCGAAATGGAGCAGGAAATCCTGAAGATGACGCAGTCGCTCGGCGTCGGCGCGCAGTTCGGCGGCAAGTATTTCTGTCACGACGTGCGCGTGATCCGGATGCCGCGCCATGGCGCCTCGCTCCCGATCGGGCTCGGCGTCTCCTGTTCGGCCGACCGCCAGGTGCTCGGCAAAATCACCAAGGATGGCGTCTACCTCGAAGAGCTCGAGCACAACCCGGCGCAGTATCTGCCCGCGGTCGAGCAGTCGCTCGGCGGCGAGGTCGTCAAGATCGACCTCAACCAGCCGATGAAGGAGATTTTGGCGACGCTGTCGAATTATCCGATCAAGACGCGGGTCTCGATGACCGGCACCATGATTGTCGCGCGCGATTCCGCGCACGCCAAATTGCGCGAGCGGCTGGAGAAGGGCGAGCCGCTGCCGGATTACTTCAAGAATCATCCGGTGTATTACGCCGGCCCCGCCAAGACGCCGGATGGTTACGCGTCCGGCGCGTTCGGCCCGACCACGGCGGGACGGATGGACTCCTTCGTCGACCAGTTCCAGGCGGCGGGAGGCTCGATGGTGATGGTCGCCAAGGGCAATCGCGCGGTCGCGGTGCGCGAGGCCTGCAAGAAGCACGGCGGCTTCTATCTCGGTTCGATCGGCGGAGCTGCGGCAAATCTCGCCGAGCACTGCATCAAGAAGGTCGAGGTGGTGGAATATCCCGAACTCGGCATGGAAGCGATCTGGCGCATCGAAGTGGTGGATTTCCCGGCCTTCATCATCATCGACGACAAGGGCAACGACTTCTTCAAGGAACTGAATCTGGGGTGAGGGCGCTCGGCCTCGACGGTTTCAGCAAGGGCTGGGTCGCCGTTTCGTTGGACGACGGCCAGCGGAAGATTAGTTTCCATTGCGACATTGCCGATGCGCTATCTGCTCCATTCGACCGGGTAGCGATCGACATCCCAATCGGTATGGGGGACGACGGCCGACGAGGCTGCGACTTGTTGGCGCGCGAGAAATTGCGACCGCATACTTGCCGTGTCTTTAACGGAGCGCGGCGGTGGCTGTGGGAGCAATTCGATCACCCGGACAGGGCGAATGACGAGGCGCTGCGGCGTGGACAGAAACGCGTGTCTCGCCAGCTTTGGCATCTCGGCTCCAAGATCATGCAGGTCGATGCCTTTGTCCGCGCAAATCCTTGTCTCGATATTCGTGAAACCCATCCCGAACTTGTGTTTCAGCGACTGAACGGCGGTGAACCGCTGCAATCAAAGAAATCCGCAGCCGGAATCCTGTTGCGCCAAAAGCTATTGAAGCGGGAAGGCTTCGAAGATATCGAACGGTGGCTTACGCGCACCCGCATAGGTACTGGCGCGAAGGCAGATGATGTCTTGGACGCCTGTGCTGCAGCTCTGGCCGCGCATGAGCCTTCGGGCAGCGTTCCCGAGGGATCGCCGCCCTTTGATGCGCACGGCTTATCCATGCAGATTTGGTTCTGACGCGCCGCGGGGCTCAGGCCCGCGCCCCCGTGAACGGAAAGCTGCCCATCGGGCCGATGCCCATTTCGCCGGACATGGTGTCGCCGGAAACCTTGCCGGTGAAGGCGAGCGTGAGCGGCATCGGGTTGGTGATGGAGATCTTCCAGGCGACGTCGTCGCCGTTGACGGTGCCGTCAAAAATGTCGCCGGAATTGCCGTCCGCTCCTTGCGTGCCCGTCAGCGCGCCGCCCGCACTTTTCAGCGACAGCGTTGCCTTGCGCTCGCCCATCGGCGTGCTCATGGTGATATTCCAGTTTCCGTCCACGGCCATCTTTGTCTCCCCGACATTTCCACAGCAAGCCGGAATGGCCTGCGAGATCCTCTAAACTTGTGCGCGGTATAGCCTATCTCGCCACACAAGCCCAATCGTCTCAAGCACCTTTTTGACGCGTTTTTTTTTCAGGCTTGCTGGGCGGCGGCGCGAAGCCGGCTGCCGACCAAAATACGAAACGCGACGTATTGAATTGCAAAGGCGGCAATCTTGGCGCCGACCAGCACGACGGTCACGTAGAACGTCCACAGCTTCATGTCGCCGGTCATCGCGACACCGATGGTGCCGGCGGCGAGTGCGAAGCACAGTGCGGCCCAGGCGTAGCCCGCGAAGGTGACGTATTCGGGGATGGTCTGGGTCACCATCGAAGGCATGTAGCGCAACATCCAGCCGCGCTTGAGCATGATGACGCCGATCGCGAAATGCCCAATTGCGGGTTTCGCGAGCACGAAGCGCGGATCGTGGGTCAGAAGCGTCGCGCTGCCGAGCACGATGACGAGCCCAAGGCTGGCCCATGTCATGTAACCGAGTTCCTTGCCCCTGACGCGGGAGTAGATCACCTGCGCAATTGCGCCGGCGATCGCGACGGCAGTCGCCAGCAGCACGTTGTCAGTCGTCAGGTAGATCGCGATGAATAGGATGGTGGAGAAAAAATCGGCGCCCAGTCTGGCGAATACGTCCTTCATCGGTTTGCTCTCTGCTGATGGGTTTCGGTTGGAAGTCTGCTTCAGTTGGTGCCGGGAAGGGCGTTTGCAGGCGGCTTACCATGCTTCGCCTTGCGATATTGCGGATACCATGCCGTGAAGTAAGCGGCGCTGTTGCGGGCGGCGAACGCGATCGCAAGTCCCGACCAGAGCGGCAGACCCGGGACATAGATCGGCAGCACGTTGCCGATAATCATCAGGACAAACGCGGCGTTCCAGGCCCAGGTGATAAGGTAGACGGTTTTCAGAAAACCGGGCTGCTTGGCCGTTTCGGCATCGACCTCCTCAAGTGCATATTGCAGGACGAACGGCTTGCGGATGATTAGCGAAACCAGCGAGATCGCGAGCACGCCGACGTCTACCGTCAGCTTGACGGCCGAATGGCTGAGGTTCGGATCGACCAAGGAGATGTATGCGCCGAGCGCGGCAAATACGACGACCGAGCCCGCGCCGAGTATTTTGACCGAGCGGCCGCGATAAACGTCGACGCCGATGACGGCAAGGCAGATTGCGGCCGCAACGAAGAGACTGATCTCGGCCGAGGTCAACAGCATCAGCAGGGCGAACGAGCCGAACGGGGCGAGGATCAGGAAGATGGTCATGACGGCCTCTTGGGGAAGCTAATCTTTACATCGTAAAGATACCGTAGTGTTGGACGTCGGAGCCGTCAAGGAAAATCTTTACAGTGTCAAAATCATTTGCGGTCGAAAGCTAAAATGCGGTATCTATGGATTCTCCGATGTGCACTTGCACATCGGAGAATGACGACCGGTGACGCTTACTCCGCCCCAACCCAGTTGCCGTGAAAGCCGTCGGGCACGCGGTGGCCGAGATGCACCAGCGCGACGGGACCTCCTTCGACATCCAGCGCGTTGAATACCGCAAGATCGCTGCGGTTCTCCCGCGCGCGCCAGACGGCGGCAAGCAGCCAGCCATCGCCTTCGGCGGCGTCAGGCCCGCGCTCGACGAACACCGGCTCGGAAATGGTATCGCCGGCGGGCAGCAGGTAATTGCCGAGACGTTTGCCCTCGCCGTTGACATGGACGATGCCGCACAGTGCGCCGAACATCGGCAAGTCAGGATTGGCGCAGGCGTACCAGCCTTGGCTGTTCGCCTGTCCCGCACGGCGATCATCGATGCGCGGGAATTCGCCGGTGAGTTCGTCGAGATAGGTTTGCGTGAAGCGGTCGGTATTGCCTGCGAGGTCGAAGGTCCAGCGGCAGTACCGGGCGCGCGATTTTTGCGGGTCCGTCTTCGAGCCGTCGGGATGGGGAAACAGCGGCGCTTCCTCGAACTGCATCACATCGGCAATGATGCGGTTGTCCTCCTCCCACGCGTTCATGACGTGGAAGACGTAGCAGCTCTCGGCGCGGAACCAGACGATATCCGCAGGTGAGCCGTTGCGCTTCATGACGCCGACATAAGCGCCCTTGTCCGGCTCCCAGGCATAAGGCGGCTTGCCGCGCATCGCGCGATCCATGCTGCCGGTGATCGGCAGGATCGGAAACAGCAGGTGACTTTCGGTGACGATGAAGTCGTGCACCATACTGGCATAGGGCGCCTCGAAGCGATCGAACCGCGTCACGACGCCGGAAGCATTGACCGATCCGAAGGAGAGGGCAGGGGTAAGGGGGCCGGCGGCGTTGTAGCCGAAGAACACCATCTCGCCGGTCACCGGATCGATCTTCGGATGCGCGGTGAAGGGACCCTTGATAGCGCCCTGGTAGTCGCAATAGCCGAGGCGGTTGAGCGTTCCGGGCTCGATCTCGGTCGGCAGATGGCCTTCCTCGAGCGCCAGCAGTTTTCCAGCATGGAAGATGATGTTGGTGTTGGCGACGCCGCCATCGTCGGTGGTCCCGGCTGGTGCGCCAGGTAGCTTGCGACCGAAGCCGCCGAACAGCGCACGGCCGGCGTCGTGCTCGGCCAGCCATTTCGGGGTGCGGACCCAGCGATTGCGATAGCTGGCGCGGCCGTTCTCCAGATGGAAGGCGTGGAGCATGCCGTCGCCGACGAACCAGTGGGCGCCGGGCGCGTCGAATTGCGGGTTGGGGCCGTTGCGATAAAGCGTGCCGTTAAGCTCGCGCGGTAATTCGCCGGTCACCTTGAGGTGTGCCGCGTCGCATTCCATCGGGATCGGCGCCAGATTGTCCCGCGTCGCATTGGTCGTCGCCAATTGGTCGAGCATCATACGTTCCCTCCGGTTATATCTTTACATCGTAAAGATATCAGTAGGCGTGTTGCCATGGGTCGTCAAGCAAAATCTTTACAGTGTAAAAATTGTAGTTATAAAGATTCGCATGGCAAGATTATCGAGAGCAACCAAAACGAACCGCCCGGCCGCGAAGCGCAGGCCCGCGAAGACTGTAGCCGAAAGGCCGGCCAGCCGGCGTCGTCGTCCGGCCGGCGAGACGCCTTATCATCACGGCGATCTGCACGACGCCTTGCTCGCCGCGGCGGAGCGGGTGCTGGAACGCGACGGGCTGTCGGGCCTGACGCTGCGGGCGGTTGCGCGCGAGGCCGGCGTGTCGCATGCGGCACCGACTCATCATTTCGGCGATCTCACCGGGCTCCTGAGCGAACTTGCGGCCATCGGATTTCGACGCTTCAACGAGGCGATGATCGCGGCGGGCAACACCGAAACGCTCCCGCTCATGAAGGCGTTGGCGCGCGCCAAGGCCTATGTCGCCTATGCGCAGGCGCGCCCCGGCATGTACGGGCTGATGTTCCGTACCGAGCGGCTCGACATGACACGGCCCTCGCTGCACGAGGCGGCGACCGCCTCCTTCGAGGGACTGGCCACCGCGGTGAGCTTCAGCCGCAACGAAAAGCTCACCGGCGAAGCGCTGGAGACTTTGTCGCTCGACCATGCCGCCGCGATTGCCCGCGCGTGGTCGCTGGTACACGGCTTCACCACGCTGCTGCTTGATGGAAGGCTCAAGGACATCCTGCATCGGCTGCCCGAGGGGACCGGCGTCGACCAGCTGCTGGATGCAATGCTGCGTTCGACAGTGCCACGACCGCCGGGCGTGTAAGACGGCGGCCGCTCTGCGGGCATTCGCAGGCGGGATGAAGCTGCGCAACGGTTGCGGCTGGCGTCCCGCTCAGCAACCCCTGCAAATCTTGGTTTGCCGTGCGAGCCTTGCGTCGGCTTCCGCGTCTTCGTTGGGCTGCCGCGTCCACTCGTCGTAGCGCGCCTTGACGTCCGATTTGGGCGGGGCTTCGTTCAGGGGGCCGAGAATGATCTCGCGATGGCGGGCGGTTCTCCGCTTCGGCTGGGCTGCCCCGGCTTGTTGGCCATCTGCGGTCGGCGGTTCACCCAACCCGTCCCAGGCAATCGGCGCGCCCGCGGTCTGCGTCGAGCAGCCAGTTCCGGAGGCGCAGCAGCCGGAGAGGGCGATGCCGGCGATGAGGAGTGCCAAGAGTTTTATATGCATCGCTGCCCCGGGTAATGCCGTGAAATAATAAGGTTTGACAAGGTTCAAGCACTCAAGCCCGAAGCTTTGACGTTAATGCGGCAAGAAAGCGCCGGACTGCGTCTACCATTACCGCTTTGCCAATTCCACCGCGCGGCCGCGCTCGCCAATCACCTTCACTTCCTCCTTGCCGCACTTGAAATCACGCGCAAATTCGTCCGCAGCCTGGCGCGCGAGCTCGTTGGCATTGCGGTTGGCCTGGCCGTCGATATAGGCGACGTGGCAGACCGGCCCGGGCGGCAGCCGTGTCACCGCGAGCATCGGTTTCGTGATCGGATTGCCGGTCTTGTCCAGGTCGTTGTTATCGGCGATCAGCCAGCGCTGAATGATCGCGAACGGCCTGCCGTCGACCGCCCGCCATTCGACGGTGTGGCCGGTCGAACTGAAGGGGCCGAACCAGGCCTCCGCGGCCGGCTCCTTGGCGGCGACCTCGCGGTTTCGCCCCACAGAGACGGTTTCGCGCAGATCGCCCTCGCTGATCAGTACGACCAGCCCAGGTTTGCCGGGGCAGACCTGCGTCGTACTGCCGTCCGCCTCGGGCTTGCCGACCGTGTGGCAGTCCTTTGGCGCGGTCGACGTGTAGCTGCTGCTGAATGTTTGGGCGTGGGCCGGCGAAATCAGGCCGGACAGCACAACCAGGGCCGATGCGATCGATTGCGAGGAACGTTTCATCCTGCCGCTCATTTCCTCTGGAACTTCGAACATCAGACGTGCGCAATCTGGGGAAGGTTCACGGAAACGCCGCGAAACACCTGACATTCGGTTTGAATCGTCCTAGAAGGGCGGCTTCGCAATTCCTCGTTTTCCGAGCGTGCAGTCATTCAGTCACCATGCCATCCATTCCTTCGAATAAACCCTATCGCGTCGGCCGCTCTCGCACCGGACTTGGCCTTTTCGCCACCAAGCCGATCAAGAAGGGCACTAAGATTATCCGCTATTTCGGGCCGCTTCTTGATTCGAAGAAGAAAGAGGAAGACGCGATCGAGAACAAATATTTGTTTGAACTGAACAACCGCTGGACCATCGACGGCTCGGTGCGCAAGAACATCGCCCGCTATATCAACCATTCCTGTCGGCCGAACGCCGAATCCGATGTCAAACCCCGTAAACGCAAGGTGTTCATCCGCGCCATCAAGAACATCGAGCCGGGCGAGGAGATCAACTACGATTACGGCACCGATTATTTCAAAGCCTATCTGAAGCCGATCGGCTGCAAATGCGCAGCCTGCGAGAAAAAACGCAAGAAGAAGCGTGCCGAAGTGCGGGCGGAGAAGGCGCGGCTGAAGGCGAAGGCCGAGCGGAAGGCGCTGAAGAAGGCGGAAAAGTTGGCCAAGGCCGACGCGAATCTGAAGGATAAATTGAAGGCAGAGGCCGAGCACACGCCGAAGAAGACGCCCAAGCTGAACGGCCATTCGCGCAATGGCATGTCAATGAATGGGACATCACTGAACGGCAGCAGCCGTCTCAGAGCGTCCGGCAAGAAATCGGCTGCCAGGAAACGGCCGGTTTCCGCGCCGGCGCCGGTCCTCCAGGCATAGATTGCTTCGCCCTGATTGAATCGGAGCAAGGCTCTCGCCCTTTGTTTGATGCGCTTCTTGAGGAGAGCCGGGCTCAGTTAGCGCGAAAATGAGCCCGAAGCGTCTGCCTTCACGAACGCCAAGTTTGTCCAGGTGATGCCGGCGGCGCGATTACTCTCCTGGTGCGATTCAGAGGCGACATTCAAGACACAGCGCAAGCTGTGCGCCTGCGCGAGCGCGATAGTCTCCTCGGCGGGGATTTCAAACATCCGCCGCGCGGGCGGCACGGGCCCATGCCGGATCGTCATAGTGATAGTACCGCCTGACCCAATCAGCGAGGCCAGATTCGGCATCGCATATTGACGCTGGGTTTGGTCGAGATGCATCCACACCGCAGTCAGCATCACGAGATCAAATGTCTCGCCGCGTGCCCGAAGGCGGACCAGATCGGGCAGGCTGTCGTCGAGCCATTCGATCAGGGGAGAGGGATGCAGCGCCATGGCGAGGATGCGGAGGGCGTCGGTAGGCTCGACGGCGATAACACGATGCCCGAAGCTTGCGAGCCAGGCCGCGTCCCGTCCAGTTCCTGAACCGATATCGAGCACGCGGGCCGGGGCTTTGGGTATCAGATGCAGGACATGGCGGTGATTCTCAGTCGCCTGAATGCTTTCGTAGCGCAGGAACAACTGTTCCGCTTCGCTGGCATATCCTTCCGTGCCGCTGACTTGTGCTGATGTCATCTGTTTCTGCGCAGCTTTCTGAGCGTGCGGCGGTTTATCCACCGGGCTTGCGCACCGATTTCGGCAACGACGAATCGCCGAAATCGACCGCCGATCGTTGAACGATAGTGCCTGTTTCGTCGACCACGACGCGAAACCGCCGATGCGCGGACAGGAAGGTCAGCCGATGCCGGCCAAAGTCGGCATCGACGCCGCGCTCGGCAAAGCTCGTTATCCTGCCCGCGCGCATCTCCTTCTGAAGAAGCGGCAGTGCAATGCCGAGGCCTTCGGCGACGATCGCGGCATCGATCTGCACGATTCCATTCTCGAATTCGATCGGCTTCATGTTGAAGTCCTGATGCTTCGGCGCGGGCCTTACGCGGTCGCCGGACTGCGTCTGGGCTGCGCGGGGTAGGCGCATTCCGCCAGCGTCGTGGCATCGAGCTCGCGCATGAAGGCTTCGCGGGCAGCGGCCAGCTTCGCTTTCAGCCGGCAGCGCGGTTTCAGCACGCAACTGCCGCCATCCTCACGAAAACATTCGACCAGCGGCGGCCCTTCCAGTGCGCGCACCACCTCGCCGATGGTGATCGACTGGGCCGGGCGGGCCAGCATGAAGCCGCCGCCGACGCCGCGTTGGGTCGAAATGAAGCCGCTTTCGGCGAGGTCGCGCACCACCTTGGCCAGATGGTTGCGGGAAATGCCGAACTCGGCCGCAATTTCATTGGTGGCGAAGGAACGGCCGGGTTCGCCCGCCAGCCGCATCAGGGCACGCAACGCAAAATCCGTGAACGACGTCAGGCGCATGGGGCCCCTCTCAAAAGATCTGCTTGCAAATCATCTATAGCCGTCTAAATGGGTATTTGAAATACCTATTTAAGGGCAGGCGAAATGGAAGCGATCGTGGCAGGGCCGGAGCGGCGCGAACGGCTCACGGCCGAGATCATGCAACGAACCGGAATTGACGAGACGATGATCGAGCGCCTGGTGCGCGGCTTCTACGCCAAGGTCCGCGAGGACGCGGTGCTGGGGCCGATCTTCGACGCGCGCATCAAGGATTGGGAGCCGCATCTGAAGCAGATGTACGCATTCTGGTCGTCCGTCGCGCTGATGACCGGGCGCTACCACGGCACGCCGATGGCCAAGCATCTGCCATTGCCGGTCGATGCCGCGCATTTCGACCGCTGGCTCGGCCTGTTCGAGGCCACCGCGCGCGAGATCTGCCCGCCGGAAGCGGAAGCGCATTTCGTGGAACGGGCGCGGCGGATTGCGGCGAGTCTCGAGCTTGGCATCGCCGGCGCCAACGGCTTGATGCTCGCAAACGGTGAAAGATTTCGACGCAATCAGGCAGGAGCAGTGTGATGGCGTATCGTGCACATATCGTGACGAACAAGGAGCAGGCCGACCCGTATTCGGGCAGCAGCCTGGTGCCGATGCTGGTCATCGGGCTGGTGCTGACTTTTGCCGGAATGATCGCGGCGGTGGTATTGAGCTGAGGCTTATCCTCGTCATTGCCTGCGACAAACGCGAAGCGTTGCGCAAGGGAGCGAAAGCGACGAAGCAATCCACGCCTCAGCAAGCGGAGGATTGCTTCGCGGAGCATGTCATCGGGCGCGCATTCGCGCACCCGTTGGCTCGCAATGTGGCTTACGCCGCCACCGTCTCACCACTCTTCCGCAGCCCGATATACTGCAGCTCGGCAAACACGCCGGTTGCAATCGCCTGCGCCACGATGAAGACCTGACCGAGCAGGTTTGGCGACACTGTGCCCGAGAAAAGCAGCGCGATGCTGCCCAGCGTCCATGCGGCGTTGCCGATGATCACGAACAACACCAGCGCCTTCGTCACCGTTGACCTCGTGGCCAGCCAGCCGACCAGCGCGGCATAGGCGATCAGGAACAGGCCGGTTTCGCGCAACAAGACTTCCGGCAAATTGAGGAGCGGCGCGAGCGTGCCGGCGCCGAGCGTTAGCGCCACAGCGGCGACGCCGCTGAAGATGGCGTCGGCGAGCAGGGCGCGGCTCAGGAAGGTGGACGGATGGATCATGACGTTCTCCTTTGCTTGGGAATGACTGGTGGCAGGGATCAGCGTTGCAGCAGCGACCGGAGCTGACGCATCAGCCGCACCGGGCAGAGCGCCTTGCCGACCCTGTTCTCGATCGCCCGCACCTGCACGAACACGAAGACACCGGTGTCATGCACCAGGGGCTCGGGCATGTTCAGGGAGCGCGCCACGAGCCAGGTGACCAGATTGCGTACCCAGGGGATCATGGCGGCGACGAAGCGGAACAGCGAAAGCATCAGCATGGGTCATCTCCTGTGCCGCCAAAGTGACCCGACCTGCGACCCGTTTCGATTACCTCGGACGTAAGAAAGTAGAGTATTCGGAGATGTCCTAAGATGTTCGCTGGCATTCGCACATGCTCAGAAACCCTTGAAGAACAGGGGTTTTCGCGTACATTGCCGTTCGGCACTGTTTGTTCTTATTCGCGTCCAGCCGCCGATTTTGTTGGTATTCTTGTTGGTATCGGAAGAACAAACGTCGCCGCACAATTCCGATCTTCCGAGGCGCGAGAATCGAAACAGATGGCACGCAGTCAGGTTGGCGAGCACGCGAACCCCGAGCAGATCAGGTCCGACGTCGACTGTCGCGCCGCCAAACCGAAATTCGAGAACGGCGCTTGGACGGCTACCAAGATTTCTGACGTGACAGGCGGCGGGCTCTACCTCTTCATCAAGCCGGACCTGAACAGGCCGGGCAAAGCCGTCTCCAAGCTCTGGCAGATGGCCTATCGCTTTCACGGCCGACAGAAGACCTACTCGATCGGGCCTTACGGCGATGGCAACGACGGCACCTTCTCACTCGCCACTGCACGTCAGAAGCGCGACGCCGCAAAGGCGCTGCTCGCCCAAGACCCACCAGTCGATCCCTCCGTCGAAAAGCAGTTCGAAAGACATCGTCAGGCGGCCGAACGCCCTTTCGGCGTGTGGATCGATGAATGGCTCGCAGAGAAGAAGACCGAGAAGATCAAGCGCGGCAGACGTGTCACAGTGCGCAGTCCTGAAACCATCGCGCTGCTCGAACGATGGGCTGGTTATCTGAAGGATCGTTTCGGAAAGCTCTATCGGAAAGACATCAAGCGCCCCGACGTTCTCGCCTTCTTTCGGGCGATGCAGGCTGAAGGCAGACTAGAGACCCGTGACCGAGTTCACAGTATCGGTTCGCAAGTTTGCGACTACGCTGACCTCGAAGGGGATGGCTACAATCCGTTCCGCGCCTGCAAGATGCAGCTTGTTGTCAACGTCTCGACGCCTCGGCCCGGCGTCACTGATCCGCAGGATGTGGTTCGCCTGTTCAGGCTGATCATGCCGACATGGGCGAAGGCCAGATTTGGCGACGTGGTCGGTGATGCCCTTCGGCTCGATGCACTGACCATTCCGCGCCCCGGCATGATCAACAACATGGAATGGTCAGAAGTCGACTGGGATACCGAACGGTGGACTATTCCTGCTGCTAAGATGAAGACCGGCTGGGACCATGTCGTGCCACTGTCGCGACAAGCCCTCGCTATCCTGCGACGCGTGCGGAAAATCACCGGTAATCGGCGCTACGTGTTCGCTTGTGCCGAAGATACACCCTTGTCCGGTAGAACGCTCTGTTGTCGGCTGCGTGCGCTCGGCATCGACACCAAGACCGAACATTGCGCCCATGGCTTCCGCACTACGTTCTCGACCCTTTGTCACCATGAGGAGATTAAGGAAGCCAAGGCGTGGGATGGGGACGTCATCGAGTTGCAACTTGCGCATCTCGAAAGTGACTCGGTAAAGGCGATCTACAAACGGCACGGACCGCTGGCCCTGATCGGCTCGCGCACCAAGCTGATGCAGCATTGGGCTGATCGGATCGATAACTTTGCCGTTCCAAAAAAGATTCTGCCGATCAAGGCAATCGTTGAAAGCTGCGCAAACTAGCTACTTTCCGGCGCAAAAATCGGCGGCCTTGTCCGGCTGCCAGAATCGCTCGCTGTGGCGAAAACTGCAAGGTCGGACGGCTTGGCGTTGACTTGAAGCGGCAGCATTGATTCATTCTTATGAATGATTCGTAATCGAGCCCACAAACGCGTGAGAAGCTTGTCGGGAAGCTGCCGGTCACCGGCGAACTGCTGCGCGGCTCGCTGCTGGAGCGCACGGTTCGTCATAAGAGCGGCTGCCCGAAATGCGCGCGCGGCGAAGGGCACCAGGTGCATGTCCTGACGGTAAGCTATGCGGGCGGACGCGTGCGTCAGTTCAGCGTGCGGCGCGAGCGCGTTGCCGAGGTGCGCCGTTGGCTGGACAACTACCAGAAGCTGAAAGACGCGATCGAGGCGATCTGCGAGCTCAATCACCACCTGTTGCGCCCTGATGCGGCGCTGCCGCGGGGGAGGAAGAAACGTGATTGAGATGCGCAGAGCGCAACTGAGCTTCGGCGACGGCTTGATCGCCGGGGAAGTGAGCGATCTTCGCGAAGGCTGGATGACCCATGCTGACCGGGTTCTGGCGGATGAACAGATCGTCGGTGCGGTGTACGAGGCGCTGGCGAGACGACATCCCAAGAGTCGTGGTCGTGGTCGGCTGGGGGCGCCGGCCGAGATGGTGTTGCGATTGTGGATCCTCAAGCACGTTCGCAACTGGAGCTATCACGTGCTGGAACGCGAAGTGCGCGCCAATCTGGTGTATCGCGACTTCACCCGGGTGGGCGGCGGCAAGACGCCGGACGCCAAGACGATGGGACGCTGGGGCCTGGCTGTGGATCCGGAAACAATCAGGCAGATCCACGACCGGATCGTGCAAATCGCGCAGCAACGAGGGGGACGCAGGGACGCAGAATGCGCGTGGATACGACGGTGGTGGAGACCAACATCCATTACCCGACCGACAGCACGTTGCTGGGCGACGGGGTAAGGGTGTTGATCCGCACCATGAAGAAGGTCACCAAGATCGTCGGCACGGCCGGAACCAAACTGCGCGACCGAACGCGAAGCGTAAAACTGCGCCTGCTCGATATCGCGCGAACCGCACGTGCCAAAGGACCGCTCAATCGCGAGAAGCTCAAGCAAGGCTACCGGCGGCTGTTGAACTCGACGAGCCGGGTGGTGGGGCAAGCGAAGCGCTTCTCCCATGAGATCGCCGCAGGCGTGAAGCGGGCCAAGGGCATCTTGAAGCGGCTGGCGCTGCAAGGCTTGCGGCAGGAGCTGGAAACGATGATGTCGCTCGTGCGACAGGTGATGCGGCAGACTCGGGAACGCATCTTCCGCGGCAACACACGGGTAGAGGACAAGCTCCTCAGCGTGTTCGAGCCCTCGACGGAGATCATTCGCAAGGGCAAGGCCGGCAAGCCCAACGAGTTCGGCAAGATGGTCAAGCTGCAGGAAGCCGAAAACCAGATCGTGATCGACTACGAAGTCTACGACCGGCGGCCGAGTGATTCGGACCTGTTGATCCCGGCCATCGAAATCCACCAAGCCAAGTTCGGTCGCACGCCACGTCTGGTCGCAGCAGACGCCGGGTTCTATTCCGCCAGGAATGAAGCCGCGGCGAAGGCGAGCGGCGTCAACGCGTCTGCATCCCCAATCGCTCCATCCATAGCGTCGCGCGCAAGCGCGAGCAGAAGAAGCGTTGGTTCCGCAACGGCCAGAAATGGCGGACCGGATGCGAGGGGCGCATCAGCGTGGCCAAACGGCGGCACCGGCTCGATCGCTGCCGCTACAAAGGCAGCACTGGAATGAAGCGCTGGGTCGGGCTTGGCGTTGTCGCCGATAACCTCATGAGCATCGGTCGCGTGATGGAAGAGCAGTCACTCCAAAGGTAGTCCACTTCCAGCGCCAATCTTGCCCTCTCATCGCCCCGCGACCCCCGCGGGGCTTCTCGTTGTCTGCGTGGTTGACCCCGCCCCTTCAGAGCCGCGATTTTTGCGCCGGAAAGTAGATCCTATGCAAGCGCGACGGACAGGAGGTTTGTGTTA
>NZ_LLYA01000192.1 GCF_001440415.1 Bradyrhizobium retamae
TCCGCACCGATCGGCGTCCAGGTGCCATCTTGCCCGTCCACAAAATCCGCACCGCGATACTTCAGCGAGGGGCCCGATCCGCTGCTGCTGTTGAGGTAATATTTGCCACCACTCTCAACGAGACTTGTCGCACCAGCCGATTCGATCTGATCACCCGGGCTTGGCGCAGGCGACGCCCCGCTGATCACGCTGCTGACCGACTGCGACGCGGCGCTCACATTGCCTGCAGCGTCGGCAGCCTTGGCCGTCAGCGTGTGCGTGCCGGTCGACAAGGCATTTGTCGTAATGCTCCAGGCCCCGGTCGAAGTCGTCGTCCCCGTTCCGACCACCGTGGTGCCGTCATAGACCGTAACCTTGCTGTTGGCCTCGGCTGTCCCTGATAGCTTGACCTGATTGGTATTGACGATGGCGTTGCTGCTCAGGACCGGGGCAGTCGGCGCCACCGTATCCACCGTCACGGTCACCGCACCGGACTTGGCACTGGTCTGACCGCTCGAATTGGTCGCAGTCGCGGTCAACACATGCTTGGCGTTGGTCAGGACCGAGGTGATGTAGTCCCAGCTCCCAGTCGAACTGGCGGTCGTCGTGCCGATCTGGGTCGAGCCATCGTAAATCTTGATGGTGCTGTTGGCAGCCGCGGTACCCTTGAGCTGGAGGGTATTATCGCTGGTGATGCCATCGCCGGCCGCCCCGGTGTCGTTCGAGAATGACGCGATGGTCGGCGTAGCCGGTGTAGCCGGGGGTGCCGAGGTGCCGGTGCTGGCCGTGACCACGGCAGATGCCGCGCCGGTGTTGCCTGCGGCATCGGTCGCCTTGGCGGTGAGGCTGTGCGAACCGGCCGCAAGGGCACCGGTGGTATAACCCCACACGCCGCTGCTATTGGCCGTCGCGGTCCCGATCTGGGTGGTGCCGTCGAACACCTTCACGACGCTGTTCGCTTCCGCCGTACCGGTCAGGTTCAGGCCGCCGTTGGCGTTGTTGGTGGGCGTCGCCATCGTCGGGGCCGTGGGCGCCACGGTGTCAATTTTCACGGCAAGCACCGATGACGTCGAACTGGTGCCCGACGTCGTGGTGGCCGTGGCCTTGAGGCTATGATTGCCGTCCGATAGCGCAGCGGTCGTGTAGGTCCACGCGCCACTGCTGTCGGCCGTGGTGGTCCCAATCTGGGTCGTACCGTCGAACACCTTCACGGTGCTGCTGGCGGCAGCGGTGCCCTTGAGCTGGAGGGTGTTGTCATTGGTGATGCCGTCGCCAGCCACCCCACTATCGTTCGAGAACGACGCGATCGTCGGCGCGGAAGGCACGGTTGGCGTCGGAGGCGGCGACGAGGTTGGGTAAGGCGTCGGGTCGGTGTTGTTGTCCCATTGGACATTGTTGCGAATGGTCGCGTTCGTATTCTGGACCGCGATGTAGCCGTAATGCCCCCGGTCGAGGTAGTTGTTCTCGATCACGACGTTGGTGATAGTGCCGTTTAGCCCGGCCTTTTGGGCCACGTGCACCGTGTACGCCGGGTCACCAAACATCAGGTTGTCTCTGACGATGACATCGTTGACGGAGCCAAAGTCGTTATCGATAAAGACCGCGGCCGTGCCGTTGTTATTGGGCGCGATAATCGTATTGTGCTCAATTACCACATGGTTTTGGCCGCCCAGGGCGGTGACGCCATCGTAGTGCGGATCGGCGCTGCCGTAAAATAAGTCGTGGATATAGTTGCCGCTGACGGTGCTCGCGCCGTCCGTTAATTGGATGCCAATCGAGACATGCGAAATGTCGTTGCCGACAAACGTTCCGGAGCCGAGAATGCCCGAGTTGGTTAAGTTGCCTCCGATGATATCGCAGTTCTCAACCCGAAGGTTGGGCGAGTTCTCGCCCTCGATGCCCCACCAACCATCACTCTTGATGATGCAGTTGCGGATCGTTACGTTCGCAGCCTTGACGGCAAGTTGGCCGTCAATGATCACGTTCTCGATAACGGTGCCGGCCGTCGTGATGTTCATCGGCCCCTTGTAGGCGGTGAGCGTCACGCCAGCCTGTACGCCCGTCGTCGTCGCGTCAGGCATGCCGAAGAGAGCAGGGTTAATGATACCAGTCATGTATATTGTCCCCTAATGTGTGTGGCGGTCCGCCTTCCGCGTCACATGAGCGCAATTTGCCCCCACTCATGCCACGGGCTTGGGCTAGTGTGTCCACGTATTGGTCGTACGGAGACGGCTTTTTTGGGACCATATTGCGCCGATGACGCGGGCCTAGTTGAGGTCATTTTCGTTCGCTTCGATCGTCCGCTTGACAAACATTGGTGCACCGAGATTCTCGCGGATTTTCCCGGCTTAATAAAGCTGATAACCTTGACGCTTGCGGCACTCGCCGATCTGGCACTGCGCACCATAAATGGACCGTTTTTAAGAATTGCTTTTCGGATTATTTCTCATTTTATCTCATCGACAGATCTGATAAATCGAGATGAACACATCATTTAAATTCCGGATTATTACTGAAGCGCCACGCGAATCCATCCCATGTCGACTTCACCCGAAGAATTTAAGCAGTGCAATCCGAGGCGAGCCACGTGAGAAACGCAACTCGCCGGCGGAGAGCAATGATGTTGACGCTGGCTCATGTCTGCCGGCGCACCAGCAGTCGACGCATTGCCTGGGGTCGCCCCTACTCTCGCAGTACGATAAGTTGGCTTTCTGCGACGAGCAGCGCAGGCAATTCGCTCAACCTCCAAGTTGAAGCAACTAAAATATGAGCGCGACGCTCCATCCTAAGCGCGGGGCGACTCAGGGTCAATGACCTAAGTGACCTCAGCACAATAGCAGCCGATTTATTTGTATTATTTGCATCGGCTGCATACTATTTCTATTAAATATGGCTATTATTTTTGCGCCATTCAAACCGACTGCTGCCGCGACCGGGTTTAATGAAAGCTCGGTGATTGCACGGACGTTAAGTAAAGCACATCCCCGGCGCGTCGCGATTGCTCGACACTGTACGTCATCCTCTCGACGAACTCCTACGAGCCTGTGAATCTTTTGTAGCAGAGCGTCACGCGACCATGATTCTCTGCGACGATCGATTCGCAGGGGGAGAAGATGGCTGGCGACGAGCTGTTTGGAGAACTGCCGGAGCAAGGGAGCCGGAGCGGCGAGCCGAAGCAGTGCGGGGCGGGGCGCCGCGGCTGCGCGAGCCGATGCGCGACCAGGTCGAACTGCGAGCGGTCGATATCGATTGCTTGATCGGGCAGGATCATCCGGCGCGGGTGATCTGGGCTTGTGTCGAAGGGCTCGATCTGAGCGAGCTGGAAAATCGGGTCAAGGCGCGGGAGAACAGACCCGGCCATCCGGCGCCATCGCCACGGCTGCTGCTGGCACTCTGGCTGTACACCACGAGCGACGGCGTCGGCAGCGCGCGGGCGTTGGATGCTTTGCGACAGCCATGACCTCTATCGCTGGCTCTGTGGCGGGGTGTCGCTGCGCTGTCGGACTTGCGGGTCGGCTGTGCCGATCTGCTCGACCGCCTGCTGAGCGAACATCTGGCGGCGCTGAGCAAGGCGGGGCTGGTCGATCTGGAGAAGTTGGCTCAGGACGGGGTGCGGATACGGGCGAATGCGGGAGCCGATTCGTTCCGCCGACAGGCGACGCTGGATCGGCAGATGGCGCAGGCTAAGGGCTAAGGCCGTGGTGGAAGAGCTCAAGCGTATCCGTCCGGTGAAGGCCGCCTTGCCGATTGAGACGCGTTGTTGAGAACTGTCCTTGTGGACAGTGATAGGCGCAGTGCCCAGGTTGAACGGCTCGAAGTGGTGGACACAGGCCGGCGGCGGCGCTGGTCCGAGGATGAGAAGCTCAAGATCGTCCTGGAGAGCTTACAGGCGCCGCGCCAGGTCGCGGCGACGGCGCGGCGATATGGCGTTTCGCGCTCATTGCTGCTCCGATGGCGAGGGTCGTTTCGCCCCGAGCCGAAGGATGCCGCCCATCAAACGGGCTTCGTACCGGCGATGGTGGTCGCGGAATCGGGGCCGACGCTTGGTCCGGTCGGGCCGGCCGGCGGCGGCGCGATCGAGATCGAGTTTGCGGCCGGGGTTCGGATGCGGATCACGGGCAGCCGAGAAGATTGCGGTGCCATCGTTCGAGCGCCGCAAGCCGGCGCGCCGGCCGCTGCCAGGAGCATCTGCCGCGGGAACGCCTTGTCTATCCGGTGCCTGCGACCTGTCCATGCTGCGGCGATAGCCGGTTGCGCAAGATCGGCGAGGACGTGACCGAGACGCGGAGCTCGTTCCGCGCCAGTGGAAGGTGATCCAGCACGTGCGCGAGAAGCTCGCCTGCCGGGCCTGCGAAGCGATCACCCAGCTGCCGGCGCCCTCGCATCCGATCGCGCGCGGGCGTGCGGGACCCAAGCTGCTGGCCCATGTGCTGTTCGCCAAGTACGGCCTGCACCTGCCACTCCATCGTCAGAGTGACGTCTACCAGCGCGAAGGCATCGACCTCGACGTATCGACGCTCGCCGACTGGGTGGGCGCGTCGGCCGCAACCCTGATGCCGCTGGTCGATGCAATCCGGAGCCATGTCTTCGCTGCCGAGCGCATCCACGCCGACGACACCACGGTGCCGGTCTTGGCCAAGGGCAAGACCCGGACCGGTCGGCTCTGGACCTATGCGCGCGACGACCGACCGTTCGGCCCCGATCCGCCGGCCGCCGTGTTCTTCTATTCGCTGGATCGTAGCGGGGAGCATCCGGAGCAGCATCTGGCGGGCGATGCCGGGCTGATGCAGGCCGACGCCTATGCCGGTTTTGGCAAGCTCTACGAGGCCAATCGCAAAGCAGGTCCGATCATCGAGGCCGCTTGCTGGGCGCACGGCCGGCGCAAGTTCTTCGATCTGGCACGGCTCAGCAAGGCGCCGATCGCGGCCGATGCAGTCAAGCGCATCGACGTCCTGTTCGCCACCGAGCGCGAGATCAACGGTCTCGCGCCGCAGGAGCGCCGGCACGTGCGCCAGGAGCGCAGTCGACCATTGATCACCGAACTGCACGCTAGGCTGCGCGAGCAGCGGGACAAGCTCTCCAGGAACAACGAGACGACCAAGGCGATCAACTACTGCCTCAGCCGCTGGGATGCATTCACCCGCTTCCTTGATGACGGGCGCCCGTGCATGTCGAACAACGCCACCGAGCGCGAGCTACGGGCCGTCGCCGTGGGCAGAAGAAACTGGACCTTCGCCGGCTCCGATGAGGGCGGCCGGCGTACGGCTGCGATCTACACACTCATCGCCACCGCCAAGCTCAACGACATCGATCCACAGGCTTGGCTCGCCGACGTGCTGGCCCGCCTGCCGGATCATCCCGCCAAGCGCATCCACGAACTCATGCCCTGGAATCGGCGGCTTCAGAGCATCGCTCACGCGGCTTGAGCCTAATCAGCCCTCCACCCAGAACGGCCTAACCGGGGGCCGTCACCGGATGCGTACGCTCAAGCGCGAGGTCGATGCGGATCCGGAAGCCAGCAATCGGCGCATCCGGGCCGCCAGGGCGGCACAGCACGCGAACGCAGTGAGCGGGTGCAAGCTGCGCAAGCGGCGCTGGCCGAGATCAAACGCAAGCGAAAGAAGCTCGATGGGAAAGGCGGCAATGGCACGAAGCCGAAGGAGGCCGCTCGCCAAGGACCGCCCGATCGCCACCAGCGCCCGTTCAACGCGCTGAAGGGATTAAGCTCCGGCATTTCGATCGCCGGATATTTCCCAACGCGCAATTGCGGAGCTGTCTAGGTTAATGCGCGTCTACATTCGCAGGCTCACGGACCGTCAACACGCCAATTCCAAACACCCCTTGATCATAGTCATCAACGATCTCCGTAACATCGTGGGAGAGTTTGAGCTCGTCCCACAGCTTGGCGACCTGAATGTCAGGATCAAATCTGTTTTGTAATATATCATGAAAAACGATCAGGCCGCCTTGTCGAACAAGTGCTCTGTATTGGTCGTAGTCTTGCTTCACACCGCTGTAGGAATGATCTCCATCAATAAAAAGCAGATCGACAGGCTTATCTCTCAGAACCTCAACAGCTTTCTCGTAGGTTTCTCTTAGGTGAGAGTTGCCTCGTAGAAGATGCAAGTTTTGCGTCGCTAAAATACACCGTCGAAAGAGGTGAGCCTTCCAACGAGGGTAGCCGCCACCATACATTCCGCTTGGTAAGTCTATGCTAATCAAAGTTGCGTCTGGGCTTGCGCATCGGGACAGGAGCAAGAGTGTACCCCCTTTTGCGGTGCCGATCTCCAGTACAGTGCGTGGACGAAGTTTATCGATCCTGGCCAGCAAGACCTCCAACTCCCCTCTGTTCTGGATGGGGCGCAATGCGCCGCCAAAACGATCAAATACAATGTCTATTAATGTATGGCGATCGGTCGACGACAGCCGTCCGATCTCCCGTACAATCGCCGGCGAATACGCGAGATCGCGCAATGACTTCTTCTGGTTCCACAGCCACCGGACGATCAAAAAAAACGCCGGGTACCTTCCTGTCCGTTGGAGGGACTTAGCCCTTCGCCGTAGTGGTTCGACAAAAGTTAACATCCGTTGACTGCTCCGCTACCCGTTTGAGCTACCTTGCCCACGAATTGCAGCAGTGAAGCACCAATTTGCGTCGACCGCAAATGGGCTGAATCTCTATAGATTTAGGTCCGCGCGCCGAGGGCGCGCCTAATACGCGCGGCACGAGAAGGGCACCAGATGGGGCCGAAAACATAGTCGGTGTCCCCGTAAGCCGCGGCCGGCGGGAGGCATCAATCGCAATGGCCATTTGGGCCCATCATCTTGGGTACGGGATGGGGTCTACGTGATTATTCCATTCTACATTGTTGCGGATGATCGGTTTCGAATTCTCGACCGCGATGTAGCCGTAAGCTCCGCGCTCAATGTAGTTGTTCTCGATCACGACGTTGGTGATAGTGCCGTTTGGTGTGATGGCGGCCACGTACATCGCGTACGACGGATCGCCGTACATCAGGTTGTTCCTGACCACAACATCGTCAATGGGGCCAAAGTCGTTCTTGATAAAGACGGCGGCCGTGCCATGGTCATTGGGTACTGAAATCGTATTGTGCTCTATTACCACCTGGTTTTGGCGGCCCAGGACGGTGATGCCGTCATAGTGCGGATCGGCGACGCCGCTCGCCAAGTCATGGATGTAGTTATCTCGAATCGTGCTGGCGCCATCGGTTGTCTGTATGCCAATCGTAACGCCCCGAATATCGTTGCCGACGAACGTTCCCGATCCGAGGATTGCCGAATTACTGGCCGCCTTGGCGCCCGGACCGATGATGTCGCAATTCTCGATACGAAGGTTGGCTGCTCCCTCACCTTCGATGCCCCACCATCCAAAATTCTGAATGATACAGTTCTTAATCGTGACGTTCGCTGCCTTAACCGAAAGCGTTCCGTTGATGATCACGTTCTCGATCACTGCGCCCGGCCTCGTGATGGTCATTGGGCCGCTGTAGTTCGTCAGGGTAACGCCAGCCGGGACACCCGCCGTATCCGCGGTAGGCAGGCCGAAGCGAGTTGGATCGATGGTGCTTCCCGCCTGGGGCGGTGACGGGAGCTCACCGCCTTTGTTTTCGCGCTCACGTCGCAACTCGTCCCGCTTTGGCTCAATTCGCTCCTCGCGATTGAGCTTTAGCTTCTCCTGCTTTGGTCCAAGTCGCTTCTCTCGTTCGAGCCGCAATTCTTCCCGCCGCTTTTCCAGCCGTTCACGAGCGGCGTTGACGCGAGATTGCCATTCCTCCGGGGACAGTTTGTTCAAATCACCTGTCGAGCGATCTTGCGCGAAACACACGCTTGAAAAACCCGCGGCTAGGCAAGCCATAGCGACAAAAAACAGACTCCGATTCATGCTTATCCCGCCCTATCAATTGGGCACCCAGGTGGAGTTTGTGCTCGGGCAGCCCGAATCGGTTGGTAGATTGGCTCCCAGTGGCGAATTGATTCATAGCCAAGTCGGCTACGATCCTTCACACCAGAGGCGCTTCGACAAATGGCACGAACGCATTGCACTTAATTATCAATCAGCCCCTAAGGTATTATTTCACGTCTTCAGCGAAGCCCACACCGTGGTTTACGAACTGATCATAGCGGGGCCGAGATCGGAGAGAAAAACGCAGTAGACATCTCGATCGGCCCACACTGGTCTAATACTGGACCGACAGTCAGTAGAGAACGCATTCGGCTTCCGCGCAAAAACATCCTCGTTGCCCGAAGCAGCAGTACCTCGGTGCAGCCTTTGATACCACAGTAAGCGCAAGGAGACTTTCGTTAAGAGCACAACAGTGACTTGCAAATAGTTGCAGACTGGTCGGGGCCTTGTCGAGGGCGACGACTGCAACTGAAACCTCGGGAGGCTGTGGCCACATTATCGACCCGCCGAGCAGGTCGCAAAGAATTAAGAGCTGGCAGTGCTCTTAATTAAATTGAGCAATCGACACCTCTCTGCAAGATTAGTTGTGCCCTTAGCCTTGCAAACTTCTCTGAAAATGAGTAGTTGATCGCTCCATGAAAGGGATGGAAAATACAAATATTGGGCGAAGGTTAATCCCTAAATGCCTTTTTCCGAGCGACAAGGCAGGAACGAAATAGTAGATGGCCATTGATGGGGTCTACACCGGGTCACGGCGTTACCGGGATCTGGAGGGAACGATTCCCCGTGCTCCCCGGCGGCACGCCATCGGTGCGGATCGGCCGGGCAAGAAGAATTTGCCCTTGCCCGTTCGTCTTTTCTTGGCCTCCTTGGTCCTTCCTTGGGTTGTGACAGTCGGTCCTGTCTCGCTGTCCATCTCCCGCGTGATCCTACTCGCGATGGTCCTTCCCTGCCTGGCCAAGTGGATCGGCGGCGGGTCGGGACGGATACGGGCCCCCGACATTGCCCTGCTGCTGTTCTGCCTCTGGAGCGCACTGAGCCTAATCGTAGTCCATGGCCCGATATTCGCCGTACAGCCCGCCGGCATCCTGTTTGTTGAAACGATGGGCGCCTATCTTGTAGCCAGATGCTACATCCGGGACGCCGACGACTTCTTCAACATGGCACGCTTGCTGTTCAGGGTCGTGGCGCTTCTCTTTCCGTTCGCGCTCTTAGAGGTACTGACCGGACGCAATGTTCTCCTGGAACTTTTCGCCGCTATTCTTCCGTCCTATCCGGATAGCAACGATCTGCGTGCAGGTCTTCGGCGGGCCCAGGTTGTCTTCGAGCATGCGATCCTGTTCGGCATCTGCGCCAGTAGCGCTCTCGCCCTGACCCATCTGGTCCTGGGCCACCGCATTCCGCTGTTTCAGCGGTGCCTGAAGACTGGGCTCGTTGGAGCAACGGCTTTGCTGTCATTGTCATCGGCCCCAATCGCGGCCATCGTCGTGCAGGCGACGTTGATGATATGGGGCGCGCTCTTTAGGAAGAGCCCGTACTGCTGGAGAATTCTCTGGTGCCTGTTCCTGGCAGCTTATCTCGCCGTCGTGTTCGGCTCCAATCAGAGCCCGATCCAGTTCTACATTTCACACTTCACCTTCGACCCGCATACGGGCTGGCATCGCCTACTGATTTGGGAGTTCGGCTCTGCTTCGGTCCTGAATAATCCGCTTTTTGGCATCGGATTTGGCGGCTGGGCGCGATCTAGCTGGATGTCGACAAGTGTCGACATGTTTTGGCTCCTAAATGCTATGAGGTACGGCATCCCGGGTGGCCTTCTAATACTATTGTCCTTCTTCACCGCGTTTCTAGGCGTGAGCTTCAGGAAGGGGCTGGATGAGCGGCTGATCGCCTATCGAACTGCTTATCTGATTGTGATGATGGCGTTCTTCCTAGTGGGCTGGACGGTCCACTTCTGGGGAACGGCTTACCTCTGGTTTATATTTCTTCTTGGCAGCGGGGTGTGGCTGCTGGATGTGCGGATCGACGATCGTGTCCGATATCGTCCGGACCTTTCAGACGATCTACGTCGCACTGCCCGTGAAAGGGGTGCGTTGCTCGGCGGGCCATCTTTGCCGGCCTCCAGACGCGGCATGGCTCCAGCGCAACGTCGTCAAAGCTGAGGTCCGTTCCGGACTCGCCACGACGCCCAGATCAGCTTGGCCCGGGTCAAGCCGTCTCTTCCGAGCAATCGCATGGCCAGTGCTTTCACTGCCTTTCTGCTTACCTCCCTGGCGAGGCGTACCGGTTGCGCCACCAGGCGGTCAAGCATCCGCTCGTGCACATTTGCGTCTTGAACATCATTGATCAAGCCGGGGAACCGATCGATATGAGACGAAGAGCAAACCCGCTTGCCGCGAATTCTGTTACTGACGTTCCGCCCATGAACAACCTGCAGCCATGCGGGCTCCCCGCCAATCTCAATTACGGGCATGTTCTCTCCGAGTAGATTGTGCCAGTTGGACCAACAGGTGATCGGAGACTTCCAGGTTTCCCGCACCGAGCAAAAGGCATTGCGAGGGTCCTTGATGATGTAGAGCCTGTTCTCGCTCTTGATAAGGCCCTCCGCGATATAGAGGGCTGTTCTTTCCCCCTTTCGACCCGCCAACTGAATTCGACGGATGAAATCCGTCGCCAGACCGTCATCATTATCGAGATTGGTGGTAATGAGCTCGGCGCGTGGCGCGCCAACAAGGGAGCGAATGTCGGCGCAGAGTTCCGCGCGACTGACGGAGGCTCGAAAGATCGGCTGGTAGACGCCGGGAGGGCGCTCTCGTATCCAGCGCATCAGCCATTCAGGGCTTTCGGGGTCAAAGTAAATAATCCAGCGGAACTCTTTGTTGGTTTGCGAACAGACAGACGGTAGGCAATATCTCTCGAATAGTTCCACGCGTTGTTGTAACCAGCCATCCTTAGCTCGGATTATATTCTCGGCGCTCACGGAAGGCAGGTTAAACCGTGTTAGAAGAACGTGGTCGATGCCGGATGTCATAGGTGCAGGCAACGGAACTGCTCCTGTCTTTTGGGCGCAACGGCAAAATAATACATTTAATTATGTCATTTTACTTAACTTCAAGAGCGGAAACAAACAAATAAAATAAAATGGGCGGACGGTGTTTTTTCGTCGATTTCTACAAATGCCGTTATGATTAAGCGTTAACCTAATCCGCTCGCCCTATCCTTGGCCATCGACCGCAGTTTCGCGGGTCTTAAGAGCCCGTTACGCGTGCGGGCACGCCAGCCAAGGCGCCGGCCCACGGAAATGTCTCGCGTCACGATGTGATCCAGAGCGACCTTAGCTCCTGCGTCAGTGATGAGCCAGAATACATCCGCGTCCTGAGCCTTTCGCGGCTTGCGTTTCGGCGGTTAGGAGCCGCGCGTAGCGTACAGAAATCTGCTCCCTGACGTATCATGGCCGCGGGCCCGGCGCATGGCACCAGATGGCAGGTGGCATTTGTCCGATCTTGGAGCAGTGCGTCCGTCTTCTATTTCCGATTCCACGCTGCCGAGATTTTTAGGCCGTCGTCCCGGAGTAGCACTCCGATCATGCGGCCACTGCGATAGAGCCTGATCGCGGTCAGACAGAGAAATGCCAAGATGCGCTCCCGCGGACCTGAGACACGGGGCGAGAAGAGCAGTGTCCGAAATTCCACAACTGGAGATCCGGCAACTGCGATCGTCCTGCCCAACCAACGCAGCGCACCAAGGCGTCGGGGCCGGATACGTTCGTAGTCATGAGCGATGTGCCTGTCCCATTTCCCTGTCAGTTCGGCGAAGGTCTTCCGAGCGGGATGAAACACGATCATTTCCGGTACATACCGTATCGCATAGCCTTTCGCGCAGGCACGCAGCCCCCAATCGCGGTCCTCGGCAACCTCGATCCCCGCAAAGGGTCCGATCTCGGCGACGACCGACGGCAACGTTGCAAGATTGCCAGTTCCCGAAAACCCTTCTGCGATGTGTTCGCTGTTGCGGTAGGAATAGATGCTTTCATATGGTTCGAGAAATGTAGGCCGCGAGGGATTTTCATAACTGACCTGAACATCGCCACCGATGATCCGAGTACGTCGGTCGGCAAAAGCGGCCTCAATCGCAGCGAGCCAACCGGGATCGGCCCGGCAATCGGCATCGATAAATGCCAGGATGTCACCGCGCGCCTCGCGGATTCCGCGGTTGCGAGCCGGCCCTGGGCCGGGAATGGATTCTGAGACCAGTCGGACATCAGGCCAAGCAGAACAAACCGTGCTGGGCAACCTCGCCGACCCGTTATCGACGACGATGATCTCGATCTTGCTAGTGATGGCACGCTGGGCGTGCAGGGCTTCCAAACCAACCGTGAGGTAGGCTTCCTGGTTGAGGTGCGGAATGATGACTGAGATCAGCATTGCCGGTCCGATCAGAAGAACTCGCGCAGGAACGTCTCCAGCGCGAACAGAGCCCAGAGCGTCTTGTCGTGATTCTGCTGTCCTTTTGCATGCTCGTCCAGATAGAGCCCGACCGTTGCGCGATCGAGGTGGGGACCGCTAATGCTATCCGACCCGAGCAGGAGTTCCCGCGCCGGATCGCGCAACGGGCCGCGAAACCATTCCGTCACCGGCATTCTGAAACCGTTCTTCCGCCGGGTTAAAACCGATTTCGACAGGCGCGAGCCTAAAGCCTCGCGTACAATCCGTTTAGTAACACCCCACTTGATGCGTTGGCTGTCCGGCAAGGTGCTGGCGAACTCCGCGAGCCGAACGTCCATGAACGGTGCGCGCGCCTCGATCGAGGCAGCCATTGTCATCATGTCCATCCGCTCGAGCAGGTTGTCAGGCAGCCAGGACGTCTGATCGAAATGCAGTACACGGCGCAAGGGTGTACTTCCCACCGCCGCACTGAAGGGGCGCGCATCGGGCTGCCGGCAGACCGCGGGGCCGGTCCACAGTGTCTTGCGTTCTGCCGTGGTAAGCGCGCCGAACCAGGAGATCATTCGCTCATCGAACCGGCGCGTGCTCATTGCTCTTGCGGCAATTCTCAATCTCCGGCCCACCGCAGGAGCCGGAGATGTCGCCGCGAGTAGAGCATGCCCCGCGACCGACAGCAGTCCCGGTCCGGCAAGGCGGCCAAGATGCCTCTCCACCAGGTGCTTCGGATAGCCACCGAACATCTCGTCAGATCCCTCACCCGACAGTATGACCTTCACGTGTTTCGCAGCCTCCACCGACATCATGTAGATCGGCAGATCGGCGGTCTCCGCGATTGGCGCGGCACGATGACGGCTGAGCATTGGTAGCAGCGCGGTCAGGTCGTCCGGCACGAGTTCTAGCGATGTATGGGTCGTGCCGATCTGACGCGCGGTTTCGGCGGCGGAGCTCAATTCCGAAGCTGGATCATCCCGGAAACCGACCGAAAAGGTTCTTATTTCAGGGGCGCCGAGATGGGCCAGCGTCGCCACGATCGCCGTGGAGTCGAGCCCGCCCGACAGGAAGGCCCCGAGCGGCACATCGGCTCTCAGGCGCAGCTTCACCGCCTCATCGAAGACGGCAAGGAACTCGGCGACAGGGTCGGCGGGTGGCGTACGGTGTTGCGCTGTTTCTTCCGGAGCGGTCCAGTAGCGCCGCGTCGTCATCTCTCCGTTCCGCCATATCAGACAGCTTCCCGGTGGCAGCTTGCGGATATTACGAAAAAAAGTGAAGGGGCCGGGCGCGTAACGCCAGCAGAGGTATTGGTAAAGCGTGTCGATGTCGAGTTCGGCACGCACTTCCGGATGAGTAAGCAAGGCAGCTATTTCGGAGCCGAACACCAGCACTGGCCCGGAAACCGTCTGCCGCTCGGCGAGGAACAGCGGCTTCTTGCCGAACTGATCCCGCGCTAGCACAACGGTCCGCGTAAGGTCGTCATGCAGCGCAAATGCGAACATGCCCCTGAACCGGGGCAGGCACTCGGCCCCCCAGGTGCGCCAGGCTTCGAGGATAACCTCGGTATCCGAGCAGGTCGTGAATCGCGCGCCGCGCGCCAGGAGCTCGTTACGGATCTCGATGTAGTTGTATATTTCGCCGTTGAACACGACGGTGAACCGTCCGTCGTGGCTGGTCATCGGCTGGCTGCCGCCCGCGAGGTCGATGATCGAAAGGCGCCGGTGCCCTAGTGCGGCCACGGCGCCTCCGGAAAGGGGCAAAATGGTCTGTCCTTCGCCATCCGGTCCGCGATGCCTAAGAGCGTCCGTCATGTTTTGAAGGCGTCCGGCATCCGCCGGGGGTCCTATCCATCCCGCAATGCCACACAAGGTCTATGTCCTTCCGTCAGAAAATATCTGTAGTGAATAGAGCTTCATCACAATTGGTCCGGTCGTGTAAAAGAACCTCGCTGCAAGATTGCACGGAGATGGCTTCCATAATACAGAATTTCGAGGTTTTTGGCGTTGGTTGCAACGGGCCAAGCAGGGATCACGACGTGTGACGAAAATAACTGGCGAATTCGGGCAGTCTGCGCCCCTCGTTTCCATTATCGTCGTCAGCTACAACACGCGCGAGATGACGCTCGAATGCCTGCGGTCGGTCTTTGCGCAGACACGCCAGCCCTTCGAACTGATTGTGGTGGACAACGCTTCGTCCGACGGATCCGCCGCTGCGATCGCGGCAGAGTTTCCGGATGTCCGCCTGATGGCGGAAATCGAGAACCACGGCTTCGCCAAGGCCAACAACATAGCTGCGTCCCTTGCCCGCGGGGAGTATCTTCTGTTGCTCAACCCCGATACCGTCGTGCTTGAGGGAGCTATCGACCGGCTTCTTGATTTCGCGCGTCGCGTGCCCGAAGCTGGAATTTGGGGCGGCCGGACGCTTCACGCTGACCGCAGCCTCAACCCGACCAACTGCTGGCGGCGCATGACGCTCTGGAGCGTGGCGAGCCAGGTCGTGGGGCTATCGAGCCTGTTCCGCCGCAGCACGCTCTTCAATCCCGAAGGTTACGGCGGTTGGCCGCGCGACAGCGAGCGCGGGGTCGATATCGTCACCGGGTGTTTCCTACTGATCCGACGAGAATTCTGGAAGGAACTCGGAGGTTTTGACCCGAGCTACGTGATGTATGGCGAAGAAGCCGATCTCTGCCTGCGCGCCCAGGCGAAGGGAGCGCGGCCGATGATCACGCCCGAAGCTCAAATCGTCCATTATGCCGGTGCTTCCGAAACAGTGCGGTCCGACAAAATGGTGCGGCTACTGCGCGCCAAGGTGCTGCTGATCCGGCGGCATTTTCCTCGTTGGCAGCGGCCGGCCGGCCTGATGCTCTTCCGGCTTTGGCCGCTCAGCCGATACTGGGCAACGCGCGCGCTAGGGCGGCGTATGGCTGCCCAAACTTGGGGCGAGATCTGGCGACGACGGCCCGAATGGTGGCATGGCTGGCCGGAAACTGGGAACGGCCCGTCTTCCAGTCCCCGCTGATCGGAATGTCAATCGCGCTTCCGCTGTCGAGCTGATCTACATCCAATTTTTTGCTTCTTTTACCAGCAGCTAGGTGACAGCGGTCGTCTCGTCGGGGCGGGACTGCGCAGACGGAACGAACGCGAGGTGCCCGCACGGCTGCCATCCCAATGGGCCAGGCTCACGCCTTAGGCGCGATCCCGAAATTTTTCCGAACGGCCATAAGCAATTTGGTAATCCCGAAAAACTTTCGCGCCCTGGATCTGGGTGATCGGATCACCTTCGTTCGCCGTAAGTTCAAGCGCTGACGTCCGCCAGGTCAAAGGTGTTTCCAGCGCGTGGGATTCGGCAGTTGATCACTGTAAGAACTCGTGCGTGCGCTGGGACCTTCAAACTCGCTCGTCGTTTTCCCAAGTTGCGCGCGAACACGAGTGAGACCAACAACCCGGCACTGATCGGATTGTTCGAGGACCGCCGCCTGTGGCCGGGGCCGGCGATTTATTGCTACGTCACCATCGTTGCCCGGCGCAGAGCCGTAGTTCGCTCGCACTTCAGAACTTCCGCCCGGCAACGGGACGATACGTCCCGGCATCCCCTGTCCGCCCCTCACTCTTAGCCAACGTGCCCGGCCGGCGGGTTTGGGCGCATACGTCCCGCAACTCCGGACGGAGTGGAAGCATCTCTTGCATACGATGCGGACTTACGACCGTCTATCCAGACTGAGCTCAGACAGAATTAACCGAGCGCAACTTTAAATCAGCGCAAAATATTTAATTGACTCCGGCCTATCATTTAATATATAAATCATGTTGAAATTTAAATAATCCGTTACATGAGAAAGCTCCCTCACCAGAGGTACGAAACTGGCCACACCTTATTGTCGCAACGCTCATTTTCAGATTTCCAAACAGGTGCGCCGATGCTTCAGACCAAGATGCGTCAGGACGACGAAGCGTTGTCGTCGCAATCGCGGGCCAGTCGTCCAAAACTATTGGCGGTCGCCTCGGGCGGAGGGCACTGGATTCAACTTATGCGCATCGCGCAGGCATTTGCCGATTGCTCGGTCACGTTCGTCACGGTGCATAATTCTTATCGCGATCAGGTTGCAGGCCATAACTTCTACGTCGTCAACGATGCGAACCGCTGGAGCAAAATTGCGCTATTGAAAGCGGCGGTGAAGCTTGCCTGGATCGTCTGGAGCGAGAAGCCGGATATCGTGATCTCCACCGGTGCGGCTCCAGGATATCTCGCACTTCGGTTGGGGCGAATGATTGGCGCGCGAACCATCTGGCTCGACAGCATCGCCAACGTCGAGCAGCTCTCAATGTCTGGATCGAGAATCGGTCGTTTCGCCGACCTCTGGTTAACTCAGTGGCCCCACCTGACGCGGCCAGGAGGCCCCTATTATGCGGGATCTGTCCTATGATCTTTGTGACAGTGGGTACTCAGGGACATTTCGACCGCTTGGTCCGGACCGTCGACGAATGGGCCGGGAAACACGGACGAACCGACGTGTTCGCCCAGACGGGACCGTCCGATGCAAGCTACAGGCATATTCGGTCTGAGCAGTTTGTCGATCCGGCGAAATTCCGGGAGCACGTTGAGTCAGCCAGCTTGGTTGTAGCCCACGCAGGCATGGGCTCGATCATTACTGCGCTCGAGTTGGGAAAGCGAATTATTGTCATGCCCCGCCGAGCGAGCATGGGAGAACAGCGAAACGATCATCAGATGGCCACCGCAAGACGGTTCGCCCAACAGGGACGTATCGAAGTTGCGTTCGACGAACGTGAGTTGCTGGACAAGCTGGATCATCTGGATGTTATCGACGAAGCCGAGCCGCTAAGGCCGCAGGCGTCACAAGATCTCATTGCATCCATCCGCACGTTCATCAGAACGGGACACGTTGATGTCGAAGCGCATCGGCTTAGGTACGATCAGATGGCGTTACAGAACTGCCGATCATCTGTTCCTTCTGCGCGACGCGAGGACACAGGGCTCGACTTCGTCCACAGCTCGCCGGTCGTGCCGATCCTGAGCGAAGTCGGAAGCGAACCAAAATGATTGCAGAAGATCTTTCTGCCAAGAATTGCCGCTATACGCTGAAAGTTCCACTAATTAAAGAATATAGGTGCTTGAAATGATCGGGATTGGCATTGTCGGATATGGATACTGGGGTCCGAACCTCGTCCGCAATTTCGCGAGCAACGATTCGTCGCGTGTTATCGGAGTTAGTGATCTGGATGCGGCAAAGCTATCCGCTTGCACGCGTCGCCACCCCGAGATATCGACGACTTCCAATTTCGCCGAACTTCTGCGCAATCCGCGCGTAGATGCTATCGCGATCGCAACGCCGGTTCACACACATTTTGAGCTAGCTCTCGCTGCACTGAACGCAGGAAAGCATGTGCTTGTAGAGAAGCCACTTGCTCAAACGTCCGACCAGGTGCGCCGTCTCGTCGACGAAGCCGATCGGCGCGGGTTGACGCTGATGGTAGATCACACCTTCCTATATACGCCGGCGGTGCAGAAGATTTGCGAACTCATCCTTCAGGACCAACTTGGCGAGATCTTTTATTACGACAGCACGCGATCGAGTCTCGGTCTATTCCAAAGCGATGTGAATGTGATCTGGGACTTGGCAGTCCACGACCTTTCTATCATCCAGTATCTCCTTGACGAAGACCCAATTGCGGTTTCGGCGACGGGATCAAGCCATGTCACCGGTTCGCCGGAGAACATGGCGCATATCACGTTGTTCTTCGAGAGCAAGTGCGTCGCTCACGTCAGCGTAAATTGGCTCTCTCCCATAAAGGTGCGTCAGACGTTTGTTGGCGGCAGTAAAAAGATGATCGTTTATGACGACCTTGAGCCCACCGAAAAGATCAAGGTCTATGACAAGGGCATCACTCTAAATGCGCAGGCCGAGAATGCCCATCAATTCCGGATCGGATATCGGGCTGGCGACATGTGGGCGCCCCATATCTCGACGAAGGAGGCACTGCAATCCGAGGTCGAACATTTCGTCGAATGCGTGAGCACCGGCGCATCGCCGATTTCAAATGGTCTATCCGGCCTACGGGTGATCGAGGTGCTGGAGGCGGCGTCTCGTTCGATCGCCGATCACGGCGCGCCGGTCAGGCTGAAGCAGCAGCGCCCTATTTCAGAGCGCGTCAGGGCGATTGCTTGAGCTACGACGGCCGGAGACGCTCCTGATCGGACAAAAGTTATGACAGACTCGCAATGAACTCTGTGCAACGCTCAATCTTCTTCTCCGCGGTCGAGCGATACGCCAGTTTGGTCCTATTCTTTGTCTCGACCGCAGCCCTGGCGAGACTGCTGACGCCCAAGGAGTTCGGCATCTATGCGGTCGTTCTCGCAGCGACGACGGTATTCTCGGCGTCGTCCCAGGAGTTCGGCGGGTCCAATTATCTCATTCAGAAGACTTCTCTCTCGGAAGAGAACATCAGGGCCGCATTTACGATTACGTTTGGCCTGTCGGTCGTGATCGGAATTCTTCTTTATCTGATCGGCGGCGCTCTCGGCGCGGTACTCGGCGCCGACGGTGTCGAAGCGGGCATTGGCGTTGCCGTTCTCAATTTCGGCATCACTCCGTTCTCGATGACGATCATCGCGCTGCTTCGCCGCAACATGCAGTTTGGCATCATAGCGGTCTGCAACCTCGCGTGCAGTTTCACGGTGGTAATCGTGTCGATTGGGCTCGCGGTGCTGGGCTACAGCTATCTTGCGCCGATCTGGGGAATGATTGCCGGAAGCGCCGTTCAGGCAGCCTACCTGATCGGAACGCGTGGGGATCTACGGATCTTCCGCCCCTCGCTCGAAGGTTACCCGGACATCGTCCGTTTTGGCCTGTATTCGAGCGGTGTGGTCCTTATCAACGTGTTTTACAGTTCGGCGCCCCAGCTCTTTCTCGCGCGCGTGCTGGATTTCGCGGCCGTCGGCCTCTACAGCCGTGCCAGCAACGTAACGCAAGCGTTCGACAGGCTCATCATTCAGGTGATCAGTCCGGTCATTATGCCGGCTATCTTTGCACAGAGGAGCGCCGGCGCGGATCTCAAGCGCATCTATCTCCAAGCGATCTCGCTGCTCACGGTCTTGCAGTGGCCTTTTCTGATCTTAGTGGCGGTGATGGCAAAGCCGATTATCCTGATCTGGCTTGGCCCGACCTGGCTCGAGGTGGTTCCGTTGGTCCGTTTGTTGTGTATTGCCCACCTTTCACTGTTCGCCGCCTGCCTCACCTACCCTGTGCTGGTCGCCGCCGGGAGCGTGCGGGACACGTTGCTCTCGTCGCTGATCTCATTGCCCCCCTCCCTCCTCATCATGCTCGCTGCGTCCTTCTTCGGCGTGGAGGCCGTGGCGGCATCGGCGTTGCTGACGTTGCCTTTCCAGGCAGCCGTGGCGATCTACTATGTGGGCCGGCATCTCAACCTGCGGCTGGCCGATCTCATTCACGCGACACGAAAGAGCGGTATCGTCGCTCTCTGCAGCGGCGCAACGGTCGCCATCTGTGCAGCGTTGGTGGAACGCGGCACGATCGGGCCTGTGGCCGGTATTCTGGTCGCCTGCGGGTCTGCTGCAGGCGTATGGATCGCTGCGTTGTTTGCGGTGCAGCATCCGCTGCTGCCGGAGCTCAAGGCTCCAGTGGCCCGCGTCTTTTACGCAGCCTCGCGCTTGATCGGCCATGTCCCGGTTGCAGCTGCCAGGACAGACCGCGACGTTTGCTGAAGTTCCTCGTAACGGTGAGAGAAGTTTCCATGCCTATCGCAGAAAACGTCCAACTCGGTCATGACGTACGGATATTCCATCCGGATCTCGTCAATCTGTACGGTTGCTCGGTCGGCGACGAGTCGAGGATCGGGACGTTTGTTGAAATCCAGTCCGGCGCGACCATCGGCGCTCGCTGCAAGATCTCGTCGCACAGCTTCATCTGCGAAGGCGTGAGCATCGAGGACGAGGTGTTCATCGGGCACGGCGTCATGTTCACCAATGACAAATATCCGAGGGCGACCGCGGCGGATGGACGACCCCAGGGCCCTGCCGACTGGACGGTGGAACCGACGCGTGTCTGCAAGGGAGCGTCGATCGGGTCGAACGCAACCATTCTGTGCGGCATCACCATTGGTGCCAGAGCCATTGTCGGCGCCGGCGCCGTGGTGACGAAGGACATCCCTCCGGGCGCGGTCGTCGCGGGGGTGCCTGCCCGTGTTGTACCGACGTCCGAGGCCAAGCCTCAGCCGCCAACCGCGGCAGCTACCGTCTGAACGAAGGAAACGCTTTACCAAGCACTCGATTAAATATTATAATTATAGTTATTTTGTTTTAATTTGTTTGGCGATGCCATCCGATTTAAATTAAACGGATAGCGTAGATAATAATTGAGGCGCCCGATCGGGCGCCGATGCGCAGGGATCAGAACATTGATACCTTTTCTGGATTTGAAAGCTCAGTACCATCAGATCAAGCCGGAAGTCGATGCCGCGATCTTGCGTGCGGTCGAACGCACGCAGTTCGTGTTGGGACCGGAGGTCACGGCATTCGAGAAGCGTTTCGCGACCTATTGCGACGTCGGCCATTGCTATGCCGTCAATAGCGGCACTTCCGCGTTGCACTTGGCGCTGCTTGCGGCAGGCGTTGGTCCCGGCGATGAGGTCATCACCGTATCGATGACCTTCGTCGCGACCACAGCCGCGGTGCTTTACAGCGGCGCAAAGCCAGTCTTCGTCGACGTCGATCCTGTCACCTGGACGATGGATCCCGCCCTGATCGAAGCGGCGATCACGCCGCGGACGAAGGCGATCTTGCCTGTCCATTTGCACGGCCTTGTCTCAGATATGGATCCGATCATGGAGATCGCCCGTCGACACGGGCTTGTCGTGATCGAGGACGCCGCGCAAGCGCACGGCGCCGAATACAAGGGGCGGCGCGCTGGCTCGATCGGCGATTTCGGCTGCTTCAGCTTTTACCCCGGCAAGAACCTCGGCGCTTATGGCGAAGGCGGCGCGGTGGTCACCAATCAGCCCGAGTTCGGCAGACGAATTGCCCTCCTTCGCGACTGGGGACAGGAAACCAAGTACAATCACGTCGTCGCTGGTTACAATTATCGGATGGACGGCGTTCAGGGCGCGGTCCTCAATGTCAAGATGAACTACATCGAAGCGTGGACCGAGGGTCGCCGATCAGTGGCCGAACAGTATGATCGCCTGCTGGCGAGGCATTCCGTTGTACGGCCACATCCGCCCGCCCATAGCCGGCACGTCTACCATGTCTACGCGCTCTGCCTTTCGCGCCGCGACGAGGTGTTGAGCGCGTTTCAGGAAGCCGGCATCGGCGTGGGTATTCACTACCCTGTTCCGGTCCATATGCAGAAGGCTTACGCCAATCTTGGCTATCGCGCCGGCGACTTCCCAATCACCGAAAAGCTGACTCGCCAGTTTCTCTCGCTTCCAATTTATCCGGAACTGCGCCCGGAGCAGGTGAACGAGGTCGTGACAATACTCGAGCAGGTCGAGTTCGTCGAGACCGCTTGAGGCTTCGAGAGCCAGCTTTCACGAATTGATAGCGGCAACGCTCACTAATAGGAGAGTATCATGGCTGATCTGAAGGGAAAACGAATTCTGGTCACCGGCGGAGCCGGCTTCATCGGCTCGCATATCGTCGACCTCCTGTGCAACGAGGGCTGCACCGAAATTGTCGCGCTCGACAACATGATCAGAGGACGACCGGAAAATCTCCGACGGGCGATGGCGCGCGGGCCTGTTCGCATGGTTCAAGGCGACATCCGCGACGGCAAGCTGATGGCATCCCTGGTTCAGGCTGCCGATATCGTCTTCCATCAGGCCGCCCTGCGCATCACCCATTGCGCAGCCGAACCTCGCCTTGCCAAAGAGGTCATGGTCGACGCGACCTTCGATCTGCTCGAATTGTGCGTCAAGCGTGGCATCGAGAAGGTTATCGCGGCATCCTCCGCGTCTGTGTACGGCATGGCGGAGGAATTTCCGACGACCGAGCGGCAGAACCCTTACGACAACCGTACCCTCTACGGCGCCGCCAAGGCCTTCAACGAGGGGTTGCTTCGCTCATACAAGGACATGTACGGGCTCGACTATGTCGCTTTCCGATATTTCAACGTCTACGGCGACCGCATGGATATCCATGGGCGCTACACAGAGGTACTGATCCGCTGGATGGAGCGACTGGAAGCCGGGCTGCCACCGATCATCTTCGGCGACGGCCAGCAGACGATGGACTTCATTCACGTTCGTGATATCGCGCGCGCGAACATCCTTGCGGCGCGGTCAAGGGTGACCGACGACGTGTTCAACGTTGCAAGCGGAACCGAAACAAGCCTGTTGCAGCTCGCGCAGGCGCTCGCTTCGGTTATGGGCCATCGCAACTTGACGCCGGAATTTGCGCCGGAGCGTTCGATCAATCCGGTGCCACGCCGACTGGCGTCGACGGAGAAGGCGGAACGGCGGCTCGGCTTCCGTGCGACCGTACCGCTTGAGCAGGGTCTCGCCGATCTCGTGAGATGGTGGCGGGTCGAACGCGGATCGCTCTCAGTGAGCCGCCAGCAAGAGGCGGCTGCCTCGTGATCCCGATTGCGCTGCCACTTCTCGGCGACGATGAGGCCGAAGCGGCTCGGGAAGCCGTGCTCTCCGGCTGGGTTTCGCAAGGGCCGCAGGTGGCCGCCTTCGAGCGTGACTTTGCGGCTCTGGTCGGCGCGCCCTATGCGTGCGCCGTTTCCAACTGCACTACGGCATTGCACCTTGCCCTAGCTGCACTCGACATCGGTCCGGGTGACGAGGTGATCACGGCCAGTCATTCCTTTATCGCGACCGCCAATTGTGTTCGATACTGCGGCGCGACCCCCATATTCGTCGACATCGATCCGGACACCTACAACATCGATCCTGACCGCGTGGCCGAAGCGATCACATCCCGCACGCGCGCGATCATAGTGGTCCACCAGATGGGGATGCCCTGCGATCTTGCCGCGCTCGTTGCGATCGCGGATCGCCACGGCACTGCCCTGATCGAGGATGCCGCCTGTGCCGCCGGAAGCCAGATCCGCATGAACGGCGGCGGCTGGGACCGGATCGGCAAACCCCACGGCCGGATCGCTTGCTTTTCCTTTCATCCCCGCAAGGTGATCACGACCGGCGAAGGCGGGATGCTGACTACTTCTGACCCCGAACTCGACCGTAAATTCAGGTTGCTGCGTCAGCACGGCATGAGCGTTCCTGACACGGTGAGGCACGGTTCTCCGCAGGTGATCTTCGAAGACTACCTGGCTGTCGGCTTCAATTACCGCATGACCGACATCCAGGCCGCGGTTGGGCGCAAGCAGCTTGCGAAATTGTCTGATATCGTGGGCCGCCGCCGGGCCCTTGCCGCGCGCTATGCGGAATTGCTCGGCAACCTCGAAGGGTTGAGCTTGCCATTCGAGCCGGAGTGGGCCCACTCCAACTGGCAGAGCTATTGCGTGCGTCTGCCGGCCCGGCTGGATCAGAAAGCTGTCATGCAGAGCCTCCTCGATCAAGGTATCGCCACACGCCGCGGCATCATGTGCTCGCATCGCGAGGCGCCCTACGCGGAGGCGGCGCGACGCCACGACCTCCGACAATCGGAACTTGCGCAGGATCATTCGATCCTGCTGCCGCTCTATGCACAAATGACCGACACGGATCTTGAGCTGGTCGCTTCTGCGCTGCAGGCTGAGATCAACCGATGACCAGCGAGACTTCTTTCAGCGTTGTGATCCCTTGCTACAACTATGCGCGCTACCTCAAGGCCTGCGTCGAAAGTGTCCTCAGCCAAGGTGTCAAAGTACAGGTGATTGTCATCGATGACTGCTCAACTGACGAAACGCCAGCGGTGGGTGCCGCTCTCGCGAAGGATCCGCGGGTGACCTTCCTTCGCCACGAAGTCAATCAAGGCCACATCAAGACCTACAATGAAGGCCTCGCCCTTGCCACCGGTGACTACACCGCGCTGATATCCGCCGATGACTTGCTCACACCTGGCGCCCTGAAGCGAGCGCAAGCTGTTTTCGATGCTCATCCAGAAGTCGGCATGGTTTATGGACATGCACCGTACTTCCAGACGAACGACAAATTGCCGAAGGCCCGCATCGGCAAACCGCGAGTCGATATCTGGGATGGCCGGAAATGGATTGCGCAGCGTTGCAAGACCGCGACATCGTGCATCTCTTCTCCCGAGGTGATCGTCCGGACGACACTTCAACGGCAGCTCGGGGGGTATTGCGCTGATCTTCCTCATGCGGGCGACTTGGAGATGTGGCTGCGGTTTGCCGCGCACTCATCTATCGCCTATTTGGCCGAGGTGGACCAGGCCTATTATCGCAGGCACACTGCCAGCATGCAGTCGACAACGTTCAGTTCCATACTTGCAGATCTCAAGCAGCGGAGAGCTGCATTTGAAGCTGTATTTCGCGTGCACGGACACAAGATCAAACTCGTCGACCAGCTTCGCGAAACCGCACTCCGCGCTCTCGCCAAAGAAGCCCTTTGGAGAGCATGCTGGTCCTATGATCGCCGCCGCGTCGATCAAGTCTGCGTTGATGAGCTAGAGACGTTCGCCAAGGAAACGTATCCAGGCACGCGTTCGCTCAGCGAATACTGGGGATTACAATGGCGTAGACGCCTGGGGACGCGATGGCCGCCGCTCCTGCAACCGATTTTGCCCAGCGGCTACATTCACTGGGTGAAAGGTAAGATGCTTTGGCGACGTCAGCGGCTGCGGGGGGTTTAGGCAGCAAATGAAGCTTGCTGAGATAAGAGAGAAAGTTGGGCGACGGCTTGCGAACGCCATACTGCGCGTGTCAGGTAGTTCGACACTATACAGCGCTCCGGGACATTTTTATTCCCCCATCGTTAATCCTCGAGAAGCAATCGTCTACGCAACTAGGATCACGGCCGTGGATCAGAAGGGATCCGACCGTCCGAAGATCGACCAAGCCATCCTGGGCCGAACGTTTCAGCAGCTCTCTGCACACTTCCAGAAGATCAGCGACTTTCTTGGTGTTGGTGAAACCGCCCGGTACTCGAATTCTTCCTCGTATTTTAACTTTGGTGACGCTTACATCTATTCAGCATTCATATGCGAATTAAAGCCGAAGCTCATTATCGAAGTCGGCTGCGGTTTTTCCTCCGCCTGCGCTTTGGACACGACCGAGCGTCTAGGAATCGATACTAAGTTCGTTTTTATCGAACCGAATCCAGATCGGCTTTACAAGCTCCTGTCGCCGATTGATCGCACGCGCTCGAGAATCCTCGAGATGCCCGTACAAGATGTCGGCTTTGATGTCTTCGCTGAGCTCGATGCCGGCGACATCCTGTTTCTAGATACGACCCACATCTGCAAAACGGGATCGGACGTCAACCATGAACTGTTCCACATACTCCCAAGATTGAAAGCCGGGGTGTTGATCCACTTCCACGACATCTTCGATAGTTGGGAGTATCCGCTTGAATGGATCGGTGAACAGAACAGATCGTGGAACGAAATCTATGCCCTTCGCGCGTTCCTAATGTTCAATACCGAGTTTGAGATCGTCTATTTCAATGACTTCATGTGGAGACACCATAGGCAAGAGATCGAGCAAACTCCCCTTGGCTCCGTTCTTTGCAGCATCAATGGGGCCGGAAGTGGGTTGTATCTCAGAAGAAGATAGTCGCCGACGCGCACCGCAGTCGCGATAAGCCGGCGTGCTAGCAAACCATTGTTGGTGAGGACGGGGACCGTGACGCCGAGTTCATGCGGCGAGATAAACTAGCCCTTCCCGATGCATTCGACGTCTTGAGTATGCAAGGAATAAAACTTCTGGCCGTTCGGGCTTTGCTAGTCGGCGAAGAATGCCGATTTCAACCTGGGACGAATTGAAGTCGGATCGTGAGCTGGAGGAGGAACTGACGCAGCAACTGGCGTACAGCACGAACTGGCCGCCGAGGGCAGGCGGATTGTTGGTGACGATGGGAGCTTGACGTCGATTTCGTTTGGCGCGGCGGCCTTGCCGATGCATTCGACCTCCAGCGAAGGAATGAAGCTTACGACCGCGCTAGCGCAGCTGCAGCGAGCGGATCGGAGTGGCCCGCCCGAGCAGAAGTGCGAAACCTCTTCGAGGACTGGCCGACCTTCGATCTTGCGGCGGATTTCACAGATGATCCGGTCGAGCCGACTGCGCAGGATCGCAACTGCCGCTGGTGCGGTTGAACTGTTTGGCTGATCGCCGCATGCGGCAGCTTGAAATGCGGAGGGGGGATCACGCTTCGCCCTTTGGAAAACAAAGATTGCAGGGTTCCGGTGCCGACAGCACCAAACTCTGCAATCTGAGAACAGCCTAACCGTTCTTCACGTGCGGCTCGCTCGCGAGCTTCGACTGCATGCCGCCGCGCGAATAAGAGACGGATACATTCAAAGATTTATCCTGTGTCCACCCTCAGTACGAACTCCGACCGACGGCGATCTTGCCATCGCCTGATCTTGGGGCTGATCTTCCGCATACGCCGTCACTGAGCGACGAAGAGCCGTTGCGACGATCCGCCCCGCCTCCTCCCATGATGCTGAGGACACGCTGGACGATGCGGAGGTGGCCAGCGCCACAAAGTTGTCTGTAGATACTACGTCGCTCAGAGCATCAGCCAGTGCATGGGGAGTCGGAAGTGCGTAACGCACGAATGAGTTGTTTAGAACGATGCGGTTGTGCTCAGCGTCGTTGACGACCGGAATACATCCAGCCGAGAGCATCTCGTGCGGGACGAGAGAGACATTGGTCATCGACAGGCTTAATCCTGCAAAGCAGCGGTTATAGATGCCATTGAGCTCGCTCGGGCGCAGTAAACCGTGATCCTTAAAAGGAAACGGCAACGTGCCGACGCGGGCACCGTAGAAGTGGATCGCAATATGCGGATGCCGTTCGGCAAACAGCTGGAGAGCCATAACGCCAAGTTCAAAGGCTCGTCGCGGTACATCAGGTTTGGCGTAGAATACAACTCCATCTCGGACACCGTCTCTATTCACAATGTGATAGGCGCTGTCGCAGCCGAAATCGAACGAGTCCGCCGTCATTCCGTACTCTGCCCGCAGCTTTTCTGCAAGAAATCGGCCCGCAGTGATCGCATGAAAGCCCATGCGATAGGTATGTTCTGCGAGGACGTTGCGGGCACCCGGTGGATGAAACCATGGCTCAAAATCCTGGACGAGATAGAAACGCATGCCGCGGCAACGATCATTGAACACCGAGTATGCGGTCGGCCATGCGGTTGCCACGACAGCGTGAGCGTCAGCCATGCCGCCGGCCGCATCGTGTATTTCCCCATTGAATCTCGGAAAATCCCTGCGTACGCGATGACTATAATAGGCGGCATCGCCTCCATACACGTCATAGAGGTAGACGCGGCAGACATTTCCGGTCTGCTCCAGGTACTCAATTAAGCGGAAAATAGTGGTGTGACCGCCCGAACCTGCGACCGGAGGCGCCATAACCCAATTTACCACCAGGGGACCTTTCCCGTCGAAAAGTAATGGCGGCCAGGACCGGCGTACTCGAATATCCGCGGACAGCACGTCGGCCGGCCGAACCTCCAGAGGTGTAGATGTTGGGGCAATGCGATCCGCAAGTGCGCGCTGCAACCAGTCTTGGACGCCTTGAGTACCCTGCTCAACCCAAACGCGATGAACTTGGCGGTAGCGTCGACCCATCTCTGCACCGGTACGTTCCAGCATCGCGGACGTTAAGCCCCGGAAATAAGACCTCGTGACTGAGGTTCGCATGGCGTATCCAACTCCTGTCTAAATGTTTATTCTCCGAGATCCTAGCATGCCCGCAAAGATAGCTCTTTAAGCGGCGCACGTATCCCGATACATAGACCCCAAAACATTTAATAGTGGACCGTAAGACTGTTGAAGGTGAATACCTAGACCACGAGCGCAAATGCGCGACGCATTCGACGCAAAGGTCTCGCGGGCGCAGCTCCTGAGTTGCCGCGGCCTGGAAGAAATGAAGTGACGTTTGAAGAAATATATCGAACATCGGATTCCAAAACACAGTGCAAGGAGCACCCAAATCGAGGAGATACGGCGTTTGGGGACCGCCTACCTCCGTCAGACGCTCTGGCATTGGCAATAATGGGCACTCCAGTCTATCCGTGACCATTGTGAACGACAGACGTTCGAAAGTTGAGTCCTATACACACAGAAATGTCTTCTCGCATCGCCCGCTACCAACAACCGGGAGCGTGTGGCACCTCTGCTTCGATCTTCTACGGCTCACGTATGCTTTCATCCAACCCGCGCAGTAACGGATAGAGGAAATATGATATCACGCTCCGTTGCCCGATTTTCATTTCGGCGGTAACGGCCATGCCGGGGATCAGCTGCGTACGGGCGGAGGGTAGCCGAAGTTGCACGTCGGACAAATCGATCAGTACGCGGTAATGAGGAACTGTCGTGCGACGCGCAGCTTCGGCTTTAGGATCTGGCGCAAATGAGTCCTGACTGATGACGCGGACCGTTCCTGTTCCCGTCCCGTACTTCTGGAAGGGGAAAGGCTCGAACTTGATCCGCACCGGCTGGCCTACTGATATTTGCCCGACATCCCTGCCCTCCACGTTGACCTCCGCCTGAAGCGGTACATCCCGCGGGACAAGCACAAAAAGCGTTTCCGCTTCGCGCACGACCGAACCGATCGTACGGCTGGCGATCTCCAGCACGATAGCGTCTGCCGGGGCCCTTAATACAATTAGTTGTCGGCGCAATTCGACTTTTTTCAGCTCTTCCGCTGCGCTGTCTCGCTTTGTCAGCGTCTCGACAAGGTCCTGGTACGCGGTGCGGCGAAAATCCTCGGCGAACACTTTCTGATCGGCTCGTGCTTTGTCCACCCGATGCGCGTAATCGGCGATATTGCCGCGTACACGAGCCAGACTACTTTCGACGTCGAGGCGAGCATCGCGGGAAAGCAGGAAATTCAGCTTTGATCCGACTTCCTTATCCATCAACGTGCTGCGCATTGACTCGATCGACCGCATGTTATCAAGCCGCTGCGCCAGGACCGCTTCTTCGTTCTGCGCGGTTTTCAAATTGGCCTGAGCTGAAGCGATCTGCGCATCAAAATTCTGCATCTGCGCGTCGCGAGACGACTTCCTTTGAAGGAACATCTTTCGCTGCAGGACGGCATCGGCATCACCGAGGTCAGCTACGGCATAATCAGCGCCAGCCAACTCAGCTCTTAGTCGAGCGATCGATGCATCAAAACCGGCAACTCTGTTTCGCAACTGGTCGTGATCCGCCTGCGAGAATGTCGGATCGAGCGTCGCCAGCAGGTCGCCGCGGTTTACCCGATCGCCGGCCTTGACGTGGATCTCCCGGATAACCGAGGTCTCCAGCGGCTGCACCACGAGGTTCGGGCGCATGGTAACCAGCTTGCCTTGGGCCGTTACAATCATGTCGACCTGTGACACCGTGGCCCAGGTAACCGCCGCTACAATCAGTGCAAGGACACAATAAAGCGTTAGGCGTGCGAAACGCGGCGGCGACCGTTCCTCTACCTCGATCGCATCGGACTGAAATTCGGCGATCAGGCGCGGTTGCCGGGAGGCGGCCCTGAACAGCCTTCCCCGACGCCGCTCAACTTTTCGAGGCTGCGCCGACTTATCCGCTTTCGCTATGGCTCTTGGTTTCTCCGTCTTCATGCGATTTGCTTCATCTGCTGGTTCCAGAGATGTCGGTAGATGGTGCACTTCGAAAGCAAACGATCGTGACGATCCACGTCAACGATTTGACCGCGGTCGATCACCAGGATCTCGTTGGAATCCGCGAGCATCGACAGTCGATGGGACACGATAATAACGGTCCGTCCTTCGGCGATCCGCCGTAAGTTGCGGCGGATGATCATCTCGCTCTCGGAATCCAGCGCGCTGGTTGCCTCATCGAGAATGAGAATACGGGGGTCGGTGATGAGTGCCCGAGCGATCGCAAGACGTTGCTTCTGACCGCCCGACAGGTTGGAAGCGTCCTCTTCAATCATCGTATCGAAGCCACGAGGCAAGCGTTCGATGAATTCGTCGGCGCCGGCGAGCTGCGCGGCCCTTACTACTTCGGCAAACGTCGCATCGCGCTTCACGCAGGCGATGTTGTCTCGAACCGTACCTCGAAACAGAAAACTATCCTGCAGAACTACGCCGAGGTTCCGGCGCAGATGCTCGAGCTCGAGTTCCCGGGAATCGTAGCCGTCGATCCGCAGCAAGCCCTGCTGCACCGGATACATTCCAGCAATCAGGCGCGTAAGTGTGGTCTTGCCCGAGCCGCTGCGGCCGACGATTCCAAATACCGCGCCCGGCGCGATCGAGAACGATACATCGTTCAGGGCCGGCGCACCTTCAGCGCCGTACCGAAAGGAGACGTTTTCGAACTCAATCTTCCCGGTCAGATCCGGCCGCAATCCATCGCGGTTGCCATCCCTTTCGGGATTTTGGTTCATTACTTCGCCAAGCATTTTGACGGCCAGGGCGACTTCCTGATATTCGTGAACCATGGTGACCATTTGAACCAGCGGCCCGGAAACCCGCCCCGCTAGCATATTGAAGGCTACCAGTGCGCCGATGGTCAGTTCGCCGCTGAAGACGTCTAGCGCGCCGAGGCCAATGATCCCAAGCGTCATCATCTTCTCGAGAAATCCGGTGACCGCCTGGGCTACCGCTGAAATCTTCTCGACACCAAAGCGCATGGACACCGATTGTGCGCACCGATCGTCCCAGGCCTTGCCTTGCAATGGCTCCATGGCCAGCGACTTCACCGTGCGCATGCCGTGTACGGTCTCGACCAGCAGCGCCTGCCGCGCGCCCTCCGCTTGGTACAAGTCATAGAGTCGCCGGCGGAATGGCCCCATCAACAAGGCGACAACGACGCCGATGACAGCGGTGAAGGCCAGAACGACAGAGGTCAGCTTCAAGCTGTAGAGTGCCAATACCGGGATGAACACCAATAGCGACAACGCGTCGAGTGTTGTCAGGAAGAGCCGCCCGGTCAGGAACTCACGAATTCGTCCCGCCTGCTGCATATGCTTCACGAGAACGCCGGCCGAAATGTGCTCGAAGAACGTTACGGGCAGGCCCAGCAGATGGCCGAATGTCTTGGTCGCTACGCGGATATCGACCTTGTTCGTCGCATAGAGCAGCAGGTAGCGCCGCAAGAAACTGAATATGGCATCGAAAGCAAGTGCAGCGGCGGCGCCGGCCGCCAGCACGTAAAGCGTGGTGAAGCTCTCATGCACCAGGACTTTGTCGATGACCAGTTGAAAGAAGATGGGGAGCGCGAGACCGAGCGCATAAAGCAGCAAGGCACAGATGGCGACATCAGTGAACAGCCGCCACTGGCGCAGCAGTTCGGGAACGAACCAGCGCAGCCCAAATTTCTTTCGGCCGTCCGACGACAGGTTTTCGCGCTTGATCAGGATCGCGTCTCCCAGCCATCGCGAGCAAAATTGGTCTCGGTCAACGATAAGCGGCTCGTCCTGGCGTTCGGCGAGCGGGTCAAAAACAACGACCGCCGCCGCGCCATCCGATCTCTCCGCGGTGCGAAGAACGGCGACCCAATTGCCGTTCGAGAGCTGGAGTAGAACCGGATATGCATCCCCCATCCGGAAGAGAACACCCCAATCGAGCCGCGTGGCTTGCGCGCGCAGGCCCGCCTCCTTCGCCATGCGCAGCAAGAGTTCCACAGACGGCGGAGAACCATCGACGGCATAGGCGTGCCGCAGGCGCTCGACTGGCAAATCGATGCCGTGGTGGACCGCCACCCTGGCGAGGCAGTCTAGTGCGGTCTGCGGATGCGCATCTTTTGATGTCGAAACGGGCGCTCCCGCCGCAGCGGAACCGCCATTTTCAGCGGAAATTGCTTGAGACATTCGGCGACCGCGGGCTGTTCGGGGTGGGTTGGCCGGCAGGTGAAGCACCGTGTGACGGATCGGTGCGCCGAACTGCGCCAGCATCGACCAAGCCCTGAAGTGCCTTCTGCATCACCTCAACTGAGTTCGCGAACGACTCCACCGAAAAGATCAGTCTTTGACGAAACACCCGCTTCGGAGCGTTGTTGGCGTCCCGTTCGGTCGGTGAAAGACTGAACAGGTCCACACGCACGATCGAGCCGCCGACAGTGATTTCACCTATGCCGTCCGTAAAGATTTCCGTGTCCATTTCCGTCACTCCTATGCTGCCAATTATGGCTTGAAGATCAACGCCGTAGCTCGTCTTAATTGACGTCGGTCGGACACAGACTCGAACCGCCGCAAGCACAGCCGCCCGTGTGCGCGGCTGAACTGGAAGGGAGATCGGCAAGCGGTTGACTCGGCAGCATGACAACCAGAAACCAAAACGGCCGACGAAATAATGACACATTTAATCTGCATTTAATAAGGACGTCAATTCGATTCTTAAATTAAATGAGAAGAACCTGCGCCTGTTTCGACTACTTCAGATCCTGTTTCGACTACTTTAAAAGGCTCGCGACATTGTCGGCGCCGTCTCATCCCACCTGAAAAGCGGACGACCTTCATTCTGGACCGGTTTCAGACATCCGCCCCAAACCTGCATGCTCTGAACGGAACTGGTCTCCGGTGCTTATGTGTCGATAACCTTCGTCACGATCGCCCTGCAGGGACACGCTCCCCTCGGGAGCGGGTTGAATTCTCAACGGCAGCGTCGGTTCCAGAATTAACCCCTTGAGCGCCTATCAAGCTTAATCCCGGAGTTTTGTTGCAGCCGGTTGCGCGCTCGCTAAGTTGCGGCATGCCAAAGCGCAATAGGCTCTCCATGAAAGACGACCTGACAGCCCGCTACGAGGAAATTCTTCGCCTCCGAGAAGAACTCGAGAGGCTGCTTGCCCGTTCAAAACAATCGCATGCTCAAAAAAAACGGCTACCCGGAAAAAGGCGAGCCGATCGCGCGATTAAAATCCTCCTCAGGTTACCGCAGAACCATTAGGAGGCACCTCGCAGCCCGGAGATTATCTCCCAGCCTGACATTGTAGCCAGCAGGGTCCGCGCGGATGGTCACGCAGCCCTCAAATTCAAATACGGGGCTCGCCCGGTCCTCGGCCCACAGCCACTTCTTGACTGCCGCGCTTTGAGGGCGTCTCGGAAAATTAACTACTATCATTTAATTTGGACAACAGATTTTTCTCCTGTTATATTTAAATGCCCATCCTCGACCGGAGGCGTCAAACCGGCGTCTGGCCCAACACGATCACTGTTGCGGCCGTCGGACAGCGAGATCAGCCGCGCAGCGAGCACCAAAATGCTTCAAACTAACATGTTAAACGCCGAGCAGACCCGCAGTCCTCAGACCGGCCCGGCGTACAGCGACGATGCCGGATCTGGCGGCATAAGCGAACTTGTTAATTTCGCACTGGGGCTGCTGCGACGGCAATACCTTGTGATCATCCTTACTGCGGTGTTCGCATTAACATCCTGCATAATCTACCTACGGATCACCCCACCCACCTACACTGCGCGCGTGCAGGTCCTTCTGGCAAACCCTAGGGCGCAGTTCGTACAGCAGCAGTCGATACTTTCGGAGCCAGCCTTCGACCACAACCAGATCGAGACCCAGATCCAGCTGCTCAAGTCGAGCGCGCTGGCAACCTCAGTGATCACTCAGCTTAACCTCGTCAATGACCCCGATTTCAGCGGTTCCGGACCGTCGCTGTCCTCATTATGGCGCGCGGCATCAACCTGGAACTCAACCCTGCCGCAGCAATCCAAAGCTAGCACTCCGGCAGGACTGTCCGATGCCATCATCACGGCATTCCAGGACCGGCTCTCAGCAAACCGGATCGGCATGAGCAGCATTCTGGAGATCAGCTTCAGTTCGAGCAACCGCGAACGAGCCGCGGAAATCGCAAACGCAGTAGCAGGGGCATACATCGCGGAACAACTGAATGCAAAATTCGAGGCCAATCGAAGTGCAACGAGCTGGCTTCAGGACAGGCTGCGCGATCTTGGCGACCAGGCGCTCAATGCTGAGCGCGCTGTTAATCAATACAAGTCTCAGAACAACATCGTGTCCCCGGAAGGAAAGTCGATCGACGAGCAGCAGGTCACAGAGCTCAACAATCGGCTGATGGCGGCTCGCGCGCAGCTGACCGAAGCGTCGGCGAGGTTAAATCAGTACGACGCTATATTGCGCACCAACCCGGCCAATTTGTCGTCGATGGGCACCCTCGACGCCGTTGGCTCCGACGTCACCAGCAATCCGATCATAAACGGTCTCCGACAGCAGTATCTTGAACTGACGAGACGCGAAAGCGAGTATTCGGCCAGATTCGGACCTAACCATCAGGCTGTTGCCACTCTCCGCAATCGTTTGCGCGATCTGCGCTCTTCGATTTTCGATGAGGTCAGAAGACTTGCCGAAAACACCCGAAATGACCTCGAAGTTGCCAAGCAGCGACAGCAACAGATCGAGAAACAGCTGGCCGAGGCCGTGGTCCAATCGCGCACAACGAATGCGGCTGAACTAACCATACGGGAGCTGGAAAATCGTGCGAAGGGTTTGCGCAGCCTGTCTGACATGTTCCAGCAGCGCTACATCGGCGCCAAGCAACAGGAGAGTTTTCCCATCTCCGAGACAAGGGTAGTCCAGCCCGCGTCGCCGCCGCAGAGCAAGAGCAAGCCGAAAAGCAAAGTAATCCTGGCGCTGGGCTTGATTGGCGGCGTCGGCTTCGGGATCATGCTGGGCTTGTTCCGAGAGCTAATGGATCGCGTCTTTCGCACCTCCGCGCAGATCGAAGCCGAACTGGGACTGCCATGCCTCGCGTTGGTGCCGGAGCTCGTCGTGCCGCAGTCGCCGCTGCGCAGAGCCAAATCGCGTTCGAACGATGGGGATCCAGGTCAGCGAACTATCGCGAAGGATTCGGCTATCCACCGTGCCGTCGTTGACAGGCCGCTATCGAGGTTCGCCGAGGCGATACGTTCGATCAAGCTGGCGATCGACCTCAATGCGACCAAGACCTCAAATCAGGTTATTGGCATCACCTCGGCTCTGCCCAATGAGGGCAAGACAACAATTGCAGCTTCGCTGGCGCAGCTCATTGGGCATGGTGGAAAGAGCGTCATCATCGTCGATTGCGACCTGAGGAATCCCTCGCTGTCCTCCAGTCTAGCCCCAAATGCAGCCGCCGGCATAATCGAGGTCACCAATGGCAGCCGGTCGATAGAGGAGACAGTCTGGCGGGATCCAACAACGAACCTGGCATTCTTGCCGGCCGTCCGGCGGAGTGACCTGCTGCATAGCAGCGAACTCCTTTCAACTGACTCGATGCACAAGCTCTTCGACCGACTACGGGCGAGCTATGACTACGTCATCGTCGATCTTCCGCCCCTGACTCCATTGGTTGATGTTCGCGCCACAACACAGCTCGTCGACCACTTTATCCTGGTTGTCGAATGGGGACAGACCAAGATCGACGTCGTCAAGCATGCCCTACACACCGCGCCTACCATCCATGACAGCCTGATCGGCACTGTCCTCAACAAGACCGACATCAAGGCAATGGCTCGCTACGACAGCTATCTGCGCGACTACTACAGCGAAGACCATTGCGCCCGCTACGGCCTGTCCAACTCCGGCTAAGCAGGGATTTGTTATTCTATCTCGGTGATAATTAGTTGGTTGCGCGGCTGCCACTGTTGCAGCCGCGCAACACACGGGGACTGCTTTTCAGATAGATAGACGAACAGGCTGGTTCGATTCGCGCGACGGTGCCAACGTGCCCGGCGATTGGTCTCAGTTGATAGTTGGGGGAATGGTTCTGATCCGCACGCTGCACATTGGCGCGACAATCGCGGTCGGCATCATGACCCTACTCTGTGCCGGGTGTATCATCACGCCCGGTAGCGGCCCGTTGGGCGCGGACGTCCAAAGAGCCAAGGAGGGTAGCGAGCCGGCCGCGCTCCCCTACGCGCTGGTCAAACTGACCCCGGAAGTGGTCAACATTCTTGGCCAACACATACCCCGGCTATCCACCGCGTTTGCCGCTCAAACCCCGCCGAAGGCATTTCGCTTCGGAATCGGCGACATTGTCAGTGTCACGATTTTTGAGGCCGCAGCCGGCGGTCTTTTCACTTCCGATGCGGGCGTTCGCGCCGGCAATTTTGTCACCATTCCCAACCAAGCGGTCGACGAGCAAGGCAATATCTCGGTTCCATACGCAGGCTCTATTCGGGCCAAGGGCCGCACGCCCTTTGAGATTAGCAAGGAGATCACGGACAAACTCAAGGCTCGCGCCCTTGAGCCGCAAGTCGTCGTCAACCTCGCGACGCAGAACACTTCTCTGATCACCGTCCTTGGTGACGTGCGAAACGCCGGTCGTTTTCCAGCCAGTCCTTCTGGCGAACGCGTCCTCGATGCGATCGCACGTGCGGGCGGCCCATCTGCGCAAGGCTACGACACCTGGGTCTCACTCAAACGGATGGGACATCGTGCGAGCGTGCCGTTTGGCGCGCTGATGTATGAGCCCGCCAATGACATTTATGTGCTTCCCAACGATGTCATCTACCTGTTCAATATGCCGCAGACCTTCGTCGGGTTTGGCGCCGGCGGGACCCAGGGCCTATTCAAGTTCGACTCCTGGCGCCTGTCATTGGCCGAGGCAATCGGAAAACAAGGCGGACTGAATGACTCTCAAGCCGATCCAGCGTCGGTGTATCTGTACCGCGGTGAAACGCGAGCGATTGCCAAAGAGCTAGGTGTAGACGTCACACAGTTTCAGGGCGAGATCATTCCGATCATTTTTCACGTGAATCTGCGGGATCCATCCGGCTATTTCCTGGCCCAGTCCTTCGCCATGCGGAACAAGGACGTCATTTACACATCCAACTCGGTTAGCGTGGAAACCACCAAGTTCCTGGTCTTCCTGAGAACCATCATGGCGACCGTGAACGACCCGATCATCTACGCAACCAACTTCTTTGCTCTCAAGGCTGCTGCTTCAGGCACCGGAACGACGACGATTATCACAACGCCGCCGCCGATTACGACTACGACCCCCTAGAGCATCCGGAAAAGTGCGGAGCGTTTTCCGAAATCATGCTCACCACGATTGAAGAATCATCACGCTTTAGTCTGTCTCCTCCCGGCGGAACCAGAGCATCGATGCGGCTGGGAACCTGGACCCTGGCAAAGGTCGGCACTTGATCGCCGCGATCTGCCGCCTTTCTGGCTGCGCATCAACAATCATCCCAATCGCCCATAGCCTTGCGACGGCACCGGCATCGCCCTAGCCAGCCGCCCCGCTACGGGTGCCGTGCAAAACTGGCGCTGAGATAATCCACCTCAAAAAAATAATCCGACTTATTTAATTCACCGCCGTTTTCGCTTGATTTATTTAAACCGTTAACAATAAATTAATCTTCATTGCAAAAAGCCTCGAACGACACTGGTTCTGGCATGAACTTTATTAACCGACATATTGCAGCCGGCCTCCACGAGGGAATTGCCCTTGAAGAATACAGCTATCCGTTGGGTGCCCAACGGAAATGGCCGATTCGCTATAGGTCCATCGAGTTGGTTGCGATCTGCGCCGATCTTGCCACCATCGTTCTCGCAAGCATCATCTCGGTCTTCTTGTGCCGGATCTACAGTAGTTGGGCAGCGACAGGCCTCGCAAACGCGATTGGCTCGGCCATTGTCGTATCGGCGATGTTTGTGTCGTTGCTGAAGATGCGGGGTATGTACAGGCCAAGCGAACTGCTGGTCCTGCGCAACCAGATCCGTGCCGTTTGCGGCGCTTTGCTATACGCATTTATCCTTCTCGCCGCTGCGGCCGGCTTGCTCAACTTCGGTGACGACTTCTCTCGCAGCGCCGGAATAGCCTTTGCGCTTACCAGCCTTGCATTGCTTTTTGTCGGACGAGCTCTCATGAAGAGCTTGCTCATGAGGGGCCTCAGCGGAAGAAAGTTCGCCGGCGGCAATATCATTCTGATTTCAGACCAACCACAATCTAGTGATGTGGGACTGGTGCCTGCGCTGACCATGCTCGGTTTTTGTGTGACCAAGCATTTCAGCTTGCCTCCGCCCCGTTCCGGCCCTGATCACCGCAAGCGGCTCAGCGCCCGCGTCATAGAGAATGCGCGTGGCTCCAACGTCGAGGAGATCATCGTCGAGGCGGATCCCAACCGATGGGCAGAATTACGCGCATTTGTCGCCGAACTGCGAGTTCTGCCGACTCCGGTCGCCTTTGTTCCTGTCGGAGCGCTTTCGGAGATGTTCCGGCGGCCCACCCGGGACCTCGGTAGCGCCGTATGCGTGGAAGTTCAGCGAGGGCCGCTTACGTTTTTCGAGCGCGCCATCAAGCGGTTCATGGATTTGATCGGCGCCGGCCTTGCCTTGCTTATTCTGTCGCCCCTGCTTGCTGTAGTTGTCATAGCGATCAAGCTGGATTCATCTGGTCCGGTCCTTTTCAGGCAGCAACGCTGCGGCTTCAACGGTCGGAGCTTCTCGATCTACAAATTCCGCACGATGCGCGTATTGGAGGACGGGCCGTCGGTCGTCCAGGCGCGACCGGTCGACAGCCGTGTGACCCGCATTGGAAAATGGTTGCGTCGCACGAGCATCGATGAACTACCGCAGTTGCTCAACGTGCTGGACGGAAGTATGTCACTTGTCGGACCGCGCCCGCACGCCGTCTCGCAGGATGGCCAATTTGATAAGGTTGTCCGCAATTACGCCTTCCGGCGGCGCGTGAAGCCCGGGTTGACAGGTTGGGCGCAAATACACGGGTGCCGAGGACCCACACCCACCACCGCCTCTATCGAACGGCGGGTAGAGTACGACCTTTGGTATATCGACAACTGGAGCGTTCGGCTGGATTTGGTTATCCTGCTCCAGACACCAATTGAGGTACTTCGCGCTCGCAACGCCTATTAGATGCAAAAATGGACGTCGATAGTCGTGCCCCTCAGTGAAGCGGCACGTCGCAGGGTAAGCGTAACCGATGCGGCGCCAATTCGAGCCCGGAAATTAGGAATTAGTATTGCTTCTCTTGAACCAGAGCGTCAGAGATGTGCGCCAGAAGCGCCTGTTCGTCCGTTTGGATCGTCCGGCGAACGTTGTGATTTCGCGACGTCGTCTTCTCGCCTTGCGGAAGGCCGGGCACTAGCCCATTCAGCTCATTTTCGATTTCTGCCCAATCCCGATTGGTCACCGCTTGCCTCTGCCGCACATCATAATGTCTGACGGCAGGTTATCTCAGTTCGTCGGCTGCACTCTTAATTCTTGGTTTCGTGGTTAATAATACCCGCTCGATCAGCTCACGCTCGCTGACGAGCCTTCGTACCAGCCTCGCTAATCCGGAACTCTTCAATCTTGCGTCCCGACTTGACGGCTGCAACAAGCCACCTCGGCCGCTTGCCGCGGCCCGACCAGGTCTCGGAGGTCTGAGGATTTCGATACTTTGGCAAAACCCGGGGATAATTGCGGCGGGGCTTGCCGCTCGGTTGCAAATCCCCCAAATCATCCGCGATGATTGTGCCGTGGCTAAGCACTGCCAGGCGCTTCTCAAGTTCGCCTTTTTCCGCCCTGATCCGCGCTGATAAAATTCCGCTGATCTCTCCGTGAAGAGCCCAAAGCTCATCCAGAGACCAGGACTCAAAATCGATCTTCTTCGGAGCCATGCCGCCGCTCTTGATTCCCCTTAGAACATAAGGCGATGTCACACCCCCGAATAATAATCAAGGGGGACGACAAGAGTTCCATGTGAAAATGGATTATTCTGGCCTTCTTCGCGATTGTTTTGACACCGAAATCTGGCCGCGCGAAACTCCCAGCCTGGGCGGCCTTTTCAACTGCACCTCGATCAAAAGCTGCAGCTAGAGACGAGGAGTTTGGCAGCTGGGATCGTGGCGCGCGGCAAGGCTCGGTTGCCGCCGCCGGTACTGCGCTTTCCTGCGCGTCCCCCTGCCTCTATGGCGAAAGAAAAGCGACAGCCGGCATCTGATGACTTCGATATCCTTCAGGACACGCCGCCGAAGTTCAATCTGCTGCCGAAGTTGGCGAAGGTCACTCGATGCGGCAGCGGGCACTATGCAACGGCCAACCGCATCCTGAAGGCGACAAAGAGACGAACCAATAGAATAATCCATTTGGGCACCTACGCAAAAACTATGGCAACGACCTACCTTAATCCTGTTCTCATTAACAAGCGCATCGCCCTTCCCTCCCGAGGGACATCCGGCTTTGTTCAAAATACTAAATAACGCTCTTGCTTTTAACAGAATTAAATTATTAAATTTGCATTCAAATAATGTTTGGAAAAATAAGCCTATCAATTCAAATTTCGCACGTATTTGGCGTCATCACCAGCGATATTTCGAGGACTGGATGCTTCCGGAAAGACCGCAATCTGTCAGCCTTAACGGACCCGCGATGCGCAGGACAGACTTGGAGACAATGGATTTTGACGAGCTTTGGCTCTTGCATGAGCAGCTCACCAAACTCCTGTCCGAAAAGATCACCGCGGAGAAACTTCAATTGGAACGGCGTCTGGCGCAATTGAGCCGCGTAGAGCAGATGCGCGACGTCGAGGGGGCGCCCGCCAACCGCCCGCGACGCAAATATCCAAAAGTTGAGCCAAAATACTGGAACCCCTCCCAGCCGACGCAAAAGTGGTCTGGACGCGGAAAGCAGCCGAGATGGCTGGTCGCCGCCTTAAGTGCCGGACGGAAATTGGAAGACTTTGTAATAGACAAAAGCGTTAATCATGCAGACGACGATAATCACAACGACGAGACCTCTTGACGCCGGGTCGCGGTCAAGGCCTTCCATCTGCACAGGAATTTGGCCCTCCTGCACGCGTGTATTCGAGGTAGGCCACTAGATTGCTGCGAATGCCTGCGACCTCCCCAAGCAATATCCCGTAAAGTTCCATGCGTGACGTGAGGACTGCCGCTGTTGCGTTGGCGTTGGTCACAACGCGAAGCTGTTTGTGGGCGTGCTTTATTGTTTTGAACGAATCCTGAAGAGCTCTATTGTAAGCTTCGCTTGTAACACGGTTACCCATCGAATCCCCCGTGTGCTCGGCAGCAAGGATTTCCGAGAATGTTAGACGATGGTGGCGGGAGGCAGGTTCAACGTTTCCGAGAATTTTACGCGCTGCAATGAAGGGGCCCGCCGGGCAGGAGTCGGACGATGATTTAAGATGCTTCAGTGGCTGCTCGGCTCCCGCCAAAGCACGTGCCAGGGGTCTTGCGGAGCATTTCACGGCAGCTCGGGCCTCAGCATGGAATTAGAATCGGGACACCGACGAGCACCCTCCTCTGTTGATCGGGCTGGGGCATGTTCGAACTCAAGGTTAGGCTAGGAAACGCAAACAAGAGGGACCGTAATGTCGACTGCGCCTCGAATTCTCATTTGGTCGGTCTCCGTGACCGCAATCCTTGTTGTTTCCACAAGCGCCATGGAGGCGGCGGATTGGACCGCCCAGCCGGTTTCGACGGCAGGAGCGGATGTTGGCGCGCACCGCTTTGATGCACGATCGTTGCGTTCAGTCGGAGTTCGGCACGCTCGGTGCGAGTTTGTAGAAGGCGTGCGGGGGGCTACCCCTCTGACCGTGCCATTTTTCGGGTCCGGCTGGTATCCTGGACCTGCGCATTATGGACCTTGCCGACGCTATCGAGCGGAGGCGGTCATTTCAGTCAGGTACTAGACGACTGGTGGCTAACACCCTGCTGGCCGGGGCGCCAACTTTTCAAGAGTTCAATAGAAGCAATACGTTAGATTGCCAGCCTACTTCATCGTGATAGCGATGTCTGCCGGCTGTGCGCGAGCCAGGGTTTGCTGTCTTTCCTGCGATCCTCCCGACCAAGGCTTCTGCTGATAGTTCGGACGCGCTCAGAAATTGGCTGAGCGCGTCCGAATTCGTTTTAGGCTGATCGACTACGAGAACTGGAAGTCATACTTGTCGATGGCGCTCAGCTTGGTGTTCTTTAGGGTCACCGAGTTGTCCGCATCAGCCGAAATGACGACATTTTCGCCTACCTGCGTTGCATGGGCGAGAACGCTCGCGAAACTGTCGAAGACGCTCTTGCTGAACTGAACCACATCGTGGGACCGTCCATATGTACCGAAATCCTTGACGACGTCGTTCCCGAAGTTCGGCGCAAATACGAAGGTGTCAGCGCCTCCGTTCCCAGCGAAGAGATCGTCGCCGGAGGTGCCCTTCAGTGTATTGCTCCCTGTCGAGCCGAGGATCGCATTGCCCGAAGTACCAACAACCTGACCGGTGCTATCGATCTGCTTGGCAGTATACGTGTGCACCGTGTCGGATACGGCGGACGATGTCTTGAAGGACCAGCTACCGTCGGCAGCCGTATTCACCGTTCCCAGCGATGCGTTGCCGTCGTACAGCTTGATCTGACTGTTGGCATCGGCGACGCCTTTGATCGTGACGATGTCGCTCCAGTTCTTGTACATGGTGGTCAAATCGACGGACGAAATCGGCGCAGTTGCACTGGAAGCACCGATCTGTCCGTCACTATTGAGATCCTGATGGAAGCTAGTCTCGAGCGTTTTGAGGCCATTGTTCGTACCCGACACCTGGCCGCCCGACACGGAGCCGGTCAGGGCGCTGACATGGGAAACGTAGTTGCCGTTGTTGTCGGTGTTCCAGGCCGTGTACTGACCGGTGCTCGCCTCCTTCCACGCAACCTGATAGCCCGTCGCCGTCTTCTCCGCACCGATCGGCGTCCAGGTGCCATCTTGCCCGTCCACAAAATCCGCACCGCCATACTTCAACGTTGGGCCGGATCCGCTGCTGCTGTAGAGGTGATATTTGCCGCCGCTCTCAACGAGACTTGTCGCGCCAGCCGACTCGACTTGCTCACTCGGAGTTGGCGTTGGCGACGTGGGTGGAACTGGGGGAGCCGAGGTGCCGATGCTGGCCGTGACCACGGCGGACGCCGCGCCGGTGTTGCCTGCCGCATCCGTCGCCTTTGCAGTAAGGCTGTGCGAACCGGCCGCAAGGGCGCCGGTGGTATAACCCCAGGCACCACCGCTATTGGCCGTCGCGGTCCCGATCTGGGTGGTGCCGTCGAACACCTTCACGACGCTGTTCGCTTCCGCCGTACCGGCCAGGTTCAGGCCGCCATTGGCGTTGTTTGTTGGCGTCGCCATCGTCGGGGCCGTGGGCGCCGCGGTGTCAATTTTCAAGGCAAGTACCGATGACGTCGAACTGGTGCCCGACGTCGTGGTGGCTGTGGCCTTGAGGCTATGGTTGCCGTCCGATAGCGCAGCGGTCGTGTAGGTCCACGCGCCACTGCTGTTGGCCGTAGTGGCCCCAATCTGGGTCGTACCGTCGAGCACCTTCACGGTGCTGTTGGCGGCAGCAGTGCCCTGGAGCTGGAGCGTGTTGTCGCTGGTAATGCCGTCGCCGGCCGCTCCGGTGTCGTTCGAGAACGACGCGATCGTCGGTGCGGAGGGCGGGGTGGGCGTCGAAGGCGGGGTCGGCGACGAGGTTGGGTAAGGCGTCGGGTCGGTGCTGTTGTCCCATTGGACATTGTTGCGAATGGTCGCGGTCGTATTCTGGACCGCAATGTAGCCGTAATGCCCCCGGTCGAGGTAGTTGTTCTCGATCACGACGTTGGAGATAATGCCGCTTAGCCCGGCCTTTTGGGCCACGTGCACCGTGTACGCCGGGTCACCAAACATCAGGTTGTCTCTGACGGTGACATCGTTGACGGAGCCAAAGTCGTTATCGATAAAGACCGCGGCCGTGCCGTTGTTATTGGGTGCGATAATCGTATTGTGCTCAATTACCACATGGTTTTGGCCGCCCAGGGCGGTGACGCCATCGTAGTGCGGATCGGCGCTGCCGTAAAATAAGTCGTGGATATAGTTGCCGCTGACGGTGCTCGCGCCGTCCGTTAATTGGATGCCAATCGAGACATGCGAAATGTCGTTGCCGACAAACGTTCCGGAGCCGAGAATGCCCGAGTTGGTTAAGTTGCCTCCGATGATATCGCAGTTCTCAACCCGAAGGTTGGGCGAGTTCTCGCCCTCGATGCCCCACCAACCATCACTCTTGATGATGCAGTTGCGGATCGTTACGTTCGCAGCCTTGACGGCAAGTTGGCCGTCAATGATCTTGCCCTCAATCACCGTGCCGTCTTGGGTGATGTTCATCGGCCCAGTATAGGCGGTGAGAGTTGTGCCAGCCGGAACGCCCGTCGTCGTCGCGTCAGGCATGCCGAAACGGGCAGGATCAATGGTACCAGTCATGTGATTACTCGCGGGTTGATGTTGATGAAGACGGTGTGGTCTTCCGCGGGCGACATTTTTGCGACGACATCACGGCTTGGCTGAGGTCATTTCTCGCAGACCAGTCGATAATTGAACGGCGGAAGGAACATTTACCGCTCGTCGATCAAATGCCACCACTTCAGCCTGAACTGGAACTCAACTTCAACCCCGTTCAGCGGTTCAAGACCAGACGCGACACACGACACCTCACCCATCCATCAAGCGGCTGCTGCTCTTTCCAATGTCGCGCCTCAAAACAAATCTTTATTGCCCGGAAACGCCCTGAATGCAGCTCCAGATATGACAGCACATGGCGTCTCTATCGGCAATTTCCCATTCTGCGGACGCAGACAACTCCGTTGCCGAGAAGCGTCTGTACAGCGGCGCTGGAAACGATGTCCTTGCGACACCGTTGAGGCAGCCTCAATAGGATTGACCTCCCTCAGCGGCGTGCGAGCAACGATGAAAGCAGTCCCGATGGAGGCGATGGCAACGACGCGCTCACGAGCCACATCGGGAACGACGCTACGCTTGACGGATGCAGCGCGGATACGTTTGTTCTTGCCGCCGAGGACAAGCCGCTCGAAGCAAGAATTAACCTCAGCGATAGACATCAAGCTCAATACCTGACTTTCGTTGCGGCCGCTTTGATAGACTCTAGTATGGCTGCCAGTCGCGCGTATTTGCGAACATTGCGCCAAGCTCCATTTATTGCAAAATTGGCGCCTTTACCCGACGAGACCGCAAATGCGGTCCGCGGCGCCAACTTACCGGTAGCTCTTGATATGGGGCAACATGGCCAATTTATTGTACTGGCTGCTGATCGCAATCTGTTTCTGTTCGGGTTTTTTCGGCTACCCAGTTTGGACGATCTTGTTACTGGGAGTGGTTGCAGCAGTCACCTACCTCATCGATCGGCAAGGCGCATTTGAAATCGGAATGAAGGAGTGGGGCGCTGCCTATCCGCTTATGATAGTCGCAGCAAGCGCGCTGCCAGCGGGCATTTTGTTCGCAATTGGCTGGCTTGCTAGTCGAGCACTCTCGCAAATCTTAGAGTGAGCCGGCTTATCAATTGCCACTTGGACTTTCCTGGCTTTCGAGCTTAGCGACCGCAACTGCTATTTGCCATGGTGACGTCGCCTCCGACCCTTGATATCGAAGAGACTTGTTTGTCGTTGTTCTGCCTGGCAACGACACACTTGGCGGATCGATTTGTCTGAGCTCAAGAGCTAACGCGACAAAATACGACGCTTTCCAAGCCGGCGTCGTTCTCGTCGGACCATTTTTAGGTTCATCCGCTATCCTTCGCGTGAGAGATGCTGTGTCCAAAGTCGAAGTCAGGAAACCTTGTGACTAGCGCAGTCTTCAAGAACTGGATATGCCTGATAGTCGCTTCCAGTTCGTTTAAGCGCCTCTGCCCTTCTGCTATCTCGCGGCCGAGTAAATTCTGATAATGGCTATCCTCCGGATCTCGCGTTAGATACTCATCGGAATCATTGCCCAAGGTTACTGCCGATCGCGCTAGCGCGTCATCGATACGTGCTTTCAGGCCAGCCTGCTCAGCTCTCGCGCCCTCCAGCGCATCTTCTATCGACCGAAAAATGGATGTAGCGCGGGCACGGTCATTTTCGGTATCTCGGCTGGCCGATCGCGCCTTGAAATTGACAATGGTGCGCGCTTTTAGAAATCGCTGAAACATCTTCGAGCTTCTCCAGGATGGTTGGGCCTAGACAGACGCTGAGTCGTCACGGCCAAATTACCACGAAACGCGAACGTTCGGCGCATGATCGCTTTCGTGCGAATGATGTCCGTCCATGAGCAAGGTCGGGCTCCCCAGCTCAGCATCCAAGAAACCACCGGCGGATGGGACCGCCCATCGCTGCCCGGTTGGAACTATGTCGATGGCGTACCGATGCCGGTCTCTCATCAGCAAACAGGCGTGAGAACGATTGTGCCGCCAGAATGAAAACTGAAAAGGCCACCAATCTTCTGAGCGCGCAAAGCTTCGCGTCGTAAGTCAACCTCCAAGCAATCTGATTCCGGCCTGCTCGACAATCGATGCGGCCCGCGCCCCCTCTTCCCACTGCTTGCACGTTGGGCATGTCCGCCCCAGCCTGACGCCGCCCAATAAATGCTTAATACTATTTAATCGTATTAAATAGTATAACTTGTGGTAACTTCAAACGGTCGAGGGCGGCCTTGGGAGAGGGTACGACGACTTGAGGCAAAGGCTCATACCATAGTCGCCACTGAAAGTAAGGCCGGAGGCATCTGGCCGAGTTCGATCATGGGTCCCGTTTAGCCGAACGCGCGCATCTGTCGCTATCAAAAAAGTGAGTGCGCGCCTCGAACTGATTGCGTGGAGAAAATGATGGTTGAGAAGCACCCTGCAAGGCTGGGCTCAATCAGCTTCGGCCGTTCGAAAACTGTTTGCACAATTCGTAGTATTTCTGCTTTCGGCGCCGCGCTTGATGTTGCTGCGGATGAACAAGTCCCTAACGAGTTTGCACTGACCGTCATTCCCGACGGTGACCCGCGGCGCTGCGCGGTCGTTTGGCGCAAAGAGAAACGCATCGCCGTCGCGTTCTATTGACTTGCCCGCAAAGGAAAATCGGCAGGGCCGTTCCTCCCGGAGCGATGCGCCGCTGCATCGTGCTGTCTTTTCAGCCTGTGAGTGATCCTCGAAAACACCACACGCGAAGAGAGCAGCCGAACGCCAGAAAATGGAACCTGCTATTATTAATTTGATTTAATTGTGATTTAATAATATAAATGCGCATTGAGCTTAAGACGTACTTGCGAAGTAAATTGCGAAGTGACCCATAACACCATCTGAAAAGGCGTCACATTTGCGCCAGCCCATTGAAACCGCTCCGAGGGACGGAAAGGAAATCTGGGTCGAGGATGATCAATCGGCTTACGATGTCGCGCATTGGTCGCCTGAGACGAAGGAATGGGTTTGGAAAAACGGAAGACCGATCAGGATCACGCCGACACATTGGTCTCCAATAGCGGAGCCTCAGTATCAGGAAGACGATCAGTCGAACCGCCCGCTCCAGAACGATCGCGTACGTCGATTGTTTGTCGCTTCGTTGATCGCTGCAACTCTGGTTGCATCTGCGTTGATCGGCGTGCATTTCCGCACGGAACTCGTCGCTTCTGCGACGCGATACCTTGATCTGCCAGACATTACCGATCTCGACAGCAAGGTGGAGTTGTGGAGCAAGCCGGACGACGAAACTGCGCGGCTCCGCCAAGCGGCGGACGTCACGGTGAAGGAACTGCGGCGCTCCCTTCAACAGGAACAGGCAGGTGCCAACGCACTCGCAGACGAGCTTTTGGAAGCTCGCCGCGAGATCGAAACGCAAGCCATGCAATTGCAGAAGGCCGTCGATGAAGCTCGGCAGCAGAAGCAGGCGGCAGAGGCCGCCGCTTCCCAATTACAAGAATCCCTGCGGCAGGAGCAAAAGAAGACCGCCGTCCTCACCCAGGAGATCGGTATAGCGCGCCAGGCGATGACGGCAGGCACAGAGCAGCAACGCCACGCGCTCGAAGGGGCAGAGGCGCGCGCCGCGACACTTGCGAGTGAGCTTGCCGGAATGCGGCGCGAGATCGAAACGCAGGCCGCGCAGTCGCAGACGGCCGTCGAAAAAGCTATACTGCAGAAGCAGGCGGCGGAGGCCATCAATGCCGAACTGCGAGAAACTCTGCGGCAGGAGCAAAGGAAAACTGCCACGCTCGCCCAGGAGGCCGACGCTGCGCGCCAGGCGATGAAGGCCACCGCCGAACAACAACGCCGCGCGCTCGACGAGGCACAGGTGCGTGCCGCAACGCTTTGGAGCGAGCTTGCTGGAGCGCAGCGCGAGATCGAAACGCAGGCCGCACAGTCGCAAAAGCTTATTGATGAAGCCGCGCATCAGAAGCGGGCGGCGGATGCTAGCGCTGCCGAATTGCGAGAATCTTTGCAGCAGGAGCAACGAAAAACTGCCGCTCTCATCCAGGAGGTCGACGCTGCGCGCCTGGCATTGGCCGCCGCCGAGCAACAACGCGGCGCGCTCGAGGAAACTCAGGCGCGCGCTGCGGCACTCGTGAGCGAGCTCGCTGAAACGCGTCGCGAGATCGAGACACGGGTCGCGCAGTCGCAAGTGGCGGAGGGTGAGGACACGCAACAAAGACAGACGGCGGAAACGACTATCACCGAACTGAGAGAATCCCTACGGCAGGAGCAAAAGAGAACCGCAGCGCTCACCCAGGAGTTCGACGCCGCGCGCCTGGCGATGACGGCAACCGCCGAGCAACAACGCCGCGCGGTCGACGAGGCACAGGCGCGCGCTGCGGCCCTCGCGAGCGAGCTCGCTGGAACGCGTCGCGAGATCGAGGCACAGGTCTCGCCATCGCAAGTGACGGACGAACCGGATACGCAACAAAGACGGACGGCGGAGACGACTATCGAAGAACTGAGAGAGTCCCTACGGCAGGAGCAAAAGAAGACCGCTGCTCTCACCCAGGAGGTCGACGCTGCGCGCCAGGCGATGACGGCAGCCGCCGAACAGCAACGCCGCGCGCTTGAGGAGACACAGGCGCGTGCCGCAGCACTCGCGAGAGAACTTGCTGGAACGCGCCGCGAGATCGAGATGCAGGCCGCGCAAGCACAAAGAGCGATCGATGAAGCCTTGCAGCAGAAACAGACGGCAGAGGTTACCACTGCCAAATTGCAAGACTCCCTGCAGCAGGAGCAAGAGAAGATCGGCGGCCTCATCCAGGAGGTCAACGCGGCGCGACAGGCGATGGCGGCGAGCGCCGAGCAGCAACGTCGTGCCCTCAACGAGGCTGAGGAGCGTGCCGCAGCACTCGCGAGCGAGCTTGCTGGAACGCGTCGTGAGATAAAGACTCAATCTGTGCGGTCGAAAACGGCGGGGGATGCTGTCACGCGACAAAGACAAGCGGCGGAGCGCACCATCGCGGAGCTGCGGCAATCGCTGCATCAGGAGCGCAGCAAGATTGGAGCCATGGCACGCGATCTTACGCCCGCGCGGCGGCCCGCGGATCAGCGCGAGCCCCTCGGGCGCGCGCAAGACAGTCCGGATAACCCGATCGTCCGGGCGACGCAGACTGCAGACGCGGCCGTAGCGAAACAGCCGATGGCCTTCGATGCGCAGGACAAGGCAGAGGCAGCGCGATTGATCGCGCGCGCCAGTGCGCTGCTCGGTCAAGGCAATATCGGCGCGGCGCGTATCGTACTCGAGCGCGCCGTCGAGAGCGGCGACGCTCATGCAAGTTTCATGCTCGCACAGACATATGATCCTGTCGTTCTGTCCGCATGGGGCACCTATGGAACGCGTGGCGAGTCGGCGAAAGCACGCGAACTCTACGCGAAGGCGCACAGCGGCGGCATTCGAGAGGCAAAAGAGCGACTCGACGCATTGCGTGAGTGAGGGGATCAGACCCCGCACAAGGACAAGTGGAGATAGAGATGAACACGCTGCCGAAACCATGGTCGCTCTTGCTCCTCGCGGCGATGGCGCCCGTTACCTGGATGCTTCAATCGGTTGACGTGTACGCGCAGTCGGCCAAGAGCCAAGCGCCAGTCACCAGCCGCACCTCTGCGCATGACCAAAGAGAAAAGATCAACGCCTGGACTGTCGGCCTCGCCGGCGGTTTGCTGGAGGGCGCGCCCATTCGCCTGGCGGCAGAGATGGCCCGAATCGTCGATGACGGTCCGAATCTACATGTTCTGCCGATCGTCACCCGGGGCGCCACCGAAAATGTGAATTCGCTGCTCTATCTGCGTGGCGTCGACACCGCGATCATCAATTCCGACGCGCTCGAAGAATACAAAATCCAGATACCGCAGATCCGAAGCCGAATAACCTATCTCCTCAACCTGTTCCCGTCGGAGCTGCATATTTTCGTGCGACCTGAAATCAAGACCTTGCAAGACCTCGCCGGCAAGAAAGTGAATTTCAACACCCAGGGCACGGCCGCTGCCTATTCAGGACCGCTGATCTTCAGCCGTCTAGGCATCAATGTCGAAAAGACCTTCATTCCGCACCAGATCGCTCTGGAGCGGATGCGCAAAGGCGAGATTGCCGCCGTCCTCTTCATCACCTCAAAACCGGTTGACGCTTTCGTGCGCGGACGCTGGGACGAAGGCTACAAATTTCTGTCCGTCAATTTCGACGGCAAGTTCGAGGATTACTACTTGCCGGCAACGCTTGAGGCGAGCGACTATCCCAATTTAATCAGGCAGGGCGAACGCATCTCAACGATCGCGGTGCCGACCGCCTTGGTCGCGTTCAACTGGTCGCCGCGATCGAACCGTTACCCGCGTGTCGCCCGTTTCGTAGATCACCTGTTTTCGCGGATCGACCGGCTGCAGGCCCCGGGATTCGATCCGAAATGGAAGTCGATCAATCTCGCCGCAACCGTCCCCGGGCTAGACCGCTTCTCGGCCGCGCAGGAATGGCTGGATCGCGCGGCGCGCAGCGCACAGGCGCGGCCGTGAAGAGAGCCGCGCTCCCGCTCGCTGTGCTGTTAGACGCAGCATACAGCATGACTTTCGCGCAAGGTGCCAGCGAAGCAATGGCGCATCTTCGCGCGTGCTCTAATGTGGAACTTACCGCGCGACAGGAATGTTTGGAAACAATGCCGCGCAGTATCACACAGGCGGCCGCGGCAGACAGTGACAACTGGCTTGTCAGCGAGACCACCTCGCCCGTGGACTATTCACCGGTCGTTGTGGCGACCACGTCGTCTCGCAGCGGCTCTGATAGCGCCACGATGCAGCTCTCGATCCACTGCCGCGGCGGCCGTACCGAACTCGTGATCACGGGACCTGCGGTCTCGCGCAGCGCCGAGGAATACCTGATCTCCTACCGCATCAATGACGATCTCCCAGTGCAGCTTCCCGCTGCCCGCCCATCATTCGGAGTTGGCGCCGCGCCCAGGGGCGACATGGTGCGCATGTTACAATCGCTCCCGGATGAGGGGGAATTCGCTGTGCGCCTTTCCTCGCGAACAGGTGTGGCGTCCGAGGGACATTTCTTGCTTGGCGGCCTGAGGACTGTCCGCGAGAAGCTGGCGACGGCATGCAAATGGCCACATGCCGTTGCCAGGCCACGCAGCTAATGGTCATCGAACAGGAAGGAACTCACATGACAAGACTCGGCAAAATGGCTGGAGCCACAGCGGCAATTGCGGCACTGCTCTTGGTCGCACCGCCGTCGGAAGCGCAGGTGAACAAGAAGCAGTCTACGCAGGCGACCAAGCTCACGGCCGGTACCAAAATGACGACCACTCAGGATGCCACGAAGCCGCACCGCCTTATTCTGCAGGTAAACAGCAACGAGCCGGCGATGATGAATCTCGCGCTTAACAATGCGAGCAACGTAGCTCAGTATTATCAGGACCTCGGCGAGAAGGTGAATATCGACATCGTCACCTTCGGTCCCGGCCTGCATATGCTGCGTGACGACACTTCGCCGGTCAAAGCGAGGATCAAGGCGCTCTCGGAAAGGCAGCCTTCGATTTCCTTCGAAGCCTGCGGCAATACCCGTGAAAACATGGGGCGGGCCGAGGGCAAGGAGATTCCGCTGATCTCGGAAGCAAAGGTCGTAAAGTCGGGCGTGGTGCGTGTGATGGAATTGCAGGAGCAGGGCTGGACCTACGTCAAACCGTGATGCTCGATCCACGCGAGAGGCCGCGATGGCGCGGGCGATTGCCAATCCTGCGAGGGACGGAAATCGCGCCGACTGCGCAAGGGAGTCGAGATGTTGTTCGCAATGGCGGTCGCGACAAGTTCCTCCTCGCAGCACCGCCCAGCGGAAACCAGCTAAGCTAGCCCCAATGCCCAGCTAAAACCGGCCTGAGAAGCGGTCCGGTTCGTGCGGCGGGTTTTGGGGCCTCCTCTCGCGGACGACTTCCCCAACGGAATACTCTGATAGCAGACCCGGGACGTCCGCTGAACGTTGAAGGGGATCACTGCAAGCGAACTCGCGTAATCATAAGCTACGTTGGCAGTACTGAGGGTGAAGTCGAGCACGCAACATCGACGCTGACTCGCGCCGTGCTATTCGCTTGACTCCGCGAGAGGACGTCTAGGCACGGTCGTCAGCCTGGCTGGTAATGGCCACAACCTCCACTCTGTCTACCTTAATCAGCATAACAAACGTGAAATCGTCTGCAGCCGGCGCCAATCCAACAGCACGTTCGAACGCGGCTACTTCTTTCTTCGTAGCCGGCCGAAGCCCGAACACAGAATCCACTGGGCAAATGGGGACGCCGTCCGAGGTGATCTCATACAAATCCAAACGGAAGTCTGGCACCGCGCACATACCGCGTGCAAACTCGATGTTTTGCGCCTGAAGCGCAAGCGTCGGCCTTCCGTTGATATCGAGCGTGAAGATCTTGCGTCCCGGCTGCTCCAATTTTCCTATGCCCTTAGAGACAGTATATTAAAAAGCGGAGAATCTTGCATCGCGATCACGAATGGTCAATCTTGATCGCCAATTGAATGCAGCGTCAACAGAAATTACCCTAGGGGAGATGCAGACAGGCTGCCGAGGCCCTACCCGGCAGTATTCAGCGTCTTTCAACCCGCCTCTCTTAAGGGCCGAGGTTCAGGATATGCGCAGGCCTCTTTTAACAAGGCATCGGTGGCGCCCTTCAAGACAGCCGCGTCATCGCCCGGCAAGTAAGACGCTTCTAGATTGAACATGATAATGGTTAGTCCCAGCGCGCGCGGCCAATCACCCGCATCCGATAATTGATCTATAGTTTTTGAAGCGTGCTTCAAAACTTCCTTTCGTTCTGCGCTGGAGGCGCTCGCGTAACGCCGACTTAGAAACTCGAAACTCGACTTTACAACACCAAAGCACGCCGATTTTGCAGCAGGATCTGCCGCATCAATCTGCGGCCTCAAGTTTTCGTATCGCCTGCGGAGGACATTGGCTCGCGCCTCGTGCCAGAGGTTCGAAAACTTCATTCCCCCTCCCGATCAGCTTCCCTGATTAATAACCAATTAGAAACGCGGAAAATGCGGCGGCCATGCGGCGGAAAACCCCGGGATCGTCCGGGGAATTGTCCCGGTCTCGCGCGGCAAAAGCTAGCCGGCGCCCATGAACTTCCCCGGCCCCTTGAATAGAATTGTCTCGTTGGGGCCGAAGCACGGGTACTTTGCCGGACACTTGCCTTGAAGCGCTAACAAACGCCGTTCCAACCCGACAAGGCAACCTCAAAGAACCAGCCTCGGCGCTCAGGCAGTTCCCGGCTCCGCACTACCGGAGGCACCTTCAAGGATCGCCAAGGTCTCGATGGCCGACTCTTCTTCTAAAAGACGACTTTCAATAAACTGGCGCTCAGCGTCGGTCAGCATCGTCTTCAGCAATTGCCGGTAGCGATGCACGTTATGGCGATGCGTTCGCAATCGAACAAAGGTCTCCTCAATCATAGGTCGCTACTCTCAACCAATGTGTCAACATTAGATACGTCAAATGTATTACGTTTAAAAGGAACTCGTCCGCCCAAGGTTATCGTCGGCGACTAGGCTGTCAATAACAAACGGAGCTATGGGTTAAGCGGCGACGTCCTGGCGAGGATCTCGCAATTTGATGCCCGTGCGGACGTCAAAGTCGAGTTCACGGAATTCAGGCACTACCAGCTGGGCCACCGTGCCGCCGGGTGCCTGTCCAACCGACCCGTCCGCCCTCCCGCCCCCCGCATTTTGCGTTAACCGCCCTAGGCCGACGGTATCGGCCGGATCGCAGCACGTTCCCTGCCGTCAGCATGCCGGCTCGCGGGTATTTTGCAGACCGGCGATACCGCGGGGTTTTCTCTCCTTCGCCGAACTTGCCCTGATTCACAGCAGACCGACCGGTGACACCTGCTAGCCATAGCGGGACAGCGTGCCGTCAGTTTACCCGAGAATGCTCCCAATTCGAACCAGACAAGTGCTGACCAAGCTGTTCGCGATACATTCGCTGGTTGACCGTGTCCGTGGTTTGATTGCGGACTGAGTCAACTAATCCCGCGGTCGGACCGCCTCAGGAGTACGCGCCGATACAACCGAACGGAACGGCAGCGTTTGGGTTCGCACCTGGCGCTGCTCAAGTACATCCCTCAAAACTGCGGTTACCTTACGGTCTATAAGCTCGAGGCGGTCGGCAGTTGCATTGGTTTGAAGACGAAGCTCCAGCAATTCATCGCCGATGAGCCGCCTAACCGTTACCCCCACAAGCACAGAGAACACGTAGCAGATAAATAGTGCGACCAAAATGCTACTTATGATTGTTCGGTATTCAGGAAATACGTTCCAGACCGCAGCACCCAGAATTGCGGCCGTAGTCCAGCCAACGAACTTTGAAGAATGTCTCCATTTTCAATACTCCTACAAAGGAGTCGAAGCTTCGTATCAAACTAGTTGTACGCTCCTCATTGCGGCGCTGGATTTCAGTTAAACGGATCGGGCTTACGGAATTACGACCGTAATGAGTCGATGCCGTGGGCCACGAAAATTCCGAGACCTAGAACCAACAGAAATGCGATTACGGCATCGAACACAGCTATAAGCGAAGGCCGCTTCTTCTGATCAGTCAAAAAGATTCAACTTCATAAGAGAAGGTTCTGCCTGACTGGTGCATGAGGGCCACAATGAGCCAGCCAATTTCGGGTTACCTCGCTGCTTTCGTCTCGTCGGCGCATGTCGAAATTTTGAACATCTGATCAGATCACCCTCTGCCTGCAATGGCAGAAGCCGAAATAGGCGATGATCGCGAGTGCTCGGCACCACCATCGGACCCGCGCACAGCGCATTTTTCAGGCTGAGCGTGATCGGGCGGATCGAACGTTCGACCGTTGTTATAGAACTCGATGCGGCTATCATCGATAAAGTGCGTGGTACGTTTCCGCCCTTAGCCGGACGATCTTGCAAACCGAGTTTAGTTCAGACGAACGTACGCGTCCGGTGACGGCCCCTGGTTAGGTCATCTTGAGCGGATGGCTGACCGGGCTTATGCGGCGTGAGCTACGTTCTGAGATCGCCGATTCCAGGGCATGAGTTCGTGGATGCGCTTGGCGGGATGATCCGGCAGGCGGGCCAGCACGTCGGCGAGCCAAGCCTGTGGATCGATGTCGTTGAGCTTGGCGGTGGCGATGAGTGTGTAGATCGCAGCCGTACGCCGGCCGCCCTCATCGGAGCCGGCGAAGGTCCAATTTCTTCTGCCCACGGCGCCAGCCCGAAGCTCGCGCTCGGCGGCATTGTTCGACATGCAAAGCCGTCCGTCATCAAGGAAGCGGGTAAATGCGTCCCAGCGGCTGAGGCAGTAATTGATTGCTTTGGTCGTATCGTTGTTCCTGGAGAGCTTGGCGCGCTGTTCGCACAACCACGCCTGCAGTTCGACGATCAGAGGGCGGCTACGCTCCTGGCGCACGCGCAGGCGCTCCTGCGGAGCAAGACCGTTGATCTCACGTTCGACGGCGAACAGGATATCGATGCGCTTGACCGCCTCGGCCGCGATCGGCGCCTTGCTGAGCCGCGCGAGATCGAAGAACTTGCGCCTGCCGTGGGCCCAGCACGCGGCCTCGATGATCGGGCCTCCGTTGCGATTGGCCTCGTAGAGCTTGCTGAACCCGGCATAGGCGTCGGCCTGCATCAGTCCGGCATAGCCTGCCAGATGCTGCTCCGGATGCTCGCCGCCACGGTCCGGCGAGTAAAAGAAGACAGCCGCCGGCGGATCTGGCCCGGCAAACGGGCGGTCGTCGCGCACATAGGTCCAGAGCCGGCCGGTTCGGGTCTTGCCCTTGGCCAGGACCGGCACTGTGGTGTCGTCGGCGTGGATGCGTTCGGCCGTAAAGACATGGCTCCGGATCGCGTCAACCAGCGGCATCAGTGTTGCGGCGGAGCCGCCCACCCAGTCCGCCAGCGTCGAGACATCGAGGTCGATGCCTTCGCGCTGGTAGACGTCGCTCTGACGATTGAGCGGCAGGTGCAGGCCGTACTTGGCGAACAGGACATGGGCCAGCAGCTTCGGCCCCGCACGTCCACGCGCAATCGGGTGCGAGGGAGCCGGCGGTTGCGTGACCGCTTCGCAGGCCCGACAGACGAGCTTCTGGCGCACGTGCTGGATCACTTTCCACTGGCGCGGAACGAGCTCCAGCGTCTCGGTCACGTCCTCGCCGATCTTGCGCAACCGGCTATCGCCGCAGCATGGGCAGCTCGCAGGCACCGGATAGACAAGGCGTTCCCGCGGCAAATGCTCCGGCAGCGGCCGGCGGGCTGGCTTGCGGCGCTCGAACGATGGCACCGCAATCTTCTCGGCTGCCATCTGCGCCGCGGTCTCGGCTTGCGCCGCGTTCTCCTCCAGATCGGCGAGCTGTAGCTCGAGCTGGTCCAGCAATGCGCCTCGCTCGGAGGACTGTCCGAACTGCTCGTGCCGCAGCTTCTTGATCGTGAGCTTGAGCTTCTCGATCAGCCGTGTCCGTGCCTGAGCTTCCGCCTCCGCGGCCAAGCGGGCCGCCCGCTCGGCGCGCAGCATCGCCTTCAGGGTGGTCACATCGTCGGGGAGAGAATCATCGGCGCCCATCGCCGACCAGAGAATCACAAGACGCGGTCTCTGTCCGGACTGCTGGTCGCGCCGTCGATTCAAATCACAGCGATCAGCCGGCCGCCTGCGGGCGCCAGGTGTGTTGCGGCATGCGCCAGTCAATCCCCTCAAGCAAATAGCCGAGCTGGGCTGGGGGTGATGGTCACCACGCCATCGGCCGACGACGGCCAGAGGAAGCGGCCGCGCTCCAGCCGCTTGACGTAAAGCGACATGCCCAGCCCATCGTGCCAAAGGATCTTGATCAACTTGCCGCTTTTGCCACGGAACACGTAGAGGTCGCCGCCGTGGGGATCGCGCTTGAAGGCTTCCTGCACCAGCAAGGCCAGCGAGTTCATACCGCGGCGCATGTCGGTGTGACCGGTCGCAATCCACACCCGCACGGCGGGCGGAATGGGGATCATTGCGGCCGTCCCTCGGCCAGCGCCGCGACCACGGCCTTCAGCGTCGCCGCGTCGACCGTGCCCGTGATCCGCATCCGAGCCCCGGCCGCAAACTCGATCTCGATCGCGCCGCCGCCGGCCGGCCCGACCGGACCAAGCGTCGGCCCCGATTCCGCGACCACCATCGCCGGTACGAAGCCCGTTTGATGGGCGGCATCCTTCGGCTCGGGGCGAAACGACCCTCGCCATCTGAGCAGCAATGAGCGCGAAACGCCATATCGCCGCGCCGTCGCTGCGACCTGGCGCGGCGCCTGTAAGCTCTCCAGGACGATCTTGAGCTTCTCATCCTCGGACCAGCGCCGCCGTCGGCCTGTGTCCACTACTTCGAGCCGTTCGACTTGGGCACTGCGCCTATCACTGTCCATAAGGACAGTTCTCAACAACACGCCTCACTTGGCAAGGCGGCCTTCGCCGGATGGATACAGACGAACGAACTCTCCCGCTCGGCATTTGCTGGCGCTTCGCCGAGGTCATCACTCGCGAGAGTAATGCGCAGGTCGTCGCTGTCTCGTAAGCACAGTTTTCAGGCCACAGCATTGAGATCGTGACGGTATAGGCCCCACGGCGGCAGCTGATCGATCTCGTTATTCGGACTACCATTGACGATCCTGGCGAGCGCCACCCAAGTGGTCCGTCAAGCATTCAGGTAAGCTTTCAATGCAAGACGCGTAGTCGGTGCAAGCCTGGGCTCGATCTCGGTAAGCTCCATCGGTTCTACGATAAGAAGAGATCCTTCGGTGACGGACAGCGCCTCCACTGGAATATCGCGCACGACGAAAAGATGTCCGTGGATCGTTCCTCCCTTGCTGTCGATGTCCTCACCGTGAAAGCTTCCAAGATGCTCAAAATGATCCGCCGGGACAAAATATCCGATCCTCGTGTAGCTCGCGAACTATGCACTCCAAGAACGTTTCGTCGCCCTCGCGGTGACCACCAAATAGCCCAATCTTGCCCGGGCTGGTGATGCCCACAACATTGTCACGCAATTGAAACAGGTAACGTCCAAAAGTATCAAAAATGATTGCACCGGTAGTTTCGCGGTGCCGCAACTGCTTTTCCTTCACACTGCATATCCTTCATTTCGCATTCCTCTGTCACCACATCTTTCTAATCTCCTCCGATTTGCGCGCCTCCCTAATGCGGCATCTCCCCGGGGCAATCAAATCATTCTGCTCGATGTCGTCGCCCGCCTCGCCCTTGCATCGCCTTCGTAGAGACTGAAAGTGGTGAGTTCCCATGTTTTGCGACGGCTCTTTCGCGAACAGCAACTCTGCGATGACGCGATCATCAAGGATGAGCATCAAATTGAGCTCTTGCGAGTCATCAGCCGAGCCGATCACGTGGCTGCCAATCGACTGCGATCTGCAGGGTCATTCAGTGAACTTCTCGGAACTCCTGACATGCGGGGTGCGAGGCAATATAGATAGGCCGGGCACAGCCGAAAACTGCGTGTTAAGCTTGACGCGAGTATCCAGGTCGATCCTGGAACCGATACCAGCGTTCGATGGTGCGAGTTGGTGTCGTTACTGCCAATATCGGGCTAAGCCCCCGCCGCATTCACTTCTGCACCGATTGTGATGGAGACGATCGGCGACCTGCCGATCGGGCGTCAAGCCGAAGCACCTATCTCATCATCATTCATTGCTACCGATCCTCAGCCGGTCCTCACCCCATTTGCAGGCGTGATCTCGCTCACTTCGCTCGATCACATGGGATGCACGTGCCCCCGTTCGACAGTTGCATTTCATCGAAGCTTCGAGCTTCGATCTAATCTTTCGAACAATTGTATCACCTCGGAGCTCAACTCAATTGTGTCTGCTGTCGGCAATTGCTTCTGGAAGGGGCGCGGCGCCTGCTTTTCCAGCGCGAACGATGCGGCTTGCGCCAACGCGAGAGCTGATGCCTTCCTCTCTGCGACAGCCAGAAGTATGAGGCCGATAGCCATAGGAAATAGGCCGATGAACTCCCAGTCGTCGATCGCAAAACATAGTACGAGACCGAGGATAAGAAGAGTTGCTCCAGCAATACGCATCCCCACACCAACTGAGAAGCACCTGATACGTACGTAACGTCGCGTACCAGTTGTCCGAACCGTAACGTTCCATACCATTACGCAACAAAATCAATCAAAAAGCGCGCATTTTTAATGGCTTTGGCGCGCCTCCACAAGTTAGAGCAGGTATCTGCAATCAATTGAAAACGGCTCGGCTCAGAAAGCGACCGCGATCTGTTTTCATCGCCACCGCGATTGCATGAACAATCTGCGATTGGGCGTCCTGCGCGCCGTCGCCTCTTCGGCCCTATGGACTGCTTCTCGCAGTTCAAGCAATTCGGCTATCTGAACGGCGAGGCTGCGCGTAATATCAGCAGCAGCTCTCAGTTTCTCTAATGATTGACGCAATTCTTCTGCCATCGGAACATTCCTCGGGAAATCAGAGCCTTACCGAAATGGCAAACGATGCGTCCATTGGATATTAGCTTTAACCCTACCGATGAACCTTGATTTAGTGGCACTGCTGCGTGATCGGCGCCCTCGCGGAGAGTATGGATCCTGCAGGAGCTCGCTGACCGAGGCCTTGAGGTAGGGCTTTTATGCACCTCTTGGTATAATTATACCGTCCGCCTGCACACCATAGAAGCGTGCGGAAAATCATCGTCGCACATTTAAATTGTCGTCTCTCTGATTATAATTTAATATGTCCTAAATTAACTGACTGGGAATTGCGTCATGTCCAACGATATCGAGATCGAAGATCGCCGCAAGTTTCTGATTTCATGCGGAAGATTTGCCGCTGTAACCCCGCCGGCTATGACCTTACTTCTCTCCACTTCGCTGACATCAACGGCGATTGCTCGATCAGGTAGCCACGGCAACGATGGTGGGCCAGGACGCTCCTTTTTCGACAATGATCCCGATCCGCCCAAGGAAAAGCAGGTCTCCGACGATCGTCGCTCGCGAAAGGATGAAGCGAGCCAGGGAGACGGTAATCACGCCTCGGTTGGCGGTGGCGGAGGTGGTGGGAGTGGCGGCGGTGGTGGTGGCGGGGGTGCTTCGGCAGCGAATGGCTCTCGCGGCGGCGGTCCCGGCGGCTCTCGCGGCGGCGCGGGATCAGCACCAGGCTATGGTGGTGGTGAAGACGATAAATGGAGGAGAGGCAGCAGGTCCTGATCAGTGGAGTTGCTGTGCGTCGTCCTCGTTGTAGTCCCAACCGCGTTCAAGCCTTCTGCAGAGCGGCTCGCTGAAGCGTAGTACCTACTTCCTACCGAGGAACATGAAATCTAAAGGTCGGATGGCGATCGCGCTGCGCGCCCTCGACGTCGATAACACATGATGTAATCGCGCCCAGGAAACAGTTGTTAGTCCATCCTCGAGCCGCGGAACATCATCGGCATATTGCGGCCACCTCAACTCGCGGATAATCGAGGATCGTGCGCCGACAGCTTGATCCGGATCGATAGGAATGGCTAGAACAACCAGTCAAGGAACCGCTCAAGCCAGTTCGGCAGATCAGGGCGGTGACGCGGTCTTCCACCTTCCCCACCGCTGCCGGAGCGTGCAATCGCATCGGAATTCAGTGAAGTCGACAGTAACAGGGTCACAGCGGGTGGCGTCACAACGGCAAATCTGCCGCATGCCGCCAGAAACTTCCGCCTGTCAGCATCGAGCTCTAGCTCTGCCTTGAGGACTGGTTCGTCAGTGTTCTTGTTCATGGCTTGGGATCCATTCAATTCGACCGACCGTGTCAAGTTCCCTCTCCACTTTCAATTTACTCTATTTAAATTTTCAGATTAAATAGTGTCAACCTCATCGCGAAGAATATTTTGGCGCACTGTGGAGCCCTGCGTGGCATTCGGACGAGATCTGACGGAACCCAGGCCTGAAAGCCCGATTCTGCTGCGTCCAGCCGCGGACGCGTCGTTTGCGTTAATTGATGATCGACCCGTCCTGTTCAGCGAGAAAAACCAGCGGATCTATGAACTAAATCAGATCAGCGCTTTCGCGTGGTGCAAACTTCTTGACCAAAATAAACTCGAAACGATTGCTGATGAACTAAGCGAGCTTGGGCTCGACCGCGAGCAGGCGCGTAACGTTATCAGTCAAGCCTTGCAACAATGGCTGGATTTGGAACTGGTGGAAATGGAATGGAGGCTCCCATTCGCCAGCGCGCTCCAGACCCGGTTGGCGCAGCGAGCAATCAGCATCAGAGCCTCCAATGAAGCATTGATCAAATCTCTTGAGCCGCTCTTTTGCGACTTAGACTCGGTAGGCGATCTAGCAGATATCACAATCGAAGTTGTAGAAGTCGGTGACGAGGTTCTCTTCCGCAACTGCAGAAAGAGCATCAACAGGTGTCCCATCACGAGTTTGGCTCCCGCGATCAAGGCCGACCTCACCGAGCGCATTATTCTACAGGATCAGCCTGATTTCGCTCTGCATGCCGCTTCGCTTGTCTTTGGCGATAAAGGACTGCTGTTATGCGGGCAGCCGGGCGCCGGTAAATCGACCCTCGCGCTTCAGTTAGTCGGCGACGAGTACCGATATTGCGGTGATGACGTCGTCATGATTTCTCCAAACGGTCTCGCGCAAGGGCTTCTCTTCGCGCCGACCATCAAGCCCGGCACATGGGAGACGATTTCGAAAACTCGCGACGATTTAGAATCTGCCACTGCCCATGATCGCACGGACGGCATACGCGTCCGGTATCTACCCGTAGCAGATGTGCATAAGGGAAGCTTCCAGATCGAGTGGATTATCTTTCTCAATAGGGTTGACGGGACATCGGCCAAACTGACGCCCCTTGGACAAATCGAATCCATGCAGCGAGTGATCAACGGATCTTTCGCTGCCAACGGCAAACTATCTCTAGCGGGGTTTGCAGCGCTGAAGAAAATAATCGGTGGGGCCGGATTGTTTGAGCTGACCTACGCGGAGGCTGCTGACGCAGGGCGTAAGCTGAGAGGTCTTTGTCATGGCTTTTCCTAGCAGCACTCTGGTCGAGCTCTGCCAGTGCCTCAGAGGCAAAGCGCCCCGTAACCTGAACTGGATGGCCGTGTTGGAACTGGCCAACAAGACGCTAACGACCCCCTTCTTGATCGATCTGGTTGATCAACCTGACCAGTCAGTTCCCAAGGATGTAAAGACTTTCGTTCGAGAGATCTACCGGCGAAACGCGCTTCGGAACGAGTTCCTGAGGACTCAATTGGAAGAGGCGGTCGCGGCGCTTAATGAACGGGATGTGATACCGGTGCTGCTAAAGGGCTCAGCAATTCTCGCAACAGCTGCTCCTGAACGCCGCGCAACCCGAATCATGGCTGATCTCGACATATTGGTCGATCCCGATCAGATGGAGACGGCCTTGCAAGCGCTCGCCGACCTCGATTATCAGTCCCATTTTCGAGCCCCGCCGGAGAGCAAGAAGCAGTACAGTGACCTTAAACGACCGCGCGACGTTGGTATGATTGATCTACATCAGGAAGCGCCTGGTCCAGACTATTTCTATCGTCCTGCGGGCAAATTGCTTGCACATTGCACGCCCATATCGGTTGGCCGTGGGACCGCTTATCTTCCGACCACGACTTTTCAAGCTTTCATGCTTATCATTCACGACCAGTTTCAAGATGATGATTACTGGGTCGGCGAAGTAGATGTGCGACATCTGGTCGAGCTGAGAGAGCTGGCTAACTCGTCGGAAGGAATAGACTGGAACCGCATGATGTCATTTGCTCCGGGCCGCTTGGCGCGAAACGCTATCGCGAAGCAGCTGGTCGCCCTCGCAGAATTGCTTGGAGTTGACGTACCTGTTGACCTTCGCAAGGGGTCCATTCCACGGCTTCAGTTTAGGAGGTTATTGCTGCAGTCCCGTTTTCCGCTTGCACGTTGGCCTCTCCTCTCGGTTGCGCTTCTTGACTACGGAAATTACAGGAGAGAGCTGGGAGCAGACTACCAGACCGATCCCCGAAGGAACGCAACACTGACGTTGCCACGAACCCACACGCTGCGGCATCTCTTCGGACTTGTTGGCAATCATCGCATCGGGAAAGTCTAGCGGACGGCGTTGGAATTGCCGTTCGTATCCGAACTGCCGGGCCGAGCGGGAAAAGGCAGGCGGGGCCGACGGGCGGTTTCATCGAGGGAATGAAACGTCATCTGCTGCGACGAAACCGTCAAGCTCCAGCGCCAATGCATTTCGCCAATTCGGCATGACCACACCGAACTCGTCCCTGAGGCGAGTCAGGTCGAGGCGCGAATTGCTTGGCCGTTTGGCCTTCGTCGGAAAGTCGGCGGTGGAAATTGGAACGATGGTTTCGACTTCGAGTTTGAGGCCTCTGTATCTCAGCCCTTCGACAATGGCGCTTGCAAATTCGTGCCAGCTAGTTTCCCCAGCGCAAACGAGGTTGACCACGCCACCCTTTCGCGCGAACAGATCATTCAGGTTTGCGAGGTTTGGCAGTACGATGTCGGCTATGGCCGTCGCGATCGCTCGAGCCGTCGTTGGCGCTCCGATTTGATCCGCGACGATGCGCAGTTCCTTGCGCTCGGAAGCTAGGCGCGCGATGGTACGGAGGAAATTGCTACCCTTGGCAGCATACACCCACGACGTGCGCGCGATCAGATACGGCCCACCCGCCGCTATGATTGCCATGTCCCCTGCGAGCTTGCTCGCGCCATAGACGGAGATTGGGCCCGTGGGGCTGTCCTCGCGACGTGGCGCATCACCAGAGCCGTCAAAAACGTAGTCTGTAGAGAAGTGAACGAGTGGCACGCGATGCTTAGCTGCCCATTGCGCGATGACCTCGGGCCCTTTGGCATTAACGAGGAACGCAAGCTCGCGCTGCTCCTCGGCGCGATCAACCGCAGTATAGGCGGCCGGATTTACGATAAGATCGGGCCTGAAATCCTTGAGCCGGTCCGTTAACGTTGCCGGCTTCGACAGGTCAAATTCGGAAGACGACGGGGCTATAACTGTGCCTTGGGCAGCTAACAAGGGACGCAATGTGCCGCCGACCTGGCCGCTCGCTCCCGTCAACAGGATCCGCATCAGACTTGTCCATACATCGGCAGATTCTTGACGTCGTTCAGCAGCGGGGCATCGGCATCTTTGGCTGAAAGCGAGGGAGCTTCAATGCCCCAATTTATACCGATCGCGGGGTCATTCCAGCGGATGGAGACTTCATTCTTGGGGCTGTAAAGATCGTCGCACTTGTAGAAGAAGTCTGCGGTCTCAGATAGGACGACAAAGCCATGTGCGAAGCCACGGGGAACCCACAATTGTCGTCGGTTCTCCTCGCTTAATTCTACGGCAACATGGCGTCCGAAACGCGGGCTCCCCACCCGCACATCCACCGCCACGTCCAGGACCCGGCCGCGCAATGCAGTGACGAGCTTACCTTGGGTGAAGGGGTTTTGCAGGTGTAGCCCACGCAACACTCCATGGCTGGAGCGGGACATGTTGTCCTGCACAAATGGAAGGCTAATGCCGTGCTTTGCATAACGCGGCATTTGGTAGGTTTCCAGGAAGAAACCGCGTTGATCGCCAAACAGCCTCGGCTCCAGGATTAGGACTTCGGGAAGCGCTGTCGCAATAACGTTCATCTTGTCCGACCGAGCAACATTTCACGTTAGCCAAATACCAATTTTTTCCAACCAATACCATTTTAATATGCTATATTAAATGTACTATATTTAATATGATTAAGTTAATTGAATCTGTGAGGGCCTATGAAGGGCATTATTCTCGCCGGAGGCACGGGTTCCCGCCTCTATCCGGTCACGACAGTGGTTTCGAAGCAACTGCTGCCGGTCTTCGACAAGCCGATGATCTATTACCCACTCTCGACCCTCATGCTGGGCGGAATCCAGGATATCCTGATCATCTCTACCCCCCAGGACAAGCCATTATTCGAGCGCCTCCTGGGCAATGGCTCGCAGCTCGGACTGCGTTTTTCCTACCTCACGCAGGCGTCTCCACGCGGGATAGCGGATGCCTTTATCGTCGGTCGCGACTTCGTCGGCAATGATCCGGTTGCGCTGGTGCTTGGCGACAACATCTTCTATGGCAACGGCCTGGCTGAGCTGCTCTTGAATGCGACTGCCCGTAGGAAGGGTGCGACCGTCTTCGGTTATATCGTCAAGACGCCCGAGCAATATGGGGTCATTGAACTCGATGGCAACGGCCGCGCGCTCTCTATCGAGGAAAAGCCGAAGCAGCCAAAGTCAAATTTGGCCGTCACAGGACTATATTTTTACGACAATGACGTTCTGAAGATTGCTGCCGAGCTCAAGCCATCTGCGCGCGGCGAGCTCGAGATCACCGACGTCAACAAGACTTATATGGAACGCGGCGATCTCCATGTGCAGGCGCTAGGCCGTGGCTTTGCGTGGCTCGACACCGGGACGCATTCCTCTCTCGTAGAGGCCAGCAACTTCGTCCAGGTCCTCGAGCAACGCCAGGGCCTGCGCATTGCATGCCCGGAAGAAATCGCGCTGCGGCAGGAGTACATCTCGCTCGAAGCCTTTGAGGCTTTGGCCGAGAAGACCGCCAAAAGCAGCTATGGCGAATACCTGAAATCTGTAGCCGCTTCCTTCAGACGGTAGATGCGGGACATAGGAGCAAACTGAACATGCGGTTTCGAGGCTGGACAATCTTCGTTACGGGAGGCGCGGGGTTCATCGGATCCGCAGTCGTACGGCATCTGCTGCAAGACACACACGCACGGGTTGTCAACATCGATAAGCTGACTTACGCGGCGAATCTTGAATCGCTACCCGGCACGGCCGGGAACATGAATTACTTCTTTGAGAAACAGTGCATTTGCGATGGGCTCGGCCTTCGTCGCCTATTCGAGAAATATCAGCCAGATGCAGTGATGAACCTCGCCGCCGAGAGTCATGTTGATCGATCGATCGATGGACCCGCCGAATTCATTCAGACCAACGTGGTCGGTACTTTCACAATCTTGCAGGAAGCATTGCGCCACTGGCGCTCGCTCTCGGGCGAGAAGCGCAAACATTTCCGCTTTTTGCACATTTCCACAGATGAGGTGTTCGGCTCACTTGGGGACGAGGGGTTCTTCACGGAGACAACAGCCTACGCTCCGAACTCTCCTTACTCCGCCAGCAAGGCATCATCAGACCATCTGGTACGCGCGTGGCATCACACCTACGAACTTCCGACGCTGGTCACAAACTGCTCGAACAACTACGGACCCTACCATTTCCCCGAAAAACTAATCCCGCACATGATCATCAGGGGATTGGCGGGCGAGTCCCTGCCCGTGTATGGCGACGGAAAGAACATCCGCGATTGGCTCTATGTCGAGGATCACGCCAAGGCGTTGAGTCTGGTCCTGGAGCGGGGAAGTATAGGCGAGACCTACAACATCGGTGGCCGTAACGAGCGCACCAATCTGCACGTGGTCGAACGAATCTGCGACCTGCTCGACGAGATCAGCCCGAACCCGAGCGGCTCCCACCGAAATCTTATAAATTTTGTTCCTGACCGCCCCGGGCACGATCGCCGCTATGCAATTGATGCCTCCAAGCTCGAGCGAGAGCTAGGATGGCGTGCGGAAGAGGATTTCGAAACTGGAATCTACAAGACAGTGCGCTGGTACGTCGACCACCAACCATGGTGGCGGGCGATTGCGAACCGGGGATACACCGCGAAGCGGATCGGATTGAATAGGTGAGCGGAGTACACCAGCCGGCGACCAACGTCCGCTCGCACCAGAGCTGCAAGACGCCTCAAACGAACGACGGCGCAGGTGGCTCGAAAGGAAGTGAGGTCGCCTGGCAGGGGCCGACTGTACCAGATCCGCCTTCCCTTGGGCATGCTGTTAGTTTCCGTATCCCAATTCAAGGCCATGGAAGCCACTGTCTAACCCTGCTATATTTGATATATTAAACATTATCTCAGCGTGCGTTGGGCGTTTCTTGTTTGTTGACCGTTCTTTCATCTCAAGTTGAGGCGGGTCTTCCGCCTGAGGTAAGTGGTCCTCCAAATTTTGGGAGGTCGCTTTTTGTGATGTGATCACAGCCTGCATCGACTCACTGACACTCCTCAGAGCGGAGCGAAGTTGATCCCATCAGGCCTCGATGGAAATTCTAGTGTTGGTGATCGAAGTATACTGAACCCACGCTACTGGCTAGCGTTGGTGTCTCGTGTGCGCTGAACCGCTAGCATGAGCGCGAACGCTCATCGGGGCGAAGAAAACTGAAGAGAGATTAATGACAGGAAACCGATTAGCCTTGGTTGTTGTCGCGAGCTCTTTTTTCACCCTCACCGCTGAGGCAAGATGCATTTGCCAATGCGTTGAAGGTCGCCTGGTACCGCGATGCACAACCAGCACCGATATTCCGCCCGCCTGCCCCTTGTCGGTCTGTGAAATGACACCGCCATCCATTTCGCCGCCGATGCAGGTGCCACCCGTTGGCCGCTCCCAATGCTCGCAGCGTCAGGTCTTGAATCCCGCAACCAGACAATACGAATCGCGTGTTGTTTGCAACTGAAGCGACTTTTGCGGGCGTGTTTGAAAAAGGAGGTCTGACATCAGTGCCAGACGCCCACAGGCCGTACAGGTCAGTTTCGGCTTCAGGTCAGGCGAACGCACGTCATCGCCCCACTGCTTGATATCCGACGAAATCGCGGGTTCGGGCGCGAAGGGTTGGAAGCCGTCGGTAAGATGTAGAGGTCAACACGCCTCCAAGACTGCGCGACGAGACGACGTCACTCAGATGCGGCGAAAATCTTCAGACTCGCAGGATGAACATTACGGAAGCGACACGAACGAAGGTGCGCGATGATCCTGAACTCCCCACCCACCGCTGTTCCCGATTTAACCTTTACCGCCCGTATCAAGCTTAACGAACGAATTCTATTGCTCTCGATCATCGGGCGGATAGCGTGCACGACGCCGGACAATTGCCCCCGTCCGGCGCAACGTGGCGAAGCCGCCGGGCGGCCCACAGTCAGTTCAGCCCGCCGCTCGGCGACTTCGTTAGGGTATGAGGCCGCTAACGAAACTGCGCGGAGACGGCTCCATGTTCACGGCAATTGATCCCCCGGAAACGCAAAGCTTCAAGCCAGCAGGCGCGGAATTCTGGCATCTTTGGACCGTGATACTTCCCAGGCGATCCATCACCGGCCGTCTCGTGCGCGGGCGCGTATGGCGTCGACATGACGGCCGCCATTGGAAATACAAGAAATTCATCGAGTACGATGAGGACGGAGAATGATATCGAGTCCTCGAAACGATCGACGAGCAGTTTGCAGGGCAGGTATCGGGAGAGGCGCGCTGCTGTTCTTCAAGGGGCAGCCCGGCGCGCGCGGCTGCAAGGTCATTGACATCTCGGATTGTGGCGCAAGACTTCGGACACACAATCTATCGGTACTGCCGAGCACCTTCGAGCTGACCTTCGACAATTTTGAGACTATCCGAAAGTGCCGCCTAGTTTGGCGGGATGGCGAATTGCTCGGCATCGCTTTCGAAAATTAAAGGCTATGCCTCATCACATCAAATGAGCTGCGCGTCCAACCAGGCGGACGCCAAGAGCCGGTCCATCCAGCAGCCTGCAGTCCGTCAGCAATGAGCTGCGCGCCTGAATAAGCGACTAGGGATTGTGCGACTTCGTCTGCCCTACATCGCTCGACGGTTGATCGAGAATCTGCAATCTACGCTCGAGATCGGCCTTTTTGGCCTTCAGCTTCAAGCTGAGGACATCTTGCATCAGCTCGCGGAGCCTAAACAGCTCATCGATCGTCATGGATTCCCATTCGCTTTTCATGACGCGCCCCACAATCATGAGTCGAAACGACTATCGATTGTAATGAGGAGTTCTATGATTCGATAGAGGGCCAATGCCCGGTATTCGGCAACTGCCCGACTATTCCATTCCGTCGAGCTCGCGAACATTCCATAGCGAAACTGCCAGGATGATAAGAGATGGCATCCACGCGAGCGTGGCTCCAAATGCTACGGCTTGCAAAGTGGTCATGGATCGCTCCCAATTCCCCACTCACGAACCTAACTGCTCGTAATTAAATTGTAGTTGACAGCTCAAATCTTGACGTGCCGATGCCGATATCAAGGCATTTATGCGATGCGAACAGTTGGCCGCTTGGTGCGACTTTCCTCGTGATTGTGTGTGCGATGCAGCGCGAACGCCCGCCAGCGGATGAGCCTCAGAGTTTTTATGCGACGCCTCACCGTCCATGCGCCGCCCATGCAAGCACAACTGATCGGCAGCTCCGGCAGGCTTTGCGGCCAGCAACCGGCAGTCTGAATCCCGTGTTGTTTGTGATCTGTCGCAGCTTCAAACGCGAACTGGATATAAATCCAATGACAGTGTGGATCTACGTCGACACTCGCAAGCCGCTGTGGGGAACCAGGTACATCTCAAGCTATTCGCAAACGCGGAGGTAGCGAAAGCGTGGTTCGAACGGTACAACCCAGAAGGCGTTGCGTTTGCATAAGGTTTTGGAGTTAGCCTTATCGGGCGGCGGCTTATCGTCTATTGACTGCCTTCTTAATTCTGAAATCCTCGATACGCCTACCCGAGCGCAACTGCGCTACCAGCCAAAGCGGTTGCTTGCCACGTCCGGCCCAAGTCTCGGACGGCTGATCAGGATTGCGATATTTCGGGGGTACCGCGGGGTAGGCCCGGCGCCCTGACACTGGGGCTTCCAGCAGCTTCAGACGCTCTTCTAACTGCAGTTTTTCCGCTTGGATTCTTTGCTGCAACAATTGAGAGATCTCAACATGCAGCGACCAAAGGTCGTCGGTACTCATCCGTTCGAGATCGATTCGTTTCATGGCTAACTCCATCATTACTTCTCATGCACAGGCTTCCGTTATTTCTCCGCTATTTTAATAATAAACCAACGTTTGCTTTCGGATTAAAGTGAGGTAAAAAGCGTAGTGAGCATTTTGTGAAGTAAAATCGCGGCCAAAATGCCCATAAACGGTTCCGGTTATGGAACCACTCGCTGTATCCAGAATTTTGTTTAGTTATTGGTGCATTTTGTTTTTAGTTATGTAGGGGTTGAATTATGCCTAAGCACAGCCGCGACATAGAATTACTTTGTCAAAATAATGATCTAAGAGTACAATATAAAGAGCTAATTCGCTTGCGAGCGGAAGTCGCCGGCTTGCTCTTTCCTTTGAAAAGATCGCTACCTCGCAAACTTAGGATTGGTCGCAGCAATCGGTCGGCAGCACGAGCAGTACAGCGAAGCATGCGGCCAGCGTCCTGTGCACCCATCCTGCTGCTAATGCCGGGGCGTAATGCTACATAGACCGCACTGTGCCATGGTCATTCGTGAAGGCCTCTGCTCCGGCGCCCGGTCGGCAGCTATTGCGTCGGATTCGGCCCTACTGAAGCCGCCCATTCAACTTCACGCTGACGTCTAATTCGGCCTCCGCCATTAGCACGGCGCGCCGTTCATGCCGGCGAGAGCTATAGCCAAGGCGTTCTCGTTGCCGGGCTTTCCGACCTCAGTTTCACCTCGTCTCTCGAATTCTGCGGAATTGCGTTTTGTTGGTCGGCATCGGCCCGGAACGAAACGGCGTCAGCGATCTGCCCCCTCCGCGACACCATGCGAACACCAGGGCTTGGAGAAAATCGCCGCAGGGGCTGCATAGACAGCACCGGCGACTGGCACGGCTTCTGGTGTTTAGGTGCCGCTGGGATTTAATCGGTTCAGTTTAGAATGAAAATGCCATCGGACAAGTAATTTGATACCGGCGGTTTTGTAACAGAGCAGCGGGCGCATTCTTGTCCCGGAGGCGACGAGAAACGTCCTCCGAGGTATTTTCCGCCCTAAGTGAACCTGAATGCAGACTGTCACGACCAAGAAAGAATAGCCTGATATTGTCTTGATATTGTCAGGTGTGTGCGGGCGTAGGGGTGCAACATGAAACAGCCGGTTGAAGTACGGACACATCGTCTTTTGCAAATCTCGACCGATCTTCACAGCCGAATGGCTGAAGTTCAGAAACTCAGAGAAATGGTGCGATCAGCGGAGGCGGCAAAGCGCGGCCAAGAGCCGGTCCATCCAGCAGCCGCCCTGCCTCCGATCAGCAATGAGTTCCGCGTCTGAATAAGTGACTAGGGATTGCGAGACTTCGGCGGCCCGATATGCTCGACGGCTGATTGAGAACCTACGCTTGAGCTCGGCTCTTTTGGCCTTCAGCTTCGCGCAGAGGACGTCTAGCATTAATCCGCGGAGCGCAAACAATTCATCGATCGTCATAGATTCCCAGTGAGACCTCCAATCACTCTTCATAATGCGACTCTCACGATAATGAGCAGGATCGATTTGAGATATGATCGGGAGAACTGCGAGGTGTAGAGGGGGTGACGAGCGGAATCAGGTAGATTCTAGCTACTCCATCTCCTCCAGCTCAGGAGCGTTCCATAGCGATGCTGCCAGAATGATAAGAGAAGGCGTCAACGCTAACATACCTCCGAACGCCATGGCTTGATTGCTCCCAACTCACCACTAGCAATCTAAACTTAATTCGGAGTTGAAAGTTCCATTTGCGCAATCGGTAGCCGGTACAAGGCCTTTGTGCGATGCGGCGCAGGGCGCAGTTCTGACCTTTTGCTTTTCTAGGCCGTCCAGATCGGTAGTCCCTGTCTCGTCTTCGCGACCTATGTAGCGGGTCTGCGCACTGAAGCGCATCTTGTCGCCGAGACGATCGGCCAGAGAATGCCGATCTCGCATGTTCACTTCGGCGGCGGTGCGCCAACGATCATGTCTCCCGAGGCGTTCGTGGACCTCATCGGTGCGCTACGCTATTCGTTTTTCGTGCTTCCCGACGCCGAGATCGCCGTGGAAATCGACCCGCGTACGCTGACAGAGCCGATGACGGAAGCGCTCGGCTACTGCGGCGTCAACCGCGCGAGCTTGGGCGTCCAGAGTTCGACCCGCGGTCCAACGCGCCATCAATCGGCTGCGGAGCTTCGAACAAACCGCAGCTTCCGTCGAGCGCCTGCGCCGGGTGAGCGTCCGTCGGATCAATTTCGACCTGCTCTACAGGTTGCCGCTACAAACAGTAGAATCGTGCCTCGGCACCGTCGCCAGATGCGTCGAGCTTCGGCCGGACCGCTTTTCAGTGTTCGGCTATGCCCATGTTCCCTCGTTCAAGAAGCATCAGCGCAAGATCGCGGAGGACTCTTTGCCCGACAGCATCGAGCAGCACCTCCAGTCCGAAACGATCGCGGAAGCCTTGCTGGACGCAGGCTACGTCCGCATCGGCCTCGATCACTTCGCGCTTCCCGGCGACAGTATCGCCATCGCGAAGCAGGACGGCAGGCTGAGGCGCGCAATCGTCGACCACTCACGGATCAGAGCCTCATCGCCGACGGCGCTGTGACGATGGTCGATGATCGGCTTTCGATCAGCGATGGCGCCGAATTCCTGGTTCGGAACGTCGCGTCCGGCGTTCGATACCCATCTTGCCCATTCCGCAGCGACGCATAGCCGCGCGGTCTGACCCGAATGTGCAGCGCAACAGCGGTGGCAGCATCCCCCGCACCAACAAGCGCTCGGCTGCCCCGGTGGAACACTCTGCGCCCCGACCCGTTCTCTTCGATTACAATGAGGAAGGAACTGTCACATGATGAAAATCGCTATTGCCGTGGCGGCAGCCGCAGCGGTGCTGACGACTACTCCGACTGTCACTCCGGTCAAGGCCCAAGGCGTCGACGTTCAGGTCGGGCGGGACCGCGACTACGATTACGATAGAGACCATCGCCGACGCTCCGGCACCACAGTAGGCGTCGGCCCAGGCGGTGTCACCATCGGTCCGGGACAACGCTGTCGTACCGTGACCACCACAGTTGAAAGAGACGATGGCCGCATGATCAAACGCAAGGAGCGCCGCTGCGACTAAAGGCGACGCAACTGACGTCGGGCCTCTAACCATCGCTCAACTCGGAGCGGGCGAGTGATGACGCTTGCGTCGCTATCATCTTATGCGCACGCGTTCTCCGATCGGCGCATTTCGTTTGACAACCAAAGCATTGTTGCCCTACCCAGACTCGTAGGGCGCGTTGGAGAACAGGGCCCTCGCTGCGGGGCGATGTCCTCTCCGATCAAGTCTTGGCCTTCTGATCCGAGGCCGCCTCGCGGGCCAGTCGCTCTGCTTTCAATCGCTCCCGGTTTGCATGGAGCGCCTGTTGGGCGCGTTGATACTCGGAAAGTGCTACTTTGGCGTCCACGTCTCTGAACACCTTTCGAGCTTCCCGTTCGGCCGCGGTTGGCGTCCTCCGCTCGGATATGCGATCGCTCATTTGCTCCTCCTTCGGTCGCAAACGGTCCTCGCGCCAAGTGCGCGCATCAGGACCGCCAGCCTAGGTGGTAGGTTTTCCTCCGGCTTGAATTTTGGGGGGTGTGCCAGAGGCAGGGATTCGACGCCTGACGAACCCGTTGGTTCCATTCTGCCTTGGCGGCTTCAAGTCGCATGGCCGGTGCCCCCGAACGGCTGAGCGCTCCTTGACAGTCGTAAGGCTGAGCCATCGGTCGATGCCAGGCTAATGCCGCAAAAGAAAGTCGGCGCGAACGGGCGCGGCGGCTGATGGCGGCACATCAAGCCGCACGGCGACGCCCTCGAGCTGCGGGCCTGGGGGCGGATAAAGCTTCATCACGAGCGGATCGTGCCCTGGAACGATATGGCTTTCGTCCGGCGCAAGTGCCAGCAGGCGGTCGAAGCCCTCCAGCATTTCGCCGATGTGGAGCGCGGTCGTAAACGGACGTTCAGCAGCCATGTTCTCGTAAAAATGGCTGACATCGGAGGCGAGTACGACAAATCCTCGGCGGGTCTTAACCCGAACGAACTGGAGCCCGGCGGAATGGCCGCCGGCCGCGTGTATCGTAAGCCCGGGAGCGAGCTCGGCATCGCCATCATAGAATAAGACACGCCGCGCATAGTTCAGCCGTACAATCCCGCAGACGTCATCGACCTCGAATGAATGCGATAACCTCGGATATCGCATAAAGCGCCCCGTGGCGTACGTCAGTTCGCGCTCCTGCAGATGGAAGCGCGCGTTGGGGAAGCGGTCGAAATTGCCGACATGGTCGTAGTGCAAATGTGTCAGGATGACATCCTCGACCTCGGTCGCATTGATGCCGAACGCGCCGAGCGTCTCCACCGGGCAGCGCAGGAACGTCCTCTTTCGCTTCTTCGATACTTCCGCGTTGAATCCGGTATCGATGACGAAGGTACGACCCCCGCCCCTCGCCACCCACATGAAATAGTCCATTGGCATTGGCCCATCATGCGGATCGCCACCGATGAAATGCTCGCTCCGCCGCGCATCGCGAGTAGCATAACGGATGGCAAAGAGTTCGTATTCCTGCTCGGCCATGGTCAGGATTTCGTTTCAACTTCGTTGAATGCCTCCCGCGCGTTTCGGAACGCATCTATCCCTGAGGGAATGCCGCAATACACGGCGACCTGAAGCAGAATCTCCTTGATCTCGTCCTTGGTGAGGCCGTTCTTCAGCGCTCCCTTGACGTGCAGCTTCAGTTCGTGGGGCCGGTTCAGCGCTCCCAGCATCGCCAGATTGACGATGCTGCGGGTGCGGCGGTCGAGTCCGGGCCGCGTCCACAACGCCCCCCAGCAAAACTCGGTCGACCACTCCGCCATCGTCCGGGTGAATTCGTCAGCGCCTGCGATGGATTTGTTGACGTACTCTTCGCCAAGCACTTCCTTGCGGACCTTCAATCCCTTATCGAACAACTCAGTCATCGTCGGTTCCTTCCATTGTGTGAGTACGGTCTTCCAAGAAGCGCGGCTCAGCCATGCGTCCTCATCAGGCTCGAGACGTCGGCCAGCGTGTCGAGACGCCAAACGTCGTCGATGATGCGATCGATATCCCAATCGCTTCCACCTAGCCGCGCGCAATCGCGCAACTTCGCTTCGATATCGCCATCCGACAACGGGTCGGCAAGACTGCCCTTTGCAGCCATCACAATCTCGCTAAACGTCTCTCCGGACGTCAGTTGGATCGTGACGCGCGCGGCGCCATCCGGAAGCGACGCGTCAAGCACCGCCCCTACCTTCTGACGCAAGGCCGCGATGTCAGGCCGAAATACGACCGCGTCCGAGAATTCGGCGACACCGGCAGCACCCAGCAAGAGCGCGCAGGCGGCGCAATGGTGAATGCTGACGCGTGCGTCGCGTTCGTTGCGAACCGGACGGTCGCCGCGCGCCAGCAGGAGCGCAGAGCCCTGCACCGTGATGAAGCCGATATCATCGACACGCCGGTGCAATTCTGCCCGCAACTTGAAGCAGGCATCGATCACGGCATGGAACACGATACCCGCCGGATAGGGCTTGTAGGTATTCTTCGCGATCTCCCAAGTCCTGCCGAGACCACCCGTCAGGCGCCCGACATCGGGCTCGTCTCCCATGGCGCGAGCCCAGCCGAGCCGCCCTTCAATGGCCCGCGGCGAAGCGGAATAGCCCTCGGCCGCGAGCAACGCCGCGAACAGGCCATTGCGCGCCGCATTGCCGACGCTGACATTCTTGGCCGCGGTCGGGAGATTTTCGACAATCCCCGCGGACTGACTGGCCGCAATTCCGATCGCATCTGCGATCTGGCCTGCCGAAAGCCCGAGCAACCAGGCACAGGCTGCGGCGGCGCCAAACACCCCGCAGGTCGATGTGATATGCCAGCCACGCGCATAATGTCCCGGGGATACTGCGTTGCCGACGCGGCATTCGACTTCCACGCCGAGAATGAATGCGGTGAGAACGGCTTGTCCCGAAAACCCTCGCGCTTGCGCCAACGCCAGCACGGGCGCTGCGACCGGCGCCGCTGGATGAATAATCGTATCGAGATGGGTATCGTCGAAATCGAGCAGATTGGCCGAAATGGCGTTGACGAACGCCGCGCCCATCGCATCGAGCCGTTCCCGACGGCCGATGATCGCGGATGTCGCAGCGCCGCTGAATGGCAATAGCGTCCGCACCGCGCCGGTAACGGCAGGATCATGCGCCGACCCTAGCGCGGTCGCGAAGAAATTCAGGATCGAGCGCTTCGCCTCGTGACTTTGCGCCGCGACATCCGTCCACGCGGTGCTGGCAACGAAATCGGCGAGCGTTGTGCTGGCGCCTTGCGCTTCATCCTGCCGCACGGAGCGAATTCCTCGGACTCGTTTTTTTCGACCCTATTCCGGCGCACCGTGTCGTGTCGATAGGAATCTTATGCTTGACAGATTGACTGACAATCCGGACATTCTACGAAACGCGGCCGGGAGCCCTGCCGCAACAAGAACAACGAACACCCGCCCTAAGGCGGTGCGACAGGGAGCGAGACGATGGCGGGAGAGACGATCGGCTTCGTGGGAACGGGCCGCATGGGCGGGCCGATGGCCGGGCGACTGATGGATGCCGGCTATGCCCTGTGCGTCTACGACACACAGAGCGAGGCCAGCAAGCCGCTCGTCGAGCGCGGGGCGCGCCTTGCAAAATCGCCTGCCGAGGTTGCCTCGTCCGCAGATATCGTGCTCGCGAGCCTGCCGACCCCCGACATCGTCAAGGCCGTCGCGCTGGGGCCTGACGGAATCATTGCGGGAAACCGCGCCCGCATCGTGATCGACCTGTCCACCAGTGGCCCCGGTGCGGCCAAGCTGATCGCAGAAGGATTCAAACCCAGAAACCTGACGCTGGTGGATGCTCCGGTCAGCGGCGGCATCAAGGGCGCGGTGAACGGCACCCTTGCGGTCATGGTGTCATGTCCCAAGGACACCTATCAGACGGTGCAGCCGATCTTAAAACACTTCGGAAAGCTGTTTTATACCGGCGACAAGCCGGGCACGGCGCAGACCGCAAAGCTCGCCAACAATCTGATGGCGGCAGCCGCCCTGGTGATCACGTCGGAAGCGGTTGCGATGGGCGTCAAGGGCGGTGTCAACGCCAAGGTGCTGATCGACATCATCAATGCCAGCAGCGGCCGCAATAGCGCATCCGAAGACAAGTTCCCGCGCGCCGTGCTTCCCGGCACGTTCGATTTCGGCTTCACCACCGGCCTTTCTTACAAGGACGTGCGGCTTTGCATCGATGAGGCCGAGGCCATGGGTGTGCCGATGGTGTGCGGATCCGTGGTTCGGCAGATGCTTGCCATCACCAACGCCAAATATGGCGCGTCATCCGATTTCACCTCGATCGCGAAGGTCCTTGAAGAGTGGGCCGGTGTGGAAATGCGCGGCTAAGATTTGGAAAAGCCGAGCGAGGAACGATTGCAGTGACAATCGGGTCGAGTGGATCGAACGAGGCGCCTCTGGCGCGGCAACTGGCCCGCGCTTCGCTCGCCGTCGATTTCGTCCGATTCGAGGAAAGCGTCGTCGCCAAGGCCAAGATTTGCCTTCTGGACTTTCTCTCCTGCGCATTCGAGGCGCGTCATCCGTGGGGCCGTCAGGCGATCGGCATCGCACGCCACACCGAGAACGGCGCAACCATCATCGGGACAAGCAAGCTTGCGACGCCGGGCGACGCGGCCTTTGCCAATGCGACGCTCGGCCATGGCTTGGTGCGTGAAGACATGCACGCTGCCAGCATCTGCCATCATGGCGTCGTGATCTGGCCGACGCTGCTCGCTCTGTCCGAGCGAACGCCGCTGTCTGGCCTCACCCTGCTCGCCGCTGCGATCGTCGGCTATGAGGCCGGCGCGCAGATCGGGCGCGCCCTCTTCAACGCCGATCTGGCACGCCTCTATCGGCCGACAGGTCTTGTTGCACCGCTGGGAGCGGCCCTCGCGGCAAGCCGTGCGCTGGGTCTCACCGAAGATGCAGCGACGAGCGCGGTTTCGATTGCCGCCAATACATCGTCCGGCCTGAACGAGTGGCCGCATGCCGGCGGCTCGGAGATGTATTTCCATCCGGGCTTTGCCGCCCGCAACGCCATCGCAGCGATTGAACTGGCGGAAGCCGGCGCCTGTGCCTCGGAAACCATCCTCGAAGGCGAAGCTGGATTGTTTGCGGCCTACCGACGCCGGGCCGCGCCTGCCGGCATTCGGCTGTTTGCAGGCTCGGAGCCCGAAATCATGGCGGTCTACAACAAACCGGTGCCTGCCTGCAATTTTGCGCAAACCGCCGCGCAGGCCGCGTTGCGGGCGGCTCGTGAGATCGAGGATCCGGAAGACATCGAGGCCGTTTCGATCCACGTTCCCGAAGCGGCGGCGCGCTATCCCGGCTGTGATTCCCGAGGGCCTTACCGGAATGCGCTGCAAGCCAAGATGAGCATTCCCTTCAGCGTCGCCGCCGTGCTTGCCCGCGGCGCCATCGAAGAGAACAACTACGCAGAGATCAATGATCCCAGAATCCTGCGTCTGGTCGAGCGGACCGAGCTGCAACGCGATTCCGCCTTCACCGCCGCGTTCCCGGCGCAGCAGGGCGCCGAAGTCTCGATCGGCCTGCGTAACGGAAGGACGATCCGGCGACGCCTCGACAATGTCATAGCGGCCACGCCGCAGAAAATCCGCACCCGCTTTCGGCAGGCCGCCACGGACGCCATCGGCGGCAATCGCGCGCGCGGTCTGGAGGAGCTTGTCGACGGCTGCGAACGGCTCCCGGACAGCGGCGTCATCGCCAAACAGTGCCGGCTTGAACCAGCGGAGCGGCTGCTCCGGCCAGCATCGTGATGATTGGGAACACGAAAATGGGGGATGCAATGAACAAACCGGAGCCGACGATGCCGGCAGCAAGCCCAGGGCCAACGTACTTCCCTGTGATGCGAGGTGAGCGGTGACCGCAGCGCTGGAAGGCTTTCTGCAGGCCTTGACCGCCGGACTTCTGATCGGTGCGGTCTATGGCCTGATGTGTGTCGGGCTCGGCCTGATTTTCGGGGTCATGCGGGTCATCAACTTCGCCCAGGGCGATTTCATGATGCTCGGCATGTATGCGGCGTTCTATTTCTTCACCGCGCTCGGCGTGCAAGCCACTTTCGGCAACACCTTTGGGCCGTTCGTGGCGATTCTCCTTGCCGGTCCAGTGCTCGCGGTGTTCGGTTACGCGATCCATCTCGTCCTGATTTCGCGCGTATCGGGCACGCGCACCACCTCCCTCGAGGGTGAAGGTCACTACGCCCAGCTCATTCTGACGCTTGGGATCGCGCTGATCCTGCAGAACGGCGGCCTGATCGTGTTCGGTTCGGTGCTGGCGTCGATCCGCACACCGCTGTCGAGCTCGGCCTGGGAGCTCGGGCCGCTGCTCAATGACATCAGTGTCTTCGTCAACAAGGCGCGCGGCATCGACGCCGTGGTCTCGCTGGTAACGATGATCCTGCTGACACTGTTGATCACGCGATCGCGGCTCGGAAAGTCGCTGCGGGCCGCAGCCGACAATCCGACGGCGGCAACCTATATGGGGATCGACGTCGATCGCGCGCACCGCGTTGCCTTCGCGCTCGGCACAGGCATTACCGCGATTGCCGGCGGCCTGCTCGCCACCAACTATCCATTTCATCCCTTTGTCGGCGTCGAATACGTCATCGTCATGTATGCCGGCGTCGTGCTCGGCGGCATGGGCAGCATCATCGGCGCCTTCTGGGGCGGCATGACTATCGGCCTGGTGCAACAGATGTCGACGCTGGTGCTGCCGACGCAACTGCAGAACGCCGCGATCTTCGTCGTCTTCCTCCTGATCATCTTCTTCCGTCCGCAAGGCTTCTTCGGGCGCATGGTCGAGAGGACGTGACGATGCAGAACCTGCGATCGCTCCTCCCCATTCTGATCTTCACAGCGCTCTATGCCGTGCTGTCGCTGAGCGTCACCAATTCGTACTACCAACTGGTGATGACATTGGTGCCGGTGTGGGCGGTGTTCGGCCTGTCCTGGAATCTGCTCAGCGGATACACCGGCCTGATCTCGTTCGGCCACGCCGCGTTCTTCGGAATTGGCGCCTACACCACTGCGCTCGGCCAGATCTATTTCGATCTTTCGCCGTGGATGCTGATCCCGATTGCGGCCATGCTCGGCGGCATCGCCGGGTTCCTGATCGGATTTCCAACATTCCGGCTGTCGGGACACTACTTCGCGCTGGCGATGCTCGCCTATCCGCTCGCCATTCTCTACGTGTTCGAATGGCTCGGCTTCCAGGAAGTCACGTTGCCGATCAAGCGCGACAATCCGATCGCCTACATGCAATTTGCGGATCCCCGTCTCTACACGTTGCTGGCGCTCGCCATGATGCTGGCGACGATCCTGCTCACCCGAGTGATCGAAAAATCGCGGTTCGGCATGGCGCTGCTGGCGATCAAGCAAAACGAAGCCGCGGCCGAGGCAGCCGGCATCAACACGCTCGCCTGGAAGCTGCGCGCCATCACCCTCAGCGGAGCGATTGCCGGGGCAATCGGCGGGTTCTATGCCGTCGTGCTGCTGGTGGTGACCCCGCAATCGGTGTTCGGCATGCTGGTTTCCGCGCAGGCGCTGACGGTCGCCATGTTCGGTGGGGTCGGAACGGTCTGGGGACCGGTGATCGGCTCGGTGATCCTGATCCCGCTTGCCGAAACGCTCAACGCCGAGGCGGGCTCGCGCTTTCCCGGCATTCAAGGCGTGATCTTCGGCCTTGCGATCATATCCGTCATCCTGGTTGCGCCAGAAGGACTGTTCTGGAAACTGCGCGATTTCTTCCGGAAGCGAGTGACCTCACCCGCTGTAGCGAGCCCGAGCGCGCCAGTTCAGCCTGCCGCGACCATCGCCAAGCCGTCCCGTCCGGAACGATCCAGGGGCGCGGGTGAAGTGGTGCTCGACGTCCGCAACCTGTCGCGGTCCTTTGGCGGGCTGAAAGCCGTCCAGAACGTCAGCTTCAAACTGCGGCGTAACGAGATCCTTGGAATCATCGGTCCGAACGGCGCCGGAAAGACCACGCTGTTCAACCTGCTGAACGGATTCCTGCGACCCGGCACCGGCGAGATTCTCCTCGACGGGCGCGACAAGTCAGGCCGCAAGCCGCACGAGCTCTGCGAGGCCGGTATCGGCCGGACCTTCCAGATCATGCGCCCGTTCTTGCGTATGTCGATTTCGGACAATGTCGTGGTGGGCGCCTATGTCCGCGCCAGGACGGACGCCGAAGCGAGGCGGCTGGCGACCGAGGCGATCGCGCGTGTCGGTCTGTCCGACATTGCCGACCGGATTGCCGGCGAGCTCACGACCAAGGAGCTACGGCTGATGGAACTGGCCCGCGCGCTCGCCGGGCAGCCTCGAATCCTGCTACTCGACGAAACACTGGCAGGCCTCGGGCATGACGAAGCCAACGAGGTCGTGGCGGTGATCCAGCGTCTCGCCCGCGACGGCATGACGATCGCGATCATCGAGCACACCATGCAGGCCATGGTCCGCCTGGTCGACAGTTTCCTCGTTCTCGACCATGGCGCCGTCATTGTGGAGGGCGAGCCGGAAGCCGTCACGCGCGACAGCCGCGTCATCGAGGCCTATCTCGGCAAGAAGTGGGTGGCCCATGCTCCACATTGAAGGGCTGACCGCCGGCTATTCGGCCATTCCAGTTCTGAACGGCATCTCGATCAAGGTCGAACATGGCCAGTTCGTCGCCATCGTCGGCCCGAACGGCGCCGGCAAGACCACGCTGTTCAAGACGATCTCCGGAATCGTGCGGCCGAGCGCCGGTACGATCACCTTCGAGGGGGCCGACCTGTTGTCGGTTCATCCCGCGCGACGGCCCCATCTCGGCATCGCCCATGTTCCCGAAGGTCGCCAGGTTTTTCCCTCGCTCACCGTGATGGAGAATCTCGAGATGGGCGCGATGACCGAAGCAGGCCACCGCGACTGGAAGCGCAACATCGAGCGCATCTTCGAATGGCTGCCCGTGCTCGCCGAGCGCCGCGACCAGTTCGCGGGAACGTTGTCAGGCGGACAGCAGCAGATGCTGGCGATCGGCCGGGGATTGGCGTCTTCGCCAAAACTTCTGATGCTGGATGAACCTTCGATGGGCCTCGCGCCCACGGTGGCCGATTTCATTTTCGAACGGCTGATCGAGATTCGCCGGCAGTCGAAGCTGACAATCCTGCTGGTCGAACAGCGCGTGGCGGAAGCACTGGAATCTGCCGATCACGGCTACGTCCTCGAAGCCGGCCGCGTCGCGCTCGAAGGCAACAACGAAACCTTGCGCGCGGACGACCGCGTGCGCAAGGCCTATCTCGGCATGTAACAAAAACAATCCATTGGGAGGAAAAATGAGCCAGCAAAGAGAAGCCAACAAGGCATCCAAAAAGTCGCTCACGCGCCGGACCGTGCTTTCCGGCGCGGCCGCCATGGGACTATCAACGATCGCGCGGGCGCAAGCGCCGGCCGACGTCAAGGTCGGCCTGATCGTGCCGCTTTCCGGCATCTATACCCGCCCCGGCCAAGTCATGCGCATGGGCGCGGAGATGGGCGTCGAGCACATCAATGCACAGGGCGGCATCAAGTCGCTCGGCGGCGCCAAGCTCAAGCTGGTCGTGATCGATTGCGGCGATACCACCGAAAAGGCCAAGAACGCCGCGCAGCGCATGGTGGCGCAGGAAACCGATCTGGTCGCCGCGACCGGATCATATCTCAGTTCCTTCACGCTGGCGGTGACCGAAGTCACCGAACGCGCCGAACTGCCGATGCTCACGCTCTCTTATTCGGATCTGCTCACCGAGCGTGGCTTCAAATACATCTTCCAGACCGCGGCACCCGCGAGCCGGCAGTCGGAACTTGGCCTACCCGAGCTGATGAAGCTCGCCGAGAACGCATCGGGCAAGCGTCCGAAGAAGGTCGCGATGCTGATGGACAATACGGCGACGTCTGTTGCGACCGCGAAGGCGCTGAAGGAGAAGATCTTCGCGCAGGAAGGCCTCCAGTTGATCCTGGAGGAAGTCTGGACACCGCCGCTTTCCGACGCCACACCGCTGATCCAGAAGGTCAGGTCGACCCGTCCCGACCTGCTGCTCTTCATGCCCAATGCAGTATCCGACGCCAAACTCGGTCTTGAGAAAATCAACGAGTTCGGGCTGGGCCAGGGCAAGATTCCCACCGTCTCGTTCTCGATCACGATCGCCGAACCCGACATGCTGCAAAGCGTCAGTCCCGAGGTCGTCCAGGGCATCATGACGGTCGTCGCAAACTGGGGTTCGAAGGGACATGAGGAGCTGATCGCCGAGCTCAAGGCCAAGTACAAGGAGCCCTGGATGACGCAGAACGTCATCTCGACCTATGGCGACATGTGGCTGATCAAGCTGGCGCTCGAGAAGGCCGCCAAGGCCGATCGACGCGCGGTCGCGGAAGCGTTCCGGACAATGGATGGCGGTCCTTCGAAACACTATCCCGGCGGCCAGTTGAAGTTCGACGAAAAGGGCCGTCGCGTTGGCGCCGGCGTGGTGGTCGTGCAGTGGCAGTCGGGTGTGCCCGTCACCGTCTACCCGCCTGATCTCGCGCAGGCGGCGCCCTTCTGGCCGAAGAAGTCTTCCTGATCTGAACAAGCCTCTTTCGAGATTTTCAAGGAGTCATTGTCATGAGCAAGATTACGCGACGAACGCTGCTTGCCGGAGCCTCAGTCGGACTAGTGGCGCCCCGTGCATGGGCGCAAGCACCATCTGAAGTGAAAGTTGGATTACTGGTGCCGGTCTCCGGCCTCTATGCACGGCCGGGACTGGTGATGCGCCATGGGGCCGAGATGGCCGTGGATCACATCAACGCGCAGGGCGGCGTGAAGTCGCTCGGCGGCGCCAAGCTCAAGCTGGTCGTCCTCGATTCCGGCGACACCACGGAAAAGGCGAAGAACGCGGCGCAGCGCATGGTCGCGCAGGAGCCAGACTTGGTGGCGGCGAGCGGCGCTTATCTGAGTTCGTTCACGCTCGCGGTCACCGAAGTGACGGAGCGCGCCAATCTACCGGTCCTCACCCTCTCCTACTCCGACCTGATCACCGATCGCGGTTTCAAATACGTCTTCCAGACGTCTGCGACCGCCGGCTCACAGGCCAAGCAGGCCCTGCCGCAAATCGTGAAGCTTGCGGAGGCCGCTTCCGGCAAGAAGCCCAAGACGGTTGCGATCGTGACCGACAACACCGGTGCATCGGTCGCATCGGCGAAGTCGATGCGGGAAGGCCTGCTCGCCGAAAACGGGCTGCAACTGATCGTCGACGAAACCTTCACCCCGCCGCTCGCCGACGCCACCTCGCTGGTTCAAAAGGTCCGAGCGGCAAGGCCTGACCTGCTCTTCTTCCTGCCGACCGTGATTTCCGACGCAAAACTGCTGCTCGAGAAAATGAACGAGTTTGGCCTGGGACAAGGCAAGATCCCGACCATTTCGTTCGGCATCGCCATCGCCGAGCCCGACATGCTGCAGACCGTCAGCCCGGAATTGCTGCAGGGCGTGCTCACCTGCGTCGCGAGCTGGGGCGCCAAGGGCCACGAGGCGCTGATTGCCGAGCTCAAATCCCGCTACAAGGAACCGTGGATGACGCAGAACGCGATCTCCACTTACGGCGACATGTGGATCATCAAGGACGCGCTGGAGAAGGCCGGCAAGGCCGACCGGGTCGCGGTCGCCGACGCGTTACGCTCCATGGACGGCGGCCCCTCAAAATATTACCCGCTCGGCGAGATCAAATTCGACGAAAAGGGCCGCCGTGTCGGCGCCGGCATGACCATCGTGCAGTGGCAGTCCGGCGTACCCGTCACCGTCTTTCCGCCGCAACTGGCCTTGGCCCAGCCGTTCTGGCCCAAGAACTAGCTAGCGCTAATGGCAAACCCGCAGGGAAAATCGTCATGGACAAGGCAACCTACGACCGGGGACTCAAAATTCGCAAAAGCGTTCTCGGCGAGGAATTCGTCGACAAGGCCATTGCGACGGCCGATGATTTCAATCGTCCGATGCAGGACCTCACGACGGAGTACTGCTGGGGCTATGTGTGGGGCCGTGACGGCCTTTCGCACAAGACCCGCAGTTTCCTCAACCTCGCAATGCTGTGCGCGCTCAATCGCCCGCACGAGCTCAAGACTCACGTTCGGGGCGCCCTGACCAACGGCGCCACCCGCGAGGAAATACGCGAGGTGTTCATGCAGGTCGCAATCTATTGCGGCGTGCCGGCCGGCGTCGACGCCTTTCGCAATGCGCGGGAAGTCTTCGCCGAGCTGGATCAGAAGACGTAACCGGAGCCGCAACCGCGATGCTGAAGGGAAAGCGGGCACTCGTGACCGGCGCGACGGCAGGACTGGGACTTGCCGTGGCGGAAAGCCTTGCCAGTGCGGGCGCCAACATCATCCTTCATGATCTCGTCGAACCGAAAGCGACGGCAGACCAGCTTCGGTCTCGCTTTGATGTCGAGGTGACGAGCGTTGCCGCGGACCTGTCGCAGCGCGCATCCATCGAAGCCATGATGGCCGATTTGCTCGAACTGGGCGCGATTGACATACTGGTGAACAACGCCGTGGTCCGGCATTTCGCGCCGGTCGAGAATTTCGTACCGGAGCGATGGGACGAAGCGCTGGCCGTCAATCTGTCGGCGCCGTTTCACCTGATCCGTCTGGCATTACCTGCGATGAAGGCGCGCAATTGGGGCCGCATCATCAACATGGCCTCGATCTACTCGACCCGCGCCATTGCCGACCGCATCGACTACGTGACGACCAAGACCGCCGTCCTCGGCATGACCCGGGCCGTCGCAATCGAGACGGCAACGAGCGGAATCACCTGCAACGCGATCAGCCCGGGCACCCTCCCGACGCCGGCGATCCAGCGAAAGATTGCATCGATTGCAGCCGACGAAGGCCGGGCCGTTGATGAGACGACGCGCGACTATCTGGCGGCGCGCCAGCCGAGCGGACGGTTCATCGCCATGGAAAGCGTCGGAGCGATGGTTGTCTTTCTCTCCAGCCCGGCTGGACAGGACATTACCGGCGCGACCCTGCCGATCGATGGAGGCTGGGCCGCCGCATGACCACGAATGTCCGTTGCGGAGATGATGATTCTGCCCGTAAATCGCTATTGAACCGATGCCGGTACCAGGGCGGTAGACGATGAACAAACGCGATGAACTGCAATTCACGCTTCGAATCGAGGACGTTCCGACCGTTCGCTCGATGGTCGCGCAAAAGCTGCGCGAAGCGATCATGTCGGGAAGGCTGAAGCCGGGCCAGCGCCTGGTCGAACGGGAACTTTGCGAGATGATGGGCGTGAGCCGGCCGTCCATCCGCGAGGCGCTCCGGGTGTTGGAGGCGGACGGTCTCGTCAATACGGTCCCTCACCGCGGTCCGGTGGTCAGCACCATCAGTCTCGAGGAAGCAAAACAGTTGTACGCGGCGCGCGCCGTGCTCGAAGGATTTGCCGGCCGTGAATGCGCCCGTCTCCGCGATCCGGACGTGGTGCGCAGAATCGGGGAAGCGCTGGCGCGGCTGAAGACGGCATTCGCCGAGGGCGATTTGACTGCCGCCCTGGAAGCCAAGACGGATTTTTATGCGGCAATGATTGGCGGCTGCCAGAACGCCTTCATCGAGCGAATGCTCAGACCGCTGCACGACCGCATTACGCTGCTGCGAATTACTTCGATGTCGCATCCGAAACGTATCAACAAGAGCTTGCGCGAGGTCACCGCGATCTGGCGCGCGATCCAGAATGGCGATCCCGACCTCGCCGAGCAGTGTTGCGTCGACCACGTCAAGGCGGCCGCGGTGGCCGCGCTCAGCATGATCGAGCAATCATCCGCTCAAAAGGAAAAAGCAGTGGCGGAGGAATAGCCGGTCCCAGCCACGGCTTCTCGACAGACGGACGGCAGATAGGAAATTGCAATGAAGTTCTTCAAAACGATGTTGCTGTTGCTGTTGCTGTTGTCGTTGCAGGCGCCGCCGGCTTTCGCACAGGAATACCCGAACCGGCCGATCACCCTCGTCGTTCCGTTCTCGGCCGGCGGACCTGGCGACGTGATCGCACGGCTGCTTGGAACATCGATGAGCGCGACGCTGAAGCAGTCGATCGTCATCGAGAACGTCGTGGGCGCCGGCGGCACGCTCGGCACCAATCGCGTCGCCAAGGCAACGCCGGACGGCTATACGCTGCTGCTGATGCATGTCGGCCAGGCGACTGCACCGGCGCTCTATGCCAAGCTGCCGTTCGATCCGATCGGCGATTTCGCGCCGATCGGTCTCGTCACCGACGTTCCGATGCTTCTGGTGGCGCGAGCGAATTTTCCAGCAAGGGACCTGAAGGAACTTGTCGCCTATGTGCGTGCTCAAGGCGACAAGGTCACCTACGGCAATGTGGGCCTCGGCTCCGCCTCGCATCTGTGCGGGCTGATGTTCATGAACGCGATCGACGCAAAGCTCACTCCGATCTATTACAAGGGCGGCGGACCGGCGCTCAACGACATCATCGCCGGTCACATCGACGTCTATTGCGATCCTGCAACCGGACCGACGCCCCATATCCAGGCCGGTACCATTCCGGGTTATGCGATTACCAGCAAGAAACGGGCTGCGACTCTGCCGAACGTGCCGACCGCGGCGGAGGCCGGCGTACCGGCGTTCGACGTCACCACCTGGTACGGAATGTATGCGCCGCGCAACACGCCCAAGCCCATCGTGGATGCGCTGGTCGCCGCCTTGCAAAAGGCGCTCAAGGATCCGCCGCTGGTCAACCGCTTCGCCGAGCTGAGCATGACGCCGGTCGAACAGGAGCAGGCCACGCCGGCGGCGCTCGATGCCTTCCTTCGGGCCGAAACTGCCAAATGGTCGCGCATCATCAAGCAGGCAGGTATTGAGCCCCAATGACCCAACTCCCGTCAGCCTTCAATCGCAGGGTAGGCCGGCTCATCATGCAAAACGGCTAGGCCGCATCGCAAAGACATTGGCGCCCTATCGCGCGTCATCGAGAACTACTGGGCGGGGCGCCGAGGATGCGGAGCAAATCGGGATCGTTCTGCAGGGTGTGAGCGCCAATCCCGAGGCCCCCGAGCGCGTAGACGCCGATCGCAATCCCGCCGACGGCCCAATACCCCGTGGCGATTCCGCCGGCCCCGAGGCCCAGCGCCAGCGCCATTCCAACGATGCATACGATGCCGAGGCTGATGCCGCCGAACGCCACCAAGCCCATCGCAACCCCACCAAATGCGGCGAAGCCGACCGCGATATTGCCCACCGCAATGATGCCGCGGGCAGGCCTGAAGCCGACGAGCCACGTCGGGCCGAGCATGACGTGGATGAGCGGCAGACCGAGCAGAATTGTCTGTGACTTGTATTCATAGAAGTACGGCGGCCGTCCTGCCCACGCACCGCTCGCCGCTGTTGCGGAACTTCGTTCCTGCAAAGGCCTGCCGCATTCGGGACAGGCCGTCGCCTGTTCGCTGATCTCCCGGCCACAATCCGCGCACCGTACCAAAGTCATCTTGGCATCTCCCGCATTCCTGATGTGCAGGTTCGCCCCATTTCTCAAATCGGAGCTGAATCAGTTCCACATATGGACGGCGATAAGCCAGCCCATGCGTTCGCGCGCGAATATGTTCAGCCAGTTGCCCTTGTAGGGACCGCCGCCGCCAAGTCCCCGAAGTGCCCAGCGGCCCGACGCGACCAGAGAGGCATCCTTCGCGAACACGTCACCAAGATCGACGACATAGTCGCGAAAGCCTTGCGCACGGATATCGGCGAAGAACGTGCAGATCGCCTCCGCGCCGACGACGGTCGATCGTCTGGGCGGCACGATCCGGGCGTCCGGGGGTGTAGAAGCGGGCCAGATCGGTGACCTTGCCTGAGTTGAATGTGTGAGCCCACTCATCGACGAGGGCTTGCGTCTGTTGCTGCATGATTGACGATTTCTCCCTCATCTGTGTGCGAAATCATCGGGCGCGACGGCCTGCTGCTGTGTTACGCCAAGCAGAGGCCAGAATACCCAGTCCTCAAGCGGACAGAGCGGCGTGATGGCCTCGTCCACGCCGGCTGGTCGGATGCGCACGCTATCCGTCGACGGGTAGTGGAGCACAATGCGCGTCGCTCCGAGCCGACGGGCAAAGCTCTGCGAGCCCGAGATCGTTTCGCACGCGACCAACCCGCATGCCAGTGATTACATGGTTTTCGTGGAAGCGGTAGGTCAAAGACATCATGCAACTGCGCGCAATCCGGGCTTGGCACTACACGCGACTGGTCGACGATGAGGTCCGCATCATTCAAGAGAACGGCATCTATCCAGGAACGCTGGAAACGCTGAAGCTGAGGCTCGACGCGCTGGTAGCAGCGGGATTGATAACAACAGCCGACGCAAAGGCTCTCTACGCCGCAACCCGTGCCATCATCCCGAGCAGAAACCTGGTCGGCTGGGCAAATTCTGGCTGGCATCCGATCCCATCGCGCACGTGTGCTGGCGGAATGGCTGGAGGCGCAGGCGGCGCGCGACAGCAATGGCGGTGACGGAGCATGGCGCCTGAAGCCGTGCCCCTCGCTGATGTTCATCAATGGCGCCGGCGAGCTCGACCAAAAACACGACCAGGACCTGCGCGATACCTGTGTGATGCTGCTCGATCGCGCCGGCTGCGACCTGTTGACGATATGCGACATCCCCGGGCACTCGTACCGAAGCGCGCAGACGATCGTGAAGCACTACCGCGCCCGCAATGCCGATCGTGCCGATGCCGGCATCGACCGGCTCGAATTGCAGGTGCGCAAGGAAGGGATGAAGGGCTGATCGCCGACCGGCCGAATCTCATTTCGGCCAACGCGGCCCGATCTGAGCTGGGGGCGCTCTGAGTGTAACTCCGAAGGCGGCTCGAGCACCTGGTCCAAGCACACTCGACGCGGTGCGCAGCGCTCCGCTTCTTTCTTGGCTGGTATCGACAAGAACCTTAAGAGAACTCCGTCAACTCGTCGCATGGCGTGCGACGTGCGATCACAAAAAGCGTCGCACGAGACCCGTTTTGTTCTCGGTAACACTTCCTCTAACCTATTGAAGAAGATTGCTTTCGCGATGGTGGGCGCACCAGGGCTCGAACCTGGGACCCGCTGATTAAGAGTCAGCTGCTCTACCAACTGAGCTATGCGCCCGGATATTTTAAGTCCGGCAAGACTTCGCGAGAGGGCGTCGTTTAGCAAAGCGATCCCGGGATGTCCAGCAAGCTGAGCGGAGTTTTCCCGGGCTTTGGCTGAGAGCCGGAACGGCGAAAAGCCGCTGGATTTCAGCGGCTTCTGCCCATGTTCGGATCGGGCGCCGCTCAGGGGGCGCCTCAGAGCCGTTCGGGGCCGCCCCGGTCCGGGCCGCCGTCCCTGTCATACCTGTTCCGGTCATAGTCGCGATGGCGATCGAAGTCGCGGTCCATGCCCCGGTGCTCGCGGTGCCGCCAGCCTTCCCTGCCCCCGAACCGGTCCATACGGGTCAGGACGGCAAGCCGGCGTTTCTGGCTGTCATCCAGCGTCTTGTAGAGCGGGTCGGCCGCGTCCGCGATCCTCTTCATCGCGGCTGCCGAGGCCGCCATGGTCTCGGCCCGGTCGCGCAACCGCGTCACCGGATCGTCCGGCTTCTGGCTGGAATCGTCCCGCTGCGCGGTCATCCGCGCATTGGCGCGATCGATCCTTAGCTTGGCGAACTCCCGGACCGCGGCCTCGACCGGCGGCCACAGCTTTTCCTGCTCGGCCGTCAATTTGAGGCCGGCATGCACGGCTGCGATCCGTGCGTCGGTATAGGCCGCCCTATCCTCCGGGCTCATCCGCATATGGCCGTAGCCCCAATGGCGGTGCTGGGCATAGACGGCGGTCGAGCCGGCGATGGCAAGAACCGCGACGGCGGCGATGGTGAATTTCCTCATGCGAACCTCCTTGAAAGGTTGCATGAAGATGATCCTGCGTCAGTCGGCGTTCAACTTAAGGATTGGCAAGGGAGGCTTCCCTTACCAAGATGTAATGTGACCCCGTTTGATCCACCGCAATGCGATATTGCTAGAGCATCCCCAACGCACGCGGCAGCCACAACGAGAGCTCCGGCACGTAAGTGACGACGCCGAGGAAGATCAGCATGGTCAAAAGCCATGGCCACACCGCGATCGTCAGCTCGGTGATGCCCATCTTGGCGATGCCGGAGGCGACGTAGAGGTTGAGCCCGACCGGCGGATGGCACATGCCGACTTCCATGTTGACGACCATCAGGATGCCCAGATGCACCGGATGGATGCCGAGCTTGACCGCCACCGGAAACAGGATCGGCGCCATGATCAGCACGATCGACGACGGCTCCATGAAGTTGCCGGCGAGCAGCAGCAGCACGTTGACGATAAGCAGGAAGATGATCCAGTTGACGCCGACCGAGGTGATCCAGTTTGCGATGTGCTGCGGAATGTTTTCGTTCGCCATCAGGAATGAGAACAGCACCGCATTGGTGATGATGTAGAGGATCATCGCGCTCATATTGGCCGAGCCGAGCAGCACCTTCGGCACGTCCATGAGCGACATGTCGCGATAAACGAACACCGCAATCACGAAGGCATAGACCGCGCTGATCGCCGCCGCCTCCGTCGGCGTGAAGATGCCGGCATAGATGCCGCCGAGCACGATCACGATCAGCAGCAATCCCCACATGCACTTGCGGAACGCCGTGAAGCGCTCGCTCCAGCTCGCGCGCTGCAGCCGCGGATAATCGTTTCTCCAGGCGCGGTAGAAGGTGGTCAATCCAAGCAGCGTCGCCATCATCAGGCCGGGGATGACGCCGGCCATGAACATCTGGCCCACGGACGCCGACGATACCCGCTGGCCGGCGGGATCGAGCGCGATGCTGCCGCCAGTCGCCACGCAATAGATCACCATCACGATCGACGGCGGGATCAAGATGCCGAGCGCGCCTGATGTCGCGATGACGCCGGCGCCAAAGCGTTTCGGGAATCCCTGCTTGACCATCGCCGGCAGCATGATCGCGCCGATCGCGATCACCGTCGCGGGCGAGGATCCGGACACGGCGGCGAACAGCGCACAGGCCATGACGCCGGCAAGCCCCAGGCCACCATACCAGTGTCCGACCATCGAGGTCGCAAAATCGATCATGCGTCTCGCGACCCCGCCATGGGTCAGGAAATTTCCCGCGAGGATGAAGAACGGGATGGCCATGATCTCGAAATTGTCGATGCCGGTGAACAGCTTCAGCGCCACCGACTCGGTCGGCACGTTCGTCATCGTGTAGATGACGGTGAGCACTGTCAGACCCAGCGCGATCGAGATCGGCATGCCCGTCAGCATCAGCAGGATCAGCAGTCCGAAGATGATGAAGGAGGTCATCGCGTCACCTCCGCGACGCCGGCACCGGGCGCATCGACGTCGACGCCCTCGACATGGGCATGGTCATGGTGCGGAAGTTCGCCCGTGAAGAAGTAGTGATACGCGACCTGCAGGAAGCGGAAGCACATCAGGTAGGAGCCGAGCGGAATACAGAGGTAGACGAACCAGCTCGGGATCTCGAGGTCCGGCGACACCTGGTCGGTGTGGTAAAGCCCGTAGACGAAATGCGCGCCCATGGTGCCGATGACGGCGGTGAAGAAGGCCCCGCAAAGCAGCCCGAACAGCACGATCGCGTTCTTCCAGGGCGACCTGACCTGGTTGACCACGACGTCGACGCCGACATGGATGCCGGTGCGGACGCCATAGGCGGCGCCGAACTTGGCGACCCACACGAACATGTAGATGCAGAGCTCCTGCGCCCAGGACAGGTTGATCGGGAACAGGATCGGAAACAGGAAGGGAACGCCGAGCAGATAGCGATGGCAGACGGCGAGGAAGATGATGAAGGTCGCGAGCGCCATCAGCGTCGCGATCAATATCTCCTCAAGCCGATCGAGGATGCGAAGCAGTATCAATGTCCCCCCTTCAGGTCAGGCTTTTACGACGCCTCACCTTCCTTCGCGGCCGTGTGTTGCCGAGCCCCGACATACAAGGGCTTCCGTGCCTTGGCACGGAAGCCCGACAACGTCGTTTCAGTTGGTTGCGCCCTTGGCTTCCTTCATGAACTCGTCAATCACCCCCTGGCCGACACGGCCGGCGACGTCTTTGTAGACCGACTCCATCGCCTTGCGCATGGCTGAGTCCTGCTCCGGCGTCAGCTTGATAATCTCGCTCTTGCCGGTCTTGACGATCTCGGCGAGCGCGTCGTCGTTTTCCTTCTGCGACTGGCCGTTGCCGTAGGCGGTGGCTTCCTTCATCGCCTTCTCGCACTGGGCACGGACGTCGGCCGGCAGGCCATCCCAGAACTTCTTGTTCACGACCACGATGTAGCCGATATAGCCGTGATTGGTGTTGGTGATGTACTTCTGCACCTCGTGCATCTTCTGGGTATAGATGTTCGACCAGGTGTTCTCCTGCCCGTCGACGACGCCCGTCTGCAGCGCCTGATAGACTTCCGAGAACGCCATCACCTGCGGGACCACGCCGAGGCCACGGAACTGGGCTTCCAGGACCTTCGAGGACTGGATGCGGAATTTCAGGCCGCGATAGTCGGCCGGCGAAATGAGCTTCTTGTTGGCGCTCATCTGCTTGAAGCCGTTATCCCAGTAGGCGAGACCGGTCATGCCCTTCGGCTCGAGCAGCTTGAGCAGCCTGGTACCCAGCGGTCCGTCGGTGACCTTACGCACCGTGGCGAGGTCGGGCAGGATATAGGGAAGATCGAACACCTCGAATTCCTTGACGCCGATCGGGCCGAACTTGGCGTTCGAGGGCGCCAGCATCTGGACCGCGCCGAGCTGCAGCGCCTCCAGCTCTTCCTTGTCCTTGTAGAGTTGCGAGTTCGGATAGACTTCGACCTTGACCTTGCCGTTGGTGTATTTCTCGGCCAGTTCCTTGAATTTCTCCGCCGCGAGCCCCTTCGGCGTGTTGGTCGCCACCACGTGGCTGAATTTGATCACGATCGGCGACTGCGCCGCGGCCGGTCCGATCAGAGCCAACGCCGCGATCGATGCCGCAGCCAAAATCAATTTGCGCATGTATCCTCCCAGACTTTTTGCAGAACGCGAATGAGACGTTCCGAGCTTGCATGCCAGTTGCATCAATACAGACAAGCCTGCCGAATTGCCATTGCCCGTTAGCAGGGGCCGACTGCCGGGATTGCTGCGCTGCAAAAATAATGGCTTTCCCACCCTGCTGTCATCCCCGCGAAGGCGGGGTCCAGTACGCCGCGGCTTCTCGGTTCAATCACTGCTGTCTCTGGGATACTGGTCACCCGCCGGAGCCTGTCTTCACTCCGCGAGCGCCCTTGCGCTCGTCGCTGGGCGCGCATTCGCGCGACCCGTTGGCGGGTGACGACAACGGAATATGCGTTCGCGATCTCGCGGCATATTTCGCCCGAGGCTTGCATCTTCTTTGCCCCCTTCAAACTCAGAGGGCACAGGGAAGACCGGGTGCTGGCTGCACCCGCGGTCTCGTGTGCCATTGCGCATAGCAAAAGCGCACACGAGCATACAGGTACAGCGGGAGCATCCCGGCCTTCCCTGCGCAATGGCTTTACGGCTTGCTTCGAGCTCTCCCCGGAGAACGGCTTTCTTGCCTCCGTCGTCCCCGAGAAGCTTCGCTTCTTAGGGACTTAACGCCAGCACCGCGGCGCCAGAACCACACGACTTCGCCGTACGCTTCCTGCGCCTACGTCTTGCGCATTCCGCGTCCATCGCATCTCACCGCACGTTCGTGACGATCGCGACCCGCCCCTCAAATTGGGTGAGACGGGCGGAGTTATGCCGCTGATTTGCTCTGCACGTTAAGCGAAATATTTTTGATTCTTTCTGATTCCTGGGCTTGACATGATTTCGGAAAATCAGAATTGATTTGCCCGTCCGTGCCAATTGGTCGCAGACGTGTAATTGAAATTCCGCTTGTGCACGGCGCGAAGCAGTTTGCAGATCGTACTACCAGCCGCGGGCGTGATCCGCGCAGTGTCGCCACAACCATGCACTGATGAAGATTGCGCTCCGCTAATGCGTGCGCCGGAGCCGGTATCTATTTCGTCGCCTCGTCCGTGATGTCGTTCAAAACCTTCGTAAACGCCGCATAGTTGGGCGGGGTCTCCAGTCCATGCCGCGGGTAGATTGTCTTATACAGATAGTCGGCTGAATTATAAGACAGCCATACCTTGCCCTGGTCATCCTCCCAAACAAGCGCCTTCGGAGGATTGTCGATCGCCAGCAATGGCGTCTTCGCCATTACCGGCGTGCCGAGTTTCGGATTGCCGAAGATGAGCACCGTGCGCGGGCGCATATCGATGCCGAACTTCTTTCCCGCAGCGGCGTGGTCGATCTCGGTGAACACAATGAACCCTGCGCCCTCCCTTGATTTGACGGCCGCGCCAAACCGCGAAATCGTATCCTTCACCGAATGGTTGCTCGACTTCGTAATGATACCGTCATCCGCGAAAGCGGGTGTTACAAACAGGAGTGTCAAGAAAGCGACAATGAGTCTCATCGGACTTCTCCTAACTGGGTTTCCAATTTCAGGTAACCGGCACCACCCTTTGTATGAAACTCGCCGACCGGTCTAGAACCGCGTGGTCAAATTAGTCAGCCATTCCGGCGAAACATCGACCAGGAATGCTTCGAGCGCCTTGTCCGCTCCCGAGATGACGAGCATGCCTGCGAGGAGCAGCAAAAGACCAAGCGCAGATTTCATTCCGCTACCCGCAGCCAGCAATCGGCCGCGCCAGCGCGCCATCCTTTCCCGGGAAAGCCATCCCAACCCCAGCAGTGGCAACGCCGCGCCGATGCCAAACGCGAGCATTGTCAGTGCCACCTGACCAAGATCCTTGCCCTGGGCAGCCAGCAACGACGCTGCGCCAAGCGTCGGCCCTACGCAGGGGCTCCATACGGCGCCCAGCAGGACCCCGATCCAAAACTGTCCGGCTACACCGCTTGCGCGGCTCGTTGCCAGCCTGCTGTCGGCCCAATTTCCGATCGGGCCCGCTGCAACCGCGATCTGCGCCTGTAGCCGCGGAGCGACGAGCACGATGCCGACAAGCATGATCAGCATCGCCGCGACATAGCGCAGCCGGTCGGCATCCAATCCGATCGAGTGGCCCGCCGTCGCCAGAAATAACCCGATGCCGGCAAACGAGAGGCACAACCCTGCAGCAAGCGCCAAAGGTCCGTGACGATGGCTCGATGCCGCGGTAGCCAGCACGATTGGAAGTATCGGGAGCACGCAAGGTGAAAGGATCGAGAGAATTCCTGCGAGAAACGCCAGAACTGCACCGCCGATCGTCATCGCCGCTTCCCCATCTCCAAGTCACCTTTGCCGGCACGCTCGACGACGAAGTCAGACGGCTTTTCCGACCATGGCGAAGATCGAATCCCGCTTGGTGTCGCCGACCGAGCGGGCCGCTTCCTTGTCGCCCTTGAAGGCAATCAGCGTCGATTGCGCACGGACGCCGAACCGCTTGAGCAGATCCTTCTGGCTATCGAAATCGATGACGAAGTAGACGAGATCCTTAAACCTTGGATCGGCCCTCAGATCGCTCAGGATCGGGGCCTGCGCTTTGCAAGTCGGGCACCATGGCGCATAAACCGCAATCAGAATTGGCTTGCCGGCTTTCTGGGCCGCGGCGAAGGCCTTGGCATCGAACGCATGCGCGTCACCTGCGAACGCCGGCGAAGCAGCGAGCGTTCCGGCAGCAAACACGGCTCCAAGAATGAATCGGCGGGTCAGCATGGTATTCTCCTTGTTGATCTGGATGAGTTTCGTTTCGGAGGCCGCAGATGTTACTTGTGCGCTGCAGCAGCCTGCGCTTTGCAGGGCTTCCCGACTGGAGGTCCGAGCCAACCGCGGCAAAGGTTACCGGCCTGGCGGAAAATTCTTATCTGTCGTCGCCGGATGGGCCGGTGTATCCAGACCGGGCATCGGGTCAGGAGAACGAGCCTTCAGGATGCCGGCGGCGCGTGCGGTCATCGAACGGTCCTGATGGATGGATACCACGGGAGCGTTACCGGAGCGCATCAAGCAGCGCCCTGGCCTCCCGCAGATCGGCAGTATCAAAACCTTCCGTGAACCAGCCATAGACCGGCGCGAGGAGATCATGGGACTGCTGCGGCTTGCCCTGATCACGCCATAGCCGGGCCAAGCTGGCGGTAGCGCGCAGCTCCAGGGACTTGGCGCTCTGGCGCCTCGCCACGTCAAGCGCACGCCGAAAGCACGCTTCTGCTTCGGTCCCGTCGCCGCCTCGCCTCGCCACCGTCAGTTCCCCCATCAAGCGATAGATTTCCGCCTCCCATCGCCGCTCGCCTGTCTCCTCGACAACGGCCGCAGCTTCGGCCAGCGCAGTCAATCCTTGTTCGATTTCTCCGGCCCACGCCGAAGCTTCCGCCAGCAGCGCGAGATAAAAGGGCCGACGGATGCGCACACCCGTCGGCTGGACGGCCGCGAGACCATCGCGGACCTCCGAGATCCCTTCCGCTGCCTGTCCGCGTTCCGCGATCGCCCAGCCCCGCAAGATTCTCCCAGCCGCCTCCAGGTGCGGTGCGATGCCGTGCTCGGCGCACACCGCGATCGCGGCTTCCGCTTGTTCCCGGGCCGGCTCGGCTTCCCGCCGATGCTGGTAGATCATCGCTGCGAACACCAGGGCGAGAACAAGGCTAAAAGGATGCGACAGCTCCCGCGCCATGCTCACCGCTTCGCGCGCAGCGGCGAGCGCCTGCTCGGGGAAGCCAAGCGGCCACAGCGCGGCAGCCTCGGTGTATCGGTAGCAGACAGCCGCGTCGTGGCTGCCATAGAGGAACTTATGGGCACGGTATGCGTCCGGCCGATAGAGCGCCAATCCGGCCTCGAGATGCGCCCTGCACGCGGTCAGATCCGGGAGATTGAGAAGGGTTGTCCATGCGGCATGATGCGCCTGCAGGAGGAGCGCCGGATCTGTGCTCTGCCGCGCGAGTGCGAACAGCTCGTCCAGCAGATCGCGAGCCGTCTTAAACTCGCAGCGTTGCTGGTAAACGAGCCACAACCCCCAGCTCACGGCAAAGAGCTGCGCCACATCGCCGGCTTGCCGGCATAGGTCACGGGCACGCAGGTAGGCCTGCTCCACTTCCGGTGCCGACCAGCTCTTGGTGCTGATCAGCACCGGCGCAAGCACGAGCTGCAGGTCGAGTTCGCGGCGGGCGCGTTCCGCAGGCTCAGCGACCCGATCGACGAGCATCAGCCCCTTGCGGAGATGGGCGATCGCCTCCGCGTGTGCCGACCGCTCGGCCGCGCGCTGGCCGGCCTTGCGCCAGTAGGCCACAGCATTTTCCGTGAGGTCAGCCTCGGTGAAATGGTGCGCCAGGACCTCCGGCTGGGTAGCCGCGATGTCCGGAAACTTCTCCTCGAGGGCCCGTGCGATCCGCGCGTGCAGCGGTTGCCGCTTGCCGCGCAGCAGTGTGCCGTATGCGGTGTCCTGAACGAGTGCGTGCTTGAAACTGTAGACCGATGAGCCACGACGAAAAATCAACTGTGACGCGGCGAGCTGGTCGAGGGCGGACTGCAAAGGTGCGTCCGGCACTGGCGACACGGCGCGTATCAAATCGTCGGAGAATTCCCGGCCAATGGCGGCGCCGGTCTGGGCAATTTCTTTGGCTTCCGGACTGAGACGGTCGAGACGGGCCAGGAGCGAGGCGTGCAGGGTAGCCGGGACGGCGAGTACACCCGGCGAGGTTCGCGAAAGCACGGCCTTGGCGTCCCCTTCGGCTCCCGCTTCAAGCACAGCCTTGGTCAGTTCCTCCACGAACAGCGGCACGCCGTCCGTGCGGTCGATGATCTCGTGGACGACCGCGCCGGGCAGTACTTTGTCGCCAACCACCCGCTGTACGAGGGCTGCGGTGTCACGCCGGTTCAAGCGACCGAGCGCCAGCATCGTGACGTGCGGCTGGCCGATCCACGGTGGCAAGAACTCCGGTCGGAAGGTGAGGAGTAGCAACACCGGCAGTTGCTGCACGCGATCGACCGCCACTTGCAGGAGCTCGAGCGAGGTCGGGTCGATCCAGTGCACATCTTCGAAGACCCACAGCACGGGATTGCGCCGAGACAGGTCCTCCACTTGCCGGAGCAGCGCCTGAAGCGTGCGCTCCTTCTTCGCAGGCGGACTGAGCGATACCGGGCAATAGCGGTCGGAGGGCAATGATAGCAGCTCGGCCAATAGCGGCATATATTCGGCAGCGGTCGCTGAGGCCGTCAACAGCGCCTCGATTTTGTCGAGCCTGACCGCCGGTGGGTCGTCCCTGGTGAACCCGGCCGCCCGCTCCAGTTGCCTGATGACGGGGTACAGCGCGCTGCCCTGGTGGTGCGGCGAGCAGAAGCAGCGCAAGCGCGAGTACCGTTCGGCTTGCAGCTTCTCATGGAGGGCCGCCACCAGTCGCGATTTCCCGACCCCGGGCTCCGCTGAGAGCAGCACCACCTGCCCCTCCCCAGAGGTCACGCGCTGCCACCGGCGCAGCAGCAGTTCGAGCTCTTCCTCGCGGCCGACCAGCGGGGTCAGGCCGGCCGAATGGAAGGCTTCAAACCGGCTCTCGACGGCGCTGGACCGGAGCACCTGATAGGCTTGGACCGGCTGCGGAAAGCCTTTCATCGCGACCGTTCCGAGATCGCGGTACTCGAAAAGATCGCCCAGGAGGTGACGCGTCATGGGACCCACGACGATGGTGTTCGGCTCGCCAACGGCCTGCAGGCGCGCCGCGAGATTGGGCGTCTCACCCACCACGGCGCGTTCCAGTGCCTCGCCCGAGCCAATGAGGTCACCGACCACGACCAGCCCCGTCCCGATGCCGATGCGGACCCGAAGACGCTCGGATGTTTGCAGTTGGTCGACGGCGTCGATGAGCGCCAAACCGGCGCGCACCGCTCGCTCGGCGTCATCCTCGTGCGCCTGGGGGTAGCCGAAATAAAGCAGTGCGCCGTCGCCCATATACTTGGCGACGAAGCCGTCGAAGCGCGATACCGTCTCGGCGACGCAGCGGTGATAGGCGCCAATCACCTCTCGCAGGTCCTCGGGGTCAAGAGCAGCCGATAGCGCGGTCGAGCCGACGAGATCGCAGATCATCACCGTGAGCTGCCGCCGTTCGGCCGAAGAGACGGCGCTCAAGCTTGGTGCCGGCGCGGCACTCGAGTCTCCGGATGCTGAGGGCTTTGGCAGGCAAGCGGCCGCTTTTAATAGCTTCTTGCGCTGACCAAGCGAGAGACCGAGCTTCTCCAGGTCCGCCTCACTCAGCTCAGGCAGGATCTTGAGATCGACATCGTTCATCCGCAACGCGGGTGCGAGTTGCACCAGGCCAAGCGGCACCAGCCAGCGCTCCAGCTCGTCCACGGCCTTTCTCCTGGCTGGTGTGGACTCTACCAGATCGAGCGTGTGCCCCAAAGTAACTTTGCCGGCTGCAGGGGCTCCGAAAGAAGCCCGCTCGGCCAGGCCGATAGTTCCGGGGCCGGTCTTTTGGACCGTCCCGGAATGACGGAGGTGTGGAGCGATCAGCCCGCCACGGCCGCCGGCATGTCTCGCTGGCGCTTCATGACGATCTTATTGAGTGCGCCGAGATAGGCTTTTGCCGATGCTACCAACGTGTCTGGATCCGCCGCACGCGCCGTCATCGAGCGGCCCTCGTGCGAGAGCCGCACCGAGACTTCGGCCTGGGCGTCGGTGCCTTCGGTGACGGCGTGGACCTGGTACAGTTCCAGCTTTGCTTCGTGCGGCACCAGCGCCTTGATGCAGTTGAACACCGCATCGACCGGGCCGTTGCCTTCGGCTTCCTCGATCCTGGTCTGGCCTTCGACGTCGAGCTTCATGGTGGCGCGCTGCGGACCATGGGTGCCGGCGATGACCGTCAGCGAGGTGAGCTTGATGCGATCATGCGAGGCCGCCATTTCTTCATCGACCAGCGCCTCGATGTCTTCGTCGTAGATGTCCTTCTTGCGGTCGGCCAGCGCCTTCATCCGCGCAAAGGCATCTTCGAGCTGGTTCGGGCCGAGCTTGTAGCCCATCTCTTCCAGCTTGTGGACAAATGCATGACGTCCGGAATGCTTGCCGAGCACCAGCGAGGACTGCTTCAGGCCGACCATCTCGGGCCGCATGATCTCGTAGGTGGAGGCGTCCTTCAGCACGCCGTCCTGGTGGATGCCGCTTTCGTGCGCGAACGCATTGCGGCCAACGATCGCCTTGTTGTACTGCACCGGGAACGAGGTCGCCGCCGAGACCAGTTTCGAGGCGCGCGTCAATTGCGTGGTGTCGATTTTGTTCCACCACGGAAACTTGTCGTTGCGCACGTTGATCGCCATCACGATCTCTTCGAGCGCAGCGTTGCCCGCGCGCTCGCCGATGCCGTTGACAGTGCATTCGACCTGCCGCGCGCCGCCGGCGATGCCGGCCAGCGAGTTCGCCACCGCCATGCCGAGGTCGTTATGGCAGTGAACGGAGAAGATCGCCTTGTCGGAGTTCGGCACCCGCTCGATCAGCGTCTTCATGAAGTGGGTGTATTCCTCCGGCACGGTGTAGCCGACGGTGTCAGGGATATTGACCGTGGTGGCGCCAGCCTTGATGACGGCTTCGACGATGCGGCAGAGGAAATCCATCTCGCTGCGGGTGCCGTCCTCGGCCGACCATTCGACGTCGTCGATCTGGTTGCGGGCGCGGCTGACGTTGGCGATCGAGAGCTCGACCACCTGCTCCGGCGTCATGTTCAATTTCACCCGCATATGCAACGGCGAGGTCGCGATCACGGTGTGGACGCGGCCGCGCTTTGCGAACTTCACCGCTTCGGCGCAGCGGTCGATATCCTTGGGATGCGCGCGCGACAGGCCGGCGATCACGGCGTTCTTGGAGCGGCGGGCAATCTCGCTGACCGCCTGGAAATCGCCTTCCGAGGTGATCGGGAAACCCGCCTCGATGACGTCGACACCCATGTCGTCGAGCATCTCGGCGACCTCGAGCTTTTCCTCGAACGTCATGGTCGCGCCCGGGCACTGCTCGCCATCGCGCAATGTGGTGTCGAAAATAACGACGCGGTCCTTCTCGGACTTATTCGCTGATGTCATATGCTGAATTCCTTTGGGTCGTAGCGCCATCTTTCATGGACGCTGAAGGGTCTGGTGATCTCGCTCAAAACCCCTGAGTGCCCAGGCGCAAACGCCCAGACGGCCCTCAGGGGCCGATAAGAAGCAGAAGCCCGCCAAGAAGCAGGGTGAGCGCGGACGCAGCCGGAAGCGCAGGGGCAGCCTTGGCCGCTCCACCCCGAACCCCGTACCTTTCGCTGCGAATCAGCATTGCCAGACCCTTAGGACGCTCAAATCTCGGCCAAAACCATTGACGGTTCGTTGCCGGGAAGGCGTTCCGGGGCTGTTCTAGACGAGAATTGCCGCCCGCCGCAATGCCAAAAGAGGGTCAGAAAGGGTGACCTAACGGCCAAGCATCTGGAAGCGCTTTCCTGCGTTACCACCCGGTAGCGTCGGGTGAGTACCAAATGGGCGTTGAGACTGAAATTAAATTCCAGATGCCGCAGCGCAATCTCGGGGCATCTTCCAGATTGACGGTGCGCGGCTGCAAAATCGCAAGCGCTCGGAGAGCGATCTGCTGTCGACCTACTTCGACACTCCGAAGCAGAAGCTGAAGCGGCATGGACTTCTGCTCCGGATAAGGCGAGCGAACGGCAAGCACGTTCAAACGATCAAGAAGACGTCCGGCGTTCGGTTCAGCCGCGGCGAGTGGGAAACCGAAATAGGAGGTCGTAGCCCCGACCTCGGCAAGGCGAACGGCACTCCACTTCAGGAGCTTGCCTCGAAGAAGCTGCGGCGCAAGCTGATGCCGATCTTTGAGACCTCGGTGCATCGCATCACCTTGCCGGTCCGCACCAAACGGAGCGAATTGGAACTGGCCATCGATCGCGGCAGAATCATCGCGGCAAGGCATGCAAGGCACATCGAGGAGATCGAACTCGAATTGAAAAGCGGACCGACAACGGATCTGTTTCGCGTCGCGAAAGCTCTGGAGCGAAAGCTGGCGGCCGAGCTCTGTTTGAAAGCGAAGGCAGATCGGGGGTACGACCTCGTCAATGGCAACAGCACTCAAGCTGTCTTTGCCGAGCCGATCGAACTTGACAAGCGGATGAGCGCAATCGAGGGTTTCCAGGCCATCGCCCGCTCCGCCCTTCATCATTTTTCCGGAAACGCCGACGCTGTCCGTAACCTTGATCCGGAAGGCGTGCATCAGATGCGGGTCGGCCCGCGCCGGATGCGCGCGGCCATCTCGCTGTTTTCGAAAGCGCTGCCCAACGCGAAGACCGAAAAGATCAAGACAGAACTCAGGTGGCTGACAAACGAACTTGCGCCCGCCCGCGAGCTCTACGTCTTCCTGGAGGAGAAGATTGGCCCTGTCGCTCGCGAAATAGTGCCTCGGCGGGGCGGCAAAGCCATCGCGAAGCAATTTGCCGATAAACGCGCTGAGGCGCTCGAGCAAGCCAGGAAGGCTGTCAATTCGCCGCGATGTCGCGCGCTGCTCGTCGATGTGCTCGAGTGGATCGAGGCGCAGCACGGCCGCACAAACGGCGCCAACAGCGACCTTGGCGAATTTGCCGCAGAGCTGCTGGATGGGCGCCTCCGGAAAGCACAGAAGGACGGCGGAAAGCTGCAAGCGATGACGGTCGACGAGCGGCACAAGTTCCGGATCAGGATGAAGAAGATCAGGTACGCAGCCGAGTTCTTCGAAAGCCTTTTCCGCAGCAAGCGCGAGCGAAAGATACTCGCGCGCCTATCAAAACATTCGAAGAAGATTCAAGATGCCTTGGGCTCGCTCAACGATTTCATGGCGGACCGAAAAATGGCGGCAGAGGCCGCGTTCCAGGCTCCGCCGCAAGACGGGCGCGCCCGCGCCTTTGCATCAGGCATTATCGTTGGCCGCGAGGATGAGCAGGCAAGGCCTCTCCTGAAAGCGGCTGCGAAGGAAGTGCGTGCGCTTCGCCATCTTTCCGGACTTGGCTGATGCTATCGCCGCACGTATTCGGGCTGCCCCGCTCGCGATCCCTAGTCAGTCTCGCCGCCTGCGCGCTGTGGCGCGCACGCTCGATGGCGAGCGACCATAGAGTTCGGCGAACGCGGCGTTGAAGCGGCGGACGCTGCCGAAGCCCGCGCAGAAGGCGATCTCAATCATCGTGTCGTCGGTGGTGTCGAGCAGCCGCTTGGCGCACTGGATGCGGCGGGTATTCGCGACCTGCTGCGGGCTCGCCCCGAGATGGCGTTCAAACAGGCGGGCGAGATGGCGCGAGGTAATCCCAAGCTTCTCCGCCAACTCCGCGACCGATCCGCGCTCCAGCGCGCCGCTATCGATCAGTTTCAACGCGCGCGCCACGGTGGAGCGTGTGCCGTTCCAGGCCGGGCAGAACGGTGCGGTTTCGGGGCGGCAGCGCAGGCAGGGCCGATATCCCGCCGCCTCGGCCGCCGCTGCCGTCGGATAATAGGTGACGTTGCGCGTCAACGGGTGCTTCACCGGGCAGACCGGGCGGCAATAAACCCGCGTGGTCCGCACCGCCGTGAAGAAACGGCCGTCGTAGCGTGCGTCGCGCCGCAGCCGCGCGGCGTTGCAGGCCTCAAAGCTGAGCATGCTCGAATTCTAGCGCATCGCGCGGCGGAGGAAAGCGGGCGCGGATGATGAGGTCCGATTCCGGCCAGCGATAACGGCCGGATTGTCCTAGATCGGCGGCGATCGAACTCACTACACGGAAGGCAAGAAATGGATAACGCGACAGCCAAAGTCCTCAACGCCTGGAAGACATTCTCCACGCGTGACGCCGGCCTGATCGCATCGCTCTTCACGCCGGACGCTGAATGGATTGCGCCTCGCTGCAATGCGACGGCGGTGGCGCTTGCGCATACCGATCACATGATCGGCCCCGACCAGATCGCCCGCTTTATCGCCTCCGAGATGCATTGCCTGTTCTCCGCGATCGACATCTCGTTCCGCGCTGTCCATGTGGACGGTGACGCGGTGATCATTGAAGAGCGGATGCGCGCGACACTCCCCGAAGGACGGCCGTACGACAACGACTATTGCTTCGTCTTTGTCGTCGCAGGCGATCGCATCAAGCAGGTTCGCGAGTACATGGACACGCGAAAGGGCTGGCAAATGATTTTCGGGGAAGGATAAATCATGACCACCAGGACCTACGGGACGGTTAGTCCCGAGCAACGGAAGACGATGAGCGGGCTGGAGTTCGTCAAGGGCCTTGCCAGCGGAGTGCTGCCCCTCAACACAATCGCACAGACCTTGGGCTATGACGTGGTGGAGGCCGAAAGCGGTCGCGTCGTCATCACGCTGGATCCAACAGGCGCTCATCTCAATCCATCCGGCACGGTGCATGGCGGCCTCACGGCGACACTTCTCGATAGTTGCATGGGCCTGGCCATCCAGTCGATGCTCGAAAAAGGCATCGGCAGCACGACCCTCGAGTTCAAGATTTCGCTGGTCCGGGCCATCACGCTGGAGACGGGCCAAATCAGGGCCGAGGGCAACGTGCTCAACTGCGGCCGTCGTGTCGGCACGGCTGAAGGCTGCGTCACCGACGTCAAAGGCCGATTGCTCGCGCACGGCACGACGACGTGCCTCATCTTCTCAAGTTGACGCTGTCACGCCCGTTTCGGGCGGTGGGCAAAAGCCCAGCTTGCCACCATTCCGCCCGAGCAAGCGCGCCTTTTGTCCACCCTACTTCGCTTTCTCTTCATTCAGCAGCGCCTCACGCACCTTTGCGAACTCGCTGCGGTCGGCCTTGTCGACCTTTGGAAAATGCAGATCGAGTCTGTCGAGCGCGCTAACGATCGTCGAGCCGATCACCACGCGGGCGAACCATTTGTGGTCGGCGGGAACGACGATCCAGGGCGCCGCATGCGAGGCGGTGTGGCGGATCATATCCTGGTAGGCGGCCTGGTATTTCGCCCACAGCGCGCGCTCGCCGATATCGGCCATCGAGAACTTCCAGTTCTTGGCAGGCTCTTCCAGCCGTTCGAGGAAGCGTTCGCGCTGCTCTTCCTTCGATACGTTCAGGAAAAACTTCAGGATCACGGTGCCGTTGCGCGCCAGGTAGCGCTCCATCGCTGAGATGTCTTCGAAGCGCTCCTTCCAGATGTTTTTGGTTACGAGTTGCGGCGGCAACTTCTGCCTGTCGAGAATTTCCTGGTGCACCCGCACCACCAGGCATTCTTCATAATAAGAGCGGTTGAAGATGCCGATCCGGCCGCGCTCCGGCAACGCGACCATGCTGCGCCACAGGAAATCGTGGTCGAGTTCCGTGGCCGATGGCTGCTTGAACGAAGTGACCTCGCAGCCCTGCGGGTTGACGCCCTCGAACACGCTCTTGATCGCACTGTCCTTGCCGGCGGCGTCCATGCCCTGGAAGATCAGCAGCAGCGACCAGCGGTCCTGGGCGTAGAGTTTTTCCTGGAAATCGTTCAGTCGCTTACGATTGGCCTCGATGATCCTGGTCGCCCCTTCCTTGTCGAGACCGCCCTTCTCATCGGTCTTGTGCGACTTGAGATGAAATTCGCCCGTTCCGTCGTGGCGGAACGGGACGACATAGGTTTTTAGTTCATCTGCCAGCGATGGCTGCGGCTTCTTGCTCATGTGGTCTTGGGCTTCTTCGGTTGCGCCTTCAGTTTGTCAAGGACGCTACCAAGAATGCCCTTGGGCAGGAAGATGATGAAGACCACCAGCAAAACTCCGTAGACCAGGTTGTCCCAGCCGACCGCCTTGGTACCGAAGCCGATCCGCAGCCCTTCCGCGAGCAGGATGGTGATGATGGCGCCGATCGTCGGTCCGAGCGAGACATAGAGCCCGCCGACGATGACGGCGAACACCATCTGCAGGGACACCGCAATACCGCTGACCGTGTCCGGCGAGATGAACATCTGGTACTGGCAGTACAGCGCGCCGGCGAGCGCGGTCATCAAGGCGGAGATCAGCGTGATCTTGAGCTTTTCGGCTGTCACGTTGACGCCGGCCGCAGCCGCCGCATCCTCGTCCTCCGAGATCGCTTCCATGGCGTAGCGGCTCATGCTGCGGTCGACCCAGCGCCAGATCAGAAGGCCCACCACCCAGACGCCGAGCGCGATCAGATACCACGTCGTCTTGTCGTCGAACTGCAGCGCCAGCAGCCCCTGGCCGCTGGGCGCGCGGTTCGGCGTGTAGCCGAGCGAACCGCCGGTGTAATCACGCGTCGCGGTGATGACCTGCAGCACGATGCCGGACAGCGCCAGCGTCACCAGCACGAAATAGTGCCCGGTGATGCGGAAGCGAAAGCAGGGATAGGCGACCACCAGCGCCAGCAAGCCCGCCGCCACCATGCTGAGCGGAATGCCGATCCAGGGTGTGATGTCGAGGTGGTTCCACAACAGCGCCGTGACATAGGCGCCGACGCCCATGAAGCCGCCATGGCCAAGCGACACCAACCCGAAGCGGCCCATGATCGACCACGAAGTGTAGGCGAACGACCAGATCAGCATCAGCACCAGGATGTGCAGGTGATAAGGCTCACGATAGACGAAAGGCAGCGCGATCAGCGCAGCTAGTCCAACGGCCCAGGCGGCATAGCGGGAATTCACGAGCGCCTCGCCAAAAGGCCCGCGGGCCGGATGAACATCATGACGATGAAGAAGGCAAAAGCCAGCACGTAACCCCATTCGAGGTCGGAGTACAGGCCGCCCAGCGAAATGATCTGGGCGAACACGAACGCCGCAATGAAACCGCCGACGAAATTGCCGAGCCCGCCGAGCACGCAAATCAAGAACGTGATCGGCCCAAACGACAGCCCGACGAACGGATGCACGTCATACTGCAGCACCAGTAGGCAGGCGGCGAGGCCGGCGAGCGCGCCGCCGAGCGCCGAGGTGATGAGATAGATGCGCTTGGTATCGACCCCCATCAGCGACATGATCTGGCGGTCCTGCGCAACGGCGCGGATCGCCGTGCCGGTATAGGTGCGCTTCATGAAGAAGTAGATCGCCAGCATGCCGAGCAAGGCGGCGACGAAGGCGAGCAGCCGCGAATAGCTGAAATGCATGTCGCCGATCGCCAGCACCGGCAGGCGAATGCCGAGATTGCGGAAGTCGATGCCGAAAGCGACGGTGGCAAAGCTCTGCAGGATGAACAGCACGCCGCCCGTCGCGAGCAACTGGTTGATCGGCGGCGCGGTGAGCAGCGGCGCGATGACGATGTAGTGCAGTGCCGCGCCCAAGGCCGCGACCTGCAGGATCGCGATCGGCGCCGCAGCCCAGTACGGCAGGCCGAACACCTGGACCATGTAGTACATGCCGTACATGCCGATCATGACCAGCTCGGCGTAGCAGATCCATGTGACGTCGATGACGCCGAAGATCAGATTGAGCCCGAGCGCCAAGAGCGCCAGCACGCCGCCGAGCAGGATGCCGTTGACCACGGCTTCCAGCAGGTAGATGTCGAAGGTATCGAGGAATGCCTGCATGCTCGCTTTGCCCTAAACGCCCAAATATGCCTGCTTGATCGTGTCGTTCTTCATCATCTCTTCCGACGTGCCGGACGCGCGGATGGTGCCGGCCTCCAGCAGGTACGCGCGATCGACCACCTTCAGCACCTGCTGCACGTTCTGCTCGACGATCAGAACCGTCAGCCCGCCAGAGCGAATTCGCTTCACCAGCTCGAACACCTGCTGCACCACGACAGGCGCAAGCCCCGCCGAGGGCTCGTCGAGCAGGAGCAATTTCGGATCCGACATCAGCGCGCGGCCGATCGCGCACATCTGCTGCTCGCCGCCCGACAGCGTGCCGGCCATCTGGCTGCGCCGCTCCTTCATGCGCGGAAACAGGTCGAACACGAATTCGAGCCGCTCGGCGTATTTGGCGCGCGCGCCCGGCATGTAGGCGCCCATCTTCAGATTGTCGTCGACGGTAAGCCGCGGAAAGAGCCGGCGGTTCTCCGGCACGTGCGCAATGCCAAGGTCGACGATGCGATGCGCCGGCGTCGCCACGACGTCGCGGCCTTCCATCGTGATCGAACCTTCGGTGGGGCGGATCAGGCCCGAGATCACGCGCATCAGCGTGGTCTTGCCGGCGCCGTTCGGGCCGATCACGCCAACCGCCTCGCCAGCCCTGACCTCGAGATTGATGCCGAACAGCGCCTGGAAGCTGCCGTAACCCGCGTCGAGCGATCTGAGTTCGAGCATACTTACACCCCTGCCCGACGACGCGCTTCCGCCGCCGCGGCCTGGCTCGAATCCGCATCCGTCCCGAGATAGACCTCGATCACCCTTGGGTCGCTCGCCACCGCGCTCGGCAGGCCTTCCGAAATCTTCTCGCCGTGATCGAGCACCATCACGCGATCGACCACCCGCATCAACACGCCCATGATGTGCTCGACCCAGATGATGGTGATGCCGAGCTCGTCGCGGATCTTGCGCAGCATGTCGGCGGCCTGATCCATCTCGTGCTCGTCGAGCCCGCCGAGGCTTTCGTCGGCGAGCAGAAGTTTCGGCCCGGTGGCGAGCGCCTTGGCGAGTTCGAGTTTTTTCAGGCCGGCGGCACCTAAGCCATCGACGCCGGCGTGGCGGTTGGTCGGCAGGCCAACCATGGCCAGCGCGCGTTCGGCGGCCTCATCCGCGCGGGCGCGGCTGTGGCTGCCCTGGCCGTAATAGCCTGCGAGCGCCACATTCTCGAATATTGTGAGCCGGTGAAACGGCCGCGGGATCTGGAAGGTGCGGCCGATGCCGCCGTTGATGATGCGGTGCGGCGCCTTGCCCGCGATCTCCGTTCCGTTGAACAGAATCGATCCTGCCGTCGGGATCAGCGTGCCCGACAGCATGTTGAAGATCGTGCTCTTGCCGGAGCCATTCGGGCCGATCAGGCCGAGAATCTCGCCCTGCTCGACCCGGAACGACACGTTGTTAACAGCGGTGAAGCCGCCGAAGCGTTTCACCAATCCGTCTACCGTCAGCACTCCAGAACCTCCGCTTAGCCGTTTGCCCGGCTCTTACTGGTTGCTGAACGTGGTTCCCTTCGGCAGCGGCAGCACGGCCTCGCGCTGCGCCTGGCTCTTCGGCCACACCACAAACGACTTATCGTCAACATACTGGATGACAACGGGGAACGAGCGTTCGTTCTGGCCGGCCATCTGGGTGCCCTCGCCGTGGAACTTGACGCCGAAGCCCAGCATGGTGCCGCCTTCGGGAATATCGGTCTCGAGGGCTGCCTTGCGCAACGCATCGGGATCGACGCCGCCATATTTCTTGATGGCGCGCGGCAGCACCTCGGTCAGAAATAGATAGGTGTTGGATGCCGCCATGCCGACATGCGCGGAGCGAATCGCGACGCCCGGCTTGGCCTTGTCGAACTCCTCGCCGACCATCTTGATGACGGGCGGCAGCTTCGGATCCATCGATTTCTGGTTGGCGAGCCAGATCGAGATCGGATCGGTGTTGAAGACGTAGTTGACGTCGGAGCCCAGACCTTCCTTCAGCTTTTCGTATACGCCATAGCCCGCGCCGTGGCCGACCAGAGCAGCGAATTTCAGGCCCTGCTCGCGCGCCTGGCGGCCGAACAACGTGATGTCAGGGTTGTAGCCGGTGTGGAAGACCACGTCGGGCCGGGCGCGCTTCAGTTTCGTCACCAACGAAGAAAGATCCGGCGCCGTGGCAGAATAGCCTTCCTTCAGCACGACGTTGAAGCCGGCCTTCTTGGCGCCGGCCTCGTTGCCCTTGGAGACGTCGACGCCGTAGGCGCCGTCCTCGTGGATGATGGCAACGCGCAGATCCTTCGGCTCCTTGCCTAGCTTCGCCTTGGAATTCTGCGCGATGAAATCCATCGTCATCAAGCCGAACTGGTCGCCGGAGGCTTGCGGCCGGAACACGTATTTGAAGTTCTTGTCGGCCAGCACCGCGGATGAGATGCAGGTCGTGATCCACATGAAGTTCTTGAGCTGCTCGACGCGCGCGGCCACCGGCACGCATTGCGCCGAGGAGAAGAAGCCGAGCAGCATGTTGACCTTTTCCTGCTCGATCAGCCGCACCGCCTCGTTGATCGCGACGTCGGGCTTGCTCTGGGCGTCGGCATAAACCGCTTCGACCTTGTAGCCCTCGACGCCGGTCTTGGCGTACTGGTCGAGCATGATCTTGGCGCCGATATATTGCAGCTCCGAACCGCCGCCGGCGAGCGGGCCGGTCAGGTCGTAGATGACGCCGATCTTGATTTTCTTTTCCTGAGCCTCGGCGGAAACCGCCATCCCCAGCACCGCGATTGCGGTAGACAGCCCGACGAGAAGGCGTGCAGTTTTGCGCCCCAGCATGGAATTCTCCCTGGATTATTTTTTGTGCACTGCATTTTCTTGTTCTTGGTTGGCGCCTATCACATTGGTAGCGCGACCAGATGTCAAGCGCATTGCGCGCGTCACAGCCGGGAAGCGAGCTGCGCCTCGATGAATGCCGTGACAAAACGCGGCATTGCCGAATTCAGATCGCGCGCGCTGCGCACGAGGTGAATGGCCGACAGTTCCGGCTGACGCTGCGAGGCGAGGTTGCGCTCGATCCGCTTGCGTAGATCGTCGCCCGGCATGTTGACTCGCAGGACGCGGATCATCGCGAGCGTAGGCCCGGTGTAGAAGCAATGCCAATGCGGCTCGGTGTCGTATTCGCCGGGGGCAAGGCCGGTCTCTTCCTCGAGCTCGCGCGTGACGCTGCCGGATATATCGACCGCGCCGTCCCTGATATCGTCGAGGTCGGGCGTGCCTGACGGAAAATAGATGCGCCCGGCATTCGCCGTGTGATGGCCCATTTCGCCGAGCACAAAGGCGCCGTCGGCACAGAGTAGCGCGCCCATGCCGAAACCGTTGAACACGGAAGCGTCAGGAAAGCCCCAGTCCCGCCAGGCCAGAAAACTGGCGAAGTCGGTTTCGAAATAGCTGGCGCTGAAGCGGTCGCCGGAAAACATCGGGTTGCGCCCGAGTAGCACGCGGCCGTTCCACAGTTGCGGTCTTTCGCGCTGCCTTTCGGCAAAATGCGCATCGATGTCCGCGCGCCGCGCTTCCGCGAACGGCCACGCCCAATTTTCGACCACAAGATCGAGCGTGCTGACGCGATAAATGGCCGGAGGCCTCGTGCCATTCATCGCTTCACATCGCTCGATTTCACGCCGATCGTATCCCTTCTTCACTTCGGACTGGCGCCCGTGGTCTTCCTGGCCTGCTCGACATATTTGTTGGTGTACGTCTTGGTCACGTCGATATTGGCTTTCGCCACGTCGGGCGAGCCTTCGCTGAAGACGGCGAGCACCGCGTCGGCGCCCTTCGGGTCCATCAAACCGGTTTGCGAGTACATCGGGATCGTGTTCTTCAGCGCGGCGAGATAGAGCGCCTTGTCCTTGCCGACCATTCCCTCCGGCATCTTCGCCATGATCTCTTCCGGTGAATGCGAATGGATCCAGTTGAGCGTGTTGACGATCGCGTTGGTCAGCGCCTGCACTTCCTTCGGGTGCGAATTGATCCAGGCCGCCGTGGTGTAGAGCGCGCCGCCCGGATACTCACCGCCGAACACGGCCAGCGTGTCCTTTTGCGAGCGGGTGTCGGCCAGTATCTTCAAATCCGGATAGCTGCCCTGCAAAACGGTGACGGACGGATCGAGCATCACGGCGGCGTCGATCTGGCCCTGCTGCATCGCCGCCACCGCAGTGGCCCCTAAGCCGACGCCGATCACCGCGGCGCTGGTCGGATCGAGGCCATTCTTCTTCAACAGATATTTTAAGAAGAAATCGGTCGAGGAGCCCGGCGCGCTGACGCCGACCTTCTTGCCGGCCAGATCCTTGATCGATTTGATCTCGCTGGTGTGCGCGGGCGACACGACAAGCACCAGGCCGGGATAGCGGTCGTAGATCACGAAGGACTGCAGCTCCTGCTTCTTGGCGGCCAGGTTGACGCAATGGTCGAAATAGCCCGAAACCACGTCGGCGCTGCCGCCGAGCACCGCTTTCAGCGCGTCCGAGCCGCCCTTAAGGTCGACCAGCTCGACCGCCACGCCCGCCTTTTCATATTCGCCGAGCTGTTTGGCCAGCACGGTCGGCAGGTAGCACAGGCAGGCGCCGCCGCCGATCGCGATGGTGACCTTGCTTTGCGCTGCGGCAAATCCCGAGGTCAGTGTGAGCGCCAGCAGCGAAGCGGCCAACCGCCTGAACAGTTTCTTCATGGGTTCCTCCATTCGTTGGCGGCAAGATAGAGCAGCGGATGTGCGTTGAGAAGGCGTACTTCCTTCCGACCATCTCCGTCATTGCGAGCCAACGGGTCGCGCGAACGCGCTTCCGATGACAGGCTCCGCGAAGCAATCCATGCCACACGCGGAGCCATGGGTTGCTTCGTCGCTACGCTTCTCGCAATGACGAGACGGCGTCTACCCCCGCCCCTCCGCCGCCGTCGGACGCCACACCAGAAGTCGCCGTTCGACCAGCGTCACGCCGAAGTCGATCAGGATGACAAAGGCGGACAGCACGAACATGCCGGCGAACACGCCAGCGACGTCGAACACGCCTTCGGCCTGCTGGATCAGGTAGCCGAGGCCGGCGGCCGATCCCAGATATTCGCCGACTACGGCGCCGACCACGGCAAAACCCACCGACGTGTGCAGCGAGGAGAACATCCACGACAGCGCCGAGGGCCAGTAGACGTGCCGCATCAACTGCCGCTCGTTCATGCCGAGCATGCGGCCGTTGTCGAGCACGGTGTTGGAGACTTCCTTGACGCCCTGATAGACATTGAAGAACACGATAAAGAACACCAGCGTCACGCCGAGCGCGACCTTGGACCAGATGCCGAGCCCCAGCCACAGCGTGAAGATCGGCGCCAGCACCACGCGCGGCAGCGCGTTGATCATCTTCACATAGGGATCGAACACCGCGGCGACGCGCGGCTGTCGCGCGAACCAGAAGCCGACCAGGACGCCGGCGACCGATCCGATCACGAAAGCGAGGATCGATTCCCACAGCGTGATGATCAGGTGCTTCCAGATCACGCCTGACGAGAACCATTTGACGATCTGGCTGCCGACATCGATCGGGTTGGAAAAGAAGAACGGCGGCAGCAGGATTTTGCCGAACACCGGTACGGTAGTCAGGAACTGCCATACCGCCAGCGCGACGACCGCGACCAGCAATTGCAACAGGAGCAGCGTCGAGCGGGACATCAGCCTGCCTCCGCACTTCGCGTGGATTGTGCGTAGCCCTTCATCACTTCGTCCTTCAACACGCTCCAGATCTCCCGGTGCAGTTCGTGAAAGTCCTTCTCCATCCGGACTTCCGAAATGTCGCGCGGCCGCGGCAGTTTTACCCGCCAGTCGCCGATGATGCGCGCGCTTGGCCCTGCCGACATGATCACGACGCGATCGGCCAGCGCGATCGCCTCTTCGAGATCGTGGGTCACGAACAGCACCGCCTTGCGGTCGGCGTTCCATAGTTCGAGCAGCAGGTTGCCCATGATCTGCCTTGTCTGGGCGTCGAGCGGGCCGAACGGCTCATCCATCAGCAATATTTTTGGATCACGTATCAGGACCTGGGCAAGACCGACGCGCTTGCGCTGGCCGCCAGACAGCATGTGCGGATAGCGGTTGGCGAAGGCGCCGAGGCCGACCGACGTGAGCCAACCCTGCGCGCGCTGCAGCGCCTGTTCGCGCGGCGCACCCTTGATCTCGAGCCCGATGGCAACGTTGTCGAGTGCGGTCTTCCAGGGAAACAGCGCATCGGCCTGGAAGAGATAGCCAGCATCGCGGTTCAACCCGGCCAGCGGCTGGTCGAAGATCTTTACCGATCCCGCCGCCGGCTTCAGGAGCCCTGCCGCGACGTTGAGCAGCGTCGATTTCCCGCATCCGGTGGGGCCGACGATGGCGACGAACTCGCCATGCGCGACGGACAGGCTGGCCTGCTCCACCGCCGTATAGACGCGGTCCCCGGCCACACGAAATGCCACCGTCGCATCGTCAAGTGCGACCGCTGCCGGCTGTGCGGTATCTGCCATGTTTCTCCCCAAATCTTTGGAGGGATGCCTTAGCGGGTACGAAGGATAAGTTCAACGCGGCCCTGCAACGCGTCGTCGAACGTCAGCGGCGCGAGCCAAATACCGGTTGCCTCGGCGTCCCTTCCAGAAGGGTACAGGTTGCTGCAAACTGCATAGGCAGCCTTCGATTCGTAGACGTCTTGAGGAGCCATGAACGAGATTTTGATATCCGCCTGCACCATGTTTCTCGTTCCAGCGACGCTTTTGTTTGGCGCCTTAGGCGTCGCGAACTCGTCCTTTCTCAAGATGCTGGTCTGCTTGCTTGGCGTAGCCACGGCAGGAATATGGCTTTACCGGATATGGTGGTGGACAGGCCTGTCCTTGATTGATCGCAGAACGGCCCTTGGCCTCGCGGGCATGTATGCGTGTGCATGGCTGGTGACATTCCTGGTGCAGTTGAAGAATGCGTTCTCGCGCTGACTGACCCCGTGTTGCCCAGAATCCTGTCAGTTAGCTATCTGAAGTCGGGGTGATCCACGGGGCAAGCCGTGGACAATTTTCGAACCTTGTTGCTCCACGGCCGCGCGGGCGACAGTCGAAGTCCCGCATTCGCGACCGGCCATTTATCAGCTATCACTGTATCCGTTGGGAAGAGCCAAGGGTTGGGACCGATCGAATGCCTACCACGCCACTGATCGCATATGCGCATGTTGGCAAGACCTTCGACGCCGGCCGCGTGGTGGCGGTCGATGACGTCTCGCTTGAGGTCGCCGAGGGCGAACTCCTCGCCATCGTCGGCGGCTCCGGCTCGGGCAAGACCACGCTATTGCGGCTCGCCAACCGCCTGATCGAGGCTGACTCTGGCACCATCACAGTCGAAGGCGAGGACGTCCGCAACGTAGATCCGATCCTGTTGCGGCGGCGGATCGGCTATGTATTTCAGAGCGGCGGGCTGTTTCCGCATCTGAGCGTCGCCGGCAATATCGGCATCACGCCAAAGTTGCTTGGCACGCGGCCCGCCGAGATTTCCGTGCGGGTGGATGAATTGCTCGACCTTGTCAGGCTCGACCGCACGCCATATCGCGACCGGCTGCCGCATGAGCTCTCCGGCGGCCAGCGCCAGCGCGTCGGCGTGGCGCGGGCGCTCGCCGCACGCCCGCGCATCATGCTGATGGACGAGCCGTTCGGCGCGCTCGACCCCCTAACCCGCGACGCGCTCGGCGACGATTTTCGCGAGCTGCACAAGAAACTTGGCCTGACCACGGTCATGATCACCCACGACATGACGGAAGCGATCCTGCTCGCCGACCGCATCGCGATCATGTGCGACGGGCGGCTGTTGGCGCAGGGCACTCCGGCCGAGCTTTCCAAATCCGACGACGCTTACGTCGGCGAACTCCTGCGCACGCCACGGCGGCAGGCCGAGCGGCTGAGCGCATTGCTTCCTCGTGAGGGCGCGGCATGAGCATCTTCGCCGATCCGCGCTGGAGCGAGGCATTGGGCCATTTGCCCGATTATCTCGGCAACCACGTCCGCGTCAGCGTCGCCGCGCTGGTGCTGGGGTTACTCGTCAGCCTGCCGCTCGCGATCATCGCACGCCATCGGCCGGTGATGCGCGGCGGGCTGCTCGGGCTTGCCAGCATCGTGCAGACTGTGCCGGGCCTGGCATTGCTGGCGCTGTTCTATCCGCTGCTCCTGGCGCTCGCGGCGTTGTCGCTGTCATGGTTCGGCGTCAGTTTTTCCGCGTTCGGATTTTTACCCGCGGTGCTGGCGCTGGCGCTCTATTCGATGCTGCCGGTGCTGCGCAACACCATCACCGGGCTGCAGGGCGTCGACGCTGCGATCCTGGAAGCGGCGCAGGGCGTCGGCATGACGCCGCGGCAATCGCTGTTCACGGTGGAATTGCCGCTGGCGCTGCCGGTGATGATGGCAGGCATCCGAACTTCGGCTGTCTGGGTGATCGGCACTGCGACGCTGTCAACGCCGATCGGCCAGACCAGCCTCGGCAATTACATCTTTGCGGGGCTGCAGACCCAGAACTGGGTGTTCGTGCTGTTCGGCTGCCTGGCCGCCGCGGTGCTGGCGCTCGCGGTCGATCAGTTGCTGGCGCTGATCGAAGGCGGGTTGCGCCACCGCAGCCGTTTTCGCGCGACACTGGGCGGCGTCGGCATTGCGGCGCTCGTCGCAGCCACGCTGACGCCGAACCTGGTGCGGCCGCAGACGAACTACATCATCGGTGCCAAGACTTTTGCCGAGCAGTATGTCCTGTCGGCCTTGATGGCGCAGCGGCTGAAAAAGGCTGGGCTTTCGGCAACGACGCGCGAAGGTCTCGGCTCCAACGTGATCTTCGAAGCCCTGGCGGCTGATGACATCGACGTCTACATCGATTATTCCGGCACGCTGTGGGCCAACCAGTTTCACCGCACCGACATCAAGCCGCGTCAGGAGCTCTTGGCCGAGCTGAAGACGATACTAGCGAAGCAGAACATCACACTGCTCGGCGAGCTCGGTTTCGAGAACGCCTATGCGCTGGTGATGCCGCGCAAGCGCGCCGAGCAGTTGGGTATCCGCACCGTCGCCGATCTCGCCTCGCGCGCCGCAAACATGTCGATCGCCGGCGACTATGAATTCTTCTCGCGCCCCGAATGGGCCGCGCTACGCAGGGCCTACGGCCTGTCGTTCCGCGGCCAACGTCAGATGCAGCCGGACTTCATGTATGCGGCGGTCGCCTCCGGCGAAGTCGACGTCATCGCCGGCTACACCAGCGACGGGCTGATCGCGAAATACGATCTGGTGGTGCTCGGCGATCCCAGGCACGCAATCCCGCCCTATGATGCGATCGTGCTGCTCGCGCCGAAGCGCGCCAATGACGAGGCGTTGCGCAAGGCGCTGGCCCCGCTGCTCGGCAAGATCGACATCGCCACCATGCGCGAAGCAAACCTGCGCGCATCCGGCAACGACGCCGCGAGCTCGCCGGATGCGGTAGCGCAGTGGCTGTGGGAGAAGGTGGGGAAGAGGTGAGGAGAGGCTGCCGAGCTCCCTCCCCGTCATTGCGAGCCGCGCACCGACGAAGCAATCCACGCCTCCACGTGCGGCGAAATGGATTGCTTCGCGGAGCCTGTCATCGGGCGCGCATTCGCGCGACCCGTTGGCTCGCAATGACGGCGACAGAACGGAAATCAAAGCCCCTTGATCATGCCGGCGTCGATCAGAAGCCGGTTGAACCTGCGCGCCTCCGCGCCTTTCCTGCAGTCATAGAAGGCTCCCTTGCAGCGGAGCATGATGCTCTTCTGCTCTGCAAAGGTCGGATCAAGCGGGATGCCGGCGGCTTCCTGCAGCACGAGGGGGATGTACGCCGCGTCGAGCGTTTCGAGCGCCGATGACAGGTTGCGCGGCTGGTAGTTGATGCCGTCGATGGCATAGTAGGTAGAGAAGTAGCGTGGATCGGCGGCCATCACCCGTTTCGCCAGCGTCGCCTGATCGATCCCGGGCTCCAGCATCTTTTGCGAGATCGCCGGCTGGTGATCGCCGAAACGCAGCACCAGAAATGACTGGTCCGGATAGTCGCGCTTCAGCCGCTCGGTGAATTCGCGATAGTCGTTGGCCGTCATGGTCTGACGGCGAATATATTCATCGACCTCCGCAGTGTTGCCCGGCGGCGTCCAGCCCGGCGGCGTCAGATCGGGCCGGTAGACGTCGGTCCAGGGAAAATGGTTGGCCGTGAGGTAGACGAACATGAAGACTGGCGCCTGCTGAGACTGCTCGCGCGCAAACACCTTTAGCGCCTGATCGAAATAGAACTTGTCGGGCTGCATGTCCTGGTTCACGCCCATATCCGCCATGTCGACGAAATGGCCGACGCCGGCTCCCTTCTGGAAGGTGCGCGCGCCAAGGAAGTTGCCATAGGTCGGATAGAGAGAGAAGGTTTTGTACCCGCAGTTCCGCAGCGCCTGTGGCAGTCCACGGGTCACGCGACCCGCGGTTATCCTCGTCACGTAGAACTTGAGATCGCCGAACGACCGCGCCGAGAGGCCCGTCAGCACGTTGAACTCGGTGTACCAGGTCGGACCGCCGGTCGCCTCGGCCATCATGGTGCGCTGCTTGCCGTCGATGGACTTGAAGTAGTCGGCGTATCCCGCCGGCACCTTGATGCCTGGCGCGGACCTGACGTCGAAGCTCGACTCGTCGAGCAGCATGATAATGTGCGGCCGCTTTGCGTCGGCATCACAGGCAGCGTCAGGCGGCAGCGCCGAACGGCCGGCGGCGTGCGCTTCCGGTGCGAGCCGAAGCGGGGCATTTGCCGGCGGATCGGCCTCGATCCATCCCGTCGAAGCCAGCCGCGACACCGCCACCACGCCCGAGCGCGCGAGATTGGAAATGTGGTTGATGCCCTGGAACGGTTCCCACGGCTGCTCGGGCCATGCGACCGACATCGCCGATATCGATGCAATGCTCGCGGCCAGACCGATCAACGCCAGGCGTCGCCGCACCCGGAACGGATCGAAACGCCAAGCCAGCCACAACAGCGGCACGGCAATGATCCCCGCCATGATCAACTGCGTCTGCAATCGCGGAAACACCGAGAGCAGAAACGAAAACGTATCACGGTCGATGATCAGGAAGTCGAGGAACGTCAGGGTGAGCTGCAGGATGCCGAATTTGAAGCGTGACAGCTCGATCAGGATCACGATGAGGGTCACTGCAATCGCTGCACAGATGCCGGGCCGTTGCAGCACGAGCAGCAGGAAGCAGTTCACGAAAACCCACGCCAGCATGGCCAGCGTGATCGCAAACGGCCCGTATTCGCTGGTGAGCAGGACCACGAGTCCCGCCAGATGGACGGCGATAATCAGGCCGGCCGGGACAAAGAACCGGGCGCCGCGCGATTGCGCGCGGATGCTTTCGCTCATTCCCCGTTCAGCGGCGGTCGGCATGTCTCGTCTCTAGAGCCCTTTGATGAAACCTGCGTCGATCAATAACCGGTTGAACCTGCGCGCCTCGGCGCCATCCTTGCAGGCATAAAATACACCCTTGCAGCGAAGCATGATGTTCTTTTGCTCCTTGAACGAGGGGTCGAGCGGAATGCCGGCGGCCTCCTGGATCACCAGCGGCAGATAGGGCGCGTCGATCGTGTCCATAATCGCGGAACTCTTCACTGGCTCGAAGTTGACGGCGTCGATCGCGTAATAGGTGGTGAAGTAGCGCGGGTCGTGGGTATCGAACTTGCGGGCTACCCTGGCTTCATCCAGGCCGGGATCGAGCAGGTTCGAGGAAAACTCCGGCTGATGGTCACCGTAGCGGACGATCAGGAACGGCTGCGCCGGGAACTTCTTTTTCAGGCTGGCGACGAACGCCGCATAATCCCCGGCACTCAATGTCTGGCGGCGCAGATATTCGTCGACGACGGGCTCGTTGCCTTGCGCGCGCCAGGACGGCAGCAGGTCGGGGCGGAATTTGGTTTCCCAGGGGAAATGGTTGGCGGCGAGATAGACGAAGGTGAACAGCGGCGTGTTGACCGGCTGCTCGGCGATCAGATTCACGGCCTTGTCGTAGAAGAAGCTGTCAGGCTCGATGCCCTTGGCGCCGAGCGCGCGCGCGTCATAGAAGTGCTGAATGCCGGTGGAGGTCTGGAAGCCACGCGCCCCCATGAAGGCGCCGTAGGCGGGATAGAGCGAGATGGTGTTGTAGCCGCAGCGGCGCAGCGCCAGCGGCAATCCGCGCTCGACCCGGCCCGAGGCGATGCGGGTGACGAAATAGGAGAAGCGGCCGAACGACCGCGACGACAGGCCGGCAAGCACGTTGTACTCGGCCATCCAGCTTGCGCCGCCGCTGCTCTCGGCCATGAACTTGCGCTCGCGGCCGTCAAAGGACTTGAAATGGCTGCCATAGCCCGGCGGCACCTTGACGCCGGCGGCCTGGCGGATGTCGAAGCTCGACTCGTCATGGATCATGATGATGTGCGGGCGGCGACCGGCCACATGACAGGAATCGACCAGCGGCACCTTCAGCCGCTCGGCAGTCACGGCTTCCGATTCCATAAAGCCGTGATTGACGAAGTCGGAAACCGCGGTCACGCCCGAGCGGGCGAATTTGGAGAGATAGCCATCGTCGTAATAGCCGCGCCAGGCTTCATCGGGCCAGACGACGGAATAACCGGCCAGGCTTGCGAGACAGGTCAGCAGGCCAGCGGTGGCCGGCAGGCGGCGGATGCGAAACGGATCGAGCCACCACAGCGCGTACATCAGCGGCATGATGACAAGGGATGCGCCGACCACGCTCCAGCGCAAGTTCGGAAAGATCGTGAACAGATACGCCGCGGTGTCGCGGTCGATCACCATCAGGTCGACGAAGTTCGCCGTCATCTGCACGACGTCGTGCTTGAGCCGCGACAGCAGCACCAGGAGCACGACCAGCGTCAGCGACAGCGCGCCCGACAGCGCCGGACGCCGCAGCAGCGCAATAAAGAGGAAGTTCAGGATGCCCCAGGCCAGGGCAAAACCCATGCGGCCGCCGAAATCGGTTTCGGTGTGCAGCAGGATCGCCAGCGCCGATATGTGCGGTGCAGCAACGGCCGAAAGCCGCCAGAAGCCGATCGCGGCAAGGCCGGCAGCAAGGGTGGTGGCGGAGGGCCCAGGATTTGGCGCGGGCGCCATGAGAGGAACGCAACATGACCCGGCGCAATACAAAGCCTTGGCTGGCGACGACCAGAAGACGCACGACCCATCCGGAACCTGAGCCGCGTCACAAAAACGTAGTGGAATCGTCACGAACAGGCAATGAATTTGCCTTCGGGCGGACGTTTGCCGGTACTCGTACGGCCGTTGAGCGCCATGATCAGGCCGGCCGTGGGCGGCTGGCTACCCCCTCGATGAAAAGATCCAGCACCGCCTCGGCGGTCCGCTCGGCCTCGGGGCCTGCCACGCCCCAGCGCGGAAAATGGCCGTCGATATTCATCCGGGCAAAACCATAGACCAGCGCCCGGCCGGCGATCTGAACCTGCTTGAGGTCGGCGCTGCGGAGCTGGCCCGCCGCAAAGGCTTCGGCCAGCGTTTGCTCGGTCAGCGCGATCAGTTCGGCATTGTCGCTGGAGATGGCGGCCGCCTGGTCGTGATCGAACAAGCGGCGGCTGGAAATGATTTCGAAATGGGTCGGGTTGCGCATCGCCCAGCGCAGATACGCGAGCCCGAGGCAGCGAAAGCGGCCGAGCGGATCGCCGGCCGGCGCCGCGGCAAGCGCCGCCTTGATCTCGGCCCGAAACCGCCGCTGCGCCTCTTCCGCCACCGCCTGGATCAGGGCGTCGCGGCTCGGAAAATGCCGGAACGGCGCCCCCGGCGACACGCCGGCCCGGCGGGCGGCCTCCCGGACGCTAACCGCCTCCGCCCCGCCCTCGCCGACCAGTTGCAGCGCGGCGTCGATCAGGACGCGCCGGAGGTCGCCATGGTGATAGGGTTTTGGCGCGGCCGCTCGCGCAGCGCGGCGGCGCGGCTTGGTGGTGGGGGATTTTGCGGCGGAAGGCTTGCCTGACGGACGCATGCCCTCTCCTACCATCACCAGGTCGTGAATGTAAGCACTGATTACACGGTTGACCTGATCCGTACAGCGAATGTAACTGGTGATTACATAAGCAGCCGGGGGGAGCAAAACATGCCGACACAAAAATGGTTCGAAGGCTGGCGGCTGTTCGCCCTGCTCGCGCTGACGCTGCTGGCCATGAGCATCTGGATCGCCGGCATGCGCGGCTTCGAGGTCGACGGCGTGCGCATGGTGATCCGCTTCACCGCGCGCACCTCGCTGTTGCTGTTCTGCCTCGCCTTCTCGGCCGCCGCGCTGGCGCTGTTATGGCCGAACGCCTGGACGCGATGGCTGCGCCGCAACCGCCGCTATGTCGGCGTCACCTTTGCTGCCTCGCACGCCATCCACGCAGTCGCCATCCTGGCCTTCGCCGTGATGGACCCGATAGGCTATGCCGCGGCGACCTCGATCGCGTCCTACATTTTCGGCGGCATCGGTTATGCCTTCATCGTCGCGATGGCCGCGACCTCGTTCGACCGCACGGCCGCTGCGATCGGCGCACGCGCCTGGCGCCGGCTGCATCTCGTGGGCGGCTACTACCTGCTGTTCCAGTTCATGGTGTCGTTCGGCAAGCGGATTCCTGACATGCCGCTCTACGCGCTGTTCCTGATTCCACTCGTGGCGGTGTTCGCGCTGCGGAGGATCGCGATGGCGCCGCGTGCCCAGGCGCCGGCACGGGCGGGCTAGTCGTCCTTCAGGTAAAACTTCCGTCCGAGCCGGCGGTGCACTGACATGACGGCCCGGTCGACATCGCTGATCAGGCTGTCGCCGAGAACGACGTTGGGGATTTCCCAGTTCCGCCCCTCGCGGATGTTGGGAAGCGCGCGCACGGCGGGGACGGACGCCGTTTCGCATCCCGGTTGGCTGCGAAGCGCCGCGTCGGCGATTTGCGTCAGCTCGGCTCTGCTCTTTCCTGTCGTCACAGGTGGCCGGTGCCTTTGCTCTGCGCCGTCAGCCCGAGGCGCTTGGCGATGATCCGGTCGAGGGTGCGCTTGGGCAACGCCGCCGCCATGAACTGGCGCATCGGATCCGGCGCGATGACGTAGCGCACCTTGGGATTGGGTCGCGTCAACGCCTCGAACACCTTCTCGGCGATCATCTCGGCCGGCAATCCGTTCGCGCCGAGTTGCAGCATGAAGGCGCGGATTTTCTCCAGCGCCGGGAAATATGGCGAGTTTTTGTAGGCGGAGATATCGACCTCCTCGGCCTTGCTCCAGATCGGCGTCTTGACCGCGCCCGGCGCAATGACGATGACGTCGATCCCGAACAACATCAGTTCGCGGCGCAGGCTCTCCGAGAGCCCCTCGATGGCGTGCTTGGAGGCAGAATAGGCCGAGGTCAGCGGATTGCCGTTCTTACCAGCGACCGAGGAGATCATCACGATCCGCCCCTTCGGCCCCTTCAGGGCCGGATCGGAGCCGAGCAGCGGCCCGATGGCCTGGGTCGCAATGATCGGGCCGATGAAATTGACCTCCATCTGGCGACGGAATTCGTCAGCGGCGAGTTCGAGCACCGGGCCCGATACCGCAATGCCGGCATTGTTGACGAGGCCGGCGAGCGTTTCGCCGCTGAGCGCGCGCCGGACCTCGCGCGCCGCCGCCAGCACCGCGGCTTCATCGGTGACATCGAAGGTCAGCGGCGTGAAGTTCGTCCCGAACTCAGCTTTGAGGCGGTCGGCATCGGCCTGCTTGCGCACGCTGCCGAACACGCGGAAGCCGCGGTCGAGCAAGAGCTTCGAACTGGCCCAGCCGATGCCGGTGGACGCGCCGGTGATGACAACAGATCTCATGACCTAAGCCCTTGTAAGAGGTTTAATGAAGTTCGTCGTGAAGGAATGCTTAAGCGCCGGCTCCGCAGGCTTCCTCCGCGGGGTGCAGCCAGTCTTGACGGCGTCTTGTTCGGCAGATTGCTATTCGAATTTTCCCGGGAACGGTTTGGTGAGGATAGCAGCCGGACCGGAATACCGGAAGCGGCGGCAGATGGCCGATCGGTTCGACGTCGGCGATTTATCGCGCGAAATCGCGGCATACGTCCCGATCGGATTGGTAAAGAAATTCGGAGCGCAGAATTTGCAATGCGCAGGCCCTGCTTCGGCATGCGTCTGTCCGCAACAAGCGCGGCCGATGCATTGCCCGATTCAAATGCAGTCGATCTTTATTTTGCCGAGTCCCCGCCTTTAACGCAGGGGTAAGGCTCGGTTGGCCATTGTGGGCGCGAACCCTTCAACAACAGACAGGCTGCCCACATGGTGCAACAGCCGGCGCACTCGATCATTGCCGAACTTGAAGATGCCGTCAGAGGCGGTTCATCCGCCAAGCGGGTGGAGACCCTGCGGCAGGTCACCGATCTCTTCCTCCATGACGGAGAACGCCTCAGCGACGATCAGGTCAGGGTCTTCGACGACGTGCTCTGCCTCCTGATCGCGCGTGTCGAGACACGGGCGAAGGCCGAACTTTCCAAGCGGCTGGCGCCGCTCGACTACGCTCCGTTCGAAGTCATCCAGCATCTCGCCTGGGACGACGAGATCGAGGTCGCCGGCAGCGTGCTGGCCCATTCCAGCCGGCTCGGGACCGATGTGCTGGTCAAGATCGCCAGCAGCAAGGGACAGGATCACCTGCTCGCCATTTCCGGCCGCGCCGAACTGCCCGCGGCCGTGACCGACGTCATCGTCGACCGCGGCGAAGGCCAGGTGATCCGCAAGCTCGCCAACAATGCCGGCGCCAAGTTTTCCGACCAGGGCTATTCCACCATCGTCGCCCGCGCCGGCGCCGACGACGAACTGGTCGAAATCCTCGGCCTTCGCGCCGATTTCCCGGCCAAGTTCATAGGCGACCTGCTGCGCCGCGCCAAGGAGACCGTTCGCGCGCGGCTTCTGGCCATCGCGCCGCCCGCGCTCCAGGACGAGATCAAGCGGGTCCTGAACGAGGTCGCCCGCGAGGCCCCGCCACCGAGCCGGAGCTTCGGAGTCGCCGAGGAACTCGTGAAGCTGATGAAGGGGTTGAACGAGCTCGACGACGCGGCGGTGTACAAATTCGCTGAAACGAACAAGTTCGACGAAGTGACGGTCGCGCTTGCCGTCCTCAACGACATGCCGGTCGAGATGACGGCGAAGCTGATGGAAGGGCCGCGGGCCGACCTGATCCTGATTCCTTGCCGGTCAGCACGCCTGAACTGGCCGACGGTCGAGTCCATCCTGCGCAACCGGCCGGTAAAGCCTCCGATCAGCGAGCAGACGCTGGAGATCGCGCAACGCGATTTTCGCAAGCTGTCGATGGAGACGGCCCAGCGCACCGTCCGCTTCTGGCAGTTGCACAACAAGATCGAGAAAGAGCCAATCATCCGGACGAATTGAGCGGTCGAATTGGGTCTTGCCTGTGCGCCGTGGTCACGGCGCGCACACGGTCCGAACCGGTCACCGGCCATCCAGCGCGCGATCCAGCCAACCATCGGCGCCGCCTCGAACCCATTCAAAGCCGAGCCGCCGGGTCAGATCGACACCCTCGGGGCGAAGCATCCGCACCTCGGGGTGCTCGAAACTATCTGGCATCAGACAGAAGCCGAGACCCGCCGCCACCATCGCGAGCGCCCGCGCGTCGCTGTCCGTCTGGGCGACGACTTTCGGCCGCACCTTCCAGGCGTCGAGAATGCGCGACGCCGACTGCAGCTGCTCGCAGTGTATGCGCACGATCAAAGGCTGGCCCGCCAAGATCTCGGGCGAGACTGGCCCGCGCGGGAATGAGCGGGCGGAAACGGCCAGCGCCTGCCGATCAGCCGCCAATTCCAATTGCCGGTGGCCTCGTGCGGCCGATCCGAGCGCCGTCAGGACGACATCGTAGCGGCCATTGGCTAGCCGCTGTCGCAGCTTGGCAAGCGGTGCATCTTCGGTCCGCCACGACCGCCCCGGCTCGATTGCCCGCAACCGCTCAATGCATTGCGCCACGAATGCCGGAGCAATCGTCGGCAGAATTCCAAGCCGCAGCGGCCTGCCCGATGGCCTGCCGCCGGACGCCGCCTTGAGCCGCTCAGCCTGGCGCAAAATCGATCGCGAGGTCTCCAGCACCTCTTCGCCCCTCGGAGTGAGCCTCACGCCACGCGCATGACGCTCCAGCAGTGCGAATCCCAGCTCGGCCTCGAGGGAGGCTATCGCGGCGGACAGCGTCGGCTGCGTGACGAAGGCCCGGCGCGCGCCGGCGCTGAAGCTGCCCGCTTCGGCAACAGCCACGAAATACCTGATCTGCTTGAAATCCATCCATAGAGGATATCTATAGCTCGATATCAGAGCAATCGCGATTGCCTAAGCCTCTCGCTGATCCGAGCATGGCGCCGGTCAATGAAGCCGGGAGAGGATCGATGGATCGTCCGAAACCGCAGATGTCCACGCACGATGCAATCCGCGAACTGGTCGAACGGGTCACCTATGCGCCCGGCTATACCAAGGCCGTCGGCACCAGGGTCGAGCACGCGGAACCCGGCCACGTCGTGATGTCGCTCGCGAAAGGCGATGGTCTCGTGCAGGTGAACGGCTTCTTTCATGGCGGCGTCATCGCCGGGCTGGCGGACCATGCCGGCGGCGGGGCCGTCACCACGGCCATGCCGCCCGGCCGGTTTGCGGTGACCGTCAACCTCCAGGTCAGCTATCTGGCTCCGGCAAAGGGGGAGTCGCTGATCGCGCGCGCCCGCGCGATTCTGGTTGGAAGCACGATTGGCGTGGCACATGTGGACGTGGCATCGCTGGCCGACGGGACGGAGACGCCGTGCGCGGTGGCGATCGTGACGCTTCGCGGCGTCGACTTCCCCGCCCGATAGTCACAACGTAATACCGGCGGTGGCGGTGGCTCGCGCGAGATGCTTCAGCGCTCCGAACAAACACTGTCTTGCAACACCGGATCATCGCTGATCCGACACATGAGGGCCTCCGAAGCCGTGAACCAGCGTCCCGGCGCTGTCGCTCAAAGGATCATTCACGGTGAGAGCACAGATTAAGCAACGGCGCTTTGAATCTGTAAGCGCTCACGTTTTCGTCGCCAATGTAGTTGTTGAACTGCTTCGCGCCCAAGGATGTGCATAAAGCGTCAGTTCTTCGGCTTGGGTTGTCGGCGCGTTTCGAGTGGCGCATTGAAGAATGTGGTTGAACCATCAGTTCTTCGAGGAAACGGCGAGACCGTGGGTTGCGATCTCGCCGGACAATGCCGCGCAAGGATTAAGATTTGGTGTTGCAGTACCGTAGTGGGCAAAGGCGCTTTGCGCCGTGCCCACCACCTATCCACTTAATCATCTTGCATGGTGGCCACGCTGAGCCTGTCATCGGGCGCGCATTCGCGCGACCCGTTGGCTCTGCCCACCCTACACGATCGTCTGCGCCTCAGTTCTTCGTCTTGTCGACCAGCGCGCCCTTCTTGATCCACGGCATCATGTCGCGGAGCTTGGCGCCGACTTCCTCGATCGGGTGCTGGGCGAGCTTGGCGCGGGTCGCCTTGAACGAGGTCTGGTTGACCTTGTTCTCCAGCATCCAGTCGCGGGCGAACTTGCCGGACTGGATGTCGTTGAGTACCCGCTTCATCTCCTTCTTGGTCTCGTCGGTGACGATGCGCGGGCCGGTGACGTATTCGCCGTACTCGGCGGTGTTGGAGATCGAGTAGTTCATGTTGGCGATGCCGCCTTCATAGATCAGGTCGACGATCAGCTTCACCTCGTGGAGGCACTCGAAATAGGCCATCTCCGGCGCGTAGCCGGCTTCGACCAGCGTCTCGTAGCCGCCCTTGATCAGTTCCACCAGGCCGCCGCAGAGCACCACCTGCTCGCCGAACAAATCGGTCTCGCACTCTTCCTTGAACGTGGTCTCGATGATGCCGGCGCGGCCGCCGCCGATCGCCGAGGCATAGCTCAAGCCCAGGTCATGGGCATTGCCGGAGACGTCCTTGGCGATCGCGATCAGGCAGGGCACGCCGCCACCGCGCTGATATTCCGAGCGCACGGTATGGCCGGGGCCCTTCGGGGCGATCATCAGCACGTCGAGGTCGGCGCGGGGATCGAGCAGGTTGAAATGGACGTTGAGGCCGTGCGCGAATACCAGCGCCGCGCCCTTCTTCATGTTGTCGTGCAGGTGCTCGCGGTAGATGTCGCCCTGGAGTTCGTCCGGGGTCAGCATCATCACGAGGTCGGCCCAGTTGGCGGCCTCGGCGACTTCCATCACCTTGAAGCCGGCAGCCTCCGCCTTCTTGGCCGAGGCCGAGCCCTGGCGCAGCGCAATCGCCACTTCCTTAACGCCGGAGTCCTTCAGGTTCAGCGCATGGGCGTGGCCCTGGCTGCCATAGCCGACGATGACGACCTTTTTGCCCTTGATCAGGTTCAGGTCGGCGTCGCGATCGTAATAAACACGCATGGTCGTTTCCTCAATCGATGGCCAAAAAGGGCCGGTTAATCAGGCATTTGGACAGGTGAGACCGCCGGTCGCCCGCGAATTTCCGGCGTTGTCTAGAGCATTTTTCCTCGAAGGGGAAACCCGTTTATGCATGGTGCGGCGCGGCATCATGCGTCCATGAAGACCGGATAGAGCGAGGCCAGGAGCAGCACCGCCATCACGATATTGAAGGCGCGCACCGCCCGGCGGGAGGTCAGGATCGGCCGCAGCGCGGTGCCGAACAGGGCCCAGGCCGTGCAGGACAGGATGCCCAGGATCAGACTTAAGCCGACCTGGATCGCGATATTCCAGGGATAGGCGGCGATCGCCGCATAGGCAGTGATGGTGCCGATCACCATGACCCAGCCCTTGGCGTTGACCCACTGGAACATCGCCGCGCCCCAGAACGTCATCGGGCGGCCTTCGCGACGCTTGTCCTGATCCGCGGACGGCGGCTCGGACATCGCAATCGCCCAGGCCAGATAGATCAGGTAGGCCACGCCGAGATATTTCAGGATGGTCTGCAGCACCGGATAGGCGATGAAGATGGTCCCGAGCCCGAGACCGACCGCACCGATCATGAAGGCAAAACCGACCGTGATCCCCATGATGTGCGGGATGGTTGGGCGGAAGCCGTAGGTGAGCCCCGACGACAGCAACATGATGTTGTTCGGCCCCGGCGTGAAGAACATCACGGTGGCGAACATGATGAAGGCGATCAGCAGCGATTGCGACATGGGGGCCTCATGGGATCTTTGGCAGAACTTGTTTTTCTGAAGCCTTGGTGGGTTTGGACAGCAACATGACGGCGATGCCGCCGACCACGGTGACCATGCCGGCAAGCCGTAGCGGCCCAAAAGTCTCGCCGAACACGACGGTCGATGCAGCGGAACCGACGAACGGCACCAACAGCGCGAACGGCACAACCTGCGCCGCCGGATAATCCCGCAGCAGCCGGCCCCACAGCCAGTAGGCGATACTGGTTGAGATACCACCCAGGCCGATCATGCACATCAGGCCGGTCAGCGACATGTGGGTCAGCGCATACCAGGTCGGCTGCGGGCCATTGCTGACCAGCGTCAGCGCAAACAGCGGAACCGCGGCAACCAGACACAGCCACGCGAACAGGTCGAACATCGGCACGCCCTGCGCATGCCGCAGCAGCAGATTGCCGGCCGCGAAGCTGAGCGGCGAGATCATCAAGATCGCGAAGGCGCTGACGCTGAAATCGTAACCGACGGTGCCGCAGATCATGAGCAGGCCTGCGGTGGCGATGGCAATGCCGACTGTCTGCCCCGCGCTCGGCCGCTCGCGAAACAACAGCGCGGCAAAGCCGATCGTGAATAGCGCCTGGCTCTGCACGATCACGCTGGAGAGACCGACCGGAACGCCGTGCGCAATGGCAAAGGCCTGGGCGAGAAACTGGCCGAGGAACAGCGTGAAGCTGATCGCGACCAGCACCGTCCAGGAAACCTTGGGCCGCGCCAGGAACAGGCAGGGCAAGGCCGCGATGGAAAAGCGCAGCGTCGTCATCAATTCCGGCGAAAACTCGTCGAGCGCGATCCGACTGGCCACGAAAGCAAGCCCCCAGATCACCGCTACCAGCACGGCGATGCAAACATCGGCCGGTTTCATTTTTTTCTAGCTCTGTTGATCCGGCGTTGGTTTGCGCAGGATATAGGTGCCGTGCAGCGGCGCGTGGTAGTCGACCGATTCCAGCGTGAAGCCGATATCGGTCAGCATGCGCTCGATCACCCAGCCGAAGGTCGAGTACTCGTCGCGCATATGGGTGACCACGCCTTCGCGCTGGAAATCGTGGTTCTTGATGGTGAAATCGGCCCACTGCTCGACATCGCGCTCGGTGCCGTCGGGCATGCTGACGAATACGATGTCGCGCAGGTAGAAACTAGCGCCGGGCTTCAGCGCGGCATAGATCCTTGCCAGCGCCACCGCCTTCCAGAAATCCGGCAGATGGTGCAGCGTGAATTCGCTGACGATCAGGTCGTAGGAATTGGGCTGGTAGGCAAAGCTCAATAGCCCTGCCGGCTGGGTGCGGATCGCAACCTTGCGGTCGCGGGCCTGGATATTGGCGAGCGCCAGCATCGCCGGCGAAATGTCTATTGCGTCGACCTCGGCGCCCATCAACGCCGCTTCGCAGGCCAGTACACCGTTGCCACAACCGATATCGGCCACGCGCCAGCCGCGCTGCACGCCGAGCATGGTAAGCGCGGCCCGTGCGCGCTCGTCGCTGTCGTCATGCCGGTCGTAGATCGAGGCGACCGCGGAATCGAGCCCGAGCCGCCGCCTTTGAGTGTAATACCAGTCACGCGCCAGCATGTTCACATCCCCTCAGGCCCACGCCCGATCGCGGCAACGCCAGTGCGCGACACCTCGACAAGGCCGAGCGGGCGCATCAGGTCGATAAATTGACTGATCTTGGATGAATTGCCTGTGATCTCGAACACAAAACTCTCGGTCGTGGCGTCGATCACGCGGGCACGGAATGCGTCTGCCAGCCGCAGCGCCTCGACCCGGCTGTCGCCGCGGCCACGCACCTTCACCATGGCAAGCTCCCGCTCGATCGAGCGGCCGGTAATGGTCATGTCGACGACACGATAGACCGGGATCATGCGGTCGAGCTGGTGCTTGATCTGCTCGATCACCGTCGGCGTGCCCGTCGTGACGATGGTGATGCGCGAGAGATGTTTGTGGCTCTCGGTCTCGGAGACGGTGAGACTGTCGATGTTGTAACCGCGCCCCGAAAACAGGCCGATCACGCGCGCGAGCACGCCGGGCTCGTTCTGCACCAGCACCGAGAGCGTGTGCGTCTCGTTGGGATCGTGGCGCTCTTCCAGGAAGTAGGCGGATGCGGGCTGGTTCATTGTGGTCCCCTTACATATCCTCTCGTCACGCCATCGCCGGTTGATCTGCGGCAACAGCATCCGGCCCGACCCAGCGGCGAAACCGGTCAAAATCGATATTGCCGCCGCTCAAAACTAGTCCGACGCGCTTGCCTTGAAGTTTCTTCTTCTCCTGCAGAGCCGCCGCCAGCGCAGCCGCGCCAGCGCCTTCCGCAAGATTGTGGGTATCGGTCCAGTAAGCCCGCATCGCCGAGGCGATTTCGTCGTCGGTCACCTGCACGACGCGGGAAGCGCCCTTGCAGATGATCGCGACCGCATCGGCATCGGGATTGCGTGTCGCCACACCGTCGGCGCGCGTGTTGCTGGTTTTGGTCGTCACGACGGCGCCGGCCGCGAACGACAGTGCGTAAGACGGCGCTTCGGTCGACTGCACGCCGATGATTTCCGTTTTCAGGCCAAGCAGATCACGCGCCAGGATGCAGCCGCAAATACCGGATCCCTGCCCAATCGGAACATAGAGAACGTCGAGATCCGGCGCCGTTCGCAATAGTTCGAGCGCATAGGTCGCGACACCCAGGACGAGATCGGGATGGAAGGCCGGCACGATTTCCAGCCCATTCGTCTCCGCGCGACGATAGGCTTCCTCGCGTGCAGCCTGAAAATCCTCTCCGTGCTCGACAAGCTCGGCGCCAAATCCGCGTATCGCGCGATTTTGCTCGACCGAATTGCCGTGCGGAACATAGATCGTCACCGGCAGGCCATGACGACCTGCCGCGAATGCCAGACTCTGTCCGTGATTGCCGCGCGTCGCCGAAATGATCCCGGGCGTGCTGGGCCGTTCACGCTTCAGGCGATCGAGATAGACCAGTCCGCCGCGCACCTTGAAAGCGCTGGTCGGCGTATGGTTCTCATGTTTGACGATGACGCGCGTCCCCAGCCGTTCGGCCAGCAGCGGCCAGACATGCGCCGGCGTCGGCGGCACCGCCTGCCCCACGATGTCGTGCGCGCGTTCGAGCTCTGCGAGGTCAAACATCTGCCCTCTTACCTCACACCAGCGCCTTGCCGCCGGCAAACGCCGCGGCGGTGGCTTCATCGGTTGCTTCCGCCGGCAGCAGCATTTCGTTGTGCGCCTTGCCGGACGGAATCATCGGGAAGCAATTTTCCAGCGCGGCGACGCGGCAATCGAACAGCACCGGACGCTTGACCTTGATCATCTCCTTGAGCGCGCCGTCGAGATCACCGGGCTTGATCGCCTGGATGCCGACGCAGCCGAACGCATCGGCGAGCTTGACGAAATCCGGCAGCGCTTCGGAGTAAGAATGCGACAGCCGGTTGCCATGCAGGAGCTGCTGCCACTGCCGCACCATGCCCATGTACTGGTTGTTCAGGATGAAGATCTTGATCGGCAGTTCAAACTGAACCGCCGTCGACATCTCCTGCATCGTCATCTGCACCGAGGCGTCGCCGGCGATGTCGATCACGAGGCTGTTAGGGTGCGCGACCTGCACGCCGAGCGCGGCCGGCAGGCCGTAGCCCATCGTGCCGAGACCGCCCGACGTCATCCAGCGATGCGGCTCCTCAAAACCGAAGAACTGCGCCGCCCACATCTGATGCTGGCCGACTTCGGTGGTGATGTAAGTGTCATGGCCGCGTGTCGCCTCGAACAGCTTCTGAATGGCGTATTGCGGCAGGATAACGTCGTTGCTCTTCTTGTAGGCGAGCGAATTGCGCGCACGCCAGGTGGCGATCTCCTGCCACCAGCTCTTGATGTCGGGCTTCTTCGCCTCCGCCCTGAACACCTGCAGCAGGTCGCCGAGCACATTGCCGGCGTCGCCGATGATCGGCACGTCGACGCGGATGTTCTTGTTGATCGAGGAAGGATCTATATCAATGTGGATCTTCTTCGAGCCCGGCGAGAATGCGTCGGTCCGGCCGGTGATGCGGTCGTCGAAGCGCGCGCCGACGCACAGCATGACGTCGCAACCATGCATCGTCATGTTGGCCTCGTAGGTGCCGTGCATGCCGAGCATGCCGAGCCAGTTCTTCCCCGTGGCCGGATAGGCGCCGAGGCCCATCAGGGTCGAGGTGATCGGAAAGCCGGTGACATCCACGAGCTCACGCAGCAGCTTCGACGCCTCGGGTCCGGAATTGATGACGCCGCCGCCGGAATAGATCACCGGGCGCTTGGCGGCGGCCAATAGCGCCACCGCTTTTCGGATCTGTGCCGCATCGCCTTTCACCCGGGGGGTATAGGACACATGCACGTCGGATTTGCGCGGCGGATGATAGGTACCGACCGCAAACTGCACGTCCTTGGGCACGTCGACCACGACGGGTCCGGGACGGCCCGTGGTCGCAACGTAGAACGCCTCGTGCAGCACCTTGGCCAGATCGTTGACGTCGCGCACCAGCCAGTTGTGCTTGGTGCAGGGACGGGTGATGCCGACGGTGTCGCATTCCTGGAACGCGTCGTTGCCGATCAGATGGGTGGGGACCTGGCCGGTGATGCACACCAGCGGGATCGAGTCCATCAGCGCATCCGTCAGCGGCGTCACCATGTTGGTGGCGCCTGGGCCTGACGTCACCAGCACCACGCCCGGCTTGCCGGTCGAGCGCGCGTAGCCCTCGGCGGCATGGCCGGCGCCCTGCTCGTGCCGCACCAGGATGTGCTCGACCTCGCTCTGCTGGAAAATCTCGTCATAGATCGGAAGCACCGCGCCGCCGGGATAGCCGAAGACGTGCTGGACGCCGTGATCGATGAGCGCGCGCACGATCATCGCGGCGCCGGTCATCTGATTGGGGTCGTTGCTCTTGTCGGTCATGGTCTGCTCCGGATGCGCTTGTCGGCGCGGCTTCTTTCGGTTGTCTGTTTTGGGAAATAAAAAAGGGACCCGAGAGGCCCCATGCACACCGCCTGAATTTGGATGGCCGCTAGCCATCCCCGGCGGTGTGCCTGGGTACGACGACGATAAGCAGCTTGGTAATAATGTTACGCATTTTGCGGCTCGGACTTCCCAAAGGTTGCGCGGTTATACCGTTCGGCCCCCGGAAGTCAAGGGACGGACGCTCTCGGCGCGATCTGGCCAGTGTAGCGGTGTTCCCGGCATTCGGCGAGGGGGAATTTTATGCGTGCAGCCATGGGAGCCGTTAAGGGGACGTCATTCCGGGATGGTCCGAAGGACCAGATCTCAGATGCGCAATTGCGCACCGGGGAATCTCGAGATTCTCAGATGTGCAATTGCACATCTTAGTTCGCATCTTCGATGCGCCCCGGAATGACGGTGCCAACCCACCCCCTCGCCGCCTCCGGCGTCACCCATTCGAACTCCGGCAATTGATGCCGAAACCAAGTGAATTGCCGTTTTGCATAATGGCGGGTGTCGGCGCGGCCGATTTCGGCGGCCTCCTCGCGCGTGATTTCACCCCTGAGGTGCCGGATCAGCGCCGGCACGCCATGGGCCTTCATCGCCGGCAGCAGGGGATCGAGCTTTCGCCCGGCGAGCGCTGCGACCTCGTCCAGCGCGTCCGCCGCCAGCATCGCACCGAATCGCGCATCGATCCGCGCATATAGTTTTTCACGCTCAGGCGCGAGGAACAGCGCCGAGACCTCGCTCCGAGGCAGCAGCGGCGGCAGGCCCTCGCGATGCCAGTCCGGCAGTGCGCGGCCGGTGGCTTCCACGACTTCCAGGGCGCGGGCAATCCGGGTGCGGTCGCGCGGCTTCAGGCGTTCGGCGGAGACGGGATCACGCCGCGCCAGTTCGGTGTGCAGCGCTTCAACGCCGTCGCGTTCCAGCCGCGTCCGAACGGCATCGCGAACCTCGGCGGGTATCGGCGGTACCGCGGAGAGACCGCGTGTCAATGCCTTGAAATAGAGGCCGGACCCACCGACAAAAATTGGCAGCCGCTTTTCCGCGCGCGCCTCTGCGAGCACCTTTCCAGCATCCGTCACCCACGCTCCGGCCGAGAAATTAACCGCCGCGTCGACATGGCCGTAGAGCCGGTGCGGCACGCGCGCCTCCTCCTCCGGCGTCGGCCGCGCCGTGATGATGCGGAGATCGCGGTAGACCTGCATCGAATCTGTGTTGATGACGACGCCGCCGGTCTTTTGGGCCAATTCGAGCGCCAGGGCCGACTTGCCGCTGGCGGTCGGCCCTGCGATAAGCACGGCCTTGCTCAAATCTAGCTGATGCGCCTGCATGTCCCTGGTCGCCACCCTCATCTGCAATCCGGCCAACCCGGCGCTCGACACCACCGTCGTCGACGGCGCGCTGGCCATTCTCCCCTCGCCGGGAACGGCGCAATGGCTGTTCGACGAAGTGGCAGTCGACATTCCCTTTGACAGCCAGGTCAAGAGCCCGGACGAGATCAAAGCGATCGAAGCTCGCCTGCAACAGGCGCGCGGTGACCTGCCGATCGACATTGTCGTGCAGCCTGCCGCGTTCAGGCGCAAGAAGCTTTTTCTCGCCGACATGGACTCCACCATGATCGGCCAGGAATGCATCGACGAGCTGGCCGATTTCGCCGGGCTGAAAGCACATGTCGCAGGCATCACCGAGCGCGCGATGCGCGGCGAGATCGAATTCGAGCCGGCGCTGCGCGAGCGTGTCGCTCTCCTGAAGGACCTGCCCGTCGGCGTGGTCGATGAAGTCCTGGCAAAGCGCATCACGCCGACACCGGGAGGCCGTGACCTGGTTTCCACCATGCGCGCCAACGGCGCCTGGACCTGCCTGATCTCCGGCGGCTTCACGCTGTTCACCGATGCGGTCGCGGCCAAGATCGGCTTCCAGGAAAACCGCGCCAATGAGTTGAAGGTGCTGGACGGCAAATTCAGCGGCGAGGTGGCCGAGCCGATCCTCGGCCGCGCGGCCAAACTCGCTACGCTCATCGAGCTTCGCGAATCCTTCGATCTCGACGAGATCGACACGCTGGTGGCCGGCGACGGCGCCAACGACCTCGGCATGATCCAGGCGGCGGGCCTTGGCGTGGCCTACCACGCCAAGCCGGCGGTGGCCGCCGCTGCCGCCGCGCGGATCGACTACGGCGATCTCACCGCGCTGTTGTATGCGCAGGGCTACCGGCGTGAGGAGTTTGTGGGCTAATCCCGTCGAACTCCATCGTCATGCCCGGACTTGATCCGGGCATCCATCAAAGCAAAAAGATTCTTGCGAAGAGGATGGATGGCCGGGTCAAGCCCGGCCATAACGAGATTGCCTTGACGCCTACTGCACGCCGAGCGCCACGAATCGCAATTCGCCCTCGGCGTTCGACACCAGCAGCAGTACCGATTTCTTGCCGTCCTTCTTGAGCTGATCGACGCGCTTCTTGATGTCGGCGGCGCTGGCGACCGCTTCCTGCGCCACTTCGACGATGACGTCGCCGGCCGAGAGCCGCTTGTCGGCGGCGTCGGAGGAGCCGTCGACACCGGTGATGATGACGCCTTTCACGCTCTCCTTGATCTTGTACTTCGTACGCAGGTCCTTGCTCAGCGCGGCAAGATCGAGGCCGAGCGCCTTTTGCGTCACCGGCTTCTCGACAGGGTCTTCCTTGGCCTTGGCGGCGGCCTGCTGCACCTTTTCAGTATCCTCGAGGCGGCCGAGCGTAACCTTGCGGGTTTCCTCGTTGCCCTTGCGGATGATGACCACGTCGACTTCCTTGCCGACGGCGGTATCGGCGACGACGCGGGAGAGATCCTTCGGGTCCTTGACGTCCTTGCCGTCGAACTTGACGACGACATCGCCAGGTTCGATGCCGGCAGGCTTGGCCGGCCCCTTGTCGTCAATGCCGGCGACCAGCGCGCCGCGGGCGGGCTTGATGTTGAGGCTTTCGGCGATCTCCTCGGTGACCTGCTGGATCCGCACGCCGAGCCAGCCACGGCGCAGTTCGCCGAACTGCCGAAGCTGATCAACTACGGTGGCCACCGTCTTCGACGGCACCGCGAAGCCGAGGCCGATCGAACCGCCGGTCGGCGAGATGATCAGCGTGTTGACGCCGACCACTTCGCCTTCGAGGTTGAACAGCGGCCCGCCGGAATTGCCGCGGTTGATGGAGGCATCGGTCTGGATGTAGCTGTCGTATGGCCCCTGGCTGATGTCGCGGTTGCGCGCCGACACGATACCGGCCGTGACCGAGCCGCCGAGGCTGAACGGATTGCCGATCGCAATCACCCACTCGCCAAGCCGCAGCTTGTCGGAATCGCCGAACTTCACCGCGGTCACCGGCTTCACCGGCTTGAACTTCAAGACCGCAATGTCGGTCTTCTTGTCGACGCCGACCAGTTCGGCCCTGATCTTGGTGCCGTCGTTCATGATCAAGTTGATCTCGTCGGCATCCGCGATGACGTGATTGTTGGTGACGACGACGCCGGCGGCATCGACGATGAAACCGGAGCCGAGCGAATTGGTCTTGCGCGGCGGCTGCATTTCGCCGCTCTTGTCGCCGCCCTTGGGCACGGCGCCACGCCGGTTCTTGAAGAAGTCGTCAAAAAATTCCTCGAACGGCGAGCCCGGCGGCAGTTGCGGCATCGTATCCCTGCCGCCCTTGGCTTCCACGCTCTGCGAGGTCGAAATATTGACGACGGAATCGATCACCTTCTCGGCAATGTCGGCGATACCGTCCGGCCCGCGCGCGCTGGCCGGCACTGAAGCCAGCATGCTGGCGGCACCGAGCGAGATCGCAATTCCCATCAGGCGCAGGCGGCTTTTCAAGGCGGGTCTGGCACCGGTCATGTCGGCTCGTCTCCAAAGGCTCAAATTTGGCGCCCACAGTGCGCCCGAACGGGTCCTAGGCGCAAGCATCTGCGCCTGACATTCCGGCGGAAAACGGGCGGCTCGCGGCTCACGATTTCGTTGGCGCCAGAGCTAGTTGCGGCCGTTGATTACCGTCGTTCCGGGGCGCGAAGCGAACGCAGATGAGCATTTGCACATCTGAGAATCTCGAGATTCCCCCTATGCGCAATTGCGCATCTGAGGATCGGTCCTTCGGACCATCCCGGAATGACGGAGGAACCTTACCGCCGCACGAACCAGATCAGCAGCAGGCCGACGACCGCGGAAACGATGCCGACGATCCGCAGGATATTATCCGGCGTCGCCAATGCGCTTTTCATCGCCCGGCGCATCCAGGCCGGGCTGGCTGCGAACATCAGGCCTTCGAGCACAAAGAGGATGCCCACACCGATGAGGAAGTCGGCGAACGCAATGGACCTCATCGGATGGCATCCCCCCGCTACTCAAGCGCCTTTTTGCTTTTACGCCGGCGAAGCGACCCCCCGCTTCGCCGTAACATGCGTATTGTGCGGGCCGGCCGCTTAAGGCTTCGGCGCCGCGGCCGCCGCGGCTGCCGCCGGCGGATGGCCCGACGGATTGGCGAAGAAGCGGAAGAACTCCGAATCGGGCCGCAGCAGGAAACGGGTGTCGTTGGAGCGGAGCCCGGTCTCATAGGCCGACATCGAACGATAGAAGGCGAAGAACTCCGGATCCCTGCCATAGGCCTCGGCGAACAACCGGTTGCGCTCGGCGTCGCCCACGCCGCGCGTCTGCTCGGCGGTCGAATTGGCCTCCGCGACGATGACGGTGGCCTCGCGATCGGCCTTAGAGCGGATCTCCTGCGACTTCTGGCCGCCCTGGGCGCGGAACTCGGCCGCCTCGCGCTGCCGCTCGGTCTGCATGCGCTGATAGACCGCCTGGCTGTTGGCCTCCGGCAGATCGGCGCGGCGGATACGCACGTCGACCACCTGAATGCCGTACTGATCGGCCTCCCTGTCGAGTTGCTCGCGGATGCGCGTCATCAGGCCGTCGCGTTCGTCCCGCACCACGTTGATGAAGGGGACCTCGCCCAGCACGCGGCGCAGCGCCGCGTTCAACAGCGTGGTGAGCTGGATGTTGGCCGCCTGGATCGTGCCGATGCTCTGATAGAAGCGCAGCGGATTCTTGATCCGGTAGCGCGCGAAGGCGTCGACCACGAGCCGCTTCTGGTCGGAAGCGATCACTTCCTGGGACGGATTTTCCAGATCGAGGATGCGCTTGTCGATGGTGATGACGGTGTCGATGAACGGCGCCTTGAAGTTCAGGCCCGGCTCGGACACGACGGCAACGGGCCGGCCGAGCCGGACCACGAGCGCCTGCTCGGTCTGCGACACCGTGAAGATCGAACTGTAGCCCACGATCACCACGACCAACAGCAGGATCAGGCTGACAATGCCTGTAACAGGGGACCTCATCGCGAGCCTCCCTGCTGCTGCTGCTGCTGACCGGCCGTCGGCGGCGGACGGCGCGGCGTCAATTCGCTGAGCGGCAGATAGGGCACGATGCTCTGTGCCGAGTTGCCACCGTCATAGACCAGCTTCTCGGAGCCGCCGAGAATCCGCTCCATCGTCTCCAGGTAAATTCGTTGCCGCGTCACGTCCTTGGCCCTGTTGTATTCCTCGTACACCTTCAAGAAGCGCGCGCTCTGGCCTTTGGCCTCGGCGATCGCCTGTTCCCTGTAACCCTCGGCGACCTGCAGGATCTGCGCGGCGCGTCCGCGCGCGTCCGGAATGACGCGGTTGGCGTAGGTCTGCGCTTCGTTCTGCAGACGCTCGAAGTCGGCGCGCGCGGCCTGCACGTCGCGGAACGCGTCGATGACCTGCGCGGGCGGGTCGACCTTCTGCATCTGCACCTGCGTGATCTGAATGCCGGATCCGTAGGTATCCAGCGTCTTCTGCATCAGTTCGTGGACGGCCTGCTCGGTCAGATTGCGGGCGCCGGTGAGGATCGGCTGGATCTGCGAACGCCCGATCACCTCGCGCATCGCGCTTTCGGCCACCGCCTTCACGGTGCCTTCGGGATTCTGGATGTTGAAGAGGAAGTCGCCGGCGCCGTTGGGCTTGATCCGCCACAGCACCGTGAAGTCGACGTCGACGATGTTCTCGTCGCCGGTCAGCATCAGGCTTTCTTCCGGCACGTCCCGCATGGTGCGGCCGCGCCGCGCCGGATCGTCGATCAGGCTCATGCCGATCGAAATGGTGGAGACGCGCAGCGCCTTCGGCAACAGCACGGTTTCGATCGGATAGGGCAGATGATAGTTCAGCCCGGGCTCGACCGTGCGCACATGTTTGCCGAAGCGCAAGACGACGCCGAGTTCTTCCGACTGCACGCGGAAGAATCCGGACAATCCCCAGATTACCAGCGCGCCGGCGAGCACCAGCGCGATGCCCATGCCGCTGAAATAGCCGCCCGGCAGAAGCTGCTGCAGCTTGTCCTGACCGCGCCGCAGCAGATCCTCAAGATCAGGTGGCCTCGGCCCACCCGACTGCGGACCCGAACCCCACGGTCCCTTAGGACCCGGGCCCCATGGACCCCCACCTTGATTCTTCCACGGCATGCAAACTCTCCTCCGCGAAGGCCCGGGTCCGCCTGTTTTGGGCAGGATGCCCGGCCTCGCCTATCAGCCCGGCTTTATAGGGGACCAACCGGGCGCTTACAACGCAAGCTTCCTGCACCAAGCAGCTATGCCTGACGCCATAATTGTCAATGTAAACATTGGTTAGCGAGGTTAACTCTGTCGGCGCCGACGAAATGTCACATAGGAGAAATCGGCACTATCGTCCGGACCGGCCGGATTCCGCACGCGCGCCACCTCTTCCCATGCGGTTGCATCGACTGCCGGGAAACGCGTATCGCCGTCGGGCCCCGCATGCACCTCGGTAATCTCCAGACGATCGGCGCTGTTCATCCATTGCGCGTAGATTTCCGCACCGCCGATCACGGCAACCTCAGTGGCGAAACGTCGCAGCGCATCGCCGGTGGCGATCGCCTTCGCATCGGCGAAGGAATGGGTAACCACCACGCCATCGGCGCGAAAACCAGCGTCGCGGGTGACGACGATATTGGTCCGTCCGGGAAGCGGCCGGCCGATCGAGACGAAGGTCTTGCGGCCCATGACGACAGGTTTACCCGAGGTCAGCGCCTTGAAGCGCGCCATGTCGGATTTCAGCCGCCACGGAATGGCGCCCCTGGCGCCGATCACGCCGTTCTCGGCGACCGCGACGATGAGAACGATTTCCATTACCGCTCCCCTTGCGCCAGCGCCGCGAGCGCCGGACCGCCGACCCGGCACACCGTCCACTCGTCCATCAAGACCGCGCCGAGCGACTTATAGAATTCAATCGACGGCGTGTTCCAGTCGAGCACCGCCCACTGCAAGCGCGACCAGCCGTTCGCCACGCATTCCCTCGCGAGATGCACCAGCAGCGCCTTGCCGATTCCCTTTCCGCGCAGCGCCGGGCGGACGAACAGATCTTCCAGATAGATGCCGGAGCGACCGCTGAAGGTTGAAAAATTCACGAACCAGACCGCGAAGCCGGCCGGCTCTCCGTCCCACTCGGCGATCTCGCAGAACAGGCGCGGATTGGCGCCGAACAGCGCCGCATCAATACCGGCCTCGGTCGCTTCCACTTCGTGCAGCAGCTTTTCATATTCGGCGAGTTCGCGAACAAAGGACAGGACAAGTCCTGCTTCGCCCGGGCGCGCGCGGCGGATCGTCAGCGACATCAGATGCTCACACCGCTGATCATACAGCCACTTCGGCCTTGATGTGCGGGTGCGGATCGTAGCCTTCGAGCGCGAAATCCTCGTAGCGGAACGCGAAGATATCCTTCACGTCAGGATTGATCTTCATGACTGGCAACGGCCGTGTCGGCCGCGTCAGTTGCAGCCGCGCCTGCTCGATGTGGTTGGAGTAGAGATGCGCGTCACCCAGGGAGTGCACGAAGTCACCGGGCTTCAGTCCGGTCACCTGCGCCACCATCATCGTCAGCAACGAATAGGACGCGATGTTGAAGGGCACGCCGAGGAACACATCGGCCGAGCGCTGATAGAGCTGGCAGGAGAGCTTGCCGTTCGCGACATAGAACTGAAACAGGCAGTGGCAGGGCGGCAGCGCCATCTTGTCGACGTCGGCCGGATTCCAGGCGGTCACGATCAGCCGCCGTGAATCCGGGTTGCGCCTGATCATGTCGATGACGTTGGATATCTGGTCGATGCTGCGCCCGTCCGGCGCCGGCCACGAGCGCCATTGCGATCCGTAGACCGGGCCGAGATCGCCGTTGGCGTCGGCCCATTCATCCCAGATCGAAACGCCGTGATCCCTGAGATATTTGATGTTGGTGTCGCCGGCCAGGAACCAGAGCAATTCATGCACGATCGCCTTCAGCGGCAGCCGCTTGGTGGTCAGCATAGGAAAACCGGCCGAGAGATTGAACCGCATCTGATGACCGAAAACCGAAAGCGTGCCGGTACCGGTGCGGTCGTGCTTCTCCGCGCCGTCGCTGAGGATACGTTCGAGCAGGTCGTGGTACTGGTTCATGGCTGGTGCTGCAGGCCTCTTCGGAACGGCGAATTTAACGGCCGGGACATCCGATCGACACGCCGATTCGGCTTCGCACCCCGATTATACCCGGAAAAATGATCGCTCCCCGAACAAACGACAAGGGGCGGAACCCGCGTTCCGCCCCTCGCCTATCCGTCTGATTACGGGGATTAATTCACCGGCTTGACCACCGGTGTCCACTTCGCGATTTCGCTCTTCACCAGCGTTCCCAGCGCCGCCGGCGTACGATCGGCGGCGGGCGGTATGACGCTGCCGAGTTCGAGCAGGCGCTTGCGCACCCCCTCGTCGTCGAGCGCCTTGACGATAGCGGCGTTCAACTTGGTGACGACATCCGGGGGCGTTCCCTTGGGCGCGAAGATCGCGTTCCATGCCTGGGCCTGGAAGGCCGGCAGGCCGGCCTCGGCGGTGGTGGGAACATTCGGCAAGGACGGGTTTCGCTCGGGTGTCGCCACGGCGTAGGCCTTGATGGTGCCGCCGTTGATCTGCGGCACGGCGTTGACGATCTGGTCGCACATGTAGTCGACCTGACCGGCCACCAGCGCGTTCATCGCCGGGCCGGTACCGTTGAAGGGAACGCCGATCGGCTTGACGCCCAGAACCGAGTTCAGCAGTTCGCACGATACGTTCGAGACCGAGCCGACGCCGGCATGCGCCGCGTTGACCTTGGACTCGTTCGCCTTGACGTAGGCGATGAATTCCTTGAGGTCCTTTGGCGCAAAATCCTTGCGCGCCAGGATCAGGATCGGCGTGCCGGCGAGCAGTCCGACCGGCTCGAAGTCCTTTTCCGGGTGGTAGGCGAGCTTGGGATAAAGCGGCACAGAAGCCGCATGCGTGCCCATATGCCCGGTGATGAGCGTATAGCCGTCATTGGCGGCGCGCGCGGCGCGGGTAGTGGCGGTGGTGCCGCCGGCGCCGACCACGTTTTCGATGATGATGGTTTGACCGAGCGTCTGCGCCATATGGCCGGTGACGATGCGCGCGATGACGTCCGTCGGTCCGCCCGCCGCAAACGGCACGATCATGGTGATGTTGCGCGTCGGGTAGGCCTGCGCCAGCGCCTGCGACGAAGACACGCCCAGTCCGCCAAGCAGTGCCAGAAAACCGCTCGCAAGCGAGCGACCGTACCGATTCATTTTGATCTCCTTGAGCTCCCGAAATCGTTGCAATGCCGAACCTGCCCGCCGACATTTTCCATGGCATAGAAAATTAGCCCGAAGTCAACCAGACTTCGGGCTGCGGCGCACCGACGCAGGTCAGTTCTCCGATTCCACAAACACCTCATCGCGCTTCTTGCGCAGCGACGGCAGCACCGCAAGGATAAGCAACGTGGCTGCGATCGCCATCAGCACCGCCGACAATGGTCGCGTCACGAAGACTGACCAGTCACCCCGCGAAATCAGAAGTGCACGGCGCAGGTTTTCTTCCATCAGTGGCCCGAGCACCATCCCGAGCAGCAAGGGGGCGGGCTCGAAATCGTGCTTGATCAGCCAGTAACCGACCAATCCGAACGCACCGGCGATCATGACGTCGGTCGGTGCGTTATTCACGGAGTAGATGCCGATACAGCAGAAAACCACGATCGAAGGGAACATCAACCGGTACGGCACGCGCAACAGCCGGACCCATATTCCGACCAGCGGCAGGTTGATGATCAGCAGCATCAGGTTGCCGACCCACATCGAGGCAATCATGCCCCACACCAGGTCCGGCTGTTTCTGCATCACCTGGGGACCGGGCACGATGCCGTGAATCGTCATTGCGCCGACCATCAGCGCCATGACGGCGTTGGGCGGGATACCGAGCGTGAGCAACGGGATGAAGGAGGTCTGGGCGGCGGCATTGTTGGCACTCTCGGGTGCTGCAACGCCGCGGATTTCGCCATGACCGAACTTCGAAGGATCTTTCGCGACTTTCTTCTCCAGCGTGTACGCCGCGAATGATGCGATCACGGCGCCGCCGCCCGGCAGAATGCCGAGAATCGATCCGAGCACGGTGCCGCGCAAGATCGCAGGGGCCGTCTCCTTGAGATCCCTCCGCGTCGGCATCAGTCCCGACACCTTCTCCTGGACCAGCTTGCGATCGGTTTCGCCGCCGGCATCGAGATTGCGAATGATCTCTGCAAAGCCGAACAAGCCCATCGCCAGCGTGGCAAAGCCAAGACCGTCAGCCAGTTCGGGAATGTTGAAGGCCATGCGGGACGCGCCGGTCTCGATGTCGGACCCGACCATCGAAAGCAGCAGGCCGAGCACGATCATCGCGATCGCCTTCAGCACCGAGCCTTTCGCGAGCACAACCGCGAAGATCAAGCCGAGCACCATCAGCGAGAAGTATTCGGCAGGTCCGAACGCCAGCGCCACCCTGGTGAGCGGCGCACCCAGCAGGGCAATCAGCACGGTCGCGACACAGCCGGCGAAGAACGATCCGATCGCGGCGATCGCGAGCGCCGGGCCGGCACGGCCTTTCTTCGCCATCTGGAAGCCGTCGAGCGCGGTGACCACCGACCCGGCCTCGCCTGGAATATTGACCAGGATCGACGTAGTCGAGCCGCCATACTGTGCACCGTAATAGATGCCTGCCAGCATGATCAGCGCGCCTACTGGGGGCAGGCCAAAGGTGATCGGCAGGAGCATGGCCACGGTGGCGATGGTGCCGATGCCCGGCAGCACGCCGACCAGCGTGCCGACCAGCGCACCGATCAGGCACAGCAGGATATTGACCGGAATCGGAATGGAGACTCCGCCAAGAAAGGCAGGTGTCCACTGCACGAACTGGAAAACGACGCTGAAGCCGAGTCCAAGATTCGAAAAAATATCTCCCATCACGCCCTCACCGGATCATGAAAGTCGGCAGGAGCTGCAAAGGCAGGCCGAGCGCATATGGAAACAACAGGGCGCAAAACGCCGTCAGGCAGACGGCAACGATCAGCGTCTCCGTCCACCGAGTCTCCGGCGACCCGCATGCCGCGATCAAGAAGGCGGCCATGGCGGCAAAGATCATCCCCATGGTCCGGATCGTGAAGGCAAACGTCAAGATCGCAACCGTAACGAAAAAGGGCCCCCGCCAATGGTATTTCGCCAGATGGGGACCTTCGGTGAAAATGCCGACCACGGTGATGAGGGCGCCCAGTCCCAGCAGCAAAAATCCGAACATCCGCGGCGCGGTGCCGGCGCCGAACGAAAATCCGCGCATGCCCTGCAGGTCGCTCGACGCCCAGAGGGCGAACACGGCAATCGCCATCAAGGCAATTCCGCCGACAAATTCCTGCGGGTTGCGAACCCATTTCGGCATGATGGATTTGACCGGCGCATGGCCCGGCGTAGCATTCATGGATATCTCTCCTCCCCAAGGCAGGCTTCTCGCCCGTTTGCCTGGATAACTTGGATACTTGTCCCGGAAACTGCCTAGCGACTTTCCTCCGACAACGCCAGCAAAACCCAAAACACTCCAGCGCCGACGTTAAACGGAGCGGCCAAAGCCGCCATCAAACCCCATGAAGGGCCCGCAGATCGCAACTTTTGCGGTCGGAGCACTGCAACGCACGCGAGTGAATTGCCGACCGCGGTACGACCGCGGGTCGAGCGCTGGGGATGGCGGCGAACTGCGCCACAACTCGTGCAATGGACGTGAACGCACTTTTGGAACCGTCGAATCCGTGGCGAAACCGCAACTGAGCGACAGCAAACCGAAAGTTGGGGGCCATGTTCCCCTCCTGTTCAGCGCCTTTGGCTCTGTTTTTCTCCGTGCCTGCACCCTATATTGGGAGTGCCGGTTCGCCGGCTATGGAAATAAATGACCGTCGCAATAAACCATTCGGACCCGGGGGCAGTACCCGGCGCCTCCACCCAAGCCCACCCTCCCGTGGTGGGTTTCGGCGGGGGCGAACCAGGATCGACGAGGGCGTAAAGGACGAGTTTTTTCCCGGTATTGTTCCGCCGTTATCGGGCTATGCAATAGTTGCAAACGACAACTATGCTCCGGTTGCTCAGGCTGCGTAACGCAGTTTGAAAGACCGATCTGAAGTCCTAGCGGGTTAAGCTCCGCTAGGCGGGGTTCGGAGGCACCTGGCAACAGAAGCCTCCACTTAATTCTTTCATTTCCGGCCGACGGGAGCCGTTGCTGCAAATTCGATCCGTCGCGCCTGCTGACCTGCGGCTCCCGCCGGGGTAGCATGGGGGCAAAGGGGCGAGTCGGGGGACCGGCGGCCATAAAACCTGACAGGACGACCATGGCGACCGATCACATCCGTTATGACGTGCTGGCGCGCGACGCGCTGCGCGGAGTGCTGCGCCGCGTGCTGGCTGACGCGGCTGAACACGGCCTGCCCGGCGAGCATCATTTCTTCATCACCTTCCTGTCCACCGCCGACGGCGTGAAGCTGTCGCCGCGGCTGTTGGCGCAATATCCGGAAGAGATGACGATCATCCTGCAGCATCAGTTCTGGGATCTGGTGGTGACGGAAGATCGTTTCGAGGTCGGCTTGTCGTTCGGCGGCATCCCCGAGCGGCTGGTGGTGCCGTTCGCGGCGATCAAGAGCTTCCTCGATCCGTCGGTACAGTTCGGCCTGCAATTCGAGCCGTCGGAAACGGTGGCAGAGGCGCCCGCGGCGAAGGTGCCGGCGGTTTCCGCGCCGTCCGCCCTGCCCGTCGCCGCGCCGGAGCCCGCCGCGGAAATCGAGGACGAGCCGGCAAAGACGAGCGAAGGCGCTGAAGTGGTGCGACTGGACCGTTTCCGCAAGAAATAATCTAAGCGCGAGAAACTCCGCTACGCTGTAGTGTACGCGTTCCGCCCTTTCACGGCGCAACGGACATACGCATGGCTCGAGCAAAAACATCCGGAAACAAATCGGCCCGTAGCGAGACCGACAGCTTCGGTCCGATCGACGTTCCCGCCGACCGCTATTGGGGCGCGCAAACCGAGCGCTCGCGACAGAATTTCAAGATCGGCCAGGACCGCATGCCGATCGCGATTGTCCATGCGCTCGGCATCGTCAAGCTCGCCGCCACCCAAACCAACCGGGACCTCGGGCTGCTCGATGCACGCAGAGCCAGCGCCATCATCCGCGCCGCACGCGAGGTGATCGAAGGCAAGCTCGACGATCACTTCCCGCTGGTCGTCTGGCAGACCGGCTCGGGCACCCAGACCAACATGAACCTCAACGAGGTGATCGCCAATCGCGCCAATCAGATGCTGGGCGGCGAACTCGGCGCCAAGAAACCGGTTCATCCCAACGACCACGTCAACATGAGTCAGTCGTCGAACGATTCATTTCCGACGGCGATGCATATCGCTGCCGCCGGACGCATCATCGCCGACCTGATTCCGGCGCTCGACGAGTTGCATCGCGAATTGCGCAAGAAGGAAAAGGCGTTCGCCAAGATCGTTAAGATCGGGAGAACCCACACCCAGGACGCAACGCCATTGACACTGGGGCAGGAATTTTCGGGCTACGCCGCGCAGGTCGAGAGCGGGATCGCGCGGCTACGAACCGCGGTGAAGGAGCTGTTCCCGTTGGCGCAAGGCGGCACCGCGGTTGGAACCGGTCTCAACTCGAAGCCGAAATTTGCAAAGTTGTTCGCCAGGCATGTCGCTAAAATCGCAAAGCTGCCCTTCACCAGCGCACCGAACAAGTTCGAGGCGCTGGCTTGCAACGACGCCTATGTGCTGGTGCATGGCGCGATCAATTCGGTGGCGACCGGCCTGTTCAAGATCGCCAATGACATTCGCCTGTTGGGTTCGGGTCCGCGTTCCGGTCTCGGAGAATTGATCCTGCCGGAAAACGAACCGGGCTCGTCGATCATGCCCGGCAAGGTCAACCCGACTCAGTGCGAAGCGATGACCATGGTCTGCTGTCAGGTGTTCGGCAACCAGACCGCCGTCACCCTCGCCGGCAGCCAGGGGCATTTCGAATTGAATGTTTACAAACCGGTATTGGCATATTGTATGATGCATTCCATTCAACTGCTGTCGGACGCGGCGCGCTCGTTCACCGAACATTGTGTGGTGGGCATCCGCGCCGACGAAAAGCGAATCCGCGAATTGATGGAGCGCTCGCTGATGCTGGTCACCGCACTGGCTCCCAAGATCGGATACGACAACGCGGCGAAGGTCGCCAAATCGGCGCACTCGCGCGGAACGACCTTGAAGGAAGAGGCCGCGCGCCTCGGGTTTGTCGACGCCGCCGAATTCGAACGCCTGGTGCAGCCGGACAAAATGACACACCCGGGCTGATCGCCGCTTCGCCCCCGGGAAACTACGGATCAGAGATATAAATTAGGGATGATACCTGAAGAATGAGGTGGATCATCTATCGCCGTTGTGTTGAGGCATGGTAGGAGCAGGAATTATTCGGTTCTTTCGCAGAGCGAAATGTATTTTGATGCTATCAGAGCCGGTAGACGGGGATTCCGAATGACCATCAAATTTGCTTGCGCACGACGCGACGTTTTTCTGCCCCATGAATCATCATGTCTTCGAGTCGCCGGATGATGGAGGCGAGCATGGGAGACGTGATTAATCTGAAGCGATTCAAGAAGCGTACCGAACGGGAACAATCGGCAAAGCAGGCCGATGCCAACCGCGCACGCTTTGGCCGGACCAAGGCCGAACGCGCGCTCGATGAACGTCGTAAGGATCGCGCCGGCGATCTTCTGGACCAGCACAAGCTCGAGGACGGAGACGCATCATGAAGTCGCCCGTCGTTAAACGCTCGATCGTCGTTGCCGGTCACAAGACCAGCGTCAGCCTCGAAGAAGCTTTTTGGAACGGGATGAAGGAAATTTCGGGCCTGCGGAACATGACGCTGTCCGAACTCGTCGGCGAGATCGACAGCAATCGCCAGCAGGGCAACCTGTCCTCGGCGATCCGCCTCTTCGTGCTCGACTATTTCCGTACCCGCGCCATGCCGGCCGCCACGCCGGACGCGCCGCGGCCGCAGGCGTAGGCCTCGATCAGGCGAGCGCGTCGCAACGCACCCGCCCTGTTACGTCATAAACTCAATAAACCAGTCCGGTGCCGGGCGGCTTTTCGAGCGCCGCGGCCAGCGATCGATACTCCTCACAAGCCGCGCCGCAAATCGCCGCGATCCGCGTCAGATGATACGACGCCTGGTCGCGATTGCCTTGCTCGACCTGCCACAGGCCGTAATACTGCCAGGTCAGCACGTGGTTCGGATCCGCCTTCAAGGCGCGCTCGTACCAAACCTTCGACAGCCTGTAGTCACCGAGCTTGCGATAGGAATAACCGATCAGATTGGCAACATCAGCGTTATCGTCACGGCCGAGCGCCTTTAGCTGCTCGATGGCCCCAGCAAAGTCGTTGCGCTCATAGATCGTCGCATGCGCGGCACGGTAGCCCTGCCGAAACGCATCATCGTCGGCGCTCGACTGTTTGGGGGCCTTCTTCTTCGACTTCGAGGTCGATTTGGGAGCGGATCTGGTGTCCGGCGGCGGCGGCGGGTTGGCCGAAGGCGGGTCACCGCCGCCTCCTGCGGCAAAGGCCGGCACGGATGGCGGCGATGCGATCACAGCCATTGAAAACAACGCCAGCGTAGCGAACTTGATTGCCGACTTCATCATATGAACCTCCGGTTTTCCTTGCGTGAGCGCATCCATGGTCCAGCCGGAGATAGAGACCCCGCGGTAAATGAAGTATTCCCGCCAGGCCGCGCGCAAACCGTTTGCACCCTGCGTAGAGCCTTTTCGGTCTGATTGAATCGAAGCCGGGCTCTAGATTCTTGTTTTTGAATTCTTAACGCGAACCGGTGTCCACCCCGGATCAAGTCCGGGGCAGGCTTTTGCTTGAAAACGCTCTAGCTGGACGAATGACGGCAATGCGTATCTAATCGACGGTCGTTGCAGTCCCCGCCAAAGCGGCCGACGGAACCCGGCGAAAACCGGCTGAAGAAGCGTAGAGACCCCTGGAGAGAGAAATGGACATCGCAAAGCTGACCGCGCCTCGCGACCTCAGTCCATTTTCGGAAGCTCTCCATGCCTGCTTTTCTCGTTCTGGATTCCATCTCCCTCGCCACGCCTGACGGACGCCCGCTGTTCGACGGATTGACGCTCGCCATAGGGCGCGAGCGCACCGGGCTTGTCGGCCGCAACGGCTGCGGCAAATCCTCATTGCTGCGCCTGATTGCGGGCGAGATCGAACCTGCCGGCGGATCGCTGCAACGCATCGGCTCGATCGGCATGCTCGCTCAACTGACTGACGAACGGCTGACGACCGACGAAGCGCTCGGCGTCGCCGGCGGCCTCGCCCGCCTGCGCCGGCTCGAACGCGGCGAAGGATCGCTTGATGACGCGACGGAAGCGGATTGGACGCTGGAAGCGCGAATACTGGCAGCGCTGGTCGAAGCCGGACTGCCGTCGCTGCCACTCAATCGCCCGATCGCCTCGTTGAGTGGCGGCGAGCGAACGCGGGTGGCGCTGGCGCGGCTTCTGATAGAGGCACCGGATCTAATGTTATTGGACGAGCCGACCAACAATCTCGATGCGGACGGAAGGAAGGCCGTGGCGCAGATGCTCGACCACTGGCAGGGCGGCGTGCTCGTCGCCAGCCACGACCGCACGCTGCTCGAACGCGTCGACCGCATCGTCGAACTGACGCCGGTCGGCGTCACCCTGTTCGGCGGCGCGTGGCCGGAGTTTGCAAAGGCGCGTGAGGCGGCGCGGGCCCGCGTCGCCGATGACCTCGACCGCGCCTCGGATGCCTTACGCAATACCGAGCGCGCAGTGCAGAAGGCGCAGGAAAAGAAGGCGCGCCGCGACAAGGCCGGCCGCGCCTGGCGTGCCAAGGGCATCGAGGACAAAATGTTCATGGACCGCGAAAAGGAGCGCGCCGAGAACAGCGCCGCGCGCGAAAGCGGGCTTGCCAGCCGCCTGCTCGGCGAGCGCACTGAAGCGCTGGAAATCGCCAAGGCGCAAGTCGAGATCCTGACGCCGCTTTCGATCGATCTACCGCGCACCCATCTGCCCGGTGGCCGCGAACTCATCGCCTTGAAGGACGTTGTGATGACCTTTGAGGAGCGTCATCTGTTCGGACCGCTGTCGTTTGGGGTTCGCGGACCCGAGCGGATCGCCATCCGCGGCGCCAACGGTTCTGGCAAGACCACCTTGTTCCGCCTGCTCACCGGTGAGCTGAAACACGCGAGCGGCGACATCGGCCGCCTCACCGACCGTGTTGCCGTGCTCGATCAGCATGTCGGCCTGCTCGATCCCGAGCTAAGCATTCTCGACAATCTGCGGTGCCTCAATCCGGAACTCTCGGCCAACGCGGCGCACGCCGCCCTGGCGCGGTTTGCGTTCCGTAACAAGGCAGCGCTGCAGATCGCGGCGACGCTGAGCGGCGGCGAGCGGCTGCGCGCGGGTTTGGCCTGCGTATTCGCGCGACCGCAGCCGCCTCTGCTCCTGCTGCTGGATGAGCCAACCAACCATCTAGATCTCGCCTCGATCGAGGAGCTGGAAAATGCGCTGAAAGGATTCGACGGCGCGCTGATTGTCGTCAGCCACGACGAGACGTTTTTGCGGGCGATCGGGATCGAAAGGGAGATCGTGCTCGGCTAGGCCGTGTGGCGCGAGATACAGAGCAATGTCTGCTGTGCCTTTAAAGCGACGCGGTTACTGCACGGCAGCGAAATGACGCAAACGGCCAAAAGCGGTCATTCTGGCTTCTCGCGGCAGGAGCGGCCACTTAGCCCTTAGTCTCTTCGATTTTATCGAGAACTCGCTCCGGCGCGATGTCTGAGGCAGCTTCCTGAAACTCTTCGTTCTGCCGGGGATCGATCTCCAATTTGGGGGCCATCTCATTCAGGAGCGCGACCACTTTTGTAATCTCGTGTTCCGTGAGCAGACTGATCTGTAAATCCAACTCCGCCCTTCTATCCGCCTCGGCCGCCATACGATTTTGAGAGATCAGCACAAAGGTCGAAAGAAAGATTGCCTCTACAGAGGCGATCATAGCAAGCACTACAAAGCTTTGATCCCATGGTGAAATTCCTGGGAGCCAACGGACGTTTGCGGCTATCCAAAATCCAAAAACAAATATGTGTAGGTAAACAAAATGCATGCTGCCGGTGAACGAAGTTATCGCATCGGCAACCTTTTGCTGGATGGACGCATCGGATTGCTCGCGCTTCCCTCGTTCGACTAGCGCATGGATGTTTCGCTCGAGAGCGGGCGTCAGTCCCGGCGCGGCTCCTGGGCGGGGCGCTAAAGGTTTCTTCATGCGTGGGAAACGGTCGCGCACGAGGACGGTTCCTATTACTTGGCCTGCCCATGACGAGCCTCACAGGGCAGATCGTCAGTCCTAAGGTCGAACCGGATATCAGCGCCATCCACATCAACCGCTACGGGTCATTTTCGACCCGAATCTGCGGGCGCTCCCTACCATTTGATGTCTGCTTTGCCCCAATAGCGAGCGGCTCGCCTATGGCTGCGCGCCAATGAGTCCACGCCCTAGTTCGAGCGCGGCGGTGGATTGGCGAGCTGCGGCGTCAGCGCAAGCGGCGGGCGCGGCTTCGGCTTGGCGGCGCCGGGTGCCGGCCTGACGTCGATCGGCGGTGGCAGCGGCGCTACCTGCGGCTGGCCTGCGACAGGCGCCGGCGGCGCGTTGACGACCGGCGGACGCGGCGCGGTCGTCTTCTTCGCCGGAGGTCGCCGTGGGTCGCGCCCCTTTGGCGCGACGACCGGCGCGCTCGGCACCGCCTCCGGAATCGGCAACTGCCCCTCCGTAGGCAGCACGATCGGTGGCGGCGCTGCCGGCGGTGGTTCGCCGCGCTCGATGGCATCCAGTCTTCGCGTTTCGTGATCGATCGCACGCACTGCCAGCCACGAAGACAACGGGGCAACATCGACGCTGCGGCTCAGCGCATCGGGCGTCCCCACGGCAAGCAGTTGAATCTCTGGACGACCGGTCGTCATCGTCAGCGAAAGGGCGGCGCGGATGTCGGCCTGATCGGCGGCGATATCGTATCCGCCGGAGACGATGGCCCGCACACCATTGCCGTCCAGTGTCGTCGCGCCGACGCGAAGCCGGCCGTCCCTGATGGTGAACGGGATTTGCGCCGAAGGCACCGCAAGCGCGCCGGCCGGAAGAGCGGATTCGACGATCTGCTTCAATCGAACGTCGTCCTTGGCCTGCCCGTTGTCATTGGCGCGCACCGCCACCTCGAAAGCGCGCGGATCGAGGCCTGATATCCTGGCCGCGTCCAGCGTCAGCGTTCCGCTGCCGGACAGCGCGCCCGCCAGCGCCGATGCGCTGCGGCCCTGGGTCGTCAGCGTCACCTGCATCGACGCGCGGCCCGCAGGCATCGCGAGATTGCGATAGCGCAGCGCCGCGCCGTCGACACCGGAAAGCTGGACGCTCGCGTTCAAGGCAATTCCGTGCGCGCCCGGCCTTGCATCGATCGTGGCCGTGACATCGCCGCCGCCGATCTTGCCTTTGATGGCATCGAAGGTCAGCGACTTGCCGTCGCTCTTGATCACCCCGCTCACCGGCTGCAATTCGCTTCCGCCCGGAAGCAGGCCGCGCAACGCCTGAAACGCGATGCTGCCGCGCCAACCCTTCGCAAGCCCGGGGCCGAGCGGCTCGGTGGCATCGTGTCCGGCGGCACCGACCGCCAGGGCAACAGCCGGCGTCAGCGCAAGCTGGTCGGCGCCGATCTCACCCTCGATTTCCTTCTCCTCGCCGAGCGTCACAGCCACGCGGCCGCGCAGGCGCGAACCGCCGACGCTGCTGTCGAGATCGTCGAAGGTGAGCTTGTTGCCGATGAGCTGCACGCGCGAGGACAGGCCGATGTTCTGCGCCAGCGTATCCGCCGGTTTGAGATCGAGCAGCGGGGCGAAATCGGCGCTGCGAACTTTCAGGCCGAGGACAGCCTTTGCCTCCGGCGCCCATGGTTCGGCGGAGCCTTCTGCTTCGGCATCGAGTCCCGTTCCCGAGATCTTGGCCTTGAGCCGCAACGGCGCACCCCATGCGCCCGTCGCGGTGCTCTCGAATTGCGCGGGGCCATCGCCCGCCGTGACGGCGCGATCGAAGCCGAGCAATGCCAGCAAGGTGCGACCTTGCTCCGACGACAATTTCGAATCGATCCAGACCTCGCTGCGCCGGAGCGCGGCCAGATCGATGCCCTGGATCGCCGCGACGGCGGGTCTGGCGGTGATCGTGCTGGTGCCCTTGAGCAGCGGCGAGTCGAGTTCGGCCGTGGCACGCGCCTGGACGCGATCGGACGGCCCGGCATTTTTGGTGAGGTCGAGCGCCAGTTTCAGGCGCGCCGGACCCGGGCTCGTCCCCATCGCATTGAGCCGCGCGGCCAGCGGCGGTGAAAAGGGAACGATCAGGCTGGTCAGTCGGCCGAGTGAGGCAGCGCTCGAATTGAGCGCGAACCATCCGGTCGCGTTGACGCGGTCGAAATTGCCGGCGCCGTCCAGCGTCACGTTTTCAAGCCCGCCGATCTTCAACTGCTCAAGCGATATCTTCGCCGGCGAGTAAGCCAGCCTGGCGAGCAACGGAGATAGCTCTTGGCCGGCGGAGGTGGCGCGGCCGATATCGAGCGAGAGCTTCCCTTCGTCCGGCCACTCGCCTTGCGGCCCTACAAGCGACCGCACAAAGGCCGTGGCGGCATCCAGGTCGAGACGCGCCGCTTTCAGTTCGGCGTCGATCCGGGAGCCATGATCGGCTTGCCGGTGCGACACCGCCACCCGCCCCTCCACCGTACCGCCGTCGATGTCTGCCTTCATGGCGTCGATGGCAAAGCCTTCGGGCGCCACGGTCATGTCGCCACGCAGGCGAAGCGGCTTCTGGCTGCGGTAAGCGCTGTCGCCGCGGCCCTGCAGCCAGGTCAAGAGTGCGTCGGGATCAGAGGACTCGACGCTGAGCGCGGCCTTGAAACGGTCCGGTACAGCGCTCTTCGCGCCAGCCTCGCTGAGCGAAACCCTGGTCGCGCCGGGCGCGCGGAACTCCAGCCTGTGGACGCGCCAGGATTTGGCATCGCCTTCGAGCTCGGCAGCGATGTCCTGCAATGGGCGCCCGCCGAGGATGACCTGCTCTGAGGCGAGTTCGATTTGCGAAGGGATCGGCAGATGCGGAATGACGGAGCTGAGCGCCTGCAGCGCCGGCAGCGCGCGAGCCGGCTCAGTCGAGTTGTCTTTGCCATTTTGCTTGGCGACGAACCTGTCGGCATCGAGCTGCCGTGCCGACAGCGCCGCGCGCAACAGCGGCGTCGCACCGAAACGGATGTCGCCGCTGCCTGCAAGCTTCAGGGCGCGCTCCTCGGCGCCATAGGTCACCTCGACCTGCTCCAGCCGTGCCGCCGAATAATCGGACTTGACCTTCGCCGCGATACGCCACGGTGGATCGTTGCCCTTGCCCTTCTGGCCGGGAGGAGCGACGAGCGTTATTGCGCCTTCAAACCGCGGCGCGCGGGAGTCGAAGTTTAGCAGACCCTCGAGATCGATGGCGAGCGAGCGCTGGCCCGGATCGATGTTGAGATGAATGCGGGTGCCGTTGCCCTCGGGACCCTGCCCCGAGGAGACCCGAAACGGATAGCGCGTACCCAACAGCATGAAATTGCCGTCGCCGCGGATCGAGCCGGCCAGCGAACGCACGTCGCCGCTGAAAGCGATGTCGTTCAGTTCGAGCGTAGAGCGGCTGACCGCATCATGCAGGGCGATGCGGCCGGTCAGATTGACCCGATCGATCGCCAGTGAACCCAGATTGAACGTCCCGGTCGATGTCGGCCAGTCGATCCGTCCTCCGGAATCGAGGCCGAGATCGAGCGACATGCGGTTGATCGTTAATTCGGTGGCGCGCACCTCGCCGCGCATCAGCGAGCCCAGGCTGAGTTCCACGTCGAGCTTGTCGGCGCGAACCTTTCCGAGATCGTTGACGCCGCCGACCACGACCGAGTGCAGTTGCAGCGACGGCGCCGGCAATAGGCGCGCGTCGAGCTTGCCGCCGACGCGCACCGGCGCGCCGATGATCCGGCTCGCCTCAGCTTCGAACTGCGGCCGGAACTGGTTCCAGTCGATGAAATACGGCCCGACCAGCGCGGCGATCAGCGCAACGATGAAGGCGATTGCCAGGCCGAGCAGCGTCGTCTGCACGGTGTCTCCTCTTGAACGGCCCCGGCGTAGGCCACGCCACGTCGAATCCGGCCCCGGAGCAGCCCGGAATATAGAGAGAAGTACGGCGAAGTCACAGCGGCATACTGACAGGAGCCGCCCAGCTCCGGATCGGCGGAGCCAAGGGCCGAAACCGTCCGTCGGGGCGTTACCAGCTCGCCGGCAGGCGCTTCAGGCCGCGCAGCACGAAGGTCGGGCGCCATTCCGCATTGACAGCGTCATCGAGCCGCAGGTCCGGTAACCGACGCAACAGGGTCGAGATCGCGATCTCGGCCTCGATCCGCGCCAACTGGGCCCCGAGGCAGAAGTGGATGCCGCCGCCGAATGATAGCGGCTTCACGTTGGGCCGGGTGATATCCAGCCGCTCCGGGTTATCAGGATAGACCGCCGGGTCGTGGTTGGCCGAACCGAGCAGGCACAGCACGCTCTCGCCCTTCGGGATGCGCTTTCCGCCGAGATCGTCGATATCCTCCAGCGCCACCCGCCCGGTCATCTGCACCGAGGAATCGTAGCGCAGGAATTCCTCGATGGCGTTGGTGATGAGCTCGGGCCTCGCCTTGAGCAGCGCGAGCTGGTCTGGATTGCGATGCAGTGCCAGCAAGCCGTTGCCGATCAGGTTGACGGTAGTCTCGTGGCCGGCACCGAACAGCAGGATGATATTGGCGGTCAGTTCCTCATTGGTGAGTTTGCTGCCGTCCTCCTCGGCCTGCACCAGCTGGGTGATCAGGTCGTCGCCTGGGCTTTTGCGCCTGAGATCGAACAGTTGCTGGAAATACATCGCCGCCAGCGCGTTGCTGGCGTTGCCCTGCTTGATCTCCTCCGGCGACAGCGGCACCGGATCGAGCAGGCGTCCGCCGTCGCGTGAACCGGTATAAAACGCCTCACGATGGTCCTCAGGGATCCCGAGCATGTCGCAGATGATGGTGACCGGCAGGCGGAACGCGAAATCCTCGATCAGGTCCATCCGCCCCTGCGGGATGATGCGATCCAGCGTCTCGTCGACGACCTGCTGGATGCGCGGGCGCATGTCCTCGACCCGGCGCGCGGTAAAGGCCTTCACCACCAGTCCGCGCAAGCGGGTGTGGTCCGGCGGATCCTGCTGCAGCATCCAGTGGCTCATGCTGCGGAACACCGGCTCGTCCATGATCTTGGGGCCGTAGCGGCGGACGGTGCGCTCGACATAATCCTTGCCGAACCGCTTGTCGCGCATGACGAGGCTGACCTCGGCATGGCGGCTTGCGACATACATCCCTAACGGCGTCAGATGCACGGGATCGGTGGTGCGCATCCGCTCGTAATGCGGATAGGGGTTGCGAATGAATTCCGGGGCCAGCGGATTGAACAACGGCGCGCTACTGGCAGCCTGAACATGCTCGTTCATGGTGACCTCCTGCTGGCTGTGCGCCATTCAGCGCGTTTTCTCCGGGGCCGATCGGTCGAAATTCGATACATTATTGTATTGAGTTGCATTCTCGCCTAAACTGGACAGATGTCAAGAGTGCGAACCAGACCCACAAGGGATGACACCCGCGAAAAGCTGTTCGAGGCTGCTGCGCGCGTGTTCGAGGAACAGGGCATTGGCGGCGCCAGCATCGAGGCGATTGCGGCGGCGGCCGGCTTCACGCGCGGGGCATTTTATTCGAACTTCAAGAGCAAGGACGAACTGATCATCGCCATGCTCGAGGATCACGTCGAGCAATCGATCGGACGCATCCGCGATCTGCTCGAGCGGCACAAGAACCTCGCCGACTTCATCGATGCGCTCAAGACCATGAATAGAAGCCGGCAGGATCCGCTCGGCCGCTCTCCCCTGCTGCACATGGAAATGATCCTGTTCGTGGCACGCGCCGAAAAGCGCCGGCCCGAACTTGCCAAGCGGCTGCGCGCCCGGCGAAAGCTGGTCACCGACATCATCGAGACCACGGCCAGGAACAGCGGCAGAACGACTATTCTCAATCCGCCATGGGCCGGCGCGCTGGTGCTGGCGTTGGAGGACGGCTTTCGCCTGCACCGCCTGATCGATCCCGAGACCACGCCGCCCGACAGCTTTTTTCGCGCCATCGGCGACCTGCAACGGGCGATGGGAATTTCATCGGCATGAGACGAAAATATCCGTGTGTCTCCGGGCGATGCTTCGCATCCCCGCGGCTACGCTGTATGGTGCTTGATTGGCGCCTTGTGCATTTGTCCCGCGACCGCCCTCACCTTGCCCGGCGATGCCTGCCAGATCGCCACCGCCGACAGAATGCTGACGGCAATGCCGAGCGCAAAGGCGAGCGTATAGCTGCCTGACAGGTCGTACAGCAGCCCGGTCGCCCATGGACCCGCCGCACCTCCGGCCAGCGCCGCCAGCATGATGGTGCCGAAGATGCTGCCGTATTGCTTGCCCTGAAAGATCTCCAGCACCACCGCGCCCATGATCGAGGTCAGGCCATAGCCGAGCGCGCCTTGCGTGAAGATCATGAGATAGACCAAAGCCAGTACCGGCGCGAACTTCAAGGCGATCAGCGCCGCAAAGCAGATCGCAAACCCGGCGCAGCTAATGGCCCAGATCCATTCGCGGCCGATCCGGTCGGAGAGATGCCCGAGCCAGATCTGGCCCGGTATGCCGAGCAGGCTGACGACGCCGAGCGCCCATACCGCGACGTTGGCACTGAAGCCGATGTCGAGCAGGTATTTGGTCTGGTGCACCTGCACCGCGTACCAGACATACAGGCCGCAGAAGTAGCCGAGCGCGATCCACCAGAATCGCGCGGTACGCAGCGCGCGGCGCAGCGTCCAGTCGGTGGCGGCCCACACGGGATCGACGACGTTCGAGCGAGGCGCGGCAGATGTCGCCGACGGCGCCGCGTCGCCATCCGGCAATAGCCCGATATCCTCCGGCCGTCTTCGCAGCAGAAGGTTGATCGGTGCGAGCACGGCGAGCACCAGGATGCCCATCGCGGTGCAGGCGGTGCGCCAGCCGGTCTGCTCGATCATGTGCTGCACCCACGGCAGCAGGGTCACCGAGCCGATGCCGACGCCGGCAAAGGCGAGCCCCATGGCGAGCCCGCGGCGGCGGATGAACCAGTTCGGCAGAAACAGCGATTGGCCGGAATAGCCGAGGCACACGCTGCCCGCGCCGACCAGCACGCCGATGGTGAGATAGAGATGCCAAGGCTGTGTCGTCAGCGGCGCCAGCAACAGCCCGCCGCCCATCAGCGCAACGCCGAGCTCCATCACTGCACGCGGCCCGAGGCGATCCATCATGCGCCCGATCAGCGGGCTGACGCCGCCGGAAACCACGAAACCGAACGAAAACGCGCCCGCGGTGACGCCGCGATCCCATCCGAACTCGCCAATGATCGGCGGAAAGAACAGCGAGAACGCCGTCCGCGCATTGACGCCGATCGCCATGGTGACGAACGTCACCACGACGATCAGCCAGCCGTAGAAGAAGGGGAGACGCATCACAACTTGCGAGCTCGATTACGTTTCGACAGCGAGAGAAGTCATAATCTAATGTTCGAGCGCGCCCACTGCTTGAGCGTGTCCAGGACCTCAATGTCCGGCAAATCAAATATTTCCTGACGGGAGGATATTCCGAGCGGGTCGATCTCCAGGGTTTCCTTGAACAGAAAGGCTGCCAGAAATTCCAGACCCAACTTACTGAAGCAAACGCCGGCCATGTACCGGCCGACCGAACTCGCTGGAGGGCCCAGCATCGCCGCAACGATATACGCTTCGGCCGCGCGTTGCCAATTACCCTTAAGGTAATGGACCTGACCGAGCTCAACCCAGGCCTTCGAATCGTACGGGTCTACCCGTGTTAGGTCGGAGGCCCTCGATGCTGCCAGCTCGAGATCATTCAGCCAAAGCGCTTCCTTGGTTCGGCTTTCCAACACCGCATGCAGATTCTCGCGATAAAGAATCTCCTCCGCCGCCGTCGTTGGCGCAAGGTCCCGCGCCTGGCGCTCCGCAATGTCCATTGTCCTGAACATCGCTTCCCGGTTGCCCGCAGCTTGAGGAAGGAAGCCCATTCCCCGATAAAATCTGCTTTTGAACAATTGCGCGGTAAATCCATTCTCGCCGTCCTCCACGGCGGCAAAGGCAATCTCGAACCGCTTGCCCCAGTCATCGAGTTCAGCGAGTGGCGCGCGGGCCTTGGCTTTCTGAACGAAGACCATTGCTGTTGCATTGAACCTTACGGGCGCGTGGCACTGGTCATCGATCGCAATACTCTCAAAAGCGGACATGGTCCCGGAATCGTAGCTGGACGTTCGTTTCGGCATATCGAGCATGAATTTTGCCGATGCCCGGCAGAACGCGAGTTGTGCGGCGCGAGGATCAGCATCGCTGTCACTGGACCAATCCTCCGGAATGAGTTTGAGCAATGGCTCGTACAGGCACATCGAGTGAAGAAGCGCCGCCAACCGGCATTTGCGCGCGGACGAAAGCTTTGGCCAAAGCTCAAGGTCCTGACAAAGCTTGCGCCACCGATCAGTACGCAGATCCTTGGCAAGATCACGAGGATCGCTGACTGCATAAGGCGCGCCGGCCTGCTCTGCGAGCTGCACGCGAAAACCGGGCGACAATGCACGTTGTGGAAGGAAGGAAGGGCTATCCGGATCGGCATAGGCTTGCCAGCCGGCGTCAATAGATCTGGCATGGGTGGGTCCGGCTTGGAGCCGGCCCAGGTCAAGATATGGACGAAGCAGCCAGGTTGAAAAGCGAGAGCCGAGGCTCTCGCTGACGGCCAGGTTAGCCAAATCGCGCATGCATGCCGCCGCAAGCGGCGCTCTCATAGCTGGCACCCTTCTTTTTCTTCTTTAGCCAGGCGCGATAGTCGACATTCAATTTCTCAAAGTTTGCTGCATACTCCGGCGTCTCCTTCCTGAAGTATCTGATCGCCGGCTCAAGCACCTCATACATGTGACATATCGGAGTAACTTCGTAGATCTTGTCCTTGGCTCTGACACCGCGCATCAGGACCGCGATCGACTCCCAGGTAACGATAAGGAGCCGAACCGCCGCGTGCTCTCTGCTATCTGATGGAGCGGCGGCCATGGCTTCAGCACCGCCATCGGTTTCTCGGCGCAGTACCTCCGCCGCGTGGTAATCGGAATCGCTTCGCATCTCCTGAATACCAAGCAGAAGCGAATTCTCATCCATGGGCCGCCCTCCCCGTTGCCTTGTACAAATGCCAAGCGAACGAAATCTAGCCCGACATCTACAAGTTCACAAGCTCAGCCCCAGAAGCGCATTTCCATCGCGTCTGCGAGCGACCTGGAAATGCTGCGGTGGTGCTCTGCGCTGGATTTCCGATGGCCAAGATCGAACACGTTCGCGAGCCCCTTGTGGCAGTTCGCTTCCAGCGGTCGCATTCCTAATTCTTCAGCAAGCACTACACCTTGAGTAAGCCAACTCTCCGCATCGCTCAGCTTTCCTCGATACAGGTCGACCTCGCCCAGCATACGCAACGAGTAAGCCTCGTTTGCTCGCTCCTCATGTTTGCGCGCGAGCTCGAGTGCACGCGTGGCCGCCTTCAGCGCCTCGCCCTCGCGTCCGAGCGAAAGGTAAGCCTCGCTGACGTAAGCCAGACGCAGCGAATGACGCGCGACGAAGCCTTTGGATTCCGCGACCTCGATACTCTGCTCCAGAATTGGAATTCCCTCGTTCGCCCGGCCCGCTAGCGCAAGGGCATAACCAAAATGCAGCGCAACGTAGGCGAAGCCGACAGGGCTATCTGCAAATGCGCCGGCTGCCAGCGCGCGTTCAAAAGAGCGCAGGGCGCGCCGTAAATTCCCCTGACGCAAAGCGACGACACCGAGACCGAGATGCGCGTAACCGCAACTGAAGGGATGACTCGCATTTTCGGCGATGCGAAGGGCATCTTCGCCGATATTGAACGCTTCGGAAAATTGTCCGGTATCGGCCAAGCCCCATGCGATAAAGCTACGCGAGAACGCGGCGGGCAGGACGAACATTCCGAAACGCTGGCTGGCCAGATTGCCCTCCAGATGGAGGACGTTCCAGCCGAAGCATTCGCGCGCCTTCTTGTAATCTCCCCGCGTGTGATGCGCCAATCCGAGAGGAAGATTGGTGACGACCTGAAGAGGTAAATCAGATAGCGGCTCGGCAACCGCAAGGGCGCGTTCTCCGGCCGCGATCGATTCCTTGTATCGGCCGAGCATCCAGAACTGTTCGGTCAGATAGGACTGCACCCATCCATTACGCTGTTTGTCCCCGATTCGATCCGCCAATTGCTCCGCTTCGCGCAGCCGGGCGGCAATACGGTCGCGATCACCGAGCGGTTGCAGCACGTTGCGGATATCGAAACGGATATCGATCGCCTTCTGAATGGCCTCCTTGCTTTGCGGCAATCCGGCCAGCGCTTCGAGGGCTTGCTCGAAGAGGATTACGGCCTCAGGATAGGCTTCTCGATCCGCAGCCTTCGTTCCGGCCTGGCGCAAATACGTCACGGCCTTTTCCTGAAGCCCGCCACGTAGCGCATGATCAGCCAGTCGCTCAACATGCTCGCCGATGCGGGCGGCATAAACGTTTTCTATCGCGAGAACGACGCTCTGATGGATGTCGCGGCGGCGCTCGCTCCGCAGACCCCCGTAGGCGACATCGTGAGTGAGAGCATGCTTGAAGGAAAATTGAAGATCAGGAAATAACTGGGTGGGAAACAGAAACTCGGCCGACTGCAAACTGTCGAGAACTCCGCGAAGTTCGCTGTCGGGAAGATTGCTTATTTCTTTCAACAGAGAGAGCGGAACGTCGTATCCGATGACCGCTGCTTCCTGCAGCAGCCTCTTCTCGGCCTTTGCCAGCGCATCAATACGCGCGGCGAGAACGGCCTGTACAGTGGGTGGGATTTCGTTTCCCGAAATTGGCTTGACCATCCTGTAGTTCTGTCGCGCCCCCTCCAGCACCTTGCGGTCCACCAGCGTTCGAACCAGTTCTTCCACGAAGAACGGATTGCCACCCGCGCGATCCAGAACAAAATCCTTGAGGTTTTCGAGTGCCGGGTCAGATCCCAGAAGTGAATGCAGAAGCGTGGTGAGACTTTCGCTTTGAAGAGGTTCCAAACGCAGATTGCGGTAATTCGGTCGGCCCCTCCAGCCGTCATGGAATTCCGGACGGTAGGTTACCAACAGCAGTAAGCGCGCATCGCGTGCATTGACGACGATTTCGTTCAGAAGACCCAAGGTCAGCGAATCGTTCCAGTGCAAATCCTCGAACACGGCGACGACCGGTTGCACATGGTTCTCGCGCAACAGCAATCTGGTAATCGCCTGGTAAGTGTGCTGCCGGTGCTGGAGCGGATCTAGCGATTGGAACGGATGACCTGCATCCAAAGCGTCCAACAGATCGAGCAGCGGCGGGATTACGTCCTGCAGCGAAGGATCGAGTGCCAGGATCTTTTCTGTCACCTTCTCGCGGATCGACTTGGCGTTGTCGCGTTGACTGATCTTGAAGTAATAGTGCCGGAGCAATTCGATCACCGGCAGGTACGATGCCGCATGACCGTATGAAGCCGAATTTGTTTCGAGAACCAGGCAGTCTTCGGTCCGGAACGAGTGAACGAATTCATGAATCAGGCGCGATTTGCCCATGCCGGGCTCGCCGACGACTGCCACGACCTGACCATGACCGCCTCGGGCGTGATCCAGCGCCTGAGTGAGTTGTTGAATTTCCAGTTCGCGACCGACAAACGGCGTCAACCCGCGTGAGGCGGCAGCCTGCAACTTTGTCCGCTCAAAGCCCCCTTCGGTGATCTCGAAGACTTCAACTGGGTTCGCGAGTCCCTTGATCGTCATTTCGCCGAGTGACTTGGCTTCGACGTATCCTTCAACGAGGCGGATAGTATCGGCAGCGGCAAGCACAGAACCCGGCATCGCCATTTGCTCCATGCGGGATGCCAGATGCGCCGTCTGTCCGACTACCGTGTAGTCCATGTAGAGATCGTTGTTGATTGAGGAGACTACAATCTCACCGGAGTTGATACCGACCCGGATCGTTATTGGCGCGCCGTAAGCGCGGCGGATCTCTTCCGCATAGCGGGCAATCGTCTGCTGCATCCTGAGGGCTGCATAACATGCGCGCACGGCATGATCTTCATGCGCTAGTGGGGCTCCGAACAACGCCATGATGCCGTCCCCCATGACCCTGTTCACCATGCCCTCATAATGATGAACGGCTTCGAGCATGTGATCCAGAACGGGATCGAGGAGCTTCTGCGCTTCCTCAGGGTCGCGATCTGCTATTATTCTGAGAGATCCGACGATGTCGGCAAATAGCACGGTGACTTGTTTGCGTTCACCCTCAAGATCCCGTTTCGTCGTCATTATCCTGACGGCGAGATGTTTTGGAGTATAATTGTCCGGTGACAAGAAGCGGTTTACCGCTCGATGTTCTTCGTCAAGTCCAATTGGGTGGGCGCATTGGGAACAGAACTTGGCTCCCGATGACACGAAGCTACCACAATTTGGACAGCCATGCTCCAAAGGAGCGGCACACTGCTCGCAGAACTTCGCTTCAGCCCGATTGTCGTGTTCGCACCTGGGGCACTTCATCTGAACCGTCAGCTAAGCGGTTAGTACGCGACACGATATGCTACTTCGCCAAACCGCCTACAACAACCAGGAAGCGCATCGATTGCGCTTGCTGACCATGTTGAGACTGGTCGAAGCCCTCGCCCAGCTACAGGTCGCACGCGCAATCCCGTTGACGTTGAGTCGACACAAGGATGCTATCTTTACGGTATGGAAGCCCGCCGCCTCCACCGATCTGTATTGACCGCGCCGACCGGCATCTGCCCCGCAACGATCGCCTCCACCTGCCGCACCGTCTCCAGCGACTGGCTCTCGATCGCGGGCGGCGTCAGGCCGCCGATATGTGGCGTCGCGATGACGTTCGGCAGGCTTGCGAGCTCCGGCGACGGCATCTGGTCCAGCGCGCGGCCGACATTCATCGCAGCACCGGTGATGCGTTTCTCGCGGAGCGCCGCTGCTAACGCCGCCTCGTCGACGAGATTGCCGCGCGACAAATTGATGAAGAAGGCATGCTTCTGCATGCGGGCCAGCGCGGCCTGCCCGATCAGATTTTCGGTTTGCTCGTTGGCGATGGCGAGACAGACGACGTAGTCGGAACGATCAAGCAGTTCGTCGAGCGGCACATGCCGGATCGCGGCGTCGCTGACCGTCGCAAAGGGATCGGCGACCATGATCTCCATGCCCAACACCTGGGCGATTTCAGCCAGGTAACGGCCGATGCTGCCATAACCGATGATGCCGAGGCGGCTGCCGGCCAGTTGCCGGCCCATGATGACCTCCGGCCTGCGGCCGGCATGGTAGTCGGCTGTCGCACGTGAAACCCCGCGCGACAGATCGACCATGAAGCCGAGCGCGAGTTCGGCGACCGACTGGACGAAGCCTGGCCCTGCCCGCGTGACCAATACGCCGGCGGCCGAAGCGGCTTCGACGTCGACGTTTCGGATGTCGACTGCGCAACGAACGAAGGCGCGCAGCTTTGGCAGCTTCAAAAATATCTCGCTCGGCCCCGCGGTGAGCCGGTCCGCCACGATGATGTCGACATCGCGGGCGGCCTCGATCAGGCCAGCTGCGTCGAGCGCGTCGCTTGCTTCGTGCAGTTTCACCTGCGCGACGGCCTGCAGCCCGGCAAGACTACGGTCGCCGTAGTTACTGGGCGCGCGACTGCGGCGTATGGGTCAACAGCACTTTCAACGCGGAACGGCTTCCCTATCGATCGCCAAGCGAATGCAGCGTCAAGGCCGGCATTTCTATGGCCAAACCGCCCCCGCAAGGCAAGGCGGCACAGCCGCGCCGGGCTACTTCGTCCGCGCCACCGTCGTTCCGTCCCAATCTTCGCCGGCCGGATTTTCGAGCTGTTGCCTGCAGCGCTCGATCATCGTCGTCGACGCTGCATCGTGCTCGCGGATTTCCAGCACTTTCTCGAACGCGCCGATCGCAGCCGAGAAATCCCGCGCGCGCCAGGCGGCAAGCCCGGCCTCGTACGAAGCCACCCAGGCGGGTGCGCCGATATCGCCGGCCATATCAAGCAATTCATAGATCTGCAAACCGCCCGCACGGCCATAGACCGCCAGCCGGTCGAGTTCGCGAACCACGATGCTCTTCCCGGCGAGCCTTCGCGTTTCGGGGCCAATGATGATCGTCGACCCGTACACCTTGTTGGTGCTCTCCAGACGGCTCGCAATATTCACAGCATCGCCGATCACGGTGTAGTTCAGCCGCACCTCCGATCCGATATTGCCGACCAGCATGTCGCCGGAATTGATGCCGATGCGGATCCTGACCGGCTGGCCGTGGTCGTCAACGAGGCCGGCCTCTGCCACCGCGCGCCGGCACGCCAAGGCCGCCCGGCAGCAATCGACGGCATGATCGGGATTGGGCGACGGCGCACCCCAGAACGCCATCACGGCGTCGCCGATGAATTTGTCGATGGTGCCGTTCTGGCTTTGAATCTGCGCCGAGACGCAACCGAAATAGCGCGACAGCAGCGGGATGATGCGGTCGCCGAGCCGCTCCGATATGCCGGTGAAGCCGGCCAGATCGATGAACATCACGCTCATCGGCCGCACCGCGCCGCCAAGCCGCGCGCCGTTGCCGTCGCTGATCAGCCGCTTGACCAGGTCGGCCGGAATGTATTTTCCGAAAGCGGCAAGCCCCTGCGCCATGTCGCCGATCGCGCCCGACAGGTTTCCGATCTCGGCCAGCCGCGACGGATGCCGCTGCACCTTGTCGAGGTCGAAACGCTCGACATGCCTGATCTCGTTCACCACCTTGATCAGGGGAGCTGCGATCAGGCGCTGGGCGAGCCATGCCGACAATAGCCCGGCAAATACGATCAGGACCGCAAGGCCGATCAGCAGGTTTCGGATCGTCATCTGGACCGGTCCGAGAAATTCCGATTCCGGCACCACCGTCACCAGCGACCAACCCGGAAACGATATCGGCGTGATCACGGCCTGATAGGCCTTGCCGTCCCGCGTCACCGTCGTGTTGAACGGCTGCCCCTCGCCGGGTTCATAGGCGCTACCGGCGTTTCGGATCGCATCAACCGCAACCGGAAACAGCGGGTGATCTGTCTTTAGCGCCACCAGTTCGCTGGCATCGGGATCGGGCGAGGCCACCACCTTGCCGTCGCGTTCGAGAATGAAGGCGCCTGCGGATTTGCCGACCGTGAGCTGCGACAGAAAATTCGAGACGCGGGTCAGCTCGATGATGATCGCAACGACGCCGGCCGGTTTCTGATCGATCTCGATGGGGGCAGAAAAGGCCGCCGCCAGCCGCTCCCCGCGCGGATGTGTCGTCAGCGTCGACCAGTGTTCGTCGTTGGTTTCTTTGGCGACCCGAAACCATTCCTGCCCGGTCACGGAATAGTCGGTGTCTTCGAACCAGCTCGCCTTGAGCCGAAGATCGTTGCCGACGAATTCGTATCGATTGATGCGCAAATTGCGGTCGGGCGTGATTTCGAGCATTTCGATGACGTTGTCGCCGAGCTTGTGCCCGGCAAAGAACGAGCCGTCCGGCCAGCCGAATGCCACCCAGGAGATCGTCGGTTGCGACAGTAACTGCGAGCGGAAAACGATCTCGCGTTTTCGGGCGTCGCGCGGGTCGAACACTTTTTCGGCCAGCAGCGTTCGCACCGCCATCATGGAGGAGCGCGCCTCTGAAGTGACCGACTGCAGTTCGTCGCTGACCGCGGATACGATCTGGTCGTTGATGGTGTTGGCGAGCGTCTGGCTGACCTGATGGGCGGTGCGCCACCACAAAAGATGCACGCCGACGGCACTGACGACAATCGACGTCAGCACGAGGGCGGAAATGGCGGTGCGGATGCCGAGGTGCATGCGGGGTCTCGTTGACGGTCTGATTACCGCAATACGGGACCATACCAGCGTCTGTTTCGCCGGCGAGGCAATTTCGGCGCCCCGGACACGGCTCTGTGACCGATGTTGAGCCGTAATGGCGACGAAACTTATCGATTGCCTGTTCCGTACAAGCGAAGACGGCGCTATGCCTTGCGGCAATTCTCGAAGGTCATGCGATGCACGATGTTTCCATCCCGGCGGCCCTGATCGCCGGTCTCGTCAGCTTCCTGTCTCCCTGCGTGCTGCCGCTGGTGCCGCCCTACCTGATCTATCTCACCGGCGCGACCATCGAGCATGTGGCCAATGATGGACCGACGCAGGCCTCCAAGCGCGCGGTGATGGCATCGGCGCTGATGTTCGTGCTCGGCTTTTCCACCGTCTTCGTGGCGCTTGGCGCCAGCGCCTCGCTGATCGGCGGCCTGATCCGCGCCTGGTCGGCGGAGCTCTCGATTCTGGCCGGCATCGTGATCATCATCATGGGCCTGCACTTCCTCGGCCTGACCCGGATCGGACTGTTAATGCGCGAGGGGCGGATGCCGATGCCGAAACCGGTCGGCCTCTGGGGCGCCTATGCCATGGGGCTCGCTTTCGCCTTCGGCTGGACTCCCTGCATCGGCCCCATTCTGGCGGCGATCCTGTCGATTGCGGCCGCCGAGGCCACCGTTACCAAGGGCGCCGGCCTGCTCGCGGTCTATTCGGCCGGGCTCGGAATCCCGTTCCTGCTGGCAGCCTTCATGATCGAGCAGTTCTCCTCGCTGTTTGCGCGGATGAAGCGGCACCTCGGCAAGGTCGAGCAAGCCATGGGCGTCCTGATGGTGATCACCGGCATCGGCTTCCTGACCGGCTCCGTCACCAGCATCAGCATCTGGCTGCTGGAGACTTTTCCCGCGCTGCAAAATTTCGGCTAAGCCCCCGTAACAAGCGGGTCGGCGCGATCGAATTTCCTGTCAGGACCAGACTGCCGCCACCGCGGCCGCGACGTGGCCGCAGGTCGCGGCGTCACGAAATCTCAAGGGGGCCGCATGTATTCCATCGTCAATCTGCTCATCCTGTTGCCGGCGCAGATCGCCTCGCATTTTTTCTGGGCCGGCCCGCTGATCATGCGGCTCATCGTCGGTTACACCTTCATGCTGGCCGGCTGGGGCAAGCTCAATCATCTGGCGCAGGTCACCGAAAACTTTATCGGCTGGGGCATCCCGTTTCCCAGCATCCTCACCCCCTTTGTGGCCGGCGTCGAATTCTTCGGCGGCGCCATGCTGATCCTCGGCCTGTTCACGCGAATCCCGGCCGCGATGCTGGCGGTGGTCATGGTCGTCGCCATCAAGTCGGCGAAATGGGGCGATGTCGACTCGCTGGAGACGCTGCTCGGTTTTGAGGAAGCTGCCTACTTCGCCGGCTTCATGTGGCTTGCGATTGCCGGCCCCGGCGCGGCGTCACTGGACCGGCTGCTGCTGAATGCCAGCGGTCAGCCCAAAGCCTCAACCTGACACTCACAATCCCGTGACATCGGCCAATGCTTGAGCCCTGATCTCGCTGGCTGCGTAGCTGGAGAAAACGCCACGCTTCCGGGAGCTACCATGAAACTCGTCCACCTTGCCGCCTTCGCCCTCGCCGCGCTTGCGGCATCGCCGTCGTTTGGTTCGGACGGGCCAAAATGGAGTGAGTGGAGCGACGATCTGTTCGCCCGCGCGCAGGCCGAACAGCGTTTCGTCATCCTCGATCTCGAGGCCGTATGGTGTCACTGGTGCCACGTCATGGAGAAGACGACCTACGCCAATCCCGAGGTCAAGGAATTGCTGGCGGCGAAATATATCCCGGTGCGGCTCGATCAGGATGCCAATCCCGATCTGTCGAGCCGCTATGGCGACTGGGGCTGGCCGGCGACCATCGTGTTCGGCCCCGACGGCACCGAGATCGCCAAACTCAGGGGATATATCGAGCCCGAGCGCATGCAGGCGCTGCTCAAGGCGATCATCGACGATCCCTCGCCCGGACCGTCAGTCGGCGAAGCCTTTGAGGTGAAGCCGTCGACCTCGGCCTTTCTCGACAAGGAGCAGCGCGCCGCGCTGATGAAGAATGTCGATGAATCCTATAAGGAACAGCTCGGCGGCTGGGGCGAGAACCAGAAATACATTGACGCCGACAGCATGGACCTTGCGATCACCCGCGCCGAGTCCGGCGACGCCACGGCGGCCAAGCGCGCCCGGCAGACGCTCGATGCCGCCATCGCGCTGATCGATCCGGTCTGGGGCGGCGTGTACCAATATTCCGAAGCGGGCTCCTGGACGCACGCGCATTTCGAAAAGATCATATCGTTCCAGGCGCAATATCTCCGGCAATACAGCCAGGCCTATGCGCTGTGGAAGGATCCGAAATATCTTGCTGCCGCACGCAACATCGAACGCTATCTCGCGGAGTTTCTTAGAAGTTCCGAGGGCGCGTTCTATGTCAGCCAGGATGCCGATCTCGATCACGACACCAACGGACATACATACTACGCGCTGTCGGACGGCGAGCGGCGCAAGCTCGGCATGCCGCGCATCGACAAGAACCTGTATGCGCGCGAAAACGGCTGGGCGATCTCGGGGCTTTCGGCCTACTATAACGTCACCAACGATCCGACGGTGCTGGCGATCGCAGAGCGCGCGGCGAAATGGGTGATCGAAAACCGCGCGCTCCCCGATGGCGGCTTCCGGCACGGTGAAAAGGATCGCGGCGGGCCATTCATCGACGACACGCTGGCGATGGGCCAGGCCTTCCTCGATCTCTATGCGGCCACCGGAAATCGCGACTGGCTCACCAGAGCCGCCAAGGGCGGCGAATTCATCGCGACCTTCCACGATGAGGCCGGCGGCTTCGTGACCTCGAAGACGGCGGAAGGCAAAACCGGTGTGCCCGCCAAGCTGATCGACGATCAGGTGCAGGTCGTCAGATTCATGAACCTGCTCAACCGCTACTTCGGCAACGAGGCCTATCGCGAAGAGGCCGCGCACGCGATGCGTTATCTCGCCGGCGCCTCGGCCGGAATGATGCGTCCCCTGCCCGGCGTTCTGCTCGCCGACGAAGAGCTCGCGGTTGAACCCACTCACATGACGATCGTCGGACACAAGGACGACGCCCGCGCGAAAGACCTGCATGCGCTGGCGCGCGCGCTGCCGGCCCGCTACAAGCGTCTGGAATGGCTCGATCTGCGCGAGGGCAAGCTGCCCAACCCCGACGTCGAATATCCCGATCTCGGCGAACCCGCCGCGTTCGCCTGCAGCAACCGCATCTGCTCGTTTCCGTCCTTCAATGCCGAGGAGTTGCGGACTACGGTCGCACAGATGGCGAAGCTGAAGCCTGTGCGTGGGTAGCTGGATCGAATTTCGTTGTGCAACGCAAACAACCGCCGATGCTTGCGCTAATCCGTTGAAGCGCCGCGCTTTCTGCGCGGCGCGCGCTTGCGGAGATCACTGCAGCACGCAAATGAAATACTCTCAAGCCGCCGGGGTTAGACATGGACGGGACGTCCAACCGCAAAAAAGAAAATTTTCTTTTGAGATTCTGTAACCAAATCGACCCCTCCCCCGTAGCTGGTTTCGGATGAGCACTCAAATCACGGAGACCTGAGGTCCTCCGGCAAGCCACCGCGATCTGATTGCCATCCGTCCCTCCCCTGCGTCAGTGGGGTCTGTGATCGAACGATCAACAGGTCTCACGGCGTCACTTTTTGTCTTCAAACAATCATCGAGGAGATCGTCATGAAGTTGAATTCCAAATCCGGCGCGACGCTCGCCGCTGCCGCCGCCACCCTGTTCCTCGCCGGCTCGGTGGTGTCGACGGTATCGACGCCGGCGAACGCCGCCGCGGGCAAGTGCATGGCCGGCAATGCCTGTAAGGGCCAGAGCGCCTGCAAGGGCGCGGCCAACGCCTGCAAGGGCCAGAACGCCTGCAAGGGTCAAGGCTTCTCGGCGACCTCCGAGAAGGCTTGCGCCGCCATGGGCGCCAAGTTCGTCAAGGGTTAATGGTTCTGATCAGGTGCAACGAGGGCCCAGCGCTTGCCGGACCCTCGTTGTTTCGACCGTGCGGCTAAATAAAGTCGGCTTCGCGTGTAACTAAATCCAGACCCGCCACGTAGCTGTCTCCGGGTGCAGTTTGTCGGCCGGAACTGTCGCGGCTTGCGGGCGATGCACCCTCACACTTCCTTTGGAGGAAATAAATGAAGATGACCTCGAAGTCCGGCGCCACCCTCGCTGCCGCTGCAGCCACCCTGTTCCTGGCCGGCGCCACCGTATCGACCGTGGCCTATGCCGCCGGCGAAGGTAAGTGCGTCGGCGCCAATGCCTGCAAGGGCCAGAGCGCTTGCAAGGGTGCCAGCAATGCCTGCAAGGGCCAGAACGCCTGCAAAGGGCAGGGCTTCTCGGCCATGACCAAGGAAAAGTGCGACGCCGCCAAGGGCAAGTATATGCCGTCTTAAGTCGCGGTCCGATCGAGGCCCGGTGTAGGCCGGGCCTCGCATCCATGCTAGGTTGACGGTGCAGTTTGGGACACGCCGCCGCACTTACGGCGCCGTTCGAGCGGAGACGAGATGAACGTCGCAAGCAGATTGCCAGATACTTCGGCGGCTGCGCTTGCAGATCGTCCAGTGACATCGGCCAAGCCGTCCTTCCTCGGCTTCGGTCTCGGCCTGCGCCACCAGCACTACGACGAAATCCTGAGCGGCAATCCGCCGATCGACTGGTTCGAGGTGATCAGCGAAAACTACATGCTGCCTGGCGGCCAGCCGCTGCGCACGCTGGATCGTATCTGCGAGCGCTATCCCGTGGTGATGCATGGCGTATCGATGTCAATCGCCTCCACCGCCCCGCCGAACTTCGAGTATCTGCAGGCTCTGAAGGATCTCGCCCGGCGCGTCGAGCCGAAATGGGTATCGGACCATCTGTGCTGGACCGGCGTGCACGGCAAGAACCTGCATGATTTGCTGCCGATCCCCTACACCAGGGAAGCGCTCGACCACGTCGTCAGCCGCGTCCAACTGGTGCAGGATTTCCTCGGCCGCGCCATCGTGCTCGAGAACGTCTCGACCTACGTCCAGTTCAGCAATTCCGAGATGACGGAATGGGAATTCCTCTCCGAACTGTCGCGCCGCTCCGGATGCTGGCTCCTGTTCGACGTCAACAATGTCTATGTCAGCGCCTTCAACCACGGTTACGATCCCATGACTTTCCTCAATGGCATTCCGTCGGATCGCGTGGTGCAGTTCCACATGGCCGGTCACAGCCACATGGGCACCCATATCATCGACACCCACGACCATCCGGTGTGCGAGGATGTCTGGGATCTCTATGCCGCGGCGTTGAGGCGTTTTGGCCGGGTCTCGACCATGATCGAGCGCGACGACAACATCCCGCCGCTCGATGAATTGTTGGTTGAGGTTGTCAGGACCCGTGAGATGGGTGAAAAAATCTTGCCGAGGTGCACGCAGGCGGAATGAGCGATTTTGCGCGACAGCAAGCCGAGTTTCAGCGCGGCATCCTTGATGGCGATGATACGGTGCTGGCTGAAATCCTCGACAGCCCGCGCGAGAAGCGCGAAACGCTATTCGGCGTCTATCGCTATGCCTACGGTTCGCGGCTGGTCGAGGCAATGCGCAACGACCACGAACTGCTGCACCTTTATCTCGGCGACGAAATGTTCGACGAGATGGGGTATGCTTACGTCAAGGCGCGCCCGTCCGCGCATCCGAACCTGCGCTGGTTCTCGCAAGACCTGCCGGAGTTTTTGAAATCGGCGAAGCCCTACTCGGACCATCCCGTACTGTCGGATCTGGCCGCGCTGGAAAAGGCGCTCAACGACGCCTTCGACGCCGCGGAAAGCAAGGTGGTCGAACTGGCCGACATGGCGCGCTTTGCGCCCGAGGCATGGTCGGGCGTGAGGTTTCAGCCGCATCCCAGTGCCTTCAGGCTCGATCTTGCAACCAATGCGGCTGCGATCTGGCTCGCGCTCAAGAACGACGAAACGCCGCCGGACGCGACCGCACTGGAGCGGCCGGCGCATCTTCTGATCTGGCGTCAGGACGTCACGCCGATGTTCCGCGAGCTTTCGGCGGAAGAGGCGATGATGTGGGATGAGGCCGCGAACGGCATTCCGTTCGGCGTGCTTTGCGAAATGCTCGCGACCTATGACGACCCCGGCAGCGCGGCAGGCCGCGGCGCCGGCTATCTGCACAACTGGATCACGGCGGGACTTTTGACGGATGTTTCCGTCGGCTCATGAAGAGGAGCGCTCGGCGAATGGGAATGGACACCGATCGCCACTTCATCGAGCGCATGCACTGGGACGAAGTCGCGCGGCGCATCGGTAGTGGCGCGGTGGCCATATTGCCAATCGGCGCCGCCGCCAAGCAGCACGGCTTCCACCTCCCGCTCAACACCGACCGCATCCAGGCCGAATGGCTCGCGGCCAGGATGGCGGAAAAGATCGACGCGCTGATCTGGCCGACGCTGACGTACGGCCATTATCCCGCCTTCGTCGAATATGCCGGCAGCAGCAGCCTGTCGATTTCGACCTTCGAGGCGCTGGTGCGCGAGATTGCGGGGCAAATTCTCGTTGGCGGAATTCCAAAGCTGCTGGTGCTCAATACTGGGATCAGCACGTTAGCCCCGGTCGATCGCGCACTGGCGCGCCTCAACAGCGAGCGGATCAGGCATCTGTGGATCCACGAGGGTCCGCGCTATCCGCGCGTGGCGAGGCAATTGGCCGAACAGAGCCATGGCAGCCATGCGGATGAACTGGAAACGTCGCTGATGCTGGCGCTGGCACCGCATCTGGTCGACATGACGCGCGCCGAAGCCAGCCCCGCCCTGAACCAGGAGACGCCGGGCGCACTGACGCCGTCGGATCCGTACTCGCCAAATTACAGCCGCTCCGGCAGCTATGGCGATCCGACACGGGCGACGTCGGCCAAGGGCGAAGCCTTGCTCGCCGCCATGCTCGGCGATCTCCACGAACAGGCCGCTTCGTTCATCGCGCAACGCCCAGGTGAGGAGCGGTCGGCCGCGGCCCAAACCGTGCTGCGATGAAAGCCGCCAGTGCATTTCGCTGGACCGCGGCCGCCGTGATCGTCACGACGTTGGCAAGCGCCATTTCGTTCCGCGCCGATGCGCAATCGGAATATATGCGCGACCGGATGCCATATGACGCTTTCGACCGGCTGCCCAAAACCGATATTGAAGTGCCAGGCGGCATCATCCATGCCGCGTTCGCGCCGGGCGACTTCATGCTGCCCAGGGAAAAATTGCTCGACTGGATCAGGATGTCGGCTCGGGCGGTGACGACCTATTACGGGCGATTTCCCGTTAACTCGCTCCGGCTGCTCTTGGTGCCGGTGGATGGAGGCCGCATTCGCGGCGGCACGACGTGGGGCTATCGCGGCGCCGCCATTCGCATTCCGCTCGGCCGCGATTCAAGCGAGGATGTGCTGCACCGCGACTGGGTGATGGTGCACGAGATGGTGCATACCGCCCTGCCCGACATGCCCGACCGCTACGCTTGGCTGTCGGAGGGGCTGGCTGTCTATGTCGAACCGGTCGCGCGAGTGCAGGCTGGAGACCTGACGGCCCAGGAAATCTGGCAGGCGATGATGCGCGACATGCCGAAGGGGCTGCCGCAGGCCGGCGACCAGGGCCTCGACAACACTGGCACATGGGGGCGGAAATATTGGGGCGGCGCGATGTTCTGCCTGCTTGCCGATATCGAAATCCGCAAGGCCACCAATAATGGCCTCGGCCTGCAGGACGCGATGCGCGGCGTGCTCGCCGCCGGCGGCAACCACGAACAGGACTGGCCGATCGAGCGCATTCTTGCAACCGCCGACAAGGCCGTCGGCGTCGACGTGCTGACCCGGCTTCACAACGAGATGGGGCCGAAGCCGGTAACGCCCGATCTCGCGGCGCTGTGGCGCGACCTCGGATTGAAGCCGGTTGGCGAAAATCTCGAGTTCGACGACACCGCGCCGCTCGCAGCAATCCGCAAGGCGATCACCGCGCCGCGCGCACGATAAGACGCATGAAGAACGTCGTTGCAGGCGCTCGCCCGCCAACAGCGGTTTCAACATGAAGGTAGCGGGCCGCAGGCGCAGCAATAGCATTTTCGAGCGAAGCATGCCCTCGGAGTTGATCCGTGGGTGGATGCCGGTTCGCGTGAAGAAAACGCGTCAACCTAAGAATCTAGGGTTCGGTTCTGATCAGAACCGAACCCTAGTTCACCGGCACGATCTTGCCGGGATTGAAGATATTCTGCGGATCGAGCGCCTGCTTCAGCGCGCGCATGGCGTCGATCGCCTCCGGGCCGAGCTCGGCCTTGAGGTATTGCTGCTTGCCCTGACCGATGCCGTGCTCGCCGGTGCAGGTGCCGCCCATCGACTGCGCGCGTTCGACCAGGCGATGCATGAACTCCTCGCCGCGCGCCATTTCCTCCTTGTTGTCGACGTCGCAAACCAGCGAACAGTGGAAGTTGCCGTCGCCGACATGGCCGACGATCGGCGACAGCAGGTTCAGCCGTTTCAGGTCCTCCTCGGTCTCGGTGACGCAATCCGCAAGCCGTGAAATCGGCACGCAGACGTCGGTCGCCACCACGCCCGCGCCGGGCCGCAGCGCCTTGACCGACCAATAGGCGTCATGCCGCGCCTGCCAAAGCTTTGTGCGGTCCTCGGGCTTGGTCGTCCAGGTGAAATCCCCGCCGCCGCATTCCTTGGCGATCTCGCCAAAATTCCTGGACTGCTCGGCGACCTCGACCTCGCTGCCGTGGAATTCCAATAGCAGCAGCGGCGTCTCCGGCAGGGTCAGCTTGGAATAGGCGTTGCAGGCGCGCACCTGCTCGGCGTTGAGCAGTTCGATCCGCGCCAACGGAATGCCGGTCTGGATGGCCAGGATCGTGGCCTGGCAGGCGCCGCGCACCGTCTCGAACGAGCAGGCCGCGGCCGCGATCGTCTCGGGAATGCCGCGCAGCTTGATAGTGAGCTCGGAGATGATGCCGAGCGTGCCCTCGGCGCCGACGAACAAATGCGTCAGGTCGTAGCCGGCCGCGGATTTCTTGGCCCGCGTGCCGGTCGTGATGATCTCGCCGTCGCCGCGCACCACTTTCAGCGCCAGTACGTTTTCGCGCATCGTGCCGTAGCGCACCGCATTGGTGCCGGACGCCCGCGTCGCGGTCATGCCGCCGAGCGAAGCATCGGCGCCCGGATCGATCGGAAAGAACAATCCCTGGTCGCGCAGGTGCTCGTTCAGCGCCTTGCGGGTGACGCCGGGCTGGATCACGCAGTCCAGATCCTCCGCGTGAACTTCGAGAATCCGGTTCATGTCGCGCAGGTCGATGCAGACGCCGCCCGCCGGCGCATTGACCTGGCCTTCCAGCGAGGTGCCGGTTCCAAAGGCGATCACGGGCACGCGGTGCTTGGCGCAGATCCGCACCACGTCCTGGATGTCGGCGGTTTCCTGCGCCATCACCACCGCGTCGGGCGGCTGGGTCGGCAGCCAGGTGGTGGTATGGGCATGCTGTTCGCGCACCGCCTGCGAGGTGATCAGCCGGTTGCCGAACCGCGCCGCCAGCGCCTCCACGGCGCTTGCCAAAGCCTGCGGTTCCGGCCGCTTCATACTACCCGATATCGTCGTCGCCACGCCAATTCCTCCCGAATTTGAGCGGACCGTGGCAAAGGATATAAGGGGGGTCAAGAGCGCGAAAACGAACGACGGGATGGATGATGACGACCGCTGCCGCCGCCAGGGAAAACCTGAAAGATATACCGCTGCCGCGGGCCCCGTTTCTGTCCTCGGTGATGCAGATTGAGCCGCAATGGATCGACTATAACGGTCATCTCAACATGGCCTATTACAACGTGATGATGGACCGTGCCATCGACGAAATGTGGCTGCAGCTCGGGATCGGGCCGGCCTACATGAAGGAGCGTCACTGCTCGACCTTCACCGCCGAAGCCCATGTGCGCTACGTCAGAGAAATTCACCTCGGCGATCCCGTTCAGATTTCAGTTTATCTGTTGGGTGCCGACGAGAAGCGGTTACACACGTTCGAGGAATTGCGCCATGCGACCGAAGGCTGGCTCTCCGCAACTTCGGAAAACATGACGCTGCATATGGACATGCAGCAGCGGAAGGTTGCGCCCTTCCCGCCCGATATCCGCGCGCGCATCCAGGCGGTGGTTGATTCGCATGCCGCCGTGCCGCGGCCCGAAGGGATCGGCCGCAAGGTCGCGATGCCCTCGAAATAACATCTGAGCTTATGCCGGTAGACCTGCCTCCTGCAGGGTTCCGACCACCAGATCACGGTAATCCTGCGGCAGCGGCGGCATACCCCGCTGCACCTCCGATACCGTTAGATCAGGGTAGTGGTGCCGCAGCGCCCCGAGACTGCGTCGGGCCTGCGGCCTTTGCCCGGCGAGCACGTGAGCCGGGCATAGCGTTCGATGCACCCAGCTTGCGGAAGGGTGCTCGGCCAAGGCCCGCTCCTGCCAGTACGCCGCCTCGGCATATTGGCCGGCCTTGAAATGAGCACAGCCGATCCCGACCATGCTGTTGAAGGCAAGCGGATCGTGCGGCGCCAGATCGAGCGCAATCTTCAAACGCTCGATCGCGGATTCCGGCTCGCCCTTATAGACGTCGATCCATCCGCTGCGGCTCCACGCCCAGACCGATCCACCGTCGACGGCGAGCGCCTTGCGGATGACCAGGTCCGCAGTATCGAGCTCCCCAAGCAACGTCAGCGCATTGCCGAGCACGGCAAGCACGGTGGCGTCGCCGTAAAGGGCCTGAGCCCGACGCGCCAGTTCGAGACTTCGGGACCTCTCTTCCACTGGCGCGGACGTGAAATGATAGACCGCGCGCTGAACATACGCCCAGGCCGCCAGCGCAGTGGCGAGCGGATGGGTGGGGTCCTGGTCCATCGCGCGCTCCAGTAATTCAAGCGCGCGGGCATTGCCGTCGGCATCGAGAGCGACAACGCCCGGCATCGCACGCAGCGCGAGATCGTGCGCGCTGAGGCCGGCCGCCGGCTTGTGCTGCGCGCGATCGATCTCGGCAAGGCGCAAACCTGACTGAAGCATCGCGGCGATCCTGATCGCGAGATGTTCCCCGGTTGAGGTTTCGTCGCGCAAGATATTGTCGGTACGGTGCGCCCAAACCTGACAACCGGTTTCGCTGTCGATCAGACGGAAGATCAGGCGCGCCTGTGCGCCCGATCCCCGGATCGTGCCGGTCAGATGGTAGCGTGCGGTCCTCGACTGGCTTGCCACCGAAATCCCTGCGCGGCTCAGAGCAACGAGAAGGTCATCGGCGATGTCGGCTGCGATCTCCTTATAGTCCGCAGCCGTTTCGATCGGCCCAAACGCCAGCATGGGCCGGTCGCGCCGCGATACGAATAGCGAAGGCATCGCGCAGAGCGCGTCGGTGAGCACCTCCTGCCGCTTCAGCGTCTGCGACGGCGTTTCGCCATAGCGGCGGCGATACTCGATTGAAAACCGCCCGAAATGCGGAAAGCCGGAGCGCAGCGCTACGTCCATGATCTTGATATCAGGCGTACCCTGCAACAACTCGCGACGGGCGCATTCGAGCCCAATCTCGCGGAGCGCGGCGCGCGGGGTCTTGCCGACAAAGCTAAGGAACTGCCGCTGCAGGGTTCTGCCGGATACACCGCCGATCGCGGCAAGCTCCGTCAACCGCCAACTATGACCGACGTTGGCTCGCATCGCGTCCAGCGCACGCCTGACGCCGCGCGGCAGCGCCGATGCCGCCGATGAAACGTTCTGGCCAGCAATCATCCGCAACTCCGAAGGCCCCTGGTGGTGTGTCCCGGGAATAGCGGAAAGGTTCACGTTCCGGATAGGCGTGTCGCGAACTGGATAGGCATCCGGCGGGCCCGGGGACTAAGCCGGCAGCACGCTGAAATCGCCAAATTCACCCGCTCAAAGGAGTAGAACATGGCTACATCCGCTGCCGCCCAAACCCTGCAACCCGGCCAGATCGATCTTTCCGCCCTGAAAACCAAGCAACACGGCGCTTGGTCGTCCGGCGACTACGCCGTCGTCGGCACCACGCTGCAGATCGTCGGCGAAGAGCTGTGCGAGGCGCTCGACCTCCGGGCCGGCCAGAAGGTGCTCGACGTCGCTGCCGGAAACGGCAATGCGACGCTTGCCGCGGCGCGCCGCTGGTGCGACGTCGTTTCGACCGATTATGTGCCGAGCCTGCTCGACCGCGGCCGGTCGCGTGCCGCAGCCGAAGGCCTATCAGTCGAGTTCAAGGAAGCGGACGCGGAAGCGCTGAACTTCGACGATGCGACCTTCGACGCGGTGCTGTCTACCTTCGGCGTCATGTTTACGCCGGACCAGGACCGCGCGGCATCCGAACTTTTGCGGGTATGCAAGAGCGGCGGCAAGATCGGTCTCGCCAACTGGACGCCGGAGGGCTTTATCGGGCAATTGTTCAAGACGCTCGGCAAATATTTGCCGCCGCCGGCGGGCGCGAAATCGCCTGCGCTGTGGGGCACCCAGGCGCGCATCACCGAGATGTTTGGAACATCGGCAGCTTCTATCAAGGCCGAGAAGCGTCACTTCACGTTCCGCTACCGCTCGCCGATGCATTTTCTCGACGTGTTCAGGAACTACTACGGGCCGACGCTGAAAGCCTTTGCCGCACTTGATGAAACCAACCAGCGCCGCCTCGCCGACGACATCCTGATGCTGATCGCGTCGATGAACCGCGCCGAGGACGGCACGATGGTGCTGCCGAGCGAATATCTGGAAATCGTCATCGTCAAACGCTGACGCCATCAGCCGAACGGGCGGCTGCCTCAGCAGGCCGCCGTCCGTTCGCGGCGTTCACAAGGAGTTTGTCCGAGATGATTTTTGAGACCCGCGGCACCATCGATTATCACGAGACCGGAACGGGCCCGACGGTGGTGCTTGTGCCGGGCTCATGCAGCACCGGCGCCGCGTGGCGACCGGTCATGGCGCATTGGCCGAACCGGTTCCGTTGCGTGACAACCAGCCTGTTGGGCTATGGCGGCACGGCCGAGCGTCGCACTTCAGGCAACGCAGACATCGCGCATGAGAGTGAAATCATCGAGGCGGTGATCCACCGCGCAGGCGGCCCGGTGCATCTCGTTGGTCATTCCTTTGGCGGATTAGCCGCGCTTGCGGTCGCTCTGCGGCGGCACGTTCCCCTGCTCAGCCTGACCATCGCCGAAGCTCCCGCCATGGAAATCCTGCGGGAAGCCGGAGAGATGACCCACTATGAAGCTTTCCGAAAGATGTCCGGCACTTATTCCGATGCCTTCAAGCGCGGCGAAACCGCCGCGATCGCACGGATGATCGATTTCTATGGTGGCGCAGGCACGTTCGCTGCATGGCCTCAGCGCGTGCGCGACTACGCAGTCGAAACGACACCGGCGAATTTGCTGGACTGGGAATCGGCCTTTGGTTTCCGTCTCACACCCGCGTTGCTTGCGAGCGTTGCGGTGCCCACGCTTGTCATTTGGGGAAAAGACAGTCATCCAGCCGCAAGTCGGGCAAACGATGTGCTGGGCCGTTGCATCCCGAACGCCGTCCGCGCGACGATCGCCGGAGCCGCTCATTTCATGATTGCGACCCATTCGAAGCAATTCGCGGAACTGGTGGCCCGTCACGTCGGACAATCCAGTCTTGGCCCATCCACCCTTGCACCGGGCGCCGCGCGCTAACTTGCGCGCGGCGCGATAGCTTGACGTTGTGCCGGCCTGCTAGACGTTGGTTCGTCCGCGCACCAGTCCGACCACCGCCGAGACCAGAAACAGAATCACGGCGATGAAGAAGATCGCCTTCGCGATTTCGACGGAGGCGCCGGCTATACCGCCGAAACCCAAAACGCCCGCGATCAACGCGATGATCAGAAATGTAAGGACCCAGCTCAGCATGATACGACCTCGATTGGCTGTTACTATCTCGATGGCGGCGGCTGAGCGTCACGCATCGACTGCAGGACCAATCCGGGTCGGTAATGTTGGTTCCGGCCGGCGGAATCGCGAAATTTGACCATTTCGGCGGAACAAAATCGCCGGAAAGCCGCGAAATCAGACCGGCAACAGCGGCCGCATAAAACCTGTCAAAACGGCCGGACAGGCCCTATATGGCCCTTGATCCCTGCTATGAAGGCTCCCCTTCACCGCCTCACGGTGCCATCGTGGGGCCAAGACGATTCGAGAAATGACCGAGCCGAGCAAACTGCCCCATCACGGCGTCCCCGAGCACCAGCCTGCGGCTGGCGGCATCGCCGCGCGTGCGCGGGCCGCCGCCGGCCCGCAATATCTCAACGGGCTCAATCCCGAGCAGCGCGAGGCGGTCGAGACGCTGGATGGGCCGGTTCTGGTGCTCGCGGGCGCCGGCACCGGCAAGACCCGCGTGCTGACCACGCGCATCGCCCATATCCTGAGCCAGGGCCGCGCGCGGCCGCATGAAATCCTCTCGGTGACTTTCACCAACAAGGCCGCGCGCGAGATGAAGCTCCGCCTCGGCCAGATGCTCGGCCAGGCCGTCGAAGGCATGCCGTGGCTTGGCACCTTCCACTCGATCGGCGGACGCATCCTGCGCATCCACGCCGAGCTGGTACAGCTCAAATCCAATTTCACCGTGCTCGACGTCGACGATCAGGTCCGCTTGCTCAAGCAGCTCCTGCAGGCCGAGAACATCGACGACAAGCGCTGGCCGGCGCGCATGCTGGCCGGGCTGATCGACGGCTGGAAGAACCGTGGGCTGGCGCCCAGCCAGGTGCCGTCGGGGGAAGCCGCGATGTTCGGCAACGGCAAAGGCGGCAAGCTCTACGCCAGCTATCAGGAGCGGCTGAAAATCCTCAACGCCGCCGACTTCGGCGATCTGCTTCTCGAGAACATCCGGCTGTTTCGCGAAAACCCTGATGTGCTCAGGCAATACCAGAACCGCTTCAAGTTCATTCTGGTCGACGAGTATCAGGACACCAACGTCGCGCAGTATCTATGGCTGCGGCTGCTGTCGCAGGCGCCGTCGCGACCGGGCGTGCCGCTGTCGGCCATCATTCCGGGGGCCGCAGGCACTACTGTCATTCCGGGGCGCATCGAAGATGCGAACCCCGATGTGCAATCGCACATCGAAGAATCTGGAGATAATGAGGAGTCACTTCGAGATTCCGGGTCTGCGCTTTCAGCGCATCCCGGAATGACGGAGACTGCGACTCCCACTGCCTCCTCACCCCCGAAAAACATCTGCTGCGTCGGCGACGACGACCAGTCGATCTATGGCTGGCGCGGCGCGGAGGTCGACAACATCCTGCGCTTCGAGCACGATTTTCCCGGCGCAAAAGTCATCCGCCTTGAACGCAATTACCGCTCCACGGGCCACATCCTCGCCGCCGCTTCGCATCTGATCGCGCACAACGAAGGCCGCCTCGGCAAGACGCTGCGCACCGAGGATGTCGACGGCGAGAAGGTCACCGTCACAGGTTCCTGGGATTCGGAAGAGGAAGCCCGCGCCATCGGCGAGGAGATCGAGGAGTTGCAGCGCGCCGGCGAAAACCTCAACGACGTCGCGATCCTGGTGCGGGCGTCGTTCCAGATGCGCGAATTCGAAGATCGTTTTGTGACCCTCGGCCTGCCCTATCGCGTGATCGGCGGTCCGCGATTCTACGAGCGCGCTGAAATCCGCGATGCGCTGGCCTATCTGCGCGTGATCAATTCGCCGGCCGACGACCTCGCCTTCGAGCGCATCGTCAATGTCCCGAAGCGCGGGCTTGGCGACGCCACCGTGCAGTTGCTGCACGACCACGCCCGCAAGCGGCGCATGCCGCTGTTCGAAGCCGCGCGCGCCGTGGTCGAAACCGACGAATTGAAGCCGAAGGCGCGCGGAGCGCTGCGCGACCTCATCCTCCAGTTCGACCGCTGGCGCGCCCAGCGCGAGGTGACCGCGCACACCGAGCTCGCCGAAATCGTGCTCGACGAGAGCGGCTATACCGAGATGTGGCAAAAGGACCGCTCGGCCGATGCCGCCGGCCGGCTCGACAATTTGAAGGAACTGGTCCGCTCGATGGAGGAGTTCGAAAACCTGCAAGGATTCCTCGAACACATCTCGCTGGTGATGGACCGCGACGGCGACGCCAGTGATGAAGCGGTGTCGCTGATGACGCTGCATTCGGCCAAGGGGCTCGAATTCGACAACGTGTTCCTTCCCGGTTGGGAGGAAGGCCTGTTTCCGAGCCAGCGCACACTCGACGAACAAGGCCGTGCCGGCCTGGAAGAAGAACGCCGCCTCGCCCATGTCGGGCTGACGCGCGCCCGTCGCCGCGCCAAACTCTATTTCGCCACCAACCGCCGCATCCACGGCACTTGGTCGACCACGATCCCGTCACGCTTCCTCGACGAACTGCCGTCGGCCAATGTGGAGATCACGGAATCGAAAGGCGGCTCCGGCTGGGGCGGCGCTGGCGGCTACGGCCCCTCGCGCTTCGATAACGTCGAATCCTTCGGCTCCAGCTATACGACACCGGGCTGGCAGCGCGCGCAGGCCAATCGCAACCGCAGCCAGGGCGGCCGCAGCGGTCAGGCCCGCGGCGGTTTTGAGGAAAGCCAGTCGTCATTTTCAGGCGGCTTCTCCCGCAACAAGCGCGGCCCGATCGTGATCGAAGGCGAACTGGTGGCGAAATCCACCGGCACGGTTTCAGAATTCTCGCTGGCCGATCGCGTCTTCCACCAGAAGTTCGGCTATGGCCACGTGGTGAAGATCGACGGCAACAAGCTGACGATCGCATTCGAAAAGGCCGGCGAGAAGAAGGTGGTCGATAGTTTTGTGGAGCGGGTGTAGGAGCCGGCTACAGGATCGTCGGCGCTCGGCTAGGTATTCAGCAGCCACGGAAAAACATGCAGCGCCGAGCAATATTCCCCAGAGATCGACCAGGGGACAGATTTGCTCAAAGCGAGCGCGTGGACGGTCGCCGCATTCGTAATCGAGCAAAGGTTGCTGCTGGCGTACGACAGGCGGAGGAAAAGCTACACGCAGTCGCCGTGGCGGTCAGTATTTGCGTCGGCACTCCTCGCTACTTTTGTGTTTGCATCGAATACGATTTTATTCGCGTATGGAGCGTGAAGAATGCTGGAAATTGCTCTGGCGTTAGTCAAGGTTATGGCAGCGGCAGCCGTGATTTTACTTCCGATCTCCTGGATCCTAGGCAAAGTACTCACGACTGAGCCGCCAAGCCTACCGGAATGGGTTAGAGTATTTTGGCCTACTGATGTGCGATCTGCTTCGAAGGAAGCTACGGCGATTGCGTCGCCAGCTTCCAATTTCCTTCTTTCTCCAACGATGAGAAGCGTGGCTGTTTACGGCGCTAAGCTGGTCAGTATGGCCGGTGCGTTATACTGGTCGGTATGGCTGGTTCTCCTCGCTTTGGTAGCGCTGGCTCGCTAAACTTTCGTGCGAACGATTCCACCGTGGCTCACTAGGGCGCGTACTCATAAATCCGATACTGCACACCGCCGCCGCTGATGTCCCCTTCGCTCCGAAAGCGACCGAATTGCTGCGACGCCACGAAATGACGTGATGGGCCAGCAACAGACCCATGCGGCGCAGCAAACGCAGCGGCGGGTTGCAAGATTAGAAGATCGCGAGTGAGAATTGCCCTCCACCTTGTGGATGGAGTGCCGCAGCCTGGACACGACCATCAAGGCACCGGCGTGGGTGGCCTCAAAAACTCGACCAGCCGTTGAGCGTGTGCGGGCAGGGACCTAAAACTTCGCACGCAAATCCTTAGGTGGCGAAGAGCCCAAGTGTCCGTAAGAGGAATGACGCGGATAGCCATGGACTGCTGGAATCGCCGAGCTGCTGTTTCGGGCAGGATGGCGAGACCAATGCCCTTTTCTACCATCTGACACATCAAGTCGGTCCCGTTGAGGCGGATGCGCAGCTTGAACCGGCGACCGGCACGGAAGGCATGATAGTTCAACAAGTCCTGCATCGGGCTGCCCGCGGCAAAGCCGATAAATTCATGGTCGAGAGTTTCGCGGAATGCAATTTTACGATGCCGGCTGAGCGGATGCCGCAGTGGCGTCACCAGGACCAGGCGGATCTCCGCGAACGGAAAACTGTCCAGCTCCGCGCCTGGATCAACGGTCTCCCCGACAATGCCGATATCGCCGCGGCCCGCGGCGATTGCTCGAATAATCTCGCCGCTTCCGTGATGCTCAAGGTCGACGTCGATATTCGGATGGGCAGAGAGAAAGGCCGCCAGGGGTATGGGGAGAAATTCCATCGCGCCGATATTCGACAGCAAGCGCACATGTCCCGTCAGCCCCTTCCCGAAATTGTCCAGGTCGCCGCGCATTTGCTCCAGCTGCTGCGAGACAATCCACGCGTGATGCAGGAGCACTGTTCCTGCTGAAGTGAGCCGAATCCCCCGGCGGTTCCTTTCTAGGAGCGGAGCGCTGAGCGCATTTTCCATGGCGCGGATACGCTCACTCGCCGACGCCAGTGTCATGTTCGCGCGAGCGGCCCCGTGCGTGATGCTGCCAGCTTCGGCGACGTGCACGAACAGTCGCAGGTCGGTCAGATCGAACCTTATGGACATCGTGAGGGACGAGCCTTCGGCTGCACCTAAGGCACACTTAGCACATTCCGCATTGTGCGTCTCGTGTCGCGCATACAGGGTCGGGGGGGTCCTCAGACATCCTATCTTGGACATCGCAGGACAAGGAGAATGACGATGAAGCCAATTAGCACCGTAAGATCAGGCATAGCCGCGTTGGCGTTTGTTGCCGGTGCTATTCCGGCGGCGGCCGCTTTCCCGGAGCGGGCGATTACTTTGATCGTTCCGTTCGCCGCCGGCGGCCCCGGCGACACGGTCGTACGCCTCATCGGGACTCATATGGCCAAGACGCTGGGCCAACCGATCGTCATGGAGAATGCTCCTGGGGCTGGCGGCACGAGCGCTATCAGCCGTGCCACGCAAGCAGGCGCAGATGGATACACCATCATGTTGGGTAATATGGGAACCCATGGTGCAGCGCCGGCGCAGTATCCCAACCTGAAATACGATCCGGCCGAGGACTTTACTCCCATCGGACTGATGGTTACCACACCGATCGTGATCATCGCCAGGAAGACATTTCCAGCCAACAATCTCCGCGAGTTCATCGACTACGTGAGAAGGAACCAGGACAAGGTAGTTGAAGCGCATGCCGGCGTCGGCTCAGTTTCTCACACGACATGCACTCTTCTCCAATGGATCATAGGAACAAAGACTGCTCGGGTGGCCTACCGCGGCACAGGGCCGTCCATCAACGACCTTGTTTCGGAACACGTCGATTTTGGCTGTGACCAGATTGTAAACGTTGCGCCGCATATTCAGGCGGGCACGCTCAAGGCGCTCGGTATCGCGACGGCCAAACGTTCAGCGGCCATGAAGGATGTCCCAACGACCAGGGAGGGCGGCCTGCCGGAGTTCGAGGTCTCTGCTTGGATTGCGCTATTTGCTCCAAAGGGTACTCCACAACACGTGGTCGGCAGACTGAACGAGGCGCTTGTCAAAGCCCTCGATGACGAAGGCACACGCGCGCGACTGCTCGATCTTGGCAGCGAGATCCCGGACCGGGCCGGCCGCGCGCCTGACGCACTGCAGGAGCTGGTCGTTCGTGAAGTCGCCCGGTGGAGGCCGGTACTCAAGACCGCCGGTCAATGAACTAATCGATCGGAATTAGGACGTGGACTCATTAACGCGCAACCATAGCCGAATGCCCCCAAGGTTGTGTCCGGTCATCGTCGGAGCCGACGTTGTGAGACGCGCGAACACACAGCGAGGTGACCCAATGTCCGCGCCGACGATCAAGTTCGGTGACGGCGCCGTCTATGAACTGATGATGGGCAAGTGGAGTGGACTGGCCGGACGCGCTTTTATTGATTGGCTCTCGCCCCCGCCCAATTTGCGATGGGTCGACATCGGTTGTGGCAATGGCGCGTTTACACAGTTGTTGGTCGAGCACTGCGCCCCAATTACCGTCGAAGGCGTGGATCCCTCGGAAGGTCAGCTGGCCTTTGCACGAGAGCGGCTGGCGACACCTGTCGCGAAGTTTCGCCAGGGCGATGCAATGGCATTGCCATTTGCCGATGGCACCTTCGATGCGGCCGTGATGGCGCTCGTTGTGTTTTTCATTCCGGACCCTGCCAGGGGCGTCGCTGAAATGGCTCGCGTGGTGCGGCCGGCCGGTCTCGCGGCCGCCTATGTCTGGGACGTCGTCAGCGGCGGCGGCCCGTCGGAGGCCATCATAATCCAGATGAAAGGCATGGGGTTCACGCCACCGCGGGCCCCGAAAGCGGAAGCCTCGACGCCCGAAGGACTACATGCGCTGTGGACACGGGCGGGTTTCGCCGATATCGAAGCGCGCGTTCTTCGCACGCGACGAACGTTCGACGATTTCGAGGACTATTGGTCCACTACGATCGCGGCGCCCAATCTCGCTCCGATGCTCACAACGATGGCGTCAGCCGACGTGACGCAACTCAAGTCTCGGGTTCGTGAGCAGGTGCCTATCGAGGCGAGTGGGCGTGTCTCGATCGAGGCGCGCGCCAATGCGATCTTCGGCCGTCGGCCCGGATAGGGCTGTCGATCGCTCTTCCGCTCCTCCCCCAGAAGCTGCCAACCTCTGTGCTTGCCACGAGGTTATGGGCGCGACCGCTTGTGGCCCTCCGCAGGATCGGACCACGCCGTTGGCGTCTGGTTTCCGGATTTGCCCGGCTGCTCCTCTGGAGGGGACGATATTGACAAGGCATTGCGCAACGCGCCGGAAGCCCTGGAGATCTATGCGGAAAGCTTCGAAGAGGACGGCAAGGCGCTGCCGCGCCCTCGAACATTGTCGGAGATGAAATCCGACCCTGCGATTGCAGATGATCTCAAGTCCTACATCGTCGCGCTGATCGAATTGCCCGCGCGAGCGGAATAGACGCTTTTCTCTCTTCCACACGTTGCGGAACTCCCGCCGCGTTCCTATCTCCCGGTTCCTACCCCTCCCCGCTTCGACCCGGCCGCAGCGCCGCTTCAACGCGGGCCAATTCCGTTTCAGAATGCCATGCTCGCGCAACCTCCCATCATATCCGTCTCCAATCTTTCAAAAACCTACGGCTCCGGCTTCAAGGCGCTGAAGGGCATCAATCTCGATATCAAGCGCGGCGAGATCTTCGCGCTGCTCGGGCCGAACGGCGCGGGCAAGACCACGCTGATCAGCATCATCTGCGGCATCGCCAACTTAAGCGAGGGTCGCGTCACCGTCGGCGGGCACGACATCAACAGCGACTATCGCGCGGCGCGGTCGCTGATCGGCCTGGTGCCGCAGGAACTGCACACGGACTCGTTTGAAACCGTATGGGCGACCGTCAGCTTCAGCCGCGGCCTGTTCGGCAAGCCGAAGAACCCAGCGCATATCGAAAAGGTGCTGAAGGACCTGTCGCTGTGGGACAAGAAGGATTCCAAGATCATCACGCTCTCCGGCGGCATGAAGCGCCGCGTGATGATCGCAAAAGCGCTGTCGCACGAGCCGCAGATCCTGTTCCTGGACGAGCCGACCGCGGGCGTCGACGTCGAATTGCGCAAGGGCATGTGGGACGTGGTGCGCGGCTTGCAGGCCTCCGGCGTCACCATCATCCTGACCACGCATTATATCCAGGAAGCCGAGGAGATGGCCGACCGCATCGGCGTCATCAACAAGGGCGAGATCATCCTGGTCGAGGACAAGGCCGGGCTGATGCAGAAGCTCGGCAAGAAGCATTTGACGTTGCATCTGCAGCAGAAAATTGACGCCATTCCGCCCGCCCTCGCGCCTTACAAGCTCCAATTGTCCAGCGATGGCCGGCTGCTGACCTATGATTACGATACCAAGGGCGAGCGCACCGGGATCACCAGCCTGCTGAGCGACCTCCGCAATGCCGGCATCCACATCTCCGACCTCGATACCACCCAGTCTTCCCTCGAAGACATCTTCGTCAGCCTGGTGAGGGCGCCATGAACTACCGTGCGATCCGCGCTATCTATCTGTTCGAAATGGCGCGCACCTGGCGCACGCTGCTGCAGAGCATCGTCTCGCCCGTGGTTTCCACCTCGCTTTATTTCGTGGTGTTCGGCGCCGCGATCGGCTCGCGCATCACCGAGGTCGAGGGCGTCAGCTACGGCACTTTCATCGTGCCGGGCCTCGTCATGCTGTCGGTGCTGACCCAGAGCATCGCCAACGCCTCGTTCGGAATTTATTTTCCGAAATTCGTCGGCACCATCTACGAAATATTGTCGGCGCCGGTTTCCTATATCGAAATCGTGATCGGCTATGTCGGCGCGGCCGCGACCAAATCCATCATCCTCGGCTTGATCATCATGGCGACCGCCGCGCTCTTCGTGCCGCTGCATATCCATCACCCCTGGTGGATGCTGACCTTCCTGGTGCTGACGGCGGTGACGTTTAGCCTGTTCGGCTTCATCATCGGCATCTGGGCCGACGGGTTCGAAAAGCTGCAGATGATTCCGATGCTGATCGTGACGCCGCTGACCTTTCTCGGCGGCAGTTTTTACTCGGTCAACATGCTGCCGTCGGGCTGGCGCACCGTCACGCTGCTCAATCCGGTCGTCTACCTGATCTCGGGTTTCCGCTGGAGCTTTTACGAGATCGCCGACGTCAGCGTGGCCTTGAGCCTCGGCATGACGCTCGGCTTTCTCGCCATCTGCATGGTGCTGGTGTGGTGGATCTTCAGGACCGGGTACCGGCTCAAGAATTGACGCGCAGCGTCATTCCGGGGCGCGCGAAGCACGAACTATGGGGCGCCCTTGCGCCCCTGAGAATCTCGATATTCTCAGGTGCGCAATTGCTCACCATAGTTCGGCTCTACGAGCCGCCCCGGAATGATGACCGCTCACCGCTCGCGAAAATGTCAGTACTTTGCCGCCGATTGCGCCGTGCTGCCGCCTTGTTTGCGCCGTGGGACGCGTTAACGATTGCGGACGCAGGCCACTGGAACCAGTGCCGGTTTCCGGGCATATTGTATGCCGGGGACGGAGAGCCGGCGCTTCATACAGGGGCCTGGAGGCCAAAGGTAAAATGCGTTCCTTCCTCATTGCCGCCACCGCGCTGACGCTGGTCGCCTCGGGCACCGCCCAAGCCAAAGTCGCCATAACAGTCGACAAGGACAACCAGCAGATGACCGTCGCCGTCGACGGCGTCGAGCGGTACCGCTGGCCGGTGTCTTCGGGTCTTCCATCCTATGAGACGCCGAACGGCAGCTTCCGCGCCTTCCGGATGGAAGAGGACCACTACTCCAAGGAATTCGACGACGCGCCGATGCCGCATTCGATCTTCTTCACCAAGATCGGCCATGCCATCCACGGCACCGATTCCGTGAGCCGTCTCGGCAGCCCGGCCTCGCATGGCTGCGTGCGGCTGTCGCGCGAAAATGCCGCGAAGCTCTGGGATCTGGTGAAGCAGGAAGGCGTGCTCAATACCACGGTGACGTTGACCGGCTCCTCCCAGGTCGCGCTCGCACGCAATCCGCGGCAGCGCTCCAACACGGCCGTCGCGCGCCGCGCGCCGCTGCCGCAATATGAGCAGCAATACGACGCCGCCGGCGATCCCGTCGTGATCACACCGCCGCAGCAGCGCGCCGCACCCGTAGCGCGGGCCGACGACGGCTACATCTATCCGGCCGACGGATCGTCCAACCAAGCGCGATACCCCGCGCCTGGCCGCCGCGTCTACGACACCCAGGCCTATCAGCAACAGCAGCAGCAAAATCATGACAACCGCGGCTATGCGCCGGCGCCCCAGGGCTACTATCAACCGCGGCCTTACTATCAGCAGCGCGGGCTGTTCAGCTATCAGGATTAGCCGGCGACTTCATTGCGGTTGCAGGATGTACGGCCGCAGCGATCTCTCAGCCGTCCGTCGCGCTCGCAAGCTGCCGGTCGCGTTGCGCGGTCAGCCGTGACTGTTGCCAAGCGTCGTGAGCAATCATCCCTGCCGCCATTGCGGCGACGAAGACGATGATTCCGGGCGACAACGTCGCCAGGCTTTCCAGCGCCGGCCCCGGGCATAACCCGACGAGACCCCAGCCGATTCCAAACAGCCCCGCGCCTGCAACCAGCGGCAGATCGATTCCCGATTTGCCCGGCCGAAAATATTGCCCGGCAAACCAAGGCCGCGCACTGCGGTCAGCCAGCATGAAGCCGGGTATCGACACGGCGAGCGCCGCGGCCATCACCACCGCGAGACTCGGATCCCACGCGCCGAAGATATCCAGAAAGCCAAGAACCTTCGTTGGCTGCACCATGCCCGAAATCAACAGGCCCGCGCCGAAGATCAGGCCGCAAATCAGAGGAGCAATGATCCACATGGCCTGACCTCACAGTACGTGACGGGTGATCGCGACGGTCATAACCGCCATCACCATGAAGACGATCGTTGCGACGATCGAGCGCAGGGACAGCCGCCCTATGCCGCAGATACCGTGACCGGAGGTGCAGCCGCCGCCGAGACGCGTACCGAAGCCGACCAGCAAGCCCGCCGCGACAATAACGGCCCAGCTCGACGGCAGCGTGGGCTGCGCCATTCCGTAACCAATCAGGCCGGCGAGGATAGGCGCCAGAATGAGCCCGGCGATGAAAGCAATACGCCAGCCCTTGTCCTCGCCGCGCAAATTCAACAGGCCACTGAAGATACCGCTGATCCCGGCGATCCGGCCGGTCGACAACATCAGCAGCACGGCGGAAAGCCCGATCAGGACGCCGCCGATTGCGGCCGATACGGGAGTGAAATTGGCCATCGTCGCTCCATCGGTTCAGGACAGACCATGATCATAGGCGCACCCTGCCCGGCTGCAACTCGCCTATTCCTCGCCTTTTCTAAACCGCCGCCATACCGCGCCCAGCACGTTGGAATAATCGTCGGTCCAGACCCGCTGGTTTTTCCTGGCTTCCGTCAGCGCCCATTGCTCCGATGATGCCAGCTTGCCGACGTCGGTCTCCTCCCTCGCCGAGACCACGACCGAGGTCGAGAAGATGTATTCACTGTCGCGCCCGGAATCCTCGCTGTAGACCCAGCTCTTCAAGTCGTTGGCATCGGCGATGCCGACGACCACGCTCGACAGCTCCAGATGCCGGTTGGAGACGTGCATCACCACGGCGCCCTGCGGCGCCAGCTTGGACTTGTAGATTTCCATCGCCTCTTCGGTCGCCAGGTGAACCGGGATCGCATCCGACGAATAGGCATCGACGATGATCAGGTCATAGACGCCGTTGGGCTCGCGCGCGAAGGTGAGCCGCGCATCGCCGATCACGGGCTGCATGTTCGGTTCGCAGACCTGGATATAGGTAAAATATTTCGGGTCGCGCGCGGTATCGACCATCGTCTGGTCGATCTCGAAGAATTTCCATTCCTCGCCGGGCTGCGAGGCGCAGGCCAGCGTGCCGGAGCCGAGCCCGATCACGGCCACGCGCAGCGGCGCGCCCTTGCGTTCCCGGATCGCCGTGATCGCCTGGCCGATGCCGCCGTCCCTGTAGTAGTAGGTGATCGGCTCCGGCTGGCCGGTGACCGGCGTGCCGTCGTCGTTCTTGAATTTCTCGGCGCCATGGATCGTGGTGCCGTGCATCAGCACGTGATACTGGCCGTTCGGCGTCACCACGATCTTGTGGACGCCAAAGAAGCTGCGCACCGTCTCCACGCGCCCCTCGTCGGAGGGATACATCCGGATCAGCACCAGCGCCAACGTCACCACGGCGGCCAGCTTCCAGCGATCCGCCTTGAGCAGGATCGCCAATATCATCGAGAGGACCGCAACTGCGCCTACCACATAGACTCGATTGGTATCCAGCCATGTGAAAATTTTGCCGCTGCTGTAGGACGGCGCGATCAGCGCCACCGCAGCGATGGCCAGCAGCGGCCAGAACCAGCGGGTCCATTGCGGCCACCGCTCGTCGGCCGGCGGCCGGCACAGCACCGCCAGCGCCACCAGGATCGGATATTCCGCGACCCAGGAGAACGTGAACGGCGCGATTAGCCCTGTGAAAAGTCCGCCGATCATGCCGCCGAACGACAGCGCGACATAGAAACCAGTGAGATATTTCGCGGCGGGGCGGGTACGCGCCAACTCGCCATGACAGGCCATCGCAATGATGAAGAAGCAAAGCTGGTGGCCGCCGAGCGTCAGCAACAGGTTCTGCTCGCCGCCTATCGCCAACAGCAGGATCACCCCCATGATCGCCAACGGTTGCAGCATCAGCATGAACTTGTGCGGCAACAGCGGGCGTGACTGGAACACCAGCACCCAGGTCAGGAGATAGAGCGACAATGGCAGCACCCACAATAGCGGCGCTGCGGCGACGTCGGTGGAAATATGGGCCGTTACTGCGATCAGCAGCCCCGACGGCACGGCCGCGAGGAATATCCAGCGGGCGCGCAAAATCCATGACGGCGCCGGCACGTCGCGATCGTCGGGCGCCAAGTTCAGTTCCGCCGCCCTCACTGGCGAGCGCAGCAGCAACACCCCGCAGATGGCAATCAGCACGATCAAGAAGCCATAGCCGCCGGTCCAGATCAGGTTCTGCATGCGCAGGGTGAAGATCGGCTCCAGCAGCACCGGATAGGACAACAGCGCCAGGAAGCTGCCGACATTCGAGGAAGCGTAGAGGAAGTACGGATCGGGACCGTTGGGGTGGCCGGTGCGGACGAACCAGGCCTGCAGCAGCGGGTTGTTGGCCGCGAGCGCGAAGAACGGCAGGCCGATCGAAACCGCAAACAAGCCGAGCAGCCAGAGCGCATAGCCTGAATTCGGCGGATCGCCCCACCCGCTCGCGATCGACAGCGGCATCGTCAGCATCGCAACTGCGAGCAGCGCGAGATGAACCGCCACGGGAATCGTGCGATTACGCACCTGCATCAAAAAATGCGCATAGGCATAGCCGCCGAGCAGCAGCGACTGAAAGAATACCATCGCCACCGACCAAACCGCCGGCGAGCCGCCGAGCCGCGGCAGCACCATCTTGGTGAACAGGGGTTGCACCGAAAACAGCAATAACGCACTGACGAAGATCGCAGCGGTATAGACGGCCAACACCAGCCGGTTTCGCGAGGCAGACGGTTCAGAAATCATGAAAGCTCCGGCTTGAACCCGGCGGGAGCCGGCGGCGAGCATTCCGGCAGGTTGTGCCGGAAGCGCAGATAGAGCATATGGCAACATGACGGGCAATGCGGGATGAGATGTCGTTCCGGGGGCGATGCAAAGCATCGAACCCCAACGTGCAATTGCACATTGTGGAACCTCGAGATTCCGGGTCTTGTCGTTCGGACAATCCCGGAATGACGGGTTCAAACTAATCAAACCTTCTTGAAGCGGACATGAGCGAAACCGAAATCGTCATCATCGGTGCGGGGCATAACGGCCTCACCTGCGCCGCCTATCTGGCGATGGCCGGCCTGCGCGTGAAGGTGGTCGAGCGCCGCAAGGCGGTCGGCGGCGCCGCGGTGACCGAGGAATTCCATCCCGGTTTCCGCAATTCGGTGGCCGCCTATACCGTCAGCCTGCTCAATCCGCAGATCATCGCCGACCTGAAACTCGCCGAACACGGCCTGCGCATCGTCGAGCGCCGCGCGCAGAATTTTCTGCCCGCCCCCGACGGCAGCTATCTCCTGACCGGCGAGGGCCGCACCCGGCAATCGGTGGCAAAACTCAGCGAGCGCGATGCCGTCACGATTGAGGTCTTCTCGCGCGAACTGGAAGCCATCGCCGACGTGCTGCGGCAATTCGTGCTGCGCGCGCCGCCAAACCTCGTCGAGGGCTTTGGGATCGGTGCGATCCGCGAGGCCTTCAACGCCGTCGGCACGGCCGGCATCCTGCGCAAGCTCTCGCTCGAACAACAGCGCAGCCTGCTCGACCTGTTCACGCGCTCGGCCGGCGAAATGCTGGACGAGCGTTTCGAGAGCGACCTCGTGAAGGCGCTGTTCGGCTTCGACGCCATCGTCGGCAATTACGCCAGCCCGTACGCCGCCGGCTCCGCCTATGTGATGCTGCACCACGCGTTCGGCGAGGTGAACGGCAAGAAGGGCGTATGGGGCCACGCGATCGGCGGCATGGGCGCGATCACGCAGGCGATGGCGCGCGCTGCGCGCGGGCATGGCGCCGAGATCGAAACGGATGCCGGCGTGCGCGAGGTGATCGTCGAGGGCGGGCGCGCTGCAGGCGTCATCCTCGACAATGGCGAGACCATCCGTGCCAAATACGTCGTCTCCGGCGTCAATCCGAAATTGCTGTATACGCGGCTTGTGCCGTCGGGCGCGCTGGCGCCGGAATTCCTCGAACGCATCGCGCGCTGGCGCAACGCATCCGGCACGTTCCGGATGAATGTCGCGCTGAATGCGCTACCTTCCTTCACCGCCCTGCCCGGCGCCGGCGATCACCTCACCGCCGGCATCATTCTCGCACCCAGCCTCGGTTACATGGATCGCGCCTGGCAAGACGCGCGCAGCCATGGCTGGAGCCGCGAGCCGGTGGTGGAAATACTGATCCCTTCGACGCTCGACGACTCCCTTGCACCGGAGGGCCGGCATGTCGCGAGCCTGTTCTGCCAGCACGTCGCGCCGGAATTGCCGGATGGAAAGTCATGGGACGATCACCGCGAGGAGGTCGCCGACCTCATGATCGCCACGGTGGACAAGTTCGCGCCGGGCTTTGGGACAAGCGTGATCGGCCGTCAGGTGCTGTCGCCGCTCGATCTCGAGCGGCAGTTCGGCCTGCTCGGCGGCGACATCTTTCATGGGGCGCTGACGCTCAATCAATTGTTCTCGGCACGGCCGATGCTGGGCCATGCCGATTACCGTGGGCCGCTGAAGGGCCTCTATCATTGCGGCTCGGGCGCGCATCCCGGCGGCGGCGTCACCGGCGCCCCCGGCCACAACGCCGCGAAGGTGATCCTGGGCGATCACCGCGCCCTGTTCGGATAGGCAGAACGCAGTGGACAATATCGGGTAAAGCCGGTGGGCAACGACGGGAGAAGCCTTGTGGATTACTTGTTGATAACCCGCGGCACGGCTGTGGAAGACATCGGTATGCTTCCGTCGATAACGGGTTGGCAACTTCCCCGCTCGGCTGTGGATAGGCTGTGGAGAGATGCAACCGTTCCGAATAGCCCGACATGAAACTTGCTCAAATTTGAACGAAACGATCGTATCCTTCCCCGCTTTCGCCAGGTTCTTCAATGACTTCCCTCGCCTCCACACATCGCGTCCATTTTGCCGTCGGCGACGAGCACACAGCCAAGGGCGTCGTCGACGCCCTGACCGAAGTTTTTTTTGAGGGCCAGGCCGCAATCGCCGCGTTCGAACGGCCGGATGGCCGATGGGACGTCACGGTGCATTTTGGCGAGCCGCCCGATCAGCCCCTGGTCCGCGAGCTCGTTGCCAATGCGGCCGGCGCGGAAATCGCCGCGGGCATTGCCTTCGATACGGTCGAGGCCAAGGATTGGGTCAAGGCCAGTCTAGAAGACCTTGTTCCCGTGCCGGCCGGACGCTTTGTGGTCCACGGCCAGCATGACCGCGACAGGATCTCGCCCAACAAGCTCGGCATCGAGATCGAGGCGGCGCTGGCCTTCGGCACCGGCCATCACGGCACTACGCGCGGCTGCCTGCTGCTGCTCGATCATGTCCTGAAAGCGTGGCGCCCGCGGCGCGTGCTCGATCTCGGCACCGGCACCGGCGTGCTGGCGATTGCGGCGGCGAAAGCGCTGCACGAAAAGATACTGGCCAGCGATATCGATCCGCCCTCGGTGCAGGTCGCGCGCGACAATGCGCGGCTGAACGTGTCGGGGCATCTGGTGCGGGCGGTCCGCGCCACCGGCTTCTCGGCGCCGCAATTTGCGCAAGCCGCACCGTTCGATCTGGTGCTGGCGAATATTCTGGCCAATCCGCTGCGGCAATTGGCAGGGCCGATGGCGCGGCATCTGGCGCCGTCCGCGCTGGTCATTCTCTCGGGGCTGCTGACGCATCAGGCGCCCGCCGTCATCGCCGCCTATCGCGCCCGTGGGCTGGTTCCCGTGCGGCATCTGCGCATCGAAGGCTGGAGCAGCCTCCTGCTGCGCAAGATGAACTGAAATTCTAATCGGCTAATGTTGGCCCCTTGCGGGCGACCGCGCCCTTCTCTTGCTTCAACGACCGCTTGACGCGCGCTTCCGCGAACCGGTCGAGGATCTGGACGATGACGCCGCGCTGCTTCTTGTTGGCGATGGGCGGCACGGGGCCGCGACGTTCCGGCGGTGAAATCTTCTCAAACGTGAAAACAGGCATGGTGTATCCCCTCTTCGTTGAGTTGAAACACTCCTAGAGCTTCTCCCGGTATCTTGAGCTGAGCGGCTACACCGCAATCCGCTCCGTCCGACTAGCGCGGACCAACATAGTGAAGCACAGATTATGCCAAATTGTGGCGGAGACTGCCGCATTGCGGACCGCTCCACCCAACCCTAAAGTGACCAGGCGATGTTCGAAGCCCATTTCCAGACATTCGAAGAACCCGAAGGCGGCGTGGCGCTGACCGCGCGGCTGGCCCGCTTCCGCGAGGAGCTGGCGCGGCGGAAGTTGACGGGATTCGTGGTTCCGCGCGCCGATCAGCAACAGAACGAATATGTCCCGGCCTCCGAAGAGCGGCTGGCCTGGCTGAGCGGCTTCACTGGTTCGGCAGGCATGGCGATCGTTCTGACGCGCGATGCCGCCGTTTTCGTCGATGGCCGTTATACGCTGCAGGCCGCCAAGCAGGTCGACCGCAAGGCCTGGCAAATCGAGCCGCTGGCCGATCCGCCGCCGGAGCACTGGCTGACCAAGCACCTTGCGGCCGGCGACCGCCTCGGTTTCGACCCGTGGCTGCACACTTCGGCGGCAGCCGAGCGTCTGGCCGCCGCCTGCACCAAGGCGGGCGCGGAACTGATTGCGGTCGAAACCAACCCGCTAGATTCGATCTGGACCGAGCGCCCGGCCCCGCCGCTCGGGCGCGTCGCCACTCACGGCGTGCAGTTTTCCGGCGAGATCGAAGCCGAAAAGCTCAAGCGCATCCGGCTGGAGATCAACAAGCTCGGCGTCGACGCGCTGGTGCTGTCGGACAGCCATGCGGTGGCCTGGACCTTCAACATCCGTGGCGCCGACGTCTCGCACACGCCGCTGCCTTTGTCCTATGCGCTGGTGCCGAAGGACGGCCGCCCCACCATCTTCATCGACCATCGCAAGCTGTCCAACCTGACGCGCGACCATCTCGAACAATCCGCCGATGTGCGGGAGCCCGACGCGCTGGTGCCTGATCTGACTGAGCTTGCGCGCAGCGGCGCCGCGATCGCGCTTGACAGCGCCACCGCCGCGGACGCGCTGAGCCGGCTGATCGCAGGCGCCGGCGGAAAGCCGGTACGCGGCAACGATCCGGTGAGCCTGTTGAAGGCGGTGAAGAATATCACCGAGATCGAGGGCACGCGGACCGCGCACCAGCGCGACGCCGTGGCGCTGGCGCGCTTCCTCGCCTGGATCGACCGCGAGGCGCCGTCGGGCGCGTTGACGGAGATCGATACCGTCGAGGCCTTGGAAACGTTCCGCCGCCAGACCTGCGCGCTGAAAGATGTTTCGTTTCCGACCATCGCCGGCACCGGGCCGAACGGCGCCATTGTCCATTACCGCGTCACCCGCAAGAGCAATCGGCGAATTTCGCCCGGCGACCTGCTGCTGATCGATTCCGGCGCGCAATATGAAGACGGCACCACTGACGTCACCCGCACCATCGCAATCGGCAATCCGACCGACGAAATGCGCGATCGTTTCACCCGCGTGCTGCGTGGGCACATCGCGATTGCACGCGCGGTGTTTCCGGACGGCACCACCGGCGCGCAGATCGACTCCTTTGCGCGGCAATTTTTGTGGCAGGCCGGCCTCGATTTCGAGCACGGCACAGGCCACGGCGTCGGCAGCTATCTCTCGGTGCATGAAGGCCCGGCGCGCATCTCGAAACTTGGCACCACGCCCTTGAAGCGCGGCATGATCCTCTCCAACGAGCCTGGCTACTACAAGACCGACGCCTACGGCATCCGGATCGAGAACCTCGAACTCGTCATCGGGACCGATGTACCCGGCGCCGAGAAGCCGGTGAACGCGTTCGAGACGCTGACGCTGGCGCCGATCGACCGCCGCCTGATCGATGTGAATATGCTGAGCGCAACCGAGCTGAAGTGGCTCAACGACTACCACGAGCGCGTCAACCGCGCGGTGCGCCTGCACCTCGACGACAACACCACGAAGCTGTGGCTGGACGAGGCGACGGCGGCGATGCTGCCGCTGTGAGCCGTCAGTCCGAGGCGCGTCGAAGACGCGAACCCGGAATCTCAAGGTTCCGGCTCTGGTGCGCGCGGTACGCCGAGGCCCACCCTCTACAGCGATGCAGCGCGGGCGGCGGACACAAAATCGCGAAAACAACCCCATGCAAAGTAGACTCCGGCGGTCCAGCCTCCTGCCCGCCTCCCCAATTCAGCATGGCCGCATGCCAAAACATCCCTGTTCGCGCTGAGCCATCTGGTTAAGAGTCCGATCCAAGCAAAACAGGGTCGGAACTGAATGCACGGCGTCGTGGGCAAGCCGCCCGGCGCGACGGACAGTCATGCCGTCGTGACATCGAAAATTATGCTGCTGATGCTGGTGGCGATGACCGGCGTCGCGCCGATCTCGCTTTACATGCTGGTGCCGGCGCTGCCCGTGCTGGCGACGACGTTCGGTGGCGATATTGCCGTCGCGCAGATGACGGTGTCGCTCTACATGGTCGGCATCGCCTGCTCGCAGCTCATCATGGGACCGCTGTCGGACAAGTTCGGACGCCGGCCGGTGCTGCTCGCCGGCCTTGCGCTCATGGTGGCGGCGAGCGTCGGCTGCTCGCTGGCGCAGACGCTGCCGCAACTGATTGCCGCGCGTTTCCTGCAGGCGCTGGGTGGCGCGACCGGCATGGTGGTGAGCCGCGCCATCATACGCGACCTCTACAGCCGCGACCGCATCAGCTCCATGATCAGCCTCGTGATTGCCGTCATGATGATGGCGCAGATGCTCAGCGCGCTGGTCGGCGGCCTCCTGGAGACTGCGTTCGGCTGGCGCGCCATCTTCTATTTCATCACGGCGGCTTCGCTCAGCGTCGCGGTCCTGATCGCGCTGGCGCTGCCCGAGACGCGCGGCGAACGCAGCGAGAGCAGCAGCTTCCGCGGCGACGTCGGCAAGCTGATCCGCAACCGCGCCTTCATCGGCTATGTGCTGTGCCAGGTGCTGGCTTCCCAGATTATTTTCATGTTCGCCGGCGGCGGACCTTACATCGTGGTGACGCAGATGGGCCGAACCACGGCCGAATATGGCGCGTGGTTCGCGACGACAGGATTTGCCTATCTGATCGGCAATGTGTTCTGCGTCCGTTTCGCGCCGCGGCATTCGCTGGAAAAGCTGATCTGGTTCGGGCTCGCGGTGCAATTCGGCGGCGCTCTCTTGAACCTCGTCTTGAGCATTGCCGGGATCAACCAGGCACCGCTTTGGTTGTTCGGCACCCAGATGATCGTGATGGTCGCGAACGCCTTCGTCATGAACAACGCCGCGGCCGGCGCCATCAGCGCGCGTCCCGAGGCCGCCGGCACCGCCTCCGGCGCGATGGGTTTTCTGCAACAGGGCATCGGCGCGCTGGTCTCGCAATTCGGCGCCTATCTCGGCGGCCACTCCACGACCACGCTGCCGCTCACGGCGGCGATCTTCGCACTGTCGATTGCCTGCGTTTCGGTGATGTTCTTCATCGTGCCGCGGCGAACCGTCGTGGTCAGCGAGGAGTTGGTGAAGAAGGCGGAGGAGGAAGAATCGGGGATGTTGTGAGGTGATATCGCTGCCTCAACCGTCATTGCGAGCGCTGCGAAGCAATCCATTTCTCCACGAGCGGCGCTATGGATTGCTTCGTCGCTTACGCTCCTCGCAATGACGTCACTCGCCGATCAGCTTCAGCCACTCGTCCTCGGTCAGCACCGGCACACCGTGTTTCTTGGCCTCGGCTAGCTTGGAGCCCGCGCCGGGCCCAGCGACAACGTAGTCCGTTTTCTTCGACACCGAGCCCGCCGCCTTGGCGCCCAGCCGCTCGGCGGTGGCCTTGGCTTCGTCCCGCGTCATCTTTTCCAGCGAGCCGGTAAACACCACGGTCTTGCCGGCGACGGCCGAATTGCTCTTGGGGCTTTCGGCATCGATGATCTCGCTGAGCTCCTCGACCAGCCGCTCGACGATGCCGCGGTTATGGCTTTCGCCGAAATAGGCGGCGACGCTCTTGATCACGGTGTCGCCGATCTGGTCGAGCGCATCCATCTCGGCGATGGTGTCCTCGTCGCCCTTGGCGACCTTGAGGCAGGCATCGTGGAATGCATCCCAGGAACCGTAGCCGCGCGCCAGCGCCAGCGCGGTTGTCTCGCCGACATGGCGCATGCCGAGGGCGTAGATGAAGCGCTCCAACGAAATGCGGCGGCCGTTCTCGATCGCGGCGAACAGATTGCGCACCGAGGTTTCGCCGTAGCCCTCGATCTCTTCGAGCTTCAGTTTGGTGTTGCGTTTCGGCAGCGTGAAGATATCGGCGGGCTCCCGCACCCATCCCTGATCGAAAAAGTACTGAAGCTGCTTCTCGCCGAGCCCGTCGATGTCAAAAGCCCGGCGCGACACGAACAGTTTCAGATGCTCGATCTTCTGGGACGGACAGGCGAATTCGCCGGTACAGCGGGCGCGCGAACCTTCCTCGCCGGTTGCCGTCTCCTCGCGCACCACAGGAGTGTGCAGCTCGCAGGGACACTTAGTCGGAAATCTGTACTTTTCCTTTCCACGGGGCTTGTCTGCCACAACATCAACGATTTGCGGAATCACATCGCCGGCTCGCTGGACAACAACTATATCTCCGATGCGGAGATCGCGCCCACTTCGCAGAGTCTCGCCTTTTCCACCAATGCCTTTGATGTAGTCTTCATTGTGCAGCGTCACATTCTGCACAATGACGCCACCAACCCCGACCGGCTCCAGCTTGCCAACGGGGGTGAGCGAACCCGTTCGTCCGACCTGGATTACAATGTCGATCAATTTGGTCGTAGCACGTTCGGCCGGGAATTTGTGCGCGATCGCCCAGCGCGGGCGACGAGATACAAAGCCCAGTCGTTGTTGCCAGTCGATGCGGTCAATTTTGTAGACGACGCCGTCGATGTCATAATCAAGCTCGGCGCGCTGCGTCTCGATCTTGCGGTAAAAAGCAATCAGCTCGTCAAGCGAGTGACAGAGTCTAGTCAGCGGATTGGTCTTGAACCCGCAGCGCTCGAACCAGTGGATCATGCCGGTCTGTGTTGATTCCGGCATGGCGCCCATCTCACCCCAAGCATAGGCGAAGAATCCGAGCGGGCGCGAGGCCGTGATGGCCGGATCCTTCTGGCGCAACGAGCCGGCTGCGGAATTGCGCGGATTGGCGAAGATGGTATCGCCAGCGGCTTTCTGGCGCTCATTGAGCGCCAGAAATGCGTGCTTGGTCATGTAGACCTCGCCGCGGACTTCGCAGATGTCGGGGATATTCCGGCCCTTCAGCTTCTGCGGCACGTCTTCGAGCGTGCGGATATTGGCGGTTACGTCCTCGCCTTCCGCGCCGTCGCCGCGGGTGGCGGCGGTGACGAGTTCGCCGCCCTCATAGCGCAGCGACATCGATAGCCCGTCGATCTTCGGCTCGGCACTAAACGCAATCTTCTCGTCATCTTTGAGCTTGAGAAATCTGCGAATGGTTAAAACGAACTCTGCGACATCTTGCTCAGCGAAAGCGTTGTCCAGCGAGCGCATAGGGATCGCATGGCGTATCTTCTTAAAACCGCGAGCAGGAGCGGCACCCACCTGATAAGATTCGGTAAAGAGCGAAACTAACTCGGGAAATCGCTCCTCAATTTGCTTGTACCGCAGTTTCAGCGCGTCATATTCGGCATCAGAAATTTGTGGAGCGTCTCGCTCGTAATACGCCTCGCTGTGCGCCTTCAATTCGGCCGTCAACCTCTCATGCTCCGCCTCGGCCTGCGCCTTGGAGAGTTTTGCGACGTCAGAGAGTGGTTTGGATTTTGTGGATCTGGCCATGGCAATTGAATACGACGAAAGAGTTCCAAGCGCAAAGCCGCCGGAAAGCCACCGGCCCGGCTCTGCGGCGCAGCGTTTCACGCTGCACCGCGTCCGGGACACGAGCAGATCACGCCGTCGCGGCGCGCAGCAGCCGTTCCGCCGCCGCCCGCGCCTCGGCGGTGATCTCCGCCCCCGCCAGCATGCGGGCGATTTCCTCGCGGCGGTGGTCGGCGGCGAGCGCGTTGACGCGGGTGGCGACGCGCTTGCCCTTGTCGAGCGCGTCCTTGGAAATCAAAAGATGCTGGTTCGCCCTTGCGGCAACCTGCGGGGCGTGCGTCACCGCCATCACCTGGACTTGGCCGGCGAGCCGCGACAACCGCGCGCCGATCGCATCCGCCACCGCGCCGCCGACGCCGGTATCGATTTCGTCGAACACCAGCGTGGGCGCCGAGCCGCGATCGGACAGCACCACCTTGAGCGCCAGCAGGAACCGCGACAGCTCGCCGCCGGAGGCGACCTTCATCAACGGTCCCGGCTTTGTCCCCGGATTGGTCTGGACCCAGAACTCGACGCGGTCGATGCCCTGCGGCCCCGGTGACTTCGCATCGGTGTCGACCTGCGTCATGAATTTCGCGCGCTCGAGTTTCAGCGGCGCGAGTTCGGCGTTGACGGCCTTGTTGAGTTTTTCGGCGGACTTAGCTCGGGCCGCCGACAGCTTCGCCGCCGCCGCGCCGTAGCGCTGGTCGGCCTCGGCAGCCGCCACTTCCAGCTTCTTCAGCCGATCCGCACCGGCGTCGATCAGTGCGACATCGGAGACGAATTTGGCGGCGAGTGCCGCCAGCCCATCGACCGGCGTGGAATATTTGCGCGAGGCGGCGCGCAGCGCAAACAGCCGCTCCTCGATCCGCTCCAGCTCGGCCGGATCGAAATCGGCCGCAACCAGCGCGGCGCTGAGATGCTGGTCGGCTTCCTCCAGCGCGTTGATCGCGATGTCGATCGCCTTCACTGCCGGCTCGACCAGCGCAGGCGAATTGGCGGCGCGGCGCTCGAGCCGGCGCACGGCCGCTGCCAGCGCCGGCACCGGCGAGTTGTGGCCGCCGACCGCCTCCTGCGCCTCGCGCAGGTCGCTGGCGATCTTCTCGCCCTGCATCATGGTGGTGCGGCGTTCGGCGAGCGCGGTCTCCTCGCCGTCCTTCGGCTTCAACGCCTTGAGCTCGTCGGCGGCGTGGCGCAAATAATCCGCCTCGCGCGCGGCGCGTTCCATGCTGGCGCGATGCTCATCGAGTGCCTGGTTGGCGGTGCGCCGCGCCTCCCACAGCGTCTCCAGCGCGGCGACTTCTTTTTCCAGCCCGGCAAAGGCATCGAGCAACTGCCGGTGCGTCGAGGCGTCGACCAGCGCGCGCTCGTCATGCTGGCCGTGAATTTCGACCAGCGCCGCGCCGACCGCTTTCAAGGTCTGGACGCTGATCGACTGGTCGTTGATGAAGGCGCGGGTGCGGCCGTCGGCGAGCTGGACGCGGCGAAGAATCATTTCGCCGGTGTCGTCGAGGCCGTTCTCGGAAAGGATCCTTGTCGCGGGATGGCCCTTGGGAACGTCGAAGGTAGCCGTCACCTGGCCCTGCTCCGCGCCATGGCGAACCAAGCCCGCATCACCGCGGCCGCCGAGCGCCAGCGCGAAGGCATCGAGCAGGATGGATTTACCCGCGCCGGTTTCGCCGGTCAGCACTGCGAGGCCACGGGAGAATTCGATATCGAGCCGTTCGATCAGGACGATGTCACGGATCGACAGACGCGCCAGCATGCGAAGTCAATTCCTAGTGGTCCGGTTCTAACATTCGCTCCCCGCCCGGGGAGCCACTTTTGCGAATGTTAGAATCAAAAGGACCACTAGCAAATATAAAGCTGGTAGTGGAGCTTTACGGATTTGACATTCGCTTCACGAAGTCGCGGCAAGTATCGAGCGAATGTCAAATCCGCTCCACTACCCGAGACCCAACTTCTTGAAGGCCCTGGAAATATAGGAACCCTTGTTCTCGCTCGGCTCGAGACCGCCCGACTTTACAAGATTATAGGCGTCCTTGTACCAGCGGCTGTCAGGAAAATTGTGCCCAAGTACGGCTGCCGCCGTCTGCGCCTCGCCGACGATGCCGATCGCCATATAGGCCTCGGTGAGCCGCGCCAGCGCTTCCTCGACATGCCGCGTGGTCTGGTAGCGGGTGACCACGGTCTTGAAGCGGTTGATGGCGGCGGTGTAGTCGCGCCGCTCCATGTAATAGCGGCCGACGTCCATTTCCTTGCCGGCGAGCTGGTCGCGCGCGCCTTCGAGCTTGGCCTTGGCGGAGTTGGCGTATTCCGAGGTCGGATATTTGCGAATCACCTCTTCCAGCGCCGCGATCGCCTTTTCGGTGCGGCCCTGGTCGCGAGAGATGTCCGGGATCTGGTCGTAATGCGATGCCGCGATGAGATATTGCGCGTAAGCCGCATCGGAGCTGCCGGGATGCAGCGTGACGTAGCGGGTCGCTGCGCCGATGCAGCTATCGTAATCGCCGGCATTGTAAAAGGAGTAGGCCGACATCAGGAGCGATTTGCGCGCCCAGTCGGAATAAGGATGTTGGCGATCGACCTCCTCGAATTTCTTCGATGCCGCCTTCAGATCCTTGCGTTGGTTCATCAGGTACAAGCCCTCATTGTAGAGCTTGTCCGCCGGCTCCTCGTTGAAGGTATCGTCCTTGGCGGTGAACTTGTCCCACAGCGCACCGGTGCCGCAGCCGCTCAGGGGAATGGCGAGCGCAATCAGGCCAGCCGCCAGCCGCAACGACCGTGCGGCGCGAGCGAGGCTGGAGCGCCCGAGTGATTTGCCTGGTTCGAGCGTCATACGCTGTGCCGACATGGAATCTGTGACCTGACGCCTTTGATGCGGTTGATGACTGAGCCCGCCCGTCCATGAACCGCGGTCATGGATGCCATATTCCCCGTGCCCCAAATTTCTTGAGCATGGCGCTTGTGGTGCAACCGCAGGCCTCTGTAGCCGAAAATTGGTCCTCGACCAACCGAATACGCAGCCAATTCGCCCGGATTAAGGCGGCTGAACGGCGTCCTTACCAATTGTGGTTACTACAGAAAACGCGCGTGTGCGGCCGGAAAAGTCCGGCGTTCGGAAAGCCAAAATCAACAGATTCCGCAAGCAAAGTCAGGAAACGTCCGGACCATAGGCCGGGGCGATCATGCCGCCCACCATGCCCGCGCCGGCCTCGACATGGGCGCGGGGACGGCGTGCCGGTTCGGCCTCGACCACCCGCCAGGCGCTGCGATCGGCCAACAGAGCGGTCAGCACAGCATGGTTCAGCTTGTGGCCGCCGCGTACCGAACGGTAGGCGCCGAGCAGCGGCAGACCAGCCAGAGTCAAATCACCGACCGCATCCAGCGCCTTGTGGCGGGCGCACTCGTCGCTGAAGCGTAGCCCTTCGGTGTTGAGCAGGCGGGCTTCGTCGAACACCACCGTATTCTCAAACGAGGCGCCGCGCGCATAACCAGCGCTCCAGAGCCGTGCGACGTTGTTCATGAAGCCAAAAGTCCGGGCGCGGGAAATCTCGCGGCGGAAGCTTTCGGGGTTGAGATCGATGGAATATTTCTGGCAGCCGATCATGGCGTTGTCGAAGGCGATCTCGACCTCGACGCGGAACCCGTTGCCATGCGGGCGCAATTCGCCAAAGCTGTCGCCGATCGCGACCTGCACCGGCTTCAGCACCTGAATGAAGCGGCGCGAGGCCGACTGGGTGACGATGCCGGCTTGGTCGATAGCGGCAACGAAAGCCGACGCGCTGCCGTCCATGATCGGAACTTCGGGGCCGTCGACTTCGATTATGGCGTTGTCGACACCCATGCCGCGCAGGGCAGCAAGCACATGTTCGGCGGTGGAGACCAGCGGACCTTCGCGGTCGCCAAGAACAGTAGCAAGATCGGTGGCGGTTACGGAGGCGGCTACTGCGGGAACCTCGCGGTCGGCCTCATCCAGGCCGGTACGGACAAAAATAAAGCCCGCATCCACAGGAGCAGGTCCAAGCGTCAGGCTGACAGGTAATCCGGAATGAACGCCAACGCCCGTTACGGTGGCTTGCGACCGAAGCGTGGTTTGGCGGCTGAATTTCATCGATAACTGCCCACTACCCGACTTAACCCAAAGACGGGAACCGCGCGCTAGCGCGATTCGCGTTCTAGGCATCCCCAAAGTCACGGCAGACCATAGTCATTGCCCTAAGGTGCACAACTCACGCTTCTTTACGGATTGTTACCCTATCTCTGCCGCATTCGCGCCAAGGGTTAACCAAACTCCGACACGGCCAGACGCTGTTCGAGCTTCGGTATCGGATCACGAAATGAATAATTAATCGTTTAAAATCAGTTGGTTGGCCAGCCTGCTGAACCTCGACACCAGGCCAAAGAGAAGGGCCCCGACTGTTCCAGCCGGGGCCCCTTGGATCACCTCGATTGTAACAAAAGCTCAGTTGGCTTGGCGTCGGAGGAAGGCCGGGATATCAAGATGGTCGTCGCCCTGTGGCGCCGGTGCAACAGGTGCTGGGCGGCCGTGGGCGTCCAGACCCTGCGGCGCCGGGCGCTTTGCATACTCCGATACCGGCTCATGATTCGCCATTTGCTGGGCGACGGTGCGCTGCGGCTTGCGTTCGGGCAGCGGCGCCATCGACGGGCCGGAGGCACGTGCCGCGATCGGCGGCTCGGTCTCTTCGTCACGGCGGCCGAGGCCGACATTGGCGAGCCGCTGCAACAGCGACAGCCGCGTCTTCTGCGGATGCTCCTCCTCAGGCTCGCCGCGGGCGTGCCGGATCTCGGCCTGGGCGGGCATCGGGAGGTCCTCGAACTTTGGCATCCGCGGCGCGCGGGCCGGCGGACGTTCGGCCGCCTGCGGGATGAAGGTTTCGGGCGCCGGCGCCTCCGGCTCGACGCGGGCGGCCTCCTTGTGATCCGGGAACAGCGTCGGCTTTTGTGCGATCGGGCGAACCGTGACGTCACCATAGGAGGCTGGCTGGATCGGGGCCTGTTGCGGCGTCTCGACCGCCGCGGCGATCGCAGCGAGCGCGGCTCGCTCGACGTTGCCGCGCTGCGCCGGCGCGGCGGCAGGTGCCGGAGCAGCCGCCTGCGGCGCAGCCGCCGGCTCGAGCTTCTGGGCGCGTTCGGCCAGGCGCGCATTGTCGGCGCGCAGGCGAGCGGTCAGCTCGGCCAGCCGGTTGTCCGGCGAAGACGGGGTGGCACCGGCGGTGGTGGCAGACGTGGTGGCGGTGGCACCGGCGCCCGCGTTGCGCGCAATCTGCGACTGGTCGATGCCGGTGGCGACCACGGAGACGCGGATGATGCCGTCGAGCGATTCGTCGAAGGTGGCGCCGACGATGATGTTGGCATCCTGGTCGACTTCCTCGCGAATCCGCGTCGCGGCTTCGTCGACTTCGAACAGCGTGAGGTCCTTGCCGCCGGTGATCGAGATCAACAGGCCGCGCGCCCCCTTCATCGAGCTGTCATCGATCAGCGGGTTGGCGATCGCGGCTTCGGCCGCGGTCAGCGCGCGCTTCTCGCCGGTCGCCTCGCCTGTGCCCATCATCGCCTTGCCCATTTCCCTCATCACCGCCCTCACGTCGGCGAAGTCGAGATTGATCAGGCCTTCCTTCACCATGAGATCGGTGATGCAGGCGACGCCCGAATAGAGCACCTGGTCGGCCATCGCGAAGGCGTCGGCGAAGGTGGTCTTTTCGTTGGCGACCCGGAACAGGTTCTGGTTCGGGATGATCAGCAGCGTATCAACCACCTTGTGCAGCTCGGCGATGCCGGACTCGGCGGTGCGCATGCGGCGCTGGCCTTCGAAATGGAACGGCTTTGTGACGACGCCGACGGTGAGGATGCCCATGTCGCGCGCGGTCTTGGCAATCACCGGAGCGGCGCCGGTGCCGGTGCCGCCGCCCATGCCGGCGGTGACGAACACCATGTTGGCGCCCGAGAGATGGTCGCGCAGCTCGTCGATCACTTCCTGCGCCGCCGCCGCGCCGACATCAGGCTGGGACCCTGCGCCGAGGCCCTGCGTCACCTGGGTGCCCATCTGCACGATGCGCTGGGCCTTCGACATCGTCAGCGCCTGCGCGTCGGTGTTGGCGACGACGAAATCGACCCCCTGCAACCCGGCAGTGATCATGTTGTTGACGGCATTGCCGCCTGCTCCACCGACGCCGAAGACGGTAATCCGCGGTTTCAGCTCGCTGATGTCAGGGGGGGTCAGATTGAGTGCCATGGTTGCCTCTCCTACGACGCGCGCGTTGGTTCGCCCCGGCCGGCGGCCGCGGGATTTGGTGAAAATCGTTTGGTCACAGGACCGGTCATCAGAAGCCCTCGCGAAGCCATCGTCCGACCTTGCCAAAATAGCCGTCTGTCCCTGTCTTGAGCTGCCGCGTATGCCGCGGTTCGACGTGTTCAAGATGAGCGTATTGCGGATAGACCAGGAGGCCGGTGGGAACCGCGAACGAGGCGCTCTTGGCCTCGTTGGGCAGCCGGCCGAAACCGAGCGGACGGCCGATCCGGACCGGCCGGTTGAGAATGCGGGTGGCGAGTTCGACGGTGCCGGTGAGCTGGGAAGCCCCGCCGCTCAACACAACCCGCGCCCTCGGCTCTGCCGCAAAGGGGGAATCCGCGAGCCGGTCCCGAACCATTTCAAAAATCTCCTCGGCGCGATGCCGGACGATGTTGGCAATCGTGGCGCGCGAGACGATCTGCGGGGCATCGTGTTCCTCGCCCGCAGTCGGTACAGACATCAGCTCGCGCGCGTCGGACCCGCCGGTCAGCACGGTGCCATATAACGTCTTGATTCGCTCGGCATCCGCAATGCATGCGCCGACGCCGCGTGCAAGATCCATTGTCACGTGCTGGCCGCCGAGCGCAAATCCGCTCGCGTGCACGAAACGGCCGCCGGAATATGTCGCAATCGTGGTCGATCCAGCCCCCATTTCGACCACGGCGGCGCCGAGATCGGCCTCGTCGTCGGTCAACACGGACAGGCCTGCGACATAAGGACTCGCCGCCATGGCCTCGACGTTGAGGTGGCAGCGCTCGACCACCAGCATCAGGTTGCGGGCGACGGTGGCATCCGCCGTCACGACTTGCATGTCGACGCCGAACTGGCGCGCAACCATGCCGCGGGGATCGCGGATGCCCTTGACGCCGTCCAACGCATAACCGACCGGGAGCGCGTGCAGCACCGTACGGCCCTCGCCGGTGGCGTGGCGCATGCCGGTGGAGGTCACCCGGGTGACGTCATCAGAGGTGACCGAGCCGCCTCTGATATCGGCGGCGGCCTCGACAAGCTGCCCCTGCAGCCGGCCGCCGGAAACCGACAGCAATATTGATTCAACGCGGACCTTGGCCATGCGCTCGGCCAGCGCCACCGCCTGCCGCACCGCCTGCTCGCATTCGGCGAGATCGACCACGGCGCCCGCCTTGACGCCGCGCGACTGGATCTGGCTGTAGCCGATCAGTTCCACCGCATGGGTACGGCCGCGCAGCGCGTCGCTCGGCGGCGACGGCTTGAGCCGCGCGATCATGCAGGCGATCTTGCTGGTGCCGACATCGAGCGAAGCCACCAGCGCCGTGCGCTTGTGGTCGACGGGACGTGTCTTCGGGGTCTGGTTGCGATCGAGGCCGGTCATGCTGAATCACCGGCCTTCTTCTTGGTCTTCTTGTCCTTGAACAGTTCTTCGCGGGCCTTGGCCGCCTCTTCCGACAATTGCACCGTCAGCCGGTCCGGCAGGCGCATGTCGACGGCGACGATGTCGCGCGAGAACAGCCTGTCCTCCTTGTCGAGCTTGCTCAACATGGCAAGCGCGTTGCCGACGTCGTTCTCCGGCAGGCGAATGTCGAGCCCCTCCTTCAGCCGCAAATTCCAGCGCCGTTCGCCGACCAGGATTGCAGCCTTGGTCACCGAGCGGACCTGCGGATAGCGATCGAGCAGCGCGAGGAAATCACGGGCCCTGACATCGGCGCCCTTGCCCACCACCAACGGCAGCGTCACGAAACGGCGCGACACATAGGGTTCCAGCACCGCGCCGTCCTCGGAGATCACGGACAGCCGTCCATCCTGCTGCCACAGCGCGAACGCCGTGCGCTCGACGATGTCGATCTGCAACTGGCCGGGATAAAGCTTCAGGATGGTCGCGTCTGATATCCACGGGTTGGCCTTGAGCCTGTCGCGCACGGTGGCCGCGTCGAGAAACAACAGCGAGGATCGGCCACTGACGCCGCCGATCGCGAGCACTTCGTCCTGGCTCAGTTGCTTGCGGCCGTTGATGACGACGGTTGTGATGCGGAACCCGGCCGAATTGGCCAGCGCATTGCGGGTATCGCTGAGCGCAACCATGAATTCGTCAACGTGACCGCCCTTGACGATGCCGAGGCCAGCGCTGCCGAGCAGCATCAGCACGGTCAAGGCAATGCCGGTACGATTCGGCAGATAGCGTTCGACCAGAAGGACCAGGCGATTCGGCGGCTCGCGATCGATCATGGGCTTCGCCGGGACGCGGGCGCGACGGCCCAGCCGCTCGCGCAGCAGCACGACCGCTCCAATAGCGGCTGCTTTCAGGTCAGCCTGGGGCCCCACTGATCTCAGCGACCGCGTGAGGCGTCCTGCACCATCCATTGCACGAGCCTGTCCAAGTGTTGTTCCCGCAAGCTTTTTTGCGGATCCTGGCCCAGATGACGTCTCGGCGTTGCCGGACTTAAGTGCTGACCTGAACTCGGAACAGCGCACCCCGGCAGCCAAGCGCCACATGCGCCGCCAGCGTTAACCTTCGTTCTTCCTGGTAAACAAAGTGTAAAAACGGGGGGCTGGTGATGCGCTTTGGCCCGTCTTTTGAGTGGTTTGCCGGACAATTCTTAGGATTTTAGCAACATTTCTCGTGGCGCGGTTAGTTCCGGGTTAACGGCCTGTTAACGGGCCGGCCGGGCCGGTCACGCCCGTTTCCGGCTGCGCCGTTCGGCCAGCGTGATCTGATCCCGCAGGAAATCCGGAAACTCGATCCCCTGGGCCTTGAGCGCCTTCGGGTAGAGCGAGGCCGCAGTCAGCCCCGGCAAGGTATTGGTCTCGAGGTAAACCGGCCCGTTCGCCGAGACGATGAAGTCGGTCCGGGAATAGCCGCTGCAGGAGAGCGCGTGGTGCGCTCGCAGCGCCTGATCTTGCAGCTGCGCAGTGATTTCCGGAGAAAAGCGCCCCGGGCAGATCTCCTGAGTCGATTTGAGCAGATATTTGGCCGTGTAGTCGAAGGTGCCCTCCCCCGGGACAATCTCGATCGGCGGCAGCGACATCAACGTGCCATCCGACTGCTCCAGCACGCCGCAGGTTGCTTCGACGCCCGCGATGAAGGGCTCGATCAAATATTCTTCGATTCTAGCGGCGTTGCGGACCGCGACCAGGTCCTGCTTGGCGTTGACGAAGATCAGGCCATAGCTCGAACCGTCTCGCGCCGGCTTTGCGATCAGCCTGCCATATTCGGCAAACGCAGCTTCAAGATTTTCCAGAGCTACGCCGGCCGGAGCCGCGACACCGGCAATCGCCGCAAACCGTTTCGCTGCGACCTTGTCAAAGGCGAGGTTCGACGATGCCGAGCCGGACCCGGTGAAGGGAATGCCGCGCATTTCGCACATCGTCTGCAGTTCGCCGTTCTCGGCACGGCCGCCGTGGAGCCCGAGCACCAGTACACGGTCTTCCGCCTTCGCCTTGTCGAGCGCCGCTTCCAGCGCGATACCGCGGTTGCCCGGCTTGAATTCATCCTCGAAGGGACGCGAATGCTCGAGCAGCGCCTTCGAACTGACTTCGTGAACGGTGTTGGCCACATGCCAGAACCAGAGATCGGCTTCCGGCAACGCGCGGTGCAGCGCCTGCGCGCTCGCCACCGAAACCAGCCGCTCCTTATTGGTGCCGCCAAAGAGAATGGTCGTTCGCATTAGCCTTTACCTATCCGTCATTCCGGGTGATGCGAAGCATCGAACCCGGAATCTATGCGGAAATCCCGATCCGCTTGATTTCCCAGTGTAGCTCTATCCCAGAATTCGCTTTAACCCGCTCGCGCACGGTTTCGCCCAGCGTTTCAATATCATGCCCGGTGGCGTTGCCGATATTGATGAGGAAATTGCAGTGCATTTCCGAGACCTGCGCCCCGCCGACGCGAAGCCCGCGGCAACCGGCGGCGTCGATCAGTTTCCACGCGCTGTTGCCAGGCGGATTCTTGAAGGTGGAGCCACCGGTCTTTTCGCGAATCGGCTGCGCGGTTTCACGATGGCTCTGCACCTCGTTCATCCGGGCGCGAATGGCTTCGGCGTCCGTGATCTGCCCGCGAAAGCGCGCGGAGGTGAAAATGACTGATGGATCGACGCCGCTGTTGCGATAGACAAACTTCATGTCGGCATTGGAGAAGACATGCTTTGTGCCGTCGCGGCCGATACCGGTCGCCTCGACCAGCACATCCTTGGTCTCGCTTCCATTGGCACCGGCATTCATCCGCAACGCGCCGCCGATGGTGCCGGGAATGCCGAAGAAGAATTCCATGCCGCTGATCCCGGCCGCCACCGCCGTTTCCGCCACGCGCTTGTCGAGCGCGGCCGTGCCCGCGCTCACGATATCGTCCTCGGCCCTGGTCTCGCCAAACGCCCGCGGCGACAGCCGCATCACCACGCCCGGCATACCGCCGTCGCGCACGATCAAATTGGAGCCGACGCCGACCACATAGATTGGCAATTCCTTCGGAAGCAGCTTTAGGAAATACGCGAGATCGTCTTCGTCCGCCGGCGTGAACAACACCTGCGCCGGCCCGCCGACGCGAAACCAGGTCAACTCGGCGAGCGACTGGTTCGCCAACAGCCGTCCGCGCAATTGCGGCATCGCGGCTTTCAGATCGGAGGTGATGTCGGGAAATGCCACGGCTACCCCAACGCCTTCAATTCGCCGGGCAGTGCGTAGGCCCATTGCGTGATGTTGCCGGCCCCTAGGCAGACGACGAGGTCGCCGGGGTTGGCGATGCGGCGGACGACTTTTGCGAGTTCCGTCGAACTCGGCAGCGGGATCACCTCGCGATGGCCATGCGCGCGCAGGCCCAGCACAAAATGGTCGCGGTCGATGCCTTCGATCGGCGCCTCGCCGGCCGGATAGACCTCGGCGACGATAACCGCATCGGCATCGTTGAAACAGGTGCAGAACTCCTCGAACAGCGATTGCAGGCGGGTGAAGCGGTGTGGCTGCACCACGGCGATGATCTTGCCGCCATAGGAACCGCGCGCGGCTTTCAACACCGCGGCGATCTCGACTGGGTGATGGCCATAGTCGTCGATGACAGTCACGCCGTTCCATTCGCCGGTGCGGGTGAAGCGGCGCTTGACGCCGCCAAAGCCAGCGATCGACTTGCGGATCGCTTCGTCTGAAATGCCGAGCTCGTGCGCCACCGCGATCGCCGCGGTAGCATTCGACGCGTTGTGCCGGCCCGGCATCGGCAACACGATGTCCGTTATCTCGTGCGTGGCCTCCGTCTTGCGATTGCGGATCGCAACCTTGAACTTCGATCCGCCGGCGATCGGCGTCAGGTCCATCAGCCGCGCATCGGCCTGCGGGTTTTCACCGTAGGTAATTATGCGGCGATCCTCGATCCGGCCGACGATGCTCTGCACCACCGGATGATCGATGCACATCACCGCAAAGCCGTAGAACGGCACGTTCTCGACGAAATTGCGGAACGCGTCCTGGATTGCCTCGAAAGTCTTGAAGTGATCGAGATGCTCAGGATCGACATTGGTGACGATGGCGACATCGGTCGGCAGTTTCAAAAACGTGCCGTCGCTCTCGTCGGCCTCCACCACCATCCAGTCGCCCGCTCCCAGTCGCGCATTGGTGCCATAGGCGTTGATGATGCCGCCGTTGATCACAGTCGGGTCGAGATTGCCGCCATCGAGCAGCGCCGCGACCATCGATGTCGTCGTTGTCTTGCCATGGGTGCCGGCAATCGCGACGCAGCTTTTCAGCCGCATCAGCTCGGCCAGCATTTCGGCGCGACGCACCACCGGGATGCGCTGCGCGCGGGCCGCCATCAGTTCGGGATTGTCGCGTTTGATCGCGGTCGAGACCACGACCACGTCGGCGCCGTCCACATTCTCGGCCTTGTGGCCGACCGAGACCTGGACGCCCTTCTCCCGCAGCCGCGCGACATTGCCGCTTTCCGACGCGTCCGAGCCCTGCACGATGTAGCCGAGATTGACGAGCACTTCGGCGATGCCGCTCATGCCGATGCCGCCGATCCCGACGAAGTGAATGGGTCCGATCTCGCGCGGCAGTCTCATGGGTTTGTCCTTGGCCGTCATCGCCAACGGAAGCGGGCGATCCAGTATTCCGCGAAGCCAGTATTCCTATGAGCCAAGGCTCAAATCAGGCGCCGCGGCATACTGGATGCCCCGCTTTCGCGGGGCATGACAAGCGCTTTTTGGGTCATCGTGGACGTCAAATTCCGGCCGTTTTCATGACCAGATCGGCCAGCCGTTCCGCGGCATCGAGCCGGCCGACCTGGCGGGCAGCGGCGGCCATCGCGGCCAGCCGGGCGGGCTCGGCGGCAAAGGCAGAGATTTCGGCGGCGAGCCGGTCGGGGGTGAATTCTCCTTGCGGAATCCGCAAAGCGCCGTCCACCTTCGCCAATACGCCGGCATTGGCGAACTGGTCCTGGTCGATCGCGCCGGGCAATGGCACCAAAATCGAGGGCCGGCCGATCGCGGCGAGTTCCGCCACGGTGCCGGCGCCGGAGCGCGAGACCACGAGATGGCTGGACGCCAGCCGCGCCGGCAGGTCGGCAAAGAACGGCGCAAGTTCGGCCTTGATCTTGAGCCGGTCGTAGATCGCCCGCACCCGCGCCATGTCTTCCTCGCGCACCTGCTGCGTCAGGGCGATGCGGCTCCACAGCACCGGCTCCAGCCGTTCGATCGCACCCGGCACGATGTCGCTCATCACCCGCGCGCCCTGGCTGCCGCCCACAACCAGCAAGCGCAGCGGCCCGTTCGGTTCCGGAGACGCAAACGGCTGCGCGGCGGCGGCAAGGATCGCCGGGCGCATCGGCGTGCCGATAGTGGTGGTCTTTCCCGCCAGCGAGGGATCACGATCGAGCACACCGGGCAGCGAGGTCGCGATCGCATTGACGCGCCTGGAGAGAAAACGGTTGGCGCGGCCGAGCACGGCGTTGGCATCATGAATGATGCCGGGCACGCCGAGCAGCCGTGCGGCGATCAAGGGCGGCAGCGTCGGATAGCCGCCGAAGCCGACCACGGCCGCGGGCTTCAGCCGCCGAACCAGGTTGAGCGCAACGCCCGTTCCGTAGCCGAGCATGATAATGGTGCGCGCCAGCGACAACGGATTACGGCCGCGCACGGTTTCGCTCGGCACCACGTCGATATTGTCGCGGGTAAAGAGCCCGCTATAGCGCAGCGCGCGGGCATCGGTGGCAAGCCGCACGCGCAAGCCCCGCTTGATGAGCTCAACCCCGAGCGCTTCAGCAGGAAACAAATGGCCGCCGGTGCCGCCTGCAGCCAGCAGAATAAGAGGCGTGTTGTCCATGGCTTCAAATAGCCGACGCCGCAGCGCTAGTCACGCCCTCAGGCGTAGCCGCGCGCCACGCCGGCCGCGTTCATCGATTCCACTTCGGTGCGCGGGCGCTGCCGTGTCAGCGCCAGCATCATGCCGACGCCATAGGCCAGAGAAATGATCGACGAGCCGCCATAGGAGATGAAGGGCAGCGTCATGCCCTTGGCGGGGATCAGTTGCAGATTGACCGCCATGTTGATGGCAGCCTGCATGCCGAACAGGATCGCAAGTCCCGATGCCGCAAAGCGCGAGAACATGTCCTCGCTCGCGTAGGCCCGCGTCAGCGTGCGGATTACGACGAAGGCGAACAGCCCAACCAGCGCCAGGCACAGGATGATGCCGAATTCTTCCGCCGCCACCGCGAATACGAAATCGGTGTGGCTGTCCGGCAGGCTGCGCTTGGCGATGCCTTCGCCGGGCCCGAGTCCGAACCAGCCGCCGTTCCAGAACGCTTCCATCGCCATGTCGACCTGGAAGGTGTCGCCGGATGCCGGATTCAGGAAACGCCTGATGCGGCCCGCGACATGCGGAACCAACAGATAGGCGCTGAACAACCCGGCCATCGCGGCGCCGGCAAGGCCGGCCACCCAGATCATCCGCATGCCTGCGATGAAGAACAGCGCGCCCCACACCATCAGGATCAGCATGGTCTGGCCGAAATCCGGCTCCATCACCAGAAGCGCCACCAGCGTCAGCAGCAGCACCATCGCCATCGAGGTCGCCGGCATCTCCGGCCGCTTGGTCGATTCCGCAAATAGCCAAGCCGCCATCACGACGAAGGCGGGCTTGGCGGATTCGGAAGCCTGGATGTTGACGCCGAGCAGCGTGATCCAGCGCCGCGATCCCTTCACCTCCGCACCGAAGACGAGCGTCGCGACGATCAAGAGAACGCTCACCACGAACACCAACAGCGCAAGACGGCGGATCTGCCTGGGCGACAGGAACGATACCCCAATCAACACCAGGAGAGACGGCAGCAGGAACAGCATGTGCCGGCTGAAGAAGTGGAAGGGATCAAGCCCGATTCGCGTCGCCACCGGCGGACTCGCCGCAAGCGAGAGAATTACGCCACCCAGCATCAGCGCCATGATTGCGCCGAGCAGCAGCTTATCCACGGTCCACCACCAGTCCGAAAACGGGGTGCGTTGGTCACGGGCGAGCATGGGCGTCCCCAAAATGGCAGAGGTAACGCCCATTGGTGGCGCAGGATGGTTTATGGGGGGTTAATGAGATGGGTAACTTTTGAGAGATCCGGCAGCGCATCCTAAAGTCAAATTACCTTATTCTTGTCTCGGCCGCGATCAGCTCTTTGCCGTCCATGGTCGTGATCGTCAGCCGCACCCGATCGCCGCTGCCGCCGCCAGGAATCGTCGCAGAAATACGATTTCCGTTCTTCGGGTCGGCTGTCACGGCGTCGTTGAACAATATCGCATCGCCGCGCTTCAACGTTACGCGCAACGGCGCAGCCGGCTCGATACTGAAGAACTGAAGATTCACTTCAGAAACCGCGGTCGAAAAATTGATCAGGATATTCTCGTTCGCACTTGTCACGTTGCTCATGCCAACGATCGGGCTATAGGTTTCCGGAATCGATATTTCGCCACGCGGTGGAAGCTTGGCGCGATGGAAAAACTGGTCCGACACGCCCGCCCACAATTCGACGTAAGGCTGCGCTTCGCTCGGGCTCTTGCGTGCGTCAGTTTCGTCGGTGAACGACGGAAATCCCCACGTCCACATCTTTAAACCCCGCGTGACGGTATTGTCCGCGATCCGGATGATCCCCTCCTCGTTGTCGTGATTGATCACACCCCAGAAGTTTCCGCCCTGCATATCGGGCGCCGCGTACGCGATGCCCATTGTCGGCCAGTTCTTGAAGTAGCGCAGTTTTTCGAAACGGCTCTTGCCCGTGCCGGCGGTCTCGTCGCCATCGGACAGATTGCTCGACCAGCCGGGCGTACTGTAGGTTTGTATCGGCGCGATGATTTCTGCGCCGCCGGTCGTCTTGGGGTTCTTCGGGTCCGACCCCGGCGCGAGCGTCGTGCACGTCCAGTACTCGTAATCGACCGCTTTTGGTTGCGGATTTTTCAGGACCACGCGCGCATCAAGCGCAGCGCGGTCCGCTTTCAGCGTAACGTAGTAAGTCGCTTCGACACCCGTCGATCCCTTGAGAAACTGCGTTGGTGCCGCCGAATACGAAAAATCATCCTTGAGCGACATCGATACCGTCACTTCGCCGGCACTTTCCCGTTCTACCTTGAAATCCCACGGCTTCAGCCATGTCTTGCCGTGCTCGGGATCGGGAAATGTGGGGAAGATGCCGCCATATACCATCAGCCAGTCGTAATAGAAGACGCCGGCCTTCATCCCGTAGGGCACGCCTACTTCGGTGCGATAAAGTTGTTCGTGGCCGGTCGGCTTGTAAATGATGGAAAGAATGCGTCCGCCAAATTCAGGCAAGAGCGTTACCTTCAGATAACGATTCTCGAGCACGTAGGTCTTGAACGTGCGATCGACGATGGTCTTCTTGTCGAGCGACCCGCTGACGAATCCGCTCTCCGCAGAGGCCGCGTACTGGACGGTGCTCCACGAAATCGTCGACTCGCTTAAAGACACTGCGTCGGATATTGGCGAATCCGCCCGCGCGTCGGCATGAAGCGCAAGGGTCGCCGAAAGGACGGCAACCGCAAAAATAACACGGGCACGCGAAGGGGCATGAACGGTCATTTGCGTCGCCTTCGAACCAGCAGGATGTAGGATGGGTAGAGCGAAGCGAACCCATCAATCCAGTGCCGCAGCGATGGGTTTCGCTACGCTCTACCCATCCTACGGATCCGCATTATCACACCACCGGCTTCACGCCGGGCATCGCCGTCACCAGATCGCGGAACGCGGCGCCGCGGATTTCGAAATTGCGGTACTGGTCGAACGAGGCGCAGGCCGGCGACAATAGCACCACGGGATCGACGAGCCCGGACGCCTCGGCGTCACGCGCGGCGTTCGCTACCGCCACATCGAGCGTCTCCGAAATCTCGTGCGGCACGCGATCGCCGAGCGTGGCGGAAAACTCCTGCGCGGCCTCGCCGATCAGATAGGCTTTTCGGATGCGCGGAAAGTATTCGGTCAGCCCCGTAATGCCGCCCTGCTTCGGCTTGCCGCCGGCGATCCAGAAGATGTCGGCGAAGGACGATAGCGCATGCGCGGCGGCGTCGGCATTGGTGCCCTTGGAGTCGTTGACGAACAGCACATTGCCGCGGCGGCCGACCTGCTCCATGCGGTGCGCCAGCCCCGGAAAGCTGCGCAGGCCGTTTTGCAGGGTATCGATGGAGATGCCCATCGCCAGCGCGCAGGCCGAAGCGCATGCCGCATTCTGGGCGTTGTGCAGGCCGCGCAGCGAACCGATGCCGCCCAGCCTTGCGATCTCGTTGCGCGCGCCGCCGGAGGCCTGCGCGATGATCTCGCGCTCGACATAGACGCCGTCGGGCAAGGGATTCTTTACGGAGATCCGCACCACGCGCTTTCCCGCCTGATCGAGGCGATCGGCAATGTTGCGGCACCAAATGTCGTCGACGCCGACGATGGAGGTGCCCTGCGGCTGCACGCCGGCAACCAGCCGTGCCTTCACGGCGGCATAGTTTTCCAGCGTGCCGTGGCGATCGATATGGTCTTCGCTGACATTGAGGAGAATGCCGACGGAGGGATCGAGCGAGGGCGCGAGGTCGATCTGATACGACGACATTTCCACCACATGCACGCGTCCCATCCGCGGCGGCTCCAGCGAGAGGATCGCGGTGCCGATATTGCCGCCCATCTGGGTGTCGTAGCCCGCGACATCAATCAGATGCGCGATCAGCGCCGTCGTGGTGGACTTGCCGTTGGTGCCGGTGATGGCGACGAAGGGCGCCTCGGGCGCGTGACGGCGGCGCTCCCTGCAGAACAGTTCGATGTCGCCGATCACCTCAATGCCGGCCTGCCGTGCCATCAGCACGGACCAATGCGGCGCCGGATGCGTCAGCGGCGCGCCGGGGGTGAGGATCAGGGCCGAGAAATTCGACCACGACGCCGTGCGCAGATCGGCCGTGGTGAAACCGGCCTGCGCCGCCTTGGCGACATTGTCGGCGCTGTCGTCGCCCGCGATCACTTCCGCGCCGCCGGCCTTGAGCGCGTGGCAGCTCGCCAGGCCGGAACCGCCGAGGCCGAAGACGGCGACCGTCTTGCCGGCGAAGGAAGTGACGGGGATCATCGCGCGCGGCTCACCGCAGCTTCAGCGTGGAGAGGCCGGCGAGCGCCAGCATCACCGAGATGATCCAGAACCGGATCACGATCTGCGGCTCGGTCCAGCCCTTCTGCTCGAAGTGATGGTGCAGCGGTGCCATCCGGAACACGCGTTTTCCGGTCAGCTTGAACGAGGCCACCTGCACGATCACGGAGACGGCTTCCAGCACGAATAATCCGCCGATCACCGCCAGCACGATCTCGTGCTTCACCGCGACCGCAGTGGCGCCGAGCATGCCACCGAGCGCGAGCGAGCCGGTATCTCCCATGAAGATCGAGGCCGGCGGTGCGTTGAACCAGAGGAAGCCGAGGCCGGCGCCAAGCACCGCGCCGCACAGCACCGCGAGCTCGCCGGTGCCGGCGACGTATCGGATCTGCAGATAGTCGGAGAACACCGCGTTGCCGGTCAAATACGAGATCATACCGAAACTGGCGGCGGCGATCATGACGGGCACGATCGCAAGCCCGTCGAGACCGTCGGTCAGGTTCACCGCGTTGCCGGCGCCGACGATGACGAAGGCGCCGAAGATCACGAAGAACCAGCCGAAATTGATCACGACATCCTTCAGGAAGGGTACTGCGAGCGACGTCGACGTCGCATCGCGGCCGAGCCGCACCAGCGCGTAGCAGGCCGCGAGCGCAATCACCGCTTCGATCAAAAGCCGCAGCTTGCCGGCAAAGCCGCTGTGGCTCTGTTTGGTCACCTTCAGATAGTCGTCGTAAAATCCGACGAAGCCGAAGCCGAGCGTCACCGCGAGCACGATCCAGACATAGGGGTTGAGCGGATTGGCCCACAGCAGCGTTGCCACCACGAGGCCCGACAGGATCATCAGCCCGCCCATCGTCGGCGTGCCCTTCTTGGAGATCAGATGCGACTGCGGGCCGTCGGTGCGAATCGGTTGGCCCTTGCCCTGCCTGAGCCGCAAGTGATCGATGATCCAGGGCCCGAACAGGAAGACGAACAGCGCGCCCGTCACCATCGCCCCGCCGGTGCGGAAGGTGATGTAGCGAAACACGTTGAAGAAGCCGCGGAAGATGCCAAAACCGGGAACAGTATTGGAAAGCTCGATCAGCCAGTAAAACATTCAGGTAGGCCCTATCACGCGGCTTGGTCGCGCCGCCTTTGGCGAGGAAGCGCTCCGGGAACGCGTTCGTTGCGAGAACGCCTTGATAATCGTTTTCATCCTCAAACCAAGCAAATCTTGGTCATGCATGGGGTATTGACGAATCGCCTCTCGCGGAAGCAACGGGCGCCGCCGGGTGCGCCAGTTTACGCCTTTGCTTGCAAGGCGGCCAGCAGCCTGGGCACAAACTTGTTCACCCAGAACATTTTTTTGCTGCCCTTGACCACCACCACGTCCCCGTCCCGCAGCAATGCGGCGATTTGTTGGGGATCGAGCGTCGCCGGGTCTTCGTGCCAGCCGAGCGCCCGCTCTGCCGGCACGAGGTCGTATAGATGGCGCATCAATGGGCCGACGCAGTAGATGCCGTCGAGGCCCGGCAGGTCTTTGGCGAGCTTCTCGTGATAGGCGGGCGCATCGGCGCCCAATTCCAGCATGTCGCCGAGAATGGCAATACGCCGGCCTGATTTCACCGGCCGCGCCTTCAGGCTGCCGAGCGCAGCCACCATGCTGGCCGGGTTGCCGTTGAAACTGTCGTCGATCACGGTCACGCCGTGGGCCGTCTGCTCCACGCCGCGGCCGGTCATGATGCCGACATCGCCGAGTTCCTTCGCCAGCACCGCCGGATCGAGCCCCGCAGCATGAATCGACGCCAGCGCAGCCAACGCGTTGTGCAGACGATGCGGCGCACCTGGCGTCAGGCCGAACTCAAGTGGCTTGCCGTTCACCCGCGCGGCGACGTCCCAGCTCTCGCCGCGGCCGGTATGCCTCAATGCGTGAATATCCGAACCTTCGCCGAAGCGAACGATCTTGCCGATCCATTCCGGCGCCAGGACATCATCAGGCAACACCAGCACGCCATCTTTCGGCAGGCCCTGCGCGATGCTCACCTTCTCGCGCCGGATCGCCTCCAGGCTGCCGAGCTTTTCCAGATGCACTGGCTGCACGTTCACCACCAGCGCCACCGTCGGTTTTGTCAGCTCGCTAAGCCGCGCAATCTCGCCGGTCTGGTTCATGCCCATCTCGACCACCCACACGCTCGCTTGCGGGCTGGCGTTGCACAGCGTCAGCGGCACGCCCCAGAAATTGTTGAAGCTGCTTGGGCTCGCGTAGGCGGCAGGATAGGCGGCGAGGAATTCCTTGGTGCTGGTCTTGCCGGCGCTGCCGGTGAGCCCGATCACCGGCCCGGCAAAGCGCGCCCGCGCCGCGCGCGCCAGCGCCCAAAGGCCATCGATCAGCGTATCCTTGACGATCAATTGCGGAACGCGGACGCTGTCGATGGCGTGCGGGACGATCATCGCCACCGCGCCGGCCGCCTCGGCCTTGTCGGCGAATTCCCAGCCGTCGCGCGCGCTGGCGAAACTGGAGATGAAGCCGCCGCTCGGGATGCCGCTCAACGCCACGAACAGGCTTCCGGGCTTCACCAGCCGGCTGTCCTGCGTGACGAAATCAACCGGCGTGTCGGGGTACTCGCCTGACAGCCCCAGCGCGTGCGCAATCTCGGCAACCGTCCACAATGGCGTCGCGCTCATGCCACCCTCGTTGCGAGCGCGGCCGCCACCGCCTCATGATCGCTGAAAGGCAAAACCTTGTCGCCGACGATCTGGCCGGTCTCGTGACCCTTGCCGGCGATCAGTAATGCATCGCCAGGCTGCAGCGCAGCGATCCCTGCCCGGATCGCTTCCGCGCGATCGCCGATATCTGTTGCGCCCTTCGCCGCAGCCAGAATGGCGGCGCGGATTGCAGCCGGATTTTCGCTGCGCGGATTATCGTCGGTGACGATGACCTGGTCGGCGTTCTCGGCCGCGATCGCGCCCATGATGGGACGCTTACCGGCGTCGCGATCGCCGCCGGCGCCGAAGATCACGACGAGCTTGCGCTTCGCGTAAGGCCGCAGCGCCTGCAGCGCCTTGGCCAGCGCATCCGGTTTGTGCGCGTAATCGACGAAGATCGGCGCGCCATTGTGCTCACCGACCCGCTCCAGCCGGCCCTTGGCGCCTTCGAGATGTTCGAGCGTCTCGAACACCGCCGCCGGCTCGCTGCCCGTGCCGATCGCGAGCCCCGCGGCAACCAGCGCGTTCTCGATCTGGAATTCGCCGACCAGCGGCAGCTTGACCGTGTAGTTGCGTCCGCGATGCGTCAGCGCCAGATCTTGCGCAAATCCTTCGACGGTGACGCCAACAAGGCGGATGCCTTCGCCGGCGCCATCGGCATTGCTGCCGACGGCGATGATCCGCAATCCCCGCGCCTCTGCCGCCTCGATCACTTGCTGCGAACAATCATGATCGGCCGAAATCACGGCCGCGCCATCCGGCATGATCAGATCGCGGAACAGCCGCAGCTTCGCGGCGAGGTAATGCGCCTCGTCAGGATGGTAATCCATATGGTCGCGCGAGAGATTGGTGAAGCCGCCGGCGGCGATGCGCACGCCGTCGAGCCGGAACTGGTCGAGCCCGTGCGAGGAGGCCTCGAAAGCCAGATGCGTCACGCCATCGCCCGCGATCTCGTCGAGTTGCCTGTGCAGCGCAATCGGGTCCGGCGTCGTCACCGAACCGTAGACCGTGCGCTTTTGCGACACCAGACCGATGGTACCGATGCTGGCGGAGGCGTGGCCGACCCGTTCCCAGATCTGGCGCGTGAACGCCGCGACCGAGGTCTTGCCGCTGGTCCCGGTCACCGCCGCGATGGTTGCGGGCTGACGCGGATAAAATCTCGCCGCCGCCAGCGCTAGCGCGCGGCGCGGATTCGGCGTGATGACGAAGGGAACGCGGGCGTCCGAAGGGATACGCTCGCCGGCTACCGCAACGGCACCCGCCTTGACCGCGGAATCAATGAAGCGCGCGCCGTCGGTTTTGGTCCCCGCGAGCGCGAAGAACAGATCACCGGGCTTCACCGCGCGGCTGTCGGCGCTAAGGCCTTTCACATCGACAGCTTCCGCCTGCGGTTCGATCGCAGCGTCATCGCTGAAGAGGTCGCGAAGTTTCATCTTGTTCCAGTCCAAACGCTTCGCGTTTGTCGCGAGGGAAAACCGGTCTCCACCTTTCCGGATTATGCTCCTCTTACGCCTTACTGGGTTGTCTTCGATGCTGCAAGAATAAGGCGGTCGGACGGCGGCAGGTCGAAGCGCGGCTCAATGCCCAGGAGTGGGCCGATGCGGGCAATCACCTTGCCGCCGGTCGGCACCGCGTTCCAGCCCGAGGTGATGAAGCCATGGGTTTCCGGCAGCGCCTTCGGCTCGTCCAGCATGACCAGCAACTGATACTGCGGATTGTCAGCCGGGATGATCGCGGTGAAGGAATTGAGCACCTGTTTCTTGGAATAGCGGCCGTTGACCACCTTTTCCGAGGTACCGGTCTTGCCGCCGATATAGTAGCCCTTCACGTCGGCCTTCTTGGCGGTTCCGATCTCGGCGTTCAGCCGCATCAGATAGCGCATCTTGTCGGAGGTTTCGGTTCGGAGCACCTTCTTGGCGATGGCCCGCGCCTCCTCTTCCGACCGCTTGAGGAAGGTCGGGGGAATCAGAAGACCGCCATTGATGCAGGCATTGATGCCCATCACCGCCTGCAGCGGCGCCACTGCGATACCATGGCCGAAGGAAGCCGTGATGGTGTTGAGCTCGGTCCAGCGCTTCGGCACGATTGGGGACGCGCTTTCCGGCAGCTCGGTGCGCAGCCGGTCCATCTGGCCGAGCTTTTTCAAGAATGCCTTGTGGGCTTCCACGCCTTGCGCCAGCGCGATCTTGGCCGCGCCAACGTTGGAGGAGAAGGTGAACACTTCCGACAGCGTGATCGCGCGGCCGACCGGATGGGTGTCGTGAATGGTGAACTTGCCGAACTTTAGCGTCCCGCGCCCGTCATAGAGCGTGTTGAGGTTGGCCTTGCCGGAATCCAGTGCCATCGCCAGCGTCAGCGCCTTGAAGGTCGATCCCATTTCGAACACGCCCGTGGTCAGGCGGTTGATGCGCTCGGGGTCGTGCGCCTCTTTCGGATTGTTCGGATCGAAATCCGGCAGCGACACCAGGGCTATGATCTCGCCGGTCCTGACATTGGAGACGAGGCCGGAAGCTGCCTTGGCCTTGTACTTCTCTTTCGCCTTCAACAATTCGTCGCGCAGCGCGTGTTCGACGCGCAGGTCGATCGACAGTTCCACCGGCTTTTGCAGCCGATCGGTGGCGAAGCCGGCGCGGTGCAGGTCGGCCAGGCCGTTATTGTCCAGCCACTTCTCCATCCCGGCGATGCCCGCGTTGTCGATGTTGACGAGGCCGATCAGATGCGCGACCGCGGCGCCGGTCGGATAGACGCGCTTGTTCTCGCGCAGGAAGCCGATGCCGGGAATGCCGAGCTTGTGAATGTCGTGCTGCTGTTTTGGCGTGATCTCGCGCTTCAGCCACACAAATCCCTTGCGCGACGACAGGCGCGTGCGCGCCTCCGCGGTGTCGAGGTCCGGCAGCGCCGCGGTCAGAAGTTCGATTGCCTCGTCCTTGTCGATGATGCGCCTGGGTTCGCCGAACAGGCTCGGCGCCTTGACGTCGGTCGCCAGCACCTCGCCGTTACGATCGACGATGTCGGGCCGCGCGGTTGCAATCGCGTCCTGCGAGGCGGCGCGGCGGCCGCCGTGGCTGTCGGCGCCGATGGCGAACATCACCAGACGTCCGGCCAGCACCGCATAGATTGCCGCAAACAGCAGGATCGCAAGGCCCACCCGCGCCCGCGCCTTGACGGCGCGGTCGACGTTGCGCCCATAGAGCAGGCTGCGGATCAGCCGCCGCCGCCACGGTTCCGCGGACCTCCTGGAGTTGGCAAGCGCGCGGCCGGTCATTGCTGATCTCCCGGTGCGGGCACGGAGCCGGTCGTGGGCGGCGCCTCGGCGGCAGCCTCGATGGTGTTGATCATCGCGCCGATCGGATCGGGCGCACCCGGCCGCGCAAAAGCCGGTGGTCGTTCGGGCAAATTCTTCAGTTGGTCATACTGCGTGGCGACCAGCGGCTTCAGGCTGAGATGGCGCTCGGCAAGTCCCTGCAGCCGCAGCGGCGCATCGAGCTTGGCCCATTCCGCGCGCAGCGCCGCAATCGCATCGCGCTGCTCGCGTATCTCGGCGTTGAGCCGCAGCACACGCTCGACGCGCGCGGTCGATTCCATCTTGATCCGGTAGACATAGGCGGCTGCGAACACCAGCACGCCGATGACGAGGAAGTGGATGATCCGCACGATCAGCTTCCCCTCATCACGTCGGCAAGCGTAGGCCACGCCGGCAGGCGTCCTGCTGCATGCGCCGGCGCCGCGGTGCGCTCGGCAGCGCGCAGTTTTGCGGAACGCGCGCGCGGATTGGCGGCAAGCTCGGCTTCACCGGGGGTAACCGGACGCTTCGTCAGAATCTGAAAACTCGGCGCCGCCTGTGCCACTTCGGGCAAATGCCGCGAACCGCCGCCAGCCTTGCCGCGCGCGTTGAAAAAATCCTTGACGATGCGGTCTTCCAGCGAATGAAACGACACGACGACCAGCCGCCCGCCGGGCCTCAGTACGCGCTCCGCCGCCGCAAGCGCGAGGTGCAGTTCGTCGAGCTCGGCGTTGACGAAGATCCGCAAGCCCTGGAACGTCCGCGTCGCAGGGTGAATCTCGTTGGGCTTTGAGCGAACCACCCTGCCGACGATATCGGCCAGTTGTTGGGTGGTCGTAATCGGCGCCTCCTTGCGCGCCGCCACGATGGCGCGCGCGACGGCGCGGGAATGGCGCTCTTCGCCGAAGATATAGATGATATTGGCGAGATCGGTTTCGGAGGCCTTCGCCACCACATCGGCCGCCGTCGGCCCGTCGTGACCCATCCGCATGTCGAGCGGGCCGCCGAGCCGGAACGAGAAGCCACGGTCGGCCTGATCGAGTTGCATCGAGGAAACGCCGACGTCCATCACGACGCCGTCCACGGCAGGCACACCTTGCGCCGCGCAGATTTCCGCCAGGTTGGAGAATCGGTCCTCGACCAGGGTCAGCCGGCCGCCGGACTGCTCGACCAGGTCGAACCCACCGGCAACCGCCGTCCGGTCGCGATCGATGCCGATGACCTGTGTTCCCGGGATATCGAGAATCGCGCGGCTGTAGCCGCCGGCACCGAAGGTCGCGTCGACATAGACCCCGCCGTCCCTGGGATCGAGCATCTCGACCGCCTCGCGGCCGAGCACCGAGATGTGGCGCGGCGCACTCATGCGCCGTCCTCTGGCGTTTTCCAGTCTGTGGTACGAAAACTGGACGCGAACGGGCCCATTGCGCCTCAAATCTCTGCGCTTCGCCGGGCTTTTCCGGCCAAATGGCCGCGAACAGGTGGGATTGCCACCTCTCGCCCGGCCCCGCGACCCCTCATTTCCAGACGGAATTTGCTGGGTTGCCATGGCATTTTCGAGCGTGAAAGAGGGCGTCGGCCGTCCCCAACCCGGTTCGGCTATTCACCACTTAGTAACGGCACTTAGCGTTAAGAAAGCGTTGATGGTCGACCGCGGCTTTTCCGCGCCTTCGAGACACTGAAAAATGGTGATGCGCCTCGCCCACACTTGGTCAAAATACGAGAGGGAACTCGGCCGCCGCATTGCGCGGGCACGCGGTAAATGAATAGTAAATGATATTGCCGTTTGAACACGATGTTGCCGCTCTGCTGCCCGGTTTGGGTTTAAAAAATGGCTTCTGGTTCGTTCACATCTGCTGGTATTGATTCGAGGCGTCAACGCGCCCTTCCCGTTCCCAGGGCCAACGCCGACATGAAGACCTTTACCCCAGATTCCTCGATCGCATCCGACGTCATCCCGTCGCCGAACTATGGCGACCGCAACAACGGTCGCGTGGCCGATATGATCCTGCTGCACTACACCGGCATGCCGGATGTGGAAGGCGCGATCGCCCAGCTCTGCACCCCCGGCACCGACGTCTCAGCCCACTACATCGTGCTGGAGGACGGCCGCATCGTGCAGAGCGTGCCGGAAGCCAAGCGCGCCTGGCACGCCGGCGTATCCTCTTGGGCCGGCGAGGAAGACATCAATTCCTGCTCGATCGGCGTTGAGATCATCAACAGCGGCCACGACTGGGGCTATCCGGATTTCCCATCGCGCCAGATCGCCGCCGTGATCGCGCTGTGCCGGGGCATCATGCTCCGCCGCAAGATACCTGCGCATCGCGTGCTCGCACATTCCGACGTTGCGCCGGCGCGCAAGAAGGATCCCGGCGAAAAATTCCCGTGGCACTTGCTGGCGAATTCCGGCGTCGGCCATTGGGTGCAGCCGGCGCCGATCGTGCGCGGCGAAACGCTCAAGCTCGGCAGCATCTCAGACGACGTCGCGAACATGCAGGCAGCGCTCGCCAAGTACGGCTACAACATCCCGACCCACGGCAAGTTCGACGGCCCGACCATGGAAGTGGTCACCGCGTTCCAGCGCCACTTCCGCCCCGCGCGCGTCGACGGCATCGCCGATCACTCCACCATGAGCACGCTGCATGCGCTATTGACGAGTTTGCCGGCGGACGCGGCGACAACGACGGTGGCGGCGAGGTAATTTTCAGCGCTGGTCCTATATTTCACCGTCATGGCCGGGCTCGTCCCGGCCATCCACGTCTTTGTCGCAACACAAAGAAAGGCGTGGATGCCCGGGACAAGCCCGGGCATGACGGCTAAGAATCCATCTCCGCAATTCTTCGCGCATACAGCCTTCGCAGCGGCTCCAACTGCGTCGCCGCCGTCGCCTCCTGATACGCCTCCCGCGCCGCGTCGTGCCGGCCGAGCCGGCGCAGCAAATCAGCGCGGACGGCCGGCAGCAGCTCATAACTCTTCAGCCCACCGCGTGCCTCCAGCGCATCGACCAGATCGAGCGCCCGCGCCGGCCCATCGACCATCGACACCGCAGCGGCGTGATTGAGTTCGATCACCGGCGACGGGCTGATACGAAGCAGCACCTCGTAGAGCCCAGCGATCTGCCGCCAGTCGGTGTCTTCGAAACTGGGCGCACGCGCATGCAGCGCGGCGATCGCCGCCTGCACCGCATAGGATTGCGGCCGGCCCGGCATCCGCAGCGCCTCTTCCACGAGCAGCAATCCTTCCGCTATCTGTTCGCGATCCCATAGCGTGCGATCTTGGTCTTCCAGCAGCACGATGTCACCGCCCGCGGTCTGGCGGCCGGCGCGCCGCGCATCATGCAGCAGCATCAGGGCGAGCAGGCCCTTGATCTCGCCGCGTCCAGGTATCAACGCATCGAGCAGCCGCGCCAGCCGAATCGCTTCGCGCGCGAGATCCGGCCGCATCAGGCCTTCCCCTGACGTCGCCGCGTACCCCTCGGTAAAGACGAGATAGACCACCGCGAGGACGCCGCGCAGCCGCGGCTCCAGCGCTTCTCGTTCCGGCACCTCATAGGGGATGCCGGCAAGACGGATTTTTTGCTTGGCCCGCAGCAGGCGTTGCGCCATCGCATCTTCGCTGGCCAGAAAGGCGCGCGCGACCTGCGCCGTCGTGAGCCCGCATACGGTGCGCAGTGTCAGCGCGACCTGCACCTCGGCAGCAAAGGAGGGGTGACAGCATGTGAAAATCAGCCGCAGCATGTCGTCGTCAAGCGCGCTGTCGGCATCCTCGCATGGTTCGGACGCGTTGAGCAGCAGCTCACGCGTCAGCTCCTGCTGCTTGCCGCGGAATGCAATGTTGCGCCTGATACGATCGACCGCCTTGTTGCGGCCGACATTGACCAGCCAGGCGCGCGGATTGGACGGCAGGCCCGCGGCCGGCCAGCGTTCCAGCGCCACCGCGAACGCGTCCTGCAAGGCATCCTCGGCCAGATCGAAATCGCCGACGAGACGGATCAACGTGGCCAGCGCCCGCCCCGTCTCGTCGCGGAATATTTTTTCGATCTCGCGAGGTGTCATGCGATTGCGATGTTGCTCCGTCATTCCGGGGGCGCGAAGCGAACCCGGAATGACGGCTTCGCCGTCAGTCATAGACCATGATCGGCCTGACCTCGATCGAACCAACCTTGGCGGTGGGAATTCTGGCGGCAATGCCCAGCGCCTCATCGAGATCCTTGGCTTCGACCAGATAATAGCCGCCGAGCTGCTCGCGGGTCTCCGCAAACGGACCGTCCGTGGTCAACATCTTGCCGTCGCGAACGCGCACGGTTGTAGCGGCCGCAGTCATTTGCAGGGCGTCGCCGGCTTTGAAGTTGCCGCTCTGGATGATGGATTGGGTGAAGGCACGGTATTCCGCCGTCATCTTCTGGAGCTCGGAAGCGTCCATCTTTGCCTGCTCGGCTTCGTTCCGATAGATTAACAAAAGATATTGCATATCGATGTCTCCTTCTGGTCGGCTGGATTGCCGCCCCACAGTCGAACGAGCCCCCGCAAGAACGACATCGCCGGGGAGATTATTTTTGCCGATGGAGCAGCTCTTCAGGGGCAGAATTTCTGCCGCCGTTGGCCGGAGAGCCCATCATGGCCGCCGGAATTCACGACTGCTCGCCGGCTCCGGCGAGCCGCCGCTTCAATTCCCTCACTTCCTCAAAGCGCTTCGTCACGTCGCGCATCACCGCCACGGTGCCCGCGACCTCCCGCGCTTCTCCTCGCAACAGGACGATGGTGAACTCGACCGAAATCCGCCGGCCGTCCTTGGTCAGGCCGGGCACCGACAACAAATCGCCGTGCCCGTAGCGGCTCGTTCCCGTCTCCATGGTGTGCCGAAAGCCGGCCCAGTGCCGCGCCCGCAAATTTTCAGGGATGATCAGATCGAGCGACTGGCCCGTGGCTTCCGCAGCCGTGAAGCCGAATATCCGCTCCGCGCCGGGATTCCAGAACGTGATGCGCCCGTCGCGATCGGTCGCAATGATCGCGTCAGAAGCGCTGTGCAGCAGAGCTTCGCCAAGGCCGGCAGGAATGTTCATCGCTCGCATCCAGAAATCGAACCGACCGGCATCAAATGCCGCGCTGTCGCGCATGTCAAAATGACGCTGACGGAACCGGATTAACCATCGCCATCCCTTGACGCCGCGCCCCCGAGACCCCATTCGTAAGGCGTCAGTCGGCCGGACGGCCGCTCTCGCTACGGTCGAAAGGCTGCGGGGGAGGAAAGTCCGGGCTCCATCGACATGCGGTGCCGGATAACGTCCGGCGGGGGTAACCCTAGGGAAAGTGCCACAGAGAACGAACCGCTCCCCCACCCGAAAGGGAGGGGGCAGTAAGGGTGAAAAGGTGCGGTAAGAGCGCACCGCGTCTCCGGCAACGGAAACGGCATGGCAAACCCCACCGGGAGCAAAACCGAATAGGGACGGCAGTGCGGGCTGTTCGCGAAAGCGATAACGCCGCAGGGCGATGTCTGGCTCGCCGTCCGGGTAGGTTGCTCGAGGCCATGTGCGAACATGGTTCCAGAGGAATGGCCGTCACGTATCATTCGAAAGAATGGTGCCCTACAGAACCCGGCTTACAGGCTGGCTGATATCTCATAAGCGTTTTCGAGCGAAGTGGTCTTCCGGTTCGCGTAAAGAAAACGTGTCTTACTGAGGAAGAGAATGAGGGGCTCGGCGCGAACACGCCGGGCCCCTCGCCATTTTGTTTGACGTCGCGCGTAAACAATCTCAATCGCGCCCCGCCTCTCCGATCGCCTGCGCCAGCCGCGCCGGGTTGCTGAAGAACATTTCATGGCTGCCGTCGCATTCGACCAGCCGGAACAGGCCCAGCCGCTCCGACAAGCGCGGGTGCCATGGCAGGCCGTGCGGCAGGGCAATGTCCTGCCGGCAATTGACATAGGATTTGCCGATCGGCAGCTCTGAGAGTGGACGCTTCAGCGCGATCTTGTCGGTGAACGTCTTGTACGGATGCAGGTTGAGCCTGGCATAGGCCGACTTTGCCAGTTCGAGATCGGCATCGTTGATGAAGGCGTCGCGCCAGATTTCGAACGGCAGCATCACGGCGTTGTTGTTGGCAGCGGCCACAGCATCGAACAGGCCAACATAGTGCGGCGGCACCATGTCGTTGAGGCACTGCCCGTCCAAGGGCACGAAGGCATTGACGTAGACGAGGCGCTTGATCCTGTCCGTCAAACGGTCGGCGACGCCCGAGATCACCATCCCGCCATAGGAGTGGCCGACCAGCCTGACGTCGCGCAGACTGTTCGCCTCGATGTAAGTGACGACGGACGAGATCGCCTGTTCGAGGCCTGTTTTCTCGCGATCGTCATCCTTGTTGTTGCCGGCGACCGTCGGGCAATGCACGACATGGCCGCTTTTGCGAAGATGTCCGGCCACCGCTTCCATCTCGGCGCCGGTGTGCCACGCGCCGTGAACAAGAACGTAAATGTCTGACATTCCGTCTCCCCCTGATTTTCTGGAAATCAGACATTGATGGGGACGGCTATTCCCGGATGGCCGGATTCGGCCACCGTCATCGCCTGATTGCGCCAAACCTCTAGCGCTGCCGCCGGAACGCTCCCGGCGTCATGCCGAGATATCTGCGGCATTGGCGGATGAAGTGGGACGGATCGGAAAAGCCGACTCGCAGCCCGATCCCGCCAACGCTGATCCGATCGAACCGCGGCTCGCTCAGCATCCTGCGCGCCGCCGCCATGCGGCAATCGTTGAGCAGCCCGCTGAACGTCAGGCCCGCTTTGTTGAGACAGCGATGCAGGGTTCGTTCCGAGACACGCAGATGTGCGGCGACGGTCGCTGCCGTCAATCCCGGTTCGGCATAGCGCAGCCGGATGGCGCGGCCGATCTGGTCCAACAGCTTCGCGGCATCGCGTTGCTCGGAGGGCGCGGCCGGAATCTCGCTTCCGGATGCGAGCGCCAGCAGCGCTCCAAGCTGGTCAGTCAGAACCTGGGCAGGCAAGGGCCGCTCGATCGCCAGTTGCGGCGTCAACTGGCAAGCAAACGCGCTGAGCGCCGCGCCCCAGCCGGCGCGCCCGTCGATGCGCCGCCCGATGCATCGCTCCGGATCGGTGATCCAGGATTCGACCCACGCGATCGGCAGCTCCAGCGACAGCGTGTTCGAGGTCACCGGGAAGTTGAACTCGTAGCAGCGCCTGGAATCCAGCAGCACGAGATCGCCGGGTTGCAGGCGCGACGCGTGACCGTTCTGCATGGCGGTCCAGTCATTGTCGGTCTTGCATAGCAGGTAGTAGTAGTTCGACGCACTGCGCGCGAGGCTGGTTTTCCTGCGGTAGACGTGCTGCGCCGAGCCCTCGACGCGGTTGATACCGATCGTGTCGAGTTGCCCGCGCTGAACGGAGCAATCAAATCCCGACCGCACCGGCGTCGTGATGTCCATTTCAAGAAAGCACTCGCAGACGGCGCCGATCCAATAGTCGAGGCGCCGTTCCGGTTCGACCAGGCCGGTCGACCATGTCTCGATGACTGAAGTCGTTCTGGCCGCCATGGCCCTGCCCTCTGCGATCGATGTCGGCCCCGGTTGGCTAGCTTGTTGGGCGGATGGCGGGGAGTCAATCCGCCGGCAACATCCCGTGGGTTGGTAACGGGCCTACGCCACGATCTTCTGCAACAGCGCCATCAAGGCCTCGGGCGCGGTGACATTCGGCGCATGGCTGGCGTCGATCTCGTGATAGCTCCAGGCGGGATCAACCTTCGTCATCCTGGCGAACGGTCCGAAGGTGTCGGCGGGCGTGATGCGGGTGGCGTAGATGTAGCTGCGCGGCAGCGTCAGCGCGCCGCCCTGCAGCTTGAGCTTGGTCTCGAAACACTTGATCGGCATGTCGACACGGCGCGCGCTGAGCCATTCGACGTCGGCAGGCGAGGTATCCAGCGGCGTCGGGTTCGGCGGCACGCGCCAGCCATCGCCGCTCTTTGCAAGCTCCTGCATCCGCGCCCTTCCGGCCTCGTTCAAGTCGAGCAGCGACTGGCCATCCTGCGGCACGAAGGCGTCGATATAAATGAGCTGCTTGACCTTGTCGCGCGCCCGATCAGCGACACCGGTCGCGACCATGCCGCCGTAGCTGTGGCCGATCAGCACGAAGTCGCGCAGGTCCTCATACTCGATGACGGCAAGTATGTCTTCGATATGCGAATTGAGATCGATCCCCGGATGCGCCAGATGCGCGCGCTCGCCGAGGCCGCTGTAGGTCGGTGTGACCAGGCGATGCCCGGCGGCCTGCATCAAGGGATGCATCTTCTTCCAGGCCCAGCCCGCGGACCACGCACCGTGACAAACGAGGAAGGTTTTTGGAGAGGTTGCGCTCATCGGGCCATTTCCACCAGTTGTTGTTGAAGGCTTCGATTGCGATAGTACCTGCCCGGTGCCTCGTGTAAACGTCAGCACAAATTCAATGTCGTCATTCCCGGATGGTCCGAAGGACCAGACCTCAGATGCGCAATTTCGCCTCGGGGAATCTCGAGATTCTCAGGTGCGGGATTGCGCACCATAGTTGGATGCTCTGCATCGCCCCGGAATGACCGGGGAATAAAATGACGGGGGCATAAAGAGTGGACTTAACCACCTACGCGATCCTCTTGGCCGGCGCGCTCGCTGGCGGTTTTGTCTCCGGACTTTCCGGTTTCGGCACGGCGCTGATGGCGCTGGGGATCTGGCTTTATATCTTGCCGCCGGCCATTGCCGTGCCGCTGGTCCTGATCTGTTCGGTCAGTTCGCAAATCTCGACGCTGCCGTCGATGTGGAAAGTTCTCGACTTCAAGCTGGCGTGGCCGTTCGTCGCCGGCGGTCTTGTCGGCATGCCGATCGGGGCGCTGCTGGTCGCGCGCGCCGACCCGCAAAACTTCAAGCTCAGCGTCGGCGTGATGCTGCTGGTATTTCCCACTGCACTCTATTTCATCCGCAAGCCGATGGCCTTCCGCTTCGGCGGCCGGCCGGCAGACGCAGCCGTCGGATTTGCCGGCGGCATCCTCGGCGGCCTCGCCGGCCTGTCGGGCCCACTGCCGACCCTGTGGGCCAGCATCCGCGGCTGGACCAAGGACCAGCGCCGCGGCGTCTTCCAGATCTTCAACGGCAGCGTGCTCGGCGCTGCGCTCATCCTGCAGATCGCCAGCGGCTTCGTTGAATTCGACGTGTTCTGGCTGGCGATGCTGGCGCTGCCCGGCACGCTGATCGGCGCACGTCTTGGCATGCGCACCTATCACGCCCTGAACGACCGAAACTTCTACGACGTCGTGCTGGCTCTGCTGTTTCTTTCCGGGGTCGGATTGGTGTGGAGCAGCATTGCTCCGAGATAGCCGCGCATAGCCGCCATGTGCTCCGAGTAGATTGCTGTACGCCGACCTGCAAAGCGGCTAACCAATCGCGCCATGAGCTCCCCTGCTTCGCGCGAGCGCCTCGGCCTGTTGCTGGGCTTCATCGGCATGGCGATCTTCGGTGGCACGCTGCCGGCGACGCGGATCGCGGTTGCGGAAATTGATCCGATTGCACTGACCGCGCTGCGCACCGCGATCGCCGGGCTGTGCTCGCTGGCGCTCCTTCTCGTGTTACGCCGACCGCTGCCGCCCCGCGCGCTGTGGCTGCAACTGATCATTGCGATGCTTTGCGTCGCCATCCTGTTTCCCCTGTTGATGTCGATGGGCATGCAGCGGGTCGACGCCTCGCATGGCGGCGTGGTGCTGGGCGTACTGCCGATCGCCACCGCGCTGGTCGCCGTCGCCATCACCCATGAGCGGCCGCGGCCGCTGTTCTGGATCGCCTCCGTGGCCGGCGCCGCACTGGTGATCGCATTCGCATTGCGGCAAGGCGGCGGCGCGCTCGTCGCCGGAGACCTATTCCTGTTCGCATCGGTCGCCGTCGCCGCGATCGGCTACGCATTCTCCGGCCGGCTCACCTCGCAAATGCCGGGCTGGGAGGTCATAAGCTGGATTCTGGTGATTGCGCTGCCGCTGTCGATCCCGGCAGCCGTGCTGACCATGCCCGCCGATATCACTCACATCGCGCTGAAACCCTGGCTCGGGCTGCTCTACGTCGCATTGTTCTCGCAATGGATCGGGTTCTTCGCGTGGAACGCAGGGCTCGCGATGGGCGGCATCGCGCGGGTTTCGCAGATCCAGTTGCTGCAACCCTTCGTCACCTTTGCGCTCGCGGCGTTCTTCAACGGCGAGACCATCACGCTGCAGATACTGCTGTTCGCTGCTGCCGTCGTGGTGACGGTCGCCATTTCGACGCGCACGCGGGCCAAGCCGGCGCCCTCACCGCCGCAGCGAAATCGCGAGCCGCCTCAGCTCGCGGCGTCCTGATCGGTCAGGACCGGATTTTCCATAATCAGTTCGGCCCTGGTCCCGCCCGACTGGATGGCGCGAAGCAAGACTTTCGCGGTTTTCAGATGGTTGGCCTTTACGCACAGGCGGATGATCTGGCTCACCGAGACGTCGCGTACCGCGTCGTCGGACATTTTCATGGCGATCTCGAGCGCGCATTTGATCGCGGCCTGATATCGCTCGGCTTCGGCACCCTTCTCCGTTTCCGCCTTGCGGCCCTGCAGCGTCGCCACTCTCCCGGCCATGGCCCCGGCCGCGATGCAAATCTCGCGAATCCTTTGCGCCGCCGCGATATTCCCCGCGGGCTGAACGTCGGTCTCCCAGACCTCCAGCGGCCGATCCTTGCGAAACCAGCGCATCGCGCGAGCCCCCTCTCGATGCCGGAAAACATAGTCCGCCATCGATCGGGTTCGCAACGATACGGCTCTCACTCCGCCGCCGAAATGCGGCTGAACTCGGTGGCCTGCAGCTCGAACAGCCCGCGATAGATGCCGCCGGGCCGCGCCGCCAGCGCCGCATGCGTCCCCTGCTCGACGATCTCGCCGCGGTCGAACACCAGGATGCGGTCGAGGCTGCGCACCGTCGACAACCGGTGCGCGATCACGATCGAGGTGCGCCCCTTCATCAGCCGCTCCATCGCCTGCTGGATCAGGCCCTCTGACTCTGAATCGAGGCTGGAGGTTGCCTCGTCCAGGATCAGCACCGGCGCGTCCGCCAGGAACGCGCGTGCCAGCGCGACGCGCTGCCGTTCGCCGCCCGACAGCTTGACGCCGCGCTCGCCGACCAGCGTGCCATAGCCCTTCGGCAGCCGCAGGATGAAGTCATGCGCGTTGGCGAGCCGCGCCGCCTGCTCGATCGCAGCCATGCTGGCGCCGGGCCGGCCATAGGCGATGTTCTCGGCCAGCGTACGGTGAAACAGGATAGGCTCCTGCTGCACGATCGCGATCTGGCTGCGTAGCGATTGTTGCGTGGCTTTCGCGACATCCTGACCGTCGATCAGGATTTTCCCGCCGCCAATATCGTAGAGCCGTTGCACCAGCTTGACGAAGGTGGTCTTGCCGGAGCCGGAGCGGCCGACCAGGCCAACCCGTTCGCCGGCGCGGATCTCCACCGACAGTCCGTCATACAGCGGCGCGCGGTGGCCGCCGTAATGGAACGTCACGTCGTCGAACACGATGCGGCCGCCCTGGATGTCGATCGGCTTTGCATCCGGCGCATCGGCGATGCCGATCGGCTCGTCGTGAATCGCGACCAGCTCCTCCATGTCGTTGACCGAACGCTGCAGATTGTTGATGTGCATGCCGACGTCACGCAGATAAGCATGAATGATGTAGTAGCTGGTCAGCACATAGGTGACGTCGCCCGGCGTGGCGCGGCCGGCGATCCACAGCAGGATCGCCCCGCCGATCACCGAGCCGCGAAAGCACAACAGCACCGCGAGTTGCGCCGTCGAGGTGTAGTTATAGCGGTACCACGTCCGACGCACGCGCGTCCGCCAGCGTCCGACGACGCCGGCCAGCCGTGCATCCTCGCGCGCTTCCGCGCCGAAGGACTTTACCACCGCGTTGCACGTCAAGGCATCTGCCAGCGTGCCGCCGACCTTGGTGTCCCAGGCATTGGAGACGCGCGCGGCGGGTGCGATGTAGTTCACCGAGAACGCCATCGTCATCGAGACATAGATCACGGTTCCGACCGCAATGACCGCACCTAACACCGGCCAGTGCAGCCCGAGCAGGATCATCGAGCCGACCAGCACCAATAGCGACGGCAGCAGCGCCATCAAGATGGTGTCGTTGAGCAGGTCGAGCGCCCACATGCCACGCGTGATCTTGCGCACGGTCGAGCCGGCAAACGAGTTGGCGTGCCAGTCGGTCGAGAAGCGCTGCACGCGCGCGAAAGCGTCGCGCGACACGTCTGACATGGTCGTGAGCGTGAACGGCACGATCGCCTGCAGGCCGGTCAGGCGCAGGATCATCGATATGAGGCCGAGCGCGACGATCCAGCCGAAGGCTGCGAACGCAGCCTGGCGCGCGCCCGGGTCGGAGGCGCCCAGCGTCAGCGCATCGACCAGCCGGCCCGAGAAGATCGGCATGAACAGGTCGGCCGCGGTTGCTCCCAGAAGGCCGCCGGTTACGACGGCGGCGCGGCCGGGCTGCTGCAGCCAGTGGCGGAACACGAACGGGATCACCACGCGTATCGCCGCGGGACGTTTGTCTGTTTGAACGGTCATGGCATCATCCGGCTGCGCGAAAGGCGCAAACCGGCTCCATTTTGGGTTTGACGCGCGGGCGGCCTCGGGCCGAACGCATGCGTCGTTGAAAACTGTCGTTAAGTCGTTGGGAAGTTTGGAAAGATCGGGCGTCAGGCCCGATCAGGGCCGGCGGAGATCGCGCTCAGCGACGCGACCGAAAAACCAGCACGAGCACCGGACGCGAGGCCGCGATCTGCGAATACATCGAAATCATGCAAATCTCCCCGGTTCGAGCGGCAATGCGCAGCTTATAAATGCGTCGCGGGTGATTTGCAACATGACAAGGGCGTGAACAGCGTTGTCTCGCCGCTTTTAATGTGCGTCGCCGCCGAGCACCGCTGCTGAAGGCTTTTCCAGAACCATCACCAGCAGGCTCAGGGCGAAATAGAACACCGCCAGCATGAAGAAGGCGTCGCCATAGCCCATCACGACGGCCTGACGGTGCACGATCTGCGACAATTGCTTCAGCGCCATCAGCGCGGAATCGCCCATGCCCTGCAGGCGCTGGGTGAACATGTTGAGGGTATCGACCGCGGCGGCGTTGCCCCAGGTGACGCGGTCGTGCAGACGCGAGATATGGAGGTCGGTGCGCCCGTTCAGCACCTGGTTGATGACGGCGAGGCCCACCGCACCGCCGAGATTGCGCGTCAGGTTGAACAGGCCCGAGGCGTTCTTCACCCGCTCCGGCGCCAGCGTGCCGAGCGCGATCGTGTTGGTCGGCACTATCACCAGCATCAAGCCGGTTCCGCGCAAAATCTGCGGCAGCAGCAATTCGTAGAAATCATACTCTTTCGTCATCCAGGTCATCTGGTACGAGCCGAGCGCGAACAGCACCAGACCGATCGCGATCAGGTAGCGCACGTCGTATTTCGCCATCAGCCGCCCCACGATCGGGGCCATGAGGAACATGGCGATACCAGAGACGAACATGGTCTCACCGATCATCATCGGGCTGTAGCCGCGCACTTCGGCGAGGTAACGCGGATACATGTAGGTGAGCCCGTAAAGGCCGATGCCGACGCAGAACGAGATCAGGCAGCAGAGGCTGAAATTGCGGTCGGCGAAGGTCCTGAGATCGACGATCGGCTCTCGCACGCTGAGCACGCGCCAGAAGAAGGCGATCGCCGAGATCGCACAGATCGCCGCGCACACCGCAACCGAGGTGTCTTCCAGCCATTGCGACTGCGGTCCCTCTTCCAGCACATATTCGAGCGTGCCGAGGAAGCCGGCCATGAACAGCAGGCCCCACCAGTCGAAATGCTCGAGCAGCGCGAAATTCGGCTTGTCAAAATCGCACAGCGCCCACACACCGATGGTGATGCCGATGCCGGGAACGATGTTGATGAAGAACAGCCAGTGCCACGACATCGTGTCTGTAATGAAACCACCGACCGTCGGCCCGATCGTCGGCGCCAGTGTCGCGACCAGGCCGATGATCGGAGCGACGATATGGATTTTCGAACGCGGGAACACCGTATAAGCGGATGCGAACACGGTCGGGATCATGCCCGCGCCCAAAAACCCCTGGATCGCGCGCCACACGATCATCTGCTCGATTGTCGAGGCAAAACCGCAGAACAAGCTTGCGACGGTGAAGCCGGAAGCGGAAATCGCAAACAGCAAACGTGTGCCGAACGCGCGCGACAGGAAGCCGGATAGTGGGATCGCGATCACCTCGGCGATCAGGTACGAGGTCTGCACCCACGACACTTCGCTGGAGCTGGCCGAAAGGCCGGCTTGTATCTGCTGCAGCGACGCCGAGACAACCTGGATGTCCAGGATCGACATGAACATCCCGAACACCATGAAGAGAAACGCAAGCAGCCGCCGCGGCGGGATGCGCTCGTCGACTGCTGTGTTCATCAGCGAGGGCGATGCGGTGGTGGCGTCGGCCATGATCAACTCGGCACAGGCGCCGGGCGTTTCGCCCGGAGCTCGAGGAAATAAATTACTGCGGTTGAACCGTCGCGGGCGCGTCGAGGTCGGCTTCGCTGTCCGCGTCGGCCGCGCCCTCGCGGGTGTCGACGGTCACATAGACGGACATGCCGGCGCGCAGCAGGTTCTGCTTCGCAACTTCCTTCGGCACGCGAATGCGAACCGGGAGCCGCTGAACGATCTTGGTGAAGTTGCCGGTGGCGTTGTCCGGCGGCAGCAGCGTGAACACCGATCCTGCCGCGGGTGAAATGCTGTCGACGACGCCGGCGAATTTGCGATGGCCGTACGCATCCACCGATATTTTTACGGGTTGGCCGGGACGGATGCGCTTGAGCTGGGTTTCCTTGTAGTTGGCGTCGATGAAGACATCGTTGAGCGGCACCACATTGGCGAGCCGCTGCCCGGCCTGGATGAAATCGCCGGCATTGACGAGCCGATTGGAGAAGGTGCCGTCGACGGGCGCGCGCACCGAGGTAAAGGCAAGGTCGCGCTCCGCCTTGGCAAGCTGGCTCTGCAACTCCACGAGCTGCGCGCGCGCCTCGGCCTGCTGCGCCTTCGTCACCTCGACATTGTCGCGCGCGGCGTCATAGGCCGCCTGCGCCGATTTCACCGCGGCGAGGCTCTGGTCGCGGCCAGCTTCGGAGACCTCGAAGGCGGCGCGTGAGGCGAAGCCCTTGGTGCTCAGCGTCTGCTGGCGATCGAAGTCGAGGCCCGCGCGCTTCATTGCCGCTTCTGCGGAAGCGAGCTGCGCCCTGGTCTGCTCGACGGCGCTTTGGAGCGCCGTGACCTGACGGCCGATGCGGTCGATGGTGGCCTGCTGAGTCGCGATCTTGCTGCGCGCGGCTTCCACCGCGATGCGATAGTCGCCGTCGTCGATCCTGAAGATCACGTCGCCGGCGCGAACGAGCGAATTGTCGCGAGGCAGGATAGCCGCGACATGGCCCGATACCCGAGCGCCCAGCGTGGTGTTGTTGGCGCGAACGTAAGCGTCGTCCGTCGAGACATAGAAGCGCCCGACGAGGACGAAGTAGACTCCATAAGCGGCGGCAGCGAGCGCGAGCAAGCCGAGCACGCCGATCATGACGAACTTGCGCTTGCCCGGTTTCGCCGCCGATACATCGACAGACGCCACGGCCGGCTTTTCAGTTGCGGGAACGCCGGGCGGCTCCGCGGGATGACGCCTGGTTTCCTCCGCGACGTAAGTCCGCAACTGATCGGCGAGCTGAGAGCTGGCCTCAGGCTCGGCTTCGTCCTGAGCCCCGTCCGGTTCGGCGCGAACGACGCGTGCGGCCTGGTCTCTCGCTGCGGCCATTAACGAGGCCTCCCCATTTCAAAATGTCGCGAGGCATGAGGCCACGAAACCGGCCGCATTGGCGCCCTTAATTCCAAAGTATTTTTGACCGAACGGTTCGGTCAAGCTAGATTGCTATTATGCCGACCATAAAGCGAGAGAGACTTCTTGCCATATCGCGGGTTGAGTTCTTGTGCGAGAAGATAAACCAATGGTTGCATCCAGAGCAAGCACGCTTCATCCGTTAGGCGAGGAGGAGAGTTCGAAGCGCCGCCAGATTTTGGACGGCGCGCGACAGGTGTTCTTGGATCTGGGCTTTGATGGGGCCAGCATGAACGAGATCGCACGGTCGGCCGGCGTCTCAAAAGGCACGCTTTATGTTTACTTCGCCGACAAGAGCCGGCTGTTCGAGGCCATCGTCGAGGACGATGCGCTCGAAAAAAGCAAGATCGCGTACAATCTCGATCCCAAACGCGATGTCGAAACCACGCTGCGCGAATTCGGCCGAACCTATATCGGTTCGATCTGCCGGCCGGGCGGCGGTTCGTCGATCCGCACGGTAATGGCAATCGCCGAACGGATGCCGGAGGTCGGACGCCAGTTCTACGAGAACGTACTGGCAAAGACGATCAACCGCCTCGCCGAGTATCTGCAGTCGCATGTCCGGTCGAACGATCTTGCGATCGACGATTGCGGCCTCGCCGCCGCGCAATTCCTGCAGATGTGCCAGGCGACGCTGTTTCTGCCGTTCGTGTTTCAGGCCGAGCCGGCGCCGTCGGCGGAGCGCATCGCGCGCGTGGTCGACAGCGCAACGCGGATGTTTCTGGCGACCTATCGGGCGAAGCCGGAGTAACTCCCTTCTTCACCTTTCCTGGTCATGGGCTAGTTCTACTGCGTCATAACTGCTCAAACCCGCGGCCTTTTGAGCGAGTACGCGATACGTCGTTGTTGCCGCCATCGCATGAAACGACGAGCGAGCCGCCCCATAATGCTGTGGCGCAGCAGCAGTTGGCAGGGAACCAGCCAAGGGGACAGGAACAAAATGATGTCCCCCGCGTCGGGAATCCCGTCAACCAAGGAGGTTCGAATGGGACTTTTCACGAAAGACATCAAAACCATGGAGGACATGTTCGTGCATGGCCTGCAGGACATCTATTATGCCGAACACCAGATCACCAAGGCTTTGCCGAAGATGATCGAGAAGGCCACCAACCGTGACCTGTCGGCCGGCCTCAAATCGCACCTCGAAGAAACCAACACCCAGATCGAGCGCCTTGAGAAGGTGTTTCAGAAGCTCGGCAAGGAACCCAAGGCGGCGGATTGTCCGGCGATCGATGGCCTGATCAAGGAGGCCGACACGATCACGGCGGAAATCGACGACAACGCCGTGCTTGACGCCGCCATCGTGGCGGGTGCGCAGGCGGTTGAGCATTACGAGATCGCGCGATACGGCACGCTCATCGCGTGGGCCGAAGAACTCGGCCATGACGACGTCGTTCGTTTCCTGACGACCAACCTCAATGAAGAGAAGGCCGCCAACACCAAGCTCAACACGGTCGCGCTCCGCAAGGGCGTCAACAAGAAGGCCGTAGCCTAGGAACCAAAGTTCCGCTGGATAGTTTATCTCCGCTCGGAGGCCGGGTTGATGTCCCTAAAGGGCGCACTTTTTTGGATGACCGGCGTTCCGCTGGCGATCATTCTGCTGCTCGCACTCTTCCTGCATCCCGGCTGACGCGTTCGTTAGCGACGCGTCAGATGCGGGGGTTTTGGCATGAGCGCCGCCGCCACACCAACCGGCGCGGGACTTCGGTGCAGCCCGCTAGAACGGCGGGAGCACGCGCGGGGTATTGATGACGACGGGTTGCCCATCCCTGACTGGTCTCTATCACAAACTGCGCGAAGCCTGGTCGGTGGAGACGGGCGGAAAGTGGCGGCCCGACAATCCCGCTGCGGGGCAATGCTCAGTGACGGCGCTGGTGGTGCAAGCCCAACTGGGCGGCGAAATTCTGAAAACCGACGTCAACGGCGCCTGGCACTTCTACAATCAGGTCGACGGGCGGCGCGTCGATTTCACGATGAGCCAGTTCGACAGCCCAATCGGGTATGATGACCAGCCAAGCAACCGGCAGGAGGCGCTCGATGACACGTCCATGAAGCAATACGAATTGCTTCTCGGACGGATTCGATCGGGTTGACTGCTTTCAGAACCTGTCGCGTCCGGGCGCGATGCAGCGTGCCAGCGATGCGTCGCAGAACCGGGACCCCTCACCGCGCGGTAGATAGTAGGCCCCGGCCCGGCGGCTTGACATTTTGTCTATTTTTGTCAAAATCGTCAAATGAGCGCCCGTACCCGCATTCTCGATGCCGCGATGCTGGTGTTTCGCCGGCACGGTTTTCGGCGCTCGTCGATCGAACAGGCGGCGGAAGCCGCCGGGCTGACGCGGCAGGCGCTCTACCATCATTTCAAATCCAAGGAAGCGCTGTTTCGCGCCGTCATCGAACGGCTGCATGAGGAGGCGCTCGCCGCCGAAATCGCCGCGGCCGGCGCCGCCGAGAAGCAAGGCGGCAGCCTCGCCGATATTCTCGTCGCATCGGTCTCCGCCAAGCTCGGACAGTTGGCCGCTTCGCTCGACGGCTCGCCCCATGTCGAGGAACTGTTCTCCGAGCATCTCCTGCAGGCGCGCGACCTCTATCAGAAATATGCCGCCGCCTATGCGGATCAGCTCGACGCGACGATCACACGCGTTTGCCGCAAGCAGGGCCTCGCTCTCAACGCCGGCATGACGACACGCGATCTTGCGCGATGCGTCGAGATGGCGGTCAACGGCGCCAAATCCGCCTACCCCGCGATGCAGCCGGCCGATGCCTTCCTGAAGGATCTGGAAATCATGTTGCGCATGCTGATCGCCGGGGCCGTCGGGTCGGCGAAGCAGCCGCGCGGGGCCAAACCGAAGCCAGCCAAAAAAACCGACAGGAAATCCGCCCGCAAACCTGGAGATCGCAGATGAGCACCATGACGATCAACGGCAAGCTCGCTCCCCTCCCCGACGATCCCGATGCGTTGCTGGTCGACGTCGTGCGCGACGCGCTCGACCTCACCGGCACCAAGCTTGTGTGCGGGGCCGGCGTCTGCGGCGCCTGCACGGTGCTGGTCGACGGCGAGCCTGCCGTGAGTTGCCTGATGCCGGCTCGATCAGCCGCGGATCAAAACGTGACCACGGTCGAAGGCATCGGCGCGGAAAAACTTCACCCGGTGCAGAAGGCCTTCATGGCGCACGACGCCCTGCAATGCGGCTTCTGCACGCCGGGCTTCATCGTCGAGGCCGCGGCGTTTCATGATTCCTGGCGGGCGGCCAAGGGAACGGCGGTGCCCTCGCGCGAGGAAATCGGCGCGGCGCTGTCGGGGCATCTCTGCCGCTGCGGCGCTTATGACGGAATCTTTCGCGCCGTGGCGGATGCCTGCGCCGGCCGCTTCGACGGCGAGGAGTTCGTTCCGCCCCGCATGGAAGCGCGCGACAAGGTGACGGGATCGGCCAAGTATACCGTCGACATCCATCATGACGGCCAGCTCGAAGGCATGATCCTGCGCTCGCCGTTCGCGCATGCGCGCATCGGTGAGCTCGACCTCACCGCCGCGCGCGCCATGCCGGGTGTGAGCGCGGCGATCTCGCTGCTCGGCGATGACCGCGTCGTTCGTTATGTCGGCCAACCGATCGCAGCGGTCGCAGCGAAGGATCGCAAGTCGGCGCTGGCCGCCATTGCCGCAATCAAGCTCGTAAGCGAACGCCTGCCCTCGGTGATCGGGCTCGATGAAGCGCGCAGGGCCGATGCGCCCGTCGTATTCGAAAAATCCACGCGCAAGAAGGCCGGCAACGTCTCCGAAGGCGCCGGTTCGCCGGCTTCCTGGAAAGGCAACATCCGCGGCCCTTCGGCGGCGTTCTCCAAGAAGCCGAAGAAGGTGCGAAGCTGGATCGACAGCGCGCGCTCCGCGAACAGCCCGCTGCTGGTGGAGGGCACCTTCCGCACCGGCACGCAACAGCATGCCTGCCTCGAGCCGCATGCGGCGGTCGCGCGTTTCGAAGGCGACCGGCTCACCGTGCATGTCTCGACGCAAGCCGTGTTTCACCTGATGGAGCTGATCGCCAAGCGCTACAAGCTCGACCACGACAAGGTGCGCGTGATTGCCGACCATGTCGGTGGCGGCTTTGGTTCGAAGGCTGCGCTTGGCGTGGAAACTACCACCGCGATCGAACTGGCACGCGAGGCCAAGGCGCCGGTGCGCGTTGCCTACGATCGGCACGAGGAGCTTTCGGTCACCGGCTATCGACCGGCGGCGGAGATGAAGATCGCACTGCTGCCGTCCGACCAGGGCGAATTGAAAGCGCTCTCGTTCACCGCTTATGCCGATACAGGAGCTGCGACCAATTCAACCATCGCGGCACTGGCGCGCCTGATTTATCCCGCGGAAGGAAAGGAGCTCGCCGATTTCGACGTCATCAGCAATTTGCCGGCAGGCGCACCCTTCCGCGGCCCGGGCGGGCCGCCGATGGCGTTTGCGCTGGAGCAGGCGATCGACGAAGCGGCGGTGCGCATGAACATCGACGCGATCGCGCTTCGCAAACGCTGGGATCCCGATCCCAACCGCCAGCGGCTCTACGATTGGGCTTCGAGCCTCGAGGTCTGGCGCGACCGCAAACCGATCTCCGCGCAAAGCGGCCGCTATCGCCGCGGCGTCGGCGTCGCCACCGGCTACTGGCTCTATCTGTGGCAACCTGGCTCGAAGGTCGAAGTAGCTGTGAAGGGCGGACGCCTGATCGCGAGTACCGCGACGCAGGATATCGGCACCGGCACCCGCACCGTGATAGCCAATACGCTCGCACGCGAGTTCGGGCTGGAGCCGCATGAGGTCGAGGTCCGGATCGGCGATTCAAAGCTGCCGGAAGGGCCGGGCTCCGGCGGCAGCCGTGTCACGGCTTCGGTGATCCCGCCGATGCTGCTCGCCATCGAGCAGTTGAAAGCCGCGATCCAGCAGAACGCAAAGCGGCAGCCGGTCCCCGGCTCCAACGCGCCATGGCGCGAAATGCTCGCAGCGTCACCCGACCTCGCCGCTTCCGGTGTGCGGCCGGAAGACTCCAGGCAGATGGCGCCGGGCATCCAGTCGCCGCTCAAGCAGGCCGGCTTCATGGGTTGGATCTTCGGCTGGATGATGCGGCGCTTCTCCAATCTTGCGATCGGTGCCGGCGTGCCGAGCTCGGTGCAGGTTGTCGAAGTCGAAATCGATACCTGGCTCGGCCATGTCAGCGTCGTCAACGTTCACACCGGCATCGCGGTCGGCAAGATCGTGGCGCCGGCGCTGGCGCGAAGCCAGGCCACCGGCGCGGTCATTCAGGGCATCGGCTACGCGCTCTATGAAGCACGCGAGGTCGATTCCCGCACCGGCGATGTGCTCAGCGGCGGCATGGAGGACTATCGCATTCCCGGCATTGCGGACACGCCCATGATCGACGTGCATTTCGACCAGCGCGGATTCGATCACGTGCTCGGCGGCAGTGTCGGCATCGGCGAGGTCGCAACCGTGCCGACTTCGCCCGCGGTCGCCAATGCCATTCACCACGCGACAGGCGTTCGGCTGACCGAGTTGCCGATCCGCCCCGACCGTCTCGTCGCCGCGCTCAAAGGGAGGGTCGCCGCATGACAGCATCAGCCATGACTTCGACGCAACCCGGCGAATTCCGCGCCGCCGGCACCGACCTCTCCGAGCGGCGCCGCAGCGGCGTCTCGACGGGGCCGTTGATCGATATTGCCGCCGCACCCGACATGATTGGGATGCATTGGGGTGCCGACGGAAGTGTGCGCCTCGGCGCCTTCACCACCATTGCCGCCATCGCCGCCGATGCACGCCTCGCCGCGGCGTATCCGGGCATCGCCGCATCCGCGCAAGGGTTGGCGACGCCGCAGGTCCGTCATCTCGCCACCCTCGGCGGCAATCTCGCGCAACGTTCGCGCTGCTGGTATTTTCGAAATCCGCACATCGCCTGTCTCAGGAAGGGCGGACCGGATTGTCCCGCGCGGTCCGGCAATCATCTCTACCACGTCGCGTTCGACCTCGGCCCCTGCGTGGCGCCGCACCCCTCGACGATGGCCGCGGCACTGCTTGCCTATGATGCGAAAGTGATGACCGACCAACGGAGCTCCCTGACGATCGGCGAGCTCCTCGGCGACGGCCGCAACGGCGGCTCCGACAACGCGCTGCTGCCTGACGAGATGATCAAGAGCGTCGAGCTTCCTTCACCGCTACAAGCCGAGCGCGCGCTCTACAAGCGCGCGATCAGCCGCACCCATGCCGAATGGCCGCTGGTCGAAGCCTGCGCCCGCGCCGTGGTGAAGGACGGCACGTTTCAGTTCGTCCGCCTGGCCGCCGGCGGCATCGCTCCGGTGCCGCTGCGACTTGCGGCAGCGGAAGCGGCGTTGCAGGGCAAGGACGCCAACGCAGCGAATATCGCTAGCGCCGCCGAGCAGGCGACGGCGGGCGCGAAGCCGTTGCCGATGACGGGCTACAAGCTCGACCTGCTGAAGGGAGTGGTGCGGGATTTGCTGGAGGAGATTGCAGAGTGAGGTGGAGATCTCGTAGATGGGTTGAGCCCTTGCGAAACCCATCACCTGAGGAACGGCATTGATGGGTATCGCTTCGCTCCACCCATCCTACGCGTTGGGCAATTCGCTCAACGCTAATGATCTTCGTACTCGTCTTCCTCGTTGACCTTGCTATTGGACTTCAACGTGCGCGGCCAGGATTTCTTGCTGGCGAGCGAGCCTGTCGAATACGGGTCACGTGATGCGTAGGGGTTACGCTGGGCGCGCGCGGCGACCTGTTCGCCCGATACGGCGGCGGGCTGACAGATGGTGCGGCGGGAGGGACGGCGCATCAGGTCGACGTGAATGTGATCCTCGTGGTGGGAGTTGGAGCCCGGCGCCAGCACGGTGTTGAACTGCTGACAGGCGGCCGCCTGTACGTCGCGCAGAAAACCCTGCTCTTCCGGTACGCCGCGCCAGCCGCCCTTGACCGTGATGCGCCTGCCGTCGGCGAGCGTGAAGGCTGCGATGTCGAGCGCATTGCCGAACGCGTGCTCGGAAATATGCGCATGCGGATTGCCGTTCATGCCGCGGCAGGAATAAGCGGAGATCTGCTTGATCTCGACGACGCGCACGCCGAACCAGCGCATCGCCGCCGGCTGCACGGAATCGGTAAGCCAGCGGTCGAGCGCGGAGACGATCGGACAGGCCAGCGTCGCCGCCGGCTTCATCGAGACCTGACCGAAGGCACTGACGGAATTGCCTTGCGCGGGACCGAGCCGCGGCGCAGCCGGCGATGGCGAATGGGATGGCGGCGGATACGGCGCAGAAGACGGCGCGGTGTAACGGTCGCGCGGTGGATAGGATGGTGGCACCGCATAACCGCCGTCGCGCGACGTCGGCACGCCTTCGGGCGGCAGATCGATATCATCCTGCTGCGAAGCGACACCCGGCGCGGAGAGCGAGATCGGACCGTTCGACGGCGCGGCATAGTTCGGCTGGCGCGGCACCGGATTCGGATAGTTTCCTGAATGGCTCCCAGAATAGTTTCCAGAATAGCTGCCTAAAGAGTTCCCAGAATAGTCCCCTTGGGGCGGAGCCGCCGCCGGGGCGCGCGCGATCGGCCAGCGCGGCTGATTGCCGATATTGGCGGGCGGCCGCAGGCTTTGGTCGGCAAAGCCGAAAGAGGTGATGTTTTCGCCGAGCGCCGCCACTTTCAGCGGATATTCCGCGCCGCACACGCCGGGACCGGAGATCGGATCGATCCGGACCAGGTCGGGGGTCTCCTTGACCGCGCCAGACTTCAGGCAAGCGATCTCGGCCTCGGTACGCCACGGTTCGCGCTCGGCGGACTGAAAAAATCCGCGGCCACAACCCGCAAGCGAGACGAGGACGAAGGAGCCGACGAGGTACAAACGAACTCCGCGCGTCATCCCGCGCACGTTCAACCAATTTATTTAAAGACTCTTCAACATGTTGAATTAACGAATTTTTGACCACGTTGCGGGGGTGTCGGCCGTCGAAAGTCCGCGGATGGACAGCGGCGCTGACTTTTTGGGCCGGGAACGCTTTGCTAACCTTAAGTGTTAGGTGCGGGCAGACGTGAACCCAGGGAGCCTTCCCAATGGATTTCGTAAGTCCTCTCGTCAGCCGACTTGGCGTTGTAACCGCGTATGTTGCAATTGCTTTCGTCGGCGCGATTGTGCTTGGCGTGTTCTAGACTACCCGTCCAGACAATGGACCCGAACGCCCGGTGACCAAGTCACCGGGCGTTTTTCGCGAGCCATTCATGAGCGCGGCTCGGCGGACACCATCGCCAGACTGTCGGCGCGGCGCGTGATGCGGCTCCAATTGTTGCCGGAGCAGTAGAAGCGGAGAAGCGCGCAGGCCTCGACGCGAAGCGTATCGACCCCCTTCATCGACAGCGTGCCGTAATACGTTTCGCCGCTGTCCTGGCTGTAGACGCCGCCGGCCCATTGCCTTTCCGTCTTCGGCTTCATGTTGATCAGAATAGCCTCACCCTTCTCGTTCGACGAAGAATTGAGCACATAGCCGCACAGCGCGCTGCCGCATTTTCCGATCCGCACCCTTCCCTTGCCCTCCGTCTGCCAGTCGCCGATCGGCGAATCCGATGGCCCTTCCTCGGCCTGACGCGAGACGCGTTCAGCCTGTAGCGCAGGCTGCACAGTTTCGACCGATTTCGCAGGTGGTGGGGGCGGCGGCAACGGAATCGACGTCTGCTGGGCCGGCGGGGGCGCAGGCGGCGGAGTGGGCCGAGGCGGCGGCGCCGCGACGATTTGCGTCATCGATGCGGCCGGGGTGTAGACGGCCGGCGGCGGCGCGCCGACGATGGTCTTGGGGGCCGCCGCAGGCAGCGCAGGCGGCGAAACCGTCTGTGGTGCAGGCTTCGCCGGCACGACCCCATCGCGATCATCGTCATGGCGGTCGCGTTTGTGGCGCCAGTTGAGGCTTCTGGAAACCGACATCGAGGCACAGGACGTCGAACGGCAATACCTAGAGGATTCGATGTGCACCCGATGGCCGCCGATCTTGAATGAAATCGCGCCGGCATGGGCTGAAGAACCAAGCAGCATCAGCACGGCGAGAAAACAAAGCTGTTTCATCGAAGCCTCCCGCGGGTGATCGCGGAAAACTAAGCGCGGGGAACTTCGGCTGGATGTGATTTGAATCACCGAGCCGCTTCGGTGTTGCCCGGCGCTTCGTGACCTGCATCACAGAGCGGGCCCCTGCGCCCGCGTAGTCTGTCCACATTCACCGCCACCCGCTCATGGCCGCTCAGGAGGCTCTCATGAAGAAGCTGTACATCCTCGCCGCATTGTTGATGGCAACCACCTCGGCGCATGCGGGCGGCATTACCCTCCAGATCAACGGCGAGCGTATTCGTGTCGAATCGCCGCGCAACTGCAACGCCATTTCCTGCATCAAGATTACCGCGCCCGGCTATAACGGGACGCTCGGCAACATCGACCTCAAGGGCTTGGGCTCGAAGAGCAAGGACGACGACGAGGTCGTCGCGACCGCGCCGGCGGCCAAATTCGCGGCACCCGCCCCGGTCCAGGCCGCCGCGCCACAGCCTGCCGCTCCCGCGGCAACACCTGCAACACCTGCGCCCGCTCAAACCACCGTCGCGGCCGCAACACCGGCGCAAGCCGAAGTCGCACCGCCCGCTCCGCCTCCGCCAGCTCCGGTCGCCGCCGCGCCTGCACCGCAGCCGACCGCGGCCGCATCGCCCGCTGCCGACTCGCCGATCGGCGTCTGGGCGACGGAAGAGAACAAGGGCAACGTGCGCATCGAGCAATGCGGCGCCAATCTGTGCGGCTATTCCGTCAACACCGGCGAAAGGATCCTGATCAACATGAAGCCGCAGGGCAGCAAGTGGACCGGCCGGATTCACGATCCCGACAGCGGCCGCAACTACGACTCGACGATAGCGCTGAAGGGCGCCAGCTCATTGCGCGTCCAGGGCTGCGCCTTCGGCGGCATGTTCTGCGGAGGCCAGACCTGGAAACGTGTGAGCTGACTACCAATCGCTAACCACTCGTCATTTCCCGAACGCGGTGCACCACGCAGTGGTGCACGGCAGAGCCGGGGTCCACTATCTGCCGAGGCCTGGGGTCCCGGTTCTGCGAGGCAGCGCTGGCGTGTCGCGCCCGGGACACGAATTAGCGGAACAACCGAAGCAGATTTTGAAGAAAGCCTACACGCTGGGCTTTGGGCACCTCGACAGGCTGCACCGACATCGGCAACCCTACGCCTTCTACACCATTCGCCGCTGCCAGCGCGATCGGCCCGACATTTTCCAGAAACGCGCGCTCATAGCCGCGCGACAGCCGTTCGATGGCTTCCGCGAGCGGCAGCCAGTCCACCGCCTTCACGTCGCGCATCGGTATGCGCGTGGGCAGATCATCCGCCTCCATGCGCCAGTAATGCACCACCTTGGCGCCGCCGCGCGATTCATAGGCCAGCGTGCCCAGAAACTCATGCACGGCAACGTCGTGCCCGGTTTCTTCCATCACCTCGCGTTCGGCAGCAGCGCGCGGCGTCTCGCCGTCGTCGAGCTTGCCCTTCGGCAAGACCCATTCATTGCGCTTGCGCAGGCGCACCACGGCAATCAGCGGCGGCTCCGCCTGCCGCAGCACGATTCCTCCTGCGGCCATGACAGGCGCTCTCGCCATCGATCTCTTCCCGCGTTTTCGCGACTGCGACCGCGAGCATATAGAGGCAATAGCCCGGAGAATCGAGTTTAAACCTGCGGCTTTCGCAACAGTCGTTCGCCGGCGCTGATGCGCCCGCCCTCCGCGACGTTGTCGCAAAATTCGAAGTTCTCCGGCGCCAGCACGATGATGGTCGAGCCGTGCTCGAACCAGCCGAGCTCGTCGCCCTTGCGTACCTCCGCATCGCAGGGAAAGACCATCGGTCCCCTGCTCTGCGCATTGAGCGTGCGATCCAGGAAATGCAGCCGGATGCTGGCCACCAGAATGGCCGCGACCGGCACCAGGGTCAGTGCCTCGCCGGACGGCAGGCGTGCCTGCAGCACCGCCCGCTCGTTCTTGCAGAACAGACGCTCGACCCGCTTCAGCGCAATCGGATTGACGTTCCAGACGTCGCCATGAATGAACGTCACCTTCTCGATCCGGCAATCATACGGCGCATGAAAGCGGTGATACATGCTGGACGTCAGCCTGAGCGTCAGGAAGCGGCCGTTGCGATGGCTTTCCACCAGCGCGGGATCGCCGAGCAAATCCAGCAGCGAATAAGGCGCACCCTTGATCTGGAACAGCTCCCCATCGGCGATCTTGCCGAACGCGCCGATGATGCCGTCGGAAGGACTGGCCACGACAGACGGATCGGGATCTGCCGGCCGCAGCCCCGGGCGCAGCTCGCGCGTAAAACAATCGTGCAGGCTCTTGAATTCGGTCTTCCTCGCTTCCGAAAGATCGAGATCGGAAAACAGCCGCCAGCAGCCAATCGAGGCATCGCGCACGAGCGGATTTTCGATTTTGCTGAACCAGCCCATGAAGCGGGTCAGCGCCGCCCGCGGCACCCGGTTGGTCAGGAGGAAGTTGAGGTCTTCCTGCTGGGTGAAGCGGGCGATCAGGCGCCGGATTGTCATCAATCTGTCAGCAGGATTGGCTAGCGCTTCAGGCATGGATTCGTCCCTTCCGATTCTCTCGCTGTCCGCCGCTGCGGTCGCTAGCGCCGCGGCAGTGTTCCCCAAATTGCAAGCGCGGCTGGCGCTGTCGCGCGCAAAGCACCGCTCGCTGACCGGGCATTCCAAGATGTCCAAAATGGTCGCGCGGCTGGTGCCGCATTACGAATTCGACATCAACGATTTCTTCGCTTCCGACGGCGCGCCCAGCGATGTCGCCCTGCAGCGGCAGGACGCCTTCTTCCGGCTCGCCTGCCTCTATGAGGAGCGCTACGCCAAGGGCCGGCAGATGACGGCCGAGGCCGCGACGCACATCTCCGACCTGCAGTTTACGGAAACCTACCGCGTGCCGTTCCAGTACAGCCGGCTGGTGCGCGAAAATCTCGGCACCAGCGCCTTCATGCAGTCTTCCGCCGGCGTCACCGTCACCGATGTCGACGGCAACATCTTCTACGACCTGACCGGCTCCTACGGCGTCAACATTTTCGGCAACGACTTCTACAAGGAGTGCATCACGGAAGCCGAAAAACGCGCCCGCGCGCTGGGCCCTGTGCTCGGCCCCTATCACCCCGTCATCACCGACAACGTCCGCCGGCTGTGCGAGATTTCCGGCCTCGACGAAGTCTCGTTCCACATGTCCGGCACCGAAGCCGTCATGCAGGCGGTGCGACTGGCGCGCTATCACACCAAACGCTCGCATCTGGTCCGTTTCGCTGGCGCCTATCACGGCTGGTGGGGCGACGTGCAACCGGGCGTCGGCAATCCGGTATCGCCGCACGAGACCTATACGCTGGCCGATATGTCGGAGCGCACGCTGCATGTGCTGCGAACGCGCAAGGACATTGCCTGCGTGCTGGTCAATCCCTTGCAGGCACTGCATCCGAACGCCAACGCGCCGGGCGATTCCGCACTCGTCGACAGTTCGCGAAAAGGCGCGTTCGATCGTGCGGCCTATACCGAGTGGCTGAAGAAATTGCGCGAGGTCTGCACCGAGCGCGGCATCGTGCTGATCTTCGACGAAGTCTTTGTCGGCTTCCGCCTCGCCGCCGGCGGCGCCCAGGAATATTTCGGCGTCCGCGCCGATATGGTGACCTACGGCAAGAGCCTCGCCGGCGGCCTCCCCGTCGGCGTGGTCTGCGGCGCTAAGAACTTGATGCGGCGCTTCCGCGACGATCGCCCCGCCGACGTCTGCTTTGCCCGCGGCACCTTCAATTCGCACCCCTACGTGATGACGGCGATGGACGAATTCCTCAGCCGTCTCGCCAGCCCGAACTTCAATGCCGTCTACCAGGGACTCGAGGAGACCTGGAACGGCCGCGCCAAGGTGCTGAACGAGCGGCTGGCCGCGCAGGATCTGCCGGTCCGCGTCAGCAACATCTCCTCGATCTGGATGGTGCAATACACCGAGCCATCCCGCTATAACTGGATGCTGCAATACTACTTGCGCGCCGAAGGGCTGGCGCTGAGCTGGGTCGGCACCGGCCGGTTGATTTTCAGCCTCAACTACACGGATGCGGATTTCAATGAAGTCGCCGACCGCTTTGTTACGGCGGCCGAGAAGATGAAGCGCGAAGGCTGGTGGTGGCGTGACGCTTCGCTGACCAACAAGGATATCAAGCGGCGGATTTTGAAAGAGATGCTGCGGAAGCGGTTTGGGCGCTAACGGCGTTCGCGCTCTTCTATTTAGCGTCATAGCCCTGGCTGGCTCCCGTCATTGCGAGGAGTGAAGCCACGAAGCAATCCATCTGTCCCCGCGCGGAGAGATGGATTGCTTCCGCCTTCGCTAAAGCTACGGCGGACGAGTCGCTTCGCTCGCAATGACGACCTCACAATTGCTGTCTTAGTTCGTCTGACGTTCAAGACGCAGATGGCCGGGACAAGCCCGGCCATGACGCCTCACTGGATCAAGCCGCAACAATCACGCGTGCTTGACGTGCTTCTCCAGACCCGGATCGATCAGCTCGCCCTTCATGAGAGCCAGCGGTGCCTTGTAGTACAGCTTCAGGTCGCTGAAGGGGTCGGTGAGGATCTTGGTCATCCAGACCAAACCGGTCTCGACGTCGCGGATGAAGAACAGGTGCACGGTGCGGAACAACAGCCCGCCGATGCCGACCGCAAGCCAGATCTTGGCGACCTGCCGCATGAAGTCCGCAGACGACGTCCAGGGCGTGAACAGGCCGAACAAGGTCGGGTCGAGATACAACACCAGCGGCGACAGCGACCAGATCGTCATCAGCACGACCTTGCGCTGCAGATTGTAGCCGACCTTGATCTCTTCCTTGTGCTCGTGGGTCGCCTGGTTGACGTGGTCATAGCCGCGCGGCTCGAAGAAGAAGTGGCCGGCCTGCCGCGTCGTCATCGAGACCAGCCAGCCGACCAGCGCCGACACGACGGGATCGAAGAACAGCATCGCGTAGGCGAACAGGAAGCTCGCCGCGCTGACGAAGTGCAGCGACTGGTTGATGCGGCTGTGGTGATAGTAGCGATGGTCGTCCCAGCGCTGGGTACGCAGTTCCTGCAGAAAGTTCTTGATCATGTTCTCCCCCAAATTCCGATGGGATCGGGTCTACTGAGATTCGATGTCCGGCATGTGACATCATGATAATGACATGTGACAGTTCGCGGCCGCGCGGTGGCGCAACGGCGATCAGGGCGCGTCAGGCAGCCGCGGCGACGTCGATTTTCCGAAAGCGCACCAGCGAAAAATGGCCGAGCGGCGGCACCAGGCGGCGCTCCGCCAGCTCCATGCCGCGCGCGCCCGCCAGCCACTGCGCATAGCGCGACCAGGCGAACTCGGCGGTGCGGAAGCCGAGCGGACGCACCACCGGCTGCAGGCGCTGCTCGATGAAGCGGCGCATACCGGCGTCGGCGCTGACGCGGGTGAGGATGATGAGTTCACCGCCCGGCCGCAGCACGCGGGCGAATTCGTCGAGCGCCTTTTCGGGATTCGGCACCGCGGTGACGACATACTGCGCCATCACCACGTCGAAGCAATCGTCTGGGAATTCGAGATTCTCGGCGTCCATGACGGCGAGGCCCTCGACGTTCTTCAGGCCGAGTTCATCGACGCGCCTCTTCGCCTTTTGCAGCATCGCTTCCGAAATGTCGGTACCGAAGATGCGCAGATGCGGCGCGTATAGCGGCAGCGAAATGCCGGTGCCGACGCCGACCTCGAGCACGCGGCCGCCGATCTTGTTGGTCGCATGGATCGCCGCCTTGCGGCCCTTGCTGAACACGCCCCCGAACACGAGGTCGTAAACCGGCGCCCAGCGATCATACGCCTGCTCGACCGTTTCGCGGTCGAAATCCAGGGATCTGGTACCGTCAAGCTTGATGATGTCTGCCATGGTTGGTTCTGCCTTCTCGTCTCACGCGTATGACTTGTGTTGATGGTCGAATTTTTCGGTTCAGCCCTGCACGGCGCTCGCGGCAGGCGCCCGGCGCACCGGTCGCAACACGCGACTCGGCTGCAGCGCGGTTAGATTGCCGAGGAACTGCCGCGCGCTGTTTTCCCAGGAGCGCGCCAGCGCAAAATTGCGACAGGTTTCGCGCGACATCGGCAGCGCGCGCAAGCACGCGCTGCGCAGATCGGTGTCGAGCGCGCCGATCGGATGATCGGCAATGACGTCCTTCGGCCCGGTGACCGGGAATGCCGCGACCGGCGTGCCGCAGGCCAATGCCTCGAGCTGCACGACGCCGAACGTGTCGGTAAGGCTCGGAAATACGAAGACGTCGGCGGCGGCGAGATGCGCGGTCAACTCCGCACCCTTCTTCTCGCCGAGGAAGATTGCGTCAGGATATTTTTGCGCGAGCTGCGCCCTCTGCGGTCCGTCGCCGACGACCACTTTCGATCCCGGCAGGTCGAGCGACAGAAACGCATCGAGATTCTTTTCCACCGCGACGCGGCCCATCGTCATGAAGATCGGCCGGGGCAGATCGAGCGCCGCCCGCGTATGCGGGTTGAACAATTCGGTATCGACGCCGCGCGTCCAGAAGCCGAGTTTCCGAAAGCCGCGCGCGGTAAGTTCCTGGCGCAGCGAGTCGGTGGCGACCATGACCGTGGAAGACGCGGCATGAAAGTGCCGCAGCACCGCATAGCCGACGGCGGCCGCCAGCCCGGTGCGGACGGCGATATATTCGGGAAAGCGCGTCGTATAGGACGTGGTGAACGAAAGCTTGCGGCGCCGGCAATAGGCGCGCACCATCCAGCCGATCGGCCCCTCGGTTGCGATATGGATGGCGTCGGGTGCCGCCTCTTCGATCCGTCGCGCGATCTCGCGCCGGTTCGGCAGCGCGACGCGTAAGCCAGGATAGGTCGGCACGCCGACGGAAGGAAACCCGTCCGGGGTGAGGAAGCTGATATCGGCATCGAGCGCAGAGGCGCTGCGTGCCAGCGACGTCAGCGTGCGGACGACACCGTTCACCTGCGGATGCCACGCATCGGTCGCAATCAATATCTTCATGTCCGGACCCGAGATTGATGATTCTCAAATCCGACGTTCAGCCATGGATATTTCAAGCGTATGACGTCATCGATATGTAAGGATGTTTTTAAGTCGTCTCCACGCATTTTCGTGTAACGTGACAGCGAGATGACAGACTACAACGACAATTCTGTGCGATCCCGCCGCCGGCGGAAGCGGAAGAGCTACGCGCTTCTGATCCTTGCCGCCGGCCTGCTCGCGTTCGGCGTCGCCGCGGGCACGTTGTATTACGTGCTGCGGCCGACGATGCTGCGGATTGCGGTCGGCCCGGCCGGCAGCGACGACCAGAAACTGGTCCAGTTGATGGCGCAGACGTTTGCGCGTGAGGGCAGCTCGGTACGGCTGGCGCTGATCACGACGGAAGGAACGACGGAGAGCATTGCGTTGTTCACGGACGGCAAGGCCGATCTCGCCGTCGCCCGCGGCGACCTGAACCTGCCGACGAATGCCGAGTCGGTTGCCATTCTGCGCAATGTCGTGGTACTGTGGGCGCCTTCCGGCCTTCCCGCCAAGGGCTCGAAGAAGCAGCCCACGCCCAAGATCAAGAGTCTCGATGAACTGGCCGGCCACCGCGTCGGTGTGATCGGGCGGACCCAGGCCAATGTCACGCTGTTGCGCGGGATCCTGAAAGAGTCCGGCATCAATCCCGACAAGGTCACGATCAGCCAGTTCGCCACCAATCAGCTCGGCGAAATTGCGAAAGATCAGTCGGTCGACGCCTTCATGGCGGTCGGCCCGCTCAAGAGCAAGATTACCGTGGACGCGATCGCTGCAACGGCTGCTGCCCGCGGCGAGCCGAAATTCTTGCCGATCGATGTTGCCGATGCCATTGCGAAGAAAAATCCGATCTACGAATCCGAGGAAATTCCCGCCAGCATCTTCGGCTCTTCACCGCAGCGGCCGGAAGACAAGGTCGATACCGTTGCCGTCAACCATCTGATCATCGCGCCAAAGTCATTGTCGGATACGGCGGTCGCCGCCTTCGCCCGCCAACTCTTCACCAACCGGCAGCAGCTCGCGCGTGAATTGCCGACCGCCTCGCAGATCGAAAAGCCCGATACCGAAAAAGACGCAGCGCTGCCGGCGCACGCGGGCGCAGCCGCCTATATCGACGGCAACGAACGAACGTTCCTCGAGAAATACACCGACTACATCTGGTTCGCGGTGCTGATCCTGTCGGGCCTGGGCTCCGCCGGCGCCTGGTTCAAGCACTACTGGAACAGGAACGAGCGCGATCAATACACCGCCCATCGCGATCATCTCCTTGAGTTGATTTCCAGGGCGAGGAAGGTCGAAACGCCGGAAGAGCTGGCCGAGATGCAAGCCGCGGCCGATGGCATGTTGCGCGAGGCGCTCGATTGCTACGACGACGGCACCGTCGAGGAAGGTGACCTCTCGGTGATCGCCCTCGCGCTCGAACAATTCCACCATGCGGTCGCCGATCGCCGCGCCGTGCTCGCCACCAGCCAAGCCGACATGCCGCGAATGCGCGCTGGCCAGGCTTGAGTGGTTAGGTGGACCTTTCCCCCTTCAACTCGATTTGCCGGCGCCGGACGTATTGCAGCGCTCTTACTTTCTTTCCCTTCTCGAATGTCCGCCCCGACTTAACATTTGTTAGGTCAGCCTCCTGTTCTCCGTGCCACCGTCACGGAAAATTAAGACAGGCAGGGGACAATGAAGGATTATCAAACCCATTTGGAGAAGCTGCGCAAAGACGCGGCCGAATGCGCGCTTGTCAGGGACTTGGCTACGGACAAAGCGAAGCGCGAAATGTTCGACCGGCTTGCGCGGCATCTGAATCAGCTAGCCGACGAGGTTGAGCGGGCCATGAATGCTCGAAAGACCGGCTAAAGGTAGTGGTGCGAGTATGCGGGCAAAAACGCTACTCGTTCTACTGGGTGTCACGGCGCTAGGGGCCTACATTGTAGGCCGCCACAGCAGTCCCGTGAACCACGCGCCAGTCGCAGCAGTCGCGCAGCCTCCCATGGCCAAGCCCGTTGCCTTCGCGGGCTCTGTATCACCTCCTTTGCCACGACCGAGACCCAAGCGCCCCTGACAATCCGTTCCACCCATCAAGGCCCTAGCCGAGAAGCCATGATCGAAAGTTACAGGCAGGCGTCGCTATGATCAGATGCCGCTTCGCAACAGATGGCTATAACCTTGCTCGGTCATCCATCTGGCACGCGAGAGGTGGATTTCGAACGCTAGACGCGCGCGGTCGGCCTCGGTGTCTGGGTCGATGCGCAGCACGATGCGGGAGACATCACGCTAGTCGGCGCCTTGTTGAGCATCAAGCACGCGCATGTACGTGATGACGTGCTCCTCGTCATACTCAGTGAGGGCTGGTCCTGTTGGCGTCAGCGAGCGCCTCCAGCTATGTGCCGCTGAGAACTACTCGGATGCGGATGCCTGAAGAAGGCATCAAGGCTCACAGGTTCGCCGCTGTCTTGCCAAAGCAGCTTTTGACCGAGGCTAGCCGCCACCGCGATGCGGTGGTGCCCGCCGACCAACGTGCCGTCACGCGTTGCCTTGGCGATGATCTCACCATTCTCGTTCACGATGTTTCTCATAGCCGAATAGCCCTGTCAGGATCGACTTCTGCCATTCAGCGACTAACTCGCGGCTTTCATGTCTGTTCCTATGCCCGCAATGGTGAGCAGCCGGTCCAGTCATCGTCGCGAAGCTGATCGCCTCCTATTGGGACGATCTGGAGCACATAGTGGACATGACCGGGCTTGCCACGGTTCGGCCCGGTCGCGAATGACCACAGAGCGGCTGTCGTCCGGCCCACCGGAAGCGGACAACGCGTACCAGATATGTTCGCATACGTTAAGTAGCGCTACTGCGTTCGACGTGCTGCGCTAGTTTCTCGAGGGTCTGATAACCGAATTCGACCGCGCCGAATCCGATCCCCGCGTCGCGCTGAACCTTCGTCGGATGCAACTGCCGCAAAGTGATGACGGTCTTGCCGTCGCTCTGCTCATCGAACGTGATGGTGGTGCGGAATATGCCAGGATCGTTGTCTTTGTCGGCGCCATGGTCGATCTCGATCAGGTGCGGCCTCTCGATTCGCCGGAATTGCATCCGATTCGTATATCGCTTGCCGTCGGGAGCGATCATATCGAACCGCCATTCGCCGTTGACGCGAATATCCATTGACTTTGTCTCGACCCTAAAACCGGCCGGACCAAACCATTGGGGGAGATGCCGCGGATCAACCCAAGCGGAGAAAACCAACTCTCGTGGCGCGTTGATCACGCGCGAGAGGACGATCTCTCGATCGAGCGCCCAAGTGGAGAGGGACGTTTCATTTTGACTTGCGTTTGCGGGCATTGGACCTTTCCTCTTTCTTCAGTTTCTCAACGTGCATTTCCAGTCGATCCAGTCGTTGCTCCCAGATCTCCCTTTGTGCCGCCAACCAAACCTCGACGGTTGCGAGAGCTTCCGTCTGCAATGAGCACATCCTGACGCGACCGGTCTTCTCGGACGCAACGAGGCCGCTGCTCTCTAGAATGCGGATGTGTTTCATCAGGCTCGGCAGCGCCATTTCGAACGGCTTCGCCAGCTCTCCGACGGATGCCTCGCCATCACATAGTCGCATGACGATCGCACGACGGGTCGCGTCGGACAGGGCCCCGAAAACGTGGTCGAGCTGCATTGATTGGTTAGCCATAAAGCTAACTATAGTGGAGACAGAAACGTGTGTCAATGAAAGTTAGCCATACGGCTAACTAATAGGTGGTGAGCACAGCGTCGTCGTTCGCCAACTTATCAAGAGAGACTGCGTCGCTGCGGAGGCGTCAGTCGCGATCGAACCGAAGATGGAACTTGAAGAGATCTCTACGTCCGTTGTCGGGCTCAAATTTTCGATCGCATTCGGCCGCAAGTGGCACATCGCGTCATTGCGCGGCGACGCAGCAATTCAGTCGCTTTCGGAGCGAAGCGGACATGGGCAAGCCTTCTGCAGAACCGAATTTATGAGTTCACGGCCTAGAACGCACCGGCACTAAACCGGCTCTAATATGATGGCTTCATGACGCAGGGATGCCGCAAATGCTGGCCGATCCTCGTTTTCAACAAGCGCGATGCGCCGGATGAGGGCTGCCTCCCAGAGATGAGCTCGCGGAGAGACCTCACCCGTCTCGAATGAGCTTCCGCTCATTCGATCCACCCTCTCCCACAAGGGGAAGGGGCAACGAAACCTTAACGAAACAATTCCCTAACGCCACGAAACCATTTTGGCGATTTCGTGCAAATGTCCTGAAACGGTTCATCGGTAGAAGTTTCCCCAACGACGCGCCGAACTGGTGCGACAAACAGGGGGACTATCATGTCCAATTCATTGATACTGAGCCGCTTCGCGGCCGCCGCTTTTGGCGCGCTGGCGATTGGCGCCACCGCATTTTCCACGCCCGCCACTGCGGCTCCGCTGCCGCTGTTTCCGTTCTTCCTGCCGCAGATCGAAGCGGCCCCGCCGCCGGTTGCAGCTGCGCCAGAGGAGGAAGAGCGCTTCGAGCTGCCGGCACGCCTGCGCCGCCAGGTCGTGAACTACTACACCCGCGAGGCGCCGGGCACGATCATCATCGACACCCCCAACACCTATCTCTACCTCGTGCTCGGCAACGGCCAGGCGATGCGTTACGGCATCGGCATCGGCCGCGACGGCTTCACCTGGTCGGGCACCCAGACGATCACCCGCAAGGCCGAGTGGCCGGCCTGGACCCCGCCCCCGCAAATGATCGCCCGCCAGCCCTATCTGCCGCGCCACATGGCGGGCGGCCCCGGCAACCCGCTCGGCGCCCGCGCGATGTATCTCGGCGGCACCATCTATCGCATCCACGGCACCAACGACCCCTCGACGATCGGAAGCCGCGTCTCCTCGGGCTGCCTCCGCCTCACCAACGAAGACGTCATTGATCTGTATTCGCGGGTCAGCGTCGGAACCAGGGTGATCGTGCTGCCGATGACGGATCGCCGCGCCGATCTCGGCCGGACCATCCGCTGAGGCATTAGCTTTTCTTAATGCGAGACGCGGCCCTGGCGTTCGCCGGGGCCGTTTCGCGTTGACCTGAGGTCGCGGCAATGTGCAGTGGCGTCCCCGTCGCCACCCCTGTAAAACGTCGCGGGGCGATTCATTGGGGTCCGGGGGACGATGCGGGTCAAGACCATTGCGATCGCGCTTGCGGTCCTCGTCGTGTCGTTTGCCATCAGCCTGAAAGTGATGGACTTTGTCGCGCCCCGCGCCACGAACAGCGCGCCCGCGCTCGCCGAATTGCCGCCGCTGCCGCCGGCGGCACGCGCATCCACGGTGATGGCGCCGATTGCGGTTGCGCTGTCGGCGATCCGCGATGCCGCCGATCGCGGCGCGCCGCGCAATTTCGCCGGCAAGGCCGACAATCCGATTTCGCAGATCCTGCAGAACGCCGACATCGGTTGGACTGCCTCGCGCGGATCGATCAGTGCGACCGGCGCGCAGGACGTGCTGTCGCTGGTGACGCCGTTGACGGGCACACTGAACGTAACCGGCTCGCTGTCGGCCAAGGCGACGGGTGCGGTCGGCGAAGCGCTCGGAAGCCTGCTCGGCGGCAACGTCTCCAAGCAGATCGGCAGCGTGAACATCAAGAATCTCAACGCCAGCGCCGAGATCAAGGGCAACGTCGTCATATCGGCGCGACCACAGATCGCCACGAACTGGCGCGTCGAGCCTAATCTCGCAGCGCAGGTCAATCTCGGCGACACCAGCCTCAGCGTGGCCGGCGCGCGCGTCAACGTCCCCGCGCAGGTGAAGCCGTTGATCGACCAGAACGTTGCCGAGCAAATCGCGCTGGTGCAGGCGCGCATGCGCAACGATCCGACCTTAGAACGGAACGCGCGGGTGCAGTGGGCCAAGGCCTGCCGTTCGATTCCGCTGCAGGGCACGACAGCCGGTTCGACGATGCCGGCGCTGTGGCTGGAATTGCGCCCCACCCGGGCGATTGCCGCGCAGCCGCGCGTCGATGCCTCGAACCTGACACTGACGCTCGGCATCGAGGCCGAGACCCGGATCACACCGAGCGAAACCAAGCCGTCCTGCCCGTTCCCCGCTACGATCGCCATGGTGCCACCGACGCCGGGACGGGTCGCGATCGGCGTGCCTATCGACATGCCGTTTACCGAGATCAACAAGATCGTGGAGGCGCAGTTCGCCGGGAAGACCTTTCCTGAAGACGGTTCGGGCGCGGTCTATGTCACCGTCAAGCGTGCCACCGTGGCCGCTTCCGGCAACCGCCTGCTGATCTCGCTTCTGGTCAGCGCCAAGGAAAAGACGAGCTTCTTGGGCCTCGGCGGCGAGGCCAATGTGCATATCTGGGGCAAGCCGGTGCTCGATCAGGGCGAGCAGACGCTGCGGCTGACCGACATCGAACTCGCCATCGAGTCGGAGGCTGCCTTCGGGCTGTTGGGCGCCGCGGCGCGCGCGGCCATCCCGCATTTGCAGAGGACGCTGGCGGACAAGGCTGTCGTCGACCTCAAGCCGTTCGCGGGCAACGCACAGAAGAAGATTGCAGCAGCGATCGCCGATCTTCAGAAGAACGAGGACGGCCTGCGGGTCTCGGCCGAAATCAGCAAGCTGCGGCTCGCCGGCATTGCCTTCGATTCCAAAACGCTGCGCGTGATCGCCGAAGCGGAAGGCGCCATCAATGTCTATGTCAGCGCGCTGCCGGCGCTGTGATGTTGCAAACTGTGGGTGCGCGAAGATCGTAGAGTGGGCAAAGCGCAAGCGTGCCCACCACTTAAGGCAACAATCCCGGATAGGTGGTGGGCACGGCGCGTGCGCGCCTTTGCCCACCCCACGAAACCGCCGACTACGAACCCTCGAACTTGAATGAGACTTTCAGCTTGGCGCGGTAGGCTTCCACCTTGCCTTGTGCATCAAGCTGCAAGTCAAGCTGGACCACTTCGGCAACACGAAGATCCCGCAGGGTTTCTCCGGCGCGGCTGACCGCGCCAGCGGCGGCCTTCTCCCAGGATTCGCTGCTGGTGCCGATCAGCTCGATGACCTTGTAGACGCTGTCCGCCATGTCGTCCTCCCGTTGACGCAGGATCCATGCAAGGCAGAAGGCAGATGCTCCTGCCGCGATACAACCTATCATTGGGAAATGCGCGCAGATAGGCTGCGCTGCACCATTGCGCGAACGGGCATTTCCAAAATCAAACGGCCGGACGGCATCACGCCGTCCGGCCATTTTGAGGAAGCCTGGTGTTTAAGACCGCGGCCTCATTCGGTCGAGTACTTGAACTCCGGCATCGCCTTGAGCTGATCCTTCGTCGCGCTGAACACGGCGTGATCCGGATACCACGGATTCTTCTTCGGCGCGGCAGGCGCCGTCGCAGCACCCGTCGTGCCGCCCGTGCCACCGCCTGCGCCTGTAGTCCGTGCCCCACCCGTAGCGGGCGCACCCGCGGTGCCGGTGGAGGCAACCGGCTCATCAACGAACTTCACCTTGTCGATGGGCACCGCAACCAGGTGCTCGCCGACGCCGAGGAAGCCGCCGACACCGATCACGGCCGCTTTGATGTCGCCGCTCTTGTCGGTCAGGAGATCGCTGATCGAGCCGAGGCTTTCGTTGCTATCGTTGTACACGTTCAGGCCGACCAGCTTCGAAGCCCGCCAGGTACCCTTGAACGACGAGGTATCGGTTGCAGCCGCAGGTGCGGCGGTCTTGGCGCTGTCAGTCGTTGCCGAAGGACTTTGCTGCGCAAACGCTACACTCGCCAGCAACGCGGACGCCGCGAGGCCGGCAACGGCAGTTTTCGTTAACATATCGGTTCTCCTCAGTTCAGAAACGCTTCGAGGAAAACCCGGCACTTCAACAAGTGTTCCACGCGTTTTCGCATGAAACACGCCGATCCGACTGCATCAGAAGCCGCCCCAGTAAGGCGGCATACGGTAATAGCGATGCAGTTCGGCTTCCTTTGCGCGATCGCCCCAGTCGAAATCCTTGTCCGCACGGAATGACGGCGCGCGCCTCAACTCTTCATCGTCGATGTCGAGTTCGTAGGCTTCGAACTTCGTGTTGTAGCGAAGCCGTCCCCAGGGCAGCGGCAGCAGATTGGCTCCGATGCCCAAAAACCCGCCGAAACTCAGGATTGCATACGATACTTTACCAGTGACCTTGTCGATCATCAGCCGTTCGATGTGGCCGATCATGTCGCCGTTCGGCCGGCGCACCGCGGTCCCCTCGACGCGGTCGCTCGCGATCAACTGATGCGGCTTGGCCATGACATCACTTGCCATCGGACCCTCCACTATCAAGGAGGAATCAACGTGGCTGCGCCCGGCTGGTTCCGCTCTACGACAGCCAGCCTGTCCTATTCAGAAATGGCGAAATGCGGTGCTTCGGGCAGCGCCCACCCGGCGATGCCGATCTCGTAGGTAGAATGAGCGTGTGCTGTCAGGCCGCGAGCGCGTCGGGATCCGCTTCCTCGTAAATCGCGATCGCCTCGAAGCGATAGTCGCAGGCGCGGCAGAACCAGAGGAAGGATGTACGGCCGGGACTGCTCTCCACCCAATCCGGTCTCGGGATCGGCTTACTGCACTGGGCACAGGGATTTCCGCGAGGCAGATAGCTGGAGTCGAGTCGAGCCATGGCGCATCTCCCTAGACTTCGGACGTCGTAATGACGTCTCGCTTTTTAAAATGTCGTTGAATGGGACAGGTTTGCTGTCGAATGAATTGGTTTATCGCGGCGTCTTCTTTACACCTTGACTGCGTCTTTTGCACGACATTCCTTGCGCGTCCGCATGACGCAGATTCGCGTCGCTCGATGCGATGCATCGCACCCACAACGTAAGCGTCACGCTGGACGTGTTCGTTACACTTGCATCGGGGCGCGAACATTTCGCCGTGATGTCGTCGGTTTTTCGCCACATCTTGGCCCGCCGGTGGAACTAATCGAAAGCGCCACCTCGTTCACGCGTCCATCCGGCGAGATCATTTTTATGAAAAGCTTTCGGAAGTTTGTCTGGCTCGCCGCGACAGCCGCGCTGTTCGTTTCATCAGGTGCGAGCGCGCAGAGCCGCGCCCAGTATGATAGCATGGTCGCAAGCCACGCCGCGGCCAACAACGTGCCGGAAGCGCTGGTGCACCGGGTGATCGTGCGTGAGAGCAAGTATCACCCGAACCTGGTCGGACGCGGCGGCACCATCGGGTTGATGCAGATCAAGCTGCCGACCGCACGCGGCCTCGGCTACACCGGCGACGCCGCGGGCCTGCGCGATCCCGACACCAATCTCGCCTGGGGCATCAAATATCTCGCCGGCGCCTATCGCGCCGCGGGCGGCGATCACGGCCTCGCCGTGCGCTATTATGCGAGCGGCTATTATTACGCCGCAAAGCGTTACGCCGCAAAGCGCCAGCGGCCGGAGAAGCCGCTGCAGATCGCGCCCGTGCTGGCGAGCGGTGCCACGCCGAAAATCGTCGCCAGCCCGGTCGGAACGCCGGCTGACGCGAACGCGCTGCAGGCGGCAAAATAATTCGCGCATGTCCCGGACGCAGTGCAAGTTCCTTCCGAAATGACCTTCATGGCCGGTTATGACGACTGAGCGCGTGTTGACACCTACGCCCAACCGCCTACATTAGTCCTGTTCCGAGGGGTGCTCCGACGAGGAGCTGAGATACCGCAAGCTTGGGCAGTTCTACTTCTTCAAAGTAGAGGTCTGGGACCGCGGTGACCCTTTGAACCTGATCCGGGTCATGCCGGCGAAGGGACAGGGATGTACCAGAAGTCAGATCTGCGGGGAGATTCCCCCGTTTCCATCATCGGCGCGGGCATTGCCGGCGCTTGGCAGGCGCTGTTGTTCGCACAGGCCGGCCGCGCCGTCACTTTGTACGAGCGCAGTGACGCCGATATGACGCTCTCCACCAGCCACTGGGCCGGCGGCATGCTGGCGCCTTATTGCGAGGCAGAGACCTCCGAGCCCATGATAGGCCGGCTCGGCTTCCGCTCGCTCGATTTGTGGCGCGAGCTCTTTCCCGACACCCCGTTCAACGGATCGCTGGTGGTGGCGCATCCGCGCGACCGCGCCGATTTCGAGCGTTTTGCCAAGCTCACCACCGGCCATGTCAGGCTCGACGCAAGCGGCGTCGGCCAGCTCGAACCCTCGCTCGACGGCCGCTTCCGCGACGGCCTGTTCTATGCTGAGGAGGGCCATGTCGAGCCGCGCAAGGTGCTGCCCGAGCTGCATGCGCGCATCGAAGCCGCCGGCGGCACGGTCAAGTTCGACTGCGACATCAGTGCGGAAGATCTCGACGGCATCGTGATCGACTGCCGCGGGCTCTCGGCGCGCGACGAGCAGCCGGAGCTGCGCGGCGTCAAGGGCGAGATGATCATTATCGAGACGAGCGAAGTCGAGCTGTCGCGCCCGGTGCGGCTGATCCATCCGCGCTGGCCGCTCTACGTCATCCCGCGCGGCGACGGCAAATTCATGCTGGGCGCGACCTCGATCGAGGCCGAGGACACCGGCGTCAGCGTGCGCTCGGCGCTGGAGCTGCTCGGCGCGGTTTATGCCGTGCATCCGGCCTTTGCCGAAGCGCGCATCGTCGAGTTCGGCTCGGGGCTGCGTCCCGCCTTCCCCGACAACCTGCCGCGGATTACGGTTCGCAAGAACAAGATCGCGGTCAACGGCCTTTACCGCCACGGCTTCCTGGTGGCGCCGGCGCTGGCCGAGCTGACGCTCGCCTATGTGCAGCGCGGCCAGATCGACAATGAGGTGATGCGATGCGTGTGACCATCAACGGCGAACAGCGCGAGATCGCTTCAGAGCGCGTCGACGCGCTGCTCTCCGAGCTCGAATACGAAGGCACGCATTTCGCGATCGCCTTGAATTACGACGTGCTGCCGAAAAGCCGCTGGGCCGAGACCGCGCTGAAAGCCGGCGACGAAATCGAAATCATCACCCCACGGCAGGGAGGGTGAGGATGGGTATATGCGCGTCTCAAACTCCGCTGTCATCGCCCGGCTTGACCGGGCGACCCAGTACGCCGCGGCCTATCGGGTTGATCACAGCCGTCCCGACGTACTGGTTCCCCGCCTTCGCGGGGATGACGAGTGGTGGGCGCGATGACGAGTTGTGGAACGGACACTGACACCATGCTGAACTTCTACGGCAAAACCTTCTCCTCCCGCCTGCTGATCGGCACGGCGCTCTATCCCTCGCCGGCGATCATGCAGGAGGCGATCCGCGCCTCTGGCGCCAACATCGTCACGGTGTCGCTGCGGCGCGAGGCCGCCGGCGGCAAGACCGGGGATGCATTCTGGTCGCTGATCCGCGAGCTCGATGTCACCGTGCTGCCGAACACCGCCGGCTGCCGCAGTGTGCGCGAGGCGGTGACCACCGCAAAGCTCGCGCGCGAATTGTTCGGTACGCCCTGGATCAAGCTCGAAGTGATCGCCGACAACGACACGCTGCAGCCCGACGTGGTCGGCTTGGTCGAAGCGGCGGGAATCCTGATCAAGGACGGCTTTGAGGTGTTCCCCTATTGCACCGAGGACCTGTCGGTGGCGATGCGGCTGGTCGATGCCGGCTGCAAGGTCGTGATGCCCTGGGCCGCGCCGATCGGCAGCGCCAAGGGAATCACCAACCGCGATGCGCTAAAACTGATGCGCGAGCGCCTGCCTGACGTGACGCTGGTGGTCGACGCCGGCATCGGCGCCCCGTCGCATGCCGCCCACGCCCTCGAACTCGGCTACGATGCCGTGCTGCTCAACACCGCGGTGGCAAAAGCTGCCGATCCCGTCGCGATGGCGAAGGCGTTTCGATCAGGCGTCGAAGCCGGGCGCACCGCATACGAAGCCGGCCTGATGGAAGCCCGCGACTTCGCCTCGCCCTCCACCCCTGTGATTGGGACCCCGTTCTGGCATGCCGTATCCTGATCGCCACGCGTATCCTGATCGTTTCTATCCCGTCGTCGACAGCGTCGCCTGGGTGGCGCGGCTGGCGCTGCTCGGCGCCGGCACCATCCAGTTGCGCGCCAAAAACCTCGACGACGCCGGGGCGCTGCAGATCGTGACCGACGCGCTGGAGGTCATCAAGGGCACCGACGCCAAACTCGTGGTCAACGATTACTGGCGCGCAGCAATCGTCGCCGGCGCAAAGCACCTGCATCTCGGCCAGGAAGATCTGGTCGACGCCGACCTCAACGAAATCCGCAAAGCAGGGCTGACGCTCGGCATCTCCACACACGATGACGAGGAGTTGGCGACCGCGCTTGCCGCCAAACCGGACTACATCGCGCTCGGTCCGATTTTCCCGACCACGCTGAAATCGATGCGCTTCGCCCCGCAAGGCATTCCAAAGATCACCGAGTGGAAAAAGCGCATCGGCAACATCCCGCTGGTTGCGATCGGCGGCATCAAGTTCGAACAATCAGCCGAAATCTACGCCGCCGGCGCAGACTCGATCGCCGTCGTCAGCGACGTCACCCAGAACGCCGACCCCGACGCGCGGGTGCGGCAATGGCTGGGCCAAAACGCGGAAGCCGCGTGATGCAGTGCTCACCCCGTCATTGCGAGGAGCAAAGCGACGAAACAATCCACATCTCCGCTTGCGGATCAATGGATTGCTTCGCTGCGCTCGCAATGACGGCAACAAATCAGAGTTTAACGGAGGATACGAAATGAACATTCGCTCCAACCCCGACACCACGCGTCCCGCCGTCACCACCGGGCTCCTGCCCTCGTCGCGAAAAATCTTTTCAACGCCGGACGCCGCGCCCGACCTGCGCGTGCCCTTGCGCGAAATCATCCTCTCCGAAGCCGCGGGTGAACCGAACCTGCCGGTGTACGACACCTCCGGCCCCTACACCGATCCGTCCGTGACCATCGACGTCAACGCCGGTCTCTCCCGCAACCGTCTCGCCTGGGTGAAGGAGCGCGGCGGGGTCGAGGAATATGCGGGCCGCGAGATCAAACCGGAGGACAACGGCAATGTCGGCGCTTCGCACGCCGCAAAGGCCTTCACGGCACACCACAAGCCGATCCGCGGCCTCGACGGCCACAAGATCACCCAGCTCGAATTCGCCCGCGCCGGCATCATCACCAAGGAGATGATCTATGTCGCCGAGCGCGAAAACCTCGGCCGCAAAAAGCAGCTAGAGCGCGCGGAAGCGGCGCTCGCCGATGGCGAAAGTTTTGGTGCTGAGGTCCCCGCCTTCATCACGCCGGAGTTCGTCCGCTCCGAGATCGCGCGCGGACGCGCCATCATTCCCTCCAACATCAACCACGCCGAACTCGAGCCGATGATCATCGGCCGCAATTTTCTCACCAAGATCAACGCCAATATCGGCAACTCCGCCGTCACCTCCTCGGTGGAAGAGGAAGTCGACAAGATGGTGTGGGCGATCCGCTGGGGCGCCGACACCGTGATGGACCTCTCCACGGGGCGTAACATCCACACGACGCGGGAATGGATCTTGCGCAACTCGCCGGTGCCGATCGGCACCGTGCCGATCTACCAGGCGCTGGAGAAGTGCGAAGGCGATCCCGTCAAGCTGACCTGGGAGCTCTACAAGGACACGCTGATCGAGCAGTGCGAACAGGGCGTCGACTATTTTACGATCCACGCCGGTGTCCGCCTGCCCTACATCCATCTCACCGCCAACCGCGTCACCGGTATCGTGTCGCGCGGCGGCTCGATCATGGCGAAGTGGTGCCTGGCGCATCACAAGGAAAGCTTCCTCTATACGCACTTCGACGAGATCTGCGACCTCATGCGCAAGTATGACGTCTCGTTCTCGCTCGGCGACGGCCTGCGCCCCGGCTCGATCGCGGATGCCAACGACCGCGCACAATTTGCCGAACTTGAAACGCTCGGCGAATTGACAAAAATCGCGTGGGACAAGGGCTGCCAGGTGATGATCGAGGGCCCCGGCCACGTGCCGATGCACAAGATCAAGATCAACATGGACAAGCAGCTCAAGGAGTGCGGCGAAGCGCCGTTCTACACTTTGGGCCCGCTGACCACCGACATCGCGCCGGGCTACGACCACATCACCTCAGGCATCGGTGCGGCCATGATCGGCTGGTTCGGCTGCGCCATGCTCTGCTACGTCACGCCGAAAGAGCATCTGGGTCTCCCCGACCGCAACGACGTCAAGACCGGCGTCATCACCTACAAGATCGCCGCCCACGCCTCTGACTTGGCCAAGGGCCACCCGGCCGCCCAGCTCCGCGACGACGCGCTCTCCCGCGCCCGTTTCGACTTCCGCTGGACCGACCAGTTCAACCTCGGCCTCGATCCCGACACGGCAAAGAGCTTCCACGACGAGACGCTGCCGAAGGAAGCCCACAAGGTCGCCCACTTCTGCTCGATGTGCGGCCCGAAGTTCTGTTCGATGAAGATCACGCAGGACGTGCGGGATTATGCGGCAACGCTGAACGATCCGGCGAGCGTGGGGATGTCGGTGTCGGGCACCATCGAGGATGGGATGAAGCAGATGTCGGAGAAATTCAAGGAGATGGGAAGCAGCGTGTATCTGGATGCCGAGAAGGTGAAGGAGAGTAACCGGGTGCTGTGAGGCCTGCGCACGCATCTGGACCGCGATGACCGACAGTCTGACCGGTGTCTGGGACGGCACCTTTGTTCAGCGGCAGATAGGAATGGTCACGTTTCTTGCGACGCTCATCGAGTCCGGTGGCGCGCTCGCAGGAAATGTGACCGAACCCTGCACGGTGCCCGGCTGCCCGATCAGCACCCACAACGCTTCGATTGCGGGTCATCGCTCCGGCAGCGCCGTCTCCTTCATCAAGCGTTATGAGCCGCCCGGCCACGGCTACAACGCCGTCTCCTATGAAGGCACGGTCAACGCCGACGCGACGGAAATCGACGGGCGCTGGAAGCTGCCGGGGACGGCGGCTTCGGGGACCTTTCTGATGGTCCGATCGAGCAAGTCGGCGGAAGCCGTCGCAGCGGAAAAGCGGGCGAAGGAGCCGGTGCGGTAGCAGGTGGCGTTAACCCATAGAGCGGATTAGGGCGCGTGTACTCATGAAGCGCCGTCCGGTTTCGGCGGTTTGGCGGAAATCCCTCCTTGCGCTGCATATGTCGCAGAGTGACCCATTGCTGTCGTGACCCAGGTGCTGATTTGATTGTGCAGGTCACTTTACCAGCGTAGAATAGATATCAGGCGGTCTTATTCTCCAACGGCATTCGGTAGCTTGAGTGTCCCACCAAGAGAGCGAACAAGCGCATCTGGTACCGCCACCGGCGATTGCCCTAGGGCTTGCTACGGCGTATCAAGCGTCTCAGGCCTTGATTGTCGCAGTGAAGCTTGGCATCCCTGACGTTCTGGGCAAGGGCGCGATGAGGAGCGCCGAAATCGCGCAGGAGACCGGGAGCCGGCCCGACACGATGCTGCGTCTGCTTCGGGCGCTGGCGGCCTTCGATGTTGTCAAGGATCTCGGCACGGGAGAATTCGAACTGACGGCAGTAGGAGATTGTCTGCGCGCCGATACTCCAAATTCAGTGCGCCCCCTCATTCTCATGTTTGGCAGTGAGACATTCTGGCAAACGAGCGGGTGCCTCGCCGAATGCGTCAGCACGGGCAAGAATGCCTTTCAGCTTCTTCATGGCATTGAAACGATCTTTGCCTATCTCGAGAAGCAGGAGGATTTAGCGCGTACCTTCGACGACGCGATGACTAGTCGGTCTGCGATCACCGGGCAGGCTGTCGCCGAGGCTTATGATTTTGGCGGTGCTGGTCGAGTGGTCGACGTGGCCGGGGGTCGCGGCAAGATGCTCGCGGCGATACTCAAAGGCCATCCTCAGCTGCGCGGCACCCTGTTCGACTTGCCTCGTGTCGTGGAAAGCGCATCGCGGTTTCTCCTCACGGAGGGTGTCGCGGACCGCTGCGAGATCGTGAGCGGCGACATGTTCACTTCCGTGCCGCCTCGCGGAGACCTATATCTCCTCTCTCGCGTCATCCATGACTGGGATGATCCACACGCCATCGAGGTACTTCGCTCTTGCCGCCTCGCCATGGGGCCGAAGTCCAAGCTACTCATTCTCGACCGCGTGATGCCAGAGCGCGTCGAAGCCAGCCCGCTAGCGCAGAGTCATGCCCTGCTCGATCTGACAATGATGATGTGGACCGGCGGCGGCCGCGAGCGTACCGCTGAGCAATTCGAGGCCCTTGTAAGTGCGGCGGGTTTGCGACTCGAACGCGTCATCCCGATGCGCATACCGGATAGCCTCATAGAAGCTACGCCAATATGAAATCGGCCCGCTGACTCGGCGGCCTGAATGACCGTTCCTGGCCCCACGCTGACATCGCCAATGTCCGCTTCCATGTCCGCTCTTGGGGGTGAGGCAGAAATAACGAATCTATGAGTACACGCCCTAGTTAGCGGAGCGTGATCCGCCATTTACTGACTTCAGATGAATTGGGTGCCGGCGATGCGGTTTGAAATCTTACCTGGGCTGCCGCCGTACGGGCCGAGGGCCGTGTCGTTCACCGGACGTGGTGAGCACGAGTTTCGTGAAGGGCTCGTGGTACGCTTTTATCCAGAAAAGTCCGATCCGTGGGTCGGCAACTTCCTTGGAGGGATGACGAACTGCACTGCCGTGCTTGATCATCCTAATGGAGCGGATGTGATTGTTGTCGCAGACGGTCACACCTGTGTCATCGATCCCGAATCGCGCGCCATGCGAGATTGCGCAGCATGGGATGACATCGCGGCCGTGTTTCCCCTGCATCAACTCGGCCTGGTAGTCTTCCAGGGACTGGTCGATTTCGCCGCTGTGCGGTCAGACAATTCGGGATGGATAAGCCCGCGGATTTCGTGGGATAGCTTCCGCAACGTCAAAGTACATGAAACCGAGCTCACGGGCGAAGCATGGACTCCGGTCGGAGACATTTGGGCCCCATTCACGCTCGATCTTTTAACAGGCCACTGCGCTGATGGAATCTATGAAAAGGATATGGCGCGAGCAGTCCGCGTAGGGTCGTAGGGCGGATTAGCGAAGCGCAATCCACCGCGTTGAGGCATGGACTACTCCTACGCGGTGGCTCACCCGATTATCTGCCTGTCTTTCAACTATCTGCCTGTCTTTCAACATATACCTCTAGGTGTAACTGATCGACGCAAAAACTTTTCTGTGCTCATTAATCTTCCGTTAACCATTCGCGCCCACGGTACCCGGCGGCAGGGGGCCAGTGATTCCTGATGTTTCTGCTCCGCGTTCCGGAGCAGGCGTCGATCGGGAGGTGTTGATGCCCCGGGAGTATGATGACGTGTACCTTGGCGCGGACTGCGTTGCCGTGCCCGAGATTCCGCTGTCGGTTTCTCAGATGCCCTCACCCCACGAGATCGTGCCAATGCTGATCGGCTCGACGGTCGAAGCGATCGAGCGCGAACTCGTGCTGCAGACGCTGGCGCGCTGCCACGGCAACCGCACCCACGCTGCGCGCCTGCTCGGACTTTCGGTTCGCACGATGCGCAACAAGATCCGGCAGTACGCGACTGATGGGGCCGACGTACCGGGACATGGCTAGAGTGCGGCGGCGCAATCCACGCTGTCTGACACTTGAACCGAAGTCGCCGCACCCGTCGTTGCGACGAGCGCAAGCGACGACCTGTCCGCCGTGCCTGCCATCAATGAGCACGGCGTGAACTGGTGGGCACGGCGCTTTGCGCCTTTGCCAATCCTACGGGACCGCGGACTGATTTGCCTGCCGAGCAAGCGCGATTTCGTGCTGCGGCCTGCGACAAATCAACACGACGGGCAAAATCAATTCTGATTTTCAGAAATCGCGTCAAGCCTCAGAATCAAAAATATTTCGCTTAACGCGAGAGGCAAATCAGTCGCATAACTCCGCCGTCTCACCCGATGGAGGGGCGGCTCGCGATCGTCACGAACGTGCGGTGAGATGCGATGGACGCGGAATGCGCAAGACGTAGGCGCAGGAAGCGTACGGCGAAGTCGTGTGGTTCGGGCGCCGCGGTGCTGGCGTTAAGCCGGCGGGAATTATCCCATCGGCGACGGAGGCAAAAGAGCCGTTCTCCGGGAAGCAACTGTATTTTTGAAGTAGCCCGGTGATCGGCCGGGCTCAAGGCTG
>NZ_LLYA01000193.1 GCF_001440415.1 Bradyrhizobium retamae
CTGGTTCGCCCGCAACTATCGCACCAGCGTCGCCAACACGCTGCTGCTCGACAACTCGCTCGCGACCATGGGGGCGGGTCTTCCTTCGGCGATCGCAGCGTCGCTGATCTATCCGGACAGGCGCGTGCTCGCCGTCTGCGGTGATGGCGGCTTCATGATGAATTCGCAGGAGCTTGAGACGGCCGTGCGGCTCAAATTGAATCTCGTCGTGCTCGTGCTCGAGGATCGTGCCTACGGTATGATCCGATGGAAGCAGGAAGTCGACGGATTTTCCGACTTCGGTCTCGACTTCGGTAATCCTGATTTCGTCGCCTATGCCAAGTCATATGGCGCCAAGGGCTCCCGAGTCGGCAAGGTCTCGGAACTCGTGACAATGCTGGAAGCTGCTTTCACGGAAGGCGGCGTGCATCTCGTCGTAGTGCCCGTCGATTACAGCGAGAACATGCGCGTGCTCGTCAATGAGCTGCACTCGGTAGCCCAGACCGTGTGACATTTTAAATCACCGCGTCAGCGCAAAAATGCCATAGGCTATCACCGGTGCTGCCATTTCCGGCACGGGGAAAGCAATGAGCAACGACGCCATCGCCAATGGCTCCTTGTCAGAAGACCTGAAGGCAATGTTCGTGAAGACGATTTCCGCTTTGTAGAGAGCCCGGTACCGACACCCGATCAGGGCCAGGTCCTGGTTCGCAATCTCTGGCTCTCGGTCGATCCCACCCAGAGCGGCTGGATGAGGAGAGGCACCTATATTCGGATGATCCCGCTTGGTGACGTCATGCGTGCGGCAAGTGTCGGCCAGGCGATCCAATCCCGGCATCCGGGCTACAAGCCCGGCGAGCCTTCGGAAAGGCTGCGTCAGGCAGCCCGCGAACGTAGTGGCGGCGACGTAGCCGTGAATGGAAGCCGGCGCAGCGCGGGCCGCGGCGGGGACTTTTGGCAAAGCGCACAATCCGCTTGCCAATGCTCGCTTAGCCGCCAAACCTCACTTCGTATCTTTGGAGATTGATGGAAGTTGAACTCCCCGGAGGCGACGAAGATGAGAACAACTGAATCGCAGAATGCTGCCAGGCATCTGAAGTCTTGGGCTCCGACTTTGTTCGTCGCCGTTCTTCTGTTCGGTTTTGCGTTCATCGCACTGGAAGTGACCGAAGGAGAGCCTATCGCGTTCGACCGTTGGTTGATGGTCGCCTTTCGCCATGCGTCCGACTTGTCGCGGCCAATCGGGCCGCCATGGTTGCTTGACGTTGTGCGAGACATCACCGCACTGGGCAGTACCGCGGTACTTGCACTGCTGGTCACGGTTGTGACCACGTTCCTTTTTGCCATAGGCAAACGTCGCGCCGGTTTGTTCGTCTTGACGACGGTCCTGAGCGGCGCCATTCTTAATACCCTTCTCAAGCTTGCCTTTGCGCGAGCGCGTCCCGATCTCGTCGCTCAACTCACTCAGGTCTCTACGCTGAGCTTTCCGAGCGGGCACGCAGCGATTTCGGCTGTCTGCTATCTGACGCTCGGCTTGATGCTTGCTCAAACGCAAGCTTCCCGCTCTGTTCGCATCCATCTTATAATGACCGCCGTGATCCTTACCCTGCTGGTCGGAGTCAGCCGCATATATCTCGGAGTTCATTATCCGAGCGATGTGTTGGCGGGCTGGTGCTTCGGCACTTCGTGGGCGCTAATTTGCCAGATGCTCATGTCGTATTTTCAGCGCACCGGAAGGATCGAGCAGCCGAGCGACTAGTTCGCGTTGCGCCGCTCAGCCGGCGACTTTGCTCGCCTGCACCGGCGAAGTGATCGAACTCTCTTCCAGCGCATTCCGCGAAAACCGTTCCAAAGTTTGAGCCGCGACAAAGAGGTCGCACAATCTCCCGTCTAATATGAGCCCCAACCAAAAAGGAAAGTCGCGGAGGAGACCGGAATGGCGGGCCTGTCGTGCTCCAGCGACTTGGCCTGCGGATTTCACGGGCAAGCCCGATTCCCATATTCCACATTTTCGACCAGATCGAGGGAGGAAAGCAGCGCCATGCCGTCGGACTTCGACCATCGGAGCTACCCGAACTACGCCTATGACGGACCTTGCAGGCATGGCTGATCTGCGCTGCCCTCAGCCAGTGTAATCTAAATTGTTAACTCGTCGAAAAGAGAATTCGGAAAAACCGGAAAAGGGAACATGGAGGAAAAAATGGATGCGCGCGAAGACAATCGGCCCGATCGACGCGTCAGGTTTGAGCACGGCGTGCCCGCGCACTTAACGGCGATAGATGGCACCTGGCGCCGGGACTGTACCATTAACGATGTGTCCGAGGTGGATGCCACCCTGACCGTGAATGAATCGATCGAGGGGCTTAACCTGAGAGAGTTGTTTCTTCTACTTTCCTCTACGGGTCTAGCCTACCGACATTGCTCCCTCGCGTGGGTTAATGGCGACCAAATCGGCGCGACCTTCCTTCGGCCCAAGAGAAGAAAAAAGCCGCCCGACCGTCCAGCGGCGATCCCGAAGGGTTTGTTCAGTAGCATGCCGCTCCACCAGACTTGGCCCGATTTAGCTTAGGTGTCGGGCAACATCATACTGCCGATGTGGAGATGTGCATTCGCGAGCTGAATGGCTGACGAGGAGTTTGTCCACGCAGTTGCGTGGTGCGGGTCGCGGACCATGGTCTTAGTATACGGCATTCCCTGAATGAAAATCAGCACATTGGGGCAGCAGAGCCCCTCGCTATTCCGCTTGCTGCATCCCATCCTCAATCGCTACAGCAGTTAACGTCGCCGGATCCGTTACGCCATCTGATGCGGCACGCAGGATTCGTTGTGCCATTTTCGCCTTTGTGGCGGGTGTCCTGTTGGCGACATCAATCTGGTCTATAGCCGCATCGAGAACAGAGCGCATCGTCGAAACGAATTCCGGTTCAAATCTGTTTGTCGATTTCGGAGACGATGACGAATCCGGCATGAGACACTCCTATTGATGGAGAGGGTTGTCTATCCGGATACCGAGTCGATGATGTGACAGGGCAAGCACCTTGTTGTGGTATGCCAACACACGCTTCGCAGTTTGCGAGCTCCTTGCTCGATCCCACAGCATCAATGAGCGAGCGTTGTGTATGTCGTGGAAAACTCCGCCGGAGTGGGCCAGCGGGATCAAATCAAAGTGGATGACGGACGGCGATGCGGAAACCAATTGGTGACCCGTCAGAGAGTTTATGCGCGGGCGGTCCCTTATGCTCTCGTATCCAGCGATACGCCAAGCGCTGAGGCTTTAACGGCAGTCGCTGCAACCGTTCGCTTTAAGGTACGTGCGATCTTATCTACGCCAACCTTCTTTTTAGCGAGACCTTTAAGCTTGTGAATTTCAGTCGCAGTCCACTCACGCCGTACTTTAGTTTTCTTGGCCATCATAACTCCACTTTTTTTGGAGCGGCGTTCTATCACACGAAACCAAATTCGCAACACGTGAGTGAACCTGCTCCGGACTGATGGACACCTGTAGTAGAAGGAGGAGTTTGCCGCAAGACGCGCCGAAGCGACTGAGCGCGCGCGAAACGCGGTCGGCTCGGAACGCTACCGGTCTCTCCTTGTCGGTTTACTAGAGTGGATCGAGGAAGGACACAGAGGCACCCGGCAAGACGCGAACACGCCCATCGGAAACTTCGCGGCGCAAGGGCCTGCGCCCAAGTCAAGATCCGGCTCGAGATCTGCAATTAGACGAACTCTCTCGCTTTTGCGCAAACACTGGCGGCGCGGACCGAACTGGCCACCTTCCTCCTCCGGGTTGCGGCGGTGCCGTCGCTACAAGCTGGCCTATTGATAGCGGTGCCCCTGCGCGGCCGCCGCCTGCAAGCAACTCAGGTGACGCTGGTCCAACTAGCCAGCCGCAACCTGTCGCCGTCGTGCCGGCTGGTGGCCGATCTGCTCGTTTCCCGGATGAAGGAAGCGGGGGACTAACTACGCTGCATGAGGCTTGAACATCTCTCCGTCGAGCGAACTCTGTCGATGTCCGCCTTGCCGCCAATGCCGGACCTTCGCTGATTTGGCCACGCAATGGACATTGAGCCTTGGTCCGCTCGTCAATTATTGGCGTCATACCCTGAACGCCCGCGTCAATCGTTCCTGATCAACGCGCGGTAGCTGTGCGGCATCCGCATCGCGACCAGATCTTTCCGACGCACGACGTTGGTCGGATAGACAGTGTCGAGATTAGTAGTGTCAACCACTGCCGTCGTCGCGCCTTCGGTCTCCGCCGCGATGGCCTCGCGGCGCGGAAACTCGAAGCTGTCGGGGCCGAACACGCCGCTGAGGCCCGGATATCCCTTGGCGGGATCGAACACATTCGAGAACGCAAAGAACACGTTGTTCTCGCCGGCGCGAACCCGGAAGTGATGCCAATGATAGGGATCGGCGCCGGTTGGGATCGGATAGTTATGCGGCACAACCGATCCCGGATGCGCGGTGCTGAAACGTTCCTTTATCGCTGCCGGGCAGACGATGAGGTCGCACCCCCTCAGCGCAAGGATGCGGCCAGCTTCGGGAAATGACGCGTCGTGACCGATCAGAAGACCGATGCGCCCGACGAGCGTGTCGGCCACGACCCAGGCATCGCCAGGACTTGCCCAGGCGCGCTCGGAGTCCGTCAGATGGGTCTTGCGATAAACCGCGACGAGGCCTTCAGGCCCGATCAGGCAGGCGCTGTTGTAGATCGCGTCGCGGTCGCGCTCGGCGACGCCTGCGACAAGATACATCTTGAGCTGCGCGGCCAAGCGGCAGAGCCGATCGGTAGCCAGGTCCGGGACAGCTTGCGCTCGCGCGCGGGGATCGGTGAGGCCGCTCACCGCAAGTTCCGGAAACACGACGAGATCGGCCTTGTCCTCCAGCTTTGCCCGTCGCGCAAGGGACGTGATGCAAGCGAGATTTGCTTCGACGTCGTCGCCGGGTCTCATCTGCGCGACCGTGACCCGCGACGTCTGCCCCGGCGGCCAGGGCTTGTGGCCGTACAACTTGAAGAAGTCGCGGGGATTCCAGCTGAACGTATCGGAGAGCAGCCCCCGATAGAGTTCGGGGCGGCGCTGGGCGAACACGGCTTCGCCGCCGACGCGCCGCGCGCGGGCCACGTCCAGATCCATGTCGGCGAGCGCGAAGCCGTCCCCACTATCGATCACCGCTGCAAGGGTCCCGTCCGGCGCGATCACGCAACTGCCGCCGCTGAACTGGACCGCGCGCTCAAGCCCCCAGCGATTGCTTTCGATCAGGTAGCAGCCATTCTCGAACGCCCGGCTGATCCAGTACGGAGCCGGTGTACGCTCCGCCAGCCAGTTCGAGATATGGCAGATCACGTCGGCGCCCTGCAGGGCGACGAGGCGCGCGGTCTCCACGAAGTGGATGTCCATGCAGATCAGCAGCGCGATGCGCCCGATCGGCGTATCGAAAACCTGATGGCCGAGATCGCCTGCCGCCGCCCATTTCGGCTCGGAAATATAGGGGTGCGACTTGCGGTGCCGGCCAACCACGCCTTCGGGTCCGATCAGCACGGCGCAGTTGAAATAGATTCCGTCGCTGTCGACCTCCGGCATGCCGACAACGATGTAGCAGTCATGTTTCCGCGCAAGCGCTGCAAAACGATCCGTGGTCGGCCCCGGGATCGTCTCGACGAAAGGCGCGACCTCGGTCCGGTCGAACCAGCAATAGCCGGTGGTGCCCATCTCGGGCGTGACGATGAGTCGGGCGCCGGCTGTCGCCGCCGCCTCGCAGAATTCGAGCAGCCGCGCAATGTTACGCTCCTTCTCGAACATCGTCGGTTCGAACTGAACGGTGGCGACTTTGTGTACGCGCGACATGACCGGTTCGCCTCTAGACCAGGAACGATTTCTTGATCGAGGCGCCGAGGGTGTATTTCGGATCCACCATGTTGCCGAGCCGGACGCGACCGGCCTGGGTCAGCAGCATGTAGGCGTCGATCTCCTCAAAACCGTAATCGGCCGCCATCCAGCGGCACAGCTCGCGATAGGCGATGCGCGCGGCATCTTCCATCGGCCGTGCCGAGCCGATCGTCATGATGAAATCCCTGGTCTCCAGCCGCGGCCATGCGATGCTCCAGCCCTTGATCAGGTCGACCTGGACCGTGGTCACGGTCGGATGCTCGATGGCGACGCCGCAGAGTTCGCCGTCGCCTTGCGCGGCATGGCAGTCACCGAGATAGAGCAGCGCGCCCTTGGTGTTGACGGGCAGATAGACCACCGCGCCGACGCCGACGTCGGGCAGGTCCATGTTGCCGCCGTAATAGTCCGGCACCAGCGACGAGATCGCCTCGATCTCCGGCGAGGTACCGATGGTGCCGATGAACGGCTCATACGGCAGCGTGATCTTGTCATTCCATTTGGTGCCGTTCTCGAGCGTGATCTCGAGCTTCTTGACCCGCTCGGGCAGCGCCGGATTGAGCAGCGCGGTCTGGCCGGTGCCGACCAGGCCGCCGAACTCCGGCATGACGACGGTGGTACCGCGCGGCTGCGGTCCTCGCGGCACGATGCTTTCGATATAGACCGCCAACGTATCGCCCTTCTCCGCGCCGTTGACCCAGATCGGCCCGTTCTGCGGATTGAGGAAGGGGAAGTTGAGGATCTTCGACGGGCTGTCGGTCTCGTGCTTGATCGCACCCTCGAACGCATCGTGGGTCTCGGCCGAGACCACAGCACCCGGATCGATGGTGAGGACCGGTTTGACGTAAGGGCCGTAGACATAGTGGTACTTGCCCTGATCTTGCTCAGTGATCATGTGACGGATGCCGGGTTTGCCCTTGGCGACGCCCTTGCTCGCCATGATCGAATTATTCTGCAAGGCCATCGGTGTTCTCCCTTTCGGTTGTTGTCGGCGTGGAACGGTTTCAGACCGCAAGATGACGGCGCATTTCCGCCTGGTCATCGAGCGCGGCGCAGTCGAGGCTCGCGACGATGCGGCCCTTGTCCATGACGTAGCAGCGCTGCGCCATGGCGCGGATCATGTCGAGATTCTGCTCGACCAGGATGATGGTGACGCCGGTTGAGCGGTTGAGCTCGACCATGTTGCGGGCGATGTCCTGGACGAGGTTGGGCTGGATGCCTTCGGACGGCTCATCGAGCAAAATGAGATTGGGATCGGCAATCAGCACGCGTCCAATCGCGAGTTGCTGCTGCTGGCCGCCGGACATGGTGCCGGCGCGCTGGCTCCAGCGCTCAGCGAGGATCGGAAAGGCTTGCACGATCCGCCGCCGTCCCGCCTCGGGGATATCTCCCTTGATCGTTGCACCGACGGCAATGTTTTCCGCCACCGTGAGGCGCGGAAACACGTCGCGCCCCTGCGGCACGTAACCCATGCCGCGGCGCGCCCTCTTGTGCGGTGGCAACAGCTCGACGGCCTGGCCGCGATAGACGATCGATCCGCTCATGGCAGGCACCAGCCCGATCAGGCTTTTCATCAGCGTGGACTTGCCGACGCCGTTGCGGCCGATCACGGCGACGATCTCGCCTTCCCGCACCTCGATTTCGAGACCCTGCAGTACCGGCTTGCCGCCGTAACCGGCGCGCAAGACATGCGTCGAAAGAATTACTTCCTTACGCATGAGCTTGCCCCAGATAGATCGCAGCGACGCGCTCATCGGCTACGATCTGCTGGATCGAGCCTTGCGCGAATACCTGGCCGAGATGCAGCACCGTCACGCGCCGCGCGACCTGACGCACGAAGGCCATGTCGTGCTCGATCGCCAGCACGGTCATCCCCTCGGCATTGAGCCGCTGCACCATCTCGCCGGTCATATGGGTCTCCTCCGGCGACATGCCCGCGGTCGGCTCGTCGAGCAGGAGCAGGCGCGGCTTCAGGCTGATCGCCATACCGATCTCCAGCCATTGCTTCTGGCCGTGGCTGAGATTCCCGGCGGTCTGCACCTGCTCGGCTTCCAACCCGAGGAAAGCCAGCAGCCGATCTATTTCCTGCGCCAACTCTGCGCCGCGATGCCGGCTCTGCAGCGCAATCTCCAGGTTCTGCCGCGCCGACAGACCCTTGAACACGCCGGGCACCTGGAACTTGACCGAGAGGCCGCGGTGAATGCGCGCAAAGGATTTCAGTGCGGTGATGTTCTCACCGGCAAAGAAGATGTTGCCGCTGCCCGGATGATGCTCGCCAAGAATGAGTCGGAACAGCGTGCTCTTGCCCGCGCCGTTCGGACCGATCAGACAGTGGATCTCGCCGGCTTCCAGTGCAAGGTTGACTGAATTTGTGACGTGCAGACCGCCAAAGTGCTTGTTGAGGTCGTGAAGCTCCAGGAGCGCCATCACTTTGCTCCCCGGTAGCGGCTGATCAGCCGGGATAGCCAGTTCATGACGCCGAGCACGAGCCCGTTCGGCGCGATCAGCACGGTGAGCACGAGCAACACACCCATGAAGACGAGTGCGTACTGGCTGCCATAGATGGTCAGCGCCTGGAACGCCGCGAGCACCACCAGGGTCCCGATCACGGTCGAGGTCAGATCGCTGCGGCCGCCTACCGCCACCCAGATCAACGGCAGCGACGCCGCCGTCATGCCCATACTGGAGGGCGTGATGTACTGTCCCCACACGGTGTATAGCACGCCGGAAAGGCCGGCGAGCGCCGCGCCGATCACGAAGGTGATGAGCTGGTACTTGCGGATGTCGTAGCCCAGCATCTCCGCGCGCTCCGGATTCTCGCGGATCGCGACAATGACGTTGCCGAAGGACGAATTCATCAGGATGCGCAGACCAAGATAGACCAGCACCAGAAGCCCGAGCACGAAGTAATAGAGGCCGATATCGGCGATCAGCACGATGGGGCCGCCTGGCCACGGGATCGTCAGCGGCGGCATCGCGCTCATGCCGTTGAAGCCATTCAGCCGGGCACTTCCGATGCGCCATTCCGGTCCCGCCGTCTGCGCCATGAACCGTTCCAGCATCAGGGTCACCGCGAGCGTCACGATGCCCAGGAAGACACCGGCGATACGGCCGAAGAACATGAAGTACCCCAGCAGCAGCGCGAACATCGCGGCCATGCCGATGGCGAGGAACAGCGCGACGAAGGTGAAGCCGTAGGCCGAGCCGAAATTGATGGTGAGGACGCCGTAGCCGTAGCCGGCAATGCCGAAGAAAGCGGTCTGCCCGAAGGAAAGCGATCCGCCATAGCCCCAAATCAGGCAGAGGCTGAGCGCGATGAAAACCCAGACAAAGAAATAGACAGTGTTGCCGACGGTATAACCGTCGCTGAACAGCGGGTAGGCGCAGGCAATCGCCAGCACGATCGCGAACAGCGCCCAGAAACCGGGACCGCGACCGACGGTCTGCGAGCCCTCGAGACTGCGAAACAGCGAAACCAATCCATTCACGGTTGCCGACCCTTATGTGCGTTCGCGCAGCACGAAGCCGGAGATGCCCTTCGGCAGCACCCGGACCACGATGATCACGGCAATCAACAATCCGATCTGGCCGAACAACTGCCCCTGCCAGGACGTCATCACCGACTTAATCACGGCGAGTACGACACCGGCGGGCGCGGTGCCGAGAAACACGTCCGCGCCGCCGATCACGACCGTGACAAAGGCTTCCATGATGAAGGTGGCGCCCATCGTCGGCACCAGCGTCATGGTCGGCGCGTACAGCCCGCCGGCGAGACCAGCGAGACCGGCACCGCAAGCAAAGGTAAGGCTGTAGATCAGCCTTGTGTCGACGCCGAGCGCGGCCGCCATGTGCGGCACCTGGATGGTGGCGCGGGCAAGCACGCCGAAGCGGGTCCAGTTGAACAGCGCATAGAGACCGGCGAGCACGCCGAGCGCGGCGCAGAACAACACGATGCGGTAGATGGAATAGGAGTAGGCGCCGACCTGAAAACTGCCGAACGGCGTGCCGACACCGGCCATGGTCGAGCCGACCATGATCAGCGTGCCCTGGGTGGCAATCAGGCTGAGGCCCCAGGTCGCGACGATGGTGTCGAGCGGCCGCTCATAGAGGTGCCGGATCACAACGAGTTCGACCAGCACGCCGACCAGCGCGGAAACAAGGGTACCGGCCAGAATGGCGAGTGGCAGCGGCAGGCCAGCATGGGCGGTAGAAGCCGTGACGTAGGCACCGCACATGATGAACTCGCCATGCGCGAGATTGATCACTCCCATCATGCCGAAGATCACCGCGAGCCCGCAGGCCGACAGTACCAGAAACGCAAAGGCGTCGCCGAATTGATAGAGCGCCGAGAATAAGAGCGTCGCGATGTCCATGGACCAACCGATGGTGCAAGTTCGGGAAGCGACGGAAAGCCGTCGCCGAAGTTAAATGTCGCCCCGGCGTGCCGGGTTCGCCGAGGCGACACCGGCCGCCGGTCAGGGTTTCGGCGGCGGATTCGATGGCGTGTATTGCGCCATCGGATCTTTTTTCGTCAGGTCGCAGCCGGCTTCACCGAGCCAGTAGGGCTTGATGTCTTCCCAGACTTTCGGGAAGGAGATCGAGTGATCGGCACCGACCTTGGCGAGGTAGATCGTATGCGACATGTGCTGGCTCTTCGGGTCGATGCAGACCTTGCCTTCCGGCGCATCCATGCAGACATCGCCCATGGCAATGACCTTGCGGATTTCGTCGCGCTTGGTCGACTTCGCCCGCTCCACCATTTGCTTGTAGAGATAGACCGCGAGGTAGGAGTTCTCGGCTTCCTGGTTCACATAGGGCTCGTTCGGGAACTTCGCCTTGAACTTGGCGAGGAACGCCTTGCTGCCAGGAGAATCGATCTCCTCAATGTAGTTGGTGGTGACGAACATGTCCTTCAGGCTCGGTGGCTTGAAGCGCTTGTGCTCATAGCCCTGCCCGACATTGACCGAGGAGGCCATCGGCAGATTGACGTTGGCGGACGCCGCTTGCTCGTAGTAGGAAGCCTGCGCGGTACCGACCAGCAGCGTCACCACGAAATCTGGCTTCGCCTTCTGGATGCTCTGGATGCTCTGGGAGAACTGCGACACGCCGAGCGGGATGAACTCCTCGCCCGCCATCTTGCCGCCGGCCTCCTTGACGATCTTGCGCACCCATTCCGCCGAGATCTGGCCGAAATTGTAATCGGCGGCGAGCGTGTAGACGTTCTTGCCGTACTTCTCCATCATGTAGGGGATCAGCGTGGAGAACTGTTGCTCCGGCACCGCGCCGGTGACGATCATGTGGCCGTCGCAGACGCCGCCTTCATACTGGTTGTTGTAGAACGCAAATCCGTTGAGCTGATCGACGATCGGGCGGTAGGCTTCGCGCGAGGCGGAGGAGAAGCCGGCGAACACCACGTCGACCTTGTCACGCTGCAACACGCGGCGCATGAATTCCTGATAGCGCGTGTTATCGGACTGGGTGTCGTAGATGACGAGCTCGAGCTGTCGGCCGCCGATGCCGCCGGCCTTGTTGATCTCCTCGGCGGCGAGTTGGATCGCATGCACCTTGCCGATGGTGGCCGCCGCGAAATCGCCGGACTGATCCTCCAGCACGCCAAGCTTGATGGCGCCTTCCGCGAACGCCGCGCCGGACGCGAGGACAAGCGTCCCCGTGAGGGCTGCGGCGCGCAGCCCCCGCAATACACTTCTGGTCATGTCGGTGTCTCCTACATTGCTTGCTTGTTACCGCCTTGCAGCGTGGTGCTGGTCGCGCGGCCGGGAATGTCGGGCGGCTTCGCCCGCCTGCTCAGAACCTCTTCGCAGTAAAGTTCCAGATTCTGCCGCGCGCGCATGCTTTCGCGGCGGAGCTGGGAATAGGCACCCTCTTCATCGAGCCCGTTCTCTTGCATCAGCAGGATGACCGCGCGGATAACCGCACGGCGACCGCGACGGCGCTCTTCGAGGTCCTGAACGCGGGCATACATTTCGCTGCGCAGTAGGAACTGGTTGATGCCCATGAACAGCGACGTGTAGACGGCACCGCCATGAACCGGCTTACGCAGAAAGGACGTGGCCCCGAGATTGACCAGCGCCTTGAGCCGGCTCGGCGCCTCGACACCCACCAACCCGATCACCGGCACCGGCGGCAGACGCGAGGCGGAATTGACCTCGATCGCAACCGCGCCTTCGAGATCGCCGTCGACAAACAGGATGTCCCGCTCAGGCTGCAGGCTGCCGACGTCGATCTGCGCGCGGCCGCCGACGATCTCAGGATATTCGGATGAGACGCCGAGCTTGGCGAGCGTGCTTTCGAGCGTGCTCTCCCATCCACCACGCGCGGTGATCACGAGAGCGCGGCCACCCTTGAAATTCTGCAGCAGTCGGGATGTCATGATTGCACCACTCTGAGCATGGGGGAACGCATGTCGACGGCGAAGCGCGGCGACGACTGGACCAGGTAGGGATCAGGAGCGACGGGACTACGCGCTTCCAGCAGCACTTCAAATTGTCCATTGACGGCCGAACGACCTATGCGGGGCGTCAGCCAGGCGTGATACGTATGCGGATCAATGCATACCTCGCCCTGGGGCGCCCTCAGGCGCCGGTTCGCGACCGCGGCGCGCACGGTGCGCGCATCATCGGTCCCGGCCTGCTCGAGCGACGCGGCCAGAAGCTTGACCGCGATATAGGACGCCTCCGCATCGGCCGACGACACCGGCCCGCCGGGAAAGGCCTTGGTGTAGGCGGCGATGAATGTCGCGTTGGCCGGCGAATTCAGTGAAGAGAAATACACGCTGGAACTGAGATGCCCATCGACGGCCTCCCCACCGATTTCCGCCAGCTCCGGTTCCGATAGTGTGCAGCTCGCCACGGGAATTTCGCTGGCCTGATCGATGCCGCGTGCACGACAGGCGGCGCGGAAGGCACGGAAAAACGCGTAAGCACTGGTGCCGATCAGATTGTTGAAGACGAAATTGGGACGCTGGTCGAGGATCGCCGATATCACCTGGTCAAATTCGGTGTCGCCCACGGACAGGTACCGCTCCGCGACCACGGTGCCTCCACGCGCAGTCAGCGCCTCGCGGAAGATGCGGTTGTTCTCCCAGGCCCAGATGTAGTTGGAGCCGACGCAGAACGCGCGGATACCGACCCGCGAAGCGAGATAGTCGACCAACGGCAGCACGTGGTGATTGGGCGATGCGCCGGTGTAGATCACATTGTCAGAGCTTTCGAATCCCTCGTAGTGCGACGGATACCAGAGCAGCCCGTCGAACTTCTCGAAGCACGGGATGACCTCCTTGCGGCTCGAAGACGTATAGCAGCCGACCACTTGGCGGATGCCAGCAGCGAGCAGTTCGAGACTGAGCGCGCGGTAGCGCGCGGGATCGCCCGACGGGTTGACCACGACGGGTTCCAGTGCAACCGGCCCGCCCGCCTCGGCATTTTCACGGAACGCCAGCAGGGCGCCATTCAGCATCGAGCGCGCGACGACGCTGTAAGACCCGGTCGTCGAGAACATTACGCCGATACGACAGTGCTTCCGCGCCATCCGCCCGATCCAAAAACAAAAAAAGCGCCCGCCGGCTGTGAAGCCGAGGGCGCCCTCGCCGCCAACTGGACACGCTTGAATTCGAAAGCGCGGTGTTGGAAAAGGTTTGAACTTGTAGCGTTATGGGGCCGCTTCGCCCAACGCTTGCAGTTTAGGCTCCCTTGAATCAACCATTATGTCAAGCGCGTTGTTGCGGCGAGAATTGCTTCAATTCATGTCTTGCTGCAGCAAAACTATGCAGGGCGCTGCGCGAAACTATCCCGGTTGCCGGAAGCGCCTGGAAAGCCGCGGTGATATCGAAGTTGTGCGGCCATGCGGCCGTCGATACCAACACGTTCAGCGGAGGTTGCGTCGAATGGACCCAAGAAACGCAGCTTGATGATGCGAATATCTCGTCAGCCGTTTTCTCCGCTATTGGCACCTCGCGTCCGTAAGGTTTTTGGCGCACGTCTCCTTTGCGCCGATTGTGTTGAAAAAGTCTTTTTTGGCTGATGACTGAAAATTCTTAGGACCGCTCGTGCGTCTCACGCGCTGCGATGTGAGGGACCACATCGATTAACGCAAAAGCGACCACCGACGCTCGCATCGATAGTGCAGAGCCGTGCAGCGGCAGAGATCATCAACATTCGACATTCGCGAGATTTCCGGAGCTCCGCGATTTTCGACTTTTTCAACACAATCCGCCAACAGCGGCCGTTCGATAAGCGCTCATCTCGCGAATTGGGCCCTCAATTAAATCCGCTTCGATAAATTTGGCACGTCGCCTGGTGCGCACATCCGTTAAGTTCGAGGCCGCTCAAGTCGATTTTTCGCGATTTCGTTTGATCTTTCATTGCGCACCGCCGTCATCTAACTAATCGAAGGACTCGACCTCTGGTTCCAATCCATCATGAGCAAGTTTGACCTAGCTCGAGCAAGTCAAAGCCTGTTTGATCATGCGAGCGCACGCTCAATTCGCACTTGTTGGCGAGATCTGGATGAGCCCTAATCAAGGCAAGCCTGAGCTCCGGTGCCGTTTGGTCGACGACAGTCTTCATCGCGTCGAACAGCTGCCGCACTCCGTCGAACGGCCTTGCCAAAGCAGCTTGTTCGGCTATCCAGGGTGAGCATTCGAAGACGTTGCCGAGGGCAGTGACGAAGTCGTCTCTGCTGCAGGCGTTCAAATCGGAGAGAGTTTTCGACGGCATTTTACCTTAAACAGGAGCGGCTGCAGCTCAGATCAGGCTCGATCTGCCGCGACTGATCACCTCGCCGGCCCCCTTGGTGCCGACGATCTTTCCATTGTCCGCAACGACCTGCCCTCGGGCGATGGTCATGACCGGCCAGCCTGTTACCTCAAATCCCTCCCACGGCGTGTAATCAGAACCGTGGTGCAGATCGGATTGCCGGATCGTTTTCTTGAGCTTCGGATCCCACAGAACGATGTCGGCGTCGAAGTCTACGCCGATCGAGCCCTTGCGCGGATAAAGGCCGTAGATTCGTGCGTGATTGGTCGACGTCAGCTCCACGAATTTCTGAAGACTGATCCGCCCCTTCGACACCCCTTCCGAGAAGAAGATCGGAAGACGCGTCTCCACTCCGGGAATCCCGTTTAATACCCAGCAAAACGACGTGCGCGAATTTGGCGTCAGCTTGCCCTTCGGATCGTCATAGCGAAACGGGCAATGATCGGATGAAAAGGTGTGGAAGACACCGCCGATGATACCGTCCCAGATCGCGTCCTGACTTGCCTTATCACGCGGCGGCGGCGAGCACACATACTTCGCGCCGCTCATGTCCATATTCAGACCCTTCATATCGTCGGCGGTCAGGGTGATGTATTGCGGACAGGTCTCCGCATGCACCGGCAAGCCCCGCTGCTGAGCCCAACGCACCTGCTCCATCGCCTCCCTGCCCGACACGTGCACAATCATGATTGGGACGCCCACTATCTCGGCATGGCTGATCGCGCGGTGCGTCGCTTCTCTTTCCACGATTTGCGGCCGCGACGTTCCATGAAAATACGGTGCGATATGCCCTTCACGCTCCAGTTTTTCGGTCAGGTGGCGGATGGCATCGTAGCCTTCACAATGCACCATCACGAGCGCTTGCTCGCGGCGCGCGACTTCGAAAACCTCGAGCAACTGCTTGTCGCTTAGAACGAGGTCGTCATACGTCATGAAGACCTTAAAGGACGTGTAGCCATCCTTCACGAGCGCGGGCAGTTCCTGACCGAGAACGACCGCGGTCGGGTCGGATATGATCAGGTGAAACGACGTGTCGATGTAGCATTCACCATCAGCGAGTTTCTTGTACGCCTCAACGCAGGCGCGCAGCGATGAGCCTTTGATCTGCAGGGCGAACGGCAGGATGGTGGTGTTGCCACCGGCTGCGGCAGCGCGGGTGGCGGAGGCAAAGTCGTCGGCCATCACGACATCTGGCCCCGACGGCTGCGAAATATGGACGTGGCTGTCGATGCCGCCGGGCAATGCCAGCAGGTCCGTTGCGTCGATCTCCCGCGCCGCGCCCTCGATGCGGTCGGCGATGCTCACGATGCGGCCATCGCGAATGCCGATATCGGCCCGGAATTCATCGCTGGCCGTCACGATCGTGCCGCCGCGGATGGCGAGGTCAAACTGTGCCATGTGAATTGCCTCCGGTCGCTTCTAGGAAAGCGGGAGCTGAAAGACCCGCCCCCAGCCTGACAATATTCCCGGGTCTGCACGCGCAAGCAACATCGTTCGCCACAGCGTGACCGCGACCGAATCGAGAATCAGGACATTGAGTTCGCGCTCCAGGGCCGCGGTAATGGCTGCCCCGTCCATATTCGTGCAGAGGATCACGACCGCGTCGCATCCCTCTGCGGCAACGGCACGGATCATGCCGGCGATCTCGGCCGGAGCTACCTGCCCGAACGAAAAATTATCGCGCAGGCCCAGATGTCGTTCGGCATGACAGGCAACGCCCGCGCCCGCCCAGACCTTGCCGATACGCAGTTGCACATCGTCCGTATAGGGCGTCACTAAGCCAACGCGTTGCGCACCACTCGACCGCACCACATCGATGCAGGCCAGTGTTGACGTCGTGGCAGGCTTTCCCGTGCGTGCACCGATAGCGTCACAAAGGCTCTGGTCGCGCTCGATTCCAAGCCAGCTGGCCGACGTGCCGTTCCAGGCCATGGCTTCGACCTTCGCGTCGGCAAGCAAATCCGCAGCGGGCAACATCCTCGATGGATCGAATTGATCGAGCGCCTGCGCATCCAGCCCGATCTCGGTCACCCGGAAGCGGGAGAAATGCGCGCTGATCCTGGGGGGCTCCGGCGAGCATGGCGTAGGTCACCGGCTCGAGAACCGAATTCGACGATGGCGCGAGCATCCCTAGGCGCGTTCGCATCGCAATCATCACGATTTCACGTTTCGGTCGGCCGGCACCATCGGCGTAACGTCATCTTCGATGAAGCCTACCAGCAAACCGCCATCGCGGGGAGTCAGCGCGGTCTCCTTCATGGCTAGGACACCTGAGCGCTGCGCGTCGTTGAATTCCGGGCTCGTGATGTCGCGTGGCCGCGGCAGGTCGAAGGTGACGGATTCACGAATGCGCCCCGGCCTTCGGGTCACGACGACGATCTTGTTGCCCAGCACGAGCGCTTCATCGACGCTATGCGTCACGAACACAATCGTGCAGCGGTGCTTCTGCCAGATCGCAACTAGTTCTTCCTGCATTTCGAGCTTGGTCTGCGCATCGAGCGCCGCAAACGGCTCGTCCATCAGGATCACGCGCAGTTTCATCAACAGTGCGCGCGCAATGCCGACGCGCTAGTTCATGCCGCCCGACAATTCGGCGGGGTGATGATGCTCGAATCCCCTCAACCGACGAGATCGATAAACTCCATGGCTCTCTGCTGGCGCTCCTGCTTCGCAACGCCTTTGAGCTTCAGGGAGAATGCAACATTGTCGATCGCGCTCAGCCAAGGCATTAACGTCGGTTGCTGGAAAACCACGCCGCGGTCTGACCCCGGTCTCTCAATGATCTCGCCGTCTACCAGAGCTTGTCCCGAAGCCGAACTTTCGAACCCGGCGATGATGTTGAGCAAGGTCGACTTGCCGCAACCCGACGGTCCCAGCAGGCAAACGAAATCGTTCCCATCGATGTCGAGGTCGATATTGTCCAGCGTCAGGAGCTCGCGAGCGCGCTTGGGGTCGGCAAATATCTTGACGATGTTGCGAAGCTCGATCGCAGCCATCAGCCAGCCCTCCCCTGCACCGTCGTCGCGCTCTGCCGGTGAAGCACGCGCCCCATGACGCGATTGGACCCAAGGCGACATCGCCGCATCAAGTCGAGATCAGGGTAGTCTCAGCGTCGCGACTGCACCATTCCCAGCCGAATTGGCGAGTTCGAGCCGACCGTTATATCGTGTAGCGATGTCCCGCGTGATCCTCAGGCCGAGGCCATTCGATTGGGCGCGTTCGCCTGTCGGGCTGGTGGCGTAATCCGCAGGTGACGACGAGTTGTCCTGCGTCATGGCGACGAGAATCGAGTCGGGGAAGCCCGGCCCGTCATCCCGAATGGCGATGGTCAGGTCATCCCTCTCTTCCCGGCCGACGCTCACACTGACTCGCGATGCCGCCCAGGCATGGGCGTTTTCGAGGAGATTACCCAACATCTCCTGCAGATCGTCGCGAGATCCCCGAAAGGCCAAGTCCTCCAAGATGTCCACGTCGACCAACAGCTGGCGCTCACGAAAGACGTGGCTGAAGGCGAAGACGAGGTCTTCGACGACCGGTCGCAAGGGAACGGTGTCGGAGAAAGCCGCTGATGCGCGCGCCGTACGCGCCGTCCTGAGGTTCTGGTCGATGAGGCATCGCATGCTATCGACGGCGTCCGTTACCTTGAGGTCCGGGCTCGTCCCACCAGTCCCGAAACGGGCAGCGAGCAGAGCTAGGGGCGTCTTCAGGCCATGCGCCAGTTTAGCCGCCGTGTCGCGCGCTTGGGCGACGAGGTTTCGGCTGTCCGCGAGCAGCGCGTTGACCAGCGTGACGACGGCGTTGAGTTCCGAGAATTGAGATGGTGGGACCTCGGTAAGAGCCCCAGTTCGTAGCCGGCCCAGATCCTCAGCGAGGTCTTGAAGCGGCTTGAGAGCCCGATTGACCTGCGACCAGACGACCAACATCAGCATGAGTCCGAGCGTCACGACGCTGCTCAAAACGATCCAGAGATCGTCGAGCAACGCGCGGTCAATCGCGCTCTCTGGGCCAGCGACGGTTACCAAGAGCCCGTCCGCGCCGCGTACGGAAAGCGAGAGCGCCAGAAGCGCCTCACCGCGTGGTCCCTTGGTAGGCTGGGTTTCGCCGAGCCCGCTGGAGGGGAGGCTTTCCGCTACCATAGAGCGAGAGCGGGCAACGATCGCCTCCCCGTCACGTACGAGCCAGTACCAGCCGGAAAAGCGTTCGCTGAAGGCAGCATCGGGAGTGAAGTCGCCAAGATCGATCGCGCCATCTTGCCCTCGCGTCACAGTGGCTTGGAGGTCTTGCGCTAACGCCCGGAGGCGGGTCTCAAAATCCCTCAGAAGAGTGAAGCGCAGCAGCAACACCGAAAGCACGAGGGCGACTAGCATCACGCCCGCGATCGACACGAGCAAGGTGGTGAGCGCCTGCCGCCGAAGCGACCGCTTAGTCGCCATGGCCGGCGTCCAGTCGGTAACCCTCACCGCGCACGGTCTCGATTTGGCAGGGCGCTATTTTGCGCCTGAGGCGGCTGACAATAACTTCGATCGAGTTGAAATTCCGGTCCGTATCGCGTTCGTAGACATGATCGCTCAGTTCCGTTCGGCTCACCACGGCGGGCTGCTTGATCAGCAGGTAGCGCAGCACGCGCCGCTCGAAGGCCGTGAGCTTGAGCGGCAGCCCGGACATCGTCACCTCGCCCGAGGCCGCATCCAAGGCGAGATCGCCGCACACGATCGGTCCCTGGGCTCCGCCGGCGCTGCGCCGGATGAGTGCCATCAGGCGCAGCACCACCTCCTCGTTGCGGAAGGGCTTGGCGAGAAAGTCGTCCGCCCCGGCCCGGAAGCCCGCCACCAGATCGGCGAAACGATCGTGGGCGGTGAGGATCAGCACGGGAAGCAGGGATTTTTGCGCCCGCCAATCCGCCAGCACATCGAGACCATTGCCGTCGGGAAGGCCGAGATCGAGGATGACAGCGTCATACGGCTCGATGAGCCCCGCCTCCCGCGCCTCGGCAGCCGTGGCGCAGGTATCCACGGCGAAATCGGCGCGCCTGAGCACGCCGGCTAGTTCCTCCGCCAGCGAGGTCTCATCCTCCACCAGAAGCAATCGCAATCCCGTCGCCCCCTGTGAAAATCCCGGCCATCACCACAGCCAGATCTGCTTGTATATCGTGCCGGCGAGGTCAATGTGCAGTTCCAATCGCTCGCCTCGGCGATTGGTCACCTCCAACTCGACATGATTACGCTTCTGATCGAAGCCGCCGTTCGGCTTGAAACCTGCCTCCCTGGCCAGGCGCGCGTAATCGTCGCGGGTGAGGCCGCGCGGAACAGCGCTCTTCTTGTCATGCTCGGCATCTTCAATCTCCCAAAGTCGGTCGGAACGGTCCAACGAGACGTATACAGTCCGACCATCAGGCATGCGCGCGAGGATCTCGGTATGATGTTTCTTGCGGACAGGCGCGCCGATCGGAGTGAGGCTGAGATCTTGTAGGATGGCCGTAATTCCAGTTCGCTCGGGTGGGACAGCTGCCGGTGGCGTGATGGTTGGGGAAAGGGCCGTTGGCGCTGCGTCGGGGCCCGGCGCCAGCAGGAGTTCGGTCCCGCGGAAAATGCGCTCCGCCCTGATGACCGCGCCGAAGCGCTGTCCCTCGACGCGAACGTTGTCGCCGACACTGGCGGACAACATCGGCTGGTCGCCGGTGGGCTCCACGAGGCTGCGCTCACCCGCGGCATCGAGGATAAACCGGTTGCCAAAAATCTCAACGACCTTACCCTCCAGAATAACCGGCCCGTCTCGCCCAGTGTTGGCTGGAGGAAGCGGCGCGTTTGTCGAAGTCTGGCTTTCGTTCGCCGCCGGAGGAAGCGGCGTGGGCCGCGGCATGGCCTCCTCTGCGCCGGCTCGTCCCATGACGAGCAGCGACAATAGCAACCCGAAGCCAAGGCGCCGCCAAGGGGACGCCAGACGCCACGGCGGGTGATCACATCGTGGTTTGAGCGACGCGCCGAAGGACATAATCGAGTTCCTCATGGAGGGCTGGTCGCGGCTATGAAGTCGGTTGCAACTTGGCTGGAGGACGTGCGCTTGACCTCGCGCCGCGTCTTCCCACAAACGACAGCAGAAGCCAGACAGGTACCACAACTACCGCGCCGTAGAAAAGGAAGAGAAAAATCGTGCCTGCATCGTCGGCGATTCCACGGACGATCGCGCGGCCGCTTTGGAGCGGATGGAAGATCAGATCGCGCAGATCGAGATCGCCCCAGTAGAGCAAATCCCCAACCACGGAACTCCAAAGCGCGAGCTTGATGAGGACATACCCGCCTGGCAGGCACGCTGCCAGAGACAGCACCGCGAGGGTGATCCGCTCGCCCATCACTGCCACGGCCGCACCCACACCTGCTTGTAGATGTATCCGCCTCGGTCGATGTGGAGATCAACCGTCTCACCCTTCTGCGTGCGGGCACGCACGACCGTGTGGTTCTTCTTAACCTCTACGGCCGAGGGCTCAGCAAAGCCGGCGCGGGTGGCCGCCTGCACGGCCACCGCTGGATCGACGGCGCGGAAATCTCCATAGCGGTGCTTGTCGTGAGACTCGTCCTCGGTCTCCCAGAGCCGACCCATAAGATCGAAGGACACCACGACGCGCCGCCCGTCGGAGGTGATGGCGTCCACCTCCATATGATGCTTCTTGCGCACGAGGTCGCCGCGCGGCGTGAGCTTCAGCTCGGCCAGCGACGCGCGCCAATCGGTGGAAGGCTGTACGCCGGGCACCGGAGCCGGCCTACTGGCCGCAGGAGGTTGCGCTACGCTCGGCGGGGGACCGAGCACCTGAGCAGCCGCATGTCCGGTGCAGGTGACAGCGAGCGCCGCGACTGCTGCGCGAACGGGCGATAGGATCACTTGGCGCGTGGTCATCATGACGCTGGCTCCTCCGTTCATGCACGTCGAACGGTAGCAGCGCTACGCTTAACCCGCCTTGAGCCAATCGGTTCAGGTTCGGTTCAACGACACATCTCGGAGAGAGGATTGGATTTCCAGCGCCAAGCAGGCAAAAGCAAGAAGACAGAAACTGGACTCCCGACAATTCAGATCGATCTAGATCTGCGCAGCGATGTGGCGAACGAGTTCCGCGAGACTCAGGGCAAAACAGCAGAATCGGTTGAGCGAACGGCTGCGGCCGAAGACCAGCTAAAGCGATAGATGTCGGTTGCTGGCACCTTTGAGACGTGCCGACTGACTCTGAATTGTCTGCTTATCGGGGCAGACTGAAGTCATCGGCGCGCAGTTAGATTTGACCCATTTGAGCCATGGCTTGCATCTTGCCTTTGGCGCTCGGCGAAGGCTTGATGTTCAGAATGAACTGGATGCCGGAAACAACGATTGCTGCTGCGTGGTTGATCTTTCTTGCAACCTACGCCGTCATGGCCCTCGGCAAGATACCCGTATACCGGATTGACCGGGCTGGGGCGGCCCTGCTGGGCGGCAGTTTGATGGTCGCCACCGGCGTATTGTCGCTCGAAGAAGCGTATCGAGCGGTCGACTTCAATACGATCGTCTTGCTGCTTGGCATGATGATCGTCGTCGCCAATCTCCGGCTTTCAGGATTTTTTCGCGTCATCACCCACTGGATCGCAGCCTACGTTAGACGACCGATCACGTTCCTTGGAATGGTAATTTTTTCCTCCGGGGTTCTCTCAGCGTTCCTGGTCAACGATACAATCTGCCTGGTGATGACCCCGCTCGTGCTCGAACTCGTGACACGGCTAAGGCGAAATCCTATGCCCTACATCTTGGCGGTCGCGACCGCATCTAACATCGGTAGTGTCGCAACCAACACTGGAAATCCTCAAAACATTATAATTGGAAGCCTCTCAGGTATTCCTTTACGGCGATTTCGCTGCGGCGCTTGTGCCGGTCGCAGTCGTCGGGCTCATGATCACTTTTGTTCTCATCGCATTGTCCTATCGAAGCGAATTCTTTACGCGTGATCAGTTTGACAAAATCGACATATCACCTCGCTACCATGGACCGCTGTTGGCGAAGTCCATCGTCGTTATGGCGGTTATGGTCGTGCTGTTCTTCTTCGGTCAACCAGTCGCCAAGGTAGCTATTGTGGGTGGTGCTTTTCTGCTGCTCACGCGGCGCGTAAGGCCTGAAAAGGTCTATATCGAGATCGACTGGCCGCTTCTAGTGATGTTCGTCGGGTTGTTTGTTGTCATCGGCGGGCTCGAGAAAGCGGTGATCACGGCTGCGATCGCCCGCCAGCACCTCGATAACCCAACAGTCCTGGCCAGCGTCACGGCCGTGCTGTCCAACCTCGTTAGCAACGTTCCGGCCGTGCTTCTCCTCAAATCATTCGTTGCGAACTTACAAGATCCGCAACGTGCTTGGCTTGTAGTCGCGATGGCCGCGACGCTGGCTGGGAATTTTACACTGGTCGGTTCTGTTGCCAATCTCATTGTCGCGCAGCGTGCGAAGGTGCGAGGCGTGGAATTACATTTTTGGGCCTATTTCAAGGTGGGTGCGCCACTCACGGTACTGACTATTGCTTTTGGGCTTTTGTGGCTCTGAGGCCGCTCGGTCGAAGTCGCCACCGCTATGTAGACTGTTGGCACCTTTGAGGCATGCCGGCTTGGTCTGAAGATGTCCGGTTGGGGTAGACCGGAAGTCATCGGCTGAGAGACAAGCCGGCGCTCTTGATCCATCTGAGACGTTGCAGTAGCGAAGCTGGTGCCGGCTTTGACCGATACGATGCCGTTTCCCTTATGCTCGGTACGCAACGAGAACGGCACCGCACGCAATCAGAATTACGCCGAGCCAATTTGGCAGCGCAAGCCGTTCACCCAAGAAGAGCACTGCGAAAACTGACACGAAGACGACGCTGAGCTTGTCGATTGGAGCAACGCGCGCGGCATCCCCGAGCTTCAAGGCGCGGAAGTAGCAAATCCAAGAAGCGCCTGTAGCGGCACCCGATAGGATGAGGAACAGCCACGTTTTCGCGGATACGCTGGACGGCTGCTGCCAATTCCCGGACGCGCAGACGATCAGTGCGGCCACCACTAGAATGACCACGGTGCGAATAAAGGTGGCAAAGTCCGAGTTGACGTTCTCAATGCCGACCTTTGCGAAGATGGCTGTTAAGGCAGCAAATCCTGCGGAAAGCAGCGCCCAAAATACCCAAGAGAGCAGGAGATTTTTCATGGTCAGGGGAGTGCCCGAACGAGCCGCAACGCGGCGATCAGTGCTCCGACGGACAGCGCTACCGACGCTACCATGTAAGCAAACGATGCTAACGTCTGTCCGCGTTCAATCAAGTAGTAGCCGTCTAGAGAGAACGTGGAAAACGTCGTGAAGCCGCCACAGATGCCGACTGTCAAGAATATCCGCATTGTCTGTGACAAGTCCCATTTGGCGGCGAACATTCCGACAAATGCACCGATCAGAAATGAGCCAGTCACGTTGATTATAAGCGTGCCCCACGGAAATTCCGTTCCGAACAGCTTTCCCGATCCGACGCCGACAAAATATCGCGCGACCGATCCGAGCGCGCCGCCGGCGGCTACAGCAAGAATGAGTTGAGGGGTCATTTGCACATGCTCCTACCTGCGCTCTCGCGCCCAGTAGGAGTCATCAGCCAACACGGCGGTTATCGGGGGACCCCATCCCCATCACTATGGAATGAGATAAGCGAAACAGTCTGCATCGACAAGCCCCCCAATTGACGGTGACTTGGCTTAACGGTGTATCCGGACGAAAATCGGTGAGCGACAAGTTGTGGCACGCGCTAAAAGCGCGTACGAGCAACCCAAGACCGGCAACGGTGACGAACGCGAGGAGGCGCGGTGCACACCGCAGCCATATCGCAAGCCAAAGCTCGCGGATGCGCTAGACGCGGTGCAGACATTCCGCGGGGAATGTTGCTTCTCCTGCCGGCCAAGCGATGGTCACTAGCTCGCCAGTCTCAACAACTAAACCGATTGGGCTTCCGCTATTCAGTCGGACACGTTCTCCTATCGTCAATGGTATGCGACGGCTGGCGCCTGATCTCCTCTCCAACAGAAAGCCAAGAACCGGCAGCGCAACTGCGACAAGAACAACAATCCGGGCCCAGTTCACTGGTTGCTCGTAACCGTCCACCATGTTTGTTGGATTAGTCAAATCTCAATTCCTTCTTTGCACCGCTCAAACTGCGTCGTCGTCCGGACGCTTACGCGCGGCGGTACGGGAACTACCGTGGGAGGATTTGTGTGCGCCCGGCGTGCGAACGATTTGCGCTCATCGAGGCACCTTTCAGCTCATCTCCGAGCATGGTGGCACAATGCCTGTAGATGGGTGAGGAGCTTGATGTCCTATGCCGTGAGGATCGCGCACTGGGAACATTCGGCGTACTGGGACGCCTCATCGCTATTACCTTTGATCTCTGGAGCGAGCGTGACCTGCGCCGTGTGAATTTCGGCAAGATCGGCCCAATGCATGTCTTTGTAATTGAAGCCGCGCGCGAGCGTGGGCTTGACGACCATGAAGTAGGGCGAAATATCGAAATCGCGTGGCGCATAAAAAGATGAGTGGCGGATCTCGGCAACTTCGCGCCGCCCTCTCTGGCCCTCGACGCGCTTCATCTCGGGCAGGATCGGATAACGCACGGCGTCGAAAGCTTGCGCAATCAGCGAAGAACAGATGATGCGGCTGGCATCGCCGGAGCCGAGCGTGATCGTTCGGCGGCGCCAACGCTGCGCCGCCGGACCTGGAAATAGATACCGCATCAGGTCGATAACGTTCTTGAAGTCGTAGCCAAGACCAATGCGTTCGGAAGCGTAGCGGCAGACCGTCTCGCAGTCCGCTTGGGTGAGGCCCACCGGCCGGCAGATGCGGGTTCGACAATGCAGATATTTCGACAGCGGCGCCGACACGACTCCTTCTTCGATATTGGCTTCGATCAGGACATGGGGCTCGGCCTCGGTTTCTGTGCCGACCATGGGCCCGACGTACAACGCCGAATGCGACCAAGCCGACTGAGTGAGATATTTGATACTGCCGGAGATACGGCCTTTGCCCTCGACCAGCAAAACATCGCCAGGTCGAAGGGTCTCGCGTAAAGCCGTCATATCGTTTGGAGCGAACGGCTGACAGTTGACTGGCTGCTGCAGCCGAGCGATAAAGCGTCCGACATTGTCGAACAACGAGCCCATATCGTCCCTCACCTTTTGGTGTTTCCCTTATGGCTGTGCGAGGCGGCTCACGTGCCGTCCACTAGCAGGATCCTCACCAAGCGTAATCGTGAGAGGTGGCCTGGACCACTAAACAGAGGTTGATCCATATGTAACCTTTTGTGGAGGAGGACATACCTAAGTTTGACTGGCCGCCTCGGCGGCCATAGGAGTGATGGGAACGGCGCACCTCGTTCAGCTGGCGTCCGAGGCAGGTCAGTTCTCCGGCTCCACGAACACCTCGTCGCGCTTCTTACGCAGCGTTGGCAGAACGGCCAGCACGAGCAGGGCAGCGGCGATCAGCATCAGCACCGCCGACAACGGCCGACAAGCACAACCGTTGGCTTCAATCGCGCGGCGAACGCCGGCGAGCGCCGCGGCAGCGGCCCCCGCAGGGAAGGTCAGTCTCGAAAAATCTGAGGCAACGGGCTGCGCGCGTGCCGACTGCGGAGAGACACTCCGCTGACGGTCCGAACGGGAGGCTGCCAACAACACCGGCAGTCGGCCGCTTCGAGCCGATACCCGCTTTGATTGCGAACCGATAAGCTCTTGCGACATTCTTATCGGTCGCAAGCAACGAACGGCCGCTTTGCGCCCAAGAGCTGCCACTCCGGTGAGGTCGCATTGTGACCCGAAGCGGACCTCAGGGTCGAGACAACAGGGACGGCGGTAACACCTTCAGCGTTTGGCTGAGATGAGCCTTGATGACCTCGACCATCCGATCTGAGGGGGTGCCTGGCGGGAAGAACCCGAGATACTTGCCGTCGCGATCCATCAGATAGATGAAACCTGAATGATCGACAGTATATTCTGCGGCGCCTTCGATTGCGACCTTAGCGTAATAGACCCGATACAAGCGCGCGGCGTCGCGAATCTGTGCAGCATCGCCTGTTAGGCCGAGCAGGCGCGAGTGGAAGAACGGCACGTAGTCGGCGAGATGCGCAGGCGTATCGCGGTCGGGATCGACAGTAACGAACAACGGCTGCAGCGCGTCGCCGTCGGGGCCAAGTTTGTCGACGGCCTGCCCGATCGCCATCAGATCGGTCGGGCAGACGTCCGGACAGAAGCTGAACCCGAAATAGACGAGCATCAGCTTGCCACGGAAATCGGCGTCCGTACGAGGCTTGCCGGTGTGATCGACGAGAGTGAAGGGGCCACCGATCGGCTCCTTGCCCCACATCACTGCGTCCATCAGTTCGCCAGCACTGCGTTCGCTCTGTGCGTGCGCCACGGGCACCGCACCGAGCAGCCCCGCGACCAGGACCGAGCCGACAAACACCCGACTATTCCTCATGCGCCCATCGTCATACGGATGCCGGTTGTCGAGACCAGAAGCTTGTCCGGCATCTGCGCGCGCACGGCACGCGCGAAATTGTCGCCGCTACAATGCATCGGGATAATCACGTCCGGTTCGAGCTTCTTGATCTCGGCGACGACTTGATTGAGATAGTCCGGGGGTGCAGGCCCGAGATGGAAGCCACCGACGATAGCATGGACCTTCTGCACGCCGGAGACTTCCTGTGCCTGCCGGACCGAATTGACGATGCCGACGTGACCGCAGGAGCTGATCACCACGAGCCCGCGGTCTTTTACATTGAAACAGGTCGCGTGCTCGTGAATGTGCTCGTCCGGAACGATCTTGCCCAGCATTTCCGCCGGCAGGTAGGGGCTCGCGTTACAGCCGAGACCATCCTTCTCAGCAAATCCGACGTGTGTGTTCGGCAACACTCTTTCGATGCCCGACCTCTTTATCTTACCTGTCGTGAAAGCATGGTCGGCGACAACCGTCGGGTTCTCCGCGAGAACGACTGCGACCTTGTTCGCAACCAACTCGCGGCGATCGAGCGCGCCAAATTCGGTAAGTGCGCCGGGTGCGCCGCTATAGCGCTGGCAGAAGTTGTCCTCCCCGCCGGCATAGAGTTTCACATCGGCGGGCAACGCGCTGCGGTATTTTTGCAGAAAGCCGATGAGGCCGCCGTAGTGATCGAAGTGGCCATGGCTCACGACCATTGCATTTATCTTGCTGGGATCAGCGCCGGTCAGCTCGATATTGTTGAGCAGAGCTTCCGGCGTATAGCCGAAGTCGAGCATGATAGTACGCTGCTCATCGCCGCGCTGTGACTGCAGGTACAGCGACAAACCCCATTGATTGTGTAGTGCGCGACGATAGTCCTGCTGCCGTGGTGCTGGCTCGATCGAGACGTTCCCCACCTTGCCTGGGCGCTCGAAAATATTCTGGCTTCCATCAATCAGTACTCGGATAGAGAGCTTGTCCACCACGGGAATGTCGATCGCGGCTGCTTTGGCGATTTCGATGCAGGAGAAGTTGCCGGCGGCGATGGCTCCCCCAATGGCCGCACAACCCCTCAGAAAATCGCGGCGTTTGAATTGCTCGATCATCGATCCCTCCCCGCAACGGAGCCAAGCGTTAGCCTTGGCTGGATGACTCCACAACTGACGGCGTATAGAGGGCACGAAATCTCGCCCTCAAATCCAATATCAATGAATGAGTAGTGCTTGCCCGCCGAAGGCATTGGTGCCGCGCTAAACTACAGAGCTCCGGCACGTCCCATTGGCAGTTGGTCGAAGAATACACCACTTTCGATGCGGCCAAAAGAGCAGGTTCACTTCCGCTTCTGGCCCGAAAGCGAAGCCCGATCTGGCTCTTTGATTGTCGGCTTATCGGGACAAA
>NZ_LLYA01000194.1 GCF_001440415.1 Bradyrhizobium retamae
AAGGAAATGGTCACGAACGATCTCGAGGAAGCGAAGCGGGAGGTCGCCAATGGCAGACGTTCCATTTGAGTTGAAGAGCAAATTGGCCTTCGTCGATCGACCATAGCGACATGATCTACTCGCCGCTGGCTCTCAGGCTCGCGTCGGAGAGTGTCCGACTTTGGTTGCGTCGAGAACGCGCGGCTTTCACAAAGATCAACGGAATATGCGCGAATATTCGAAAACTGGGCGGCGCTATCAAGCGCGAGAAGCGCTTGCGTAACCACATCGAACTTGCGGTTTGCCAGCGGTTTTGTCGCTCCTGCTAAACCTTGTGGTACTCGCGATACCATTTTGCAAATCGCTCGATGCCGTCTTCAATAGTGGTCGCAGGCCTGAATCCAATGTCCCGCGCCAGATCCTCGATGTCGGCGTACGTTGCCGGCACATCGCCGGGCTGCATCGGCAACATCTCTTTGGTGGCCGTACGCCCGAAGTTCTTCTCCAGAAGCGAAACTACGCGCATGATATCTTCAGGATTGTTGTTGCCTATGTTGTAGATCTTCCAAGGCGCCGCGCTGCTTGCGGGATCAGGGGCGTCGCCGGACCAGTTTGGATTGCCCTGCGGTGGGCAATCGATGAGGCGAACGATCGCCTCGGTGACATCCTCTACAAAGGTAAAATCGCGACGCATGTTACCATGGTTGAACAACTTGATCGGAGTACCGCTCAAGATAGCTTTCGCGAAAATAAACATTGCCATATCTGGGCGACCCCAAGGGCCATAGACCGTGAAGAACCGTAGACCGGTGGCAGGAAGTCTATACAAATGGCTGTACGTGTGGGCCATCAGCTCGTTGGCCTTCTTCGACGCGGCATAGAGACTGATAGGGTGATCGACATTGTCCTGTGCCGAAAACGGCAGTTTCGTGTTCGCGCCGTACACGGAAGAGGAAGACGCAAAGAGCAGGTGTTTGCAGGCGTTGTGTCGGCAGCCCTCAAGTACGTTCGTGAAGCCTTCGACGTTCGCGTCGATATAGGCGTGAGGGTTTTCAAGCGAATAGCGAACGCCCGCTTGAGCTGCGAGATGAATGACGATGGGAAAACGGTGCTGCGCAAAGAGCGACTTCATCATTCCACGATCGGCCAGATCGAGCTTAACAAAGTTGAAATTAGAGTGGCGCTTCAAAATGTCGAGGCGAGCTTCCTTGAGCCTCGGATCGTAATAATTATTGACGATATCGAGACCAACAACCTCGCGGCCGGCCGACAACAGGCGTTGAGCCACGTGAAATCCGATAAAACCGGCAGCTCCGGTGACTAGTACCGCACGATCGGACATCTTTTTCTCCGGTCTAGCTCCTAGAGCCGCCACACCTCAATGCCGGCCGGCTGCGAGCTGCGGTCAAGCTTCAGCTTGACGTCGAGAACAAGGCCCGTGCCGTCTTGCAGCAACTGTTGAATAAGCGGCCAGCCGCCATCGATATAGCGATCGTGCGCGACCGCCAGAATAACGGCGTCGGCAGGTTGGAGGGCATCGAGTTCAGTCAGCCTCACCCCGTATTCTTGCCAAGCGTCCGCAGCATGCGCCAAGGGATCATGCACCTGCACCGAGAGGCCAAATGACTGCAGTTCACGGATGATATCGACAACTCGAGAATTGCGAGTATCCGGAACGTCCTCCTTGAAAGTCAGCCCCAGAATGGTGACGAGTCCCCTCTGGTCTTTCCGCCGCAGTAGCCCGCGAACACATTCCCTCGCGATTCGCTCCCCCATGCCATCGTTGATACGCCGACCGGCCAGGATGATTTCCGGATGATACCCTGCTTTTTCGGCACGATAGGTCAGGTAATATGGGTCAACGCCAATGCAGTGACCGCCAACCAGTCCCGGCTGAAACGGCATGAAATTCCATTTTGTCCGGGCCGCCGCAAGGACATCGCCGGTATCGATATCGAGGGCTCTGAAGATCAGCGACAGTTCGTTCATGAACGCGATATTGAGATCGCGTTGTGTATTTTCGATGACCTTGGCTGCTTCGGCTACTTTAATGGAGGGCGCGCGGTGGACACCGGCCGTCACGACCGATCCGTAGACGTCAGCAACGATGTCGAGCGTCTTCGCGTCCTGTGCTGACACAACCTTCATGATTGTCTCGAACCGGTGCCGCTTGTCGCCGGGATTAATACGCTCCGGCGAATATCCGACATTGAAATCCGAACCGGCCTTTAACGCGGATACTTGCTCGAGTACTGGAATGCATTCTTCTTCGACCGCGCCCGGATAGACAGTCGATTCATAGACGACGATATCACCTTTCTTGAGCGCGCTTCCGACCGAGCGTGATGCCGCAATCATTGGACCGAGATCCGGCCGATGCGCGTCGTCGATTGGGGTTGGGACGGTGACGATATAGAAATTCGATTCTCGGATCGCCGTTACGTCGGCAGAAAAGGATAGGGACGCGTGCCGAAGATCGCCCTTCTCGACCTCCCGGGTGCGGTCATGACCCGCGTTCAACTCGGAAATTCGCGTCGCATCCACGTCGAATCCAACGACCGGAACGCGCGTTCGGGCGAACGAAACTGCCACGGGCAATCCCACATATCCCAAGCCTATAACCGCTATCCTACGCCCGTGTGCCACTGATAAATCCACCTGGAAGCCGTCTTTTTAAGAGGCCTGTTTAGCCGCAGTGCCAACCTTTCAGCAATAGCGAAACCGTCGATATTGCCAGCTCTTTTGTGAAGACGTGACCGCCTCCGTCTGGATCGCCCGTTGCTTCGCGTGCAACTCCGCTCCTCCAACCAGTCGCCAACTGGAATAGATCGCATCCGGCACGCAGGACCTATAAGCTTCGCTAGGCGCAACGTATGGGCCCTATGTTCGCTCCAAATATCGAGGACGAGCGACGACGGCTGATCAGCTTTTTGAAGGCAGGTGCCGTACTTCGTTCGTAGATGCCGCCGAGATAGAGCGCAAAATCGAGCCCCTGCGACAGCCGAGATCATAGGTGAGCCCTTCTCGAACGACCACCGCATGATCGGTCCGACCAAAAAGCCTTCTTCCGGCATGCACCAGGCGGTAGATCGCGCGAGCACGTGCTATCTTTTGAACTGCTTTCATCGATAGTTTCCGACGACTTTGAGTCTGGTTGAAGTGATGGCGAAATCGAGTTGCGCATTTGGTGTGTCTGGCGGGTCAGGGCTCACCAGTCGTCTTCGATCCGAGCACAATACCGGGATCGGAAAAGCTCGTAGCCTCGACATTAAGGCGACGGCCGCAGCCCTCGGGATGCTCCAGAACGCTGGGGGGTGCGACGAAAATTCCGGCGATGAGGCCGTCGCGCTCCAGACGCGGAGCAGAGATAAAGCCAAATGGCGTGGCGGGCGCTTTCGGGCAAGTCTGTCGCGGGGTCTTGGGCTGATTTCGTCAGCACCATCATTCTAATCGGTAAAGCGCCAGCATCTGATCAACAACGTCATCAACCGAAAACCTTTCTCTCACGAGCAAGGGTCCGCGTTGTTTTGCGAGGGCGATCGCGCCCGCATCATCCAAAAAGTGAGTGACGGCCCGAGCGTAATCTGCCGCTCGACTCCCGCGTACGCCCAATCCGGTGACTCCCTCCTGGAAAGTCTCCGGGGCGCCGCCAACAGCCGCTGAGACGACCGGAAGCCCGTGGGCTTGCGCCTCGATCAACACATTGGGAAGCCCCTCCTGAATCGACGTGAGCAAAAATACCGAAAACGCTGACAGCGCGGTCCCGACATCTTTCCGCAAGCCCGTAACGATCACCCGATCGCCAATACCAAGCGAGGCAATTTCCTTACGCAGAAGAGCTTCGACAGGCCCGCCGCCAACCCATATGAATTTCGTTCGCGGCCGCCGCTTGAGCACTTCGCAAGCAACCTCAAGCCACAAAAATGGGCGTTTTTCATCCGCCAAACGCCCGACTGTGCCCACAACGGCATCTGATCCCAGCTTGAATTCTCTGCGAAATGCGCCGAGTTCCTCCAGAGATGGCTTAACTACAGCGGAGGGATCGAAAGCGTTGTGAATTACCTTGATCTCGCTGAGGCTAATTCCGAGCCAAGAGGCGTAATCCTTAGCTCCCGCAAGACTGTTCGTTGTCATGACAACCCCCGGCGAACGAAGCAGCAAGTTGTAGATCGGATGGAAGTACGGCCTATACAATGGGAAATGGAACGGAGCCATTGAGCGGCAGCCAAGAACTATCCTCGGGACACCACTGAGCACGGCCGCAAGTCCCGCCGAAACATTCGTGTAGTCTAGCCAACTGTGAACAACCCGAGGTTTGAAGCGTTCAAACTGAGAAATAAATCCCAAGACTGTCGTGGCGACCTCTGGAGGTAGCGAGGTCGATCGGAGGTACCGAACACACCGCAACATGCTCGGAGGTGCAAAAAAATGATCATGCTCGCCGCTGCCAATATTCCATACTACCTCAATGCGGTCAGTTGAAAGACCATCAGCGAAAAAGTCGGTCGATTCAACTTTTGGATTGATGCATAGAATCTTTGCGTCATCGATCTTTTGCTTCATGTTCGCGACGGCTACGTTCAACTGCCGCTCCGTACCACCCGCCCCTAAGGACCCCACGGCGTGAACAACAGGACCGCGCGTCACGGATTGCGGAACTTTCGCGTGCTCCCCGCGCACATCGCAAATGCATTGCGCCAAGTCTCGAGGTGAAATGTGCTTCATTGTCTCGTAAATTCGCCGAACCGCAGGGCTCTTGATAACGATGCGCGTAAGGCCTTGGGTCATTCTTCCTGTGAGAGCTCGTTCTATTTCTTTTGCGGCAACACTATGTGTCGAGAGAAGCGCTGGGCTCCCGTGGCAATCCGTGTGTGCAAGCACCCGCCGGGCGCCGCGCTGGGCGAAATAAAGAGCGGTTCGCGTCCCCAACCGGTCCCTTCCGAGCAAGACTAAGTCACGAGGCAGGCTTGATGGTCCATTCGGCGGAGGGCCGTTCGCGGGATTGAATGCGAACTCACCTTTTCGGTGTCCCGCCGATACGTTGTGAAACAACGCAACAATCGACGGCATCTCTAGCAAAGTATCTGCAAGCTCACCAGAAATAGGCATCGTCGCCACGATACTTGCTCGAACAATTGCGAATTTATCGATGCTGTCGCGCACCAGATCATAGAGAGCCTTGTCGCGATCAGATTGCAAACTGTTGTCTCAGACTTTTCGCCGCCCGCTCCGCGGCATGACCATCCCACAGCGGAATCTCTTGTGTCTTCGCCGAGCTGATGTTTCGAGCAGTCAGGATATCGACAACTGTTTCAGAGATCAGTTCTGGCCTGATCAACCGGTTTGTACCCCTCGTCAGGGTGACCGGCCGCTCAGTGGTCGTCCGCACCGTAAGGCAGGGGATGCCCAAATATGACGTCTCTTCCTGAACGCCCCCGGAATCAGTGATGACCAACGCCGCGTTCTGTACCAGGCTCATGAATTCAATATAGGGCAAGGGATCGGTGAAAATGATGCCCGGACGCCCCCGCTCGGAAGCCAGACGCCTCGATGTGCGCGGATGCAGGGGAAACACCAGGGGAATGTGCGCAGAAGCCGCGCCAAGCTCAGCCATCAACTCGGCCAACTTAGCAGGATCGTCAACATTTGACGGCCGATGCAAGGTCACGACCCCATATTCCCGGCTTCCCAGTCCAAACTTGGCAAACGACCGGGCCGCGCCGATCCTCGGGGCCAGCATCTCATATGCATCGATCATGATGTTCCCGATTCGTACGATCCTTTCCTTGACGATCCCTTCTTGCCTCAGATTGTCGTCGGCATCTTCGCTTGGCGTCCACAACAAATCCGATATCGAATCTGTCACGACACGATTGATCTCCTCGGGCATCGTTCGGTCGAAACTGCGAAGACCGGCCTCCAAGTGCGCCACAGAAAGCAGCAGTTTCTTGGCCGCCAGTGCAGCGGCGATGGTGGAATTCACATCTCCGACCACGATGACGTAATCCGGGGTCGCCGTCTGACAGAGCTTTTCGTAGGTCACCATAACGGCCGCTGTCGTCTCGGCATGACTGCCGCTACCCACCGCAAGATTAAAATCGGGCGCAGGCAAACCCAATTCCTCCAGAAATACGTCAGACATCAGCCGGTCGCTATGTTGCCCGGTATGGATGATTACCGGCTGAGCCCAATCGCTCCCCGACAGAGCGTGGAAGAGCGGGGCGATCTTCATAAAATTAGGTCGCGCGCCGGCGATAAGGTGAATTTTCTTACGCAACCGATTGTCTCCGCTCGATTGCGCGGAAGATTGCTGCTTCAAGAAGTCTCGTAGTGTTCGAAATGTGATAATCGTCGGTCAAGCCGCGACGACTCTTTACCGTGGCAGCTATCTCGGAACGATCCTTCACCATTTTTGCGATCGCTGCAGCAATCAGCGCCGAATCAGTTCCATCTACACAAACGTGCCCTAGCGGCGCCAAAATGTCGGCCGTTTGCCCGCCATGGGCGGTCAGTGCCAGAATTGGCTTCCCGAACATCAAATAATCAACCACCTTACTAGGAAAAAAGACGCTTCCCGCCGCGTTCGTATCGATGACAATGAGTACGTCGGCTTCGGAGGCGATCTGAAGAGCCTTTAAGTACGGCGTGGGTTCACCAAACCTGGCAATCGTATCGATCCCCAGCTCCTTTGCACGTATCGAATATCGAGCGTCTCCAGACCCCACAAAATCGAACGTCGGCATCAACTCGGGCTCTATCATTTGTTTCAGAATTGCGAGCGCTTCCAAAAGCATCAAGGGATCACGCAGGCCTTCGAACATCGATCCCGTATAGACGAACTTCAAACGGGACGATGTTGCTTCACAATTCTGAAACAAGGGCAGCAAATCCGGATCAAATCCATGAGGAACAACATCCACCCTCTGTCCCCAATCGGCCGAATATTTCGACATTACCAATTGTGCTGTTCTTTGGTTCACGAACAGAACGCCGTCCGCCCGGCGGATGGTTTCGCGCTCTTGCGTGCGCCATCTGTTCAAGACACCGCGGTCTTCATCCTGGACATACGGGCTGTCCACCCAAGGGTCACTGAAATGCGCAACCCATGGCAATGAGGGGAAGCGCCGCTTGAGCGATATTCCAATGAGATGGTCGGACCATGGCTGGGCAAACGTGACAAGCGCCTGCGGCATATTGGCATCGATCAACGCACGGCCTCTTTGGTAGGCCAGCTTCGTCCACGCCCGTCCTTCCACGTCTGCCGGCAACAAGCGCTGCAAGACACCGGAGCGCTTCCACCATCGATTCTCACTGGCAATTGCCGGGCGTATATCAATTGGGTGTAGTCGGTAGAATCCGGCGTACTGTGTCGCAAACGCATCATCGCGCCTCTCTGAATTGTTTAAGAGGGCTTCTTTGGCAATTACATCTATAAGCCAGCCTCGGCGAGACAGCTCCTTCAAAGTTCGAGAAACTTGAATTGCCCGCGGATAGACAAGGGGCGGCATGGCCCACGAAACGACGAGCAGGCGACGGGTCACGCTTTCCAACTCTGCATCCAGTGCTCCAGCACCAGCAAATTCCACAAGCGGTGGCGCGCCTGCGTACTAGCTTCGGGATCAATGCCCTCAGTCAATAATTCATTAATTGCTTCATCGCGGAACCAGGTCCTGACGCGGGCATCGCCCCCCAATACGTCGCTGGCCCAACCGGAAAGCTGGTTGGAGAGCCAGCCGTAGACTGGGACAGGGAACCCCATCTTCGGCCTGTCTATCACCGAGCCAGGAAGTCGCCCTTGCGCGTACTTCCGCAGTATCAACTTGGTCGCGTAACGGCCCGCTGCATCGCGTCCGACTTTCAAACGCGGCGCCAATCTCCAAGCCCATTCGACAAGTCGGTAGTCAAGAAAAGGGGTACGTAATTCAACCGAATTCGCCATCGACATCCGATCCGCCTTCATGAGCAGATCTTCGACCAGCCAGTCCTGACAGTATACGTAAAGCGCCTGGTTCAACGGATCCTGCTCACCGATTCTCGACAAGTCGTCACGGACTCGCTGCAGGCTATCCGGAGCAACCACCGGCTGGCGGAACCATCTTTCTTTTTCCGCAGTCGATGCCAAATTGGTCATCACCAGCGGCTCTGAAAGACGTCGCAGGTCGGTCTCAACGACCGGATCGATCCGAGTTCTCGAAAATGCGCGCAACGCTCGTCCGCTCCATGACCGGAGCGGTCCTCCGTGAGCCCCCCACCTGCGCTCTCTCGCGCTGTCCCACTGCGCTACCCAACGGTCAAACGTGTAACCCCCGAAGATCTCGTCGCTTCCCTCTCCGGAAAGGACGACCTTCACTGATTGGCGCGCCAATTTGTTCACGTAAAAGAGCGGAACCGAGGCTAGGTCGGCGAGAGGCTCGTCAGTTAGGTGTGTGAGCCTCGGAAGGAATTCAATGAATTCTCTGGAGCCGATCACCACCTCATGATGCTTTGTGCCGAGGTGCGCTGCGACCGAGCGCGCGTAGCCCCGCTCATCGATCTCCGCCGCTCCTTCAAAGGCGACCGAAAAAGTCTCGACACGAGCGCCCTTTCTGGCCGCCGCGGCGGCAACGGCCGATGAGTCAAGGCCGCCGCTGAGCAGAATCCCGACGGGAACATCGGCCACCATGCGGAGGTCGACAGCGTTCTCGAACAGGCTGGTAAATTGATCGACGGCTTCTTCGTCCTTATCGCAACAGGATACCGAATCGGTCGGCACGTCCCACCACCGGCGAGGCTCGCTTGCGCTCTCGCCGTGCTTGAGACTCAGCCAGTGGCCGGGTTTCAGCTTGAACACCTTCAACCAGATCGTCTCGGGCGCAGGAACGTACCGGCACGTGATGAAATCCCACAGCGCCCGCGTATTGACTTCACGGTCGACGAGCTGGGAAGCCAAAATCGCCTTCACCTCGGACGCAAAGACAACCTTCTTTCCATCCACCGCATAATATAGCGGCTTCACGCCCAAACGATCCCGAACAAGATGGAGAGTTCGGCTTCTTCCGTCCCAGAGGGCGATCGCAAACATCCCGTTGAACGACTTGAACCCGTTCAACCCCTCGAATTCATATGTCCGAAGGATGACCTCGGTATCGGATCGCGTTTTAAATTGAGCGCCACGGGAAGCGAGCCGACGACGCAGTTCGTCATGGTTGTAGATCTCGCCGTTGAAAACGAGTTGCAACGCGCCATCATCGCTCGATATCGGCTGATGACCTCCGGCCACGTCCACGATGCTTAGACGTCGCATACCAAGCCCGACGCTCTGGTCGAAAAACATGCCGTCATCGTCGGGACCACGGTATTCAATCGAAGAGCACATACGCTGAAGCGTCCGCTCGGCCGCGTCGGCCGACAAGTCGACATTCAACCACCCAACGATGCCACACATGTCCGTCTGAGCTTTCTGATGGCCGGCTAGACGGCTGCCGACTGCGGTCCGATCGAGGGCGCTCGCGCGCAAAGAACTGCAGCGTCACTGCCCGACACCGAAGGAATGCCACGTTTCGCGATCAAATCCATCGACTTCAAAAACGCTGTCTGCCCCCAGGAGTGAGACGGGTCGCCATACCAGGTCAACAGCGCGCTCTTGCCGCCACGCACAAATGTATCAAGGGTCTCGGCAAACAACTCATAATAGGACTCACCAAGTGCATACTGTCGGCGATCGGTCAGCTGTGTCCATGTGTCGAGGATCAGGTGGGGGTATCGCGCCGACCCCGATGTCGGCAATTCCATGATTTCACCGACCCGCCAGGCCGGACCATTGACCAGGGCTTTTTCCGGAACTGTCGTCGACGAATAGCTGTAATTTAGTCTGCCAATTGTCCGATAGATCAGATCAAGATCTTCGTCCCGCTGAAAACCACCGAAATGCGGCGCCCGGAAGCCAAACGGTCTTGTCCCCGTGACATCGTGGACAATCCGATGTCCAAGCTCGATGTCCGCCACAATTTCATCTTCCGTCATGTCCTGATAGAACGTAACGGGGACGTATTGATCGCCTTTCCACTCGGCGTGAGCGCGGGCGCCATGATTCATGAACTCGCGGCCCGATCTGGCGAGACCAGCATAGACGTCGCGACCGCGTTGAAGCTGCGCACCCGGCACTGCATAAGTCGGGACTATGTTGCGATCTTTCAGGAACGCATCCAGCTGTGCGACTACATCGATGTCCCAATCGGTGTCGCAATCAAACGAAAGAAAGAGAGTCAGGCCGTTTAGACCGCAAATCGAGGAGCGCTGAAAATAGACGGCAAGCGGATCCTGCGGTTGCTCGCTCGACCGACCGAGGTAACGAGCCAGCCTGCGTCCGAACGCTTTGGTTTCCGCGAACACTGATGAGACCATCACGCCGGCTTCCTGCCCGTGATCCAAAGACTCCAGCCCCATCTGCGAGCTACCGCCTTGATCATTCCGCTTGTCATGTAACTCGAAAGACGTGGAAACCATGTATTCAACAGGTCGGGCACGTCCGTCCCGAAAACCTGAATATTCAGGTCGTTAAACATCGGCATCAAGTCGCGACGTACTTCGCGTTCGGTGACGGGCCATGTGTGCGGATTTCCTTCTTCCCGCGCCCCATCTCCGTAGCGGCTCGCAAGTTCCAGTTCATCCAGGAACAGCCGTTCTCCGTTAACGGCACCTTCCTGAAAAGCGATCGAGTAGCGATAGAGGACGGAATTGCGGTTGTAGAGCATGAGGCCGATTTCCCCGCCCGGAGCAAGCACGCGAAACAGTTCCGCGATCGCCTTGGCGATACCCGGGGTGTGGTGGAGAACTCCCCATGAATATGCAAATTGAAAACTTGCATCATCGAAGGGAAGCGTCTCGCCATCGACCTCCCGGACGTCACCGGTCAGTCCAAACAGTTCGAAGCGTCGTCGCGTCTGGGCTACTGCGACGGGATTGAGATCCACCGCCGTGACGCGTGCGCCCCGCTGCGCCCAATTCATAGCCATGCAGCCCATTCCGCAACCAATTTCCAAAACCGGCATGCCGCTATATCGCCGATAATCAAAAATGCGCCCGAAAGGCCCCTCCTCCCCGCGAAGAGGTTCGTTCCATCGATAAAACGTTCGATCGGCAAGTTCAAAAAACCGGCGAGATCCGATCTCAACTCTCTCTACGGCGCCGTCCGGCAAGTGGTACAGGGTCGTGCCATGATCCTCCGCGTAGGTCATCGGCGCAGAAGCCCACCAGTCCCTGATTTCGGACTTGAGTTGTGTTACATCTTTTTTCATTGGTGCGGCCGAGTGTCTGCTTTTAGCCAGTCGTAGCCGGCGAGCGCTGCCGCGACGGGGAGGATGGCAATGGCAAGCATCAATTCCGCGATTCGGGTCGATGCAAGCAGGCGGCGCCACCGAAACGAGCGCATCGTCCGTGGTGAGAGCGGGAAGAGGCGCCGGCGTCCGGTCAAGACCACGACGTTGCGTGCGCCCGCCGCCAGCAGACGCCGTTCCAGTCGTCCAAATGTCAAGCCGAGCGCATCAGGGTAAGCGAGGATGATTGAATCAACATCGCAGACCGAGGGTACCCAGCTGGCGAGATCTGCAGTTTCCGACTGCGCCGCCCATGATGGGCGCGACTGTGCCTGATCCGGTAATCGTCGCACATCGAAAATCGTCCTAACGCTTTCGACTGTACCCTGATCAAGCAACGCGGTCACCATGCCAAGCTGTACATCGAGCGACCGCGGGTTTGCGTAATGGTCTCGCAATGAGGCGATGTGCCGGCGCAATGAACCCAACGTAAGCCAGCTCACGACCGGTCCCACATGAGGAAGCGCGTGCAATCGGCTCTCGAACGCCTGCCTTGCGCCACCGCGATATGCGCACACAATTACCAACGTGCGACCGAATACACGGACAGGGCCGAATTCACCCAAATGAAACTGCATACTGCTTAGCCCGGCGTTCGGTTTGCGAGCGACCCCGACATCAGGCCGCGCTATTGATCCGACTGTTCAGAAAGCCGCGATATACCTCAGCGTAAACCGCTTCAGTGGTGGCTGGTGCCCAGTGCTCCTGCGCATGCGCATACGCCGCGCGGCCAAGCGCTTCCCTCTTCGCGTGGTCATTCAGAAGCTCGGTCAAAGCGTCATGATAGGAGGCCGCGGAATTGTCAACTGTGCGGACGAAGTCCGCATTCTCAAGCTCGGGAACGGCCTCACCTCGGCGGCGGTTGATGACGACGGGCAGACCCGTCAGAAGCGCCTCAAGGACGGACTTGTTCAGCTCCCAATATTCGGTGTGAACAACAAACAGATCGAACTCCGGCAGCATCTTGCATAGGTCGTCGTTCGCGATCGCCGGCGAAAACTTGACCCGGTCGGCGACCCCAAGCTCAATAGCGAGGGCAGCCAGCGCGCCCCGCTTCGGCCCGTCGCCAACGACAAGCAATTCCAGCTTCGGAATTGACGCGACGGCTCGAATGATCGGAGACGGATCCTTTTCGTCAAGAAGCCGCCCTACACAAATAATTCGCGGCACAGCACCAAGCTGATAGTTGGTTTTCCTGCGAAGGTGGTCGCCATTCAAGACGTTGTAACACACCCGCGCTCGCTCGATGCCGTGGCGCGTCAGATAAGGCATGATTGGCTTGTAGACCGGCATCACCAGATCCGCGTGAGCAAGCCCTTCGTGTTCCAGATACTCGAAGAAGGCATTGTGCCGCGCCTCGCCTCTTGAGAGCCCCGGCTTCAGAATGCGCCGGACCGCATTGACGTCCGGATTGATGTGAAGCGAAACGACATACGGGGTGCCGAGCGCGAATCTGATTCGACTGGCAAGGAACGTATTCCAGTCCGCCCCGTGACACCGGATCAGATCGGCCCCAATGCGCTTCGCAAGCTCCACACCGCCGCGGGCCCAGCGATTGAGGGCCCGCCGCTGAAAGATGCCGGGCCAGGAGGAGATCAGGGTTGGATCCTCAGGATGGAAATGAAGATGAAGCTTCGCGCTTCCAACCGTTCTCTGGAATGCTGCCAGATCAGGATTGTCGGGGGTGGTGCTGAGAACATGCACCTCGTCGAAGACCTCGCCGGGATTGTAGTACCGCGGCTGATATTCGCCCTTAACAAGGATGTCCGAGATCCTGTCGGGAATCAGCACGAGAAGCTTTGGCATCACACGGATCCCGCTCAGTTTTTCGACGCGGCCAGAACGACCGAATGCCGAAATGGATTATAGAACTGCCAAAAGGCGACAGGGCGACGCAGTACGGATGGCAGGTTCGCAAGGGATGGCGCCATCGATCGCAGCGTTCCGATATCCCTGGGCACAAACCCCAGCCGGCCCAGTGCGCCAAGGACTTCCCAGTTGGTTCGCCTGAAAATCGAGGTCTCAAAGAAGGTCGGATCGCGGCCGAGCGACTTCAGATAGGCGACGGCTTTTTCTCGAGGCAAGAGTGGGTTTGGCTTCCATGGAACGTGGTAATGCGCCTCCAGACGCCATGCGAAGTAGTTCGGGCACACCACGTAGATCAACCCGCCTTTTCTCAGGAGATGATGCGCAACAGAAAGCGTCTTGTCCAAATCCTCTATGTGCTCCAGCACGTTCCAGAACGTAACGACGTCGAAGCTTGCGGCTGGCGCCGAAAATTCTAGGAAGCTACCCAGTTGATATATATCCTCGGCATCGTCTTGCGGGCGCACCACTCGCAGCCGCCGACGGGCGAACTCGACTTCGAACGATGCAGTCTCAATTCCATACGCGTCGAAACCGCGTTCGCGCGCGGCCAGCACGCAGCTGCCAAAACCGGCGCCGACATCCAACAACCTGCTGCCGCGCTTCACATGCGGAGACATCACTGCCAGCGCGTAATCAGATGCCGCAAAACCCACGTGGTTGTCGAGATGTGCTTCTATCGCGGTATCGGTGAAAACGCCTGCGTACATCGATTGCAGATACGCCGCCACGCTCTCGCGCTCGCTGGAAGAAAGCGAAAACGACTGTTCTTCGACTGTGGCCACGATTCCTCAGGGCTTTTTCAGGATGACACACATGCCATGGGCCACGAACGGGAAAAGCTCGCCCAGGCGTAGCCGTCTCTCGACGGGCATTTGATCGACCTTCGAGACTCCGTGCATTCCATATCCAAACGAATACGCATATGGCAGGCCATGCCGTGCCCCCATAGCGGCAATTTCGCTTGTCGTATATTCCTTGAAATGCTGAGGATCGAGCAACTCCGCTTTTTCGAACCTCAGCCAACGGCGGATATTGGAAAGTCGTCTTCGATTCGGGGTAAAGATCGCTACGTGACCACCGCTTCTGCAGAGATCGCTGCATCGGGCCAGGAAAGCGTCGGGGTCGCTCAGGTGCTCGAACACCTGGAAGCTCGCAACCAGGTCATAGCTCGAAGGAACGGACACATCTCTGACGTCGGCAACCCAACGCTTTACCTTTTCGTGGGAGTAATGTTCGTCGGCTTTCGCGATGCTCGCGCTCGAATAATCGATCGCATCGACCTGACGGACGAACTCGTATGTCGACATTTCGCGGTCGTGAAAGCCGCAGCCGCACCCAACATCCAGGATCATCGCAGGTTGAATAAGCTCGAACAGCCTCTTGATCTCGTGTCGACGAACGAAATCCCACTCCTGCGATGCATAGTCCGCCCAATCATCGGTGATGAGCTGATCGAAAAAGGCACGTTGGTCTTCCATGTAACGGGGGAATCGACTTTGGGTGTTCATCGCAACGCCTGCTTCCCTTCAATGCCCGAACAAGGCGTCATCACGCCTTCTCAATTACGATAAGATGGCGGGCAGCAAACGGCTTGAGTAGTCGAGAACTGCTAACCCACTCATCCAGCATCCGGCCCCTAACTCGGCGCTTCATTATGCGTTTCCATCCAGGATGCAATAGTGGCCACAGCCACTTTGGCTTGCCTGCCCACAGTGGCAAAATCTGGAATGCGCGGTGCTCGACAATCGCGAAGTTGTTTTCAAGAGCGAGGGAGAACATCTGGTTGACTGATATCGGAAATGAAGGGGCGAGATCCGCATATCGGCGCACGCAAAACGCATTCAATGACCAGGAATTTTGAAGATCGAGAATTGCGCGCCCGCCCGGCTTGAGCACGCGGCCAAGTTCAGTGAACACGCCTTTGATATCCGGGATGACGTACAAAGACGAAAAACTATAAAGCGTCCCGACAGATTGATCTCGGAGCGGCAGGGCTTTTGCATTGCCTACCAGAAACCGAACATTCAATACTTTCTGTTCCGCGGCGTCCCTTTTTGCCTGCGCGATATATGGTTGGCTGAAATCAATTCCGACGGCTTCTTCTGCAAGAAGTGAGAAGTCGAGAAGATGGCCGCCGGTCGCACAGCACAGGTCAACCAGCATGCCAGGGCGAACATGCGCTCGTACAATACTGAGCTTGTCGGAGAGTAGCTCATCAACATAGTCGCGCGCCTCGTTTTCCACTTTGCGACAAATTGTGCTGGTGGAATAGACGCCCTCGACTTCAAATGGAAGTCGGTACGCCGATTCATCAGTAGGAGCTTGCTTATGTTGTTCAGGCATTGGATTTCGTCGCTACAAAATATAGCGAGGAAGCCTGCCGAGGGATCAGGCGACGGCCCAGAGCTTCAAACAAGTCATCCAGAAATTTATACTTGCGAATACGTCCATCGAGCCGCCAGTCTGGGGGCCCCCACCCCATATGCTCGACCTCCAAGATGTCCAGCCCGGCGGCGCTGACTTTTCTGGCAAGTGTCTCCGCCGTGTAGAAATGGACATGGTCAGTCGTCGCACGTACGTCCGGCGCACGCTTATAGGCCAGTTGCCACCACCATGCGCCCTCATTCGGTGTCCCCAGGACAAGTAGTCCTCCGGGGGCCAGGATGCGCGCGACGGAGGCCAGCGCCGCGGAATCGTCCGGTATGTGCTCGATCACGTGGTTAAAGAATACGACATCGAACGTGCCGTCCGCCGCGGGAAAATCGAGGATATCCGCGAGAAACAGCGTTGCGTCCTGATCGCGCGCGCGGGCACGCGCGAGACGGACAACATTGTAGTCGCAGCCGTAAAGATCCTCGGCGAAGCGCTTCAGCCAGACCAGGTGATTGCCGTCTCCGCATCCAAGATCCAGCAGGCGAGCCGCACGGCCTTTTCCACGTCTGGCAAGCTCGCGGCCAAGCACACGTTCCACATACAGGCGTCGCTTCTTCAAATGGTGGCGCCAGGGGCTTGCGGATTCGGGCGGCTGTTCGGCCACGTACCAGGCGGGGTTCACCCGCCGCGCTTCCTCGATCTCGCTTGCCAGCGTTTGGGCATCTCGCACCAGCACCGGCACGCCTCCGGCGCAGGGATAGACCGCAGAGCAGGACCGGCATCGCGCGGCATCATTCTGCACGTCAAGTACACCATCCTGAGCACAGTATAGACACCGCAAGACGGCGTGCACCCGGCGCTGGGATGATGGCACAGGCTCGAGGGCGAGGTTGCTGTTCATAGTCGGGCGCGTATGCTTCGGGGCAGTTGGCGCAAGCGGCTGATACAAGCGGCCAGCAACGCGCGGGGGCGGTCGTCCGGCGCAGCCTTCCTGTCGCCCAATGCGTAGACCTTGCTTGCTTTCACGAAGCGGTGCGATTCGCCGCCGAAGCGCGTCTTGAAAAACGTCAGTCCGTTGAGTTTCTTGTCGGGTCCAGACGGAAAGATCTCGCCGCAATCGTACCAACGCCGGCCAGACGCTTTTGCGCCCAGCATCGACTTCCAGAACAACAGGTAGTTCGCGCCGGCCGCCAGCCCGGCGTCGGTCGAACATCCGGTGTGGTACCACGCGCCGGCGCCGAAATGCATATCGTTGTGAAAGGCGATGGCATCGCCGTTCTGGTCGAGGGCAGCCCAGAGCACCGAATAAGCCGCATCCGCCATTTCTTGCGCAATGCCGTGGAAATACGACTTCGGGTGCGGCGTGACGCCGGTGCGCAGATAGTTCTCCTGGTGGATGCGATAGTAGCAATCCAGCATCTCAGGCCAATTGGCCTGGACGATCGTGATGCCGCCCTTCTCCGCCTTGCGGACGGTCTGGCGCGCCGTTTCCGACAATCCGCGCCACAATGTGGCTTCATCGGGCGACAAGTCGATCACCTGGGAAGTACCCGAGCAATCTTCGAGGCCGCAAAACGAAAACGGATTCACGCCACGGCCATTTATTGCCGAGGCCGTTACGGGAGGGACGGACATGCGGACCGCGCTCGCGCCGAGCCTTGCAGCGGTTTCATCGACGACCCGCATGAGCGCAGCACGGATGGTATCCCGCGCCCGACCTGTTATGTGACCGGCAATCACCGGCCCGCATCCGCCCCAGCCGGTGATGCCCAATGTGCCGTTACGCCGGTCGATCTGCATTGGCACGACAGCGCAGATTTGCGAACCGTCGAACATCGCAAATGAATGGTCTTCGAGCTTCCATTCCGCGACGGCGAGGATAACTCGCCGCCAACTCGAAAGGGCAAACGGCCAGCCATCGGGCGAGTTCATGACCAACCCATCCCAATCGACCGGTCGAAGCGAGCCGGCTGGGACTACGTCCACTTCAGTTATTTTCCATGGCAAGAATCTGCCGCGTGGTCCAAGTCGCCGGCTGCAAGATGTAACCTTGATTGGCGACAAAACGCGGTGGCCCCCAATCGACAGGACTGGTGATAGTGACGGTGATCGCGTCTGCAACACAATCCATTGATTGAAACTGGCCCATCGAAAATGAGCCAAAATCAACAATCAATCGATAGGTACCGGCGACAAGGTTAGCGCGCTCAATCGCACATTCAACAATTGTAGAACCTCTTGGCGCCTTATAATGCTGGTGGGTACTGTAAAGCGTCATGGCCCTCTCTCCAGTTTCACTGATGAAAAAGATCGTGAAATAGGGCTCTTGAACGTCGTGATTATCCAACTCAATCTTGATCGTCAGTCGATCACCAGACGTAAATTCGTTTGATGGCCGACCGTTGCGGTCAAACATGCTGATACGCCTCAGAATAACTCTATCAGTTCGGTCGAAACGAGGGGCTTTCGATAAATCGCGATCTGGGCCTTGGGGCTCGGCGAAATCCGAAATTTGCTGGATCTCGCGCAGATATGTCGCGGTGGCGCCCGCCGCATCGCCGCGATACGATATCTTGCCGCGGCGGAGAATGAAGCCAGTTTCACAAATTTGCTTCACCGCAGGAATATTGTGGGATACGAACAATATTGTGCGGCCGTCTCTCGCAGCTTTGGCAATATTCTTCTGGCTCTTCTCTCGGAACGCGGAATCGCCGACAGCCATGACCTCGTCGAGGATGAGGATGTCCGAACGCAACATCGACGCGACCGAATAGGCGAGCCGCACATACATGCCGCTCGAGTAGCGTTTGACCGGCATGTCGATGAACTCCTCGATGCCCGAGAAGTCCACGATCTCATCAAATTTGGCGCGGACTTCGCGCTGGCTAAGCCCCAGCATCGCGCCCGCGAAGAAGATGTTCTCGCGCCCGGTCATCTCGGGATGAAATCCCGTCCCGACCTCGAGCAATGAACCGATCCGGCCCCTGAGCCAGGCGCGACCTTCGGTCGGCGGCGTGATGCCCGAAAGGATCTTGAGCAAGGTGCTCTTGCCCGAACCGTTGCTGCCGAGAATTCCAAGGATTTCGCCGCGCTTCACCTCGAACGAGACATCCCTTAACGCCCAGAAGTAATCTTCCTCGCGCTGGCGCAACATCGGCAAGTATTCCTTTAGATGTGCCGCAAAGCGCGTACGCAAACCGCTGCCCTCGGTACGATGAGAGGCTACATAGCGCTTGCCGAGTCCTTCGACCCGAATGACAACATCACTGGACATCGACCACCCGCTTCTGGCCGCTCGCGAAAACAATCAGGCCCGTCAGGAGAGCAAGGATAACGGCACCGGTCGAGTATCCGAATGATGCTGTCAGAGTTACCGGCCGGTCGAGCAGCAGCCAGCGAAACAGCTCGATCGTCCAATACATCGGGTTCAACTGGTAATAAGGAAGCAGGGCCTGCGGCACCAGATCTGCCGGATAAAGCACCGGCGTCGCGTACATGCCGGCCTGCAAGGCAAGTCCGAGCAGGGGACGAATATCGCGGAACGGAACCATGACGCAAGCAAGCCACAGGCCCAAGGCGAGCGCGGCGACCGAAGCATAGGTCAGAATGATAGGGGCGAGCAGAAGCTTCAGCGTCGGCGGATAGCCGAATATCCAGGCGGTGATCACAAGGATAACGAAAACGACAGCGCTATCGAAAAACTCACGGATGACCCCGGAGACCGGAAGAAGCAGCCGCTGAAAGTAGACCTTCGAGATCAGCGCCATGTTGTCTGTAAGGCTGTTCGCAGCGGCCGTCGTGGCCTTGCTGAACAGCAGCCATGGCATGAGCCCCGCGAAAGCGAAGACGACGTAAGGATAGTTGCCGGTGTTGACCTTCAGTAACGTCCCAAAGACAGCCGTCATCATCAGCAGATACGCCAACGGCTCGAGCACGACCCAGAAAATGCCAAGCGCCATTTGCCGATATCGGACGAAAATCTGACGTTTGGTGAAAATCCAGACCAGTTCCCGCTGCTGCCACAGTTCGCTCAATCCGAGCGAGGTGCCTCCCGTGCCAGCCTCAACGAGGTGCTCCTCCGTCGAGCCAATAAACGAATTGTCGATGTCAGAATTCATGGCACTCATTCAGCGGCTACCAACGATCACGTCTTGTCGCCTACGGCAATTTCTCGCGGTTTGGCCTCGACATGGACGGACTCGGATAGTGAGGTCCTCGAGCGTACCGGCCAGGACGATCGGTACCGCCGGGCGATTTCCTCGGCCGGCAATGGAGGCTCCGCGAGCATCAAGTCATAGAGCCGTGCGTACGCATCGACGCACGCATCGAGAGTAAACCTGTTGCGCACACGGGTCGCGCCGCCGCTCGCGAGTCTTTCGGTTAAAGGCGCGTCTTGCATGAGCCTTAGAATCGCCTGTCCAAGGGCGACCGGGTCGCGCGGCGGCACCAAAAGCGCCTCCACGTTGTCTGTCGCTATGTCCGCAACGCCCCCAACCTTGGTGCTCACGACGGCGAGACCCGCTGCCATATATTCGAGCAGGCTGTTGGGCGAGCCCTCTTGGTGAGATGCCAGAATGCCGATGTCGCACGCCCGGAGCAAAGCCGGAATGTCCGAGACCGGCCCGAGCCACCTGATGTGGCGGCCGAGGCCCAGTTCGCCCGCTCTTTCTTCCAATGCCTTACCAGGCCCATCGTCACGACCGGCGACCAGCAACACCCAATCGCGGTCAATTCGACCGGCTATATTGCCGAGAGCCTCGATGAGGTCCGCGTGCCCCTTGTAAGGGATCAGATTAGCCACGATCACGAGCACAAGCGCATTCTGATCAAGCGCCATACGCTGGCGCATCTCGTGCCTTGGCGGTGCGGTGTCGAACGGAGCGGTATCCACGCCATTCTGAAGGAGAAGCGTGCGATCCGGCGGAGCACCTTCCTCGACCAATTGGGAAACCGGAGCCGACGCATTTGCCGTGAGAATTCGCATTCGACGGTGAAGGAACCGTTCGACTCGAGCCGCTGTCGGATGGCCGAGCTGGTAGTCGTTCAAGCTCCGCCTGCTCATGACTAGGTTCTGCTGCCTCGCGGTCAAGGCTGTTAATCCCCCAACGATATAGGCCGCCGGCAGATAGAAATGCACGAGTCGAGCGCTGTCACGGCGGAAAACGCGGACAAAATCGAACAGAGCTGCCGCATGGCTCGTCCAGTGCTCCGCTCGGGTAACGGCCGGAGTTTCTCTGCGATCGATGCACATGACATCGACGCCGGCGGCCCGAACCTGGCTTTCCAGCAGGCCACCTCGAAAGAAGGTCAAAATGCCGACGTCGTAACCCCGGGCTTTCAACCGCGGGTATACTGTTGCCAAGTGCCGTTCACATCCACCGACATTGAGGGAACCCACCAGCGCAAGCACATCCCAAGGCTTTCGATTCCGTCGTTTGGCAACGGAGTAAGGATGGTCGTCAGGGCGGCGCATCATGGGATCGGCTGTTTACGCCGTGCGCCTGAACAGAAACTCGGTGCAGGCTTCACCGGTCTTGATATTCACTTTTTCGAAACCACGCGCCGCGAGATAGCTGATCACGTCGGCATCGCGCGTAAATTCCATCGGCCAGCCGCCGAGCCAATCGCGGATATCGGCAAAGAAGCTCATGCCGCGGGTCAAACGGTGCCGCACAATTCGCACCAGAACATATGGAAACATCAACGGGTTCCGCCCCATGACAAATCTCCAAATGTACCACCACTCCATAAGCCATCGCCGGCGTTTTGAGGCTTCGTTGTATTTCCGCTTAACATCCAACCAGAACTGTGGATCGGTTTGAACGTCCTCTGAATAGAGCGCGATATAGAACAAGCCGTCGCTAGCCACTGTTTTTGACGCATTTTCGATCGCGTGCCACACCCTGCCGGTGTGGTGAAGCACGCCCCACGAATAGACGAAATTCCACTTGCCGAGCGACGCAATATATTCGTCGTTGAGGACATCTCCTTGCTCGGCCGTCCAGTTTTTCGGCTCGCCGGCTTTCTGCCGCATGATGTTGGTCGCACTGACCGAATCCTCATCGTAGTCAAAGCCGTGAATCCTCCCGGCGCCCGCCCGATACGCCGCCAGGGAATGGATGCCGCTGCCGCAGCCGATATCAAGAAAATTTAAGCCATTGAGGTTGTCCCGTCCGACAAAAGCCAGAATATGACGCTTGGCAATGTCCACCCGCTCGTCGTTTGCGCTAGTCTTGACGAAGCGTGTCCAGTTCTTTCCAAATTCGTAGCGGTCCGCCGACGAAGACGTCATGACAATGTCCTCAATTCAAGGGAGGCCAAACGTTTTCCTCCAGTGTGCGCTACCGATGCACCGCACCACCGACGATGCCAAGCCTGAAACATGAGAATGTTCCACATGAGATAATAGCGCCGGTCATCCCCGCTCAGGAATTCGGTCCAGAGCGAGCGAACTGCCTCAACATCGAAAATCCCGTCGGCATTCAGGCCGGCTTTGTTCATCAAATCTTCGGCCCATTCTCGCAACGGACCGCGCAGCCAATCTGCGAGCGGAACCCCAAAGCCCATTTTTGGTCGCTCGACCAGATGATCGGGCACATAGCGTGAAAGGACACGTCGGAGCAAATGTTTAGGGCGTCCGGCACGCGCATTCTGCGACGACGGCAGCCTCCAGACCCATTCAACCAGGCGGTGGTCGAGCAGCGGAACGCGCACTTCAAGGGCAACCGCCATGGAAGCGCGATCAACCTTGGTCAGAATGTCATCGGGCAAATAGGTGCACATATCGAGATAGCGCATCCGGTCCACCGGATCCGGCATGAGGCCCTTGAGGTTTTGATCCCAGCAGGCCGCCCGCACCTCTTGGGACCCTTTGAGGAGTTCGATCGGATTCTGGTGATGGGAGACGAGTTGGTAGTACACCGAATCGATCGACGGCACCGAGAGGGTTTGCGCTAACCGATGAGCCTTGTGACCGACCTGCGGTACCCGCCGAAGGTACGGAATATAGCGCGCTATTCCGTCATAAACGCGAGGCGGCACGACACGAATGCTCGAGGACGCCAGGCGCCGGAAGGCAAGCGGCGTTTTCGCGCTCGGGCGCCAAACGGTCTCCGCCCACTGATACCGGTTATATCCGGAGAACAATTCGTCGCCACCATCTCCTGAGAGCGCCACCGTGACGCGGTTCCGCGTCAGGGCGGAGACGATATGCGTTGGCACTTGGGAGGAGTCGGCGAACGGCTCGTCGTACATCTCGGCCAAATTCGGCACCACATCGAGAGCTTCAGCGCCACTGACGGGAAATGTCGTATGCTCCGTCCCGAGATGCTTGGCGACAGCTTCGGCATGTTTCGATTCGTCGAATGCTGCGTTCTCGAAGCTGATGGTGAACGTCTTGACCGGTTTCGGAGACGCTCTTTGCATCAGCGCGACGACCATCGACGAGTCGTAACCGCCAGACAGAAAGGCGCCAACCGGAACATCAGCGACCATACGTCGCGACACAACGTCGTGCAGCAGTTCGTCCAGCTCATCGACCAGTTCCTCTTCGTCGACTCGAAGCGGATTGCGCCGACCTTGCGAAACAACACCGGCGAGATCCCAGTAGGCGCCTATCTCAGGGCCGCCAGCCTCTCCGATTTTGACGAGCCCCGCGGGCGGCAATTTGTAGACATCCTGATAAATTGTGAACGGACCCGGCACATAGTTGTGCCGAAGAAAAGCGGCGATGGCTCCGCGACAGAGACTGGGCCTCCACCCGGGATCAGCACGCAGCGCTTTCAATTCTGATCCAAACAAAACTAGTCCATCACAGATCGCCCAATAGAGCGGCTTTTCGCCCATTCGATCACGGGCAAGAAAAAGCTGACGCTCCCTGACATCCCATACTGCGATTGCGAACATCCCGTTCAAGCGAGAGATGGTCGAGTTGACGCCCCATTGAGCGCAGCCTTCGACGATAACTTCCGTATCTGAATGCCCGCGGAAACGAACTCCGCGATCTTCCAATTCAGACCTCAGTTCTCGGAAGTTATAAATCTCGCCGTTAAAGGTGATTGTATATCGACCATTGGATGACATCATGGGTTGATGTCCCATTGGGGACACGTCGATAATTGCAAGGCGACGCTGCCCAAACGCAATGCGGGCTTCCCGGCTCAACCAAACCCCACTGTCGTCTGGGCCGCGGTGACTCAGGGTTTCCGTCATTGCAGCTACACGCGTTTCCAAATCTCGTACTTTGCAACCATTACGGTCCCAAAGACCTACAATTCCGCACATGCTTGAAAGAAGATCCCTAATGCGAGGGCGCCAACAACGGCTAGGCAGGCTACAGCACTCCGCGTGACTCGCCTGTCACACGGATCGCTTACTTATCGGAGCTAAGACGAGCCGATGGCAGGCGCGGCTCGCAAGCGAGGCCGCTTACGCAGCGACAACTAGGTCCGCGTCAAGCAGCACGCGAACCCTGCGGTCGAGCATATCCAGCGGAATTGAAATCCAATCGCGGTCCGCCATTCCGTTGAACAGCCCGGCAAGCCACCATGAGCGCGACGACGTTTTTTCCAAGCTACCGCAGTCCGGGTGACTCGGGACCACCAGACCAGCGTATCAAATTCGCGAGGGGTCTACCCCCCACACGCGTCAGACTGCCTCAGGCAGCCACAACCATATCGGCCTCGATCGAGACACGAACTTTTCGCCCCAACAGGTCGAGCAAGATCGCGACACGATCGCGGTCAGCCAACCCGTCGAACAATCCCAGATTTTCGGCGAAGACTCCTGCCAACACGCGCACCTTCTGTCCGAGCGCAAGCTTTGGGAGTTGATCAAGTTTAATGTAACCGCTTTCGTCTTCGCGAGATTTCAGCGTGCTAAGCACTTCTTGTGACACCGGCGCAGGATCGGGACCGTTGCATACAAGGCGCGAGACGCCAAATGTTGATTGAACGGACCGCCACCTCTGAGTCCCCAAGTCGATCCGCACGAATAGATAACGCGGGAACAAGGGCGCGGCGACTTTCTCGACCTTACGAGCGTGGCTTCGGCGCTTTAGGTATCGAGGCAAGTATATCTCAAAGCCTTGGCGCACCAGATTACGCGCCGCTTTCGCCTCGGCGTTTACCTGCGTCTGAACGGCATACCACGTATCAATGTTGACTATGTTCATTGCACGGAATCCCGACGCCCAGAAGCACTCAAACCTAGCAAGCCGGGAGCGAACACACGACCGGGTCCGTAAAGCCGCACGGCTTCATCGAACGCTTGACGTGCGTTGACTACATCGGTGATGACCACGGCGTCAAACGGTTCTATCAAGCTGTCGCAGTGAGCAACAACTTGCTTTCCGACAAAGAGCATCTCATTGGCGCTTTGATCGACAATGGCGACGATCGAGACCCCGCAGTCAACAGCCGACAGGATGGCAATCTCGGCCAAATCCGACTTTCCGCAGAGCACGAGGTTTTGGAACTTCTGTTCCCTAGCCAGCTGAAAGACTCGTGTGCAGTCAGCTTTGGCCTGTCTGAAAAATGAAAACGAAGACGAAAGGTATTCCACCGTTAGGCGCGACTTTTCAGCGAAGCCTTGCGGTGTCAGGTAATAGGCGTAGCGGCGCGCCGGCGCCTGGCTGACTTTGACGAGACCTTTTTTGATGCATCGTTTGAGGTAGGCGTTAACGAGGCCTAGTGCGATTCCAAGTTCCTCCGCGATGCGGCGTTGCGATTGAGCGCCATCATCGACAGAATTGAGCAAATTGAGGACGATCCTCTCGTCCTCACCGCTCTGGTTTAACAACGCACGATCCATGGAAATTCCCCGCTGGCCGCGGTAATAGCGCGTTCATGGCGTGAACGTCAAGTCGACTGTTCACAGTATGAACAACCTAAGCAATTGATAATGCTAGCAAATAATCCCTGGCGCAATTTCAAACAAGCAAATCGAAGTCCCACGCCCCGGTCTCGTCGATGAATTCGCCCCATTTCTAAATCTCGTCGCGCCTCGAATCTTGCCCACTTTGGCTCAAGGCTGTACGCCAAAACAAACATCAAAATGCAAACTACGTAGCCCACCACGCGAGTTCCGACACGAATTCAATCGTGCAAAAACCCACTCGAATGGTCATGCCCGCTTTGAAGCGGCCCGAAATGGGCATTCGATGAATGACGTGACAAAAAAACATCGATTTGGATGTCGCGGCCGGATTCGGTCATGAGTGGTCGACCTTCCGACAGGGTGAAAACGACTTTTCGCCAGCGGACCGCGAGGCTATCTTCCGGTCCTACTTCCATATCTTCCCGTAGAGCGAGTTGCCGCCTGATCCGGTTGGCATCGACGTGGGTTGCGGCAGCGGGCACTGGTCGGCGATGGTCGCTCAAAAGGTCGGTCATCTTCATCTCCTCGACGCCCTCGTCGTCGCGCGGCAGAACCTCGCCCATGCCTCCAACGTCAGCTTTCATCTCGGAAGCGTCGGCGATATGCCGGTTGACGATAACTCCCTCGATTTCACGTTCTCGCATCAGGTGCCGGATACAAGAGCAGCCATCCGCGCTATCGCAACCAAGCTGAAGGTTGGCGCGCCGTTTTTGGCTTACCTTTGTTACGCGCTCGACAACCGTTCATGGCGGTATCGCGCGATTTGGCGTTTCAGCAAACTCTTCCGATGATCATTTCGCCGTTGCCGCCAAGATTACGGCTCGTGATTAGCCAGATCATCGCGGTTGTTATCTATTGGCTCTTGGCGCGTTTCGCAGCGCTGGTTGAGCGCGCCGGGTTTTCTCCTGCTGCCATTTCGCTCGAGCCCTATCGCAATCGAAACTTCTACGTGATGCGCACCGACGCCTACGACTGGTTCTGTACCAGGCGTGAGCAGCCGTTCACGCGAGGGCAGATCGAGCAGATGCTGGCTGACGCAGGGTTTGACGAGACTCGCCTTTCAAACAAAGCGCCCCCTATTGGCGTGCCGTCGGTAAAAAACCCTAAAACGTAGACTCGCAAGGCCATTCTGTGAATTCTTTGTCACGAGCACGATCATAGATAATCCGAAACCATTGCCGTTGACTCTGATATCAGAGCTGAAGCTCGTCTCTGGCCCGGTGGCGCCGCTTTACAGCGGCGGCGCTGAACCTCTTAGTCCCATTCTCGAAGGAAAAATCGATCTATTCATCGACCTCTCAATCCGGCATAAGCCCGACAATCAGGGATCATTGGACGCAGGAGCCTTCGATTTGTTCGGCGAACAGATAGAGCAACATGCAGGTTAGATACAACGCGCAAACCATCGCGAGATGGACATCGGTCGCAGTTACGGTGGCGGTCCTCGCGAAGACCTTCGTGCCGTTCTATCTTATAGGCTCGACAGCGATTTTTGCGGCTTCGGTCGCAGCCGGGCTTGTTTTAGTTGCCCTGAGTTGGCGCCCGATCTTCGTCAGTGCCCGCCATGTTCGTGGCGCTCTGATCGTGGTCGCCCTATTCTATGCGGTCATCGTCGTCAGCTTCCTAGTGTATTCCCGCGCTGCAGTGCCGGCGACGCACCTTTTGGGCATACTAATCATCCATGGGATCATTCTGATTTTTGGCTTTTCAGCAGCGCGTGCGCCGAAGATGGTCCTGCTGGTGCTTTTGGGCATGGCGACAATCTATGTGGCGGTGCTGGCCCTGCATGCACTGCGGTTCGGCGGCGTCACAACTGGCATCAATATCGACGACATCTTCGGAATCGGCGTTCCAGCAATTTACATTACCTTCCATCAGAATATCGGCTTCGTGCTCGGCGTCGGCATACTTGCAGCACTAGGATTGGCATCGAATCGCATCATGCAGACCCTCGCAAAGAGTGCACTGCCGATCGTGCTGCTGTTCCTGTTTCATATCGCCGCCCGGACGGCATTGGTCGCGCTGGCGACCACTCTCGTCTTCCTGAGTTTTACAACGCTTTGGGCGTATTCGAGGAAAGTGGCGTTGCTAACTGCCGCGGCTGTCGTCGTGGCTGGGACGATCGCACTAGGGGTGCTTTCCCAGCACGCGCCAAACCAAATTGCCGTGGACGCAACGGCGCCAGACGCGGTCTCTCGGACCATCCGAGAGCTCCAGGATCCCAATCCCGGATTCCGTTTGCCGATCTGGAAACATACTTGGCGCCGCATCGTGAGCGAACCGAATCGGCTACTATTCGGGCGAGGCGTAGGAATGTACCCCGTCGATGCGGGATTCGGTTCCCCGGATTGGCTCCTTCATCCTACAGAAGGGTCTAAGCATTATCCGCATAACGTGGGTCTGGAGTTACTTTACGAATCAGGAATTGTTGGGCTGCTACTGTTCAGCATGCTAACGGCTTGGCCGATCATTACGTCGTTGCGCCGCTGGTCTGCATTATCTCCCGCGGAAAGATCCGCGGTCGCCATATATATTTTTGTCTTAGTAAGCTCGCAAATTTCTGGCGCATTCGCCTATACGTACATACTCCAGTTTTTCCTTGCCTTGACTATTGGAATTATTGCGCTGAAACGAATTACAGAAGTCACACCGAAGCGACTAATCGTCGCCTCGTCGCAATCCATCTTTACCTAAGAGCCACTGAGCATTGAAGCGATCACACGTAATCAAGGATCGATTTCGACCTTTGTCACTTCGAAGCCCCAATCTCCATAAGAGCCGGGGTCGTGATTAATACGCACATAGAAGCGCTTAGTCGCTAAAGCAACGTTGGGAGCCGATATGGTGGCGTAGCCGAACACCTTATAGTCGCGATCGTCAGCTGCAAGATCGATGTCGAACTTATTGGACGCACAGCTTTCAAAACTGACCCGGCCTTTACCCTTCAAATGCGCGCGCACAGCATTTTGAGCTGAGAGCCGGCTCCGCAAATTTGAACATGTCGATAAGTGGAGTTTCTGCCTGACA
>NZ_LLYA01000195.1 GCF_001440415.1 Bradyrhizobium retamae
ATCAAATCGGCGGCACAACCGCTCGGCCGCTGGCTACGGCCGGCGACTTCCGTTTGGTCAATCGCGTCATTTTTGATGTCGGCCAGCTACTTCTGTTCTGCCATCAACTCGGACATGTCGCTGCACTGCGCTAACTGACGCGATGGGCCATAAGCGGACAGGGACCGAGGCAGATGCTACGGTTCAGCTTGCCCGAGCAGAACGATTGTGCACACGCATTCGGCCCCTTAAGCGCCGGTCGCCCAATCTTTTCTCCACAAAACTTGATCGCCCCAGTATTCGATGCAGCGAGCACCTGCGTTGGCTTCGACTTCGAACCAGTAACAATCACCCCAAACAGCCTGTGATCCTGTCGTTATGCCACCGAGAACAACGTCGCCGCCTTCGTTCAGGCCGACAAAATCGACGTACCAAGTCATGGGGGTGCCAACAATTGTCGTCTTTATCGAGCCAAGCTCACTAGTCGGCGTAAACTCAACCGCGTAGTCGCCTTCTAGACCGACGAATTTGGCTATAAATGGTTGTAGCGATATAGGTGCCATACGGGACACTTTTTACGTTTGCGAGAAGTTGAACTGACTGAACGGGCGCTCGTTGCATAAGCTGAACATATCTACTGTTTGCGGCTCCAACTACTCAATTTTCAACGAAGCGGAACGAGGTCCGCTTCGGGTCAAAAGCGGCGGTGGAAGGGAGCGAGGATCGATGTCCGGTTTACCGCTGAGAATCGACGTCATAAGGCCTTAAGCGCGGTTCGGCTGTGGGCCAAATCCGGACATAGCCTGGCTTGGCCCCCAACACCATTTAATTCAGAATGAATAGACCAAGCGCAGCGCGAACATCTCGCAAAGTGGCATCTGTTATTTCACGCGCTTGCGCAGTGCCGCGCTTGTCGACTTGCAGCACATAGCCGGGATCACGAGCAAGTGCGCGGCGACGGTCTCGGATTGGTCCGAGAAGTGCCTGCAGCACGTCATCCAGCCGCTTCTTCACAATGCTGTCGCCCAAACCGCCGCGGATATAGCGTGCCTTCAAATCCTCAACCGCGGTGTGATCGTCGTCGAACGCATCCAGGTACGTGAAGACTACGTTGCCTTCGACGCGACCCGGATCGGATGCCATTATATGGTTTGGATCGGTGAACATACGCCGGACCGCCTCACGTATTTCGTCGGCCGTGGCTGATAGCGGAATAGCATTGCCCTGCGACTTGCTCATTTTGGCTTTGCCGTCGATGCCGGGAAGGCGTCCGACGCGAGGAATTAGCGCACGGGCTTCGGGCAACACGTCGACACCAGCTTGGCGATTGATGCGGCGAACAACCTCATTGGTTTGCTCGATCAATGGAGCTTGATCTTCCCCAACCGGGACAATCGTCGCTTTGAAACCGGTAATGTCGGCGGCCTGGGCGACCGGATAGCAGAGAAAGCCTGCAGGAATATCTCTGCCAAAACCTCGTGCCTGGATTTCGTCCTTGATGGTTGGGTTGCGCTCAAGCCGCGCCACCGTGACAAACGCGAACGAGCTCGCAAATAGGCTCGACGCAAAAGGCATAGAAGTTTTGCTTGTCCGGCCCGGGGCCCCTACATGAAGGAGGATGCTAACGAAATTCATCTAAACGGCGGGGCTGCAGCACTGCGGGCACAGACGGACAAAGCAACGCGCTTTGTCAGGCACAAGCAGAGCAAAACCCCAAATAAAAAGACACAGCGCTTTCTGCTGCAGCAGTTTGCCCACATCAAGGTCAATACCAATCGGCGCGACTACCTGGTCAAACATCTGCTCGCCAGTACAGGCCCTATGGTGATCTGGGGGCCACCGAAGTGTGGCAAATCATTCTGGGCTGTGGATCTTGGCCTTCACATCGCGCTGGGCTGGAAATATCGAGGAAGGCGGGTGCAGCAAGCGCCGGTCGTCTATATCGCCCTTGAGGGCCAACATGGGATGCCCGCGCGCATCGAGGCATTCCGGCGCTACCACCACATCGCTGACGCACCTTTCTACCTCGTAACGTCACGCCTCAACCTCATCGCGGATGCCGCGCAACTCATCAAGGATATCAAGGCCCAAATTCCGACCGACATTACGCCCGGCGTCGTATTCATCGACACCCTCAATCGGAGTCTGTTTGGCTCGGAAAGTAAGGACGAGGACATGGCGAAGTACCTCGCCGCCGCCGAGTCGGTCGCGACCAACCTCGATTGTGCGGTTGCAATCGTGCATCATTGCGGCATCGACGCGAGCCGTCCGCGCGGCCATACCTCACTTACCGGTTCGGTGGAGAGCCAACTCGCCATTCGGAAGGCCAGAAACGGCGACGTGATCGTTACGGTTGAGTGCGCAAAAGACTTTCCTGAGGGTGCCGAAATCACCTCGCGGCTCGAGCAGGTCACGGTCGGCACTGATCTGGACGGCGACGACATCACCACCCTAGTCGTCCTTCCCAGCGACAGTGCGCCTCAGCCGCAGCGATCGGGCAAGCGAGCAAAAACTGAACCTCGTTCTATCCGCACCTTCCGGGAAGCAATGGGCGAAGCCATGGAGGCCAACGGTAAGGACATGCAGGTGCTAGACGGCGGACCGGTTGTCCGCGCCGTCGACTCCCAATACGTCCGCGCGGAGTTCTACCGTCGCTGGGCCAGCGGGGAACATGACGTTAAAAAGGCTACCCAGGCTCGTGAGAAGGCATTCCAGCGGCTACTCAAGGGGCTTCCAAGCGACATTGCCACAGCTATCAAGCACGATCGCGAATGGTTGTGGAACGTCGGTCCCACCAGAATGAACTCCCGAGACACTAATCGGTCCGGACGGACACCGAACACTACAGACACCTCTTAGAGGTGGTGTCTGTCCTGTCCGGTATGTCCGGTCCAGCGGACTTGGCAAGACACCCACCAGACAATGTCCTCTTTGTCCTTGTTTGTCCGGACATGTTCGATGGTGGGTACCGCGATGACAGATCACCGCTCCTCCAAACAGTCCTTGAACAAATTGCATTTTCCAGAGGAAGCCCGCGAACCTACGGTCCCAAGCTACGGTCAAGCGTTCCGGCACCGTCATAAACGACTAACTCGGTTACCCGGCAAAATCGTGTGAACCTAGATCCTGGCGTCCTTCCTCTAGTCACTACCGTCCCGAAAGACAGTCCTGGGTCTGCGTGCGGATGGGCCACACCAAGACTTTCGATGTTCCGCGAGGCAATGAATATGCCAGCCAGGTAAAGCAGTGGGACACCGGCAAGATGGGTGAAACACCTGCTGAAACAGTGAGACATTGGGAGACTTCCGAATGGCTAGTCTCGCTGCGGTGGGCCTGACAGATCAAGAGGCGGGTACAAATAGGCGCCTATCGGTCAGTTTCGCTGCTTAGTGAGCCCCCAGTGCGCACCGGGGCCATTTTGCCCGGCGCTGGCACGGGCACCAGGAAGCTGGGCCATGGTGAGTCATTCCGTGAAACAGTGAGACAGTGCATGGGAGAGTGAAACAGTGGGACACCAACGCTTCTTGGCTACGGCTCTCGTTAGCAGCCTAAGATAGAAGATGGACCCAATGACAGCGATAGTAATGATCGTAAAGGCTTAACTGGAAAGTGCGGGAAAATAGCCGTTTTGAAACGCAACGGTTATTTTGGGTGCCTCCCGCACCGACGAAACAGGACTAACGGATTTGCTAGATTGTGTGGCTAAGCTGCGGCGGCCTCGGGCTGGCAACGCCAGTATGCTTTCCCCACTGTCGAGAACACAAGAAAGAATTCTTCAGCGGAAGACCTTCAATCGAACCGCCGACGGAAAGTCTACCGAGCAGCGGGAGATTACGCCTTACAAGTGAGTGCATCCTGATGAAGAGCGGTGAGACTCACATCGCAAGGAGAAGGCGGCCGCCGGCGTCAGTGCTTGGCATGTCCGCTCCCTAAATCATAAAAATGCGAATGAATCAGGAGCTGGTTGCTTAACAATTTTAGATGAAATTCCGATTTGCAAGGCAACCAAATGAAGCCATTGCCGCCCTGAGGATCAAGGAGTGAATGCGGCGATGCAGGTGCTCACGATGCTCCTTCCCGTCTTCCTCGCATTCGCGTTGCTGTCGTGCAAGCTGTTCAACAGTTTGCGAAAGATGGAAATACAAATGGGCATGGGCGTGGTGCCGTTGAGATGCGAGCCCATCGCTGTTCTGGTTCGTGATTGCGTTTCAGTGTTTGGTGATAGGCGCGCTACTCGAGATCATTTATTGGCCATATTTTATTCTTCCGAACCAAGTCATGAGCTGAAAGCGCCAAGCAAACGATGTCCGCCCTAAAGCGCATCAACCCAGCGGTCCGCCCCATCCCAATGATCATTGGATTAGTAGCCGTTGGCGGCACCATCGCGGACGGAGTTCGGGCCAATCCTCGTCGGCTGCTCCATCAAGGGCAACATCAGCAAGAACACGGACGAGCGCGTCTATCACTCGCCGGGGCAGGAGTATTACGCTCAAACTCGGATTAACTGGTTCTCAGGCGAGCGATGGTTTTGCTCCGAGGCAGATGCGCGGGCGGCAGGATGGCGGAAGTCCCGAAGTTAGGTTGCGTCTGCAACGGCAAGCATGGAGATATCCCGCGCGCCTCTCGCGCCGGGGCTGTTTGACCGCAAACGAAAATCCCCGCCTGGTATGGTCCTCAAGACCTGCACGTTGCTCATGGAAAGAAAAGATCATCATGCGATGGTATTGCATAGATCTCCCCTCCAAAGCGCCTTGAGAACTCGGCTGCATTCTTCGAATCTCTGAAGCAGAAAAGAATGCAGTCTCGCTGGTCGATCTGTCGGAAACACGCAATGCGAAATTCTTCGCCATGCTCCAGACAGAACTGGACCATCGCATCCAGTTCACTACCAAAACCTCCGTCCGGCACATTCAGCTGGACGAAATGCGGATTGACAATGATCGCCGAGGCTAAATCTCCTTTTAAACGTGGCATGGCTAGCCTCGCCGCTGATCAATGCACTCAGCGCTCGCGGAAGGCGCGATTCATCTGATCGGTGAAGGGTTTCGACAGATAGGAGGCGACCGTCCTTTCCTGGGTCGAAACAAACACCTCTGCCGGCATTCCCGGCACCAGTTTCATTCCATTCACTTGAACGATGGCATCCTCGGTCGGGAGGAGATTGACGTGTGCAATGTAGTGTTCCTGGCCATTTGTTGGATCGCGCGCCGAGGCAGGCGAAACCATAATGACCCGGCCCTTCATCTCGGGCGTCGTGGTGCGGTTAAAGGCGGTGAGACGAATTCGGGCGGACTGCCCTTCCCTCACTTGGTCGATGTCGGCAGGCGATATCTTGATCTCGAACCTGAGGTCTGCATTTTGGGGAACGATTGTTGCGATCTTCGCTGCAGGTGTAATGACGCCGCCCACCGTATGAACAAACAGTTCGTTGACGTAGCCCGAAACCGGAGCCCGTATTTCGGTGCGGGACAGACGGTCCTCGATAGCTAGTTTGCGTTCGCTCAGTTCGGCAATGCGGGCGTCCACGGTCCGGAGGTCGCGCTGCGCCTCGGTGCTGGCGTTCTGGTCTATGGCAATGATCTGGACCCTGATTTCGGTGGCGCGGACCTTGGCGCGGGCAATGCCGGCCGATATTTCGCCCCGCTCTCCGAGTATCCGCGCCCAATCACGGTGCGCGGAGTAGACGCGGGTGTACTCCACGATCTTTTTCTCGAAGAGGGCGTCCAGCTTGTCGCGCTCGGCACCCACCAATTTGATCTCCTCCTGTTTGGCAGCGAGCCGCGCTTCCATTCCTCTGATCTCTTCCTGGGTCTGGTTGATGCTAAGCTCGAGCTGCTCCTTCTGGCTGTCCCTGCCCAACTTGTTGCCCGCAAACAAGCGGCTTTCGCCGTGGATCACAACGTCAGCAGTGCTCGATAGTCGAAAAAGGTCGGCCGGAAATTCAATTGAGCGAAGGTTGTCGCGTTCCGCAATCAGGCGCGCCTGGCGGCCCATGGCCTCGCCCAGTTGGGAGCGTACGATGAGAAGCTCTGCCTTGATCTGAACGTCATCCAACGTCACCAGCACCTGCCCTTCCTTGACGAGATCGCCCTGCCGGACCGCGAGCGCTTTTACGATGCCTCCGTCCCTGTGCTGAACCTCCTTCAAGTTTTGATCCACCTTCACGGTACCGGCGGCCACCACGGCGCCTTCCAGCTTCGCGATCGCAGCCCATCCGCCGCAGCCGATCACCAACAGAACTACCAGCGCGAGACCACCCAGTACCCTTGGCCAAAGCCGAAAGGCCCGTTCCGTGTCGAGAGCGTTTGGGGATGGCAATGCGCTCGAGGTGAACGATTTTTCATCATAATGTTTCATGGCCTGATTCCTCGTTTGCCTTAGGCGACGGCAACAGTGAACTGAAGGTGATGATGCCCGACGAGTTCGATCGTGAAAAACTCATCGGTGTCTGGCCGATCGTGCACATCCACCAACGTCAACTGGTTGCTGTCGACTTCCTCAAAACGGAAACGCACCGGCCGATGGTCGCCATTTGTCGACAGGTAGATGGCGTCGAACATGTCGGACATCATCTCTTGGATGCCATCCTCCTGGAGGTAGCTGATTTCGTAGGTCGCAGCCACGATCCGGTCACCGACCGTGAAGTCGGTGATCTTGCGAACCGTCATCTCGTGCTGATCCTCAGACCTGTGAAACTCGAACGTATCGTTGCCGTCCCCACCCGTCATGGAGAGCGAGGTTGATCCTGCCACGATATGGTCATTTCCGGATCCGGCAATAACTTCCTCAAAGGCAGCAATCAGATCGTGGCCAATATCAAGGCCGTCGGCCTTACCTCGTCCGACGTCGACCGTGACGCTGAAGGTTGCGGTCGAGTAATCCAGCGTGTCTTGTCCCGAGCCCCCGTCATAAGAATCGTTGGCCCCGTCCGCGGCAGCCGCGACTTGGTCATCGCCGCCGCCGGCGGAGACCGTGTCACATCCTGCGCCATCCGAGATGCTATCGTTTCCAGCGCCGCCTTCGAGTGCGTCATTCCCTGCGCCACCGCTCATGGCAACTGATGTGGATCCTGCGCTGATACGGTCGTCGCCGCTTCCGCCGATGACCACCTCAAATCCTCCGATCACATCGTGACCGGTCTCGGATCCCTCGGCGGTTCCAGCGCCAAGGTCAGCCGTGACACTCTCCGTGGCCGCGGAATAATCCAGAGTGTCCCGCCCGGCGCCACCGTCGTAGATATCATTGGCTGCGTCGGCTGCAGCCACGACGTGATCGTCGCCAGCATCGCCGTGGACGGAGTCTTGGCCGGCTCCATCCGACAATACGTCGTTGCCGTCGCCTCCCAACAGGCCGTCGTTACCGGCGGCCGCAGTCATGACGTCGTTCCCGGTACCTCCGGCAACATTATCGTTGCCCTCACCGCCATCGAGCGTGTCGTTGTCAGCACCGCCCTGGAGAGTATCGTCGCCGGCCCCGGCTATCAGGATATCCTTGCCCGAGCCGCCCGACATGAAGTCGTCGCCGTCCTCTCCCATTATCGTGTCATCGCCGTCCTCGCCGTACAGATGGTCGTTGCCGGCTCCACCGAATACGATGTCGTTGCCTGCGCCCGCGAACACGACGTCATTGCCTGCTCCTGCGTAGACTACGTCGTTTCCAGGTCCCGCAATGATATGGTCGTCGCCCGCTTCTCCAATGATGACGTCGTCGCCTCCACGGGCGTCGATGTTGTCGTCGCCGGCGCGTCCGTCGATGGTCTCGCCACAATTCGTGCCGAGAAGATTATCGTCCCCAACCGTCCCAATGATCGGCGGCGCTTCGACAACGCTGAAATAGGCCGTCTGCAGAACGGATGCCGAGCCGTCGCTGATCGTGTAGGTCAAGTTCACATCGCCGAGCATGCCGCCGTCGCGAACGAACATCCAACCACCGTCTTCGGTTGGTGTGAGTGTCCCGGAAGTCGACGAGAGGTTTGATATGGTCAGCCGGTCGCCATCCGGATCGGCGGTCCCGGTCAACAAGGCCAGCACGGAGATCATCAATACCTGGCAACCGACCAGGTCCTGCAAGTGCACGGGCCCACTGGTCCGCGGCGCTCGGTTGCGAACGGGATCCGTGATGACGGGGGGATCCGGGTTCCGCGGGGTTGGTGGCCTGTCGTGGCCGCCACCGCCGCCGCCGCCACCGCTCCCACTCTCGCCCGAACCTGACGGGGCGGATGAGCGATTATCGTTGCTGGCCCGGACCGCATCGCCAATCGGGCCGGTCGCGACACGAAGCGAAAACGGAGGCGCAGGTTCAATAGCGGGAGAACCGACCGCTAGATTGTCGTCCTTGTCGTATACAATCCGGATTGGGTCCACTTTGCCAGACGATCTGGCGCTACGTTCCGCTGAGTTCGTAGCCACATCTTCTTCAGTCGCAGCGCCGATTTCATCGTCCCATCGTGGGTCGCTTTGATCTCCTTCGTCATGCTTGCTGGCCTGTTGCGCTTCACGGGCTTCGATCTTGATAGGCAGAAAGCTCTTCAGATAAGCGGCACATCCCGTCAGAAACAGCAGGAAAGCGAGGGGCACGATTCTCTTCTTCTGCTGCTCGGACTCGACATAATCCTCGCGCGTCGGTTGCGACTGCTGCGATTGCGATGTTGGCTTGAAGGCTTTGGCCGTGATCACGCAGGCCTCCTTACTTGCGTTGCGAGTTCGCCGGGCGCTACTCGCGGTGCGGACTGCTGCATCCCGGCCGGCTGCTGCAGGCCGGCCGGCGTCATGATGTCCTGCTTCTTGCCAAACGCGACCATGCGGCCGTTCTGCACGATCGCAACGAGGTCCACAGCAACAAGCGCGCTCGGTCGGTGCGCGATCACAATTGCAATACCGCCCCGCGCACTAACACCCTCGATCGCCCGGGTGAGAGCCTCTTCTCCTTCGCCATCGAGGTTGGCGTTCGGCTCGTCCATGACGACGACGAAAGGATTGCCGTAGAGCGCGCGCGCCAACGCTATGCGCTGCCGCTGCCCCGCCGAAAGTGCTGTACCTTGCGGGCCGAGCTGGGTTCGGTATCCGTCCGGCATTCTCAGGATCATGTCGTGCACGCCGGCTGCCTTCGCCGCTTCGATAACCTTCCGAGAATCCGGCTTTGGCTCAAAGCGGCAGATATTGTCTTCGATTGTCGCATCCATCAGGCTGACTTCTTGCGGCAGGTAGCCGATGTGCCTTCCGATTTCGTCCTCGCGCCATTGGGTCAGATCAGCGCCGTCTAGCCGGACGCTGCCGCGCAGCACCGGCCAGATGCCAGTAAGCGCGCGCACCAAACTCGTCTTTCCGCCGGCGCTGGGTCCGATGATGCCAAGTGCTTGGCCAGCGCCTAGCTCGAAGGCGACATCACTTAGGATAATCTGCCCGGAACCGGGCACCGCGACCGTGATCTTCTCCACGCTGAGCTGCTGGCGCGGTGCAGGCAGCGTCATCGGCGCTTCGGTAGCGGCAAGCGCCACGACGGTGTCCCGAAGCCGTTGGTAGGCCATCCGCGCAGCTACGAACGGTTTCCAGTTGCCGATCGCCAGGTCCACCGGCGCGAGAGCACGAGCGGAAGCAACCGAGCATGCGATAATCGCCCCGGCGGTGAGTTCGCCCTTGATCGTGAGATAGGCACCGAGACCAAGCACCGCCGACTGCAGCAACATGCGAAGCACGCGTGATACCGCAGCAAAAGTACCGGTGATGTCGTTCGCCTTGGTCTGCAGTTCCAGATGTTCGCGGTTGGCATCGTTAAAGCGTTCCACTGCGCGGCCCGCAAAGCCCATCGCCTTGAGAACCTCCGCACTACGCGCGTTGCTGTCGGCAATGGTATTGCGCGCTATCGCCGCCTTCCGCGTGGAAAGGCTGAGGCGCTTGGTCAGGATTTCGCTAACGACAGTCAACACTGTAAGCACGAACGCGCCTGCGAACGTCAGCGCGCCCAGAGCCGGATGCAGAAAATAGATAAATGCCAGATAGATCGGCATCCATGGGAGATCGAACAACGCCGCCGGCCCCTGACTGCCAAGAAAGCCGCGAACCGTATCGACATCGCGTCCACGTTCCAGAGATTCGGACGTCGAGAAGCCGAACCGCGGCATGTCGATTGCCACTCGATGCGCCAACGGCGCCACTTTCCCATCCAGCCGCGCACCGACGCGCACCAGCACCTGGGAGCGTATGACGTCGAAACTACCCTGGAAGAGATACAGACCGATGACCAGACTTGAAAGGACGAGAAGCGTGGGAATGCTGCCGCTGGTGAGCGCCCGGTCGTAGATCTGCATCATGTACAGCGATCCGGTCAACGCCAGTACGTTGATTATCCCCGAGATGAGAAACAAGAAGAGCACAATGCCACGGAATCCGCGCGTCAGCTCGGCAAGGTTACGGCGCTTCGCCGGAGTTAGCTCTTTTGAATTGGCCATGTGATGCGCCCCGGGTTGGAAACGGTAACGTGTTGGAAACGAAGTTGGACGAGAGGCAGGCTAGTCATCTGCCTCCCGTCATGTTACGGGCGCCTCAGAGACCGAGGTTCGCGTTGGTCAGGTTCTGATGACCTGCGATCTCGATCGAGAAGTCGGCATCAGCATTGCCGTCGATGTTGCCCTGGACAACGGTGAAGTCGCCATCGGCGCGTGTCTCGAACGTCACTGCGAGCTGACCTGCCGCGGTGAAAGCGCCGGAGACCAGTGAGAAGCTCTGGTCGCCGGCAGTACCCAAGTTGGCATCGATCGCCGTCAGATCGACGCGGTCTCCAGCCTCGAAAGCGAGGATGGTGTCGCCGTCGGCTGCCGAAGCCGATGTGAACTTGAAGGTGTCGTTGCCCCCGCCGCCATTCATCACGTTGACTGCGTTGCTCGCGGTGATGGTGTCGTTGCCGGAGCCGGTATTGACGTTCTCGATCCCCCAGATCGTGTCGTTACCAGTCTGGGAGCTGGACGCGGTGCCGTTCGACAACGGGCCGGATCCGAGGTTGACGGTGACGTTTGCGCTCACCGCCGACATGTCGAGCGTATCGACGCCGGTACCACCGCCGCTGTCATCGCCGAAGTAGACATCGGCGCCGTCGCCGACCTCGGCCACGATCAGATCGTCGCCGGCGCCGCCGAACACCGCGTCGTCTCCCGCCCCGGCGTTGATGAGGTCGTTGCCTCCGTCGCCGAAGATGCGGTCGGCTCCGGCATCGCCGTAGATGACGTCAGCCTGGCCGCCGCCGAATACCTGGTCATCGCCCGCTCCGGCGAAGACCACGTCGCGTCCGTCGCCGCCGCTGACGAAGTCGGCGCCCTCCCCGGCCGAGATAGCGTCGGCACCGGCATTGCCCGTGACGATGTCGTCTCCCGCGAATGCGACGACGTTGTCGTCGCCCGCATTTCCGGTCAGCACGTCTGCCACGGGCGTGCCCGTCCGTTGCCCGCCGATTACCGGCGAGGTTCCGGTCGTGTCGGTGTCATCGTCGTCACCATCGCAGCCGTCGTCTTCGTCATCATCGTTATTGCCGAATTGCGGGCCATCACCAGTCGCGACGTACGAAATGCTGTGGTCCCCATTGGTGAGGGTGGTCACACCATTAGCAACGGTTTGGACGTAGTCATCGACCGTCTCGCCGTCGAGCAGCTCGATGACGTCTTGCGGCCGCAGGGTGCCGACGATCGTATCGTGGCCGCCGTTTGAGCGGAACACGATCCGGTGGGCGGATGATAGTGAGGAGATGTCGATGGTATCATCGCCGGCGTTGCCGTCGATGGTGATGGTGTTGAAGTTAAGGCTGGTGTTGGGTGCATTGAAGTCGCCGATGACCTGAATCGTATCGCCGGCATTGCCGCCAGTTCCACCAGGAGGTACGCCGCCTGGAGACGTCACCTGCAACGTGTTGACCCGGATTTCCTCGATGTTGTCGAGTTCCGCGATGACCGTTGTGGTCAGGCCGACCGTACGGGTGATGACGATCTCGGTGAGAGCGCCTTGGACAGGAACGCCCGCCGCGATGGCTGCCGCCCTCGCGTAGATCCGGAACGTTTCTGCAGCGGCGTTTCCGTTAAGCTGGAAAGTGTCGGTTCCGCCCAAATCGCCGTCGATCTGGTCGTAGCCGTCTGTAGTGCCGGTGGCGTTGGCATTCCAGATGATCGTATCGTTGCCGGTACCGCCATCGACGATGTCGTCGCCAATACCGGCGGTGATCGTATCGCCGCCGTCTCCGGCGTCGATGTTGTCATTGCCCCCGCCGCCGTTGATGGTAGTGCCTGCGCCGTCGCCGACGATGATTTCGCTCGCGCCACCGCCGTTGATAGTACCTGTGACCCGGGTGACATTCACCGAAGTTGTCGGATCGCTCAGTGTCCCGTCGCTGGCGACGTAGTTGAAGCTACCTCCGGCCAGGCCGGTATCGGACACGGTTACTGCGGTGGTTCCAAGAGTGGGGGCGCTGAGACTGTTCGGAGTATTCACCGCCGTGATCGTTACTGGCGATCCCTCAGGGTCCGTGTCGTTCGCGAGAAGCGCCGACAGAGCGATGGAGAAGTTCGTACCGGCAGCAACGTTAGTTATCACGGTGTCGGTGTTTGCGGCAGGCGCGTCGTTCGTCGGGACCACATGGACAGTCGCGGTGGCAATGTTGCTGTTCAGCAGGCCGTCGTTGACGCTGACTTGAAGGATGCGGTCGGCAGGGTTCGGATTCTCCGAGGAGTTGGAGTACCGCACCTGCTGGATCGCCGTCCGGTAGTTGGCGAGCGAGGATGTGCCGGTGAGGTTCACGATAATCTGCCCGGCAACAGTCGTGTCGATCGACGATGCGATACCACCGGGCAGACCGCCCACCACCGACAGGACATCACCGGCGCTGGCATTGGTCAGAACGACGCGGGCCGAAGCCATGGTCGCGCCGTCATCGGTGATCAGTGCGCCGGCGGCAATCGAGACGGCAATACCATTTTCCGAATAGGTGGTTTCGTAGTTGTTGCCGGGGGTGCCGGGAACTGTGGTCGTCGTGGTGGTCGTCGTGGCAATATTGAGGTTGTTGATCCGAACCTCTTCGCCCAACGTGTTGATCGCAGATGAAACAAATCGGATTGCTGAATTGGCTCCTGCTCCGGTCAGGTTCAGGTTCAGAGTGCTCGATCCTGCACCAGTGAAGCCATTCCCGGAATTGCTATCGATCGTTTGCAGTATCGTGAAATCTCCAGGTGCAAACGACCCCGATGCTGAGTACTGCACCTGAACCGTCTCGCCGGCATCAATGGAGTTGCCGTTGTTCAAACGATCGTAGTCGAACGACAGCGTCGCGGTTGTGATGCCACTGAGATTCACAGTGCGTGCGATCGACGCACCGTCTCCAGCAAGGAAGCGCAGCTCATTTGAGCCACCGAATCCTCCTGCGTCGAGCTGGATCTGGCCGGCTGTAACACCGCCGCTATCGTCAGTTTCCACCCACGGCGTCGCCGCCCAGTTGACGGTACCATTGCTGTTGTTATGCGCAGCGTTATCAAACGTATCGCGATAGGCCTGCGCAACCGTCGTGGTCGTCGTGGTAGTCACATCGCCGTGCAGGTCCAGCGTCGGCGCCTGCAGCAGGATATCCTGGTCGGTGAAGTCGAGAACTTCGACATTGCGGATGGTATCCGTGCCGTCGGTCGCGAGGCCGCCGGTATGGGCCACGGTGATGGTGCCGTCGGGATTGAAGTCGATGTCGTATTCATCCCGTGCGCCGGAGAAAACCGCCCGATCGACATCGGCGATCCCGTCGCTGTCCGGCTGATCGTCGCTGTCGCGAATCGTACGGACGATCGAGAGACGGCCGGGATTGATTTCGCCGGAGAACATCCGCGCGGCGAGCGTAGTCATGCTGCTGTGCAGCTCGCTCGGCGTGCCGGTGTGGTCCGGATCGTTGGCGGCGAAGACGCCGATCTGCACGTCGAGCCACTTGTCGCCGTCGATGATGTCGTCGCCGGCATTGCCGGTGATGGTGTCGCTGCCGTCGCCGCCCAGGATGATGTCGCCACCATCGAAGGACGTGACGCCGGCACCAAGCACTTCCTGCAAGCCTGCGATGAGGGCGATGCCTTCCGCATCCAGCACGCTGCCAAGGTAGCCCGTCGTGCCGCCGGCTGACAGTGGTGCGCGATCCGCGGCCACGTCTAGGGTACCGTTGAGCACGTCATTGAACTTCGTGCCGGAGAGTCCTTCCATCGACTCGTATTCATCGAGTGCCGCATTTTGCGGAAGAGTCGGCGCCTCGTCGAAGATGATCGGGATGGACAGGTCGGCATTCACGCCAAGCGTGTTGTCCTTGTAGGTCGCCCAGTCGAAGCCGGACATGCCAACCATTTTTCCGCGGCCGGCACTGCCGACCATGATATCGTCGCCGCCCTCGCCGATGAACTCGTCGAAGCCGCCGTCGCCGAGGAACACATCGTGTCCATCGATTCCGTCCTGGGCGAAGATTTCGTCGAAATTGTCGCCCGGAGCGCCGTCGAAGGTGCCGGTTTCGATCCAGTCGTTACCTTCGTTGCCAAGGATACGCTCGGCGTTCTTGTTGCCGTAGATGAAGTCGTTGCCGGTGCCGGCGAACACCTCCGAACCCATGTCGGTGCCCAGGAAGATGAAGTCCTGGCCATCGTTGCCCATGACAAGGTCGAGCCCGGGCCCGGCATGGACGACATCGTTGCCTGCACCGGCCTTAATGTTGTCGTCGCCGCCGCTGTCCTTGATGATGTCGTCGCCGGCGCCAGCATTAATGATGTCGTTACCGAAGCCGCCTTCGAGCTTGTCGTTGCCACCATCGCCAAACAGCGTGTCGTCGCCGATACCGGCGATCAGAGTGTCGGCGTTTTCGGTGCCGCCAAGGACGACGTGGTCACCGCCGGTGTAGCGCAGATAGTTCGTGTCAGGGCCAGTGGTGGACGGGTCGTTGCGGATGACGAGGTTGGTCAGGATGCCCGAGCCGGCGGGATCGGTGCTCTCCAGATCGCCATCACCATCGAGGTCATTGAACTGGCGGGTCTGGTCGACCTCGAGAATGAGGCCGGGTGTCGAGAACACATCCGACGGCAGATGGGTAGCGTTGGTATTGCGCATGATCATGGCAGCGAAGGAGTTGTTCTCCATTTCGCCGAACAGATGCAGTCCGTCGAGCCGCTGCAGATAGTAGAAGCGATCACCACTCTGCAGGTTCTCCATTTGCGTTTCGAAGACGAAGTTGAAGGTCGAGCCAAGCATGCCGCCGAACGGCATGATTGCTTCCGCAAGACCGCCGATCCAGAGATCGACATTGTTCAGGCCGCCCAGCGTGCTGCCAGACACGGTAGCTGCGTAGGCGCCGGTCGCGTTGAGGAAGTCCTCCGCGTCAGCCGGAACCGTAAGGCCTCCAACCGAAACGCCCGTGATGATGGTCAACGCAGCGTCGCGTTTGCCCTCGAGCGTCGTCTGGCTCGTGATCAAGTCATGGGTGCCATAGGAGGCGATAAAGTTGATGATCGACGCCTCGTTCTTGAGATGCCCGGCGAAATCAACCCAGCTCTCGTACGGCTTGAGCAGCGCGTCCTGGTTCGTTGCTGCGTAGAACTGCTCACGGGCAGCGTTCAGCGACGGAACGCCTGTGTCGCGACCGCGAGCCAGGTTGATGGTGGCGAGGTCGAGCGGTAGGCCCAGCAGGTTGTTGCGCAACGCACTGGTGACAAACTCATCGATCTGATTGCCAACCTGGCGGGTCATACCGCGGATGATGGCGCCCGCGGCAATATCGGCATCGACGGTGCTCGTGGTCCCGTTGTTCTCGAACTGAAGCGGGTTGAGGAAGCCTTCGATCAGGCCGATGTGATCGGCGTTAAAATTGGGATCGAAACGATCGATCGTCTCCGTGAGCATTGAGTGGCCGAAGCGGTAGACCACATGCGCGAACTCAGCGACGATTGAGGGATCGAGGGTGACGTCGTATCCGTCAGGAACCAGGAAGACGTTGATATTGGGCTGGATCTTGCGGGCGAACTCTTCGAACACCAGGTGCTGGTACTGCATCTCGGTGCCGAACTTTGCCGCCTGGAACAGCCGTTCGCCATCCCAGATCAGTCCGTCCACCCCAGTCGGAACTTCCGTCACATCGTTTATCAGCCACTCATTGAGGAACGCCACGGCTTCCGCCTGTGACGCTCCGTCGTTGAGCATGGCCTGGGCATCGGCGAGCACCACTGCCTTGGTGTGTTCGGCGAGCCGGTTGTGCTCGGAGTGGAAAACGTGATGGACGGCGGTCAAGCCGATGTTCTCGTTGGCGCGGCCGTCGCCAGCGACGTAGTGCGCGTCGAGGAGTTCGTTGTCATAGTTGTTATCTGTCGCGCTGCCGTCCCCATTGCCGAGGCCGATCTCAATATCACCATCGGCAAGTCCGTCTGGAACTGCATTGTGAGCGATATCGGCGAGGAAGGCGTGACCGGTCAGGATTGCGTTAGCAGGCACAAGAACGCCGAGGCCACCGTTGGCAGCCGGATCGCCTTCCACCAGCCCAGTCGTTGTCACGATCTGCGGGAAGCCGTTGGCTCCGGGGATGAAGTTGCCATACTGGTCGGTTGCCAAGAGGGGAACGTTGCCGACGTTCGAGTCAAGCAACTGGATGCCCAAAAGGTCGGCCGCCTGGACCTTCAAATCGGCCCAGGTGGCCATGCCGCCATTGCCGCCCTCGATGAGCTTGCCGGTCGAAACGGGATCTCCAGCGGCGTTGAACTCATATTGACGCAGGAAGACCTGGTGCGACGGGTGTGATGTGTAGGTCTGGTTCTGGTCGACGAACGAGGTGGTGGTATTGACCGGGCGATCGGTGTCGTCGGCGGTGCCCATCACGCCGTCGGCGCCGGGTCCTGCCAGTGTTGCACGCGTCAACACCATGAAATTGGTTGTACCGCCGGGGACGTAAAGCGGATCGTCCGGCATCAGCGGGACGAACACGGTGCCGTTGCCGCCCTTGGCGACGAGATCGAGCCCGTGATCGAAGAACTGGCCGAACAGTGTGAACCAGGAGTTGAACGGGGCTGACAGACCCTCGTCGGGGGCCGTGTTGGTGATCACGACGTTCGGTCCATCGAGTTCGATGCCGTTGGCCTCGAGCAATTCGTACAGCCCGCCGGGGACCCCCGCCGCGGCATCCAATGTCGCTTGTGCTGCCGCGAGGGTAGCAGCAGTTGCTGCAGCTGCAGCTGCAAGATCCGCATTGTTCGGGTTAGCTGAAGCCGCCGCCTGCGCCTCGGCATTGGCACGTTCGGCATCTCCCACCGCCTTGAACTCGTCGGCGAGCGGCTCATAAGCGGCGGTAATCTGCGCCGTGACGGTCATCTGGTCCGCGGGCGCCACGATGCCGGCTCGCTGCAGCCCCGTAAGGATGGCCGACGGGTTGCCCAAGGTCTGGTCGACGATCAGATTGGAGATGGTGCGTACGTAGGGGTCGAACACATCGCTTGGGCCGGCTGAACCAGGGCCGTCATTGTCGACGCCTGGCGCATAAGATACCGGTACAAGTGCGCCGCCAGGACCGGCGGGAACCATGATGGTGCGAAACTGCGTGCCTAGCGGCTCCGGAAACTCGTTGTCCGCAGCGCCCAATTGCGGGTTCAGCAGATTGTTGTAGGTGCCATCGACAGTTCTCAGGCCCCAGGCCAGGTTGTAGGTCGGTATCGAGCCGTCGGGCCCGAACAGGGCCTTGCCCTGGGTACCACCCGACTGCTCGTAGAGTGCATGGTCCTCGGCAATCTTGATCTGCTTAAGAATGAATTCCAGATCGCTTTTGATATAGGCAACCATGACGACCTCACCTGTTGTTGGACCGGACCGCGACCGCGGCCGGGTTGTTGAAATTAAAATCGATCATGAATCTGGCGCGCGGATCTGCATCGACGCCGCGGCTCGAAATGTCGTGGCTGCCTTGCCCGCGGGCTGAACTCGACCTCGCCTCTGTCGACCGTCTCGTGGCCATGGCAACGCATCCTGCCCAATCGCGCTTCGTCTCTCATGTGATGCCAACACCGTGGCTCACGCTGCATCGAGACCTGCTCTATGGTGCCATTTGAGACTCTTCGGAAAGCGCCGCTAAGGGGACAAGGTCCCGCGAAGCGCGAGGCTCAAGGTCCCGAGCGCAACGAGGAGAAAGGTCCCGATAGAAATCGGGACCAAGGTCCCGAGACATGGTCCGGCTGAGATGTTTCGCTGGTCTATGGCGCCGGCACCGTTAGTGTTAACGGGATTCAGGCCGGCAGGGCATTATTTCGTCGCCCCTAATGTGCTATTCTTCGTGATAATTGACGATCGATGGAAACGAGTAACCCTTGTTGAATCGCACCGTATTTTCAGACGCTGTTCCTCGCTTTGCGCAAAGACACAAAACAATGATTGGGCCGTCTGGCAAGATCGGCTCCATGACTGCCTCGCCCGGACTTGCTCGCAGATTTCTTCTGGCGGCGGCCACAACGATAGCCGTCTCGATGGGATTGCTTGCGATGGCAATCTCCCAACGGATCGAGGCCAGCATGATGCGAACGGCCACTGAAGAAGGCGCTCGCTTCACCGAAGTCTTTCTCGGGCCGTTGGCTCAAGACCTCGCGATCTCCCGCAGCCTGTCCCCTGAGAGCATGAAGAAGTTGGATGATTTGCTTGCGGGAAAGTCTGGCGAACGCATGATTTTGGTCAAGATCTGGCTGCCGGACGCCACCCTGGTGTACTCGACCAACAAGGAAACCATCGGCGGGCGATTTCCTTCGCATCACATCGCCGCAGCCGTCGAAGGCAAGGCGACCGGTGAGTTTGATTATCTGCAAGACGTCGAAAATGCTGCCGAGAAGCTCCTGCATACTCCGCTGGTCGAAATCTATGCGCCACTGTTCCGTACAGGGACACAGGAGGTCATCGCCGTCGGAGAGGTATACACTGACGGCAGGACGCTTGCGGCCGATCTGGCTTCGATCAGGTTCACATCCGCCGGAATCGTTGGTGCAGTCACCGCGCCCATGATGCTGATACTGTTTCTGATGGTCCGTGGTGCGTCAAACCTGGTCAATGGATACCAGTCAACCCTCATACAAAATGTGGTCGAGGCGAAATACCTTGCCGCACAGAACGACAGGTTGCGCCGCCTGGCAGATGATGCCCGTCTGGAGGCCGCGGACTCCAACGAAAATCTCCTCGCCCGGATTGGGCAGGATCTGCACGACGGACCTATCCAGCTCGTCAGCCTCCTGATGCTCAAGGTGACCGACCCCACGGCCACAAGGGGCGGCAGCGCACATGATCCAGCCATTGAACCTCTGACAAGACGGATACTAACCGAGCTCCGCAATATCTCGACTGGACTCGTACTGCCTGAACTGGAGGGATTGACGCCAAATGAAACTATCCGGCTTGCGGTGCAAAACCATGAGGAGGCGACGGGGACGACGGTCAGCAGCCAAATTGGCGACCTGCCCGCAGACCTCGCGCGGCCAGTAACCATCTGCCTGTACAGGATCGTGCAGGAAGGACTGAACAACGCGTTTCATCATGGAAAAGCGATCGGGCAACGTGTTGAGGTTTGGGCTGAAGCACAATCAATCGCCATCGTTGTAAGCGATAGCGGTCCGGGAGTTGTCGACAGCCGTCGCGAGAGCTCACGGAGCAGAACGGGCCTTGGCATCGCCGGGTTACGTAACCGCGTAGAAGCGCTCAAAGGCACCTTTGAATTGATATCGCAGCGCGGCATTGGCACTCAAATTCGAGCGAAGCTTCCGGCCACTTTCACAGTTAACTGAAAGTGCATTCTTCCATGACGCAATCTTCAGATGCGTCTCCCTTTTAACATCAGGTGCTGGGCTGCGTGCCTGCACATGCGATGTATTTTTCCAGTTCGCCCGTAGGACTACGGTGAGCAGTTAAGTCGGCACCCGCCGCCTGCGATATGTTAATAGTTTATAAACATCGACGTTTACATTTATCGCTTGATCGAGCTATATTTTACTATCCGCCGAGTAAATGAGGAATTTTTGTAGCGTTTTTTCATTTGTAGGAGGCCGATAATGGTTTCCATTGGTTTAGTAGATGACCATCCTTTGATGATTGAAGGCATCATTACGCTGTTTTCACGCGCGCAAGACCTCGAAATATCGTCGACCGGTTCGACGGCAAGAGACATCATCGATATTTCGTCGCGCTTTCGCCCAGACGTCATTATTGTTGATCTGAGCATGGCAGGCGATGTCTACGAAGCCATCGCAACGTCGATCAAGGTCTCGCCGACCACGAAGATTGTAGCGTTCACTGCCGCGACCGGCGTGGACTCCGCAATCCGTGCTCTCGATGCCGGCGCAAACGGATACGTCCTGAAGGGCAGCAGCGCGCAGGAGCTGATCCAGGCCGTCGAAGCGGTTCGCCACGGCGAGACATACATTACGCAAAGTTTTGCGAGCCAGGTGATCGCAGCATTGCGTAATGCCTCGCTGCGAAGAGTCGCAGCGGAAGCGGTTAGATTCAGCATCCGCGAAGATCAGATCGTTCGACTGCTGTTGCGCGGAAAGACCAATAAGGAAATCGCCATCGCGCTAAAGATCAGCGAGAAGACCGTAAAAAATTACATGACGATTTTGATGCAGAAACTGAATGCTCGAAATCGCCTCGAAGTTGTCATTGCGGCACAGGCGCTTACCGAGCGTGAATTGGACCATCCTGATCGAACTTCACAATGGCAACAGCGCCAACTCTCCTGACTCCCTAGCCAGCGTGCGGATTTTTGCTGCATCGTCGGGCTTGCAGTCGTTCTTGCTCCCCGGAGGACCATTGCTCGTTTCGCGCCCGTTAACTTTGCGAATATCCGATTAGAACCTTAGGTTGAGCAAAGCTACGGCCAGCCGTGGCACGCCATGCGGTAGTTCGCGATCGCCGCGCATGGAAGGTTCAAGGGCAGAATCGCCAGGCGACCCTAGCGGTTCTCACGATGGCGGACGTCCAATCCTCCCTACCCGCCTGCAAAGCGCCTTGGAAACATTCAGCTTCTCTGCGCGGCAGCTAATCATGGTTCACAAACCCACGGTCGAAAGCTACGGCAGAGGGTATGCGATCCTCGCGATTAAAAGTATATGCGGTGACTATCCGGATCCTCAATACGTAACGAAGGCAACGCAGTGAAGCTGTTCGTACTTTTGTCGAGACTGGTCGCCTCGAGGCGAGCGTTCGCCCGGAGACTGTGATCTATCTATAGCCCCCGCGCGACAGCGGGTTCGGGCGTCGTCGACCGAGACGCAATAAAGGGGGCATGCTCTGCAGCTGCAAGGGCCACATACATTGGTGTACGGCGGCCGCAAGTGAGAATGCGCCGGCAACTATGAATTCGGTCCGCGGACCCATCAACCCGGACAGGCTTTGCTGCATGGGCGGAGGCAACCTCCTCCGAAAATTGAAAAAAATCGCTGGAAATTCAGCTAGGCCCCCGATCACCATCAGTAAAGCCACTGTCGAAAGCCACGTGCCATGCAGCCTTGATGTTCGGGAGTTGAATCCCTACCCGGGATTAAGGGGTACCTAATCGTGCTGTATCATGACAGCCCGCATCTTATGATGAGGGAGAAGACGTCCCAAGGCCAAGCGCAATTCAGCGTGCTTCATCAGGCAATCTGGCCTTCAGAATTCGGGCTGGCAATGACGATTACACGGACCTCTACGCGCTTAGTTCGTCGAGTAAGGCTCCCGCATTTTTCAAGTCGGGTGTATCGAAGCCCTCGGTGAACCAGCCATAGACCTGCGCGAGGAGACCGCGTGCTTCATCGCGCTTGTCCTGGTCGCACCAGAGCCGGGCGAGGCCTATGGCGGAGCGGAGTTCCCAGAGCTTCGCCTCCTGCTGCCGCGCGATCGCGATGGCATGGCGAAAGTCGGCCTCCGCCTCGGCCTCGGCGTTTTGGCGAGTGGTCCGCAGAAGTTGGCCTCGACGGCATCGCAGTTCTGCCTCGAACCATCGCACGCCCGATTTTTCGGTCAGAGACAAAGCCTCAATTAGTCGGCCGAGCCCGTCTTCGGGCGCTCCCGTCTTCACGTGCGCCGTGGCAAGCTGCGCGAGGTAGAACGGAAGCGTCCACGCCGCGCCGGATGCTTGGAATCTCTCGATCCCGAGCCGCAGCAGATCGGTCCCGGCGTCTGATTCCCCGGCCTCGACCATGGTCCAGCCGCGATACGCGGTTCCCATCGCGAGAAAGAAGGCAAAGCCCTGCTCGGTAGTAAGCGCGATGAGCTCATCCGCGAGCAGGCGCACAGTCCGTGGATCGTCGAGCACGAAATACAGCCGGCAGGCGACGCTTAACGCGAATGCGAGGCTGATGGGGTGCGACAGCTCGCGCGCCTCTGCCAGGGCTTCCCTGCTCCGCGCCCGGGCCTGATCGAAGAAACCTAGAAGCCCAAGCGTCAGCGATAGGAAGGAGAGCGTCGCCACGCGGGCATTCTCGGCGAATAGAACCGTCAGAGATCGATGCTGCGTGGGGTCGTAAAGTGCGAGCCCCTGCTCGAGATGTGCGCGCGCCAAACGCAACTCTCCACGATGCAGCCAACTATCGCCGACCGCCCGATGCCCGGCGACCAAGGCGGCCCTATCATTTTGTCGTCCGGCCAACTCGAGCAGTTCTTCGGCGGCGCGATGCGATAGTTTCGTCTCGGCCCGCACGTGGTGATGAACGAATTCGCCCCACAACGCCTTGAGCAGATTTGGCGTGTCGTTCAGCAACTCGCAGAGACGACGCGCCCGCGCGTAGGCCTTTCCGGTCTCTTCGGCCGCATGGCCCTTCGCGGCGATCAGCGCGCCGCCGATTGCGAGTTGAAGTTGGAGTTCAGTGCGTCGGCTCTCGGCGGCGTCCGGTAAATGGGACAACAGATCGAGCGCCTTCCGCATCTGTCTGATCGCTTCTGCCGTGGCTGAGCGCGCTTTGGAGCGTTCGCCGGCCTCCTGCCAATAGGAAACTGCCTTCGCGATCAGACCGGCATTTCCAAAATGGCGCGCGAGGATCTCGGGTTGCGCTTCGGCGCTCGTCGCGAACTTTTCCTCCAGTGCGCCAGCGATACGGGCATGCAATTCACGACGCTGGCCGCGTAGTAGCGTGCCATATGCCGCATCCTGCACCAATGCGTGTTTAAAGAGGAAATTGGCCTCGGGTGGTTCGCCGCGCCGAAACACCAACCCGGCACCCGTCAGCCGCTCTAGCGCTGATCGCAGCTCGCTCTCGCTTCGGCGCGAGGCGGCGAAGAGCAGATCGTAGGAGAACTCTCGGCCGATGGCCGCGCCGAGTTGCGCGACCTCCTTCGCGACCGGGCCAAGACGGTCGAGCCTCGCCATCAGCGAAGCGTGCAACGTGGGCGGCACCGCGAGCCCCGGGAGTGGCGCAGTGGAGACAGCGCGCTCGACCCCCGCCGCATCCGCTTCGAGCACAGCCTTGGTCATCTCCTCGACGAACAGCGGCACACCGTCCGTTCGCTCGGCGATCTCAGTGACGAGCTCGGGCGGCAATCCCCGGTCGCCAGTCATGCTCCGTATCAGAGCGGCGCCCGCCTCATGATCAAGGCGGTTCAGAACCATCGTGCTGACATGTGACTTTCCGGTCCATACGGACTGAAACTCGGGACGGAACGTGATCAGCGACAGCACCGGCAGGGTCGCCACTCGATCGATGGTCCGGTCTAGCAACTCGCGCGAGCTTGGATCGATCCATTGCGCGTCCTCGAAGACCATCATGATTGGGTGTAGCCGGGCCAAACCTTGAAGCTGCCGAAACAGGGCATCGAAAGTCTTCTCTTTCTTTCGCTGTGGCGTGAGGGCAATCGGCAGATATCGCTCGCCGGTCGGAATCGATAGCAGCTCGGCGAGGATTGCTATGTCCTCGTCGGGCGGCAGTGCCGGAGATAGCACCGTTTGCAGCTTGCTGAGCCTGTGCTCCGGCGTGTCCTCGCGCTCGAAATCGACGGTTCGCTGCAGCTGAGCAATGAAGGGATACAGCGCGCTGTCCTGATGATGCGGCGAGCAGAAATATCGCAAGCCAGTGTGCGGCTCGCCCCCGATGCGCTCCTGGAGAGCCGCGACAAGGCGCGATTTGCCAATTCCCGGTTCACCCGTCAGCAACACTACCTGGCCGCTGCACGTCCTGGCCCGTTGCCAATGCTGCACCAGCAGCTCGAGCTCCTCCTGGCGCCCAACCAACGGCGTGAGCGCTGCCGCATGGAACGCCTCAAAACGGCTTTCCGCTTTTCCCTCACGCAGCACCCGCCAGGCGCGCACCGGCGCCGCAAAGCCCTTCAGCGTCACCGCGCCGAGATCCTCGTAATCAAAGAGCCCGCCGATGAGCCGCCGCGTATCTTCAGCGATTACCACTCCGTCGGGCTCGGCGAGCTCTTGCAGTCGGGCGGCCAGATTCGGCGTTTCGCCGAGCACCGCCTGCGGCTCGGCGGCCTCGGTGCCCGATGAGGTCCCCCACGATAACGAGACCAGTCGCGAGCCCGAGACGCACCCGCAGCTCGAGATCCGGTGGGGCGCTCGGCGCGTGCCCGGCGGCGGCGATCTCAAGCGCGGCGCGCACCGCGCTCTCGGGATCATCCTCACGCGCTGAAGGATGACCGAACAGGATCAGCATGCCATCGCCGATGTAGCGGCTGATCATGCCACCGTACTTGCGGACGATGGCCGCCACACCATCGCGGTACTCGGCGATGACCTCCCGTAGATCTTCCGGGTCGAGCTTTGTCGCAAGCGCTGTCGAGCCGACGAGGTCGCAGAACATCACTGTGAGTTGACGGCGCTCGGCGGAAGAACCTGGCGCGGATGATAAGTTAGAAGGCTCCGCGATCCGCACCGCGGTGGACGTAGATACTCGAGCCGCTGCCGATACTCGCGAGGCTTCCGTCGGCATGAGCGCTGCGCCGCAGTCACCACAGAACCTTTTACCCCGCGGGTTGTCGGCTCCGCACGCGGGACAGCGTAAGAATAGCAGCGCGCCGCAGTCGCCGCAGACCTTGTTACCCTCCGTGTTGACTCTGCCGCAGATCGGGCAATCCATGTCGCACCCGATCTAACGGCTGATCTGCATGAGCTCTCGTCGGTTTGCCCTCTGAGAGCGAACCTTCGGAGCGCGACATGGCTCTTTGGTTCCGACAATTCCGGCCGAATGCAAGCGGGAAGCTTCCTGGCTGTTGCATTTGCCATTTCGAACGCAGCTGCGACTCGTGCGGTCAAGACAGTTGTTCATGGCAAGCTCCCTACAAAACAGGGATATTCGCACCACGACTTCCAGCAATAATCTTAATCCAATCCGCTCGCGCCAAATGTGCGCCGTTTCACTTCTTGCGGTTATTGTCCTCTCCTAGCTGCCTTAGGCTTCAACTTGCATGGGCTCCGAACCCACCATCGTGAAGCCGAGCCCAATGTCTTGTGCGGGGTCATATACGGCGGTGTAGGCCAGCGCGGATCGATGTCCGGTCTACTGCTGACAGCCGACGTGACAACGGCTTAAGCGTTGTTCGGCTTAGGGCCATGAGCAGACATGGCGGATGCGAGGTTTCGTCCTTTGGCGAACTCAGCTCGCCCCCCTCAAGTTTTGTTGAACGGGCTGCCGGAACTGTGCCTGCTTTCGGCAGTAGCGTTCAAGCAACTCTCTTCCTTCCCACAAAGTGACCAGCGCATGAATCAAACTGCCGAATATAGCTTGAGCAAAGTACCCGAAGTTACGCTCGTTTTCTGGATCATAAAAATTGCAGCAACGACGTTGGGCGAGACCGGCGGCGATACCGTAACCATGACGCTCAATTGGGGGTACTTGGCTGGAACGCTACTGTTTTTTTCAGCGCTTGTTGCTCTCGTTGCCTTTCAAATTGTTGCGAGGAAGTTTCGTCCCTTTCTCTATTGGACCACGATCATAGCCTCCACGACGTTTGGAACCACGATGGCCGATTTTGCGGATCGGTCTTTGGGAATTGGTTATACGGGCGGTTCGTCAATTTTGTTACTCTGCCTCTTAGCGACACTCGGCCTTTGGTACTGGTCGCTTGGCTCGATATCGGTCGACACCGTTAACACGCCAAAAGTGGAAGTTTTTTATTGGGCCGCGATCACATTTTCGCAGACCTTGGGCACCGCTCTTGGTGACTGGATGGCCGATTCAACGGGCCTCGGATACGAAGGCGGAGCCGTCGTATTCGGTGCCGCACTGGCAGTGGTCGCCGCCGCCTATTATTGGACGAAGGTATCGCGGGTAACGCTATTTTGGGCTGCCTTCATTCTTACCCGGCCACTGGGGGCCACCGTTGGCGATTTTCTCGATAAGCCCGTAAACCATGGCGGTCTCGCATTGAGCCGCCCGATTGCATCCGCCGTCATTGCGGCTTTCATAATCGGGTGTCTGTTGATTTTGCCGCAACGAGCTGGCTCGCATCCGAAGGTATCTGAAACGGTGGCGTGATAGAAGAACTGTGCCGTCTTATGAATGGCCGCTTCGGGTCAATCGCGCCGTTCTGACCGCGCACCCGTCACTTCCGATCGACCCCGATAAGCG
>NZ_LLYA01000196.1 GCF_001440415.1 Bradyrhizobium retamae
CCGTTGTCTCGGCTCCGACTACCCGCAAAACCCAAATGGTTCACAGGCTCTACGCAGCACGGGTTGCGGCACAATCGAAGGAGCGTCCGGCCATGAAGCGATCTGCCATCTCATTGGCGGCGTCCGCCGCGCTATTCGCAACTATCACGCTGCCCGCCCACGCCGAGCTCGATGTCGTCACCCTGCAGAAGGCGATCGAAGCCTCGCTCGCAAGCGACTATCCGAAGCTCGACGCGCTCTACAAGGAAATCCACGCCCATCCTGAACTTGCGTTTCAGGAGGTAAGAACCGCCGCGAGGCTCGCCGCGGAAATGCGCGCGCTCGGCTTCGAGGTCACCGAGAAGGTCGGCAAGACCGGATTGGTCGCCATTTACCGAAACGGCGACGGCCCCACCATCATGGTACGCACCGAGCTCGATGCGCTGCCGATGGAGGAGAAGACCGGCCTCGACTATGCGAGCCGCGACAAGGCCAGCTGGAACGGGCGGGAGGTATTCGTCGCCCATAGCTGCGGCCACGACATCCACATGGCGAGCTGGGTCGGGACGGCGAAGACGCTGCTTGGCCTGAAAGAGCATTGGCGCGGCACGCTGATGTTCATCGCTCAACCGGCGGAAGAAATCGTGGCGGGCGCCAAGGCCATGCTGGCGGATGGCCTGTTTACGCGCTTTGCCAAACCCGATATCGCCCTCGCCCTGCATGCCGGTCCGTTCTCTCATGGCACGGGCTTCTATCGCACAGGAGTAGGCTCGTCCGCCGCCGACGGCCTCGATATAACATTCCACGGCCGCGGCGGTCACGGTTCGGCGCCGCACACGACCGTCGATCCCGTTGCGATTGCGGCGCGGTTCATCGTCGACGTACAAACTGTGATCAGCCGCGAGAAGGATCCAACTGAATTCGGCGTCGTGACCATCGGAGCCATTCACGGTGGCACCGCTCCCAATATCATCCCTGACTCAGTACGGCTCTCCGGCACCATTCGCTCCTACAAGCCCGAGGTTCGCGCCAAACTACATGCCGGGATCGAACGAACGGCAAAGGCAGCCGCGGCGATGTCGGACGCTCCCGCTCCCGATATCAAGATCGTCGAGGGTACCAAGCCCGTCATGAACGATCCGGATGTGGTCGCGGCCACCGCAGACGTGCTGAAGGCGGCATTCGGCGATAAGTTCAAGATTTCACCGCCGGGGACCGCCAGCGAGGATTTCTCTGAATTCGCCGGCGCGGGCGTACCGTCGATGATGTTCAACATCGGCGTCTATGACCAGGAACGTATCCTCGCGGCACGCAACGGCACTGGCCCGCCGATACCGTCAAATCATTCGCCGCTGTTCGCGCCGGTGCCGAGGCCGACCATCGAAACCGGCGTCACCGCGATGACGCTCGCCGTGCTCAGCGCGTTCAATCGGCGCGCCAGACGCAAATGAATTGTCGGATGGGGTAGGGCAAACGGGTCCGCCGTTGACCGGCCCCGTTGGCTCCACCCATCCTACGCACTACGCGCTTGCCATGAGGCGGAAAATCGTCGCCGCCCCGCACGCGCTTGTGCAAGCCCTCTCCTCCCGTCTACATTGCCGGCCAACGAGCCGAGCGCGCGCCCGCAGATGAATGGTCTGCGCAATGGGAGGAACAATCCATGAAACACGCCTACATCCCGCGGACGACGACCTACAATCTCAACCCGGCCGAAGAACTCAACGATTTGCGCATGTCGGACGAGGTTCGTCCGCTGTACGAGCACGTCAAAAAATTCATCCGCGAGACCGTCGATCCGATGTCGGTCGAGTTCATGCGGCTCGGCGAGGGCAAGAAGGACCGCTGGAGCTTTACGCCGGAGCAACTGGCGGTGCTGCAGAAGGCCAAGGACAAGGCCAAGGAAGAAGGCCTGTGGAATTTCTTTTTGCCTGATGCCGAGACCGGCGAAGGCCTGAAGAATCTCGACTACGCCTATATCGCGGTTGAACTGGCGAAGAATCCGCTGGCGTCGGAGACCATGAACTGCTCGGCGCCCGATACCGGCAACATGGAGGTGCTGGAGCGCGTCGGCACCAAAGAGCAAAAGGAGAAGTGGCTGAAGCCGCTGCTGGCAGGCGAAATCCGCTCGGCCTACGCGATGACCGAACCAAACGTTGCCTCCTCCGACGCCAAGAATATCTCCACCACGGCAAAACTCGTCGGCGACGAATGGGTGATCAACGGCGAGAAGTATTACATCTCCGGCGCCGGCGATCCGCGCTGCAAGATCATGATCGTGATGGTGAAGACCAATCCCGATGCGCCGCCGAGCAAGCAGCAGTCGCAGATCCTGGTGCCGATCGACACTCCCGGCGTCGAGATTTTGGGCCCGATGCACGTGTTCGGGCACGACCACGCGCCGCGCGGCCACATGCATCTGCGCTTCAACAATTGCCGGGTGCCGAAGGAGAACATTTTGCTCGGCGAAGGCCGCGGCTTTGAAATCTCGCAGGTTCGCCTCGGACCGGGGCGCATCCATCACTGCATGCGCACCATTGGCAAGGCGGAAAAGGCGCTCGACCTGATGGTGTCGCGCGGGCTCACCCGCGAAGCCTTCGGCAAGAAGATCGCCCATCTCGGCGGAAACTTGCAGATCATTGCCCAGGCGCGCTGCGAGATCGAGGCGATGCGGCTGATGGTGCTGAAAGCTGCGAAAGCGATGGACGTGCTCGGCAACAAGGAGGCGCGGATCTGGGTCAGCATGGTCAAGGCCATGGTGCCTGAGCGCACCTGCAAGATCATCGACCAGGCGATCCAGATGCACGGCGCCACCGGCATTTCGCAGTGGAGCCCGCTCGGCGAGATGTACCAGGACGTCCGCCACCTCCGCTTCGCCGATGGTCCGGACGAGGTGCACTGGATGGTGGTCGGAAGGCATGAACTGAGCATGCCTTAGGGATTATTCCCCAAGAAACCGTCATTGCGAGGAGCGAAGCGACGAAGCAATCCATGCCACCACATGCGGTGCTATGGATTGCTTCGCTTCGCTCGCAATGACGGAGAAGTTGGGCCCGCTTTGTTCTTCCTACCGCGAGTTCTCCCTCATGCAATACGCCCCCAGCGACCTGAAACCCCGCGAGCGCTACAAGGTGCTCACCTCCTTCGTGCTGCCGCGGCCGATCGCCTGGGTGACGACGATCGGTCCGACCGGCGTGGTCAACGCGGCGCCGTTCAGCTTCTTCAACGTGTTCTGCGAGGATCCGCCGCTCTGCATGTTCGCCGCCAATCTGCGGCCCGACGGCCGCGTCAAGGATACCGTAATCAACATCCGCCGAACGGCCGAGTTCGTCGTCAACATGACCGACGAGCCGTTGGCGCGGGCAATGCATGAAAGCAGCGGCGACTTTCCGCCCGAGGTCGGCGAGCCGGACTATCTCGATCTCAAACTGGCGCCCTCGACCAAAATCACCGTACCGCGGCTGGCGGATGCGCCGTTTGCGATGGAGTGCAAGACCTGGAAGGAGATCGACGTCAATGGCGACCGGCTGTTGGTGATGGGCGAAGGCATCCACTTCCATATCCGCGACGAATTATGGGACCACGCCGCGATGCGCGTGCACATGGAGCGCTATCACCCGATCGGCCGCATGTTCGCGGATCGTTACTGCCGGACCGACGACCGCGTGGTGTTTCCGCCGGCGGAAGGGGCGAAGACAGCAGTCTAGAAGTAGGATGGGTGGAGCGAAGCGATACCCATCAGCATCACGAACGGTATTGATGGGTATCGCTTCGCTCCACCCATCCTACAGGCTACTACGAATTAGACACCGGCCGATGCGCACGCAGGAATGACCGGATCTGCCGCACCGCGAGCGGCACCCGCTCTTTCGGCTCCTTCCACGGAAACAGGCTGACTTCCGCGTTCGGCGCCAGCATCGCGCTCTCCATCGCGACCGCATAAGGATGCGCCGGGATGTCGTCGGGCAGGATCAGCATTGGCGTCTGGCATTGGCGGACGAAATCGCGCGTCACGGTGAAGACGAAATCGGGATCAGTGCGATACATCCGGGTCAGGAATTTTTCGGCCTGCTCCATCGTGATGTCGGGCCGGCTTCTTGTCAGTTCCGGCGCCCAGCCGGTCATGTTGTTATTGTAAAACAGGTCGCGCATTTCGGGACGCGAGCCTGACGGCATCACCAATACGGCGGCGACGACACGATCCGGCGCGCGCTTGATCAGATTCCAGATCAAGGGGCCGCCGATGCAGAACCCAAGCACCATGAATTTTTCAAAACCGAGGTGATCCATCAGAGCGAGTTGGTCGTCGGTGTGGGAATCCCAGGGGCGCTCGATCTCGAGCGGGCCGGTGGATTGGCCGGGCAGCGCGTTGCGCAGGTCGTAGGCGACGCAGCGATACTCGTTGCCGAACTCCTTGATGGCATTGAAGGGCGGATAGTCGCCGGTGATGCCCGAGATGTTCGAATTCAATCCACCGCCGGCGATCAGGAGCAGCGGGAAGCCGGAGCCGGCCTCCTCATAATGGATGCGGACGGCGCCCTTTTCGAAAAAGCTCATCGCGTTCCCCCTCGCCTCATTCTTGCGGCGGCTCGCCGATCTTGTCCTGCGTCCTGGTCTCGAAATCGCTGGCATCGTGCCGCTCGTGCAACTGGCTTGCCGGATCGCCGGAGATGCGGTTGACCATGCGCCCGCGCTTCACCGCCGGGCGCTTGGCGATCGCGTCGGTCCAGCGCTGCACGTTCTTGTATTCGTGCACCGAGAGGAATTCGCCGGCGCCGTAGACCAGGCCCTTGGCCAACGCGCCGTACCACGGCCAAGTCGCCATATCGGCGATCGTGTATTCGTTCCCTGCCAGATATTCGTTATCGGCCAAACGCCGATTGAGCACGTCGAGCTGGCGCTTCACCTCCATGGCGTAGCGGTCGATGGCGTATTCGATCTTGGTCGGCGCGTAGGCGTAAAAATGGCCAAAGCCGCCGCCGAGAAACGGCGCGCTGCCCATCTGCCAGAACAGCCACGACAGGCATTCGGCCCGCGCCGGCCCGCTGGTCGGCAAAAATGCACCGAACTTTTCGGCGAGATGCATCAGGATCGCACCGGACTCAAACACCCGGATCGGCGTCGGTCCGCTGCGATCCATCAGTGCGGGGATCTTCGAATTCGGATTAACAGCGACAAAGCCGCTGCCGAACTGATTGCCGTCGATCTTGATCAGCCAGGCGTCGTACTCCGCACCGCTGTGGCCGGCCGCAAGCAGTTCCTCGAACATCACGGTGACCTTGACGCCGTTGGGAGTAGCCAACGAGTAGAGCTGGAACGGATGGCGGCCGACCGGCAGCTCCGCCTCATGCGTAGGGCCTGCGATCGGGCGATTGATCGCGGCGAACCGGCCGCCGCTTTCCTTGTTCCAGGTCCAGACTTTCGGCGGGACGTATTCGGCGGAATCGTTAACGGGGGCGTCGGTCATTGGTTTGGCTCCAGGCTCCTTCGAGCCGTCTCGCGATTGCGTGATCTGGCGCGGCGGCCGCCACAATCCATGTAAGGTTTCGTATCAGCACTGCAACCAAACAAAAAGCGCGCAAAACTCAGGGGAGGAATGCGCCATGCTGCGAAGCAAGTGTAGAGCAAGGGCTCACCATTGCGCTGAAAATCTCCCGCCAGTTGGCAAGTGTACTCGGAGCAATGCTCCTGTGGCTGGCGTAGTCGAGATCGGCCATAATGGATGTGCCGCCAGCAAAGAGACCATCCAAATGCTCCCATCACAGCGCGCCTTGTTCGAGATACCGCGCCAGATCTGCTATCTGAATGCTGCCTCCTACAGCCCGCTGCCGCTTCGAACGCTGGAGGCCGGCCGCGCCGCGGTTCTCCGCAAGGGCACGCCGTGGACGATCGAGGCCTCCTTTGCCAACCAACAGCATGAACGCGCGCGCCTTGCCGCCGCCCGGCTGATCAATGCCGAGGCCGCCGATATCGCGCTGATTCCCTCGGTCAGTTACGGCGTCGCGACCGCCGCGAAGCTGCTGCCGATCGCCCGCGGCACGCGCGTGATCGTGCTGGAGAACGACCACTCCTCGCCGGTGCTCGAATGGCATACGCGGGCCGAGGCGGAAGGGTTCGCCGTCGAGACGGTTCGGCAACCCGACGATGGCGATTGGACGTCGGCGGTGCTTGCCGCGATCGAACGATCCGGCGCACCACCGGTCAGCCTGGCCTCGATCTCATCCGTGCACTGGTCGGATGGTGGGTTGATCGACGTCGACAAGGTCGGCACGGCACTCCGGCAACGAAGCGCTGCCTTTCTCGTCGACGCAACGCAAAGCACCGGCGTGCTGACGATCGACGTGAAGCGTCTCGACCCGGATTTTGTGATCTTCCCGACCTACAAATGGCTGCTCGGGCCCTACGGCCGCGCCTTTCTCTATGTTGCAAAACGCCATCAAGGCGGCATCCCGCTCGAGCAGACCGCGTCTGGCCGTCGCAACGTGCGCGCCGAGAACGCGGTCTATTTCACGGATGTCAGTTACGTTGGCGATGCGCGGCGCTTCGACATGGGCGAGCGCGATCATTTCATCTCGATGGAGATGGCCTCGATCGGCATGGAGATGATGGTCGGATGGGGAGCGCCGGCTATTGCGCAGCGTCTCACGATGTTGACGGAGCGGATCGCGCAAGCCGTGCGCAGCATCGGCGTCCACGTTCCCGAACCTCATCTGCGGGCGCCGCATATGGTGAGCCTCGCCTTCAAGGGCGGAATGCCGGCGGGCCTTGTCGAAGGACTGGCAAGCGAAGGCGTCTATGTCGCAACGCGCCTCGGGCGCATGCGTGTGTCGCCGCACGTCTATAATGACGAAGCCGATGCCGACCGGTTTGTTGAGGTGTTAACGCGGCGGCTGCGAGGCTGACATGTAGGGTGGGCAAAGCGAAGCGTGCCCACCATTGGCGCTATCAAACCGGAGAGACGGTGGGGACGGCGCTTACGCGCCTTTGCCCACCCTTACGGCAGCCGCTTACGACGACGCCGCCAGCTTGCGTGGCGCCTCGGCCCGCTCCATCACAAATCCCTCATAGCCTTTGGCGGCAACGTCGTTGCAGATCTGCCGGTAGGGGCCAACGCCGCCGATATAGGGCATGAAGATGCGCGGCTTGCCGGGGACGTTGGCGCCCATGTACCAGGAATTGGCCTGCGGATAGAGCGTGGCGTAGGCGACCTCGTTGACATGGGCAACCCATTTGTCCTCGGCTTCGGTGGCGGCCTCCATCGTGTGGAGCCCGCGATCGCGCATGTAAGCGAGACAGTCGGTGATCCAGTCGACATGCTGCTCGATCGACACGATCATGTTGGACAGCACCGACGGGCTGCCGGGGCCGGTGACGATAAAGAGGTTGGGAAAGCCCGCGCTCATCAGGCCGAGATAGCTGCGCGGACCTGCCGCCCATTTCTGGTTCAGCGTCTGCCCGTCGCGGCCCTTGATATCGATCTTCGCCACCGATCCCGTCATGGCGTCAAAACCGGTCGCCAACACCAGAGCGTCGACTTCGTAGCTTTTGCCGGCCACGCGCACGGCGTTTTCGGTGATCTCTTCGATCGGATTCGACTTGATGTCGACCAGCGTCACGTTTGGGCGGTTGAAGGTCGCGAAATAATCGGTGTCGATGCAAATGCGTTTTGAGCCGATCGGATGGTTGTTCGGCTGCAATAGTTTTGCCGTTTCCGGGTCCTTGACGATGCCGGCGATCTTCTCGCGGACGAAATTCGCAGCGGTGTCGTTGGCGGTCTTGTCGAGCGCAAGATTGTTGTAGACCGACATGAAGGTGAGCCCGCCGTGATTCCAGCGCGCCTCGTACTTCGCGCGGCGCTCGTTGTCGCCGTCATCGAGCGCGCCGCGGTCGGGCATCTCGGTGTAGATGCCGTTCTTCGCGACCTCGCGCGCGAAGCGCCGGATCTCGGGATAGTTGGCGCGGAATTTCTGCCGCTCTTGTTCCGTCAGCGGCGCATTGCGGGCAGGAATCGAGAAATTCGCGGTGCGTTGAAATACCGTCAGATGGCTGGCCTGTTCGGCGATGACCGGCACCGACTGAATTCCCGACGATCCCGTGCCGATGACGCCGACGCGCTGGCCGGTGAAATTGACTTCTTCATGCGGCCAGTGGCCGGTGTGGTAGATCTTGCCCTTGAACCGATCGAGACCCTTGATGTCGGGCATCCGCGCGTTCGACAGGCAGCCGGTGGCGAGCACGACGAATTTTGCTGATGCCGTCTTGCCGTCCGCAGTCGTTACCGACCAGAGGGAGGTCGCCTCGTTGAACTCGGCACGATCGATGCGGGTGTCGAACTGGATGTCCCTTCGCAGATCGAAGCGGTCGGCGACGTGGTTGGCGTATTTCAAAATCTCCGGCTGCGGTGCATAGCGCTCGCTCCAGTCCCACTCTTGCTGCAGCTCTTCCGAGAACGAATAGGAATACTGCATGCTCTCGACGTCGCAGCGCGCGCCGGGATAGCGGTTCCAGTACCAGGTGCCGCCGACGCCCGAACCCTGCTCGTAGACCCGCGCCGCCATCCCCTGTCCGCGCAAGCGGTGCAGCATGTACATGCCGGCAAAGCCCGCGCCGACCACAACGACGTCATAGGTCTCGGGCGACTTGGCGGTGGCGGACGGCATGGCGGACATGAAAGCGGGCTCCCTGAAAATTATGTTGGTTGCGTGCAGCATTCTATCGATAGCGCCAAAGCGCAAGACGCAAATCGGCGGCCGTGCTCTGCATATTTTGCGAGATGGAATTGCAAGCCCCTCCTCAGGAGGAGGAGTGAGACCGCTTGGCATGCAAGCCTCCGATGGGCTAGCGTCGCGCGGGAAGCCGAGCAGCAATCTGGAATGCTGCCGCCGGGAGGTCACCATGAAATCGCCAATCTGCGACATGCTGGGAATTGAATTCCCCCTGCTCGCTTTCAGCCATTGCCGCGACGTCGTTGCCGCCGTCAGCCGCGCCGGTGGGTTTGGCGTATTGGGAGCGACCGCGCATTCGCCCGAGACGATCGAGCAGGAATTGAAATGGATCGACGATCACACCGATGGCAAGCCCTACGGGCTCGACGTGCTGATCCCCGAAAACATTTCGACCGCGGGAGAAAAGGACGTCACCTGGAAGAGCCTGGAGGCGCGGATCTCGCCGCAGCATCGCGATTTCACGCGCAACCTGCTGAAGAAATATGGCGTCGAGTTGACGACGACCAATGTCGCCGACAGCCAGCCGCAGCCGTTCGACGCGCAGCGCGCGCTTGACGTGCTCGAGGTCTCGTTTCGCCATCCGATCAAGCTGATTGCGAACGCGCTTGGCGTGCCGCCGAAACAGATGATCGACATGGGCCGCAAGCATGGCGTGCCGGTGGCGGCGCTCGTTGGTTCGAAGGAACATGCATTGAGGCAGATCGCTGCCGGCGTCGATATTTTGGTTGCGCAAGGCACCGAGGCCGGCGGCCATTGTGGTGAAGTCTCGACCATGGTGCTGGTGCCCGAGGTGATCAAGGCAATCAAGCCGGTCCGCGACGTGCCGGTGCTGGCCGCCGGCGGCATCATGACAGGTAAGCAGATGGCGGCCTGCATGGCGATGGGTGCGGCCGGCGCCTGGACCGGCTCGGTGTGGCTGGCGACGGTGGAATCGGAGACCACGGAAATTTTCCGCGAGAAGATGATCGCCGCATCCTCGCGCGACGCCGTCCGCTCCAAGGGCCGCACCGGCAAGCCGGCACGACAATTGCGGTCGGTGTGGACCGATGCATGGGACCGCGGACCGGATAGCCCCGGCGCCTTGCCGATGCCGCTGCAAAGCATCATCAGCCGCGACGCCTTCAACTCGATCGACCGCGCGGCCGCCGCCGGCAATGTGCAGGCGCGCGATCTCGTGACCTACTTCGTCGGCCAGGGTGTCGGCCTGATCGACAGCGTGAAGTCGGCCGGTGCGGTGGTGCAGGAATTCAAGGAAGATTTTGCCGACGCGGTGGAGCATATGAACATGCTGATGGAGGAGTGACGGCTCTCACCCCGTCATTGCGAGCGAAGCGAAGCAATCCATAGCGCAAGATGTGGAGGTATGGATTGCTTCGTCGCTGCACTCCTCGCAATGACAGAACAACAAGCTACGAATTGATCGATCGAAAGCGAAACAAGAAGAAATGTCGAACTCCCCCCTTTCCGAAGACCGCATTCCCGTCATCGTCGGCGTCGGCGAAATCGTCGACCGGCCCAAGGACATCGCCGCCGGCCTCGAACCGCTGGCATTGCTCGAACAGGCGGTGCGGCGCGCGGAGGCCGATAGCGGCGCAAAACTGCTCGGCGAGCTCGGCTCGCTTGACGTCGTCAATTTCCTGAGCTGGCGCTATCGCGATCCCGAGAAGCAGCTCGCAGCAAACCTTGGTGCTGCGCCAGCGCATTGCTATTACGGCCCGGTCGGCGGCGAGAGCCCGATCCGCTACATTCACGAAGCCGCAAAGCGCATCGCGCGCGGCGAGTGCAGCGTGGCGGTGGTCTGCGGCGCGGAAGCCCAATCGACGGCGACCAAGGCCGAGCGTGGCGGCATCGCCCTGCCATGGACCCCGTTCGCCCATGACGTCGAGGAGCCGAAGCGCGGTGCGGCGTTTCAGAAGCCGATGGCGGTGAAGCTCGGGGTGTTCCGCCCCATCACCGTCTATCCGCTCTATGAATCCGCCACGTCAGCGCATTGGGGCCAGACGCCGCGCGAGGCGCTCGCCGAATCCGGCGCGCTGTGGTCGACCTATTCGAAAGTGGCGGCCGAGAATCCAAATTCGTGGCTGAAGAAGCGTTTTGCGCCTGAAGAGATCATCACGCCGACGCCGGAAAACCGATTGATCGCCTGGCCGTATACAAAACTGATGGTGGCCAACCCGACCGTCAACATGGGCGGGGCCGTGTTGCTGACCTCCCTGGCGAAAGCGCGCGCGGCCGGCGTGGCCGAGGAGCGGCTGGTCTATCCGATCGGCGGCGCGTCGGCGGAGGAGCCGCGCGACTACCTGGTGCGCGACCAGTTTTACGAAAGCCATCCGCAGAACGCGGTGTTGAAGGCGGTGATGGACCTGGTCGAAGGCGGCGGCAGGAAATTCGACGCCATCGAGCTCTATAGCTGCTTTCCCTGTGTGCCCAAGATGGCGCGGCGGACGTTGGGCTTGGGCCCCGACGTGCAGCCGACGGTGACCGGCGGCCTCACCTTCTTCGGCGCGCCGCTCAACACCTATATGACGCACGCGGCTGTCGCGATGGTGCGGAAACTGCGCGAAGGCGGCAAGCTCGGCCTGCTCTACGGCCAGGGCGGCTTCGTCACCAAGCATCACGGACTGGTGCTGTCGCGCGAGGCGCCGAAGTGGCCGCTCGCGCAGGACACGAGCGTGCAGGCCGAGGCCGACCGCCATCGGCGCCCGGTGCCGGACTTCGTCACCGAGGCCTCGGGCAAGGGCAAAATCGAGAGTTTTACCGTGATCTACAAGGGCAAGGGCGAGGTCGAGCACGGCGTCGTGATGCTGCGCACCGAGCAGGATGCGCGGGCGCTGGCCCGTATTCCCGCTGGTGACGCAGCGACGCTCAAGCATCTACTGAATATGGACCGGATGCCGGTGGGGTCGGTCGGCGATATCGTTGCCGCGGGTGATGGCGTGCTGGAATGGCGGGTGGGATAATTCTACTGCGTGGTGCGCTGCGTCCGCGGCAGGATGGGATCCTCACGCCGCCCGCACCGTATCGAGGAACTTGCCGACCTCGAGCTTGAGGCGGTTCGAGTCGGCAGAGAGCGACTGTGCCGCCGAGAGCACCTGCGCGGAAGCCGAGCCGGTCTCGCTCGCTCCGCGCTGCACGTCGGTGATGTTGGCCGAAACCTGCTGGGTGCCGTCGGCCGCCTGCTGCACGTTGCGGGAGATTTCCTGGGTCGCCGCGCCCTGCTCTTCCACCGCCGCGGCGATGGTCGAGGCGATCTCGGCCAGCCGTTCGATGGTGCCGCTGATTTCCTTGATGGCGCCGACGGATTCGAGAGTAGCCCCCTGGATGCCTGATATCTGCTGGCTGATCTCGCCGGTGGCCTTGGCGGTCTGTTCGGCGAGCGCCTTCACTTCCGACGCCACCACCGCAAAGCCGCGGCCGGCCTCACCGGCGCGCGCCGCCTCGATGGTCGCGTTGAGCGCCAGCAGGTTGGTCTGGCCTGCAATGGTGTTGATGAGTTCGACCACGTCGCCGATGCGCGCTGCCGCCTTCGACAATTCGCTGACGCGATCGTTGGTGACGCGCGCCTGGTCGACGGCTTCACACGCCATCCGCGCCGATTCCTGCACCTGACGGCTGATCTCGTTGACCGAAGACGACAGTTCCTCGGTCGCCGATGCAACCGACTGCACGTTGGTGGTCGCCTCCTCGGAAGCAGCAGCCACCGTGGTCGTCACCTGCTGCGCGCGCTCGGCCGTCGCGGTCAGCGTTTTGGCCGAAGCTTCCAGTTCGGTCGAAGCCGAGGATACGGTTTCGACGATCTCGCCAACCGCCGTCTCGAAGGAATCCGCGAGGCGGACCATTTCGGCCTTGCGCTGCTGGGCGGCGATCTGGTCCTGCCTGATCTTGGCTTCCGCCTCGTCGCGGGCCTTCTGCTCGGATACGACCTTGAATTTCTCGACAGCGCCGGCGACTGCGCCGAGTTCGTCCTTGCGGCCAAGTCCCGGCAGCACGACCGCGAAATTGCCGCTGGCGAGCTCGTCCATCGACACGCTCAGCGCGCGCATCGGGCGGGCAATCATGAAGAACGAAAGTATGCTGGTTCCGATCAGCAACAGGATGGTGCCGATGCCGACGGCCATGGATTCCCGTTCGGCCGCGGCCATTCCTCGGGCTGCTTGGGCTGCGGCCTCTTCAACGCCGCGCTTGGCCAAGTCGGCGATCTGGTTGGCGAGCTGTTCGAGTTCGGCTGCGATCGGCAGCGTCGTTTCACGCGCGATGCGAACCGCTTCCTCGTTGAGCTTTGCAATTTTCGCTGCGGCATCAGTCCCGCCGCCTGCGGCGGCAATCGCTTCAGCTCGAACCGCAGCAATCTGCTGAGCGCTTTTGGCATAGTCAGCCGATCTCGACTTGAGGTTTTCGATCCGGGCACGATTTTCGGCCGACGAGAGGTTGAGCATCCCGTCGGCAAAATGATTGACGGATTTGAACCGGGCGGCGAGATATTCGGTGGCCTTTTGCATGTCCGCCGGATTGTTAACGAGACGGAGATCGCGCACGCCGATCTGCATGCCGCGAATCGAAGCTTTCGCATCCACCGCATCGCGGGCGATCGTTTGCTGTGCGGACTTGCGAGCATCCGCATCGCGGATGGCGGTGTTGGCGCGCATCTGGATCATCACCATCGCACCAACAAGCAGAACGCCGAGGCCGGAGGCAATGCCGAGCTTGGCGCTGATCGACAGGTTCGGGATGGAGCGGGACATGGCTTTGCGTCTTTCAAATGAAACGACCCGGGGAAATCACAGCACTGCCGTTGTCTCCCGCACGGCGGGATCACGGTGAAGAAGTGCCGGGCCAATTTGGGACGAGCCGGTTCGTTGCGAACCAAAGGCTCCTGCGGCGGCATAGCCACAGAGCGGCACCCATGACCGTCAGGCTTTCATACGATGGTTAACCAGCGTCTAAGGCGGCACGGTCCGGGAACTGGTAGTACTACGGAAGCGCGGCGCGCTTTATCGCCATCATGACGGCTCGCTCGTCTGCTTGCGCGCTGCCGACAGCGTCTGCTGCGGTGTTTCGCCAAACAACTCGCGATACAGCGCGGTGAACTCGCCCATGTGCCAGAAGCCGTTCACGAGCGCCACCGCCTTCACCGACTGCACCGACGCGCCGCGCACCAGTTGTTGTCGTACATTCCACAGCCGCCGCAGCCGCATGTAGCGGTGCATGCTCATGCCGCGAATGGCAACCACGGCGTTATGCAGCGTCCGTACCGAGACTCCGAGCTGCCGCGCCACGTCGGCGCTGTACAACGTCTTGCCGGCGCTGTCGGCGACGAACTCGTCGAGCTTTCGGACCAGCGCCAGATAATGGCTCAGGCTGAGGCGCTTGGCGTCGGGTGTGGGCGATGCCGCAGCCATCGCCAGGTCGACCGCCTGCAGAATCGATTCTTCAACGTGCTCGATCACGTTCGGCTGCGCGAAGCTATCGGGCGAATGCGAAGCGAGCGTCAGGACATCGCGAACCGTCACCCGGAGTGCCTCGCATCTATCCGGCAGCGTCGCGATCAATTGAGCGCTATCGGCATCGCCTGGCCAGCCGCGATCGTCGATGGAAGCAAAATTCAAAAGCGCGACCAGATTGGCCCGCTGTTCCACGATCTCACACGTCGCGGTACCCTTGACCAGGAGCAAGGCCGGCGCGCGGGCTTCGACGCCGTCGATAATCAACGAAGCCGCATCTTCCATCGTGAAGCCGATGATGGCGCCGGTCGTGGAATACTGCATCTGCAGAATTCGCGGGAACGTTCGCTGCAGATGAACCGAACAAGACTTCAGCTTCAACGAGGCGAAAGCGGCGTCGAAGTCCTTGGCGTCGATCGGAATGCTCTTGGCATCGCCCAGTCCTTCGATGCTCCGGAAACGATCGACGTCCAGAGATCGGCTAATCTTTACGAATTCAGATTCAACTAGTTCGTCAAGCAACGACACGCGGCGGTCATCCGAGCCATCGGTAGCGATCCATGGCAGATCTTCTGGCACCAGACCTTTTGACATCAAATCGTCACGATGCCTTTGCGTCTTACCACTTTTTCCCGATTACGGAAGTTCGTTCGCCACATTTACTCCAGTTTCGCTCAAGGCGATTGATCGGCGCTCGCCGCAATCGCAATTTTGCGATCTACGGATGTCTCCCGTTCCTCTTGCAGCCGAAAGCGGGCTGCTTCCGGCAGTTCGCGTTTCCGATTCGAAGCGTCTGCGACCGCGAAGCCGGCATCAGGAACCGGCTTCGAACCGAATGCTAGGTGCGAGATCAGGCCGCCCGCACGGAGTCGAGGAAGCGGCCGACCTCGAGCTTGAGGCGGTTCGAGTCGCCCGACAGCGACTGCGCCGCCGCAAGCACCTGCGAGGACGCCGATCCGGTTTCGCTGGCGCCCCGCTGCACGTCGGTAATGTTGGAGGACACCTGCTGGGTGCCCATGGCCGCCTGCTGCACGTTGCGGGAGATTTCCTGCGTCGCGGCGCCCTGCTCTTCCACCGCCGCCGCAATCGTCGACGAAATCTCCGACAGCTTCTCGATGGTGCCGCTGATCGCCTGGATCGCGTTCACGGATTCCTGGGTAGCGGCCTGAATGCCGGTGATCTGTTGGCCGATTTCGCCGGTGGCTTTTGCAGTCTGCTCGGCCAGTGCCTTTACCTCGGAGGCCACGACCGCGAAGCCGCGGCCGGCCTCGCCGGCGCGCGCCGCCTCGATGGTGGCGTTGAGCGCAAGCAGGTTGGTCTGGCCCGCGATGGTGTTGATCAGCTCGACAACGTCGCCGATGCGGGTTGCCGCCTTCGACAATTCGCTGACGCGGTCATTGGTCGTACGCGCCTGCTCCACGGCGTCGGTGGCCATCCGTGCCGATTCCTGCACCTGGCGGCTGATCTCGGTGACGGATGACGCCATCTCTTCGGTGGCCGACGCCACCGACTGCACGTTGGTCGAGGCTTCCTCGGAGGCCGAGGCAACCGTTGTCGCAAGTACCTGCGCGCGTTCCGCGGTCGACGTGAGCGTACCCGCCGACACCTCGAGTTGGCTGGATGCCGACGACACGGCTTGGACGATCCGGCCGACTGCTTCCTCGAAATCGTCGGCCATCTTGCTCATATCCGCCTTGCGGCTCGCCACGGCGCGGGTCTCGGCCGCGTGCTGCTCGGCCTCCAGCGACTGGCGGGCAACGGCATTGCTCTTGAACACTTCGACGGCCTTGGCCATCTCGCCAACCTCGTCGCCGCGCCCGATGCCGGGCACCTCGACGGCAAGGTTGCCGCTGGCGAGATCGTTCATCGCAACCGTCATCCGCTGCAACGGACCGGTGACGCTACGCGCCACGAAGATCGACACCACGAGCGTAAACAGCAGGATCGCTCCGGCAACGATCAGGGAACGCTGGGTCGAGGCCCAGGTCTGCGCCGTCAAGTCGTCGATATAGACGCCCGTGCCAATGACCCAGTTCCACGGCGCAAAACCGACCACATAGGATAATTTCGGCTGCGGCTTGTCGAAGCCCGGTTTGGGCCATTCGTAGGGAACGAAGCCCGAGCCGTCCTTTTTGACGGTGTTCACGAAGTCGACAAACAGCAGCTTGCCGTTCGGATCCTTGTAGGCCGACAGATCGTTGCCGTTCATCTCCGGCCTGATCGGATGCATCACCATCTTCGGATGCATGTCGTTGATCCAATAATAGTCGTTGTTGCCGTACCTGAGCGCCGCAATCCGCGCCATCGCCCGCTTCTGCGCATCGGCGTCCGAAACACCGCCCTTCTGCGCCGCGGCATGCTCTTCCTTGACGATTCCGAGCGCTAGTTCGCCGAGGTGGCGCAGCTCGATCTGCTTCTGCTGGTTCAAGCTCCATGCCAGTTCGCGCGAATCGAGAAAGGCGATCCCGAGGAGCCCGGCAAAGCTCAGGCAGATGAGGGCATAGACCTTTCGGCCAACCGTCGGCTTGGCCCGGCTTATCATTCCAAACATGCTTGATCTCCCACGCGACGACGGTGATCGTCAGCCCCACTGCGCGGAATCGTATATGTCAGGCGCTTTCTACCCGTTAATTTTGTACTCAGTAGATATACGGGGTTTTAACCAGGCCCGCGGCCAGCGAATCTGCCGGTTCCGAACGGCAAAAGGCCCGCCCCTGGTTGAGGGGGCGGGCCTTCCTAGGCCTCTACGGTGTGTCGGCTGCTACGCCGCCCGCACTGAATTCAGGAACTTGCCAACCTCGAGCTTGAGGCGGTTGGAGTCGGACGACAGCGACTGGGCCGAAGAGAGTACCTGCGTCGAGGCCGATCCGGTCTCGCCGGCCCCGCGTTGCACGTCGGTGATGTTGGCGGAGACCTGCTGGGTGCCGCGGGCCGCCTGTTGCACGTTGCGGGAGATTTCCTGGGTCGCGGCACCCTGCTCTTCCACCGCGGCCGCAATGGTCGAGGATATTTCCGACAGCTTCTCGATCGTGGAGCTGATCGCCTGGATCGCACCTACGGACTCCTCCGTCGCGGCCTGAATGCCGGTGATCTGCTGGCCGATCTCGCCGGTCGCCTTCGAGGTCTGCTCTGCCAGCGCCTTCACCTCAGATGCCACGACGGCGAAGCCGCGGCCGGCGTCGCCGGCACGGGCGGCCTCGATGGTGGCGTTGAGCGCCAGCAAATTGGTCTGTTCGGCGATGGTGTTGATGAGTTCGACCACCGCGCCGATGCGGGCTGCCGCCTTCGACAATTCGCTGACCCGGTCATTGGTGGTGCGGGCCTGATCGACGGCCTCATTGGCCATCCGCGCCGATTCCTGAACTTGACGGCCGATCTCAGTGATCGACGACGCCATCTCCTCGGTGGAGGAAGCCACCGACTGCACATTGGTGGAGGCTTCCTCGGAAGCCGCAGCCACCATCGTGGTCAGCTCCTGGGCGCGTTCGGCGGTCGCGGTCAGCGTGCCGGCGGCGGCTTCGAGCTCGGTCGAAGCCGACGACACCGTGTCCACGATTTCGCCGACCGCACCTTCGAAATCGTCGGCGAGCTTGATCATCTCGGCCTTGCGCCGCTGCGCCGCGACCTGGTCCTGCTGGACCTTTGCCTCGGCTTCCTCGCGCGCCTTCTGCTCGGCGTTCTCGCGGATGACCGTCACCGTCTTGGCGAGGTCGCCGATTTCGTCGCCGCGGCCGGCGCCGGGAATCTCGACGTCGAGATTGCCGCCGGCCATCTCGCCCAGCGCACCGTTCAGCCGCGTCATCGGACGCGCGACCCCGAGAAAGGAGAATGCCACCGAGGCGATCAGCGACGCGACGACGATGATCGCCATGATCAGGTTGATGTGGTTGGCGCGCTCGGTATCGGCCATGACCTCGTCTTTGGAGGTCCTGGCATCCTTTTGCGCGGCCTCGACGGTTGTTTCCATCAGGTCGGCGACATCTGCGGCGGCCTTGACGGTGCGGTTGGCGATGATGTCGTTCTTGACCTGCTCGGTCTTTACCGCTTCCTCATTGGCGGCCAGGAAGCGCTTGACGGTCGAGGAAAGGTTGCTGACCACGACCAGCAATTCCCGGTCATCGGCCTCGCCGCGCAGCTTGTTGAACACGTCCTTCAGCGAGGCCTCGGTCTTGGCCATCTCCGAGACCAGGTTGGCATCGCCGGTGGCGCCGAGCTTCCAGGCGGCAGCCCGCAACGCGTTCACCTTTCCATCGGCCTGAAACAGCAAACGCTCGATCTCGAGGCGGTTGTCCAGCTTCGCCATGGCCGGCAACTTCAACTGGGCATCGACCGCCTTGGTCCATTCTTCCGAGATGACCGAGCGCTTCTCGATCTGCGCCAGCAGCGTGATCTGCGCCTTGGCAAGATCTTCCACGGCGGCGGTAAAGCCATCCATCAACGTCTTGATCTTCTGCAGCCGCTCCCTGGCGTCCGGCCGCTGCGCGATCGCCAGCGCCGCCTCTAACTCCTTCGCCCCGCTCGCCTTGTAGCGCTGCAAATCGGCAACGGTCTTCTCGACCTCTGCGGAAGTCCTCGCCAGCCTGACATTGCCGGCGGCAAGCTGAATCTTGCGCAGATCGATATGGGCGGAGAGCGAGTTGTCGGCCACTTGCTGCGACCGGGCGGCGCGCTCGCTGGCTTCCTCGATCCTCGATTCGGTGACCATCTGGTTGGCCACCATGCCGATCGCCAGCAGGACGCCGACCGCCCCGGCCAAGCCCAGTTTGTATCCGATACGGTTGAGCTTGATCATGTCGACGACCCCAATTTCTTCTGAATCAGTTTTCCGGATGCGGAATTTACGACGCAAAGGAACCGGCAACCTTCGCGGGCGAATCCCAAAAGATGCGGCGCAGCGTAGCGGGGACCGGTTAATTTCCGCTTGCGTGAAATTTCGGACATCCAGACCGGTTGTGGGGTCTCCATCCTCGCGCCTGACGCGAAAAGGCCCGGCGCGCTTTCCGCGAGCCGGGCCCTTCGTCGACGGTCGGCCCGTTGTCAGGCTGCCCGGACCGACTCCAGAAACTTGCCGACCTCGAGCCTGAGGCGCTGGCTATCGCCGGAGAGCGACTGCGCCGCCGACAGCACCTGCGAGGAGGCCGCACCGGTTTCGCTGGCGCCGCGCTGCACATCGGTGATGTTGGTGGAGACCTGATGGGTGCCGCGGGCAGCCTGCTGCACGTTGCGGGAGATTTCCTGGGTCGCGGCACCCTGCTCTTCCACGGCGGCCGCGATCGCCGAGGAGATCTCCGCCAGCCTTTCGATGGTGCCGCTGATTTCCTTGATCGCGCTAACAGAATCCTGGGTCGCGCCCTGGATGCCGGTAATTTGCTGGCTGATCTCGCCGGTGGCTTTTGCCGTCTGTTCGGCCAGCGCCTTCACCTCCGACGCCACGACCGCAAAGCCGCGGCCGGCCTCACCGGCGCGCGCCGCCTCGATGGTGGCGTTGAGCGCTAGCAGGTTGGTCTGGCCGGCGATTGTGTTGATGAGTTCGACGACGTCGCCGATCCGGCCCGCCGCCTTGGACAATTCGCGGACCCGGTCGTTGGTGACGCGGGCCTGACCGACTGCGTCGGTCGCCATCCGCGCCGAAGCCAGCACCTGGCGGCCGATCTCGGTCACCGAGGAAGAAAGCTCTTCGGTCGCCGAAGCCACCGACTGCACGTTGGCGGAGGCTTCGCCGGAAGCCGAGGCCACGGCCGAGGTCAACGTCTGCGAGCGCTCGGCGGTCGCCGACAGCGTGCCGGCCGACGCTTCGAGTTGCGTCGAAGCCGAGAATACCGTCTGCACGATCTCGCCGATCAGGCTTTCGAAGTTGCGGGTGATGCCGTCGACCCGCCGGCCGCGCTCGATCTTGGCTTCGGCGTCGGCGGCGGCAGCCTCGTCGGCGGCTTTCTTCGCAATCAGCGCTTCCTTGAATACCTGCAAGGTATCGGCCATCGCGCCGATTTCGGTTTTCTCGCCCTGATGCGGCACCTCCGCACTCAGATCGCCCTTACCCAGCGCCTGCATCGGCGTGACGATGGAGGAAATGGCGATCGAGACGTCGCGAACCAGATAAGCGCTGATGCCGACGCCGATCATGACGGCGGCGCAGAGGATCAGGGCAAGCATCATGAGAGCGGCGGTATAACTGTCGGCCGCCTCCCTTGCCGCCTTGTCCGCGCCGGCATTGTTCAGGTCGATGCTCTTCTTCAGGACGGCGTCGGCATCGAGGCTGATCTTGTTGATGGTCGTGGTATTCAGGTCGTGGGCCTCGGTCGGGATATTCCCAGCCGCCTTGCGCGACAGCTCCATGACCTCCTGCGTGCCTTTCCGGTATTTGTCCCACAGCCTCGACCATTCGGCGTACAGCGCACGTTCCTCCGCCGAGGTAATCAGCGGTTCGTACGCCGCGCGGATCTTGGTGTTACTTTCGATGACGGTGGCGAGCGTCTTTTCCATCGCCAGCTTCTCTTCCAACGTCTCGGACAGCATGTGCTCGCGGATCACGTTGCGGTAGGTGATGGTGCCGGCGCGCAGGTCGCCCAGCACGCGGATACTCGGCATCCAGTTGGTCGCGATATCGACCGTGTTGGCGTTGATGGCGCGCATGTTCTTCACCGCGAGCAGACCCATGCCCGCCATCGCGACGAGCAGGAAGGCGACCACGGTGATGATCTTGGTGCGGATCGAATAGCGGGCGAGCATGGGTGGAATCTCTTGGTTCTTGGGCGCGCGGGACGCCGTCTGGGAAAAGGCCCGGAATTTGGAAAGGAAGGATGCCTGGCGGATATCAAACCCGACGCTTCCTCAGGTTGAGTTAATTCGCGTCCGTACAAATACCTACGCGACAGTTCTCACCAGGAAATGAATGTCGGCTTGAGGCGGTCAGCGCATCAGCTTCAATGCATCGGAGAAAAATTCCGTGCCGCCGAAATTGCCTGACTTCAGCGCAAGCAGCATCGCGCCGTCCTTGGTGCCGACCGCGCGCAAAACCGGCACGCCCGCAGCGATTTCTTCGCCGACGAGAAAGCCCGGAATGCGCAGCCGATCGACGACGGCGCCCGAAGTTTCACCACCGGCGACCACCAGTCGCCGCACGCCGGCGCGCACCAGGCCTTCGGCGATATCGGCCATCGCCTGCTCGATGGCATGTCCGGCTGCATCGCGGCCATGCCGAGATTGCAGAGCTGCCACCTGGTCCGGCGTCGAGCTGCTGGCAATCAGGATTGGACCATCGCTGATTCGGTCGCTCGCCCAGGCCAGCGCCCGGCGCGCCTCTGCCGGTCCCGCGATGATCTGCTCGGGATCGAGATGCAGCACGGCCATGGTCTTGTCGGCATTGGCAATCTGCGCCAGCGTCGCCTGCGAGCAGCTCCCCGCAAGACACGCAGCCGGTCCGCCGACCGGTGCGCCGGACACCGCGCCCGCGGCCGCCGCTTTGACCTTGCCGGAGGCGACCAGCGCGCGCGCAAGACCGAGGCCGATGCCGGACGCACCGACGGACAGGCGGTGATGCAGCGCGACGTCGCCGATGGCTTCCAGATCGCGGTCAAAGACCGCGTCGATGATGGCCGCGCCGATACCCTTTCCCGCCAGGTCGGCGAGGCGTCCGCGAACCGCCTCCGCACCGCGCGTGAGGGTCGCGAGATCGACCAGCCCGATCTGGGTCCGGCTCTGGCGCGCCAGTACCCGCACCAGATTGGAATCACGCATCGGGTTGAGCGGATGATCCTTCAGCGGGCTCTCGTTCAGCGGCACGGAGCCGACGAACAGGTTGCCCTGATAGACGGTGCGGCCGGTTTCCGGAAAAGCCGGCGTCACGAGCACGATCGCCTCGCCGCAGTCGGCGCGCAGCGCATCCATCACCGGACCGATATTGCCGACGTCGGTGGAATCGAAGGTCGAGCAGATCTTGAACAGCACGTGACCTGCGCCGCGGCCGCGCAGCCATTTTTCGGCTGCGCGCGAACGCTCGACCGCGACGCCGGCCTCGATCGAGCGGCTCTTGAGCGAGATCACGACCGCATCGACCTCCGGCAGCGCCAGATCGTCCGGCGGCACGCCGATGGTCTGCACCGTGCGCAGGCCCTGACGGGTCAGCGTGTTGGCGAGATCGGAGGCGCCGGTGTAGTCGTCGGCAATACAGCCAAGGGACAGTTTCACGGTTTTGCTCCGGCATAGGGCTTGAACCAGCCGAGACCATCGTTGGTCTTGCCGCGCGGGTTGTATTCGCAGCCGACGAAGCCGCCATAGCCAAGCCGGTCGAGTTCGGTGAACAGGAACGGATAGTTCAGCTCTTCGCCGTCGGGCTCGTTGCGTGAGGGAATGCTGGCGATCTGGACATGGCCTGTTATCGGCATCATTTCGCGCAGCCGCATGGTGACGTCGCCGTGGATGATCTGGCAGTGATAGATGTCGAACTGCAGCTTCAGGTTCGGAATCTTCAGTTCGGTGATCAGGTCGCGCGCGAAGCCGAAATCGTTGAGAAAATAGCCGGGCACGTTGCGCGGATTGATCGGCTCGATCACGACGTCCAGCCCATGGGGCGCGTAGAACTCGGCTGCCCATGCCACCGACTTGTAGAATTGTTCGACGGCCTTCGCGCTGCTGCGATCGGCGATGCCCGCCATCAGATGCAGCCGCTTGACGCCGGTCGCCTTCGCGTAAGGCAGTGCGGTCTCCAGGCCTCGCTTGAGATCGTCAAAGCGCTCCGGCAGCGCGGCAAAGCCTTTTTCGCCGGCGTCCCAATTGCCCGGTGGCAGATTGAACAGCGCCTGCGTCAGGCCGTTCTTTTTAAGCCGTTCGCCGACAACCTCGGCCGGATGGTCGTAGGGAAACAGGAATTCGACCGCGGTGAAGCCCGCTCTTGCCGCCGCATCGAAGCGGTCGAGGAACGGGACCTCGGTGAACATCATGGAGAGATTGGCGGCAAAGCGCGGCATCTACGGTCCCCTTCTTGATCTTGCTCTTACTTCGGCTCGCCCGGCAGATGCGTGCCGGTGACTTTTGCATACATCCGCGCTACCGACGCGTCATCGTCGCGGCCCATGCCGGCGGCTGACGTCATCAGGAACATCTGCAATGCCGCAGCCGAAACCGGCACCGGGAATTTCGCCGAGCGTGCCATGTCCTGGATGATGCCGAGATCCTTGACGAAGATATCGACCGCGCTGCGCGGCGCGTAATCACCGTCGAGCACGTGCGGAATGCGGTTCTCGAACATCCAGGAATTGCCGGCGGACGCCGTGATCACCTCGTAGACCTTTCGGATGTCGAGGCCCTGCTTGGCAGCGAATGCGATCGCCTCGGAAGCGGCAGCGATGTGCACACCGGCCAGCAACTGGTTGATCATCTTGAACGCGGCGCCCTGGCCGGCGGCGTCGCCGAGCTCGTAGAGCTTTGCCGCCATCGCGTCCAGCGCCGGCCGCGCTTTGGCAAAGGCGGCCGGACTGCCGGATGCGAGGATGGTGAGCTCGCCCTGCGCCGCGCGCTGTGCGCCGCCGGAAATCGGCGCGTCGAGGTAGTGCCGGCCGGTTGCTTCCAACTGTTTGGCTAGACGCCGTGCGACATCGGGGTCCATGGTGGCGGAGGAAATGAATACCGTGCCTTTGGCCAGCGTTTCAGCAACGCCGTTAGGGCCAAACAGGATGGTCTCGGTCTGGGCGGCGTTGACGACGACGCTGACGACGATGTCGGCCGATTTTGCCGCGTCCGCCGGCGTCGCCGCGCCCTTGCCGCCATCGGCGACGAACCGCTTGACCGTGTCAGCCGAGACGTCGCACCCGGTGACCTCCAGCCCCGCACGGCGCAGCGAGGTCGCCATGCCAAACCCCATCGAGCCCAGCCCGACGACGGCGACGCGCGGTTTGGCGGATTCTGGCATGCGGCGGTTCCTCGATGGTTTCTGTTCAGCGGCCATTCGGCCGGCGGCTTGGCCTTGCGTATCACGGCTTGGCCGCGCTGCCAAAGCGTGAGACAAGGCGGAAAAGAGGTCGGTCCATGAGCGAAACAAGGCTCCGCGAGGAAATCTGCCGCTTCGGCCGCTCGCTGTTCGAGCGCGGGCTGACGCCGGGCTCCTCCGGCAATATCAGCGTGAAACTCGACGACGGCGGCTGGCTGGTGACGCCGACCAATGCCTCGCTCGGCTTTCTCGATCCGGCCCGAATGTCGCGGCTCGGGCCCGATGGACGGCTGGTATCCGGCGACGCGCCAACCAAGGAAGTGCCGCTGCACACCGCCCTCTACCAGAGCCGCAATGCGGCACGCGCGGTCGTGCATCTGCATTCGACCCACTCAGTGGCGCTGTCGATGCTGCCCGAGATCGACCCCCGCGCCGCGTTGCCGCCGATGACGGCCTATTACGTGATGAAATGCGGGCACACCGCGCTGATTCCCTACTATCGCCCCGGCGATCCGGCCGTCGCCGACGCGATCAAGGGACTGGCCGGGAAATATTCGTCTGTGCTGCTCGCCAATCACGGGCCGGTGGTGTCGGGTGACACGCTGGAAGCGGCGGTGTTCGCGGTAGAGGAGCTGGAAGAGACGGCGAAATTGTATCTGCTGCTGCGTGGGCTGAACCCGCGGTATCTGTCGCCGGCGCAGGTGGAGGATTTGACGAAGACGTTTGGGCTGACGCTGCCGGAGCATGGGCATTAGCCCGTCCACGTCATGTATGGACGGCCCCCTCTCGGCAAGGGTTTTCTTGGTGTTTCAGCAAGCGAT
>NZ_LLYA01000197.1 GCF_001440415.1 Bradyrhizobium retamae
CTGCTCCCGAAGGCGGACATCATCCGGCCCGCTTGGCATGTCCGTTGAGGGCCAATAGCCGTCTTATGCCGACTTATCGCCATACCTCGTGGCAGATGCAGACTGCAACCTCAGCGCTGCAGAAGCGACAATCCGAGATATCAGTGCCATTGAGGGATATTGCGCCGAAAAATTTAATATCCCAGGGTAGTAGTTGCTTAATCTTCACAATCTAGCGTCGACCACACAACGAGGCCTGGTATGAAGCTTTTGTCCGTCGTGTTTCTTGTTGGCCTGAGCGGGACGGCCCTGGCTCAACAAGAGGCTGTCGAAGTCGGTAAAGCGATGGCCGAGCAGCTCAAGCCTTACAGGGAATGCCTCAAGGCCGAAGTCGCCAAAGCAGCGTCCAAGGAGCAAGCTCAACTTATCGTTCAGGAAGCGTGCGCAGATTTACGCCTCGGCATCAGATCCAAGCTCATAGCAACCGTCCACCAGATACTGAATCCTGTCCCCCCGTCTTTCAACCCTGACGCAGCTGCTGATGGTGCATTGAAGATGACGCAAGTAGGGGCCTATTACGACTATACCGGCGAGGTTCGCGCTTTTCACCAGAGGCTTAAAAATCAAGCCGACGAACGCAAGCAAACGCGTCCTTGAGAAATCAGGGGCAATACCAAAGTCGGCTTTGGGTCAAAAGGCGAAGTTTCTTCGTAATCAGAGCGTGTCTGCTTTCGCCTCCAAAGCGGACCTAGACAGCACCACCTAACTTCGGGACTTCCGCCATCCTGCTGCCCGCGCATCTGCCTCGGAGCAAAACCATCGCTCGCCTGAAAACCAGTTAATCCGAGTTTGAGCGTAATACTCCTGCCCCGGTGAGTGATAGATGCGCTCGCCCGTGTTCTTGCTGATGTTGCCCTTGATGGAGCAGCCGACGAGGATTGGGCCGAACTCCGTCGCCGCGATGATGCCGCCGACGGCCGCTAAGCCGATGATCGTCGGGAACATGCCGCGAGACCTTGGAATGATGCGCTCCCGCAGAATGGCTCTTGATCTCGTTGAGTTCGAACCATCATCCAAAATCATTAAGCAACTAAATCTCCATTTCATCGCCTTTTATGAGAAGCTTCCGGTCCCATGTGCAACCTCTATTCCATCACGACAAACCAAGAAGCCATCCGCGCGCTCTTTCGCGTGATGAACCGTTACGTCGGCAACCTGCCGCCGATGCCGGGCGTGTTTCCCGATTATCCCGCACCGGTCGTTCGCAATGCAGGCACCGAGCGCGAGCTGGTCCTGATGCGCTGGGGGATGCCCCCACCGCCGCGCACAGGCGGGCCGCCGGTGACCAATATCCGCAACACCTCCTCACCGCATTGGCGAGGCTGGCTGAAGGCGGAGAGCCGCTGCCTAGTGCCGTTCAACAGCTTTGCGGAGTATGCGCCGGAGCCGAACCCGGAGACCAAGAAAAAGGACGTCGTTTGGTTCGCGATCAATGACGATCGGCCGCTGATTTGTTTCGCTGGCATCTGGACTGAGTTTAAGGGCGATCGCGGAACTAAGTCGAAGCCAATTCCGGGGCCGCACGATGTCTACGGCTTTCTCACCACGTCGCCGAACGCTGTCGTCGAACCGATCCATCCGAAGGCCATGCCAGTGATCCTGCAGACAGACGAGGAGCGTGATGTTTGGATGCGGGCGCCGTGGGATGAGGCCAAAGCGCTGCAGCGACCGTTGCCCGACGCTGTGCTCAGGGTCGTGCTGCGGGGGACCGAGAAGGAAGATCGGGCGGCGGCATAGTGCCATGGTTCGGGAGGTGATGCACTTCACCGATCCCGTTGCGACGGTACTCGCCTCACCGCGCAGTGCAGCAAAGACGAGCGAATTTTTAGACTCTCTGAATTCATCAGTGGGCCATAGCAGCCGAGGCGCTGGATAAGTGTGTGGTACTTACCATTCATGATCTGGATACATCAACCGATCAGCCGTAATCTCCAGAGGCTCGCTCCCGCAGGATAAAAGCACACCAACGCGCTAACGATCAGCGCAGAGCGGAGCCCGCTGCAAAATATCAAAATATGGAGGAGGAGATCTCATGTGGGAGACATACCTGGGTCCCCTCTGGAATGCACTCCGGGCAAGCTGGTCCGAGGTCCTAGAGGTCGGGTCTAAGGTTGCCAATGGCGAATGGTTTATCGCTATCGCCGGCGGCATAATAAGCAGCCTTCTATCAATAGGTCTGGTGAGCATGCGTGTGCCGAAACTTGGCATTTCGAAAAGCATTGCGCTGACGCCAAAGGGCTCGCGTGTTGTCGCGCGTATCAAGGTGATAAACAGAAGACGGCGATGGTTTGTCTTGAGCGGGGATGCGCTCGCGAGTAAAGCTGCATTGTACCTCGTGAAACGTGGCCCAGAAGAAGAGCAAGAGATCACGACCGAAGTGGAACTTGTCCGCAGCCAAGTGGACGTGATCCCACATAGAAGATTTTTTCGAAGAACCTCCCGGAGCGAATTTGTGTTCTCGGTAGCAAAAGACTACGGCGACCTTCCAAACCGCTTTGCAGCACCCGAATGGCATTACATAAGATTTCAAATAACTTCTAAAGATAGTTTCTCAAACTATGAGCGGGTGTACGTACAACGATATCACAAATCCGCATCCGGTTCGGCGGCGAGATGCGCGCCGTTTGTGGAGGGCGACTTTAGGGCTGGCGATCTGGAGATCATACCGATCCGCGCCAAACGCCGTGATGGAGCCGATCCATCCGAAGGCGACGGATGAGGAGCGCGACCTGTGGATGCGTGCATCTTGGCATGAGGCCAAGGCGCGGCCATTGCCCGACGATGCGATCAGGATCGTTGGGAACAGTTAGGCCGCTTCGTGCCTTACCTCCCATTGGAGGTGCTCATGGCAACAACAAAACCAGCATGGAAGCGTCCCGGCTCGCCGATCGGCAAGCAACTGCGCTCGCTTACAGAAGCGAACACGCCGACCGGCGTCATCAGTCTCAAAATGCAGCGTCCGCCCGCGTTGATTGCAAGCAAAGCGCAGCGCGAGGGGATTTCTCTAAGGCCGGTAAACCGCTCACCGTATAATCGTCGGAAGACCACGCGGCGCTAATGGCGGGGCGACGGAGCTTCGAGGACTTGACTGATGTCAGGCTCTTCAAGCGCGTCAGCACTCGCGCATGCCCGCCCCGCACTGACAGCCCAGTTCTTTGCCACGCACGGATGGTTTTCGCACTCGCAGCCGATGCCGAGACAGACCTTGTGTCAGTATCGATCATTGAACGGACCGAGCGGGCCTGTTGGCATTGCCGCAGAATTCGACTGTAGCTGCAGGCTTCGCCGTTCGCCGCATCTCATCATGCACGCGATGTTGTCGAACAGTCGTGAGGTGCCGTTAAGTTCGCCAATTTCATCGCCCTCAGTGACAAGTCAGCCCTTCTGTCATTTTTGTCCAGCAAGAACTGCTGAAGGCTTCTTTCATGTCTCAACTACCCGGTTCTTTGCCATTCAACTGTTGCCTATAATGATCAGACAAGCATATGCTTGGTTGTATTGATTTTAGTCGCGGTCCTGAGACATTCCGGGAGGCGCGAGTGCGTAATTGCGGGAATGCCTTTTTCGTCGGCTTTCATTCGCCGAGCCCTCGGGGAAAATCGGGGGTGCCTTTGTGAGCATTACCGAGGAAGTACGCAGGAGCGAGACGGCCAATCATTTGGTCATACTTGTCCACGGAATAAACACTCGCGCATTATGGATGGGAGAGATCAAGCCTGCACTTGAGCGGGAAGGCTTTTCGGTCGGACCAACAAGTTATGGTATGTTTGGAGTTCTGCGCTTCCTATCGCCCTTCACTTGGCTACGAAATAAAGCAATCAAGCGCGTAGTTTCCGATATTCATACGGCTCGTCAATCGCACTGGTTGGCTACTGGGATCGAGCCGAAGTATATGTCCGTAATATCTCATAGCTTCGGAACGCATGTCGTGAGTAAGATACTCACTGATCACCCGGAATTTCGGTGGCACCGGATAATCTTCTGCGGGAGTGTTGTCCGAGATGACTTTAGCCTCAACCAAGTATTACAGCGTTTTCGCCATCCCCTCCTGAATGAAGTCGGAACAAGAGATTTTTGGCCAGCGTTAGCTGAGAGTGTTGGTTGGGGATATGGGTCAGTCGGCTCGACTGGGCTCAATCGCCCCGCCGTCGCGACCCGATGGCACAAGGAATTCAAGCACAGCGATTTTTTCACCGACGAATTTTGCACCGAAAATTGGGTCCCGTTTCTTCGAGATGGAACAATTACTGCTGGCGACAAGCCCACAGACTTACCGCTTTGGATAAGTGCTATTACAAGGCTGCCGTTGCGATGGATCATTCTTGCGGGCGTTGTTACCGCAATCTTCCTGTTTGGAGTGCTGACCCTGTGGTGGGCCACCAAGCAAATAGAGGTTTGGTTACCAACGCATTCCGAAGTCGCGGCCCCCACCACGTCTCCGAAGCGAGAAGCATCGCCCTCAGAACGAAGGAGCCGCGCCAACGATGCAGTAACAGGGGCGCAGGGTCATGCGTCCAATAAGAAGTGGGATGTGGCGATCGACGAATACAATGTTGCCATTGGACACGATCCCACTTATGCCCCGGCATGGGTCGGTCGGGGGCTGGCTCGCCAAGCGAAGGGCGAGTATGCCATTGCTATTGGCGACTTGAGTGAAGCAATTCGATTGGATCCGACTTCAGCGGATTACTACAACCTGCGCGGCGCTTGCTACAAGTTGAGTGGTGACGACGCGCGAGCTATTGCCGATTACAGCGAGGCCATCAAACTGAAGAAAGACGGAGCGTTCTACTATAACAGAGGTGCTGCCTATTTTGCGCAGAAGAAGTTTGAGGAAGCCGAGCGCGATCTCACCGACAGTCTGCAATCGACGTCTGCTGATTACGGGGATTATACTGCCGAGGCAAAAGCCCTGCTTGAGCATACAAGAAAGGAGCGTTCGCTAGTAAAATTGATCGCCTGCAACGGGCTCACCGAACAAATGTGGGTAAATCTGGCGGGTTATAGCGAAGCAAACGCGGATCACATCACCTTCGAAGTGCTTTGGGATCTGGCACCAGGAAGTTGTGAAGACGTCGGGCGTTTTGTAAGAGACAAGGGCGTTTGGGTGATTGTTAATGCACTACCTTCACAGCAGCGCTTCCGGGCCGCGGCCAATGACGCATCAGCAAAGAGCTTCTGCACCGATAACTTCGGATCTACCCAAGTTCCTTATCCCAGTGGCACTTGTCCAACCAATTGGAACCTTCAAAAATTCTACAAACTAAATATTAAATCAAACGCAAATGTGCATACTTCGCGACTGCCGCACGACTGAAGTGACGCTCTCTCCATAGTCACGAGAAGCAATAACTCGCATGGTCTGTTGCCACCAAAGCGAAGGTTTTAGGGTTGGGAGTTAGATCGTTGCACCGGGCACGCCGATCCCAACGATGCTTGCTCTCGCAATCGCGCCGCCTAATCATGCGCACTATGTGACAGCGACGCGTCACCCCCGTGATTTCATTTCTGCCAAAAACGCGCGAGCAAGACGGCGTCCCGACCGATGCCTATCCGCTCGATGAGGCGGTGGCCGACGGCTATCTCGTGCCGCCGAAAGCGGTCTCGGTACCGCTGAAGATCGTGCGTTCTGGACTGCGCTACGATGACCTGAGCGATGAGGAAAAAGACCAATGGGACATGCTCGAATGGGGCGAAGACGAAATCCCCGACAGCATCGACGCGGCCGAAGTCAATAAGCGCCTGTTCAACACCGACACTGTCGATCTCGTCATCGCGCATCTCATGACCAACGGGCTCAAAGTCGAGGGCGGCGACAGGCTCGGCAAGACGATCATCTTTGCCAAGAACCAAGCGCACGCACTGTTCATCGAAGCTCGATTTAACGCAGCGTACCCTAATCTCGCCGGGCACTTCGCGCGTGTTATCACCTACGAGCGGGGCATATGCACAGACTCTAATCGATGATTTCTCGAAGAAGACCAAACCGCCCCACATCGCCATCTCGGTCGATATGCTCGACACCGGCATTGACGTGCCGGAAGTGGTGAATCTTGTTTTCTTTAAGCAGGTCCGGTCAAAGACCAAGTTCTGGCAGATGATGGGCCGTGGTACGCGGCTCTGCCCCGACCTTTTCGGGCCGGGCCAGGACAAGGAATTCTTCCGTGTCTTTGACTATTGCCAGAACCTAGAGTTCTTCGGGGCCAATCCGGAGTTGAAGGAGGCTGGCGCAGCAAAATCACTGTCAGAACGGCTGTTCGCGGCAAGACTCGATCTCGTGCGTGCTTTGGACGAGAAGAGCGGAACACTGGATGGACGCTCCGAACCCGCTCGGGAGCCCCATCAATCTGGTGGCAGCGGCGATCCGCCGAACGAAGCAGAAATTCGCGAAGACGCGGTGAAGACCTTGCAGGACACCGTCAGCAGCCTGAACCTCGACAATTTCATCGTTCGTCAGCATCGCCGTGCCGTCGAAAAATACCGAGAACCTGATGCATGGCAGTCGATTGATGATGAAAGGCGCAAGGAATTGGTCGACGAGATCGCGCCGCTGCCATCTGCAAAGGGCTTTGGAACTGAGGAAGCGAAGCGCTTTGATCTCCTGATGTTTTCGTTGCAGCTCGCGCTGCTCAAGGGATCAAAGCGCTTCGACACGCTACGCAAGCAACTGATGGAAATCGCGTCAGCGTTGGAAGATCAGATGGGCATTCCGACCATTGCCCATCAGGCGGAGCTCATCGAAGAGATTCAAACCGAGCAGTGGTGGGAAGGCATCACGGTCCCGTTGCTGGAACTTGTACGGCTGCGGCTGCGTGACCTTGTTCAGCATATCGAGAAGTCGAAAAAGGTGGTCGTCTATTCGGACTTCACTGACGAAATCGGTGTTGGTGTCGAACATGAATTGCCGCAGGTTGGCGAAGCTGATTTCGCGCGCTTCAAGCTAAAGGCGCGGCATTTTCTGAGAGCACATGAGAATCACATCGTCCTTCATAAACTACGGCAGGGAAAGCCGCTCACCCCGACCGATCTGACCGAATTGGAAAAGATGTTGCTGGATGCCGGTATCGGTGAAGCCGGCGACATCAAGCGAGCGCGGGAGACAAGTCAGCGTTTCGGTCGCTTCGTCCGCTCACTTGTCGGGCTCGATCGTGCAGCGGTGAATGAGGCCTTCAGCGACTTCCTTTCGTCGGGAACGGCGACGGCGACCCAAATCGAGTTCATCAACATGGTGATCGAGCACCTGACGGATCAAGGTGTGATAGAGCCGGCGCTGCTCTACGAGCCGCCGTTTACCGATATTGCGCCGACGGGGCCGGACCAGGTGTTCGACGAGGAGCGCGTGGCCCGACTGTTCGCGCGGATTCAGGCGATCAACGACAGTGCGGTGGCGTAGGGCGAACTTTGCATGTCGCCCATTTCAAGTTATCACGCTTCCACGCGCCACCATTTTACGGCTCGCGGTGTGTTACCTTGTCACTTTTCGACGACAATTTCATAGCTATTATGAGCTACGAAATCTGCTCGATTGGCGCACGCAAAGTTTCCTCCATACGAACAAGTGTGTCGATCAGCTGATCCTGCAGCGCCGGCCATTCTGCTTCGGGGCTTCGCCATCCCCCGATTGTGTCCTCACATATACGACATCCGATCTTGCCGGGGAGTTCCTGCCAATCCAGCGGACCTCCAAACTTACCTTCAAGGGCCTCGCGCTGAGCATACAGCTGCTTAAACGCGGCGAGGCTCGCCTGCTCTCCTTCCTTTAAACGAATGTAACATTCCACCCGGCTTCGGTCTTCCGTCAGAGAGATGTTGAGGCTGAACCCGGTCCGACCGATGCCTGCAGAGAGCCAATGGTCAGTCGAGGCGTTTCGATTTGCCAACAGTTGGGTTTTGCCGAGCGACCTGTCTATTAGTTGCGACCAAAACCGTTTGAATATCTCTTGTCGGGCGGTTTTTACCTTTCGGATTTCCCGGCTCTGTTCGCGTATCTTTATCTCGTAATTCGAAGCCTCGGGCAGAGGCACAATCTGTGTTGCATCAATTAAGATCTTTCCGTCTAGCTTGTACGGCTTCAGACGAACGCACGTGATATCAAGGCCACTCTTATTTAGCCACATAACTGAGGTGATGAGTTCATCAGAAAAATTTGAGGCCGCAAGAATAATTTTCACATCGTCCGAAAGCTCTGCCTCAGCGAGTGTGTTTAAGTCTAAAAACTCCAAAATCTCACTTTTGGCTTTTTCCTGATCGCCACCCAAAAACCGGGAATGTGCGTTCACTGCTTGATCTAGCGTCATGCTCGACACCATAGCTGCATAGCGAATGGCTTGAAGCTCCATATGCCCACCGTCTTCGGTCCGTTTAAGTTCGACCACGACCAATTGGGCTTCGTTGGAAATACAGAGGATATCTATCCGGCGCGAGCTATCTTCCCAATCTGAGAACTCATCACACACCACCATCATGTCGGGGCCCAGCGCCGCGATGTGTTGCTTTAAAAGATTTTGGAGGTGTTTTCTCTCAAGGATGGCTTCCTGCGCATAAGAGGTCTCTGGCACAGCTTCGAGCTTATCTTGATTGATAGTGAACAGGGGCATCGGCCGACCTCAAAACTATTGCGCACATCAACGCACGCTCCAGCACGGACTAGAGGGCGAGCGAGATTGATGTTTCACTAATCGCGAATCCCAGAAAAGTGGTTTAGACAACGTAACGTGAATATGCCGTGCGCCACGTCTGACGCTCCATCAAGAAGGACTTCAAGTGAAGCCCGCACAGACACGGCTCTCCCCCAAACCTTAACACCTTCTTAATGGCCCTTTTTGACCCCTGGATATTTCTAAGGTCGGTCTCGCGAAGCGAGATGGGGGCGGCCTGTCCATGCTCCCCGGGGGGTAAATTTGCGCCGTTCCGACTGATGCCCGACTGAGAGCCCTGCCCAACGCGGCTATGGCACGCGGCCGATCCTGGTCGCGCTGATCATAGACGCGAGGCAAGGCATGAAACGTGATCTCTGCGCTGAGGTATCAGCGCGCATAATTGCAGAGCTAGAAGCCGACGCCGCCCCCTGGGTTAAACCCTGGAGCACGACGGCGGGCCCGAATACCCCGTGCAACGCCGTGAGCAACCGGCCCTACTCGGGCTGCAATATCGTCCTACTTTGGATGGCGCAGGCCGCTGGCTACCGCTTGCCGCGCTTTCTGACGTTTAAGCAGGCTTTGGAGTTGGGTGGCAACGTCCGCAAGGGCGAGCGCGGCACCAAGGTCTATTTCGTCAAGCAACTGCAGGTCCGCGACCAAGGCGCGGACGATAGCTCTTCAGCGCGCCTGATCCCCATGATGCGCGAGTACACTGTTTTCAACCTCGACCAATGCGAAAACCTTCCCGATCGCGTCAACACAGCACCACCAATTCGCGTTCGTAATCCCGACGCGCGCGACGAACTTGCAGACGCGTTCTTGCGCTCAACGGGCGCCGACATCCGCGAAGGCCATGGCGAGGCTTTCTACATCCCCAGCCGAGATTTTATTTCGATGCCGGCATTCGCCGGCTTCAAGGGCGCGGATCACTTCTACAATGTGGCGTTCCACGAGTTGACCCACTGGACGGGACACAAGGCGCGCCTTGATCGCGATCTGAAGAACCGGTTCGGCTCTCGCAACTACGCCGCCGAAGAGCTGATTGCGGAGCTGGGTGCGGCCTTCCTCTGCGCGGAGTTTGGTTTTGACGGCGACGTCAGGAACGCGGGCTATATCGCCACCTGGATTGAACTGCTGAAGGCCGACAAGCGCGCGTTCTTTACGGCGTGCAGCCACGCATCCAAGGCCGCGGAATACCTGCGTGGCTTGGCCCTTGCCGGACCCGCTGAAAGGGCAGCGTAATGGGCCTACGGGTTGCCACCGGCGGGCAGCGCTCACACCCGTCTCGTGAGCCGCTCTTCGACGTACACCCCCAAACGGGCGCCAGTATCGAAGTGTTCTACGCCGATCGCTCGCTAGAGACGTTCGGCAGGCGCGGGGCTGGCTGGTTCTGGTGGCCTCGATGGCGCGGCTATCCCCCATCACGCCCGGCCGCTGGGCCCTTCCCCACGAGCTACGCCGCCTATCGGCACGCGATGGGGACCCGTTTGGGGACTGAAGAGGTGACGTTGATGCGTTGCTCAGAAAAGTCAGGAGGTTAGGCAAGCTGTATGGCGGAGAGGGAGGGATTCGCACCCTGATCCTCAAGGGCGGCGCGGCGGACAGGATCAACGCCAAGATGGTCCAGCTTGAGGGCAGGAAGGCCGAGCTTGAGCAGCAGCTCACCGATGCAGAGGCGCCGCCGCCGCAGCGGAAGGATAAAACTGCTAAGACAGCACGATGAGTACATTGAACCACTCCAGAGCGGAGAGAAAGGAACGAACGAGCAGGCTACGTATCAGGCCCCAATCTCTCTCCTCCGCCCCTGTGCAATCGAACCCTTCAATCCAGGTCAGGTCGCGCTCTCGAAAGTCGACTCCTTGACCGGCGTCCTCGCACACGCGCCCTTCAAGTCCTCATTCGCCCAAGCATCCGATGCTCATGCCGAAGCTAGGCAAACAGTGCCTCGCGTAAGGTCTTGGAATATCTAAGGATCGTATTCAAATCCTTGGGCGCAGACGGCCAAGAATGTGGTACGAAGCGTGGTACGGAAGGAAAGCAGAAAGCAGAAGGCGCAAAAACTACGCGATTTGCTTGGTAGCGGGAGAGGGACTCGAACCCCCGACCCCAGGATTATGATTCCCGTGCTCTAACCAGCTGAGCTACCCCGCCACGGCATCGCGGTGGCGGCAGGCAATGCCGCGGTCGCGAACGCGCGGCATATAAGGAGCGGGTCGACGACCTGTCAAGCAAAGCGAGCCGTCCGGGCAAGCATCTGCAAAATTGCGCTATTTCGGCCGGATTGACGGGTCGCCGCCGGGAGTGCCGGGCGGCGGAATCACCGGCGTCTTGCCATCTTCTGGCGTGGGCGCATGGATTTCGGGATCAACCCCCGGGGGCGGACACAATACGCCCTCCGAGCGGGCCAGCTTGTCGCCGAGCGGCTCGGTCCGCTGACCGGTGGTCGTTCCTTCCCGCGCTTTTCCCTCCGGAACCGTCGCGCCGGAATTCGGCGCCGGCTGCATCGGGGCGCAATTGACATTGGCGGCGCGGTCAGGCGATGGCGGTGCGGTCTGGGCGGGCGGCGTCGTAGGGCTGGGCGGAGCCTGAGCGCCCGCCATACTCGTAGCCGCCATCAACACACATGAAAGAAGAAGTGCCCGGTGCATTGCCATGCCGGGAAAACGGTTCGCGCACGCGGAGGTTCCGCAGTCAGTTCGCCGCTTTTTTGTTTGACGCGTTTTCTTGAGCGAAAACGCTATGCGCTTCACGATTTCCGAAAACGGATCAGGGAAAAATGTCCCATCGGCGGCATCGGCCGCCGCTCGGTCAAGGTGACGCCGCCATGTTTGGCGGCCCAGTTGGTCAGGCGTTCCCACGGAAATTCCGGCCGCCAGCCCAGCCGCCGCGCCAGTGGCGCGAACGCCAGTTCGAACGCGCGGCGCGGACCGGTTTCGGCGCCGATGTGATTGACCAGGATGAGTTCGCCGCCGGGTTTCAGCACGCGGATGAAATCATCCAGCGTGCGTTCCGGATCCGGCACCGCCGTGATGACATATTGCGCCACCACCGCATCGAAGAACGAATCCGGAAACGCCAGGTTCTTGGCGTCCATCACCGCAAGCGCTTCGACATTGGTCAGGCCGAACTCGCGCACGCGCTTGAGCGCCCGCCGCAGCATCGGCTCGGAAATGTCGACGCCACACAATTTCGTGTTGCGCGAATATTCTGACAGCGACAGCCCGGTACCGACGCCGACGTCGAGAACACGTCCGCCGATCTTGTCAGCCTCAGCGATGGTCGATCGGCGGCCCTCGTCGAACACCTTGCCGAAAACCAGATCGTAGACCGGCGCCCAGCGCCCATAAGCTTTTTCGACCCCCTCGCGGTCGATGTCCCCAGCCATTCCCTCTGCCCCGATTTTTTCTTAAGTGCGCATCACTTCGGCGAGCGGCGCGGCTTTTTCCTGCGCCCCTCCCCTTATCACCGGATGGCGTGCGGTCGCGCTCTTGATGAATCCGCCGCCGAGCACGCGCGCCTGTCCCGCAGGCGCATCGTAGAACACGCAGGCCTGGCCAGGCGATACGCCCTCCTCGCCGGCAACGAGTTCGACCTCATAACCGCCATCGACCGCGCGCAGCCAGGCCGGCTGCGGCGCGCGCGTCGAGCGCACGCGCACGAACATCTCGATGCCGTCGCCGATGACGTCGTCGAGCAGACCGTCGCCGATCCAGTTGACGTCGCGCAGCAGGATGCGATCCATCCGCAACGCCTCGCGCGGTCCCACCACGACGCGGCGGCTGGTGGCATCGAGCTTGACGACATAGAGCGGCGCGCCGGCGGGAATGCCCAGTCCCTTGCGCTGGCCGACGGTGAAATGAACGATGCCTTGATGGCGGCCGATGGTGCGGCCCTCGAGATCGACGATGTCGCCGGGCTCGATTGCGCCGGGCTTGAGGCGGCCGATGACGTCGGTGTAGCGCCCGGTCGGCACGAAGCAGATGTCCTGGCTGTCCTGCTTTTCGGCGACTTCGAGGCCGAAGCGCCGCGCCAGCTCGCGCGTCTGCGGCTTGGTCATGTCGCCGAGCGGAAAGCGTAAGTAATCGAGCTGCTCGCGTGTGGTCGCGAACAGGAAATAGCTCTGGTCGCGATCGGAATCCGCGGCGCAGACCAGTGCGCGCGATCCGCCGGCAAGGCGGCGCGAGGCGACATAGTGTCCGGTCGCGAGCGCCTGCGCGCCGAGTTCACGCGCGGTCGCCAAGAGATCGCGAAACTTGATGGAGCGGTTGCACTCGATGCAGGGCACCGGCGTTTCGCCGAGCGCGTAGCTGTCGGCGAAATTGTCGATCACGGATTCGCGGAAGCGGCTTTCGTAGTCGAGCACGTAATGCGGAATGCCGATCCGCTCTGCCACGTTGCGGGCGTCGTGGATGTCCCGTCCCGCGCAGCAGGCCCCCTTGCGATGGGTGGCAGCGCCGTGGTCGTAAAGCTGCAGCGTGATCCCGACCACGTCATAGCCTTCGGACTTCAGCAAGGCAGCCGTCACCGAGGAATCGACGCCGCCGGACATGGCGACCACGATCCGCGTGTCCTGCGGACGGCCTTCGAGATCCAAACTGTTTCGCATGCCAGGGGTCATCGACTTCAATCGCGAACGCGCCATGGCGGTTCGCGGCCAGAGTTTAAAAAGCCTTTATGTATAAGGCCTTAGGGCATCATTCGGCCATACCGGGCCGGATCGGACTTAGCTCTTTAATATAGGCCGTATTCCCGTGAAGCAATCAGCCGATCCCCATTTTGGAGCGTGTCCAGGACGGCAAATCTTGCCGCCGGGCAGAAAAGGCGGCCGTGGTCACGCTCAACAAGCAGACCGCTATCCTTTTAAGTATTTGAAATAACAAAATATTTTTTTACCGAAGCGGCTGGCCCGCTCTTTGCTGAATGGTAGCCGAGAGCTCAGCGCGAGGGTTACCGTGGTTAGTGTCACGTCAGAAGTATCGGCAAATGCATCTTTCCAGAGCGCGGCGGCGAGGTCCGCACGGCCGGATTCCGATCCGCCCGCCCGAAACGACAGCTTCGCGTCGCTGGTCGATAGCAACACGGCCGCAAGCCACAACGACCGCGCGCAGGACGCAGCGCCCTCCCCGCGCCGCTCCGACGACGCGCAATCAGCTTCCGACAACCGTTCGCGCGACAGCGCCGCCGCATCCGACAAGGCCGACAAGGCCGCGCGCAACGATTCGAATAATCGCGACGCGGCGGCCAAGATCCGCGACGACAAGACACGGAACGACAAGACACGCGACGCCGGCAAGGTCGACACCGACACCACCAACGTCGATGCCGAGACCAAGCCCGCCAAGATCGGCCGCGCCAAATCGAAGTCCGACGCACCGAAGTCCGAGAAGGCGTCGTCCGACGAAGCGACGCAGGCGTCTTCCGGCAACGCCTCACCAGCGACCGATCAGGCTGAACTGGCGCAGGATGGAACGGCCGTTGTAACGGCCGACGCGATTGCCGCCGCCATCCCTGCTGCCGCAACGCCGCCGGCGACGACGGCCTCCACCGCACCCGCGACCGATAAGGCGACCGCGCCGCTTGCCATCGCGGCGGCTGCGATCGCAGCCTCCGCTTCGCTCGCCGCCGAGACCGCGCCAGCCGGTCCCGCCGGTGAAAGCGCCGAAGCGACCGCCACCACGACCACGAACGCTGCGCAAGGGGACGGTACCAAGACCAATGCGCAGGGCATCGGCCAGGCCGTCAGCGCCCAAGCCACATCCGCCGACCCGTCCGTCACAACCGGCATCGCTCAGGCCGCTTCGGTGGTTGCAGCGACTCCCGCCGCCACCAAATCAGCCGTGCCGCTCAAGAGCCCGGATCTCGCCCGAAAAGGCGCCACGACAATCGTGGAGCAGGTCGCAACCACCGACGCCATCGCACCCACAGCGCCTGCCGCTGATACCATCGTGCCCGCCGTCACGCCGACTACCGAAGCCGCAGGCAAGTTGAGAACCGAGAATGGCATCGCCGAGACCGTGAAGGCCGACGCCTCGGGCAACTCCATCGTGTCGTCGGCCGCCAACGCCAACGCGCATTTTGCCGCCCCGGATGTCGTCGGCCAGACGCCGGTCAACGCGTCCGGCAACGGCCTGCAGGCCGCCGGCACGATCCATACGCAGCAACTGGCCGCTTCCACCACGACGGCGGCTGCCGCTACCCAACTCACCGCCACGGCGGCCACAAGCGCGGCAGTGCCGGTGAGCGGGCTTGCGATGGAAATCGCCGCTTCTGCCAAGAGCGGCAAGACCCGCTTCGAAATCCGGCTCGATCCCGCTGAACTCGGCCGCATCGACGTCCGCATCGATGTCGATCGCCACGGCCAGGTGACGTCGCATCTGACCGTCGAACGGCCGGAAACGCTGTCGATGCTGCGTCAGGACGCCAACCAGTTGCAGCGCGCACTCGACAACGCCGGCCTCTCGACCGGCAACGGCGGCCTGCAGTTCAGCCTGCGCGACCAGTCTTCGCAGGGCCAGAACGACGGCAACCAGTCCAATCCAAACGCACATCGCCTCGTCGTCAGCGAGGAAGACAACGTGCCGGCCGTGGTCGCCGGCCGCAGCTATGGTCGCATGCTCGGTTCGAGCGGCGGCGTCGATATCAGGGTTTAAGGAGATCGCCATGGCAGTCGATGCAGCAACCATGCCGACAACGGTCGTCTCGGCGCCGGGAACCGGCACTGCGACGAGCAACAACACCGCGTCGGAGAGGACGACGGGAATCGCGGATAATTTCCAGACCTTCCTGACGCTGCTGACGACGCAGTTGCAGCACCAGAACCCGCTCGATCCGCTCGACACCAACCAGTTCACCCAGCAGCTCGTGCAGTTCGCCGGCATCGAGCAGCAGCTCAAGCAGAACGAGCAGTTGAAGGCGCTGGTGGAGATCGAGAAGAGCGCCCAGGCGACGCAGGCGCTGGTCTATGTCGGCAATACCGTCTCCGTCGACGGCAGCAAGGCGCAGTTCGACAAATCTGCGACCTGGAATTTCAATTCCGAGAAAGACACCAGCGCGACGATCACGATCACCAATTCGGCGGGACAGACGGCCTATACCGGCAACTATACGCTGAAGAAGGGCGGCTCCAGTTTCGTCTGGGACGGCAAGGGCAATGACGGCGTGCAGTGGCCGGCCGGCACTTACACCTTGACCGCCACGGGCAAGGACAGTTCGGGCAACAACGTCGCGATTTCCACCGAAGTTCAGGGCATCGTCGACTCGGTTGATCTCAGCGCCTCCCCGCCGCTGCTGTCGATCGGCGGCCAGAGCTACACCACCGACAAGATCAAGCGCGTGGTCCGTCCGACCTCTTCCACCTAAGCCCGGCCCACTCGCCTCAGTTGATCCACCGTTCCCGGCCCGGCAATCCCTGATTGTACGCGAAAGCGTCACAGAGAACCGGGCCGGAGCCATTTTCGGTCATTTTCAAGGAGATTCGTATTGAAGCCGTAGGCTTAGGCAAATTTTAAGCCGAGGGGCGTAGGTTACCATGGTGAGTTCAGTGGTTGAGAGTTTGTGAGTACGCCATGACAGAACCCCATCGCCCGAGGGTGAAATACGTCATCGGGCCTGACGGCAGTCCGTTAACAATTGCTGACCTGCCCGCGCCAGGCACCAAACGGTGGGTGATCCGCCGCAAAGCCGAAGTCGTTGCCGCGGTCCGCGGTGGTCTGCTCTCCCTCGAGGAGGCCTGCAGCCGCTATACGCTGACCGTCGACGAATTCCTGTCGTGGCAGTTTTCCATCGATCAGCATGGCCTGGCAGGCTTGCGGACCACCCGGATCCAGCAATATCGCCAGTAAATTCTCGCAAACCCAAAGATTTGATGAAAACCGGCTTCGTTTACGAAGCCGGTTTTTTTCATGCCGGAACTATTCGCGGCGGCTTTAAGGGTTGTTAACCATATGGAAACCATCCCCTAGGCAATAATTGCCCAGTCGGTCCCTCGGGCCGAATCCCTGGGGGCGGTTGGTGCAAAGTCTCGTTGCTTTCCTGAAAGGCCTGGGCGCAGCGCGGCTGATGGCCATGGTTGCGGTGACGACCGCGCTGATCGGCTTCTTCGCCTTCGTCATCATGCGCGTCACCACGCCGCAGATGACTACCCTGTTCACCGACCTCTCCTTTGAAGATTCCTCCAGCATCATCAAGGATCTTGAACGCCAGGCCATTCCCTTCGAGCTGCGCAACGAAGGCGCGGTCATCATGGTCCCGAAGGACAAGGTCACGCGGCTGCGGATGAAGCTGGCCGAAAGCAACCTGCCCAAGGGCGGTGGCGTTGGCTACGAGATTTTCGACAAGTCCGACGCGCTGGGCACCACGAGCTTCGTCCAGAACATCAACCATCTGCGCGCGCTGGAGGGCGAACTTGCCCGCACCATCCGCGCCATCGACCGCATCCAGGCCGCCCGCGTCCATCTGGTGCTGCCGGAACGGCCGCTGTTCGCCCGCGAGGCGCCGGAGCCGTCGGCTTCGATCGTGGTGCGGGTGCGCGGCAGCCTCGAACCCCCGCAGATCCGCGCCATCCGTCACGTCGTCGCCTCCGCCGTCAACGGGCTGAAGCCGCAGCGGGTGTCGATCGTCGACGAAGCCGGCCGGTTGCTGGCCGACGGCGCCGGCAAGGACCCCGAGATCGCCGTCGGCGACGAGCGCCGCACCGCCTTCGAGAAGCGCATGCGCAACGAAGTCGAGGCGATCGTCTCCTCGGTGGTTGGCCAGGGCCGCGCCCGCGTCCAGCTCACCGCCGACTTCGACTACAACAAGATCACCCAGACTTCCGACAAGTTCGATCCCGAGGGCCGCGTACTGCGCTCCACCCAGACCCGCGAGGAATCATCCCTCACTGCCGAGAACAACGGCCAGGTAACGGTCAACAACGAACTGCCCGGCAATCAAACCAACACCACCACACCGGCAGCCCGCGACCAGAGCAAGAAGAGCGAGGAGACCAACAACTACGAGATTTCCCGCACCACCAAGACCGAGGTCACCGAGGCCGGACGGGTCAACCGGATCTCGGTCGCGGTGCTGGTCGATGGCGCCTACACCAAGAACGAAAAAGGCGAAATGGTCTATCAGGACCGCAGCAAGGAGCAGCTCGACCGCATCGCCACGCTGGTGCGCTCGGCGATCGGCTTCGATCAAAAGCGGGGCGATCAGGTCGAGGTCGTCAATCTCCGCTTTGCCGAAGCGCCCTCCGTGCCACCGGTCGTCGAGCCGGGCGGGTTTCTCGGCATGCTGCAGTTCACCAAGGACGACGTCATGTACGTCATCGAGCTCGGTGTCATGATGCTGCTCGGTCTCGTGGTGCTGTTCCTGGTGATCCGTCCGCTGGTCAAGCGCATCCTGGCTGCCGAAGTCGTTCCCGCGCCGACCGAACCGACGCTCGCATTGATCGAGGGCAGCGGTCCAAACGGAGAGCTCGGGCCCAATCAGGCCCTGATCGCCGGCACCAGCGGCACCGCCCAGTTGATCGACGTCGCGCAGGTCCAGGGCCAGGTCCACGCCCAGGCCGTGCACAGGGTCGGCGAACTGGCCGAACGTAATCCGAACGAGACCGCCTCCATTGTTCGCCAATGGTTGAGCGAACCCGCCGAGAGCTGACATGGCCGCCGTACCGCAAACCTCAAACGCCAACGACATCACCACCGTCATCTCGGCGCTGGCGAGCCGTCAGAGCAACCGGCCCAAAAGCAAGCCGTTGAGCGGCCCGAAGCGCGCCGCCATCCTGATGCTGGCGCTGGGCGAGCAATATGGCGGCAAGGTGTGGTCGCTGCTCGACGACGACGAGGTGCGCGAACTGTCGATCCACATGTCGACGCTCGGCACCGTCGAGGCCGATGTCGTGGAAGACCTGCTGCTCGAATTCGTCTCGCGGATGTCGGCCTCCGGCGCCCTGATGGGCACCTTCGACGCCACTGAACGGCTATTGCAGCAATATCTGCCCTCCGAGCGCGTCAGCGGCATCATGGATGAAATTCGCGGCCCCGCCGGCCGCAACATGTGGGAGAAGCTCTCCAACGTGCAGGAAGAGGTGCTCGCCAACTACCTCAAGAACGAATACCCGCAGACCATCGCGGTGGTGCTGTCGAAGCTGAAGCCCGAGCACGCCGCGCGCGTGCTGGCGATCCTGCCCGAGGACCTCGCGCTCGATGTGGTCGGCCGCATGCTGAAGATGGAAGCCGTCCAGAAAGAAGTCATCGAGCGCGTCGAGCAGACGCTGCGCACCGAATTCATGTCCAACCTGTCGCAGACCCGCCGCCGCGACGCCCACGAGGTGATGGCCGAAATCTTCAACAATTTCGACCGCCAGACCGAGACCCGCTTCATCACCTCGCTGGAAGAGGAAAACCGCGAATCCGCCGAGCGCATCAAGGCGCTGATGTTCACCTTCGACGACCTGATCAAGCTCGATTCCGCCTCGGCCCAGACGCTGATGCGCAACGTCGACAAGGACAAGCTCGGCATCGCGCTCAAGAGCGCCAATGAGGAGGTGCGCGCCTTCTTCCTCGGCAACATGTCCTCGCGCGCCGGCAAGATGCTGCTGGACGACATGGCCGCGATGGGACCGGTGCGGCTGCGCGACGTCGACGAGGCGCAGGCGCTGCTCGTCAACCTCGCCAAGGATATGGCCGCCAGGGGTGAAATCACCCTGACCAAGAACCGCGCCGACGACGAATTGGTGTACTGATGGCCGCGCCCGCAAAATTCCTGTTCGACACCGACTTCGCAGCGCCCGACAGGACGCGCGAGCGTGCCGCCACGGCCGCCGAGATCGCGCAGAAGGTCGCGGAGGCCGAGGCACGCGCCTACCGCGCCGGCTATGAAGCAGCCCAGCACGAGGCCAAAGTCGAGAGCGACCGCCGCTCGGCGCTGGCGCTGGAAGAGATCGGCATCGCCATCAGAGGCATCGCTACGCGTTTCTCCGGCATCGAGGCCAGGATGGAAACCGAGGCTGTCGAAGTCGCGGTCGCGGTGGCACGCAAGCTGTGTAGCGAACTGATCGGCCGCGAACCGCTCGGCGAGATCATGGCGCTGGTCAGCGACTGCTTCTCGCATCTGGTCGCCACCCCGCATCTCGTCGTCCGCATCAACGACCAGCTCTACGAGGCCGCCCGTGAGAAGATCGAACGTCAGGCGGCCCAAAACGGCTTCGAGGGCCGGCTCGTGATCCTGGCCGAGCCCGGCGTCGCCACCGGCGACTGCCGGATCGAATGGGCCGACGGCGGCGTCGTGCTGGAGCGCGCGGCCATCGAAGCGAAGATCAGCGAACTCGTCGGGCGCTATCTGGCGTCCCGCGATCAGGCCGCAATGTGACGGCCATGAGGACTGAACCATGAGTGACACCGACGCACAGGTACCGCTACCCGATCTCAACGCCGCGGATGCGCCGCCGGTCGACGATCTCGCCTACAACGAGGACGAACAGGCCTCGCGCATCGCAGCCGACCTCGAGGCCGTATTCGACGTGCCCGTGCAGGTCTCGGCCGTGCTCGGCCGCTCCAAGATGGACGTCGGCGAGCTGTTGAAGCTCGGACCCGGCACCGTGCTCGAACTCGACCGCCGCGTCGGCGAAGCCATCGACATCTACGTCAACAACCGCTTGGTGGCGCGTGGCGAAGTCGTGCTGGTCGAAGACAAGCTCGGCGTGACCATGACGGAAATCATCAAGGCGGAACGCAACTAACAATTTTGGCGATACGCGCGTGAGGCGCGAACAGACGGACAGGAGACAGACATGCGGCTTCTCATCGTTGGCACATTGAAGGGCCAGCTCACGACCGCCACCAAGATCGCGATGGAAAACGGGGCTTCGGTGACCCATGCCGACGCGACCGAACAGGCGATGGCCGTGCTGCGCGGCGGCAAGGGTGCCGACCTGCTGCTGGTCGACGTCGCCCTCGACATCCGCGACCTGGTGATGCGGCTGGAAGCCGAACATATTCACGTGCCGATCGTGGCCTGCGGCATCTCCAACGATGCCCGCGCCGCGGTCGCCGCGATCCACGCCGGCGCCAAGGAATACATCCCGCTGCCGCCGGACCCGGAACTGATCGCCGCCGTGCTTGCTGCCGTCGCCAATGACTCGCGTGATCTGGTCTATCGCGATGAAGCCATGGGCAAGGTGATCAAGCTGGCGCAGCAGATCGCGGGCTCCGACGCCTCCGTGATGATCACCGGCGAATCCGGAACCGGCAAGGAAGTGCTGGCGCGTTATGTCCACACCCGCTCGACCCGCGCCAAGCGGGCGTTCATCTCGATCAATTGCGCGGCAATTCCCGAGCACCTGCTGGAATCCGAACTGTTCGGCCACGAGAAGGGCGCCTTCACCGGCGCGGTCGCCCGCCGCATCGGCAAGTTCGAGGAAGCCACTGGCGGCACGCTGCTGCTCGACGAAATCTCGGAAATGGACGTGCGGCTGCAATCCAAACTGTTGCGCGCGATCCAGGAACGCGTGATCGACCGCGTCGGCGGCACCAAGCCGGTGCCGGTCGACATCCGCATCATTGCGACCTCGAACCGCAACCTCGCAGACGCCGTGCGCGAAGGCTCCTTCCGCGAGGATCTGCTGTTCCGCCTCAACGTCGTCAACCTGAAGATCCCGCCGCTGCGTGACCGTCCGGCCGACATCCTCGAGCTGGCGCAGCACTTTGCCAAGAAATACGCCGACGCCAACGGCGTGCCGCTGCGCCCCATTTCCGCCGATGCGCGGCGGGTACTGACATCAAACCGCTGGCAGGGCAACGTTCGCGAGCTGGAAAACACCATCCACCGTTCGGTGCTGATGGCGCAAGGGGACGAGATTGGGCCTGAGGCCATCCTGACCCCCGATGGCGACCGCCTCGACCTCGCCAAGACCGCGCCTGCCGTGGCCCACGCCACCTTTGCCGCCGAACAGGTGACCCGTGCTCTCGTCGGCCGCACCGTTGCGGACGTGGAACGCGACCTGATCCTGGAGACGCTGAAGCACTGCCTCGGCAATCGCACCCATGCCGCCAACATCCTCGGCATCTCGATCCGCACGCTGCGCAACAAGCTGAACGAATATGCCGACGGCGGGATACCGATTACGCCGGCAGGCGCGGGCGAGCACCAGCGGTTTGTGACGGCGGGCTAGGCGCCGCTGCCGTCATTGCGAGCGTAGCGAAGCAATCCATAGCGCTACAAGTGGAGAGGTGGATTTGCTTCGCTATGCTCGCAATGACGCTGAAAGCGCGGAATAACTCGGCGCATCCGGCTTGCGGAAAATGTGGATGGGATCCCCGGGCTGCAGGTCGCGCCCGGTGAAAACAGCATAGGCATACAGCGCGAGATAGGCGATCGCGATCGCGCCGACGCCGTAAAATACCCAAGTAGCCAATCGCTTCATCAGATCGCCGTACCGCATTTAAGTCATCGGCCGAGGCTAACATAGCGCGCGGTGCCGGCCCAGCCTCTATCCCGCCGCCACCTTTTGCGCCGGCGCGACATTGATCGCGAGCTTGCCGTAGCGATCCGTAAAGGCCTCGGTGTCGATCTCCTCGAGCTGGATCGCCCCGCTTATCACGCCTTGCTTCCAGGCGTCGTGTTCGGGGTCGTTCTGGAATTCGGGCATCACCTCTTTGGCGAACAGTTCCAGCGACTCGCAGATGTGCTCATGGGTATTCTTGCCCGCCTGATTGAGCAGGATCACCTGGTCGATGTGGGAAGAGCGGAAACGTCTTAGCTTTTTGCGGATGGTTTCCGGCGACCCGATCAGGCCGCCGCGCAGCGCCGCCTCCTGCGCCTCGGGATTTTCACGCTTCCATTTGTTGTACTCGTCCCACATGTTGACGGCGCCTGGGTCGGGACGCTGGCGGTTCTGCGAGGCGCCGTAGTAGCGCAGCGCGAACTGGAAGAAGGTGGCGCCGTCGGCACGGGCACGGGCCTCCTCGTCGGTCCTGGCGCACATGAAGAACGAGACCAGCGCCATGTTCGGATTGATGTCGTAGTCCGCGAGTTTCTTCAGCCGCTTGGTGATCGCATTGTAATAGGCATGCACCCAGGCATGCGCCGCTTCAGCGCTGACGAACTGGAAGCCGAGCGCGCCAAAACCGTTCTGGCCGGCGCGTTCGATGGTCGGGAGCTGCGAGCACGCCATCCACAGCGGCGGATGCGGCTTCTGAACGGGCTTGGGCACCACATTGCGCAAGGGGATGTCGAAATACTTGCCGTGATGCTCGGTGCCGACCTTGGTGAACATCGGGAAGATCGCCTGAACCGCCTCCTCGAACACCTCGCGCTTGGTCTCCATGTTGCGGCCGAACGGCGTCAGTTCGGTGATGGAGGCACTCTCGCCCATGCCGAATTCGCAGCGGCCGTTGCTGAGCAAATCAAGCACCGCGACCCGCTCGGCGACGCGCGCGGGATGGTTGGTCGTGAGCTGGAAAATGCCGTGGCCAAGCCGGATATTTTTGGTGCGCTGGCTGGCGGCGGCGAGAAAGGATTCTGGCGCGGGCGAGTGCGAATATTCTTCCAGGAAATGATGTTCGACCACCCAGGCGTAGTCATAGCCGAGCCGGTCGGCGGTCTCGAGTTGCGTCAGCGCATTTTGGTAGAGCCGGAGCTCGTCGCCCTCTTCCCAGGGGCGCGGCAGTTGCAGCTCGTAAAAGATGCCGAATTTCATGACGCCTCCCAAGACGGTTTGTTCAAGACCGTTTGTTGTTTTCGGGAAGTGTATTCTCCGCAAATCACAAGTCTAGCCTTGGTCGCGAAATGGCAATTCCGCGTCACGGAAGCTGTCTTGCATGGAACGCGCGAATGGTTAGCTTTACAGTCCGTTGAGTCGCGGCCTTCCGCCCGCTCTTCTCTCCATCTGGACCCCATGACCACCTTTACGCCGCATCAGGATTCCGCGCTGAAGGCCGTCGCCGAATGGCTGAAGGCCAAGCCGGGCCGCAACGGCACGCCGCCGGTGTTCCGCCTGTTCGGCTATGCCGGCACCGGCAAGACCACATTGGCGCGGCACATCGCCGAGGGCGTCGACGGCGAGGTGAAATATGCCGCCTTCACCGGCAAGGCGGCGCTGGTGATGCGCAACAAGGGTTGCGACAACGCCTCCACCATCCACTCGCTGATCTATCGCGCCAAGGAATCCGGCGTCGAGCAGCCGAGCTTTGAGTTGTGGGACGACGCGCCGGCTTCGAAGGCGAAGCTGATCGTGATCGACGAATGTTCGATGGTCGACGCCGAACTCGGCCGCGACCTGATGTCGTTCGACTGTCCACTGCTCGTGCTCGGCGACCCCGCGCAGTTGCCGCCGATCCAGGGCGGCGGCTTCTTCACCAGTTGCGAGCCCGACGCGATGCTGACGGAGGTGCACCGGCAGGCGCAGGACGATCCGATCGTGCGGATGTCGATGGACATTCGCGAGGGCCGCGAGCTCGAAATCGGCCGCCACGGCGAGAGTGAAGTGGTGCCGCGCAGCGAGCTCGATCCCGACCGCGTCATGAGGGCGGACCAGGTACTGGTCGGCCGCAACAACACCCGCCGTGCCTACAACATGCGGATACGGCAGAAGCAGAGCATCGAGGATCCCCTGCCGGTCGCCGGTGACAAGCTGGTGTGCCTGCGCAACAATCGCAAGAAGGGCTTGTTCAACGGCGGGCTGTGGCGGGTGAAGTCGCGCACCCAGCCGCGATCGAAATCACAGATACTGAGCATGCGGCTGTCGCCTGACGAAGAGTTCGGCCACAAGGTCACCAAGGTTTCAGTACGCCATGATTGCTTCCAGGGCGGCATCGAGGCGATCCCGTGGGAGCAGCGCAAACCCTATGACGAGTTCGACTATGGCTACGTGGTCGTCCGTGAAGAATTCCCAAGCCGTTGATTTGGAATCCTGAAACGGCGTTTTGCCGTAAGTGGATTTGCCGGAAAGCGGGGCTTTGGAGCGGGATTCCTTGCAAACTTGATTTGTGATTCACTCGCCCCCAGAACCGGCATTGGCGA
>NZ_LLYA01000198.1 GCF_001440415.1 Bradyrhizobium retamae
TCCGAATCATGGTTGCCCATGGATTCAGAAACCTTCCAAGAACGCAACTGTAATGTTAGGGTCCAGACTCATTAAATCCACCAAACGAGGGCGGCGGCAAGACAGACCGATGCCAGGTAGTTGCGGGCGAGCTTGTCGTATCGGGTTGCGATGCGCCTGAAGTCCTTCAATCTGCCGAAGGCGCTCTCGATGCGCCAGCGCAGCTTGTAGAGCCGTTTGTTGAAGCTGAAGGGTTGCTTCCTGTTACTGCGATTGGGGATGACGGGCCTGGTTCCGCGCTCGTCCAGCTCCTCGCGCAGTTCGGCGCTGTCGTAAGCCTTGTCGCCGAGCATGTGCTTCGGCGGCTTCACACGGCGGATCAGGCGTTCGGCGAGCGGGCAATCGTGCGCTTCCCCGCCGGTCAACAGTATGGCGATCAGGCGCCCCTTAGCATCTGCGAGTGCGTGGATCTTCGTGTTACGCCCTCCGCGCGAGCGACCAATAGCCTGCTTGTGCTCCCCCTTTTTCCGCCCGCTGCCGAGCGGTGCGCCTTGATGTGCGTGGAGTCGATCATTTGCATGTCTGTGGCGCGTCCGCGGCCGGCAAGCTCTCGGAACAGGTTCTCCCAGATGCCGCGGCGCGCCCAGCGCACAAAGCGATTGTAGATCGTCGTCGGAGGTCCATATTCGGGCGGGCAATCGCACCAGCGGCAACCAGTTTTCAGGACATGAACGATGCCGCTGATGACACGTCGATCATCGGCTCGCTCGACGCCACGAACATCCGTCGGCAGATGAGGTTCAATCCGCTCCCACTGCTCATTGCTCAGCCAAAATAGATTCTTGCGCACGATCCCAATCCCTTCCAAAAACGAATCAGGATCGTATTGTCAGGCCAGAGAAATTAATGAGTTCTGACCCTAGTCCCATTGAGCATGAATGAACGTTCCGCGGAGATAAATTCTCTCGCCGCTTCTGGATCGAACTCGGCGCGCACCAACTTCGGACGAACTAGGTGAAAGCAATCGATTCCGGCTGGACGCAAGCTTACGTCGCTAAAGGCGCGGCGCCCATCCTCCGGCATCGTCCCGTCGCCCTCGTCTGGCAGGCCGGCTCCGCAAAGAGCGGAAGCCGATGCAACGCATCATGAGATTGGGAACCTGGCTGGAGCCGTAACCCGTTATCGCATTGTCCAAAGCTGTTACGGGCTTCCCACGTTCGCGGCTCGAATTTTCGACGGTGCCGTCTCGGGCATCATCAGCATGGCGCAGAGCCCGGCCGCGGTAGCGACAAGCATGTACCAAGCCGGCGCCAGCGCGTTCCCAGTAACGTGGGTCAGCCAAGCGACAACGAGTTGAGCTGTGCCTCCGAAGGTCGCTATCGCAACCGCGTAGATCGTCGCGAAGGCGCCGCCGCGGATGCTCTTGGGCATGCCTTCGACCATACCAACATAGAAGGCGCTATACGGAATCGTTCCGACGAGGGTGAGCGCGCCGAGACCTCCGAGAAGCGCCATGGGACTGCGGCTCTCTACGATCCACAAGAACACCGGATAGGTCATCAGCAGCGCGGCGATCTGCGGCCATATCATGATGGGCCGGCGTCCGGCCCGATCTGCCAGCCAACCGCCCAGGAGTGCGGCAGCAATGCCTACTGCATTGCTGACGACCGTGGTCGCAAAGGCGAGAGGCGCGGCAACTTGCAGGGTGTTTAGTGCATAAGTCGTCATATATTCCGTGACATAGGTGATAATCGTGCAGCTGGCCAAAATGATCAATCCCAAGCTCATCATGCGGCGGCTGGCACGCAATTTCCTTGCGGCTCGACGGAGAGGGCCGGCGCTTCAGGTCGGTGCAGCGTTTCGGGCAGGGCCCTGCGCAACCAAAATCCGACCGGTAACGTACAGGCACCGAGCAGAAACGCGATCCGCCATCCGTACGCATCCAGCGACTCGCTTGTCATGGTGAGGGAGAGTATTTCTCCGACCAGCGCTCCGGCCGTTGCAGCTATTTGTTGGCTAGCAGGCTGAAACGAGACGGCAAGGCCCCGGCGTCCGGCCGGGGCCACTTCCATCAGATAGGCGGTCGTCGGACCAACTTCGCCTCCCAGGGCGAAGCCCTGCACCAAACGCGCGAGAATAACCAATAACGGAGCGGCGATCCCTATCGTGTCGTACGAAGGCGTCACAGCCAACACGAGTATAGCGGCACTCATCATGACAAAACTGGCGGTCATTGCGGGCCGGCGTCCAACTCGATCCGAGTATGAGCCGATCACAATGGCCCCGATGGGTCTGGTGACGAAACCCGCTCCGAAGGTCATGAGCGACAGCATAAGGCTGGCGAACTGATCCTGCGCCGGGAAGAACGCGTGACCGATCTGGATGGCGAAAAAGCTATAGGTCCCGAAATCGTAGAATTCGAGCATATTGCCGATCGTCGCGCCCAACACGGCATGGCTGGTCAAGCCTTCATCTGCCGCAAGGAGGGGCGGCTTCGAGCTTCGCTGAGTGAATTGTTCAGCCATGCATGCTGATCCGTCTCGAATCCTGGAACATTTCGACCAACTATGTGGAGCACCTTGAGCTCTCATGAGCAAGAAGCGGGTTCGCGCGACTCACCATCGGCGCTGAAATCAGGAATATCAATTTCTCGGGCGATTTGCCGGACCCGACGATTGCTGCGATCAAAAGGGTGCTACTCGAGCACAAGGTCATCTTCTTCCGCGACCAATGTCATCTCGATGACGCCTAGCAGGAGCGATTCGCTTCCGTTTGGGAAAGTTGGTGTCGCATCCGACCTCGGTGTCACCAAGGGAACGGCCTCGATCCTCGAGCTTGATTCCGCCCGCGGAGGTGGCCAGGCCGATGGGGCACGTCGATGGAACCTTTGCCGATGCCTACCACAAGATTTTGGTGCTGCGAGGAGCCGTTGTAGTCCCACCATTTGGCGACGATACGGTCCGGTCAAACACCGCGGCCGCTTATCTCGACCTGCCGCCGCCGCGGCAACGGCTTGCAGACGAGCTCTGGGCGGTTCACAGCAACGTCTTCGACTACGCCGGAATGGCCCGTGTCCACGAGGTCGACAAGAAGCATTTTGACGAGGTCTTCACCAAACCATCTTCGAGACCGAGCATCCCGTGACAATGCATTGGGCCCCGATGATGTCCGTTGTCAGGTCAACCCGCGAGCTCGATCGCTCTTGAAGTTACGGTGCCGGAGCGCTCGTCTGAGCTCAGCGAACTGGTGGAACATGACGAACAGCGCGATCATTCCGGCGCCCAGTTCAGCGATTGCTTGACTGGCCAACAGGCCGCTGAAACCCCATACGACCGGGAATAACAGTACGGCCGGTATGAAGAGAAAGCCCTGCCTCGCCAAGGACACAACCGCACTGAGGCGTGCTCTCCCGAACGACTGAAGCATCGTCGTCACGAAACTCTCAATACCAAAAAGTCCAAAAAAGAGATGGAAGACGATGCAGGTCGAGACGGCAATTTCCGTGACCTTATCGCTATCGCTGAACAGCCTGACCAAAGGCCGGGCAAAAATCACAACAGCCGCAGAATACGCAACGGCAAGAGCGATAGTCATGGAGAGTATGAACTTCGCAGCCTTCAATACACGAGCAAAGTCGCGCGCGCCCCAACCGAAACCCAGGACAGCCTGAGAGCCTATACAGAAGCCGGTGATAGGCAGTGCGCCGATCGTCAAGATTCGCACAGCTATTCCCACGGCCGCGATGGAATCGTCGCCGAACGGCGCAGCAGTCCAGTACAAGAGCATAACGGCAATAGCAGATAAAATACTGGTCATAGTCGCCGGCGCCCCTACGGACGCGAGCTGTCTGATGCGATCTGCTCGCAATGAGATCTGAGATATCCTGACGAGGACTATCCCGCGAAGCTTCGTAAAATACGCGATATACAGGCTAATAGCGGCGATCTGAGATACCAGCGTTGCGAGGGCTGCGCCTCGCACACCGAGGTCCAGTAAGAATATGAAGACCGGATCAAGCACAGCGTTGAGTATGAAGGCGGTAATCATCGTCCACATGCTGAATCGTGTGTTGCCTTCGGCTCTGACGATGAAGCCGTTGACGATGTTTAGAAGCATCAGGGTGTACCCGAACAAAAGCGTCTCCGCGTAGTCGAGCGCCACGGGCATGATGGTTGGAGTGGCCCCGAGCGTTACGAAGATCCCTCGCAGATTTAGAAGCAGAGCGACGGTAAAGGTGATACCGATCGGAGCGGCGAGCGCAAGTGCAGTACTCGCGCCTCGACTCGCCTCCAGGTGCTCACCAGCGCCAAGATGACGAGATATCAACGACGCTGTTCCAACACCGATCCCCTGTCCGGCTGCCGCGAGCAGGACCACGATCGGCAAGGTCATGCTGACAGCTGCGATCGCCTGCGCGCCAAGTGCGCCAACAAAGATCGCGTTGACGGCCTGCTGTAACGCGTTGATCGATAAGCCAACAACAGACGGAATGGCGAGCCGCAGGATAAGGCTCGAGAGATTAGGGTCCGATAGATCGATGCGCTGCTCTTTCTTCGGCAAGACATCGCGATCGCCCTCGACGGCGAATTCCGCATCCGGCTCATCCATGGATGAAAGTGTCGCGAGCTCTTCCGAATTCGCTGATCGTCTGCAACAGCTCCTGCTGCAATACCGTGCAAAGATTGCGGGTCACCTCATAACCGACCTGGGTTGGATTATACGTCGTTTCGATCTGGAGATGGCCGGCTTGATATCCGACATCGAACCAGAAGAGGTGAATCACGGCCGCTTCATCCATGTCTGCGCCGATCCAGAGTGGAGAAGGTTCCTTGGCTAAGAGACGGCGTGGAAAATGGCGCTGCAAACCCGCTCGATAATTCAATCCAATTCTGGGTAAGGGCAGGCGATCGATCCGGCTCCGCACGGCTGGATCTCGGTTTAGGAATTTCATGGCCCGAAAGCCTATTCCCCTGCGCGGCAGGGCATTGCGCTGGCGGTATATTGAACGAGCACGATCGGGACGGGGCTCCGTTCCGGTGAGACTCAAGGGAAGCGGAACGAGCTCGCTGATATGGCCGATGATCTGAGATGGATCGAGATCGTCAAACAGCCGACCTCGGATTGAGGTAAGGCTATCAATCCAGAGCGAATAGTTGCCGAAAACGCGTCCAAAGGCGCCAGATATGGCGGCAAGAAACACATCAAAGTCCTGACAATGTGCCGATCTGGCTGCAATATTGAGGAGATCAGCTGTCGCTTCTTTGTCAATCTCGAGATGGTACTTGGCCTGATCTTCCCAAAGGGATCGGCAATTCGCCTCATCGATGCGACCTTCAAGGCGTGCATGGTGAAGCTCTCTCGCGGTCACTTTCGAAAAACTCGCGCCGCCCGATGAAGTGTCGCTGACGTGCAAATTGAACTGATGGTAGTCAATGCTCTCCCAGTATTTGAGTTCGGCTGGCGCTTCGCTGTTGGCGTAGTGCTCAAGACGCTTCAGCCATGGAGAGAGCATTTGTATGTTCTCGGGACCACTCACGGCGTGGCCTGAGGCAAGGACGTTGTACGCCCCATCCAATGCTTCCAGGAACAGTCGATAGCCTATCCCGTCCGCTACAAAATGATGCATCAGGACCAGCAGGTAGTAATCGCCACTTTGCGATGTGCGGAACACCGTGACGTTAACAAGAGGCGTCTGGCCGTCAAACCGAAAGGTATGTTGACGTCTTGCTGAGACGCTCTCGATTGCCTTACGCTGCTGTAGGTCGGTCATTCCGACCAGATCGATCTCCTCCACGAGGCGCTCGGCCACCGAAGGTCCGATTGTCAGACGTAGACCATCGTCAGTTCGGGCAATACGGAGTCTGAGACCTTCGTTCCTATCCATGACATGGGCAAGGGCGCGCTCCAGGATTCGGATATTCAGGACGCCGCCGGGCAAGAAGAACAGATCGCCGATGTTGAAATGCTCATCGAGGCCGACAAGACGGTTCCAAGATGAGATTGCCGGGATAACTGGCAATGAGGCATCCGCGGAAGGGAAGGTATGGAGTGTAACCGCCGCTCCGTCTGCCGCCAATTCCCTGATGGTCGGTGTTCGATAGAGTTGCTCGACAGTGAGATTCAGTCCGGCTTTGCGCGCCAGCGTGACGCAGCGCACGCTCAGAAGAGAGTCTCCGCCGATATCAAAAAAGCTCTGATCGATTCCGACCCACTTGGCGCCTAATAGATCCCGCCAGATCCCAGCAAGAATACGCTCCTTCCTCGTGCGTGGCTCAGCAGATGGAACAGGCCCGACCTCGCGGTAAGGAACGGACGACAGGCGAGCACGATCGATCTTTCCGCTCGCCGTAAGGGGGATAGTGTCAACCAAACGGAAGGCGGCGGGAATCATGTAGGACGGCAATGTGTGGCGCAGGTGGGTGACAATATCTCCAGAGCTTAGACCGTCGCGAGCCGGAACCACGCTAGCCGTCAAGCGACGATGGTCATTCATGCCTTCTGCGAGGACCGCGGCCTTTGCGATTGCGGGATGAGACTCAAGGGCCGTTTCGACCTCCTCCAGCTCGATGCGAAAGCCCCGTACTTTGATCTGGTTGTCCGATCGGCCGCAAATCTCGAGAAGGCCGCTGGTTGAGATACGGGCGATATCGCCACTTCGATAAAGAACGCTGTATTGTCCGTCATCATACGGATTCGGCACGAAACAGCGGTTAGTCCGATCTTGATCCCGCCAGTACCCAGCGCTCACGCAGCGTCCCGCGATGCAGAGTTCGCCGGCGACTCCGACAGGGACTCTCTTCAACTGTGCATCGAGCACGTAGAGTTTGACGTTATCGATTGGGCGCCCAACAGGGATGAGCGACGAGCCGTCGTAGGCACCCGATGTTTCGTAGACTGCTGCATTGGATGCACATTCCGTAGCACCATAGAAGTTCCACAACGGCACGTCCGGGAAATACGCGTGCCAGCGACCCGGGAGCGAGGAAGGCATCGGTTCGGCGCTGCTCGTGACCAACCGCAAGGCGGTCGGTCGCGGGTGCCGTTCTTGGGAAGCAATGAGGCCGGATAGGAGCGGCGGCGAGGCAAATAAGTGTGTCACGCGACGTCTCGCCAACGTGCACAACAACAGATCTGGATCCAGCAACTGCTCTTGGGTCAAGATCAGCGCGGGCACACCTCTCAGAAGCCCCCCAAAGTACTCCCATGCCGACGCAACAAGTGATGCGGACTTCTGGACAACCATCACGTCGGTACTGTCGAAGGGAAAGCGTCGCCACATCCAGTTCAGTCGATTGAGAATTGCCGATTCCGGTATAAGCACCCCCTTCGCCTTCCCGGTTGAGGACGACGTGTATATGAGGCTCGCAATTCCCTGATCTGATGGTTTGTCGCTGCGCTCAAAATCGTGCACGGGCGCGCCGCACCCTTCAAGGGTCAATAGACAAATCGACGGCACGTCAAAACCAAGATCAGAGGTATTTGCGTGAACCAAAAGCTTTGCCTGACTATCTCGCAGGATATGTTCGATCCGATCACGCGGATAATCCGGCGATATGGGGACAACAATGGACTGCAAGGCTCGTGCTGCAAGAATAACAGCGGCCACGTCATGCGACCGGTCGACCAGCATGGCGACCATATCGCCAGCCCCCACGTCAGAAGCCTGCAGTAACAACCTGATAGCTGTTACGCGCTCACGCAGGTGGTCGAATGTGATCTCACCGAAATCACCAAAATATGCCACCTGGCTGCTATTAGAGACGCTGATTTGCTCGAACGCTTCGATAAGCGGACATTCAGTCTCATATGGCTGCGCCGAGCTATTCAGCGAATCCAGCATAGTGACGTCTGACGCGCTGAGGCAGCTCAGATCTTTAATGGGCGCAAGCGGCTTCTCAACGCAGGCTGCAATCAGACAGCGCAGATTGTCGGCCATGCGGACAATCAGATCGCTGGAAAATATGTCTTCCGCATACGCTAGCTGGAGGGCAATTTCATCGCCCTGATCTTGTGCATACAAAGTCAGATCGAATTTTACATAGCCGGTCTCATATTCGCGGAATGTCAGATCCAACTCATGTTGGACAAATGGCTCCGCGGCCTCGGAGTACATGTTGAACATGACCTGGAAGAGCGGTGATCGTTCAGCTTCGCGATATAGCCGGGTATCCCTTACCATCCAGCCGAACGGATATGCCGAATTTGCGATGGCATCGCCGACCAGGCCCTGGATGCGCATGGCATGAACCGCAAAGGACTGGTCGACATCGATCGCGGTGCGGATTGGCAGCATATTCAGGAAAAAGCCAACAATTTCGGCGCTGCCAGGTTGATCCCGTACGACGTGCGGTATGCCAACGACAATATCGTCTTGGCCGCTATACATCCGCAGCAGCAGCTTGAAGCATGCGAGGAGTGTTGTCGACGTGGTGCACCTATGTCGGCGCGCAAACTCACGTACCTGATTGGAGAGCTCGCTGCCAAGCAGAACCGCATGCGAAGCGCCGCGGTAGGAATTTGTCTGCGGCCTCGCTCGTCCCGTTCCAAGCGAAAGCACCGGCGGATCATCGCCAATCTGACGACGCCAATAGCTACGTTGGTTGGCCAGCGCCTCTGCAGTAACGTGTTGTGTTTCCCAGACCGCGTAGGTCGAGAGTGAGGCGCGGTTTTCTGGCAAAAACGCCGCGGCATCTACGTACCTTTGTCGAAGGTCCCTGAGTAGAACAGAGATCGACCAGGCATCGATGATAATTTCGTGAGCGGTGATCAGTATGAGATGGTTGTCAGGGCCAAAACGGATCATGCGCGCGCGAAAAAGATGGCCTTGGCTGAGATCAAAGCTGCCGTTCAGCTCTGTTCGCCGTAATTCTGCGACCAGCTCCTCAGCTTCCTGCGCCGTGAGATGAGATGCATCAGCCAATTCAAGACTTGCGTATTGAGGAGCATCAAAAAGCTGAACCGGACCGTCCTCGTCGATAAAGCGTGCCGAAAGTGCCTGATGGGAATGAACGACATCGGTCCAGGCGCGATTGAACGCCGCCAGATCGATCATGCCCCTTATCCGCAGGCCGCCTTGAATGATGTAGTTCCTGGCAGACGGATCGAGCTGCGAGAGAAACCATAGGTGCTCCTGAACTCGCGTCAGAGGCGATCGCATAAGCTTTCCGGACGTCGGGGCTGTGCGCGGTTTGGAGCCGACCCCGGCCGAGATCGAAGCCGCAAGAGATCGGATCGTTCCATTGAGGACTAGCCTGAAATCCGTTCTCACTCCGAGCTGGGTCTGCAACTGGCCCAATATGAGCATTGCCCGGAGCGAGTCTCCGCCGAGGCTTATGAACTGGTCCTTCACGCCAATGTTCTCAATACGCAGAACGCCGGCCCAAATTTGACACAGCCGGGCTTCGAGCTCTGTTTGCGGCTCCTCGAATGGAGTCGACAATGGAGGGCGAACACTGGTCGGGTCCGGCAATGCCGCAAAATCGACCTTTCCGTTTCTGGTCAGTGGAATACTGGCGAGGTGGATGATCCTTTCTGGGAGCATGTAGGTGGGAAGCGCTTCGGCAAGAAAATTCTGAAGCTCGCCTTCCGTTACTTCAGCCGGAGTTGACACATACGCGATGAGTCGTTTCGATCCAGTTTCCTCCTCGGCCCTGATTATATCTCTCGCCATAAGCTTTACGCCTGCGCAGACGGAGGCGACCGCGACGGCGCCACGTACCAAATGATGAGCGGAGAGGCGGGCCTCGAGTTCTCCCAGCTCAATTCTGTGCCCGCGGATTTTGACCTGACGGTCCCGTCGACCGAGACATTCCAAAAGGCCATCGGAACGAATGCGCCCGAGATCACCTGTCCTGTATAGGCGCTGGAACGACGGGTCGTTTGAGAACGGGTTTGGCCCAAAGGCATCCTTGGTGCGGACATCGTCATTGACGTAACCAGCAGCGACACCAACGCCGCTAACACAGATTTCGCCGACCTCTCCCGTGTTGCACAGCCGCGGTCCGTCGGCGACATAAACCTCAAGGTTAGAAATCGGTTTGCCGATCGGCACATAAGACTCAGCCAGCGCAGGCGCTAGGGAAACCAGATGATGCGTAACGCCGTCCGCGCACTCGGTCGGCCCGTAATGATTGAGAATGGGGACCCGGGGATATAAGGCAAGCCACGCGCGCGCCAGTCCGGGTGTTAGAGGTTCTCCGACCGTTGAAATAATCCGCAAACTGTCCAGAGCTCGCTCAGCCGCCGCAAGCGACTGCAGATATTCAACAAATATTGCAAGCATCGACGGAACGAATTGAACAACCGTCACGCCGTATCCTTGAGTTGCTTTGAGAAGGGATACTGGCGATTTCAGTGTTGCATCATCAATGATCGCGATACAGCCTCCGACGCTAAGCCCTGCCAGAAGCTGCCACAGCGAGATGTCAAAGCAGTGCGATGCCGTCTGCGCGATGCAATCGGTCCGAGTGAGGGTTAGGGCATCAATCTTTGCCACCAAATGATTGTTTAGGGCTGCGCGCTCGATCATTGCTCCCTTAGGCTGGCCCGTCGAACCCGACGTAAACAGAATGTAGGCGAGTCTATCCTCGCTCGATGGTGGCACAACAGACGAAGTCTGGCCCTCGCGCAGCGCCGCCTCTATCGCCATGAATTGCGTGGTGCCTTTGCTGCTCGCCTGAAATAGGCTGAGCGAATCCGGCTGGTCTGGGCCAATAATCAGCGCGCAGCGACTCTGCTCGATCATGAATGATGTGCGCGAAGCCGGTAACGATGGATCGAGCGGCAGGTACGTTGCTCCAGCCCTCAAAATTGCGACTACCGCCGTCGCCCAGTCGAGGTCCCGCTCACCCCAATAGCCAACGACTAAGCGGTCAGCGCCCCGCTTTCGTAACGTCCTTGCGAGGGCATCCGATCTTAATCGCAGCGCTTTGTAGGTGAGTTCGTCTGCGCCGTACCTCAGCGCAACCCTCTCCGGATCCGATCTCGCAACGCGATCGATCGCCGAGATCGCGTCGGTCGGTTCACGTTCTACAAACGGATTTTTGCCTGATCGATTTTCCGTAGGCATACGCGTCCCGCCATTCGTCGCCTTCTGCGGCACTTAAAGTAGAACACCGAGGATCCTGGGTTGAGGGTGCCCATTGCGTAACCACTCTGGTGCTGCCAGTCATGGTGTGCCGTTTTGTCCGTTTCTTAGCTTCTCGTCCTTTGCGTTCACTACTGTTTCCTCGATGATCGGCAGGGGAACACGGCCGGACGCTAGGGCCTCAAGTTGGCGTTGGCATCTACCGGATCTGGTAGTAGACACGCGGGTAGTCTGCATGGCGCCCGCAACCAAACGCGCCCAGAGACTCGCTCCGGCTTGTGATTTCTTGCATTTGTAGGCGCCTGGACAACGGTTTTGTGCGCTCCTCATGAAAGCGGATTTGGCGCTCGCCGGGCTGCAGGTCGTCTGCGGCGACCAAGCGGTAACATCGAATGTGCAAGAACCAACACAGAGGCGTGTTACCGTTTTCCATGAGGCCGGCGTTGTTTGTATAGCCGCCGAAGGGCAGTCGTTGAGCGCTCAAACGTGTTGACGCTCTTGGCTATAACGAGATAGCTATGGGCGGCGTAACGAGTCGTGGGCGTGCAGAACCATCCACCGCGTGGTCCTTGGTCTGCTGATGTTCGCAGTCGTCTGCATTGGTGCACACGAAAACGCGCTCAGAAACGTTTGCTGCGAACGGCAGGCGGCGTCCAGTCTACCCGAAAGGGCGTACCGATACGGTTTCCGAGCCGGAATTGAATTGCGGATGGCGCCTTCGCTTAGCCTCCACGAGACGCATGCTCGGCAACTCCTTTTCCTAGAGCAGAGCCGATACGAATAATGTTGCGGCAAAGCCACTTAGCACTACGGCGAAGCCGGAGCCGGACTGTTATTATCACGCGGGTATTCGTGGAAAGCTGGAAGACGCTGATGATGAGCCGTTCCTGCGCGTGTCGCTTTGCGTGATTGATCGCTCGTGGCGATTTTCCCACGAGCGGTCTTCGACAACGCGCGGCATAGCAGGTGCGATCCCTGTGCGGGTAGACGGGTCTAGCGTCCAGGCCGGCTCCGCTCGTCGGTAATATCCATTGGCGTTCACCGTTTCGCATGAGCCTCGATAGGTGAGATCGAAGTTCTGTCCAGGCGAACAAAAGTCTCCTTCTACTGTTGCAGCGAAAGAGGCGGCTTCCTGCTGCGAAGCATACTGTCGGACGCTACAGCGAGATTGTCAGCTTCAAGACCATTGTCCACAACCTGACGCATGCACCCGGTACGAAGTAACTGGAGACCCCTCAATTTCCAATCGGCACGCTGCTTGCTTCAGTCGCGGTGCTATCACCGATGCCAGCTTGCAGGCGCTCGGTTGTGGATCGGGAAAGCGCCGCGGAGTGTTTGATGCGATCTGGAGTTCGTTTTTGGGGAGCGACAACGATTGCGCTGGCGGCAAGCAGTGCAGCCAATTCGGCGGACCTTGAGCCAGCAGTACAACTGCCACCGGCCCTGTGGAGCTGGTCCGGAGGATATAGTGGCGGGCACGTAGGCGTTGGTTACGGCCAAAAATCCTTCAGTAATCCCTACGGTCCATCAGTCTATGGCGGCGGCGTCGATACTCCTGTGTTCCTGGCAGGCGGCCAGATCGGCTACAACTGGCAGAAGAATAGCTGGGTGCTTGGCCTCAAACTCGGTGCCAGCGGTGCTGTCTCCAACGGCACAGATACCTGCCTCGCGGCTTCCGGCACAGTAATGAGCGCAAACTGCAAGGCAAGTCCAAACGTCTTTGTCCCCGGAGCCGGTCGCCTCGGTTACGCTTTTGGCGCGAAGGGCCACACGCTGGCCGACCTCAAGGGAGGCGTGGCTTGGCAAAACAATCAAGGCCACGGCATCAACAACAGCGAGTTTGGCCGATGTCGGCGACGGCGCGCTCGACTTCTACAAGGCGCTCGACGAGGTCTTTCCCGGCTCACGCTACCAGCGATGCTGGGTGCACAAGACTGTGAACGTCCTGGACAAGATCCACTCTCTGTGCAGGCCACCATGAAGAAGGATTTGCGCGAGGTCTATTGGGCGCGGACCGAGCGTCCGCCGAAGCGGCGATTGACGTCTTCGCCGAGAAGTATTGGGCCAAGTACGGCCGGGCGATCGAATGCCTTGTCAACGACCGCGACGCACTGCTGGCCTTCTACGATTTTCTTGCCGAACATTGGGATCACTTGCGCACCACCACCAATCTCATCGAGAGCGTGTTCGCCACGCGGCGATACAGGACCGTGCGGACGAAGGGCTCCTTGTCGCCAACCAACGCCAGGCCGATGGTGTTCAAGCTGGTGATCGCCGCATCAAGGACTTTGGCGGCGGCTCAACGGCACAAATCAGTCGCCGAAGGTCGTCGCAGTTGTCAGTTTCAAGGACGGCATTGCGGGCATCCAAGTGCCGGCAAACCAAGCGCTTGATCACCTCGTCGCCTAAATCCCGAATAGCTCAGCTTATTGGGCCGATAATTCAATGGAGATTTCTTAATGGCTATTGATAATGAGAAGGAAGCCCCACCGGCTCTGTCCACCGGTGCGACGCATATGCTCATCGAGCTATGGGGAGCGAAGAACCTCGACGATCCGGCCATTGCGGAAGACGCAATCCGAAAAGCCATCCGTGCGGCGAGTGCGACATTACTCCACCTTCACGTTCATAAGTTTTGTCCGGGTCACGGCGTCTCCGCAATAGCCTTGTTGGCTGAATCGCACATTACCCTACATACTTGGCCTGAGAGGTCCTACGCGGCCGCTGATATTTTCGTATGTGGCGACAGCGATCCTGCGAGCGCCGTGCCAGTTCTAGTTGAGGCCTTTCAGCCCGAAAAGTCTGACGTTCGCAGCTTCCGGAGAGGTGTGTCAATCAAGCCGACGCGTTGAAGCAGATGGTCGATCTTCTTGGAATAGCCGGTCATGTTTCCGGCCGCCCGGGTGAGGGTATCGAGCTCTCTGCCGCAACCGAAAAACATCTTGGGCTAACATCTCGCATCACAGCTTGACCGCGAACCCCGAATGAGGCTTGGCACATGAACGCTCCCGGTGCGGCAGATGCGGCCGAGGTCATTTCGCATCAGGTCCACGATCATGAGATTCTCCGCCCGGCTCTTTTCGTCCAGGCGCAATTCTTCTGCAATCCGCTCATCTTCCTCCGGGATTGCATGTCGAGCCGCGGTTCCCTTGATCGGTTTGGTCTCGACAATGAGGTTGCTGTCGATCCTCAGGAATCTCTCCGGGGAAGAGCTGGCAACACAGATATTTCCAAGCCTGAGGAAAGCGGAATATGGGGCCGGGTTTCTCCGTCTTAGGATCCGATAAAGACCGAGCGGGTCGATCTCTGTCTCAACGGTAATCTCGTTTGTCAGACAGACCTCGTAGGTCTCGCCGGCACGGATTTCAGAAAGGCATCGTTCGATGTTTTCCAAGTACCGGGCCCGCCTCTGACGAAGCTTGAACTGAAGCGGAGCGCTGTTTGCGTTGGGGGATGATGGTGTGACACTGGGGGCCGGTTCGATGCGCTCGATGTCACGCTCGGTCTTGCTGACCCAAAGGGCGGCCTCGTCGGATGCCGCCTCGGCTTCGGGGTAAAGCGCAACGATGTGGATGCGGTCATTCTCATGATCGAAGGCGAGGAATCTGGTGCAGACGATAAAGCAGGCATCCGGATATTTCGAGGGTGGGGAACTGACGCCGCAGGTCAGAGACTTCAGTTCGTAGCCGAAATAGCCTACATGGCCACCTTTGAAGGGAATATCGGGCACACCGCCTGGATCCCGCAGCTTGTGAGCGGCATGGCTATGGGCAAGAAGCTCGAAAATCGATCGGGAGACGGTTGTCGGAGAGCCTCGGCCGTCGCGCGCGATCCGGATTTCCTGCCGAGAAGCATCGTAGGACGCCAGATAGCTGCGTGACCCGCCAAACTCTCCCATGAAGGACCAGCGTGACAGCCCGGACACGAGCCTACTGCTGTCCAGCCAGAAAGCAGGCTGCGTACCCCCGAAGAGGCACACGAAAACGTCCTCAGCGCTTACCCTGCATGAGATCGTTGAACTTCTCGCCACATACGTGACCGTCTCGAAAGGAAAGTCGCGGAGGTGCGAGACGTCCTCGATCATCAGGCCACCTCCAGGCCCGCAAGCGAGGCTTGAGTTGCCGACGGGGCGCATGCATCGGAGAGGAAGTTGACAAAGATCTCTCGTCCGTATTGGGAGCAGATGGATTCTGGATGAAACTGCACGCCGTAGTGGGGCCGCTGCCGATGGCGCAGCCCCATGATGATGCCATCCTCGCTCATGGCCGTGCATTCAAGGCATTGCGGAAGATCACCTGTCACTGTCAGAGAATGGTATCTCGTCACATTGAAAGAACGCGGCAGCCCCTTGAAAAGATCTGTTCCGGAGTTTGTGATGCTGCGGATCCGGCCGTGGAGCGGCTCCGGTGCTCGGGACACGGCTGCGCCATGGAAATGAGCAATGCATTGATGTCCCAGGCACACGCCCAAGACCGGAACGGCGCTGCCGGCCAGAACATCCATCGTCGAGCCGACATCCTTTGAAGTTTGGGGGTTTCCTGGTCCCGGCGAGAGAATAATGCGATCATGAGGGATTTTGCGAATTTCCTTCCACGGCACAGTGTTATCCAAGACAATGGCTTCCTTACCATTTACCTCGCCAACCATCTGGGCAATGTTGAACGTAAAGGAGTCGAAGTTGTCGATCAGGATCACCGATTGCTCAAAGCTTGTCTCGCTTGCTGCCATCTTCATTCCCTGCTGCGAACAGTCTAATCTAATCCATTCTACGAGAGGACTAAGCTACGCCTAAATGCGGCGAAGTGACAGAATACTGACGTGGATGCTCTGCTTCCGTTGAATCTTCTTTGGCCAAGCACTGCCTCATTCGGGCGGCTCACGAGTTGATCTGCCCGAGACCTGCCACGATTGAGTCCACGATGTGCTCGCCTACGTCGGCGAAGTTGGAATCATGAGGTGCTGTTGGCAGCCCAGAGGGCGGACGATTGACAGGCCAATGCGCGAGGCCTTTGGGCCTGCGGCTGCGATCACACTGAACAGTCCATCATGCTATCTCCAAGAGAAATTATGCTGGATCGAGCCTGCGCACGCGGCATTTCTGCGACCGGCGAATCGGAGCAGACCCTTGGTTGATGTTATATGCCGAAGTCTTTGCATGTGATGCTCGCGCCACGTGGTGTTCGATCGGCCCAACGTTCACCAATAATTGCCGTGTCTTTTATTTGGATCAATCATTAGCGTTGGTAGTTGACGGCAGCGACGCATTAATCGCGTCGCTGATAGCCGACATGCGCACTGTGCCGACCTGACGCTGTGAAGAGGACCGGAGGTCATCATGCCATGCGAGCCCGACGGGAGCGGGTGGTTCTCCAGGCGTGACGTGATGCCCTACGACCAACGGGCCTTGCTGGGCGGGCCCCGAGATGTGGTCTGCGACCCGGCCTGTTCCCCGCAATAACGTGCCGGCGATCTTCTTCCCCGCGGCTGCGCCGCTCCTCGCGCAGCGGGCGCGGCAGCCGCTCCGCTTCCGAAATTGTCAGGACGTTCGCCGCAATGACAGGCCGATGGTGGCCGAGATGCGCCAACATGCCCTGGCGCGCCGACCGGAGCGACACATCGACATAATCGAACGGCAGAGTGTCGATCAGACCGCGTCGATGCGCCCACGAATAGAAGCGGCAAACCGTCCGGACACGATCGTTCACGGTTGAACGGGCGTAAGGGCGGCCCGTATGATTGCTCGCAGTCGACAGCATCCTGTTGCGGTAGGCAGCAATCGTTCCCTCGTCGGCAAGCCGCCAGTCGAGCCCGCTCTGCTCCAGGCTATCGAACCAGTCATGCAGGTGCTCGCTGTAGGTCCGCAGCGTCTCCGTCGCATGCGAACGGCCGGGGATTGTGGAAAGCTCGAGCAAATAGCCGAAAGCCGGCTCGATGATCGACATCTGCGCATCGAGCAAAATGGGAAAGCCAGTTGGAATCCCGTCGACGCCGGCGGTCGCCCGCACGATCGAAACCATCCCGCGCCTCCGGAGGCGTCGCACCCGGAGGCGCAAAAGGACATCACCACGTCCAAGTGCTTACCCGATCGATGAAACCAACAGATGACAGCACCTGAATAAAACATAAGCGGAGCGCCTACGGCGCGAGTCTTCTTTTAGATGCGAGGTGTTCCCCTCGCGCTCCCCCGTTCGCCACGTGGCAGGGGTGCAGGACTTCGCCTGCACCCAATGGAAAAGTTTGTGGTGTCGCCGCCGCGTCAAGCGTTGTCCTCGCTTCGCTGCGGGAACGCTTGACTCGGACGTCTGCGTGCAAGACCGCCAAACTCAGCGTTAAAGGACACATTCTTGCACGTGACCCAAGCCATTGCCGCTCGGGGTGAAGGTGCCGATCGTCGCCATTATCGTGTCTTTGTTTTCACTTTCCCGGGCCGCGCCCATCGCGGCCTCGATGGCTGGCGACAGACCGGAGGCGGTCGACTCGCAGCCGAGGGGGCCGGCCGCTGTAGAGGGCGGCCAGGGTGCGACTTTCTTGTCCTGCGCGAGGAATTGATACGCAGCGTGGATGCATACCATCCAAAAAATCAATTTTACCAATGTTGCGGAATGTTGCATTGGCAACAGCACCTGACGCCCACCACGTCACTGCTTCTATCGGCGACGCGGCTCGGCTGAGGAACGGCGTCGCTTTCGCGTCGAGGCGCCTGATGGAAGCAACAGGATGGCAGATCAAACTCGCGAAGGAACATCGCCAAAAACCAAGGAATACCCGCGGGCGGCGGCGAGACAACGATCGCCACGGAACTTACCTTGCGTGGCATCCAGTCGCCGGAGTTGACGGACCTCATCTACGACCTGGAACAGTCCAACGGCATGCAGATCGAGATGAACACGGATGATGCCTGGTCGAACCTCAAGCATATCGGCGACACGGTTGAAGCTGTCCACGGCTTCCTCGCTAAGAAGGCCTGAATGGAGAGGAGCGTCGTCATTACCGGAATGGGCGGGCTGTGCGGCCTAGACACCTGCGCCGCCTCCATCGTGAAAGAGATGCGCGAAGGCCGCACCGCCATCGGCCCGATCGTCGATTCCGAGCTTTACGAGCTGAAGGTCAGGATCGGCGCCGACCTCAAAGCGCTATCGGAGCATGACATCGACTGCAAGCAGCTCGTCGATCTCGACGCCACGTCCAATGTGCTGCGCCAGCGCAAGGTGCGCGTGGCGCTGAACAACGCCTCTGCCTTCGGCGGCACGAATGGTTCCGGCGTTCGGCCAAGCTAGTCAGGAGAGTGTCGGTTCACCGTCTGGCGGGTTGACGGCCGCATGGCTTCGCGCGTGGTGCGCGTCTTGCTTATCGAGAGAAAAAACACGTAACAGCCAGCCTGCCTTTGGAATCACGCTGCAGGCTGTCGGGTTTCCGACATCGTCGTCTTCAATCGGACACGGCTGGCATGAAAGGCTCGTCTGATGCCGTCGCCTCTCAACGCGCGACGGCTCGGTGTTCGAGTTCGTATGGGAAGGAGCGTCATGACCACCATCGCAACTGCGGCGCCCGCGCGGGCGTCGCGAACTTGGTACAAAATCCTCTACGTTCAGGTGCTGATCGCGATTCTGATTGGCGTCCTCGTCGGTTGGCTGTGGCCGTCGCTCGCGACCAACGACTGGGTCAAGGCGCTCGGTGACGGCTTCATTAAGCTAATCAAGATGCTGATCGCGCCGATCATCTTCTGCACCGTAGTCTCGGGCATCGCGCACATCCAGGATGCGAAAAAGGTCGGCCGGGTCGGCCTCAAGGCGCTTGTCTATTTCGAGATCGTCTCCACCTTTGCCTTGGTGCTCGGCCTGGTGATGGGCAATCTTTTTAAGATCGGCCACGGCCTTGCGGCCAAGCCCGATGCCGCAGCCGTCGCCAACTACGTGAAGCAGGCGGAAGCCTCGAAAAGCGTCGATTTCATCCTCAATATCATTCCCGACACCGTGGTCGGCGCGCTGGCGCGCGGCGATATCCTGCAGGTGCTCTTGTTTGCGATTCTGTTCGGCTTCTCGCTGATGGCGCTGGGTGAGCGCGGCGCAAAGTTGCGTGGCATGATCGACGACGCGGCGCACGCGGTGTTCGGCGTCATCGCCATTGTCATGAAGGTAGCGCCGATCGGCGCGTTCGGGGCCATGGCCTTCACGATCGGCAAGTTCGGACCATCGGCGCTCGGCAATCTGATCGGTCTCGTCGCGCTGTTCTATGCTACGGCCGCGCTGTTCGTGCTGGTCGTGCTCGGTCTGATCTCGCGCTTCGTCGGGTTTTCGATCTTCAAGTTTATCGCCTATATCAAGGATGAGCTCTTGCTCGTGCTCGGCACCTCGTCCTCGGAAAGTGCGCTGCCGCAGTTGATGACGAAGCTCGAGCGGCTGGGCTGCTCCAAGCCGGTGGTCGGCCTCGTGGTGCCTACCGGCTACTCCTTCAACCTCGATGGCACCAACATCTACATGACCTTGGCAACGCTGTTTATCGCTCAGGCGCTCGGGGTCGATCTCAGCTTCGGCCAGCAGCTGACCATTCTCGTTGTGGCGATGCTGACTTCGAAAGGCGCAAGCGGTATCACCGGGGCCGGCTTCATCACGCTCGCGGCGACGCTTTCAGTGGTTAATCCGGTGCTGGTGCCGGGCATGGCAATCGTGTTCTCGATTGACAAATTTATGAGCGAGGTGCGCGCCCTTACTAATATCATCGGCAACGGTATTGCCGCGGTGTTCGTGGCCTGGTGGGAAGGCGAACTCGACCAGGTCACGCTGCATGCGCGGCTTAACCAGAAAATCGATCCCACCGACGGCGAGACCTCGAACACGGCAGGGTAGGCGGCTGCATTTCTAACCGTCATTCCAGGGCAAGTCGAACTCGGGTGTAACCGGATTCGCGGGTCTTAGTGGTGCAAGTCGGCAGCAGCCGATTTGGATTGCGCACCCGGAAACCTCTCGCCGCGATCTCTGGATTGCCGGTTCGCTCACTTCGTGAGCGCCCCGGAACAACGTCTAAAAGGCTGCCCGTGACACAAGGGGAAGAAACCCCCGGTTTGCCGGGCGGTTTCTCAGGAGTGCCGAGTATGAACGGCTGCTTGAAAGTGGAAGTCTTCTATCCAACCGCATGAGGGCAAAGGATTAGCGAAGTGCAACGAGCCATCGCGAAGGGGTCTGAAGAAGCCGTGGAGCAAAAGCCGCGGACGGACTAATCTAAAGCGTGATGAGGTTAGCTTAAATCGATTTGAGGTTCCCAAATCAGGAGAATTCTGATTTACCCTGAGGGCTCGGCGTGAAGGCCAGCATGGATGGGCAAGGTCTTTTCTCTGAGGATCTTCGGGAGCGGGTCGTTGTAGGTTGTTCCCGGCGGATTGTCCTGCAACGAGGCGGCTAAACAGTTCGGTATTGCGGTCAGCACGGCCGTTGGATGGGGGCGACGGCATCGGGAGACCGGCAGCCTGGCGCCCGGCAGGATGGGCGGCCACGGGCCGAAGGCGATTTCCGGCGAACACCGTGTCTGGGTTTTAGGGCAAATCAAGGGGACTTCACCTTGCGCTGCTTGGTCGCCGAGCTCGCTGATCGCGGGCTGAAGGCTGATTACCGTTGAGTGGGAGTTTCGTCCACGCCGAGAAGCTCAGCTTCAAAGAGAAAGGTGGTGGCTGGCGAACGCGACCGTCCGGACCTCGCCAGACGGCGAGCTCAGTGGATCAAATATCAAGATCGCCTGCGAACCTGAGCGCTTGGTCTTCAGCGACGAGATCTGGAACAGGACCGATATGGCGGCCTTGCGGGGGTGGGCGCCCGGTGACGAGAGGATTTCCCAGCAAGATTCCGCACGGCCGCTGGAAGACTTCCTGGCCGCATTGCACCTGCCCGGATCGAGGCTCCATGGTTTCTCGAGGGGCCGAACGATCGCGAGAGTTTCCGCCTCTAGTCGAGAAGGTCCTCCTTCCGACGCTTCGTCCCGGCGACACCCTAATCAACAATCCCGGCAACCACAGAGGCAAAATCGTGCGTCAGCTTACCCGCCTCGTCAATTTCACATAAGTGCCGCTGTCGTGAACCCAGAGCCGATCCTTGGGCGTCGTGCGACCGCCTTTGCTTCGTCTCCGTGCTGGAGACTTTCGCAGATATGGCGTGCTCGACCTCGGACGCCAGAACACTCAAGTGATCCGCAAGCCTTGCGAACAGCTCTCGCTTTTCCAGGCCAGTCGCCAGGTCATTGATCAATTTGCATTCGGCTGCATCAGTGCGGAGCTTTTTCAAGTGCTTCTGCAGGTCTTTCATTAATATGCCGTGGGAGCGACCTATTCAGACCAATTAATCGGGGTGTAGTTCAGCTCTGGTCCATTTCCGAACGAAGCAATTCAGCATAGGTGCGCAGATTGTTAACAACACAGCGGCAACGTCCGGCGTTCGTGCGACCGGCCAACTTGCCGCCGCACACTTTCCCAAAGAGACAATGAGCTCTCATCTTTCGAGCTTGAAAAGTTCATCCGGACGCCCCAATTCTTGCGCGCAGATGCTACAGGCATCTCAAGGGCCGGACCGTTCGTTTCGGACATTGCCACGCAGAAACCAGTACCCGCTGCACATTAACCACACGAGTTTTTCGGTCACCCGCGCTACGCCTATCACGTCGGTTCGAACAGAACAGCTGGGTTTTGCAGCGTCTATCTTTGATCGTTCCACATGTTGCCAGCTAGCCGGTGTGGCTTAGACTCATCAGTTGGCTGCGATCCCAATTCGTGCACAGGAATTAATTTGACGTGTAAGCGGTCGCGCAGTTCAAAGGAAGTGAGCGATGGAGGTGGCATATGTATTCGGCTCTTGTCGGGATTCTTTTTCTTTTGAGCATCGGCATACTATTGGCCCACGCGATGGATGCTTTTCGCTCGGGTTCGTGAGAGCAAAGCTCGATACGGACGATCCGCTCATGCAAACAGTGCTGCGCCTGCCTCAGTTCTGACGACGGATCGCGCCCGGTGAAGCGATCGAGTGCTTCTCTCAGAGCGCCGTCATGCGTGCGGAGGCCATCTCCCTTAAGCCTAGCGATGTCGGCGGCGTCGCTCTCAGCCGCTCTGGAGGTCCGGCGGCGACTTCGGCGATCCGAAGGTGATCCGGAATTCGGCGAACTGACCCGAGGATCTGATCGCGCTCGGGGATTGTATCCTTCTCGCAAGTCCGCGTGAGACTCAGAGCAGACCTAATCAGGAAGTCGCCTATATAGGTGGTGCCGTCTAGCTTCTAGTTGAACCGCCTCAGCCAATCCTTTCAAGGTCGAGTAAGCACCTTTCAAGGTTGTCATTCGCTTCGGCTGAGAACCTTCTTGTTTCGTCTTGCCGCTTGAAATGCGGCTTGACTGGTTTGCACTCACCGCGCTCAAGTGCCTGCAGACCCTCGTGAGATCGCTCGACGCATCCTCTGGGATAAAGTTATGTTTTCGAGCGGCATCATTTCGGAAAAGAACGCCTTTGACGCTGTCTCCTCGGACCCGGCAGCCCCTCGAAGTTGAGCTCCACGAGTGGGACCAGGCCTTCGCTTCCGCCCTGCAACACCCTTCCCATGCTCGTGATCAGCGAGCTGAACATCCTGTACTCGTCTCGACCGAAAAGGCCCATCTAGGAGCCTGTCCGAGTAATCGGATTTTTCTCGACGAAGAACAAGCGTTGT
>NZ_LLYA01000199.1 GCF_001440415.1 Bradyrhizobium retamae
CCGCCATCCTGCCATGATACAGCTCCTCGTTTCGCCGACCGCAAACGAGGAATCCGCCAACAACCCGTCCGTTCCATCAATTCAGCCTGCTGCAGCACGCGGGTTTCATGGAATCGGTCGTCTAGTCGTGACCTATCAGGCGCTCCCTTTTCGCGGTTTCCTGATTGAGAGACCCACATGATGACCGGCATCTCAGCTCATGTTCGATCAGAAAGGGCTCGGTGAAGGACCTTGTTTGGTCGGATCGCGGAGAGGGCAGCGGGGCGCTACGGAGTCATACACATTAAGCTTCTTATCGGAGTCAAGGCGCCCACTCGCTAGTAGAACAGAAGATTATTCTTCAATTGCAAGGCAACCTCGATGAGGTCTCGTTTGGCCTTCCAGCATTTAGCTGACGAGATGCATCACGCGCCTCGAAATCGCACGGCTAGTGCTAGAATTCCTCCAACAAATGGGCGATAGATCCCATTTATGGTTCGACTGCCGAAACTAGGAGGCTTTTCCGGGTTGACAATCTCAGCCTCGAAGACCCCGCTCTGGTCATTCGTCCTGACACTGACATCTTGAAAATCCAAGAATTCACCAGTTGCCGGCGCATATGATTTGTATACGGCTTCCTTTATTGCGAAGAACAATTTCGGGCCGAAGCGACTGCTGGACCACTCCTTACGCTCGATTTCCTCGGAGGTGCACACGAGCGGCAAAAGGTCCGCTCCTAGCGGTTCTTGATCTTCAATGTCCAACCCCAGAGCGAGCACAGTGTTGGACTTTCCGGCAACAGCTCCGCAATCAGACGAAGAGTGGGAAATGCTGCCGACGACTCCCGAAGGCCAAAGAGGAGCCCGATCCACTCTCGACAAAATCGGAACAGGAGCGAAACCCAATTTACGCAAGACCTCATGAGCGTGATGCCGTCCCCAGGCGAACTCACGCCGACGACGAAGCGAGACCTTCCCCAACATGTCGTCTTCGGCCGGAAATGGGAGGGGAACCGGGTCACATATCGATCCGCCCGAAAAGCTGATGTCATGTGCCAAAGCTGCGCCGATAGCAGCCCCTAACGTCGTTAGCGTTTTCATAGGTTGGGCGAACCTTTGTTCTGGAAAAGTGTGAAGCTGCAGATCTGAGCTCGCTTTACGGTAGCTAGCCTGAGATCGCAGGCCACTCAAGGCCCGCAGCGTCCGAGACGAAGTCATGCTCTGCGACGCTCGATATTTCGACGGCAGGATCGGACCGATCGAGCGTGCATCGGACGAGCTCTGCGCTGACGCGACCCGCTTTCGAGATCGACAGCCCTCGCGCCACCACCTGGCTGGCCGAATTGCATCACCGTTGTCGGGGCTGTCGCAGATTGCTCAGAGTGGACGGGTACGGCCTTCAACAATTCCGGTGAGGCAGAGGTCGGGGGCGGATTGGTACCCTGCTTGTGGACGTCGAGCAGAATTATGCAGTCTATGTGGAACCTAACCTGTCGGTCCTACCCTCCATTATGATGCCGGGCCAACGAAGGCGACTTTGTGCTGCGCGCACGTGCGAGGAGCTCCATTCCGTTCGCTCACTGCATTTGATCCGTGCCGCGACCGATGAACTCGAGCACCGACTGCGCCTTGTGGATCTCACGTGCGATACAATTGAAGATCCGGGTCGCAGATTCAAGCGTGACGACTAGTCCAACCCTCTCGCATGATAGCTCAAAATGATGAGCAACCTGTTCGTTGGTGGGTGCAATGCCACTTTGCAGCGAGCTGATCGCTAATGATGCGAGCATGTGCTCGACCACGTCTTTGTCGGCCTGAGTCAAGACATGCTTCCTTCTGAATGTTTGGCTCGCCTGTCGGCGAAGTTGTGGTCGCCGTTGAAAGACCGGCCAAAGCCGCTCCTCCGCGCCTGTGTTGCCACGACGGTCACATCATTCGGGCTAAAAAAACTTGGGCGAGACAGCTTCCGTCGACTTCCAGACTCTACTTCTGGGCTGCGGTAAGCAGAACAAGAATCAAAGACGACCCTGCGCATACGATCTCGGAGGTTCGAAACGTCTGCCGGATCCGCAGCCTCACCGATTGGGCCGCTTCGGCTTGACACGAACTCGAAAACGGCGGCGTCGACCTCTGCACGCATGGCGGGGGTCCGCAATTACACGAACATGGTGATCATGCCGGCGCAACCGCCGGCCCCCGGTGAGCAGCGGACTGAGATTTTCCCAACGTGCCCCACGAAACGAGGAGAAAGCAGCAACCATCATAGTAGTTCAGCTCCTTCGCAGCGATACCGCACTTCCTAGGAACACGGCGCCCTCGCCACCTGCATGCCAAGATCGGCTAAGAAGACCGCAACGTACCACGCGGCCCAGCCATTGCGGCGCACGCCTCACCTACATGGGTGACTCTGCCTACGGGTGGCCGGCCGTCCCAAGCGCTTGCACGGACTGATCTACCTCCCACGTCGCACCACTACGAGCCCTCTTACGAGCCCTCTTGGATTTGTAGATCTTTCCTTGACTCCGATTTGTTTCGACCTGCCATCACTCGAAGTGACTCAGCCTCTCGAAACGTACACCGAATGAAAGCGTCACGAGGATGCTCGCGAAGACACGAATCTCTCAATGCGAACGTTGCGTGGCACTCAAATTTGAGTTGCTGATGATGGATTTTGTCAGCATTTTTTCAAGCCTACAACCTGACGCAACGTGAGATTCAAGCTGTTTTTGTTGGGCTTGCGGCTTTTCGGGATTTGGGTACTTGCGAGTTCTTATCGAAGAGCTGATCGCAGGCGAGTGAGGGTTCATCACCGGAACCGTGGCGTCCATGTCTCGATCAGATCTGTTCATCCTCTTCGTCGTGATCCTGCTCGCCGACCGAGCTGCAGGTAAGTACGGTCAGCGTCCGCCCATATTGACCGAGGCCGACTACCTCTTCGGCGGCCTTGTACACGCGCTCACAGCCCTTCTACAGGCTCGTGTTTCTAAGCAAGACATCACCCTCGACTCCGTGGGCGAAGCGCGTGTTGCTTAAGGTATGTCTGCCGCCAGCGATCACATCGGACTCGGCTCCCTGCACGTCCATCCAGATGAAATCGATGTGTTTTAAGTTCGCCTCGCTGCACCAGTCATCCAACTGCCGAGTTTCAACTGAGATAGGATGATCAAACCGAACCAGTCATGTTCCACGAGATGATTCTTGGGTCGGCGTATTGAGCCAGAGAGATCCCATTCCTTCGCATCTGCATTTCCATTGCTTGGATGGAAATCGATCATGCCATTTCGGTCACTGATCGCGATCTCAAATAGCTTCACCTTGTTGAGGTAAGATCCATGTTTTTCTTAAAGCGAGCAGCCGCTCGGGGATCTGGCTCAAAGCAGTAGAGCTGAGCCTGCGGGCAGAGCTCGAGTTTCGCGTATCGGTTCCGTCGTTGCAGCCGATGTCCAAGATAACGCGATCCGGCTTTTGAAGAAGAGAAACAATCTGCTGATGTACTGTTAAGGAAGATGTGGGTTCCATAGAAATATGCGGTCTCTTAGAGAAGGCCTGCTGAAGCCTAGACAGCAGTCCTGTGGAGAACTTCTGGAGAGCGCTCGGCAGCTGCCTACTTACATGGCCTCGCGGAGGTCCGTTGAACTTTGACGCACGCCCTCCCTGCGCAATGTATATCAATGTATATATAGTGCATGCGCCGGCGTGACGATAAAGGGATGGGTTATGCGCGCCTCTCGATCAATACGTGGCTTTTTAGGATGCGGTCGCCGGCGTATCTCGGGCTCTTCAACAGGCGCGTCGTGCCATGTCATTGCTGCCGAAATGCAAAGTAGCTCGTCACAATCGCGCCACAGCTCAAGCAAAGGGCGGCTCCAGCATTCATTGCCCGGGCCGATGCTGACTTTGCGGCCTAACCGCCTGATTTGAATCGGCTTTCAGTTAGACTTCGCAAATGACAGCCTTCCCTTGCGCGTAACCGGAGAGAGAATGGCAGCTCAGGATTCACAGCGGCGCGTGGCGCTGATCACCGGCGTCACCGGCCAGGACGGCGCCTACTTGGCCGAATATCTGCTCGGCCTCGGCTATGAGGTCCACGGCATCAAGCGGCGGTCGTCCTCGTTCAACACCGCGCGGATCGACCACCTCTACCAGGACCCGCATTCCCGCAAGGTGCCGTTCCTGCTGCATTACGGCGACATGACCGACTCCACCAACCTGATCCGGCTGATGCAGCAGATCAGGCCGACCGAGATCTATAACCTCGCCGCCCAGAGCCATGTCGGCGTCAGCTTCGAAAGCCCGGAATACACCGCCAACGCCGACGCCATCGGCGTGCTGCGGCTCTTGGAGGCGATCCGCATCCTCGGCATGGAGAAGGAGACGCGCTTCTACCAGGCCTCTACGTCGGAATTGTACGGCCTGGTCCAGGAGATCCCGCAGAAGGAGACCACGCCGTTCTACCCTCGCTCGCCTTACGGCGTCGCCAAGCTGTACGGCTACTGGATCACAGTCAACTACCGTGAGGCCTACGGCATGTTTGCCAGTAACGGCATCCTGTTCAACCATGAGAGCCCGATCCGCGGCGAGACCTTTGTCACCCGCAAGATCACGCGCGGCGTTGCCCGCCTCGAGGTGGGGCTGGAGGACACGCTCTATCTCGGCAATCTCGAGGCCAAGCGCGACTGGGGGCATGCGAAGGACTATATCGAGGGCATGCACCTGATCCTGCAGGCGGATCAGCCTGACGATTTCGTGCTCGCCACCGGCGAGACGCGCTCGGTGCGCGAACTGATCGAAGTCGCCTTTGCCGAAGTCGGCCGCAGCATCGAATGGCACGGCAAGGGCGTCGAGGAGACCGGTGTCGACAAGAAGTCCGGCAAGACCGTGGTGCGCATCGATCCGGAGTATTTCCGGCCCACGGAGGTCGACCTTCTGATTGGCGACGCCAGCAAGGCGCGGGAGAAACTGGGCTGGAAGCCCAAGACGCCCTTTGCCCAGCTGGTCAAGGAGATGGTCGCGAGCGACCTCGAAAACGCGCGACGGGAGGCGGCTCATGGTAAGCATTCCCTTTGAGCTGAAGGGCAAGACCGTCTACGTCGCCGGCCATCGCGGCATGGTCGGTTCCGCACTGGCGCGCCGGCTGGGGCGTGAAGATGTCGAACTGCTGACAACGACCCGCAATGAGGTCGATCTGCGTGATCAGGGGCGGTCAACCAATGGTTCGCCGCCAGACGTCCGCAGGTGGTGTTTCTCGCTGCCGCCAAGGTCGGCGGCATCGTCGCCAACAACACGCTTCGCGCCGAATTCCTCTACGACAATCTGGCGATCGCGACCAACGTGATCCATGCGGCGCATGTCAACGGAGCCGAGAAGCTGATGTTCCTCGGCTCCTCCTGCATCTACCCCAAGCTGGCGCCGCAGCCGCTGCGCGAGGATTCCATGTTGACCGGCCCACTGGAGCCGACCAACGAGCCCTATGCGATTGCGAAGATCGCCGGGATCAAGATGGTGGAGGCCTATCGGAGCCAGTATGGCGCCGACTTCATCAATGTGATGCCGACCAATCTCTATGGCCCCGGAGACAATTATCATCCCGAATATAGCCACGTCGTGGCTGCGTTGATCCGCCGTTTCCATGAGGCGAAGGCATCCGGCGCCAGCGAGGTCGTGGTCTGGGGCACCGGCACGCCACGGCGCGAATTCCTCTATGTCGACGACCTCGCGGACGCCTGCATCCATTTGATGAAGACCTATTCGGATGACGAACTAGTCAATATCGGCACCGGCGAGGACACCACGATTGCCGAATTCGCCCGTGTCGCGGCCGCAACTGTCGGCTATACCGGCGAGATCAGCTTTGACACCTCGCGCCCCGACGGCACGCCGCGCAAGCTGCTCGATGTCTGCCATCTCACCGCGCTCGGCTGGCGAGCCCCCACCTCGCTGAGGGAGGGCATTGCGTTGGCGTACCGGGCATATCTAAACGAGAACCACAGGTCGCGGCAGAGTAGTCCTCCGCGTGCCGAACAAGCGAGCGTGATCCGGGACCCATAAGCAATCGGCCTGTGAAGACTCTCCTAGCGCTTGAGCGGGAATCGATCGTTCGGGCAGAAGCGGTTTGAGATGCACGCTTTTTTCAAGCTGTAGGGCTCGAAGGATTGCAAATTCGACGACGAGAAGCAGGCCAAACAAGGTGCTTTTCTTGTCATCGTCCCTCATATTCAGCCCAACAATCGGAGGTTTCGTAGGCTCGAACGGATAATATTTGATGAAGCTTGTGCTTCAATCTTTCCAAGATCAAAACGGCAATGTTCTCTGCCGTAGGATTCTCCAATCCCTCGACTTCGTTTAGGCATCAATGATCAAGTGCACTGATGATCTAGGTCAGAAAAGTCTACGACGAATCCGGTGACAGGATCCCTGGTCCATCGAGTTGCACCTCGACCCTATAGGAATGGCCGTGCACGCGGCTGCACCTATGTGTGGGCGGCACGTTCGGGAGCCGGTGAGCCGTTTCAAAAGGCTTGGGATATACATCGGATGCGCAGATGCTTATAGGATTTCAATGCTCAGCCCAGTTCGGATAACTGAGTAGTACCCATGATTTCGCGTATGAATTGGGGCATCCATCAGCTAAAGGGGCAATTGGATTCAGGGGGTGAGGCATTCGGCATCTACCCCGATCAACGTAGTCACCCAGAAAACTTAGACGCATAGCTTTGGGTTCGACTCCGCGTTCCCAGCTTCGCAGAGAAATCACTTGTAGGATTGGCGCGGCCAGCACACAAGCTTCTTAGGACTGTGAGCGATGCGTGGCCGATTTCCTCGGCCGTTGCCGGCCACTGAGGGCACCCGCCCATGAACTCGGTCAGATCCCATCGCGGCCCTCGCGTCAGTCGACCTTGGCCGACTTGGCGAAGGACTCGCGTGAAGCCATCGGAATGGCGCCTCCGCGGGTCGGGTCCGCGAAGGTGCCACCGGCCGAGGCGTAGTCCTTACCTGTACAACGCTCAAGGACGATGCCAATCGCCTCGACATTCGGGATGTCCGACTCGTGCAGCTCGGGCATCGAGGACTTGCGGGCAAGTGCCGCCTCTACGTAGGGAGCCAGCTCCTCTTCTTTACGTCGGACGCGCTCGTCTTCCCGCTCTTTCAGAGCAGGCATGACCTCTTTGGCGAACAGCTCAAGTGCCTCACAGATATGCTCGTGCTTATTCATGCCGCACTGCTGGATAAAGATCATCTGGTCGATACCGACATCAGCATACCCCATGAGATGCTCGCGAACACTCCTGGGCTGTCCGATGCTGCCTGAGCCTGGCGTCTCCTTCATCTCGTCCTTGATCGCTTGGAAGCGCCGCCACAAATTCGTGCGCCCAGGACGGTGTTCGCCATATACCGCATAATGCGCGATCGAATAACCGAAGAACTTGAAGCCATCGAGTCCTCGACGCATCGCTTCTTCGGCGTTCTCATGAACCATCATACCGTTGAGAGTGGCGATATTGGCGTTTACCGAATGCCCAATGGGCACGCACTCATTGGACTTGATGATCTGATAATACTCGTCGCGCCACACTTTCGCTTGCGACGCCTCCACAAATCCAAAAACCAGCGCCCCTACCCCGTAACGCGCGGCACGCAAAATACTGTCGCGCCGTGAACACGCCATCCAGATCGGTGGGTGCGGCTTCTGGACCGGCTTTGGCACGATGTTACGGGTCGGCATTGTGAAGAATTGCCCGTCGTATCCGGGATACGGCTGCATCGTCATCATATTGGCGGTCTGCTCGACCCCTTCCCGCCACATGGCACTTTTCTGCTCGGGCTCGATCCCAAAGCCATGCATCTCGATCAGCGACGCGGATTCTCCGGTCCCCCACTCGGCGCGCCCCCCAGAGATCAAATCGAGCGTCGCCAGACGCTCCGCCACCCGTGCCGGATGGTTGTAATTCGGGGAGGACAGGCAAATGCCGTGACCAATGCGAATAGTCTTTGTACGCTGGGAGACAGCCCCCAGAAAGACCTCGGGTGCGGATGAGTGGGAGTACTCCTCGAGGAAATGATGCTCAACCTCCCACATGTGATCGAATCGGAGCCGATCGGCCAGTTCGATCTGCTCCAGCGCATCACTGAACAATTTTCGCTCGCTGCCGTCCTCCCAAGGACGCGGCAACTGGTGTTCATAAAACAGTCCAAGCTTCATCCTTTTTCTCCTGGGGCACGATGGTCACAGAGCCGCTTCAGACATGGTGCCCAGCCCAGTGCCGCAGGGTGGTTCTGCGCCGCGGCCAGCAAATGTACTTCGTTCTCTCGGTTCAAAGCTCTTGCGCGCCAATCGAGCTCTCTGTCTTAACTCCAGCCGCCGATCTGCTGGAACGGCTCGCCGCCCCCTCCACGAAGGTAGTGCACAGCGCCTCATTCGCGACCAATTCCGAAGCCACTGAAGGGCAGGCGCTCCCAGCTCGCCGCGACCGAGGCGCGATCGGGATGTGCCTCTCTGCCGACGATCAGACGCGATAGGACCAATGCCGCTGCTGGCCTAATGACAGCGGCACCACGACGGATGTGGCTTCAATCGGCGGTACAGCACTCAACAGTGCAGCAGTGATGGCATTGATTTGGATCAACTGAGCAAGTCTCATCTAAACTCCCGGGCCGGTGCCTGCGATACCGCCATTGTCGTGACGGATTCTTCACCGTCTCCCAGCAATCGGCGTGCCACAAGACCTTTTGTGCGAGGCTGCTTGAAGAAGAAACACCATGTGCTTCGCGTCACGCCGGCGGGCTACTAGCTGCGCAGTGTCGGGCCTGGAAATTACGTCTTCAACCGGACACGGCTGACCACGACAACACGTGCGTTAAACGACGACCCTGGGTCTCGTGCCGAACTCGAACGCCTGCTCGGGGATCATCTTGCCTCTGGCGACTTCACGGCCAGGGCGCTCGGCATCGCAGCATAATCTGGTGTCTGGCAATTTGCGGCGGGGGCATCCAGTGGTGCTGGCGTTGGCCGTACAGGCTGCCGCATCACCGATGCCTGCCGGTTTCCGTCTCCAAGTTTGTTGGCGGAAACGCACTCTGAGCGAGCCCTGCACGTCGGGTCCGACGACGATGTCATGGGGCGCGGTCGCCGAGTGAGATTCCGACCTGACGGCGTTCGCATGTTGAGGACCGCGGTCATCGTCGCGCTCTGGGCATCCGCGCTGATGAAGAGAGCCGAAGGTGAGCCGTAAGCGGCCGGCCAGTCCTGCTGATCAAAGTGGGAGAGCCGGTCGCCGGGGCGAAGGACGTCACCCGCGATTGCGATCGTGGCTTGGCGAGAGGCCGCCTCTTCCGGCCACTTGCTGAAGCCGTTCACCAGCGATGCTAGACTTTGGCTGTTCAACTCCTGAAGCGCTCCGCTTTCATCGCCCGAACATTCGGCTATTCTGATCGTTGCATTACGGTATTCGGCCATCGTTGAAGTGTCGACCGAATGATGATGCGAAGAACGAAAGGGCCCTGAGCCCGACTTCCTTAATCAGAGGGTTATCAAGCCGCGACATACATGCAGCTATGCGCTCGCACGCTTCGATACCTGCCTGACCTCAGGCCTGCTGGACTCACCGCGTTGCATGTCGTGGCGCACCCCCACGATATCCCGGCGCGGATGTCTTCTTCGAAGCATGGCACGAATCTCAGTTAGTATCTGCGGCGGCCTTTTACACGAACGTTGCCTGGTCCACGCCGGCACCCCGGCCGGACACGACTGCCTATGCAGCGGGAGCGCGTCTCTTCGCGAGCTTCTGGTAGCTTGATCGCAGCGCGGGCGGTGCGCGACCTGCGCAATTGCAACTTACATCACCAAGCATTCAGCATTCGTATCATCCGACACTCCCCAGGCCACATGCGACTTTGCCAGCTTTCAGTATCATTCCAATAACCGGCGAGAGCGCTTCCCATCCTTGTACAAGATGTACCCGAATGATCGGTCATCATCCGCAAGCGAGAAGGTCGACCTCGCAAGGCATGCCGCTCGAAATGATTTCTCAAATGAGCCATAGACGCCTGCGTGGTAGCCTTGGTCATCGTTCTTCCAAGCCTACAACCTGACGCTACGTGAGATTCAAGCTGTTTGATGCTCATCTATATACGGCGATGTACCGCTGATGGTGGTCGCGGTGATCATCGCCGCAGTCGCTTTTTCCGAGAACGGCTCGTTCGCATGTTCACAAACCTTACGTGGAACACCGCACACAGCAACTAGTCGTCCGTATCCCAACGTCACTGATGACCTCGCATCAAGAAATCCCCACCAATCGCGTTGGTGACGCGTCAAAGATTCCACTATCCCTTGTTTCTGCCATCTTCGCATCCAAAGCAGAGATTTGCTGATTGCACACGTCGCGGTCGGCGGTAGCGAGTGCTTTAAGGGGATTCCGTGACAAAGCCAGTTGTGATTGTGGTGGGTGCGGACAAGGGTGGGGTTGGCAAGACGACCGTATCCCGAACGCTTCTGGACTATTTCAATACCAATAACGTGCAGACACGCGCATTCGATACTGAGTCGCCGCGAGGAACGTTGAAGCGCTTCCACCCCGAGATGACCGAGATCGTCGACATGACCGCGACTGCGGATCAGATGAAGATCTTCGACACACTTAACTCAGGGTTATCCGTCACAGTGATCGACGCCCGCGCAGGCTTGCTGTCTCCGGCGCTGGCATCCTTGCGCGACATCGGCTTTTTGGATGCCGCGCGGTCCGGCCAGATCACCTTTGCCGTATTCCACATCTTGGGATCATCCATCGCTTCCCGGGACGAGATCGCCGAGACCGCCAGTTTCATGACTGGTGCAACGTATTTTCTGGTCAAGAACTTCATGAACGACACTCAATTCTTCCAGTGGGACGAGTCGACCTACAACTCCTATTTCCACCGCATCAAGAACGCGACCGAGCTGACGATCCCTAAGCTCAATGAGATGGCCTATGAGCAGGTCGAAGTTGCTTCCGTCCCGTTCGTCAACTTCGTAGCCAACAAGGGTCGGCACGCCGATGCCGCGAACCACTCCTTCGTGCTGCGCGGCTATGTTCGGCACTGGCTCGCGAATGTCTGGCGCGAATATGATCGCATTAACTTGACCGACTTGGCCGGCGCCAAGTCAGTGACCCGCGGCGGCGAAAAATAGTCGCTCGTTCGGCGATTGAACGTCTGCACCACGTACGAAATTCGCTTGATATTACTGGCAATGTTAGCCACGCCCATTTACATCATCTACTCTCTCCTAGCCCGCAGGTCGGCAAGACCCTCGTCTCTCGCCTCATGAGCGAGTTCTTGCTGCTGAAGAACGGTACTGCGCTCTCGTTCGACATCAACCTGAAGGAGCCGTCACTGGTCGATTACCTCCCTAACATTACTGAGACGGCGGATGTGATCGACACCTACGGCAAGATGCAGCTGATGGACCGGCTTATCCTGCACGACCGGGTGGCCAAGGTAATCGACCTCGGATTCCATGCCTTTGATGAATTCTTCAAGATGTGCGAGGAGATCGGCTTCATCAAGGAGGCGCTCCGCCGCCGTGTCGCCCCCGTCATCCTATTCGTCGCCGGCACCGACCGCGCCTCCTCGCGTAGCTATGAGATGCTGCGGTGGCGGATTCCGCCGTGGGCGCTAATCACCGTCCACAATGAATTCATGCTGCGCGGCGAGTTACCTGAAGCCATGGACGGCGCGCGTGTACTCCGCTTTTCGGCGCTACCGGTATTTCTAAAGACCTACGTCGACCGACTGAGCCTTTCGTTCACCGGATATCTGCGCAAAGAGAAGGATACCTCCACCGAGTTGCATCAGTAGATCCGGCGGAACTACATCATGCTCCGCGATCTCGAATTGATGGCCATGCCACAGCCGTCGTCTTGAGTCGGGCTCCACAGGTGGAGAATTCCCGCGATACAAGAATTCCTCCAGTCTGATCGTCTTGCTTTCAGACGTAATGTCCGAGCGCTTGGGAAGGCTGTTTGCCCGCTTCGTGTCGGGACGGCATCGTGCGTGGCTTGGCCCAAAAATCACGTGGCGAGTACGTGGCAGATTTCTGGAGAAATCAACGCGGTCGCCATTAGCTCATTGTGACCTTCTGAGACTCGTCAGCTTCTCATCAGGTAACTCTCCTAGCATGAGAACCTCGATGTCTAGACGGCGACGTCATCAGGAAATGAACACCCGATTGCTTGATCTCGGAATCGGAGGGGCGTGGCGGCGGTCTCGGTCGCGGCAAACGATTGTTGATTGTCAGTTGTCTTCAGGCTTCGACAGTCGGAATCTCGGCCGAAGGCTCCACCGCTTTCACTCGATCACCCTACCGTGCGCCAGATACGAGCTTTGCATGTGAGGTGCCATGGAGCGAACGAATAACAATTTTAACCTGTTTGATTTTGATGTGGAAGGGTTCGCACAAGCGTACTATCAACAGTCGCGCGCGTGGCAGCAATCGGGCAACACGAGGGAGCAAGCTAGCTTTGAGCAGCAGATGAACGAGTTACAACTCAACTCGTCTGATGAGAGCTCCGCAACGTCTAGTTCGCCTGATGAGAGTCCCGCAAAGGGCGATGGAGGAATCCGGCGCACTGACTTCGGCGGTTCGGTGCGGATTCCGCCACACTCCCGGCTGAGGGACACCTCGTTCAGCAGCACGCGCCACAGCGTAGACATCCCCCGAGCTCACTTTCGAGATTCGGCCCAAGTACCGCCGCAGTCCAATTTGCGGGATGATTTGTTCAGCAGTGCGCGCTACACTTTGCCATCTGAGGAGCAGCCCGCGATTCAGACGAAGAACAGCAAGAATAGCGGCCTGTGGTCACGTATCAAGTCAGGCGTCGGAAAGGCGTTTGGGACGAGTCGCAGCGAAAAGCCGTCCGGCTCCACGGCTCAGCAAGAGGTCTTTTCAACGAAGTTTCGGGTGGATTACGCCAAGCAGCCCGGCCGAACACGCGGGGTCCCTGAGGAGGACGAGGAGCTGTTTGAGGATTTCAAGAGCAAAGCCAAGGTCACCCGGGACGACGGCACCGGCCAAGTACTGGGCGACGGCACCATCAAAAATGCGATAGCCGATCTGCGGCATTTGAGTGGCCGACTTAGCCAGAACGGGAGGCCATCAATCGCGGATCGAATTGGTAACCCCGAGTTGGTGGCTGGATTGGATGACGATGTGGAAACCTATGCGAAGGATCGCAGCAGGCGCATCAAAGCGGCATTGAAAAAGCTCCGGGACGTCGGCGCCGGAAAGGCCTTGTCGGCCGATATCCGGCGCTTGGCTCCTTATCCGGCAGACGCAACCCTCATCGACATGTGGGCCGCGGCGGAAAAGGCGACACGCAGGATTGAGCCGGAGACTGTCGATAGACAGGCTCGCCGCCTTTCCAGGTTGAGCGATTGGCTGCAAACGCGCGAAAAAGGGGCCATGGCTGGCCGACTGAATGACGATGGGCTGGCCCAAGATGTTGAGGAGTATAGGAACCAAACCGCGGACACCAAAATTAACGCCGATTTGCTCAGGCTTCGGCGCTACCAGCAAGTCCTCGAGGCGAACAGAGCGCTGGGGCTGCCTCCTCCTGAGAGCGCGCGTCCGCTCGCCGGGGAAGGCGCTCGGCAGCCCGGGTCGCCGCAGGAGGTTCCCGCAACGCCAGCTACCCCGAGCGAGGGAGCTTGGGATTGGTTTAGGAATCAGATGCAAGAACCCGCGTCGTCCACATTCACACCGCAACATGGCCCGCAGCCGAGCTCGCTTCAGGAGCTTCCGGCAACGCCAGCCACCCCGAGCGCGGGAGCTTGGGACTGGTTTAGGGAGCAGATGCAAGAACCCGCGTCATCCTCGTTCACACCGCAGCGCGGCCCGCAACCGCGCTCGCTTCAGGAGCTTCCGGCAATGCCAGCCACCCCGAGCGCGGGCGCTTGGGATTGGTTTAGAGAGCAGATGCAAGAACCCGCGTCACTATCATCTGCGAGGCGTCCCTCGTCAGACGTCTACGGCGGTCTTGAGCCGCTGGTTAATTTGAATCCGCCCACACCGTATGAATTGCGTGACGACGCTCACTCTGTGCCGGCGCCTGACCTCGCCAGACCGCCGTCGTTCGTTGGGCCATCAGGGGCCCCTCAGGAGCGGCTGGATATCGGATCTATCGTCGGCGAGGGCTGGCACCACGGCTCCCAACCGGCCTCGGACGTCCTGATCGATGTACTGAGTAACATCAATCTCATGCCGAACCAGTTCGGCCCAAGCCAGTTCGCGATCAACGGCGAGGATTACTCGGCCACGTTTGGGCCGGGAGAGCACAGGGACGTTCGTCTCATCCATCATCCTCGCGCGAGGCCGATGAATGAAGCTGGGCCATCGCGGCAGCCCATAGCTGATCTTGGGTTTCTTATCCGCGGGGGATGGCAGCACCGCGAACGCTGGCTTCCGCCTTACCTTGTCCGTGCACTAGAGGGGGAGCACCTCATGCCGGAAGCCGGGCGCCCGACGTATATCAACATCCGCGGCGTGCCTTACAGGGCCGAGTTGCTGGAAACGGACGGCGGCTCACGCGTTCGTGTTTATCCTGAAGCTGGTTGAAGAACGCGCTTGGGCTGCAATCTCGGGTCGACGGGGCGGCGCATGGGGGGAAGTTTTACCGCACACCCAGCGGCATAGGCTTGCTCGCACCAGGGGCACCCACGGGAAATGCGCTGCGCAATACGAGCGTTTGGATAAAAGGAAATGGCGATCGCGAAATTCAACTTACTTATTGCCGAGGTCCGCGCGGCACTCGAGCGGCTGATCGATGTCTGGCAGACCTTTGACTTGCCCACCGCCACGGCGACAAGGTCCGGCTTGGCCTCAACCTGATTGAGCGCCCGCGCCGCCGTGAGCTCGACACCGGATGCTGCCGGTGAGCAAGGATACGCTCCTTCGCGTGGTCCGACGCCGTAGCCGTCCGCCGGCTGACCCGCTCAGGGTCATCGGCATTGGTGATTGGGCCTGGCGGCGCAATCACCGATACGCCAGCATCATCTGCAATCTGGAAAGGCGCCGAATCGTCATGCTGCTGCAGGACCGAGAGCCCGCGACCGCCCAAGCCTGGCTCGCTGCTCATCCCACGATCGCGATCGGCGCGCGCGACCGCGGTGGAGGATATGGCGAAGCCGCGGCAAAGGCCCAGCCGCACGCGATACAGGTCGCAAATCGATGCGCCAGATCCGCAGCGCAATCGGGGCGACCAAGATTGATCCCAAGCTGCTCACCGCCGCCGAGCGCCTCCAGTATGAGGGCTATCTCCGGCGCGAAGAGACCAACGCGGCCATCCTGGCCCTGTCGAAGAGCGGCACACCGGTCAAACAGATCGTGCGCCAGACCGGCCATAGCAGGAAGCTGGTGCGACAGGTGATCCGTGGCGAGCACCACGATGTCTTCCGGACCCGGCAGAATTCGCTCGATCAGCATCTGCCATGGCTCGACGATCAGTGGGCGTCCGGCTGTCGAAACGGGGCTGAACTCTGGCGCCGCTTGCAGGCGCGGGGCTTCCGAGGCTCCCTTCGTGTTGTCGGCGAATGGACGACCCGCAGACGGCGGGCCGAAAAGGCAGATGTCGAAAACCTTCCGGATCCCATCAGCCAGAGCGATCGCTCGTCTGATGACGGTCGGATACGCTGTCGAAGGCAGAGACCGTAACTGTCGCCGCCATCGAAGCTGGCGTTCCCACCCTGGTCGAGGCTCGAGAGATCATCGCTCAATTCCGCGGGCATTATCCGGCGAAGAGCCGCTGCCGAGCTGTCCCCCTGGATCGATCGTGCTCGCGCCAGCCTTGTCGCATCGTTCGCCCGCGGCGTGACGAACGATGAAGCGGCGGTTCGCGCGGCGATCACTTCGCCCTGGTCCAACGGACAGACCGAGGGCGCCTCAAACTCGTCAGACGGCAAATGTACGGCCGCGGCAAAATCGATTTGCTTCAGGGTAAGTATCCCCCGGCAAAGCCGGGGGCTTTAGGAATTGGGCCGCTCAAAGCGGCCATGGGGACGCTAACGCGTCCCCGATTTTGTTGGCCGCCTGAAGGCGGCCTTAGCGCCACATGTTCATTTGGTCGAGCCGGGTGTCCTCGGCCTCCTGCTTGCGGATGTATTCTCTGATCACGGCTTCGTCTCGACCGACGGTCGAGACGAAGTATCCCCGAGCCCAGAAGTGCTGCCCTACAAAGTTGCGCTTCCTCTCTCCATAGACCCGCGCCAGATGGATAGCGCTCTTGCCCTTGATGTACCCGATCACTTGCGACACCGCATACTTGGGTGGGATCGAAATCATCATGTGAACATGACCGGGCATCAAATGCCGCTCTTCGACCCTGCACTCCTTCTGCATTGCCAATCTGCGGAACACCTCCCCGAGATGCTGGCGCAACTCCCCGTACAGCGTCTTCCTGCGGCACTTGGGAATGAAGACCACGTGATATTTGCACTCCCATTTGCTGTGGCTTAGGCTCTCGTAATCGTCCATCGCGAAACTCCTTCTCGTGCGCGTGGTGGCTCACGAGTCGCGAGTTTCGTCGATGGACGACTGCCTGAAATGTCAAACTTCTGCTGCCACCCCGGCAGAGCCGGGGGGCCTCCCTTGGTAGGCTAGGCTGACGGGCGCTCAATGAATGAGCTGCACCAAGAGTGCGTCAGAGCCCAATATTGACCCCCCGTATTGCCTCATCTGCGAATGTTACCCTGATAGTGCCGTCGCTATTGACGATCCGATGTCGACTGGTCGGTTATGCTTGGTGGTTGTCCGGGCTGGCTCGGTAGGAGGGGCTGTGGGCGGGTCGGGCCCTACATAGCCCGTGCCGTCCACAGACCCGGGCAATGAAGCAACGGTCCTGGCGTCGCCGAGCGGCTCCTGAGCAACCAGCTGCTCGGCAGCCTTCCTCCGAAGCGCCCTCAGCAGACGCTGCACGATCGAATGCTGTCTCGTCCCGAACTCATCGGGGTATTTCTCGCTCAGCCGGCCAACAATGGCGAGTGCAGTCAATTGCGGCTGCGCAGCAAGCCAGTCCTGGATGGTGGCAATGTGCGGGTCGAGCTTGGATGGCATGCGAATCCGCGTCTTATAAGGCCGATGAGGTCGCCGGTGCGTGGCACGCGGCTCGCCGACTTTCACCGTCTTGCCGAGCGTCTTCGCAAAAGTGGCAGCGGACGCCGGCGCGGTGCTTGTGCAGGCGCGTTGCTGGCCGTGCGCCTGTCCGGCACGACGATCGACAAGATTGCCGAGTTCCTCCTGTGTTGCGCGGATCTCGGCCAAGAGCGCGATAGGATCGAGCAAACGATACTGATCGCGTAGCCGTTTCTTCACGGCCACAGCCACCTTGGGGTGAGCCAGCGCGCGCTGATAGGTCGTCAACGGAGCATGATAGCGCTTGATCACTTTCGCCCCTTCGCGGCGCTTCTCCTTCAGCTTGAACGACGGCTGAAAGAAGTTGACGTAGAGCCGTGCCGCCGCATAAAGGCGACCCATCACGCGCGCCGTTTCGAGGCCGTCGAAGCGGCCATAGCCCATCAGGCGGCGCACGACGGGCCGTTCTTCTGCTCAACGAACGCCTGATCGTTCTTCTTATAGGCACGCGAGCGTGTCACCTCGAGCTTCTGTTGGCGGCACCATGGCACGACGACATCGTTCATGAACGCGCTGTCGTTGTCGAAGTCCACGCCGCGCAAAAGCCAGGGGAACAGGCTCTGTGCGTGTTTCATCGCCTCGACAACGAGCGAGCCATCGCGCGTCACCAACGGCAGGCACTCGGTCCAGCCCGTGGCGACGTCGACCATCGTCAGCGTCTGGATGAACGAGCCTGCCACAGACGTGCCGCCATGGGCTACCATGTCGACTTCGCAGAAGCCGGGCGGCGGGCTATTCCAGTCATTGAACGTGCGGATCGGAACCTCGCGCCGGATTGCCGAATAAAAGCCGGCACGCCGGCGCTTGCCGCCGCTCGCCGCGATCTTCACATCGCCGAGCAGGCGGTCGATGGTTGCGGCGCTGATGGCGAGAACACCATCACGATCCGCCTGGCCAAGCTTCAATCGGCCATGTTGCTCGAGGGCCGGCAGCAAGGTCGGGATCATCACCTTGAGCCGCTTGCCACATACCCGATCCGACGCTCCCACAGCGCCGTCAGCGCATCCTTGATCGTCGCGCCGTATCTGCGCCTGCGCGCTCGCAGTGCCTCGACATCGCCGATCTCGTGTTGCCGGAGTGCGCGCACCGCATGCTTGCGATGCCAGCCCGTCGTCGCGCACAGCGCGTCGAGGATGCTTCCCTTCTCCGCCCGCTTGGCCGACCGGTAACGCTCCATTACCGCCGACACCACCTCGCGCCGCGCGCCCATGCTGATCCTTCCCGCCATCGACGACACCGACCCGATTCGGTGACGTCGCCCCAGTCATTGGCGGGAACTTGTCCAGTAACATTCGTGATGAGGCAATGCGCCGTCGGTCATCCAGGGAGTTTGCCTCGAAGCCGGCGCCATGAGCAGCTTCATCTATAACTATGCTCGTGCGAACACGAGCATGCTTGTGACCTAGTTCGCGGTGCGGGTTACTTCATAATCGCTTCGGCCTCTGCACGAAACGCGTGGCGCGAGCCATCTCGTGAATAGAACATGTGGCCGCCTGGAAAGACTACGAGTTTGACGCGCGGTGCTGAGGCAAATGGCGGCAATTGGTCGAGCACGATCTGTGATCCGAGATAAGGCGTGACGAGGTCAAACAGGCCGTGCCCGACTAGCAATTTCATCTTCGGGTCCGTTGCGAGAATCTGGCGCAGCTCCGACAGCGACTCCGGAGGCCCGCGGCCGAAATCCCAAGCCCGCCCGACCGCGCCGTTGATTAGCTCATAGGAGCCGTCCGGCCGCCAGTTTAGCTTGCGCGTAAGGAGATCGACAGTGGCGCTGGTCAGAGGTGCGAGCAGCGTGTCGCTCGACGGATCGCCGGAAAGATAGAAATCCGAGTCCGGAAACGGATCGAGGCCGCGCACTGAGGCGTCATAATTGCCGATTAACTTGCCGTTCTTACGATCGAACTCACGGCGAAACTCGGCGAGGTCGAAGCGGCCCGCGAGCCTGCGGCTCACCGCCTGATCGATGCCGGTCAGCGCCGCGATCTTGTCGGCCAGACGCGTGGTCGCTTCCTTGTCCGCCTGACCTTTGATGAGGTCGATCAGAAACTCTCCGCGTGCATAAGCTTCCACGTCGGCGAGATCGGCTCGCTTTACCGGACCCTCGGCTTCACGCAGGGTCGCGACATAGCTCGGCAGTGTTGCGATGTATTGCAGCAGGCCAGTGCGGGCATATTGGCCGTAGTCGAAGAGTGGCGAGACCATTATCAGGCCCTTGACGCCTATGCCCTGCCGCATCTGCAACTGGTGCACAACCTTTGGCCCGCGAATGCCCCCATAGCTTTCACCCACGATGTATTTCGGCGACAACAGCCGGTCATGCTTTTCGAGCCAGCGGCGGACCACCAGCGCGAGCGCGTTGACGTCGCCGTCAACGGAAAAGAGCCGCTTGCGCACATCATCGCCGGTCCCCACGAAACGGCTATAGCCTGTGCCTACGGGGTCGATAAACACCAAATCGGTGAAATCGAGCCAAGTCTCCGCGTTTGGCCTCACCTCCGGAAAAGTGGAGGGTGTGACCTCGTCTGCATTGATCGGCAGCCGCCACGGTCCGGCATTGCCGAGCTGCAGCCAGGCCGATGATGAGCCCGGTCCTCCGTTGAAGAAGAACGTTACCGGGCGCGTGCCGCGATCGGTGCCGTCAAGCTGATAGGAGGTATAGACGATGTCGGCCTCCGGCTCGCCCTTCTCGTCGAACAGACGGATTGAGCCGGCCGTCGCGATGAAAGAGAGCGTCCGCCCAGGGAGATCAAGCGTTTGCCTGGTGCTGGAGTCCGGCGGCAGGCGATGCTGCTCGGCCGCCGACGGCGTACTCGGCGCTTGGCCGGCGCGTTCGCCGGGGCCGCCGTTCTGGCCGGCCGGCGTTGTGGCATTGGCGCGGGGCGGCGGATTGTCTGCCCGCACGCTCCCCATGATCCCGCAGGCAAAAAGGATCAACGCAAGAGAGGTGCTGCGCAGTGCGGTCGACGACATAGAGGTTCTCCTGTGCAGGGCTTGCACTGTTGGTGCGCGAGGCGTGTCTGTCAAAACGACCTAGTCACTAGCTCATGCGTGGGAACAACAAACCTACTAGAGTCAGCAGTTGTCACCGTCGGCGGGTGCAGATCATGTGCCCCCACCATCGCCAATCGCCCCGATTGGCGGCTTGACCGCTGATCAGCTCAACGCGCTCGGCCTTCACGGCATGGCCAAGGTGTCAATCGGCCCTTTAATTGCGGATTGATGTCAATTCTCTTTTTGAAGCCATTCGGCAAGACGGTAGCGCTCGCCCCCTCGGAGCGGGTCGGGGTTTCGGAGACGGGGCGAGCGCGGCTGGTAGATCGATAGCCAGTTCGGTAGTGTCGGTCGATTAGCCGTCACCTAAATTTCAACTATCCGCTGCCCGTCGCTGGGGTCATGGTCCTTTCCGAGGTCGCAAGCGCCTCATGATGATGTCCGGATCGGGTGCCTCATCGTTTGCAACGGCGTGCGGACGAGCCGCCACCAGCCGATTGACCGAGGTCACCACTACCACCGTCCCAGCGGGACATCGCCGGCCCGGCTGACCGGGCCAGGAACCTACAAAATAAGGTCAGGCCCGCGCGTGGCCCCAGTCGAACGACGTGCCATCGACCCAAATGCAGTGGAGGATCACGGCGATCTTGCGGGCAATGGCGACCTTTGCCTTTTTCATACCGACCGCTTCGCGAGCTCATTCCCCAGGCCTTGAGGGAAGACCATTTTTTGGTCCGATAGAGAAGGACAGTCGCTGCCTCGAACAAGTAAGTTCGGAGAAGCCTGTCGCCCCATCTGGATATCTTGCCGCTAGTGTCAGTTTCACCAGATTGGTTATGCCGAGGTGTGAGGCCGAGATAGGCGCCGACTGTCGAGGCCGATCGGAAGCGGGACGGGTCATCGATCGTATGGCGGAATGTCAAGGCGGTGACGACGCCGACACCAGGAACTGTCATCAGGCGACGCGTCGTCTCGTCCGACTTCGCCAATCGGCGGACTTCGTCGTCAAATTTGCTCTGCTGCTGGCAGATATGCTCATGAATTGACAGTAGCGGGTCGATCACGTTGAGGAGTTGATGATCTTCACCCAATAGCTCGCCGACCTGGTTACGGAACTGTCGGCCAATGGCACGAGGGAATAGCAATCCATATTCCTTGATCAGGCTGCGGACCTGGTTCTCGATATCCCGGCGCATGGACACAAGGCGGAATCGCGCGACCAGGATCGCTCGAACCTTCTGGCTCTCCTCACTCTTGATTTTGGCTTCTCGATACCACCCAATCCGCACCAGTTCGGCAAGGCCCCGAGCATCATTCCGATCGCTCTTGTTCATGCGGACCGACAGTGCTGCGTGTGCATGCCTTGCATCGATGCAAACGACGGGGAGTTCAACCCGACGAAGCTCGTGCCAAAGCCAGCTTGCCATAGCGCCCGTCTCAAAGCCGATACGCTCCGCCAGTGGCGCATGTTTACTCAGCAGCCTGGAGAGATCGCCGGGATCAGACTTGGCCTTTCCTTCAAAAATCGGTTGACCAGTCTCGTTGACCACGCAAACAGAAGTCTCTCTTTGCGAGACATCTAGCCCGACGTATTGCCTCATGACAGCTCCTCCGAATCGCTTGATTGCGAGAGCTCGACGATAACGGAGCTTTCGTGCCCCGAACGCCGACCGCAATTACGTCATCGTTTGCAAATTTGGCTCTGACGCATATTCGATGATCGTGTTTGTTTTTATGGCGCGCCAATCAGCCTAGCTAGTTTCTGTCGCGAAACGCCCGGATTTGGGGGCGCCGATCCAAGTTATGCCGATGGATTGGGCACAAAAT
>NZ_LLYA01000200.1 GCF_001440415.1 Bradyrhizobium retamae
TCGCCGGCCCGCAGATCAACTGAGGCGAGACGCAGATGCCAACTCTTCCTCGCTACAATAGGACGATCACGGACGACGCGGGAAACGTCGTGCCTGGCGCTACCGTTGAGGTCCGTCGAGAAGTCGCAGGACAGCCTTTGGTCCAGCTATACTCGGATCGCGACGGCGCAACTCCGATTGGCAATCCGATCACCGCCGATGCCAACGGATTTGTTTTCTTCCATGTTTTGTCAGGCGAGTATCAGGTCAAGGCGACGTTTGGCGCGGAAGTGCAAACACTGCGCTATGAGCAAATTGGACAGCCAACACTGCAAGTGGCGCTCGGCGAAGAGGTCGACATCACCACGAGCACTTACCCCGTCGGGGCGTTCGAGACGTTCATCGTCATCAAGCGCGTCGGCCCGACGCTGACGACCATCACACTGCCGCCGGTCGCTGATCGTGATGGCGTGCCGCTGAAGTGGGCGGACTGGTCGACGTCCGTCGTCTCGGATCATGAAATCAGATTCATCGCCGACGGCTCCGAAACCATCATGAAGCTTTCGACATATTCGGCATGGTCGAACGCCTCCGGCCTCGCAAGCGGCTGGCTGTACCCGTCCGATGATCTGACCGGCTGGCTGATCTAAGCAGGTCCTTCTTTCTCCCCAGGGATATCGAACATGAAACGAGTTTTACTCGCCGCTTTGGCGTGGGTACTGCTTGCTGTCCCGGTCGCTGCTCAATGGCAGGTGCCGGATCATGCCGTGCCGATCGGGCGAGGATCGGGGACGGGTTTCAAGAGCGCCGCTACCGCGACCAGTGGCCATCCCTTCGTATCGAATGGCGGCGCTGCCGACCCGTCGTTTCAATTGCTTGGTGCGTCTGGCGGCGGCACCAACAACGCCTTTATGCAGTTCATTGGACCTTCGGGATCGATCAAGACGTATACGCTGCCAAATGCCGACGAAACCATCGCGACGCTTAATGCGGTCCAAACGCTCACAAACAAGACGATCAACGGCGCTAACAACACGCTGACTGTGCGCGAGGCGGATCTATCGACCAGCGACGTTACGACTGGCAATGTCTCTACAACAAAGCACGGCTTTGCGCCTAAGCTTCCCAATGATGCGACGAGATACCTGGATGGGACGGGGGCGTACAGCGTTCCAGGCAGTTCTCCTATTACCCAGACAATGTTTGACCTATTTCGCAACCCTGCGAATGGAGTTGGGGGCAATACGACCACAACCTACCAATTCCCGGGGAGCGCATTAACAGCGTCAACAATTGCATTCTATGCCAATCAGGGCATGCGGCTTCAACAAGCCCGATGGCTTGTAGCGTTGACTCCGGGTCATGCGTCAAACGCTACGAGGATTAGGGTAGTTAACTTCGATAGCGGGCCGAATAACATTGTCTCTATGGCGGAAATTAGCGCAACGGGAACTACTCCTCTAACCGGAGGGGCAGACATTACAATCTCTCTTCTCGGTTTGATCAACGCTGGAGTCTTCAAGCAACTTGGTTATCAGATTGCTGGGAACGGCGTAGAATCCCCAACGGTATATCTATCCACAATCGAGATGGTCTGGGGCCCTAATCCCCCGGCCTATCTGATTCCGAGGATGACTGCTGCGACCACCGGCGGCTTCACTGCATCCGCATCGTCCGAGTTCGCTGGCGACAACGCCGCATGGAAGGCGTTCGATTGGGCTCAAGGCAGCATATGGGCTAGCGCCAACGTCGCCGGTCCGTGGTGGCTTCGCATCGACTGCCCTTCGACAATCACGCCCACCAGCTATGTCATTTGGGGCCGCGGCGGCACAGGTGCACTTTTATCCCCGAGAAACTGGACCCTTGAAGGATCAAACGATGGCGTCGGTTGGACAGTTGTGGACACCCGCACCAACATAACTGGTTGGCAGCCATTTGCGGGCGGTCCACGGTCGTTCACCATCGCTGTTCCTCAGGCCTTTTCGAAGTGGCGATTGAACATCAGTGTCACTGAACTAGGCGGAAATGACGTCGCAGTTGCTGAGTGGAATATGCTTCAATGAGCCAGCGCGGATGGAAGTCCGATAAGGTCCGCGAGATCCCGCAGCGTCTCGGGCTTTAGGTTTCGCCGAATGTGGCGTCCGTCACGGTAGAGAAATTCACCGTCAAGATAGGTTTTGCAGTCGGCCGCATCGCACAGTGCGTCTCTCGGGATCAAGGCCGTCACGTTCGGGTGCCGACGAGCGATGTCCTGAAGCATTCTGTCTGTCGGGACAGTGAATGTCTGCATCCATTCCAGGCTTGTTTTGTCGATTGCGCACGGTTCGCGTAGAAGCGTCGATAAGCGGACCAAGGCGCATGGAATCGGGTCCGTCCTTTGTTGCGGAACGGTTCCGATTAACACGAACCGACGCCCAGAGATCGAAGCCTTAGCGATTAGATCCTCTATGCCCGAGGCGAGTAGCTCAACTCCGTTCATCTTACCGAGCTGCCCGTCTTGACTGACCAGCTTCGTTAGGTGGGCCCAGGAAGCCGCCAAGACAACAAGATTGATGCTCGGATCGTCCTGAAGCAGTTGGATCGCTCGCTGACGCTGATCGGTGCAGTATTCATGGTAGTTAGGCGACCCCGGGAAGGGACGGTGCACATGGCCGCCGAGCGCGGCAGGGCAGTTCGTGTAGAGCAACAGCCCCATGTCCTCTCGGGCCGCGAGCTGCACCATCGGGGCGAAATGGCCGGCGTGACTATCGCCCCAAAGGAGCGCCTTTGTCTTTGCGGTCGCCCATGCGTGACCGAACGAGCAATAAGACCCGTTCAGTTGTGGAAGCTGTTCATACTGTGGGCATTTCCAATCCCACATCACCTCAAGACTGCGCAACGGGTAGGCTGTGGGGGTGAGCCGTTTCGGGAGCCCCTCGGCGCTGTCGATGTACACGCCTGAGCAGAATAGAGCGAGGCATGCGAAGGCACCGGCTCGGACAGTTTGAGTCGGTTGCGGGCGGCGTTCCCGAATTGGCTTCTCGACGAAGTAGAACGACAGCGTCGCCAATGCGATCGACACCAATGCGAGGCAGATCGCCTCAACCGTGCTGGGCTCGGTGTTGTTGATGTAATGGCGGTACAGTACCCAGACCGGCCAATGCCAGAGGTACAGGCTGTAGGAAATGCGACCGATGGCTCGAAATGGTCGCATTCCAAGCCAGCGACCAGGTGCTGTTTCAGCTTGCCGCGGCCAGATGACGAGCGCAGCGCCGACGCAAGGATATAGAGCCGCCGCGCCAGGAAAATGGCCCTTGTGCACGACGGCAAAACCGACGGCGATAAGAACGAGGCCAGAGATGACGGCGAGGGCGCCGAGCCTCTTCGAGAGCGGACGCAGAAACACTAAGAGCGCGCCGACTGCGAGCTCCCACGCTCGCGGCACGGCAAGATAGAAGGCTCCCTTAGACTCGACCCCGAGCCAAACGACGCTTGTGACGAGTCCAACAAGGACGGCTGCGCCGACGACAATTGCAACGGCGGTTCGGCTCCGACTCTTCATTAGCAAGAGAAGGAGCAGGGGCCAGACGAGGTAGAACTGCTCCTCGACCGCAAGCGACCATGTGTGCAGCAGGGGCTGCAGCTCTGCTGCTGCATCGAAGTATCCGGTGTTATGCAGGAAAAACAGGTTCGATAGGCCTATCGTCGCATAGGCCGCGCTGGCGCCAAGTGCCTTGTAGTCGCCGGGGAGCAGAATGAATCGGCCGATCCAGATGGTTGCGACCAGGACAACCACCAGTGCAGGCAAGATCCGGCGAATGCGCCGGTCGTAGAACCTAAGGATCGAGAAACTTCCGGTACCGATCTCCGCGACCAATTGTTGCGTTATCAGGAAACCGCTGATCACGAAAAACACGTCAACGCCAGTGAAGCCGCCGGGCAGTGCCGCGCTGTAGTGGAATGCCATCACTGACAGCACCGCGACTGCCCGCAGCCCGTCGATATCGGGACGGTAGTCGGTCGTCCGGATAGCCTGAGATTGAGCTAGCGGGGCGTGCATTGCGCGCCCGTACTACCACCACAACCAAGCCGCGAACAAGCCTAGCCAAGCGCCTTTTGCGAGGGGTGTGGCTTTTCAACCCCACCTAGAACGCCCCTGAAATCGGAGAATTTCCATGGCGCTTCCAGCGCAATACGCATGGCTGTCAAAAGAGCCGGGCCCAAAAATGATCCTTGAGGCCCTGAAACTGTTCGGCACAGTCGAGGCAGCCGGTTCCAAGGACAATCCAACGATCCTGGCATGGGCTGCGGAAGTCGGTTTGGCAAAAACCTACAGCCATGACTCGATCCCGTGGTGTGGACTTTTCGCCGCCGTGGTCGCCAAGCGCGCCGGCAAAGGGGTGGTCGATAGTCCGCTCTGGGCGCTGTCGTGGGCTGAGTTCGGCAAGCCTGCAGAAGGCGGCGCGATGCTAGGCGACGTCTTAACGTTCAAGCGCGACGGCGGCGGTCATGTTGCGATGTACGTCGGAGAGGACGCGAGCGCCTATCACTGCCTCGGCGGCAACCAATCTGATCAGGTTTGCATCACGAGAATTGCGAAGGCGCGGCTCTATAGGGCGCGCCGGCCGATCTACAACGTGCAGCCCGCGAACGTTCGGAAGATCGTCCTCGTCGCGAACGGCAAGCTGTCGAGCAACGAAGCCTAATCCGCCGCGCGACGGCATCGCGCAATCCAAGCATCATCGGAGAATATCATGAGTGGAATTATGAGCTGGTTTTCGACGGCCAACTGGGCTGAGATCATGGGCGCGGCAGCGGCATTTATGCTGTTCTTCGACCGTCTCGCAAAGCTCACGCCGACCGAATCCGACAACGCCATCGTCGCCATGCTTCAGAAGGTGTTCGCGGTTCTCGGGGTCAAGGTCCCTGACGTGAAGTGATCACCTACGCAAAACTCGCCCTGATCGCGCTGCAGGTCGTCCAGTTCTTTCTTCGGAAGGCACACGACGACAAGCAGTTCGCGGCAGGCGAGGAGCACCAGATTGCCGAGCAGACGAAAGCCGTGCTCGGCATGACGGCTGAAGGCAAAAGGCTGCTGGAGAAGATCAATGCGCTATCTGATGGCGACCTTGATGACCTTACTGATGCTGTTGGGAACGCCGGCAAGGGCTGATCGCGTCAAGTTCTGCTTCCTCTTTTGCGAGGTCGAAACGACGCCGGCAGTCGATAGCTTCTGCCAATCCTACCAGCAGGTGAACAAAAGCCCCTCGGACAGCGCTGAAATCAAAAAACTCTCTCGGGGTCCGAAGGTCAGGCTCAATTCGAACGACGTTCTGTACCTGTGCAAATGCAAGGCGTGGAACAATCCAATTTGCGAGAGATAGGGGCGGGTTTGGGAATGGCCGATGTTGTGACGTGGGGCGCCGTCGCGGTCGCGATCGGGTCAATGCTCTCTATCGTGACCTTTTGGACGCGGTATTCGGATCGCGTCACGAAGGCGGAGGGGGCGGCGAAAACCGCGAACGAAATAGCGCAGGAAGCCAAGAAGGACGCACACGAGGCGACTGAAAAGATCGCGTTACTCGCTGCATCCTTCAGCCTCTACCGCGAACAGGTTGCCCGCGAATACATCCACCGAGAAGTCATGCGAGAGGTGGAGGATCGTTTGACGGCCGCCATTGATCGCCTCGGCGCGCGCCTGGACCGCTTCACTGAAGCGGCCATGCATAAGAACTGACACCTCTCAACTTGGGGATCTGCCGTATGATTTTCCGCCTTCTACAGGCGGCGATGGTCCTTGCCGTCGTCGCGCCGCCGGCGCACGCCGAAACCTGCATCGCCAGCCAGTACGGCGTCGGCGATGGCTACCACGGCCGGCGCACGGCTTCGGGCACGAGGTTCAATACCTTCGCGCGGGATCCCTACACGGTCGCGCACAAGTCGCGGCCATTCGGAAGTTCGGTGACGATCACCAACCTTTCGAACCGTCGCTCGATCCGTGCCGTGGTGACCGATCGCGGACCGTTCGTCGCCGGCCGCTGTATCGACCTCGGCCGTGCTGGCGCCGACGCGCTTGGCATGGGCGGCACGGCCAGGGTCAGCGTGCAGTGATGGGCGCGCTGATCGTCATCGCCATCCTGCTCGGGGTCGGCGGCTTCATCGGCCTGGCGCTGTCGAACGAGGGCCGCACCGCGTTTCCGAGTTTCCTGACAATTTGCGCCGGCATCCTGCTGGCGACGATCGCCGGCGCCGGCCGGCTGATGGGGATGTTATGAATGAACCCAAGAAGCTTGCCGTCGTCTTCCTGGTCATCATGGCGCTCGGTCTGATCGCGATCGCAATCGAATGGCTGCGGATGCGCGTCAGCGGATGGCTCGCGCTCATCATCGTGTCGCTGATCCTGCTGCTGCTTGCGCTCTCCATCCATCCGATCCGTGCGCATGACCACGGCCGCCCTGGCCTCGACGGCTGGTACAGCGGCCTCAAGAGCGGCAAAGGGCCGTGCTGCGACGGCCCCGGCGTGGACGCGATGCATCTCTCCGACGTCGATTGGGAATCGAAGGACGGCCGCTACCGTGTGCGCATCGAGGGCGAATGGGTCGATGTGCCTGACGATGCGGTCCTCAAGCAAGCCAACCGCGACGGCCACACGCTGGTGTGGCCGACATGGCAGGACGGCAAGCGGGCGGTGCGGTGCTTCATTCCGGGGATCATGACGTGAAGACGCCCCGCTGCGACTTGAAGAAAACCGACGACCTGGAGCGCGAGCTGTTCCGCAGATATTCGATCGCGCTGCGGCTGTGGGCGCGCCGGTTCAACACGGCGGAGATTGCGGCGCACCTCAGGGAGCCGGAGCATATCGTCTGCCGCTGGATCTGGCATTGGCGCGAACTGAGCCGTTCCTGAAGCACATGCGCGAAGTGCGGGACGCCTCGCACTAGTTGTCCGTCCGCCATGACGTGGCGGGGGCCGAAGTGCTGTAACACTTCGAACCACGGGGCCCGGTTAACAAGTCCCGTCCGACGTCAAATCGCTCAACGTCAGCCCGCCGCCGGCTACGCTAGGCCTGCAGAGGTTGCCAACGGGTTGAGCTCTTTAAGATGGAAGAAAATAATCTCAGGCCGGTAACGCCGATCCGGCCGGCGGCCGCCTATATCGGCGGAAAGCGACGGCTTGGCGAGCAGCTCGCGCGGCGCATCGAGTCGGTCGAGCACTCGACCTATGCCGAACCGTTCGTCGGGATGGGTGGGGTGTTCTTTCGCCGGCGCTGGGCGCCGCGGCGGGAGGTCATCAACGACATTTCCCGCGACGTGGCGACGCTATTCCGCATCCTGCAGCGTCACTATCCGCAGTTCATGGAAACATTGAAATTCCAGATTGCGTCGAGACGCGAGTTCGAGCGGCTGCTCGCCTGCAATCCTGACACTTTAACCGACCTCGAGCGCGCCGGCCGTTTCCTCTACCTGCAGCGCCTGGCGTTCGGAGGGAAGGTCGCCGGCCGCAACTTCGGCGTCGAACCCAGTGGACCATCGCGGTTCGATGTCACCAAGCTCGGCCCGGTGCTGGTCGAGATCCACGAGCGGCTCGCCGGCGTGGTGATCGAGTGCTTGCCATGGTCGGACTTCCTCCAGCGCTATGACACTCCGGAGACGCTGTTCTATCTCGATCCGCCTTATTGGGGATCGGAGACGGATTACGGTGCGGGGGTGTTTGCGGGCAGCGATTTTGCGCGCCTGGCGGTGCATCTTGGCTCGATCAAGGGACGCTTCATCCTGTCGGTCAACGACGTCCCGGAAATGCGCGCGGTGTTTGCGCAGTTTTCGATCGAGAGCGTCTCGACGAGATACACGATCACAGGCGGTAAGTGGGCTGACGTCGCCGAGATCGTCGTTACCGGCCCTGCACCAGGCGCCGTTCCACCGGCGGCGGATCTGCTTTCGGGAATCGGCACCTGACGATTTGGGCGATCTTCGCCGGCAGGGTTGCGATGTATTCGCGCGGGCGCCGTCGGGCGGCATGGGCGGCACGGCCAGGGGCAGTCGGCGCGGATCCTGGGCGCCGCCGGGCGCGCTGCTGCTGTCGCCGCTGTTTGCGACCAATGGGCTCTGGGTACTCGGCGGCCGGCTTGCCGATCGCCGTGGCCAGCGGCGTCATCTCTGATGGTTTGCGAAGGATCCCGGGACGAGCTGCGGCCCGGCGTTCGCCCGACCGGGAGAGTGCTTCGGCGGCTGCGGGCCTTTTTTATGAGGACTCACAAGCAATGAGAAACGTCCGCTTAGCCCTCACTAGTGGCCCGAGAGCGGACAATCCTGGACCGCTGCTTTGGGCCCAACAACTGACATTAGCATGGATGGGCATTCGATGTGAGCCGTTGTACAATGGCAACCAGATTGGATTGCGAAGGCCATGGTGCAAGAGCGGCCAGTCCGGGTCGAGCGCAGACTGTCGGCGATATTGGCGGCCGACGTGGCTGGCTATTCGCGGCTTATGCACAGCGATGAAGAGCCTACGCATGCCAAACTGACCTCACTTCTGATGGACGCCGTGAACCCAGCAATTGCTGAACACGGCGGCCGCATCGTGAAGAACACCGGGGACGGGTTCTTGGCGGAGTTTCCGAGTGCCGTCGAGGCGGTTCGGGCTGCAATGCTTTTCCAGACCCGTGTTCATGAACTTACAGCCGGAGACACTGACGACAGACGTATTGCTTTCCGTGTCGGCATCAATATCGGGGACGTAATTGTTGAGCCGCATGACATTTTTGGCGATGGTGTAAATATTGCGGCACGGCTCGAGGGCATTGCAGAGCCCGGCGGTATCTGCATCTCGGCGTCAGCCTGCGATCAGGTTCTGGGAAAGATAGCGGCCGAATTCGTCGATTTGGGCGAGCAGCGCCTTAAGAATATTGCGCGGCCAGTCCGCGCCTTCAAAGTTGTGGATCGCGTTCCGGCAGCTAGACAAAGACCTACGTTAGCCCTCCCCGACAAAACATCAATTGCCGTGCTTCCATTCCAAAACCTTAGCGCAGATCCAGAGCAGGAGTATTTCGCAGATGGCGTGGTGGAGGACATCACGATGGCGCTGTCGCGTTTCCCTTGGCTGTTTGTAATCGCCCGCAACTCGAGCTTCACTTACAAGGGCCGCGTGGTGGACGTGAAGCAGGTCGGCCGCGAACTGGGGATTCGGTACCTCCTTGAAGGTAGCGTGCGCAGGGCTGGGAATCGCATTCGTATCGCGGGGCAGCTAATCGATGCTGAAACGGGAGCACACCTGTGGGTGGATCGTTTTGAGGGAGCGCTCGCAGACATATTCGAACTACAGGATCATGTGACTTCCAGAGTTGTGGGTGCAATCGCTCCTAAGTTGCAAGATGCAGAGATCAAGCGAGCCAAGCACAAACCAACTGAAAATCTCGATGCATACGACTACTATCTGCGCGGTCTACCGAAGGCTCGTCGACATACCGTGGAGGCGAACGATAAGGCGCTCCAGCTCTTTAGCAAGGCGATCGCGCTGGACCCGGGGCTAGCCTGCGCCTACGGCATGGCCGCATGGTGCTACACGCAGCGAAAGGCACGTGGGTGGATGGTCGAGGATACTCAGGAGACTGCCGAAGCTACGCGTCTGGCCCGGAAGGCAGTGCATTTGGGCGGAGATGACCCAGTGGCGCTATCTATGGGTGGATACGCACTCGCATTTGTCGCCCACGAGTTCGACTGTGCGGCTGCATTTATGGATCGGGGATTGGTGGTCAATCCCAACTTGGCGCAAGCTTGGATGCTCAGCAGCTGGTTGAGAATTTGGAGAGGTGAGCCCGATCTCGCACTTGATCACGTCGCGCAGGCCATGCGACTGAGCCCGGTCGATCCATCGCAGTACGGCATGCTAGGAGCCGCGGCTTATGCTCATTTCCTCGCGGGCCGCTATGACGTGGCATCGTCATACGCCGAGAAGTCAATGCGGGACAATCCGACTTTCCTGTTATCGATTTGCAGTTTTGCAGCTAGCAGTGCGCTCGCCGGGCGGCTTGGGCAAGCACAGAGGGGCTTGGCACAAGCGCTCGAATGCAATCCCAATTTGCGCGCCTCTAATCTCAAAGATTTGGCACCATTTCGCCGAACAGAGGACCTAGCCACGTTCGCCGAGGGGCTCCGTCAAGCGGGTCTTCCCGAGTGACCACAGCGGCTCCTTGCCCACACGCGCGTGCCGAAGGAAGCGGGGAGCCTGCATACCCCATCGATGTCCGAAATGGGTCAAAATGCGGAGAACTCACCGTGAGCAAACCTAGTCCGCTACACGTCCGTGAGCAGACCTCGATGCAACGTGCCGCCACTTCACCTACGGGCCAAAGGCTGACCATCGCCCGCTTTAAGGGATGGCGTTGTCAACGATCAATAGGGACCATCAAAGTGTCACCTGTCGCGACTAGCGATCTCTGGCCATGATCGTTCTCAGCAAAAAGCTCCGCTTTCGCAAAGATTTGTTTGCGGCCGGCCCGAACGGTTGTACCCTTTGCGATAAAGCGCCGGCCGACGGCCGGCCTCAGGCAGTTCATCGAAAAATGCGTTGCTGTTACGTTGCCAGCCAAAGTGGCAGCAGCGAAACCACATGCGGTATCCAATAAAGCAGCGATCATTCCCGCATGAAGATGACCGGCGTACTGGGTGAAATCGTCGCTCCACTCCATGACGATTTCGGAAGCCCCGTTTTCCGCGGCAGTGACGTCGAACCCGGCCAGACAATTCAGTCGGGCGGAGGCGTTCGCCGCGATGAGGTCCTGAAGGCTCATTCCTGAACTGCTAGTCACGCGACTCTCCGTGTTGATCCAACGTTCCGCCATCAAACGCGACAGAGAGGCGGATTGCACCGCCAACAAAGTTTAAATCAGCAACTCAGGGTTTGTTTAAAACGAGGTCTATTCGCCCGGTGTGCCGGCTGCCAGCGCGGCCAGTTTTGAGAGATCATTGGCTCAGTCTCGTCCTCGGCAAATTCGAAGGCTCTGTGTCCGTTATGGGTCAAGAGCGGTAAGGCTCAGAGCGAGCGAACGTTTCCGGTTTGCGGCTCAAAGCAGACGCGAGGCGTTTAAGAGTACGAGCTTGTTTCCTACCGATATTTTTCCGGCTTCAAATAGGTGGATGGATCCGATCGGATGTCTCCGCCCTTCTTGCCGCAGGCCGTGCAGGTGAAGAGAGGCTCGACGTCGGATATCCGGACATTGTCGGACCACCGATCCGCACTCATGTGCACGCTGTGACTGCACTTGTGGTCGCGGCAATAGATGATGATGCCGCGGTATCCTTCCTCGCGCATTTCGCCGAAGGTGATCTTTTGGGGGGACATCAGTTTGGCTGTGCCGGTTCGATATCGCTTTCCGGGCCGGGCAGGTGTTCCATCACCTGGCCAAGGTCGCGCATGTCGCATAGTTGGCCGCATACGGGGCACAGCTCGAAATGATCGACCTCTACCCGATCGGGGTCGTCGATGTCACGGCCGGTGTGGCGCGGGATATCGCGGGTCTCCCTGATTTTGCGGACGGCCTCATTGACCTTGGCGCGGTCGTACCGCGCTTCGGGCGCCAATGACGTAACGGCGTGGTGAATGTCGGCCGGTAGGGTCAGGCCGCTATCGAGCGGCTTGTTCGCCCATTGCCAGAAGCGGTCGAACGCATCCATCAAAGGTCCTCCCGCAGGCCCTTGTAGAACGGATGGCGCACCTTTCCCTCGGCGGACTTAGCGCGGTACTCGATCTCGGCGTTGAGCTCCGGCTCCACCCAGATGCCCTTGTGCCCGATCCGCTTGGTGTAGGGCTGGGTTTTGCGGATCAGGGGCGTCAGGCGTTTGCGCAGCTCGGCAGCGGAGGTCTTGTCGAAACCATGGTCGACCTTGCCGGCATAGATCAGGTCATCACCCTTGCGGCGTCCGACATAGATGCCGTCCCACTCGTTGCCATCGAGTGCAAAGCCCGCAATGGTCAGCGTCTCGCGCTGGGCGCAGGTTTTCTTGACCCAGTCCCGGCCGCGCCCGGAAAGATAGCGGCTGTCGCGGACCTTGGAGACGACGCCTTCCAACCCGACTTTGCAGGCGTGCGCAAACATCTCCTTGCCGTCGACCTCAAAGCTTTCGCTGAACTGGATGGCCGTCTTCTCGATCAGCTTCTTCAGATGCGCCTTGCGGTCGGTCAGCGGCAGTTTTCGCAGATCCTGGCCGTTGAAGTAGAGCAGATCGAAAGCGATCATGACGAGGCGGGTGGACTTGCCGCGCAGTTCGTTCTGCAGCACGGAAAAGTCCGTGGTGCCGTCGGCCGACGGAACGACTACTTCGCCGTCGACGATGGCGCTGCCGGCGTTGATCAGGTAGGCATCGGCCGCGACCTTGCTGAAGCGCCTGGTCCAGTCATTGCCGCGCCGGGTGAAGATCTTGATATCGTCATTATGGATATGGAGCTGGACGCGGTAGCCGTCGAACTTGATCTCGTGGATCCATCGATCGCCGGACGGCACCTTTTCAATCGACGTCGCCAGCGCGGGCTCGACAAATCCGGGGAAGGGCGCCTTCACCCCGATCGCAGCCGCCTTCCTACGCTGAAACGCCACGCCAAAAACTCCACGCCACGAACAACGTCGACTCAAACTGGCACAGGTCAAATCGTTCCGGTCGGGAAAAACTGGAACTCGGCGCATTATGACGCGTTGCCACGCGCAAATAGGAGGTATTTCAGGATGGCTAAGGCAAAGAAGCAGTCAAGCCGCGGGCGTAATCAGGACCGGGCGAGAGTCGCCGGCGGGCAGGATTACGAGGTGCGCTACACGGCGAAGAAAGCCAAGACGTCGGCAGGTGCGGTGAAGAAGGCGGTCAAGAAGGTTGGCAGCAGCCGCAAACGGGTCGAGCGCCGGCTCGGACAATAGGAAAGCGAATTGAGGGTGGCGGGCACTCACACGGTTTTGCCGCTTTATCCCGGCATGATGATTCGGCGCTCGAAAAGAGTGCATCATGAGGGGACGGCTCTGGCACACATTAGCCCCCAGCCCCGCGCCAGAGCCGTTTCCCCAGGACCCGTGTTACCTGCTGGGGTGGTAGGACTTCCGCATGCAGCGATCTCGTTCTGCGATCGTCTTGGAAGTCATCACCGCGGCGGCGGTGGTCGTGCTTGTGCTGTACGTGTTACTCGGACCGCCCAACTAGCCATCGGAGCGGGCGTCGCAGTTCCTAGGATTCGGTCGCAAGCCGGAAAGCAAGCCGAAAATAAGGGCCGCCGTTCGCTGGTCGTGTGCCCTAGGCGAACAGCTCGGCGCCGGCCGGCGTGAAGATCACGAAGGTTCCGGATTCGTGCATCACCAGCCAACCGCGCTCGATGGGGAGTTTCATGCCGGCGCCATTCCGCGGGACTGCCGCCATCGCGAAACAGAAATGGCTCATTGATGTGGATGCGGCCTTGCACCGACTCCACGGTGTTGGCTATTTCGAGTGTCCGGCGCGCGGCTTTCTCCGGATCGGCAAGGGGCGAGGGGTGGCGTATTTCATGCGGCAGCCTTGTCTTCCTTATCTGAGCCTCGGGCAACGATCATGATCGCATCGTCGGGCAATGGCCGCTGCAGCGCCTTGGCCTCGTCCCAAGGTGCGCGCATCCAGACGTCGCGTTCCGCGTCTGTCATCAGGATGACCGGCATGGCTTTCGGATGGATCGGTTCGACGACGCTGTTCGGGGACGTGGTCAGAAAGCCGTAGACCTGATGCGGCCCTGGGATCGGTTTTGATTTCGTCCCGCGGTCGCCTTTGAACTCAGTCCAGATGCCGGCAAAGCAGGTCAGCGGCCGATCGTCATTGATCGCGAACCATACGACATCCTTTTTCTTGGTCTCCGGGTTCGGCTCGGGGGCGTATTCGGCGAAGCTGTTGAACGGCACCAGGCACCGGTTTTCCGGCTTCAGACGTGCAAGGGCGCAGCTGACATCATACAATTTCGGACGCCGTTCGAGCTGATTCCCCGAACGAACTTTGCAGCTGGTTGCGTTGGAACTCAATTTCGACCCGGACCATAAGGTCATCCGCGATCTTCCGGAGAACCTTGCGATCCTGATCGTCGAAGGATCTCGGCTTGGTGTCGATCACGCACAAGGAGCCGATGGCGACGCCGGAACTCGTCCTCAAAGGGACACCTGCATAAAAGCGAATGCCATTCTCGATAAGGAACGGGTTATTCGCAAAACGTGGATCCTTGGTTGTATCCTCGACCACCAGCAAGTCGTTGGAGGCGACCACATGTCCACAAATAGAAGTTTCTCGCGCGTCTATCCGGCAGGCATCGAGCTTTGGCGGCAGCCCCACTGCTCCGGGCCAGTGCTGATGGTGCTCATCGACCAGGGTCACCAGCGCGATTGGCGTAACGAAGGCTGCAGCAACTTTAGCAGCCACTTCGTCGAAGTGCCTGCTTTCGCCTGTCACAAAACCAAGGCTCCGAAGAGCCGCTATGCGGCCCTGCTCATTCTCGGGAATAGGCGCCGGTTGCATCGGATCAGAGATATGGAGCGAGACCCAAGCGTCGATCTGCGCCGCCGCTGCCTCCACGGAAAACACCACAGCGTCGGCTTCCATATACTCCCTCAAGTCAGTTCGCTTCATTAGCTCAGCAGAAGGGTTCCACAGACAGACCACAGTTCTTATGTTGGGGGCTCGCCTCTTCAGCCGCCGGCAGGCGAATGTAGCAAAGGGCCGCGGTTCGGGCGCGAGGTAGGAAAGGCACACCACTTCCACGCCAGCCAAATCCAATTGGCCGATGCCATTCTGGCTGATTGCAATCGGCGGCAAAACGCGCGCTCTGATACCGCGCTCCGCAACCGCCTGCGCCACCATTTCAGCGGCTGCCCCATCCAAATCAGTCCTGCCAGCAATGCACAGATCCGGCACGCCGAGGGCCCTTGGGGCCGGTGCAGCCCGGTCGGTGGTCGACTCCTCCGCGACGGTAAGCTGTCGGACATGGTCCGCGACTTCCCGCACGACGGCGACCATGCCTTCCGCAACCCTGCGCTTATAGGTGGCATCGCCGGTGCTCCGTTGCCGATCGTTTTCCGCCAGGCGCAGGGCGGGGATCGCCACCTGGTCATAAAAAGCGCGGGAGGAATGCTCATCTGTGTAGTTTTCCGCAACGTCGATAGCCTCCTCGGCATTGCCGGCAAGCAACCGCTGGTACAACTGCTCTTCCGGAGCCAGAACAGGATCACTTCCAAGCAGAACTCCGAGGAACTGAAGCTGAGGAACATAACGGCCGATGACAATGAGGCAGACGGTCAGCGGGGTGGAAAGGACAAGTCCGATCGGGCCCCAGAGGGATGCCCAGAAAATTGCGGCAGAGATGATGGCGAGGGACGACAGCCCCGTGCTGGAGCCATAGAGCCATGGTTCGACAACGTTGTTGCTAACAAGTTCCATGACGAGGAATAAGCCGATGACCCACAACAGCATCGACCAGCCGGAATCAACCGCAAAGGCAAGCGCCACCGGAAAGAGCGCCGCAAGGAACGGACCGAGATACGGGATGAACCGCAGGACTGCGGCGAGCAGCCCCCAGAGAACGGCATTCGGGACGCCGATGAAGTAGAGGCCCACGCCGATCGGCAGTCCGTAAGTGACGTTCACGAGAAGCTGCATCAGCAGGTACCGGCTGACTCGGCTCCCGGCCTCGTTCAGGGCTTCGGTGCTGGTTTGGAGGTCCCCCGCGCCGACGAGCTTGATGAACCGGTCCCTAAGATCCTCCCGCTCAAGAAGAACGAAGATCACGAACACAATGACAATGCCCGCAATGGCCAAGGTCTCGACGAGCGGGCCTAGCACCGTACTAATGACGTCGAGAGGCGAGCGTGCGCCGGGTTCGATCGTCACCGGAATAGGTTGGCGCGACGTCTGCGCGCCAGCGGGCGGCGGAGCAAGAGGACCAGTCGCGGCATCTCGCCCAGACAGTTCCTTCCCGAGCCCCTCTATAGTGGACGTGATACGATCGACGACGCCTCCTTCGGTAGTGCCCGAGCCCCGGAGCGATTGAATTTTCTCTACCATCGTCTGACGATAGCTTGGCAGTTCGTTGGCCAGTTTTATGACTTGAGCCGTGACAACGTAGGACAACCCGCCGATGAGGATGAAGGCGAACGTGACCGTTAGGATGGCTGCGGCGACCCGTGGCACACGCCAGCGCCGAAGTGCATTTACAATTGGAGAAAGAGCGAAGGCCAGAAGGATGGCCAAGGTGAACGGGATGAAGAACTCGCGACCGAAATAGAGGCCCCCGATGGCGAGAAGAATACCGCCTGCTGTGATTACCGAACTACTCACCGGGGAAACTGGCTGCGGTGACGGGATAGGATCTGTGCCGGCCATGAACGCTTCTCCGCCCTGTTCGCCCCGGCCCTAGTTGATGCCATGGAAGCGGGCCCAGATCTGAGGCGGGCTCCGAGAGGCGTTACGTTGAGCCAGTGTCTTCAACGCCTGATATGACGGCTTTGATCCTGCGACTGCTGTAGCAATATTGGGGGGCGTGGCTGAGCGGGGCGACTTAAGTCGGTCGCCCCCTTTGGGCACGGAGTTCTCTTACTCCCAGCTTATTGGAATAGCGCCACCGGCGGTGAACGTCACGAAAGTGCCGGACTCGTGCATCGTGAGCCAGCCGCGCTCGATCGCGAGCTTGAGGCCCGCGCCGTACTCTGCCGGGCTGCCGCGGTCCCGCTCGTTGATTTTCTCGATATGGATGCGGCCCTGAACCGGGTCGACCGCATTGGGCGATCTCGAGGAGCCGGCGCGCAGCTTTTTCAGGCTCGGCGTAGAGGCGGGCGTCGGCGTATTTCATGCGGCGGCCTTGTCTTCCTTATCTGAGCCTCGGGCAACGATCATGATCGCATCGTCGGACAATGGCCGCTGCAACGCCTTGGCCTCGTCCCAAGGTGCGCGCATCCAGACGTCGCGTTCCTCGTCTGTCATCAGAATGACCGGCATGGCTTTCGGATAGATCGGCTCTACGACGCTGTTCGGGGACGCGGTCAGAAACCCGTAGACCTGATGCGGCCCTGGGATCGGTTTCGATTTCGTCCCGCGGTCACCTTTGAACTCGGTCCAAATGCCGGCAAAGCAGGTCAGCGGCCGATCGTCGTTAATCGCGAACCAGACGACGTCCTTCTTGTTGGTCTCCGGATTCGGCTCTGGCGCGTATTCGGCGAAGCTGTTGAACGGCACCAGGCAGCGGGTCTCCGGTTTCAACCAGCCGCGCCAGTGCGGCGAAGAGGTATTGCGGATGTTGGTCACCGGCGGCCCGCCGGTCCGCAACGGTGGCGGCATGCCCCACCGCATCAGAACAAGCTCGCGCTCGGCGCCGGCGTTGCGAATGACGGGGGCGGGATAATCCGGAAACACGCCGGGCATGGGTGCCAGGTTGCCGACATAGCGGTTCATCACCCGGAACAGCGCCCGGATTGCTTCCTGGTTCGTGGTGATTGAATACAGATTGCACATTGCCAAAGCAGTAGTGGGACAGGCTTTGCTTTAGGCGATATTATACTGAAGGGCCGGCCTGAGGATTAGTCGGAATTGACCCGACGGGGTCGCCAAACGCGCTAAGGTCCATCGGGATTGCCTTCAACATTTGAACAATGGCGTTGTGAACGCTATTCATCAGCGCGATTGCTTCATCTGCTGTTTCAAGATTTTGCTCGGGGTGGATCAGAGGGTTGCGATGAAACTTCACTAAGTGATCAATTGCGCCGCGCACGATTTCGTCACCGAAGTTCTTTTGCTTCATTTCGTTTAGATAGTCACCAATATTCCCGCGTTGCGGCCTATCCGCTCCATTTGAAACTAGATCCCAATATCGTCGCAGGACCGCCTCGTTTGCCCGGTGCAGATGAAAACCCGCTGCCGTATGCAGTTCAAACGCTATGCAGCGCGTCGCCTGGTTTAGGTCATACTCAGCTTCAGGCACTTTCAAGCGTATGTCGGAGGGAAAACACACGGTCCCACTCTCAACGAGAGCGGTAATTTCATAGCCGGCCTTCGGCATGACCATATAGATGGGCATTAAGGAAAGCTCTGCCTGCAAAATCGATTCGAATGTCGTGAGATTATTGGTGACCTGATAAACATCGACCCAGTCCAATTCAGCATTCTGGTCGGTCGCGCTCTCTATTTTTAGTTTGAGCTCACGGATGGAATCCAACAATTTCTGCCCGGCCACATAAGAGGTCCGAATGCGGAAAATGCTGCGTGACAGAAGCGGCTCTAATGCGCCAAGGGCGATTACGACAGGGAAGTGAGCTTCTGCGACCGTAGTGGCTTTATCAGGGTTAGACGCCCAAGGCGGGCGTCCGCGCAGTTCTCCTAGCGGGTGGATTTGTGATCCGACCGTGTAGAGATAGTAGCCATCAACTCTTTGCATGGAGGAGCACCCTTTAAGGGCTCGATCGCCCCGCGTCACAATCATAGGTCATCTCCGCTCGGCAAGTACAATATCGCCTTGCTTCAACCGGAACGGCCCGTGAACAACTGATCCTGTTTTTGGGGCTGGCAAAACCGCTTCTGTTCGCCGACTCTGCCGACTTTGCCGACCTGCCGCGATGGCAAAAACATCAATAAAACCAACAGTTACGTGGTGCCGGTTGAGAGGATTGAACTCCCGACCTTCGGTTTACAAAACCGCTGCTCTACCGCTGAGCTAAACCGGCGAATCGAAGCGATCGGTGCGCGGCGAAAATACCCGCCGCGTGGGGCCGATCTTCGGCGGCTCGAATACCAGACTTGGTCGCAAAGGGCCAGAACCTCAAACCCGCTTCGCGCATCCGGAATATGAAAAAGTCGGCCTTCTGGCCTCCTTTCGCGCTCAGTTCCGCGTGCTCACTGGCAGAGATGCGTGCGGCCGTCCTCGCCGCGGAACCAGGTGCCGGGAGTGCAGACAAAGCCGTTACGGCGAGCATAGGATTCGCCGGCCGATCCTACGGCAACGCGCTGCACGGTTTCACCAATCCCGCCGCCGATGGCTCGATCATGCGCGCCGCGCTCTACAACGAACAGGCCGACCGCCGCTCCTGGGCCTCGATGATCAGCCTGTTCGATGAAGTCTTGACCTGACAAAGTCTTCCAACTGGTATTTGATGAATTAATACAGAGAGCAGGGGGCGTATGTTCGGAATTCTGGGGCTGGGGTTTTTGCTGGGCATGCAGCATGCGCTCGAGGCCGATCATATCGCCGCCGTCTCCAGCATCGCCGCGCGCCGAAGCCGTGTGGCCGATATCGTCAAGCACGGGCTGACCTGGGGGCTCGGCCATACGCTTACCTTGTTCGCCTTTGCCGGCGCCGCCATTCTGCTCGGCCGCGCGATCCCGGACGGCATTGCCCGGCCGCTCGAGACCGCCGTCGGCCTGATGCTGGTCGGTCTCGGGGCGCATGTGCTGTGGCGGCTGTGGCGCGACCGGGTGCATTTTCATCAACACGGTCATGGCGACGGCACGGTGCATTTCCATGCCCATAGCCATGCCGGCGAAATCACGCCGCACGCCCGCGCCGCTCACATCCACGAACATGGCTTCCGCTGGCGGACCCTGCTGGTCGGCCTGATGCACGGCATGGCGGGCTCGGCCGCACTTCTGGTGCTCGCGGTCACGCAGGCCTCCAGCCCTGCCGTCGGGCTCGGCTATATCGCATTGTTCGGCGTCGGCTCGATGATCGGCATGGGCGCGCTGTCGACGGCGATCGCGGTGCCGCTTGCGGTCTCCGCGCGCTGGCTCACCTGGGCCAATCGCAGCTTGCAAGGGGCAGTCGGCCTTGCCACCGTCGCGATCGGGATTATGACGGTGGTCGAGACAGTGCTGGCCTGACGCGGCATCGTCTCAGCGTTAGGGGCCGGTGAACAACTATCCGGTGAACAATTATAAAGTGTTTGGAGGAAATAGAATGAAGCGCCGAGATTTTCTGGCCGGAAGCGCCGCGTGTTCGCTGGCGACGATAACGGGCAAGGCATTCGCGCAGGCCGGGCCGCTGACCAAGATCATCTTCCCGTTTGCGGCCGGCGGTGGCGGGGATGCACTTTGCCGGCTGCTGGCGCAGCACGTCGCTCCCTTGCTTGATCGCAACATGATCGTCGAGAACCGCACCGGTGGCGACGGGCTGATCGGCATCAAGGCGGTGAAGGGCGCCAATCCCGACGGCACGACCATCCTGGTGACTACGGGACCGACGATGTATTTGCTGCCGATGGTCGAGACCACGCCGAGCTTCGACGCGGCGAAGGATTTCGTTCCGGTCAGCCAACTCGTGCGGTTCGAATTCTGCGTCTTCGTCGGCAAGGCCGTCCCGGCCGAGGTCAAGGACTTCAAGCAGTTCGTTGCCTGGCTGAAAGCCAATCCGGATCAGGCCACGTTCGGCGTGCCGAGCAACGGTACCATTCCGCATTTTACCGGCTCGCGGCTCGAGCAGGCGCTGGGCGTCAAGCTGACGCGCGTGGCCTATCGCGGCAGCGCGCCGATCATCAACGACCTCGTCGGCGGCCACATGCCGTTCGCGATTTCCACGTTGACCGATGCCATCCCGCAGCATCGCGCGGGCAACGTCCGGATTCTCGCGGTCGGCAGCGCGCAGCGCTCGCCGTTCCTTCCCGATGCGCCGACTCTCAGAGAGAGCGGCGTCGATCTGGTGGCGGACGCCTGGTACGGCATGTGGCTGCCGGCAGGCGCCTCGCCGGATCTTGCGAAAAAGCTGAGCGAGGCAGTCGCTACCGCGCTCGCCAAGCCGGAGGTCAAGGAAAAGCTCGCAGCGATCGGCCTGATCCCCGTCGGCTCGACGCCCGAAGGCCTGACGAAGGAGCTCGCTGCCAATAACGCCTTCTGGCAGCCGATCGTGAAAGAGACGGGCTACAAGATCACGAACTAGAGCATGATCCGGAAAAGTGGGTGCCGGTTTTCCGAAGAGATCATGCTCAAACAAAAAGCTGGATCGCGATGACAGTTCGGAGAATTGTCATCGCGATCTAGGAGCCTGTCCCAGTAATGGACTTGGGATCAAGCGAAGCGAGTTCTGAAGG